>NVXV01000035.1 GCA_002734085.1 Fluviicola sp. | reverse complement strand
CGATGCTTCAATAGATGAAGTGATTGAACGTAAGTCAGAACACCGTGAGGCATTGGATAAAGCACTAGAAAAAGTACAGGAAGATATCGCTGAGAATGGCACGACTCCTGAAAACACTAAACGCAAGCAAGTCATTGAAGAGGAAATCTTTAATACCGATAACCAAATCGCGGAACTTGAGCAAGTCAAAAAAGCTTCAGCAGATACAGTTGACATCACAGATATTTCAGAAAGTGAAAAGCAAGCAATAATTGATGAAGTAGATAAAAGCTATAGAATCGATATTGGAGATCTATCTGAAGACTACATGAATAACGAAGTTGACAAGGATGAAGTTATTAAGAGAAAACAGAAATACATAGATAAAATAGACAAGGAACTAGAAAGAATTGAAAAAGCAATCTTAAATAATGAGGATCTTCAAGAAAACAACAAAAGAAAGACGGTTTTAAATAGTGAGAAACGAAGAGCATTAATAGAGATTGAAGAGTTAGAACAGTCTACCGAGATAGATTCTGAAACAATCACGGAGAATAGAAATAATGCTATTCAAGATGCTGAATTAACCTCGGATGAAAAAGAAGCACTTGTATCTAACAACAAGGACATTGAAACACTCAAACTAAAGGAACAGGCCTTAAGTAAAATTGAAAACAAACTCACTAAATCTATTGAAAACACCACTTCTCTTGTTGAAAAACGCAGCATTAACTCAACACTAGAAGAAGTTAAAAAAGAAAAGCGTCAGGTACAAATCGAAATTGGAGATTTGAGTCAAGAACAAAAAGAACCTCTAATTGCGGACAATAATGAAAAGATAAACAAGAGTTTAGATGAACAACAACAATCCGATATCAAGAACAGTGAGGAAAAAATCAATGAGTACAATAGTGAAAAAGAAAAATTAGAAAAGTCAATCGCAGAAAGTGACTCCCAAAAAGAGGTTGAAAAGTCACAAAAGAAACTTGAGAAAGTTGAGAAGAAAATCGCAAAAGAAGAAACAAAAATTCTAGAAAAAACTACTGAAACGGGGAATGATGTAGCAGAAAAAGAAGTTAACAAACTCAAGCTAGATGAAAAATCCTCGCTTACAGCTATCGAAGCTGAAAAAGAATTACTCGAATCCGAGCAGTTAATACAGAAGGCCGAAAACACAAAAGACCCTATTAAAAAAGCAAATCTTTTAAAAGAAGCGCAAGAAAAACAAAACAATGCAATAGCTAAGAGTGAGGAAGAACAGAATAAGCGTAAAGCTGTAATACTAATTGGTGATATTACTTCTAGCAAGGAACTAAATTCAATTGATCCAAAAAATGTATACGAAACAACGAGTGATATCGAGGACGAACAAATACAAATTGGAATTCGATTAATGGAAATTGAAGATCAATTAAATCAAATTGATGCTCTCTTGCCTTCTTTATCTAAAAAAGAGTCTGAAGTGCTAAAAACTCAAAAAGAAGAATTACTAGTCGTTCAAGAAAAACTGCAAGAAAAGAAAAATGAAAACTCAAAACGTCTAGCTGAAATAGAAAAAGAAAAGAAAATCACAAACAACAAAGGTGTTGACGAGAATGCTTTAAACAACGAATTGAGTTATGAAAAAGAAGTAGAAATCGCTCAAACAGAGAAATACAAAGATATATCTCGAGCAGTTAACACACTAGAGCAAAAGCAATACGAACTCAAAGTAAAAGAAGAAAAGCTCGTTGAAGAAAAGAAAAATCTAAAAGAACAAATGGAGTCTATTGAAAACAATGAGAATCCTACTGTTGAGGAAGAAGCGGAAATTACTAAGACACTGTCAAATATCGAAAAGACGAATAATGATATTGCTGTATTAAAAAACGAGATTAAGGAAGAGCAGGATAATATTAATCAAAGATTACCAGACAACCCTGAGGAAAGAGAGCAAATTGAAAACATGGTGGCTCGAAATGTAGATCCAATTGTTGAAGCTCCTACTCTACCAACCATGTCAACAGGGATAGTATTACTGGATGGAAATCAAAAAACGTATTCCGATGAAAATCCAATTCCTTTAACAGCAGAAAAACCAGAAGGCTTAGTTTTTAGAGTTCAGATCGGTGCTTTTAGTAAACCTGTACCCAATGAAACATTTAATGACTTCTCTCCAGTAACTGGTGAAGAAGTAAGACCCGGATTAATTAGATATATGGCGGGATATTTTGGTGGTCGCGGTGATGCTACTGAAGCTAGGAATCAAATCAGAACAATGGGATACAACGATGCTTTTGTTGTTGCTTATTGTGATGGGGAAAGAATTCCTGTTTACAGAGCTGAACAACTATTAGCTTCTGGTGCATGTGTTCCATCTATAACCACTTCAGGAAAACCAATCCTTACTGCGGAGGAAGCTACTGATCAAAATAACGGAACAACATTCGAAAAAGAGCTAGATGAATTTGCATACAACAAAGCTCCAGGTGCTGCCGAGGCAGATGTGGCAGAGTCAAAAATGGGACTTTACTATACAGTTCAAGTCGGTGTTTACAATAAACCCGTTTCAGCCAAACAACTTAAAAATATTTCGCCATTAATTACGAAACGTTTGCCCAATGGACAAATGCGCTATTCTTCTGGAGTTTTTGACAACTTAGACGACGCTCGAGAAAAACGTAATGAAGCAATTGAGCGCGGTATAACAGATGCATTTATTGTTGCTTACTTTAAAGGGGAAAGAATAACCGTATCTCAAGCGAAAAAATTGGTTGAAGAAAACGGTGAAGAAATATTTGAGCTTAATACCCCAACAATTGTCAAAAGAAATAAAGTTGAAAATAAACCAGACGCTCCTAATCCAGAACCTGAAAAATACTTTGAAGATAAAACAACTCAGGTGCAATTCGTTTCTAAAACAACGTTCAGCTCCTATCCTACTCAAGTCATGCAACGATACAATAGTTCAGATGCCCTTTTCTATTTTGACGACGAATCAGGCCACATTAATTCTGTTTTATACGAACAAGATTCTCTACCAGCATTAAATGGCTTTACAGATGACTTTAATCAAAATTCTTACTACAACGGGTACAGGGTTGAAAGCTTAGATGCAATTAGTCAAGAAGAAGCAATTAATAAGAGAGATACCGTAAATGAATTGACCGCTACTGTTTTAACGAAAGACTTAAATAATGACTTAATTCAGGTGATCTTAAACAGTCCACTTTTAAAACAAATTGAAACAACAGAGCGCGGATTAAAAGCTGTATTCTACGAAGTCAACAGTGAAGAAAAAATCAATACACTTCAAATCAAACTTGCACGATTTGGAGCATCTCAGTTGAAGAAATCTGTAGTTAGCATCGAGACATCCAACTAAGTTATGAAAATTACAAAATCACATCTCGACGAATGTCATGAACGCATTAAGAAGCACATTCATCTTACCCCTGTTTTAACTTCTCGACTCATAGATAATATTGCTGGTGCAAACCTATTTTTTAAATGCGAAAATTTCCAACGTATGGGAGCTTTTAAAATGCGTGGTGCAGTGAACGCTATTTTACAATTAGATGAGGAAAGTCGCAAAAAAGGAGTTATAACACATTCTTCTGGGAATTTTGCCCAGGCTTTATCTCTCGCAGCAAAAAGTATTGGTGCTCCCGCTTATATTGTCATGCCTTCGAACGCTCCAAGAGTTAAAATAAATGCGGTTAAAGAGTATGGCGGTAATATCAGTATCTGTCCAGCCACTCTCAAAGATAGAGAAAAAACAACCGATGCACTCGCAAAAGAAACAGGTGCTACATTTATTCATCCTTCCAACGACAATAATGTAATTCTAGGTCAAGGAACAGCAGCGAAAGAGTTACTCGAGAATCAACCCGACTTAGATATTATTGTCACCCCAGTGGGCGGCGGTGGACTTATAGCGGGTACAGCGCTTGCTGCTAAATTTTACGGAGATTTATGTACAGTTATTGGTGGAGAACCAAAAGAAGTAGATGACGCGTATCGTTCACTTATTTCTGGTAAAATAGAAACGAATTCATCTACGAATACCATCGCAGATGGCCTAAGAACTAATCTTGGCGATATCAACTTTCCTATAATTCTAAATGAAGTTGAGAAAATAATCCGAGTCGAAGAAAAAGAAATTATTGATGCCTTACGATTGATTTGGGAAAGAATGAAAATTATTGTAGAACCCTCTAGTGCAGTTGCATTAGCCGCAATAATAAAAGAGCCAGAGACTTTTAAAAGCAAAAAGGTTGGGATTATTATTTCAGGAGGAAATGTAGATCTAAGTGCGTTACCTTTTTAATCCACCCTTACCCAATACTGTGTTCTAAAGAACCAACCAAGATAACCTCTTACAGCTAATTTATTTTTGTTTACCAACCAAATCCTGCAATCATAAATCTCTCCATTGTTAGGGTCTAAGATTGATTCATCAGCATACCACTCACTGCCATCCCTTGAAAGACCTGTGATAATATTCAATCCTACAACAGGCTTGTTCTTTCTATATCCAGGGCATAAATCGCAAACAGGATTTTTTTCACCATTTACTACTTTGTAAAGTTTAATGATTTTACCGTAAATCTTACCGTTCTTTTTATACAACTTTACCTCAGATTCAAGTTTACCTGTTTCATCGTTGTACGTTTTCCAAATTCCCTCAACTGACTGACAGTAGGAAACTAGTGAAAAGATAATTATAGTAGCTAGAGTTAAGAGCAGTCTCATCGGTCAAAATAATGTTTAAATTTTCTTCACCCAACCATACTTATCCTCCTCTGTTCCAAATTTTATAGCGTCCAAATAATGGTACACCTTATTTGAAAATTTTCTTTCTCCTACTGGTGGAAGGTCAAACTGTTCTTCTCTGTAACCAATCATTTTAATTTGAGCAATCGTAGCAGCTGTCCCAGCACCGAAAACTTCAGTTAAAGTTCCGTCTTTAGCAGCTTTTATAATCTCCTCTACTTCTACTTTTCGCTCTTCAACTGGCATTCCCCAATCTTTTGCAAGCTCAATAACACTTCGTTTTGTAATACCAGGTAAAATTGTATCAGTATCTTCTGATGGAGTTATTAATTTTCCATCAATAACAAACATGATATTCATCGTTCCAGACTCTTCAATAAACTTATGCGTTTTTGCATCTGTCCAAACCAATTGATGGAATCCTTTGTCTTTACCAAGTTTTGCGGGATATAAGGAAGCAGCATAATTTCCGGCAGTCTTTGCACGACCTACTCCTCCTTCAGCTGCTCTTGTATATTTTTCTTCAATTTTAACATTTAAAGGCTCCGAGTAATATGCTCCTACAGGACAAGTAAAAATCATAAAACGATACTTATCAGAGGGCTTAATACCAATAAAATCATCAGTAGCAAACATAAAAGGACGGATATATAGAGAATAACCTTCTTTTTGTGGTATCCAGTCTCTATCCATATCAACTATCTGCTCAACGCAATATTCAAATAATCCTTCAGGTAACTCTGCCATGCACATTCTTTGGCAAGACTCTTTAAATCTTTTAGCATTCATATCGTGACGAAATATTGCTATTTCCCCTGTATTAGTACGATATGCTTTTAAGCCTTCAAAAATAGACTGTCCGTAATGAATTGCAGATGTTGCCGGGTGAAGTTTCATATCTTCAAACGGAACAATCTCAGGTGAAGACCATTCCCCATTCTCGTAGTCCATAACTAACATGTGGTCCGAAAAAACTTTTCCAAATGGAAGATTATCCCAGTCAACTCTATCTATTGCAGATTTTTCAACTTTATTTGTCTTAATTGCGTATTTCGATTGTATCATAACCTCTTAATTGGAGTGCGAATATACTGATTTTATATTTTATGAACGAAATAGAACACAATTTTCGTAGGAATATTTCTACATTTGAACATCAAATAAAATCAATTTGACAGCACAAGAAATATTAAAAAAATATTGGGGTTTTGATGGATTTCGAAAGAATCAGGAAGAAATCGTGCAAAGTGCTATCAACGGACACGACACACTAGCTCTATTGCCTACTGGTGGCGGGAAATCAATTTGTTTTCAAGTTCCTGGAATTGCTCGCGATGGTGTTTGTTTAGTTGTTTCTCCCCTCATTGCACTCATGCAAGATCAAGTAAAAAACCTTAGGAGTAGAGGTTTGAAGGCGTATGCTATCACCTCAGGTATGTCGCGAAGAGAAATTGATATTGTGCTTGATAATGCAAAATTCGGAGATATTGATTTTCTATACGTTTCACCTGAAAGATTGAAATCTGAACTTTTTTTGGTGCGATTTCGGCAAATGAATATTTCGCTTATTGCTATTGACGAAGCACATTGTATTTCGCAATGGGGGCATGATTTTAGACCGCCCTATTTAGAGATAAGTGAACTGAGAGAAATTCACCCTGAAGTTCCTTTTATTGCTCTAACAGCTACTGCTACTGAAAAGGTTCGTGAAGATATCGTTAAGCACCTCAATCTTAAAAACATCAATTACTTCGAGGGGAACTTTAAGCGTGAGAATATTTCCTATGAAGTTTACGACGTAGAGAATAAACGGAACGCTATTCTTAAAGCATGCAAACGGTTTGAAGGAATGTGTGGCATTATCTATTGTCAAACTAGAAGAGACACAAAGGAAGTAGCAAAATTACTTATCGCGAATAAATTTTCAGCTGGTGTTTATCATGGCGGAATGAGCGGAGAGGAACGGAAAGAAAAAATGAATCTTTGGCTCGATGATAAGATACGTATTGTTGTGGCTACAAATGCATTCGGTATGGGAATCGACAAGCCTGATGTACGTTTTGTTTTGCACTATGAAGTTCCCAATAACCTTGAAGCATACTTTCAAGAAGCTGGGCGATCTGGTAGAGATGGGCGAGAATCTAGAAACATGGCATTCTACACTAAAGCTGACCTCATCAAGATGGAGCAAAAACTGGAGAATCAATTCCCACCCATTGATTTTATTAAGTCCGTATATAAAGCTCTTTGCAATCATTTCGGCGTGGCAATTGGTTCAGGTAATGGCGAGAACTATGGTCTAGATATAAAAGCATTGATGAATAAATACAATTTTGATCCAATGCCTACTTATAACGCTCTTAAAATACTGGAGCTAAATGGTTCAATAATTCTGAATGAAAGTGTCTTTCACCCTACTAAAATTAAATTTGCCGTTGAAAATAAAACACTTTATAATTTTCAGATTAAAAATGAAAAGTTTGATCCTTTGATATCGTTACTATCAAGAAGTTATCCCGGAATCTTCTCCAACTATTATGAGATCAATGAAAAAGTAGTCGCCCAAAGATTAAAAATGTCGAGAAATGCGCTGCATCAGCAATTGGAATACATCGAAAAACAAGGACTCATTGACATATCCTGGCAGTCGGAACTTCCGCAGGTCGTTTTCTTGCACGAACGCTTGCCAGATGATTATTTTAGAATTGACAAATCTATTTACGACACTCGAAAAGAAGTTGCTTTGGAAAAGTTTAAAAAATTGAAGCAATTCTTGACTTCTCCTAAATGCAGGTCAGTACTGCTGCTTAACTATTTTGGGCAGGAAGGAGAACCCTGTGGAAAATGCGATGTATGTCTTTATGAGAAAAAGTCCGATTACACCATGACGGAGTTAATTGATCTGATCAAAAGTATTTTGAAAGATAATACTTGTCAATATGACGAAATAATGAGAGAGTTGAATTTAAAAAATGAAAAACAACTTTCTCTCGCACTGAACTGGCTAGTAGATGAGGGAATTATAAATTCACAAGAAAACGTATTTTCCTTGAAGTAATTACATATAGCTCGAATATTTCACTCTTCAAAGATAATTACCTCACTTTAAGACTTGATGTCCCTGACGGGACTGATTTCAGATTTTAGAAAGCTTGAGCAATTTTATTGAACCCCGCTTTAAAATCTTCTTTACTTTTTTCAAATTGAGTTCCTATCTCATTAGCCTTTTCTTCAGAGCTATTCAATAACTCTTCATAAAATGAATCCATTTGATCTTTTTTTCTTTGAAGCTCAGAAATTCGTTCGTCCAGCTCTTCTTTCTTTCTACCAGATAATTCTTCACTTTTATTCTCGAGCTTTTGAATGTTGTGAAACGCATCGTCTATTTTGTCTTTAAATTCTCTTCTTAGTTCGTGTTTGTCCATAATATATTTGATTTTTTGATTCAGTATAAATTAAAAAAAACTTAGGGAATTTACAAGAAAATTAGTGGGTTTTAGGTTTTTTAACAGGAAAACACCTTTCAAGCATTCGATAAATCTCGCTCAAAAATTAAAAATATCACTTGGCATTTGGCTAAAGAATGCTTTTTCGAAATAATGCTGAAATGTGATGCCTTCATAATAAAAGGATAGAATCTCTCGGTAACTTAATCCATAATCAGCCATGTTCATTGCTCCTTCCTGACACAATCCTATACCATGTCCAAATCCCCTACCTTTCAACACGACATAGTGTCCTTCTGGATAACAAGAGAATAATGTCGACTTCAATTTAAAATGATATCTAATGTCTCGTAATGGAATCCCTAGGTGAGGACTGATATAAAATGCTTTACGATCAATTTGCTCAAAATCGTATATAATAGATCTATACATTGAGTCTTCAATAGGGTAGAAATAATTATTCACTAAAAAGCTTCGCCATTCTGTTTTTGAAATTTTCTTTTCCCAAGTCGCTTGACGTGTATGAATACAAAAAGTGTCCTTAAATGGTTGTAAATATGGGATATCCTTGTTCCAAACATAATCCGATCGACTTGTTTGTCCTCCACAGTTGGCGTGAAAATATCCATCCACCAAACGACTTGAAACAGTATCCAAAATAAACTCTCCGTCAGTTGCAACCACGGCTCTTTCAATATCTTTTGTATAAATCAACATGTTGTGATATGCCTGACAGTGTACTTGGTCGCACAAATTGAATCCTTCACTTTTGTGACGATCAATATGCTTCAAAGCATATGTTCTACTAAGGACAGCTTGTGCCTTATAGTATTCGATATGTTTGCCACCGCCACCTTCAGATTCCACCACTCCTCCCAGATAGTTTTTATATGTAACTGTATTTATTATTGTCAAACCGTTTGTTCCCACCTTAACTCTATATCCGTCTCTGTACTTTCTTTCTTTTAAAATAGGTTGTCGCGGTCTCACTCTCAAAGCTAAATCTTTATCGGTTGGCGTGAGTATCACTTTATCAAATCTACCCAAAAGCCTTACTCCATGTTTCAACTCAATTTTATTGTCACTTGTTTTCCTCAACGACACATATTCATTTGGCAAAATAGCACCAAAACTTTGTGTATCAGCTTTTATCATATAACTTCCGTCATAGTAAGCGAAATCAACACGCTGAATGTTATATCCTCTGTAGATTCCAACATCAATCTGCTGAGCACTAGAATATAGCGCAAGTAAAAAAGAAAATAGAATGATGAAGCTCTTAATCATGCTGCGAAAATAAAGGAGAAGAAGGTTTGATTTGCAAGTGGAATAAAATTTTATCAACATTTGTATTGAAATAAAATGATCCAGGTTAATGATTGTTTAATTTGATTCCCCCAAATGTTACCAGTAGGATTTAGCAACGGCTAACGTTAATCTATCGAAAACCTTCTCACCAAAGTACCTGCGATTTAGTTTATAGC
>NVXV01000034.1 GCA_002734085.1 Fluviicola sp. | reverse complement strand
CTACGGTGCTGAAAGTGACGACCTGGTCAAAGACGGTACTTACGTTTGGAAAATTACTTTTAAAACCAAAATTAACGATGAAAGAAAAGTCCAGGTCGGGCATGTGAATGTACTCAAGTAGATACTTTTATTTTATAGATATTTAGAAAGCCATCCCGATTGTTCGGGATGGCTTTTTTTTGGTTTTAGATTAATCGAATTGGAGTATCGGAGCTGATTTAAGATATACTTGGTTATATAGGTAGTATGACTACTGAAATACACTATCATAATGCAAGTAACAATACTTTACAGAACATCAAGATATCTTTTGATGATTTATAAAAAAACAGTATGTTTGAATAGATATACACCACTAAAAAGTATCATTAGCATGACAATGGGAGCTGGATAGTGATCAAAAAGGTGTTATTATAAACGAGTTGCAGCGCATTCAAAGGAAGCAGAAGATCAACTTGGACGAGAGAAGGATATAACAAACTGTATCAAGTTGGGAAGCGTGCTGGAACCGACTATGTGATACAGATGTACAAACGACCTTGGAACATACGTCAAACCACAGCGAAAAGAGTACTTAAAATTAGAATTGGAAAATGAAGATTGAGACTGTAAATACAATTATCCTTAATGAAAGTAATGAATTGATATTGAAAATAATTGGAAACGGAGATCCTTCATATCAATATGTTTATAGAGATGCAGCAGGTGTTTACTGGGATGAAAGTCAAAAAGCATTTAAATCTAAACCATTAAGAGAATGGACAATCTCGGACTCATATTTACATATCAAGGACATTGTGAAGAACAGTTTGAATGTCGACTTACAAATAGCAAGTAATGTGACTTGGAAAAACATATCGATTTCTGAACAGAACAAAATAGTAAACGCGCTACAACAGAGCCTATAAACCACTGCACCAATCTCGCTTCGAATGATAAATCATCCAAGTTCAATCGTCTCATTTCAAACTATTGATTAACTTTATAGCAAGAAACATAGCTGCCGAAAGTCAATTGCAATGTGCACACTTGAGACGTACCAATATGAATACACTTGATCGAATTCACTACATAAAAAAAAATAGAAAATCACCTTTATCATTTGATGACTACTTTTGCTATACCTTAGCTGTAATCCTCAGCTGTTTGATTATATATTTATGTGATGGAATAGCACTAGGTATTTCTCTTCATGACTATAGTACAAGAACCAAATTAACCTTCTTAATACCACTTTTGTTATTATTTGGCTTGGTAGTTATTTTAGTATTGGGAGCTCGAAGAAACAGAAGGTTTGAAGAATTAGAGTTGAAAACTACTTTTGAATCTAGCAAAGATATTATCATTAGCGCAGCCCAAAAAATTCTCAATGTGAGTAATATTTCCATAAATGATGAGTTAGGATTAATAATAATTTATACAAAAATGTCTGCTCTATCTTGGGGAGAAAAAGTTACAGTTATTAATACGGATAAAGGAGTTTTAATAAATAGTCGCCCTGACTCTTCACAGTTAGTCACACTATATCATGATAGTAGAAATATAAAGCGACTATCAAAAGAAATTAATAAAACTAAATGCAATTAACAATACCTAAAAAACGTTAAGTGTAACTAAAGCAGTATATGAGAAATATTTTAATGTTTTTAATAGGATTAATTAATGTAATCGGGTATTCTCAAGAAAAAAGCAGCAATATAATTGGGAAATAGAAGACTTGTACTATAATTGGAGAAAAAAAAACACCTAAGTGTGATAATTCTAACATATACAATTTTAAGGTTGACAATACTTACATTCAAACCCAAAATCGCAGTAAAATATATATATATATATATATATATTAGAAGGGGTTTGGGGTTACACCAATAAAAAACTAATGATTGACCCTAATGACGACGAAAATTCAACGTACTTTCCTTATTCGAATAAAATAAAATGGATCGACAAAGACACTTTTTATACTGTTGGTAGGGAAGGATTTTTAGGCCCAAAAGTATATACATACTATTTTAGAATTCAATAATGCAATTAACAACAAATAAACAGCAGCTGCGAACATTCATAAGTAGCAGCCACATGTGCCGATTTATAAATCGTTAGTAACAATGACACGAAACCTACTTTATTCTATAATTATAATATTGATTAGCGCCTGTCAAGCTGAGGAGGCTATGGACGACATTAGTTGTCTATCTTCAGTTGAATTTAGTAAGCTACAAGGCTATAATATTAAAGAAAAAGTTGTTCTTGACAACCTGAACCTATCATGCATTTTAGAGAAGGTAATAACTGATACTTTCTTAATTAAAAACAAAACTGAGGAAATACCGAATTTCATTAATGAATGTATTAACGATATCCATTCAGGTCATCTCAATTTGGCCAATCCAAATGAACCATGGCAGTCTGGGTGCACACCACCAATCATGTCAGTAAGTGATTATAATGAGAACGAAATAGGGTCGAGTAATAAAATAAAAACTGCTGAAGTCGGTAGGATTGAAGAACTTGGTTTTCCCATGAGACAATTAATAGAGTTTAGATTAGGAAATTCGACTGCGGTATTATTATATCGTAGTGGTGGTTTTGCAGGTAATAATCACATTTTAATATTTGAATATCAAGATTCATTGATAAATGACTTTTGGATGTATAATCCTAAAGATGAAATAATGGAAGGAGATCCCATTTACAACATTAAAATAAAACATGATAAATCTGAACTATCAAGCAAAGAACGATTTAACTTTTGAGCGTTACTAACATCACATACAAAGCACTACACCAATCTCGCTTCGAATGATAAATCATCCAAGCTCAATCATCCCCTTTCAAATTATTGTTTAACTTTATCGATAGCAGCGCGAGCATAGCTAGAGAAACGTTATGGCGCGGAACTCACTTCCTTTTTCTTTTCAAAAAGTATAAATTTAACTCCCAAGTTGATTCCAACTCCACCAAGTGAATAATTTCGTTTGTACAGTTTCTGAGGTTGAGACTTGTCCTCTGAGTAATAATACGACATAGACTCAGCACCGAACTGTATTTGTGAAAAATATGGCTCATCAGCGTATTGCATTTCACTAATTCCATCGGTTGTCTGCTCAATTCTTTGACCTTTACTAGGTTCGAATGGCTGATAAATGGCGTAAATCTCTGTAAACACAGATAGTCTTTCATTGAAGTTAAAACTTGTTCCCAAAGCTAAATTATATCCCAACCTAGAACCATTAGTGTACTCGTACTTCAATGTGGATTCTTCAAAGCTTAATGGCATTTCACCCTTATTATACAGTCTTTGATAGTAGTACAATTTGCCAATGGTGTAATTCACTCCGAGTTTAGAGTACAAATCAAACTTTTGAATAGGAATACTCAGTACAATTTTGAAACTCGTCCTAAAGAATCGTCCAGAGAATTGATGTTCCGTATATCCGTTTTCTTCAATTACTGTTAAAGGTTTTAAATATGAACCCGTCAACTCGTAACCGATGTTTTCTGTAAGTAAATGACCAAAACTGAGGACTGTACTAACCGCATCAGAAAATGAAAGACCCTCTAATCTCGTAAACCAAGGATAAGAGATTTGGTGATAAGTATTCACTATGTACGAAGGAGGCTGAGTACTTTGAATGATACGTTGATATCCACCAGAAACTGAACCATAAATATTTTGTGTCCAAGAAACTTGACAGATTAATAAAGCGATTAGAATAGCTAAGTTTTTCATATAAGTTAAAACAAATTGAGCCACCATAAAGTTACAAGTACTCATAACAACACCTACAAAACACTACTCGATTGCGCTTCGAATGATAAATCACCCTAGCTCAATCAATCTTCATTTCAAATTATTGCTTAACTTTATGAGTAGCTGCCAAACAATTAGGTGCAATAAACACCATGAAAAAAACACTCGAAATATTTAGGAAAATCTTTTGGTATCTATCCATGCTAAGTTTTCTTGTCGCACTGTACTGTCCAACATATTGTACGAATGTAGAGTGTTCAGGTCCCGCAAGTGGATTGTCTGATTTTTTATTTGGTTGGTTGGGAGCTCTATTTTTTGGCGGTGTTTATTGTGTTTGGTTCGCAAACCCTTTTTATATAACAGCCATATTTACTAATAAGAAAGTGCCCATCTTAGCCTTGATATTTTCTATAATCGGATTATTTGCAGCACTTACATTCTTAAATGGTGGTACCGTTGTTCTTAATGAAGCAGGACACACCGCATATATTACTAAATTCCAGATCGGATATTGGTTATGGATGTCCAGTATGGGATTAATGACTATATCATCAATTTTTTCTGTTTTAGTAAAATATTTAAGATTTAAAAAGAATGTTCAAAACATCACCAAAAACCATTAGCAAAAACAAAAAATGGACATACAAACATGTATTAAATATTTAGATTTTGTATCACAGGAATGTGAAAGATATTTAAGAGACGGTCGCGTATCAGATGAAGAGTTAATTAATCTAATAATTGAGATGAAACGATTTAAAGAAAAAAGTGAAAACAGTAATCTCCCCACAGAGCTTAAGTCAAAAATATCAGATTTAAAACTCGATTACACAGTTCAAAGAGTAGAGAGAGGAAGTTGGTACATCCTGGCTGCATTCGCTAGTTTTGGGGCATGGTCAGTACTAATTCATTTCAGACAACAAAGTAAAAGAAAACAAACATTGAGCGAAATTAGTTTTGATGCCTCACGGCTATCATCATTTATTAGATTTAATTATTAATGATGCGACTAACACCCCCAAAGAACTAACGAATCACTAAGTGCTATCGTACTTCGAGGTGTCGCCTGTTATTGAGGGGCATGTCGTTCCGCTACAGGCGAAACGTAAAAAAGATACCCCATAAATCATCAAAAACCATTATCTTTCGAACTTGAACAAATAAATCAAAACACAGTGATTTTAGGAATAGATTGGAATGTCAGCTCGCAGTTAATTGACGGATGGAATACACCGAATTTGTATGGGCTTCTTTTTGTTACCGGATTGATTATCGGATTTTTCGTGATCAAAAAGATGTTTAAGAATGAAGGGGTTCCTGAGGAACAGCTAGACAAATTGCTGATTTACGTCGTAATTGCAACCATTGTGGGTGCGCGATTGGGACACGTTTTCTTCTATGACTGGCCATCGTATCGTGAAAATCCGATTGATATTCTGAAAGTCTGGGAAGGTGGTTTGGCGAGTCATGGAGGTGCCATAGCTATTTTAATTGCGCTTTACTTCTACAGTAAAAAAGTATCGAAACGTTCCATGTGGTGGATTTTGGACAGAATTGTTGCGCCGATAGCCATTGCAGGTTGTTTTATCAGATTAGGAAACTTAGTGAATCACGAAATTATTGGTCAGCCTACTGATATGCCTTGGGGATTTAAGTTTTTGCAGGAAAGTCCGAAAAACTTGGTGATGGTTGATGGAAAACTAGAACATGTTTATCGTCATCCGGCACAACTCTATGAATCGATTGGTTATTTATTCAGTTTTATTGCGTTGTATTACATGTACTGGAAAACTAAGCTTAAGGAGAAGCAAGGAGTTATTTTTGGTGCATTCCTCATTTTTATTTTCGGATGGAGATTCATCGTTGAGTTTGTAAAAGTAGGTCAGGCCGATCGTGATGCGGGCATGGTAATCAACACAGGGCAGTGGCTGAGTATTCCATTTGTTATAGCGGGAATTATAATAATTATTCTAGGCCACAAACAACTACTCGGTAAAAAACAAACCCAATAAATAATGAAAAGAATTCAACTTTTTGAATTTGAAGATCAGTCATGGTTTCCAGATTGGATGCGTTCTTCCCTCACAAAGCTTATCGAAGTTTTGTTGAGACTAACGGGGTTAACAGAGGCTACAACACATCTTGTCAAATCTAAACTGAAGGAGCTCAACACGCAAAAATTGGTCGATTTAGGCGCTGGAGCTGGAGGAGTTATGATAGATGTTTATCAAGGCTTAAAAAAAGACGATGACCTTAAGAATATTCAACTAATCTTAACTGATTTATATCCGAATCAATCCGTTATTAAAAAAATCAATGATCTAGAAGATCCCAATTTAAAATATTTATCCAGCCCAGTAGACGCAACTCAATTAGCGGAAGTTCCAGAAGGTTTGAAAACAATATTCAATGCTTTTCATCATTTACCAAAAGACAAAGCTCGGGCTGTGCTTCAGTCTTCAGTTAAAAGCAACTCTCCTATTTTAATTTACGAAATGTCAAGAAATAATATTCCACTTCTAATATGGTGGCTATTATTACCTATTTCTTTAGTAATCATAATGGTCATGGTACTATTTATGACGCCATTTGTAAAGCAATTAACCGTTAAACAAGTTCTCTTTACTTATGTTATTCCTATAATACCCATAGCGTATGCCTGGGATGGACAAGCTTCTTTTCCTCGAACGTATGCACTTTCTGACTTTGATGAACTTTTAAAAGGTATAGACCAATCAAACTATAAATTTGAAATCAAATTATTTAAGAATGTAAAAGGTAAAACACAAGGATACTACGTATTTGGAAGACCTTTAAAAGAGAATAACAATGAAAAATAGAATCACAGAATTATTTAATATAGATTACCCACTCATTCAAGCAGGAATGATTTGGTGTTCTGGTTGGGAGTTGGCTTCTGCCGTTTCCAACGCTGGAGGGCTTGGAATAATTGGTTCTGGAAGTATGTATCCAGAAATTTTGGATGAACATGTGCGTAAATGTAAAGCAGCAACGGACAA
This sequence comes from Fluviicola sp., assembly GCA_002734085.1. Lineage (GTDB taxonomy): Bacteria > Bacteroidota > Bacteroidia > Flavobacteriales_D > Crocinitomicaceae > Brumimicrobium. The sequence goes on along the minus strand of NVXV01000034.1, from coordinate 3,303 downwards.
ACCATTTGCGGTAAACTTACCTATGCTCTACCCTGATATTGACAAACACATTGAAACAATCATCAAACACGAAGTACCTATTGTTTTCACGTCTGCGGGGAATCCAAAAACGTGGACAAAACACCTGCAAGACCATGGAATTAAAGTAGTTCATGTTGTCTCTGGAGTGAAGTTTGCCAAAAAATCAGAAGAAGCAGGCGTTGACGCGATTGTTGCAGAAGGTTTTGAAGCTGGTGGACACAACGGAAGAGATGAAACGACTACATTTTGTCTTATCCCAATGGTAAGAGAAGCTGTTTCAATTCCAGTAATTGCAGCAGGTGGAATTGGTTCTGGCGCAGGAATGTTAGCCGCTATGAATTTAGGAGCGGACGCCGTTCAGATTGGAAGTCGTTTTGTGGCTTCAAATGAATCTTCGGCGCACAAGAACTTTAAAGATACTGTAGTTGATGCGAAAGAAGGGGATACGATTTTAACGTTGAAAGAAATTACTCCTGTTCGACTTATCAAGAATGCATTTTACAATAAAGTGGTTGAAGCGTATAAAGCGGGAGAGAAAGTAGAAGCTCTTGTTACTTTACTGGGTCGAGGTCGCGCTAAAAAAGGAATGTTTGAAGGAGACTTAGAAGAGGGAGAGTTAGAGATTGGTCAGGTTTCAGGATTGATCAATGAAATTAAGCCTGCAGCGGAGATTGTAGAAGAAATAATTACAGATTACAGAAAGTGTTTACAAGCACAAAATACAGAAAAATTTAATTTTTAATGATAGAATTTGAACGGTTTACACTGGATAATGGATTGCGCGTGTTGTTTTATCACGACCCCACAACTCCAATGGCAGTAGTAAATACGCTTTACGATGTTGGAGCGAGAGACGAATCCCCAGAACGAACTGGATTTGCCCATCTTTTTGAACACTTAATGTTTGGCGGATCAGTGAATATTCCAAATTTTGATGGACCGCTTCAACAAGCCGGTGGAACGAATAATGCGTTTACAAGCAACGATATTACGAATTACTACGATGTTCTTCCCGCACAAAATCTTGAAACGGCACTTTGGCTAGAAAGCGATCGTATGCTTTCATTGGCATTTACTGAAAAAAGTCTGGAAGTTCAACGTAGCGTAGTGATTGAAGAATTTAAGCAACGCTATCTTAACCAGCCTTATGGCGATTTATGGTTGGAGTTTCGTCCACATGCTTATAAAAAGCATCCTTACAAATGGGCGACGATTGGCAAAAACATTGCGCACATCGAAGAAGCGACTATGAATGAAGTGAAGGACTTTTTCAAGCGTTTCTATCATCCAGCGAACGCCATACTTTGTATTGCGGGAAATTTAGAATTTGAAAATGTGAAAAGTCTCGTAGAGAAATGGTACGGTGATATCCCAAGTCAGAAAAAGGTAAAGCGTGCATTACCCGTTGAGCCACCACAGACTGAATTTCGTACAAAAACAATTGTCAGAGATGTTCCTTCAGATGCTTTTTACTACGGTTTTAAAATGCCCGGTAGACAAAAAGAAGGTTACTACGCTGCTGATCTGATCTCTGATGTTTTAGGAAGAGGAGAGTCTTCTCGTTTATATCAAAGACTCAATAAGCAGCTTGATTTAGTTACGGAGATCAATGCATACATTATGGGATCACATGATGACGGACTTCTTGTTGTTTCGGGTAAGCCGAAAGAAGAAGTAGACATGGAGAAAATCGACCACGAAATATGGCGTGTTATGAATGAGATTCAACAAACATTAATTGCTGAAACCGAATTAGAAAAAATCATCAATAAGGTGAAAACGACAAAAGTGTTTTCCGAACAAGGTATTCTCAATAAAGCAATGGGACTTTGTCTACACGAATTACTAGGCGATGCCAATGACATCAATACGGAAACCGACGCTTACGAAGCGGTGACACCAAATGACATTCAGCACTATGCAAAGTCCATTTTGGCGAAAACAAATTGTTCTCAATTATTGATAAAAGCGAAAGACAATGATAAATAGAACCGAAGCACCTGAACTGCAGGAATTGCATCACATTGACTTTGTGACACCAGAAAACATTGAACTTGAAAATGGTGCTATTCTTCATTGGATTCATGAAGTAAATGACGACGCTGTTAAAATTGATTTTATTTTTCAAGCGGGAAGTATATTCGATAAAAAACTGGTCGCAAAACTTACAGGAGACATGTTGTTTTCCGGAACCAAAGATAAAGCAAGTTCAGAAATTACTGAATCCATTGATCGTTTAGGTGGATTCACCAATGTAGAAGTAACTACTGAAGACGTTACTGTATCTGTTTTAGGTTTGAAAGAAAACATAGACGAACTGGTTGCTATTGTCTTAGATGCTATCAAAAATGTACATTTCGATGAAAAAGAGTTGAGTCAAAAGATTCAATCAAAAAAACAGGGAATGGCTATCAGTTTGCAAAAAGTAGCCACCCAAGCACGCAGGGCATTTGTCAAATCATTATTTGACAATACGCCTTATGGAAAAATGACGATGTTGGAAGATTTTGAAAAGATCGAAAGAACAGAAATCGTAAACTTCCACAATAACTTTTACAAAAATGGATTACAGAAAATCGCGGTTGTTGGGGCTCTTGAGCAAAGTCAAATAGACCGATTAATTGTACAAGTAAAAGGAATGACCTCTGAAGAAAGGTTACTCAATAAATACGGTTTTAATTATACAGCTGACAATATCCATATCGAAAAAGAAGGCGCTGTGCAGACCGCAATACGAATTGGACGTATTCTTTTCAACAAAACGCATGAAGATTATATTGATTTTACAATTTTAAACACAGTTTTAGGAGGATATTTTGGGAGTCGACTAATGAGTTCTATTCGCGAAGACAAAGGCTATACTTATGGTATCGGCTCGGGAGTTGCACAAATGAAGCAAACTGGTTATTTTTTCATCTCTACAGAAGTGGGAAAAGCCGTTAAAGACGAAGCGATAAAAGCCATTCAGAATGAGATTGAGCTTTTACAAAACAAGCCATTAGATGATCTCGAATTATCACTCGTGAAAAATTACAGTATTGGTCAGTTATTAAAGAATTCTGACGGACCATTCGCGATGATGGATCGTTATTTATCTGTGACTAAATTTGGTATGGGATTAGATTATTATGATAAAGTAATCAGTCATTTACAAAATATAACTCCAAAAAGAATTCAGGAGTTGGCGAAGAAATATTTGAAATGGGAGGAATTGGTTGTTGTTTCAGCGGGATGATATCAGGAAATATGGTAGGGAGGCACGGCCGTGCCCCCCTACCATAT
>NVXV01000033.1 GCA_002734085.1 Fluviicola sp. | reverse complement strand
GAAATTCCTAAACGGCGGCCACTACGATTTCCTTCCTACAACCTTAATCAATAGAAACACATCCAAACTCCGAAAATCATGGATGATCTCCGATCATTACCCGTTGTGGGCAGAGTTTGAAATAAGCTAAGAAATGGCATTTTATCTTTAATACTGCCGAATCATGGCGCTGCTGCCGCAAGATTGCCTGTCAGCCTAAAGGCGGACATCTTGTGGTTTCCATACAGATAAAATATTATTGTGTTATTTCTATTATTTAATGCTGTGCTAATATTATTATTTGCTGCAAATAAACGGCTGCAGTTATACTGCTACGCTAATATTTTAAGTCATGCATCACCTCTCCTAAAAAAGTGCAACAACCTGCACTATTGACCCCATTTACCCCAAAATCTCAACTCAACCCATCAAAAAGTGCGATAAAACACATTATTTATTGTATTATCAAAAACATTCCCTATATTTACACCTAAAAGAGCCATAAAATGCACTTCGAAAGTATCATAAAACAACTGAAAGACCGCAGGGAAGAACTACAAGTGACACAAGAAACACTTGCAGACATCTCTGGTGTGGGTTTGCGTACACTTAAGCAATTTGAAAGCGGAAAAGGCAACCCAACATTGGAAACATTGACCAAATTAACGGATGCGTTAGGTATGGAAGTACATCTTCAAATCAAAACACCCGAACAGAATAAATGAGAAGCGCGAAGATTTTATATAAAAATGAAGAGGCCGGAAAACTGCGTCAACTTGATGATGGTACTTTTGAATTTCAGTATAATGAAAACTGGTTGAATGATAGTTCGAAACCTGCAATAAGTCTTACATTACCTAAAAAGAAAGAGACCTATCGTTCTGAATTTTTATTTCCGTTTTTCTACAACATGCTTCCAGAGGGGACAAACAAACAAGCCGTTTGCTTCAATTTGCGCATAGACGAAAATGATCATTTCGGAATACTCATGGCTACGGCGAAATCGGATACAATCGGTGCAGTACGTGTGATTAAAAATGGAGAAGAATGAAAATGCCAACTATAAAATATTGCCCAGGAACACTTGCCGAAGGACACGGAAGCTATAGTCGAACAGCTTTGAATAGAGTGTTTAACGGAAAGAAAGTGAATTATATTTTGCCTTATAATTCTCCTGCTGCTGATGAACAAACAGATGAATTGTTCGAGGAAAATCGCAAACGAATGTCAATTTCAGGAGTACAGGAAAAGTTTTCTGTATTGATGGAAAAGAACAAGCTGCGACTAATTAAAGAAGGAGAACAAGGACAGTACATTTTAAAACCCATACCCGGAGCAGGAAAAAATGCAGATCAAATGCCAGCGAATGAGCATTTAACTATGCAGATTGCAAGACAAGTCTTCGGAATTGAAACCGCTGAAAATGCTATGATCTTCTTTCAAAATGGAGCGCCAGCTTATATTACAAAGCGTTTTGATGTGCGAAAAAACAACTCTCTTCCAGTCGGCCAAACTGAAAAATTAGCACAAGAAGATTTCGCATCTCTCGCAGGTCGCACACCTCAAACACATGGAGAAAATTACAAGTATCTAGGAAACTATTTAGAGCTATTTGAACTGATGAAGAAATACGTTCCAGCCTACCAAGTCGAGGCGCCAAAGCTATTTCGTCTCATCTTGTTCAATTACCTGATGTCAAACGGTGATGCGCATTACAAGAACTTTTCCCTGATTGAAACAACATTAGGTGATTTTAAATTAAGTCCAGCCTACGATCTTTTAAACAGCAGAATTCACATTGTAGACAAAGATTTTGCGTTGGAGGAGGGGCTACTTCCGTTAAAAGAAGCACAAGGAAAAATCAGAATACAATTCCAAAGATTAGGAACTCTAGCTGATATTTCAGAAAAACAAGTAAACAAGATCATCGAAAACTTAACTAAAAGCCCAGAAGAGGTAAAACAACTCATCCAGCATTCCTTCCTGTCTGATCGCTTAAAGCGTAATTACGAACAAGCTTATTTGACGAGGCTGAATAAATTGAATAAGTAGATACTACATGTAGGTGATATTTATTGAATGCATTAGAAGTTCAATACTTTTTCTACCGCAAGATTGAGCTTATTTGATGTTATATTTTAATATTCATCCGTTGACTAAAATCAAGTTACAATTTATCGTCAAGTTTGACATATTTATTGTCGATAATACTCCCTGTATATACTAATAGCTTATTACCTGATTTATTTGGAAAAAAGTATAGAAATCTCGATTTATCCTCACTGACAATAAGAGATGTAAACCAACTTTCTAGTTCTCCAATGAAATCATAAATAAACTTTAGAAATACTCGCTTATTCAGAGCAATATAGAATGAAGAACTACCTATTTCTCCATTAGATCCATGAAAAACAAATAGTTCTTTGCCTTCTAACTTTTCCTTTATCAATTCACTTAGTTTGTTTATAGTGATTTCAATTTCAGAATCATCTAGGTCGCAAATACGTTGTGGATATACATGGAAAGAGTTAAACTTGGAAGGCTCTATGAAAGAGATAAGTGAGTTAAATTCAACTGGATAAAAATCGTTTAGATGAATTAATTTAATATCTTCTTTTTGGAATAGATTGATATATTTTTTCTCAATCTTATCTCGATAGAGGCTTTTTCTCAATTTTGACTGAAGTATTTCTTTCTTATCCATTATCCAAATAAATCCTCAACGGTGATTGTTCTATAATGCAATGTATTATAAACGGTGTTATGGGCAGGTTTTTCGGAACTATGCTTTATAAGTACCATCTGATTTTCTTGAAAAGGATTTAGGGTAATAGTTTCCGTCTGCTTTCCTTTCAAAATCTTTCGGATAGTAATTTCCATTAGCTTTTCGTTCCCAAGTTTTTGGATAATAATTACCATCAGCCTTTCTTTCAAAATTTTTGGGGTAATATTTTCCATCTGCTTTTCTTTCTTTTGCTCCAGAGTTATACTTCCTTATTTCAGATTTCACTTCTGAAAATTTTGAAACCAGTAATTTAATTTGTGTGTTCATAGTTCAATTTATTTTATAAAATCTAATTAGATTTCGGTGCGATTCGGTTTTTTTAACTTACTCATAACGTTTTTCAAATAGGCACATGCGGCTAACAGGTATGAACGTTCGCCGCTTGTGATTATTTGATGTTGTAGGTAGATAATTCTATATCAATAAATTCCTTTACTTTCTTTGCCTCTTCAATCATATGGTTTTTAAGTCGTTCTTTCTGCTTGTGTCTAGGTAAATCATTATAATATAAAAGCATGGTGCCATCTTCAAAGTCTTGCAATTCTCTGTACCAGGTATAAATTTTTTCCAAACCTAGTTCTCCTCCAACATACATTTCCTCAGTCAATCCCAGTTCAGTTTTCCAGTCAACCTGTTTTACTATTTGATTATCTATTAGTATCATCGTATTGTATGCATCTTCTGGTTTTACGATCATTTCATTCAAATAATAATTAAGCAATATTTGAGCTGATTTATATTTATTAGGTAATGTAATTTTTAACTCATTTATACTAGTATCGAAATATTGCTGAAGTTCAAATGTATTATCTCTGTCACTCATTCCAGCCAGTATAAATAACGACTCTGATTCAATCCCTTCATTTAGAGCTGTCAAAGCAATCTCAGGGAAATGATTACGCTGCAGGTTACCAAGACGATAATTTGCTATTTTCTCAATAAAGTTCATATATGCTGGCAGCTGCTCTTATTTACCTACAACTCGTTTATAAGAAGACAAAAGGTGTATATATCCGATTACAGGTTACGAATATAAACATCTTGTTTTCCGCTTTTATCTAATATAATTAATTAATATAAAAGCCATTTTTTAAGCAATTAATACATTAAAAAAAGCACAATAACAGCAAGTAAACAAACGTGTTACGAAGATTGACGACGTTTGACGTAGTTCGACGACGCTTAATAACGTATTACGTTCAGATTATTTATTTAATTCATTATAGTACTTTAAAAACAATCTAGCGTTTTCATCTTTGTCTTCCTGACGATTAATATACTTTAAAAACATTGATTCTTTAGAGTGACCGGTAATCGTCATCAAAACTGGTGTAGGCATTTTTTTGTAATAATTAGTAGCAAAAGATCTTCTAAAGGTGTGAGTGGTGATCAGTTCATATTTTGGATACTTTCCATATACCTTCCTATTGATTTTTTTGTCCAGTATTTTCCCTTTACAGAGTTCATTTATTTCTGCACTCTTGCAAAGATCTTTTATATGTTGATTGAGTTTTTGTTGTGAAATAGGGTAGGGCGGATTCTTCAGGATTAAATCCTGCATTTCTTTCGATGCTAAAGGAATCGTAACTTCTTTACCCGTCTTCTGTTGTAATATATCTACAAAAACAAAATCTCCCTCTCGTCTTATGTTACTTTTTTTAATTGATAATAAATCCCCAACACGTTGACCAAGTTCACACCCTAAGACAAGCCATTTCCGAGCATTGATAAGAGCGGCGGAAGATAAATCAGTTTTTTTAATTCTCTCAATTTCATCAAAGGATAGCGTTACAATGTGTCTGTCCTCATTGGATTCAGTGAACGATTCAATATTTAATGCATCTGGATGAACTTTCTTACCTGCTTTTCGAGCATCATTAACTATCGCTTTTAAGTTGTCTAAGTTCTTTCCAGAGTAATTTACTGAATATTTCTTGTGTTCTAATAACCATTTTTTGAACTTCTCAATTAATCGAGCATTAAGATCAATTAGCTGAATTTGTTTACCTACATGTATTCCAAAAGCGGTAAAGTTTTTTTTAAATACTTTGTATGCTTTAACACGTCCATGCGAAAGTCCAATGGTGTTTCTTCCAGGAATTTTTTTGCTGGCTGCGTTATCGATAATGTGTTGTACATGTATGGTTACCAAGTTTTCATTCTGTCTGATGGTTCTATCAAAGCAACTGGCAATAACCCCCTCCAGCCAATGCTTGTCAATTTCATCGCCATTTCCTTGAGCCTCATTAAAAGCATCATAAGTATAAGCCTCGAGTGTTTTGAGCTTATTGAAGAGGTTCTTGAGCTCAGGTGTTGATTGTTTAGGGTAACCTGCATCTGTTTTCCAGTTTCTCGGTTTTATCACAAAACCCGTCTTACATTCTATATTAACACCACGACCTGCACTTAATCTCACGTATATTGATGAGTCATCTTTAGTTCCTTTTACTCTATATTTTAAACTTGCCATTGAACCGGATTTATTTGATCACTTATTAATATCGGTTTTAATTCTTCCCAACATCTTCCCAACATATCGTCAAATATATGCATTTTTATTCACTTTGAAGATAATCATAATTTTATTGAAAATCCTAAAAACCTTTATATATAGGGTTTTTGAAATGTGTTTTAGTGTGATTGAGCGTGAATGAGTATGAGTAGTTTAGAATCTTGTCGCGATCACAGAAGCCTCTCCGAGGAGAGGCTTTTTTGTTTTTGTCAATCAAATACGAATCACCAAAATTCTCTAACTCCTAGATTTTGTTTTCATCAGTTTATACACACTGGGAATCACCAACAAATTTAAAACAGTCGCAGTTAATAATCCTCCCAAAATCACTATTGCCATTGGACTTTGGATCTCATTCCCGGGTTCATCTCCTTTTAATGCTAGAGGTATTAGCGCTAGCGCCGTGGTTAATGCAGTCATGATAATTGGATTCAATCGGTCAAGTGTTCCCTTTAAAATGAGACTTTCACCTTTTTCACCTTCTTTTTCTAAATCCTGATATCTTGAAATCAGTAGAATACCGTTTCGGGTGGCAATGCCAAATAAACTGATAAATCCGATGGTGGAAGCGATGCTGATAATACCAGAAGTAAAATAAACGATTAGAATTCCTCCGATCAGCGCCAAAGGAAGATTCAGTAAAACAATGCCTGCAAGTTTCATGTTTTTGAATTCGAAATAGAGTAGAAGGTAGATCACGAGAATGGCTAATCCTGCACTGATCAGTAACATTTTCGAAGCCTTGGCTTCACTTTCAAACTGACCTCCGTATTCAACGCGGTAGCCCTCTGGGAAATTAACATTAGATTTTACGCTCTGTTGTAATTCGTTAACTGCTCCACGGAGATCGCGCCCCTGAACATTCGCAGAAACGACTACTTTACGCTGTACATCTTCACGACTTATTCGATTAGGGCTACTTACCGAACTGATATCAGCTATTTCGGTAATAGAAATGTGTCCGCCATTTGGTGTTTGAACGAGTGAGTTTCGTATCTCTTCTATTCCTCCTCTAAAATTTTCATTGTAACGAACGATGAGGTCAAAGTGCTTTTGCCCTTTATAAATCTGTCCTACTTTTTCGCCGCCAAAAGCCACTTCAACAAAGTACATTAGATCGGCAACTGTCATACCATAACTTGCCAGAGTAGTGCGGTTGGGTTTAATACGAATTTGAGGAACTTCTACTTGTTGTTCAACGGAAACATCTGCTAACCCTTCAGTGTTTTCAGCAATGCCTTTCACTTTTTTTCCCAATCCATAGAGTCGGGTTAAATCTTCTCCAAACAACTTAACAGCAATATTAGCCCTTGTTCCTGACAACATGTGGTCAATACGGTGTGCGATGGGTTGTCCTATGGTAATATTTACGCCTGGAACAACGCTTAGTTTTTTACGAACCTTTGCAAAAAATGCTTCCTTGCTCTCGTTCTCGCCTAATGTAAAGGGAGCGTCTATTTCAGCAGCGTTCACACCCTGTGCGTGTTCGTCCAGCTCTGCTCGACCTGTTCTGCGTGTGACTACTTCAATTTGTGGCATTTCAAGCAGTAGTTCCTCCACTTGAGTTCCAGTTTTGTTGCTTTCTTCTAACGACATACCTGGTGTACCCACAACACTGATTACAAGCGAACCTTCATTGAATTCAGGTAAAAAGCTTCGGCCCAAATCAAAAAAGAATACCAAACTGATCGCAAAAGCAGCTACAGTTCCGCCAATAACCCATTTCGAATACTTAAGTGTTTTTTTGAGAATACCCGAATAACCATTGCGCAACCAGCGTTCCACTTTCGTTCCTTCAGATCGTTTTTGTAATAGTTTTTCGTTCTTCAAGAGATAAGAACATAATACTGGAGTTACCGTTACGGCCACAACCAAGGATGTAAGAACCGATGTGATAAAAGCGATACCCAACGGGGTTAAAAGACGACCCTCCATACCGCTGAGAAAAAACAACGGAATAAACGAAACGATAACAATCAGCGTAGCTATGATGATCGAACTTCTGATTTCCACTGAAGCATCACGGACTACCTTTAATACTGGTTGTCTTTGGTCTTTAGGAAGAGCAACATTTTGTCTCAATCGTTTAAAAACATTTTCGACATCAATAATAGCATCATCTACCAACGCACCAATGGCAATAGCCATTCCACCCAAACTCATCGTATTTATGGTATAACCTAAAAATTTCAATACAATCACCGAAACCAATAATGATAGAGGTATAGCGAGTAGAGAAATTAACGTTGTTCGCCAGTTCATTAAAAATATAAAGAGGACGATTGTTACAAAGAATGCACCTTCAAGTAAAGTTTGCTTTAGGTTGTCGATCGAGGAATCAATAAAGTCTGCCTGACGAAAAACATGACTTTTAATTTCTACAGTTTCAGGTAAGGTAGTTTCCATTTTATCTAAAGCCTGATCAATTCGATCTGTAAGTTTCAGGGTGTTCACATCAGGTTGCTTGGTAATTGTCATGATTATAGCCTCTGATGCATTGAGGGAACCATCACCTATTTTATCTGCGGCACCGATTTCAACCTCCGCCACATCTCTAATCCTGATGGCTTGACCATTCACTTCTTTGACTAAAGCATTTTTCAAATCATCTACTTCATAAGCTCTCCCTTCTCCCGTGATGTTGTACTGATTTCCGAATTCGTTGAAAAAACCGCCAGTTGTATTAACGTTACTTTTCTTCACGGCTGTTTGTAATTCCTCCAAACTAATCCCAAAGTGTTTTAATTGGTTAGGATTTGCGAGTACTTGATATTGCTTGTATTCTCCACCAATTACAATTACGTTGGCTACACCTCCTAAAGCTTTAATTTGTGGACGAACGGTCCAGTCTGCAAGGGTCCGTAGTTCCATTGCTGATAAACTATCAGATCGAATCCCGAGCAGCATTACTTCTCCCATTATAGAGGAAATAGGTGCCATGGTTGGTTCCCCTATGCCTGTTGGCAGTTTTTCGCGTATTGCCGGAATTCGCTCGCTTACGATTTGTCGGGCACGGTAAATATCCGTTTCCCAGTCGAACTCTACCCAAACAATAGAAATACCTGCAGCAGATGAAGAACGGATTCTTCGGACATCTGATGCTCCGTTCATAGCCGTTTCGATTTGGAAAGTCACTAACTTTTCTACTTCTTCAGATTCCATTCCGTGGGCTTCAGTAAGAATAGTGACGGTCGGTGCTGTGAGATCTGGAAATACATCTACGTTCATGGTTCGCGTAATGTAAATTCCTGAAACTGTTAACACAAGTGCAGTCAGTAAAACGAGTAACCGGTTGTGCAGGGAAATTTGAAGTATTTTATTGAGCATCGAACAGAATTTTATTTGATAATTATTTGAGCTTTTTAATGTGCGTGTCCGTGGGCGGGAGCAGAACCAGCCATTGAAGCCATTTTAACTTGGTAGACACCTTTGCTTACAACCATTTCACCCTCTTTCAAACCTTGGATTACATTCACATAATCGCCATTAAAAACTCCTATTTTTACGGGGCGCATTTCAAAAGATTCACCTCCTGTTTGAACGATCACTTTATAAGCGCCAAAGTTTTCCAGTAATGCAGTCTTAGGGATTACCATTCCCTTTTCTCCACTGGTATAAGCTATATGAACTTCAGCCAGACTCCCTTCTACAACATTTATGGGAGCCGAAACCTCTATAAAAACAGGAAGTAGGGGGTTGTCTTCTGTCACAGTTCTTCCTATGGAAATCACTTTTCCTTTTTCAGATAGTGTCTTTCCATTTTCCATGAGCCAAATCTTTTTAGTTTGAGCGATAAGGTTACTTTTTTCAGGTGGAGCTGTAGCTTTTATCATGTTATTTAGCTCTGAGCCTATAATAACTAAGGGCTGTCCAGCATTTGCGAAATCCCCATTTTCTACAGATATATGTTTGATGTATCCATTAAATGGTGCGCGAATAACAACACCGTTGGCACCGTAATTTTTAAGCATTTGCTGATAATTTGCCTGCGCTACTTCATAACGCTTTTCAACTTCTTCAAATTCAGCAGCAGGCACAACCTCTAGTTCGTAAAGCTCTTTTTTTCTATTGTAAGTACTCTTTGCCTGTTCAAATTCGGCTTTCGCTTTTCTTATTTCTGTCTCTATACTACCTACGTTCATATTCTCGCCACTAATACGCATTAAAACCTGACCTTTTCGTACAGCAATACCTTCAACCATATCGGGCGTTTCGTAAAGCACATTTCCAGAAGAGCCTGCATTCAAAGTTCGCTGAGTTCCCGGTGTCGACATCCATTTTCCTGAAAGTTCCAGTACGCCATATATCGTGTCTCTTTTTACAGGTGTAGTCTGAAAATCTATTTTCCAAGCCTGCTCTTTCAAAAAGCTGATTTCTGGTTCCGTATTACTTTGATTCACTAACGAGTGCTCAGCAGCTTCGGTGCTCTCATAAACTTGAACGATACCTGCATCGATTCGCTCCTTTAAATCAGGAGTGTTTACCTCAAAAATCAGATTATACGTTCCAGCTTGTGAAGGTTGTAAAGCAGGTGTAAATATTCCCGGAGAGGAAGGACTTTCTACTGTGTGACGAATACCCTTATTCCCTTTGACTAGACTCACCGTAACACTTCCTTTTTTTATGGGTTGATGATCCGCCAACTCCGTAAAATGGGCGGCAAAACGACTCGTATTTCCAACAACGAGTGCAGGGTACTCCACAAATAGTTCCAGCTTATTGGTCCAAATAGTAGTATCTACACTTAGATCAGTTTCCTGACCATGATCGTGCCCGGAATCTTCCTCCGAGTGTTCATGGTCAGACGCTTCGTTGCAGGCAACCAGAAATACAGAGCCTAAAAGCACTAACATTATTTTTCTCATAATTTATTTTTTAGTGTTCGTGATTGTGGCCATCACCATGTTCATGTTCGTGATGTTCATCAGTAATAGTTGTATCCTCTGATACTGTAAATTCTTCTTGCTCATGATGTTCCATGTGTTCGTGATCATGTTTATGGTCCTGCTCATGAGATTCACCCTCGTGAACATGTGTTTCACTATCGTGTTGATGTCCGTGATCGTCCTCATTTGATTCCGTAGCACACCCGAATGTAACCACTAATAATCCGCTAAATAAAATTGTTTTGAATTTCATAATTGATTGTTTTTATATGTTTATAATTGATATTTAAAAAGATCTGCTTTAAGTTGCTGAAGTTCCTTTTCAATCTCTAACATGCGATTTTCAGCATCTCTGTAAAAGGATATTTCTGCGTAATAGGTCATAAAGGATATTTCACCTAGTTCGTAAGACTTTTGCAATAGTTCTTCACTGTTCAGTCCGTCCATAGATGCTGTGTATTGATTAAACTTACGAAGGAGCAATTCATAACGCTGAACTTCTGAACTATACTCGTTTTTTAATGAAATAATCTTAGCTGATTGTAGGTGTTCATTATAATTGATACGTGCTCTGGCAACTTTTACTTTGTTCCGACCACTCCAGAGGGGAATGCTTATTCCTCCGTAAATACCTGAATAATTACTACCCGCTATTCCTTGGTAATTATAACCAACCGTAATGTCAGGTAAAAGCTGATTCCTTTCTACTTTTAGTCGTTGCTGCGCAACTTGTTTTTCCTGCTCAAGTAATGCAATTTGTGGATCTTCTTTTAGACGAGTATTCCAAAGGCTATCGGTTGAAGTAACTCCAATTGTACTTGGATAACTGTGGAGCTGAAATGTTAGTTCATCACCTCCATTTAGCGCTTTTAATTTTTGACGAATAGCAGCTTCCCGATTATCCAATTCCTCGAGTGCAAACTGCTGGTCAAGCCAAATGATTTTAGCTTTGTTTAAGTTTAGAATACTGGATTTCCCTTTTTCGAATAGGGTCTGTATCTGATCGTAAACCTTTTTTGATTTTAGAATGCGTTCTTGCACAAGTTCACGCTGTTTGTTTAGAAAGATTAAGCCGAGTCCGAGTTTTTTAGCTTCGAGCAGAATATCTTGTTTCAGTTTTTGATATTCATATTCTAATCGTTTGCTTTGACCATCCATCCAGTTATTTCTTGCTGCATATACGGTAGGAAACTCTATGCGTTGTGAAACCTGAAATTCACTATAATCTGTAGTGTTGTGATCACCGAAGGGAAGATAGAACGCAGAAATTTGAAGATCCGGTAGTTTATTCTCCGAATTGTATTGCAAGTTTTCGCTCTCCATATAGCTTCGATGAGCCTTAAGCGATTTGTTGTTTGCTTCTACAGTTTGAAGCAGCTCATCCATAGAGGATTGTTGAGCTTGGACAGAATTAATGAATAGTAATAGTCCTAACAGAATATAAAATGATAAATGCATAATGATTATTTACTTAAAGTTAAAATGGAATAGAAATCCCCATAATTAAAGGGAATTATAAGACCTGAGATTAACTTAAAGCAGGTGGACCACGCAGTCCTTGACCAGAAGAAAGGTTGGGGTTGGTAAAAGAATCTAAGAAAAGAAACCGGATGGAATAATAATCATCAAGTCGATCGGGTAGTTTCCACAGGTCTACTGGTAAATATTCAAAAGTTAACAGTTCCGGAACAAAATCAGTTTTAACAACTGTTCTGTGTGTAAAATCGTGTTGATGACCATTAGGATGAGAATGACTTTGACTGTCGAGTGAATGATCACCTAACAAATTGTTGTCAGATGAGTCAGACCTGTCATCAGTGTCATTTTTCTCGTGATGTTCATGATTATGGTGGTGATCGTGATCATGGTGATTCCCCTCGTAGCTATGATGGTGGATAGAAGAAGTTGAATTCTTCTGCTCACCGTGTTGATGAGTATGCGGAATAAAATCATGAAGTAACAGCAGTGTATAAACACTTAAAAGTAATACAGATAATATGTTGCGATTCATCTTCACGTTTTAAATTTAATAAAAAATAATCACCTCATGTTTTAAATCACTCAATTTTGTCAGTCTTCACTCATATCAGCAAGATGGTTTATAAAATCCTAAAATTTTAAGATACCTTAAATTCAGATTGGATAACAATGGGGGATAGGGGCGCTTTAAAATTTCATTCTTTATTCCATTAGTTTTACCCTCGTTTATTTCAGTTTATGGAATTATTTTTCTCATTTTTACATAAGGCGTTGTTCTTTAAATAGATGCAAATCGAGTGAAATAAACTGTCAGCAAAACTGTCACCTCTTATTTTGCACACTCCGAAAAGGCTTTTAAATAAAGCGATTCAGGACTCTATTCGAATCCTGTGGTGATCACAAGGGCAAACACTAGCCACTAAAAGCACTCAATCGAGTGTTTTTTTTGTTTTTGAAACAATTACAAATCTGTGAGAGTATAAAGTTTTAAACTTAAATCTCACACCTACGATTTTTAACATGGCTAGAATACATTATTGGATCATGTCAAAATACTCTACAATCATTGCTGGTAAAACTAGTTTTAATAAATCAATATGATTTTCCAAAACTGGTTTTTTACAAAGAAAATCATTAATATTTAAATCTCTCCCCAACTTTTGAGACTGATCCGTTAAAAGCCTTATACCATATAAAATAGCAAAAAAACATAAGTAGGGAATGAACGAGCGTTCTATTCCCTTTTACTAATAAACCTAAATTAGAAAATATTTTTAATCTTTCAAACAGAGATTAAAGATTACAATGAAAGCTACTGCATGATTGCATCGTGTTGCTCAAAACCAAAATCTAAAAAATAAATTCTATATTTATCTCCAAGATAAACAAGTACTTATGAATATCCACGACATCCCTTCAAACATCCAAACCGAACTTCACCAACTAAATCAAGACCTCGACCAAAAAATCCCACTAAGAAAAGTAGACAAAAACCTCCTCATAGCAACCTGGAACATACGAGCATTTGGAGACCTAACCAGAAAATGGAAATCAACAGACAACGACACACCCAAAAGAGACTTACACTCCATACAATGTATAGCCCAAATCCTCAAAAGATTTGACATAGTAGCCATACAAGAAGTAAAAGCAAATCTCAGAGCATTAAGAGATACCCTTAAAATCTTAGGAAGCCATTGGTCTCTAATACTAACAGACGTAAATAGGGGAGATGCTGGAAACGGAGAACGAATGGCT
>NVXV01000032.1 GCA_002734085.1 Fluviicola sp. | reverse complement strand
ATACTAATAACGGTAATCTCGCAACGACTCATAATCCAATATCGTTATCAAAGAACCCTTCGTCTTGATATAATCATCCGACTTGAATTCACTAAGGATGCGGATTACAGATTCTGCAGCTGTACCAACCATACTTGCTAATTCATCTCTAGTTACTGTAACCTCAACTCTATCAGCTAATTCTTCTTTATATTTTAAATATAATTTTGCTAAAGCATTCGCGACTCTTTTGCGCACTGTATTATATGCAAGGGAAACCAATTCATTTTCTTTCTCAGAAATGTTTCCTGCTAAAAGCTTAATGAAGTTAATCGACACATCTTTATTCGATAAAATTAAACTCTCGAAGTCTTCTTTTGGAATTAATGATAGTTGGGCTCCTTCTATAGAAACAGAATACTCATTGTATTTATCACTTGTCAAAAGATCTATATACCCAAAAAACTCACCTGGGCCATATATACCCGTAACAAGTTCTTTGTCCTCACTGGTAACTTTATAATTTCTAACGTGACCTTCCAATACATAATACAGGAATTTTGGAGAATCTCCTTCATAATAAATCGCTTCTCTCTTCCCATAGGATTTAACAGTAGCATTATTTTTTAATTCATCTAAACCAGTGAGATCGCACACTGCATCTTGAAACCCTAACCATTTATCCTTAACGTCATGAACAGCCTCAAATTTCTTACGCTTTTCTATTCTTGACTCAATAGCTGAAAGCAACTCCATATCTTCAAATGGTTTACTGATATAATCATCAGCCCCCATATTCATACCTTTACGCATATCAGAACGCTCAGATTTTGCTGTAAGAAATATGAAAGGAATACCGCTTGTTGAAGGGGTTTTACTCAAGTAATAAAGAACACCATATCCATCTAATTCTGGCATCATTATATCACAGATAATTAAATCTGGTAGTTCTTTTTTAACTAAATCAACACCTTCTTTACCATTTGAAGCAGTTACAACCTCATAATCAGCGAGCTCTAGAATCTCTTCTATATTCTCTCGCATTTCATGATTGTCTTCAATGACAGCTATTTTATACATTAATCTGTTTTTTTGGTAATTTAATAAAAAATGTAGTTCCTTCCCCTTCTTTCGATTCAAATGAAAGCGAGCCATCTAATAATTCTAAATAACGTTCAACAATATTGAGACCTAGACCAGTACCTTCAATATTCGTAACATTACCCGCTCTAAAAAACCTACTAAACATACGCTCTTGATCTTTTTGAGGGATACCTATTCCATGATCTTTAACGCTTATTAAACAAAAATCTTTTTGGTCATCAATATCAATTTCAATAATATCATTTTCATCCGAATATTTGATAGCATTTGAAAGTAAATTGATAACTATATTTCTGAATAATTGAGCATCTGTTGCGTAAGTATAATTACTACTAGCATTATTGATTAATTTTTGCCCACTTTTAAGATTACCACTCATTTCATCTAGAATTTCATCTATTAATTTTACTAGATCTTGTTCCTGAAAAGTTGTTGTAATTTTTCCGCTCTCGAGTTTCTCTAAAGATAAAAAGTCATTCAAAATTGAAGTCAAATTTCGCACAGCATTCTTTATACGAGCCACGTGCTTATCTAGTTTGTCATAATTTTCTTTTTCATGATATTTCAAAATCAAACTAGCAGAACTATTTATAGTTGTAAGAGGCGTTCTAAATTCGTGTGAAGCCATAGAAACAAACCTCGATTTCATTTCATTCAAATCTTTTTCTTTGATGAGATTTTGTTCAAGTTTATTAGCCATTTCACGCTGAGCCGTTATGTTTTTTTCGACAACTAATATTTTATCAATTTCATCATTATCATTTAATAACGGAACTGCATTTAAAGAGTAAGCTCTTTTATCCACTTCAACTTCAAAATTTCTAAATTCACCCGAAAAAACTTTTTCCAACTCCTCCTTTACTTTCTCTTTAGTTTCAGAAGATAAACGCTCCAAATAATTAATTCCTATTAAATCTTCAGTCTCTATTCCTAATTCATACAAGCCCTGTCCTTCAGCAAATAAATAAGAAAATGATCGATCAAAAATACTAATTACGCCACCAGGAAAGTTTCTTGCTATCGATTTGTATAGTTGCTCACTTTCTCTGAGCTCAGCTGTTCTTTCTTTCACCTTCTGCTCTAGAGATTGAGTCATTTGCTCAAGCTTTTCTTGTGATTCTCTTCTGATTGTGACATCTGACACAAGTGCAACAACGAAATGATCTCCATTATCATCCTTAAACGGATTTAAACTCACTTCTACTGGAAAAACACTCCCATCTTTTCGTTGACCATTAAGCTTCATTGCAGACCCCATCGATCGTTTTACTGGTTTTTTATGATAGGTATCTCTATGGTTAACATGCTCCTTTCTAGTCCTTGATGGTACAAGTACTTCAATTTTTTCTCCAACTAATCCACCATTACTGTACCCAAACATTTGTTCTGAAGTAGAGTTATTTTGAACAATAACACCACCACCATCCACCAATATCAACCCTTCTTGTATAGATTCAAATAAAACAGCGTAAATATTTTCTTTTAATTCCATCTATCTCTTTAGGTATTTAATACAGAATCGCTTAACAAAGTTGCAATTTCTTTAGCTTCTATCACGTCATGAACGCGTAAAATATTTGCTCCTTTGAGTGCGGCTACAGTGTTCACAATTGTTGTCCCGTTTAACGCTTCTGCTTGGTTTGTATATAGTTTATTATAAATCATCCCTTTTCTCGAAACACCAACTATTATAGGCAGTCCAAACGACTGAAAGAAATCTAAATGGTTCAATATTTTATAGTTTTGTTCTTGATTTTTTGCAAATCCAAAACCTGGGTCTATTATAATATCTTTAACTCCTTTTCTTTTAAGAATAGCTATTTTTTCACTCAACTCTCTCGAAACATCTGTTACAACATTATCGTAATTTGTTAAACCCTGCATTGTTTTTGAATCGCCCCGGCTATGCATTAATATATAAGGGACTTGCCACTTAGCAGCAACATCAAGTATAGCTGAATCAAACCGACCACCAGATACATCATTTATTAAAGAAGCTCCATTTTCAATGGCTAATTCCGCAACTTTTGAACGAAAAGTATCTATACTAATCAACAGACTTGGGAACTTCCTATGTAACTCAGTGATAGCAGGAATAACTCTTTCCATTTCGTCTTTTTCTGAAACGAAATCAGCACCAGGACGTGTTGAATATCCCCCGATATCGATAAAGTCAGCACCTGCACTAATCATTTTTTGAGCGCTATCTAAAAGAGCTCCTACCGTAGACTGTCTACTATCACTATGAAAAGAGTCTGGTGTTACGTTTAAAATGCCCATAATTTTTAATTCATTCAGTTGAATTAATTTATCTCCACATTTTATAGTAGTTTTTCTTTCTATTTTATTATCTTTCACGTCCATTTTTTTCAGTAATAGAAAACATGTCCAAAACAGTTGAACAATATAGTAAAGTTATCTCTAAATGTAGAGAGATTTTCGAAAAGAAAACGAAAGATTACGGAACTGCATGGAGGATCCTTAGAGCGAGTTCATTAACCGATCAAATTTTCATAAAAGCACAACGAATTAGAACTATTCAGGAGACTGGTGAAAATAAAGTAGGTGAAGATATTGAAGATGAATTTGTTGCCATTGTCAACTACTGTATTATGGCTATCATTCAACTTGAAAAGAATGATGAATTAGCTTTAGAGTTAAGTGAGAAAGATGCTTTAAATTTGTACGATGAGTATGCCAATCACGCACTGGAACTAATGAAGAAAAAAAATCACGATTACGGTGAGGCCTGGAGAGATATGAGAGTAAACTCGTTAACCGACTTAATTTTAATGAAATTACTTCGCGTCAAACAAATAGAAGATAATAAAGGGGAAACAATAATAAGCGAAGGTATAGATGCCAATTACTACGACATGCTAAATTATGCCGTATTTGCACTTATTCATCTTTCATCAAAATAATTGACTATGAGTAAATTAAAGAGCAAAAATTTGTCTGGAAAATCACTTGTATTCAACCTGATTGCTATTGCGATTAACTTACTGGGGCTGACATTTCTTGTGATGGGCTATCACCAATCATTTGAAGACTCAGCATTATTGTATCAAATTCTTGGGTATACTTTTTTTATTCTTGGGCTTGGTGGCTTAATTATTTTTGAGGGCTGGCTCCTGTTTGCATACATATCACGCGTTTTAGTAGGTGGTCTTTTTATTGTTTCTGGTTTAATTAAAGCGAATGACCCTTTGGGGTTTGCTTATAAACTTGAAGAATATTTTGAAGATGGAGCTCTCGCATACCGAATAAAAGACCTTTTTGGATGGGAAACATTTAGTCTAGAGTACTTTATCCAACACGCATTAGCAATTAGTATTATTATTTGTGTATTAGAAATACTCTTAGGTGTTATGACTATTCTAGGCTCTAAAATAAGGTTAGCTACTTGGTTAATGCTCGGTATGATGGTCTTTTTTACGCTTCTTACCTGGCACACGAGTGTGTGTGACAAAGATGCCACATTCAATGATATTGATACATACGCACTAACAGACCCAGTGGCCCAAGTCAAGGTTCCACAAGCTGAGCATAATGAGGATATAACGATTATAAATAAAACTGAAACAAGTGTAACGATTAAAGAAGTCAAAAAACCACAGTGTGTTAATGATTGTGGATGCTTTGGAGATGCCCTAAAAGGCTCAGTAGGACGTTCATTAACTCCAGCTGAATCTTTTTGGAAAGATTTAATCTTACTCTACTTTGTCATTATAATATTCATTTCAAGAAGAAAGATAAAGTCAAATACCATTAAAGAAAATACTATTCTAATTTTCTTCGGTTTAGCCTTTGTAGGGTTCTTCTCACTAGTATTTTCTTGGTCCTTCCCGCTTGTTTTTGCACTGATTTCAATATTACTCGCCTTATGGATTAAGCGAACTGGTGGTAAATTTTTAGGAAATGACCTTGGTATAGCGCTCATGGTTATTTTGTTAAGTAGTTTATTTGTAACGTACGTACTCATGTATCGCCCTCTTAAAGATTATCGTCCTTATGCTGTAGGTAGTGATTTAGTTGAAAAAATGAGCGATGGTATTGACGGTGTATATGAAAATGTAATTGTTTATACCAATAAAAAAACTGGACAAGATACAACGATAACCAAATTAGACAACACTACTAAAGCCATTTGGAGTGATACTCAAACTTGGGAGTTTAAGGATCGCGAAACGATTACTATAAAAGACGGGAAGCTTCCTACTATTCAACAGTTTGATCCAAAAATTAATGTACAAAGTCTTACAGCAACAGAGAAAAATCACTCTTACATTTCAAGTGTTTTAGACTCCAATAGAGTTAAGTATGTTGATGTTATAGACAAATCAACGGGGGATAGATACCCTCAACTACTTGAAGAGTTTTACATCGAAGATTGGGATACGTCGCAATATGCCATTGGAGATACTATGCTTCGCCTCAGTGAATCATTGGATGATATCAGTTTACAGCAGTATATCCTAGAGCAGGATCAGATTATCCTAATTATTTCAAAAGATTTGGATAAAGGTAACTTTAGTAGAATTGAACGACTAAAAGAAACAGCAAAAATGGCTGAGCAAAATGGAATTGACATGATTCTTATTACCACTGTTTCAAAAGATGAAATTATTACCTTTAGAAAGGAATATGAACTAAATATTCCTACTGTTTTAAATGATGAAACGGAAATCAAAGCTATTACTAGGTCTAACCCTACAATGATGATCCTTAAAAATGGTGTTGTAAAAGGAAAATATGCTTTTCGATCGACCCCATCTTGGGACTGGTTAACACAGAATATATTAGATATTAAATAAAATGAGGAGAAAAATAGTAGCAGGGAATTGGAAAATGAACCTAACACGTTCTGAGGCAAAAAAATTGTTCGAAGAAGTTGCAAATCTAAAGAGTGACTTATCATGCGATGTTTATCAATTTGTTCCTTCTTTATTCATTGCGGATTTATTAGATGCCCATTTATCTTCTCCAGTTATAGGAGCACAAAATGCACATCCTAAAAGTAATGGAGCTTTTACTGGAGAGATCAGTATGCATCAACTCAAAGATATGGGTGTGAAAGCTATTTTAATAGGACATTCTGAGCGTCGTCATTTTTTTGGAGAGACGAATGAATTTTTAAAAGAAAAAGTTGATGCAGCAATATCGGAAGGGTTAACGCTTTTCTTTTGTTGTGGTGAATCACTAGAACAACGCGAAAATGGCAACCATGAACAAGTCGTAATTAGCCAATTAAAAGCTTCACTTTTCCACTTACCAGAAAAGGACTTTACAAATGTGGTTATCGCATACGAGCCAGTTTGGGCTATTGGTACAGGAAAAACAGCTAGTTCCGGTCAAGCAAATGAAATGCATAGTGCTATCCGAAGTGCTGTTGCCGGAAATTATTCTATTGAAGTTGCAGAAAAAACGAGTATTTTATATGGAGGTAGTTGTAAGCCTTCTAATGCTAAGGAGTTGTTTTCTAAAGAACATATTGACGGAGGTTTAATAGGAGGAGCTTCATTGAAAGCTGAAGAATTCGAAGGTATTATAAACGCATGGAAGTAAGAAATGGATTATATAGAGCTAACATTAAATTTAACACCAAAAACACCGTGGACTGAAATTCTAATTGGTGAGTTAGCGGATATGGGATTTGAGAGTTTTACTGAAGAAAATGATAAGTTTCAAGCATATATAAGTTCAAAAGACTATAACAAAGACAAAACTCAATCCTTTTTAAAAAGTTTTGGTCAAAAGGACCTCACATTAAATTTTGAAGAAAAATTAATACCGAGTCAGAACTGGAATCTAAATTGGGAATCCGATTTTGAACCAGTTGAAATTGGAAAAAGGCTTTTAATTCGAGCTCCTTTCCACGCACAAGGAATAGACTTTGAAGAAACAATTGAGATTCAGCCTCAAATGTCTTTCGGAACAGGACACCATCAAACGACATATTTACTCTCCAAAGTTTTACTCGATTTAGATTTAAAAGACAAAACAATTCTTGATGTTGGCACTGGAACAGGAATTTTAGGCATTCTCGCCTCTAAAAAAGGTGCTAAATCCATTATTGGTACGGATATTGAAACTGGTGCATGTGAAAACGCAATTGAAAATATCGCTAGAAATAATATTTTGAATTTTTCTATATTAGAAGGAGACCTTCAAGTTGTACCAAATGAAAAATATGACGTTATAATTGCGAATATTAATAAAAACGTACTTAAAAAGCACCTTGCAGGTTATGCGGATAGAAGTAAGAAAGGAACGATTTTACTACTAAGTGGGTTCTTTGAAACTGATGTTCCCGAACTGATTGGGTTCGCTGAAAAATTTGATTTTATTCATAAGGAAACCCATTTGAATGAATCGTGGGCTGTCATACAATTTAAAATGTAACAAATTATGCTATTAAAACTAATACTATTTTTTACTGCTGCTACATTCACTTTTAACAGTGTTGCTCAAACTTTTTCAAATGATAGAGAGAAGTTTATTAAAGAGTTTGATAAGTTGATGCGATCAAGTACATCGAACGATTTAAGACCATTTGTCGAGGAAGAACTCACTCCTATTCTACTTGGATCCAATAAATTTCCGGAGGATTATTTTTCAAAAATGATTCAGACATCCAATTTGTTAATTGAAAAAAGATTAAAACCTTATCCAGATGTTTACAACTATATTTTTTCAGTTTACTCTTTAGTTGAGAAGAACCAACCTAGAGAAAGTTATGAAGCATGGCATGAGTCTGTGGATGAGTTAATGGGTAATCGGAATCCTCGAAGAATAACAGAGTTTATTGAAGTGTCGGGTGCTTTTTTCTCAAGGAATGTAATTGCTCTAGATAGAAACTTTGAGTGGTTTTGTGAAGGAGGGAAGTATGAGTTTGTTTATGATAAAACAGCCTTTATTAAATTTGAAAACACCAATTTGATTTGTCGTACACTTAACCGCGGAAGCAACCAGCGCGAAGTTCCTTACTCAGATAGTATTATTGTTAAAGGTACGAATGGTGTTATAGACCTATCCAGAAGTAGATGGGATGGTGAAGGAGGTATAATTACTTGGGAAAAAGTCGGGTTGCCTCAAGAAGAAACTTTTGCAGAACTTACTTCTTATCGAACATCAATGCGCTCAACAAATTTTTCTTGTGATACGGTTGAATTAACTACACCATATTTTGAAACCAAAGTAAAAGGAAAAATAAACGATCGAGCCAAAAAAGGTGCTTTGAATGAGAACCTAGAGCTACCTTACCCTCAATTTTTATCGTTTAAAGCGTCTTTTGATATTCCTGATTTTATTGAAGATGTTAATTATTCTGGAGGTTTTGCATTAGAAGGTGAAGAGTTTGTTGGAGTCGGAAATTCTGAGTCACCAGCTCAACTAACGTTTATGAGAAATGGAAAAGTTTTTATTAAAACAGCATCTTCTCAAGTAAGAGTTAGCGACAAACAATTAAAAGCCCCAAATGGAAAAGTCACTATTTACTTAGGCCTTCAAGACTCAATTTCACATGCTGGTCTTGACGTTTCTTTTGTTCGGGATGCAAATGAACTACAGCTTACACGAGGAAGTTCCGGTCGCTCTCAATCACCCTTCGTTAATTCCTATCATAAAATGGATATGTATGTTGAACAAATTATTTGGAATAGAAGTGAATCGAAACTTAAACTAGGTTTTAACTTTGCCACTTCTCAACAACAAAGAATTGCTCGTTTTGAATCATTTGATTATTACGATGAAAGACTTTATCAAAGACTCCAGGGAATGGAGCAGACTCATCCATTAACGGCACTTTATGACTATGCTTATAAATACGACAAATTCACAATGGATGAAGGTACAGCTGCTACAGCACTAAAGAGAACAATTACTCAAGCAAAATCAACCTTATTGGATCTATCAACACTAGGGTTTATTGCTTATGATACGGAAAATGGAATTGTAACAGTTACTCAGAAAACCATACACTTTGTAAAAGCAAAAGCGAGAAAAAGTGATTTTGATAATATCGCATTTGCTTCTGACCTCACTCCCCAAAGAATGGATGGGGTTTCTGCTGAAGAAATAAAAGGTAATAAACAACTCCAACAAAGAAAAGAGTTAATGGAAGAACGCAATAGTATTCGTTCAAAACTAAATAAGTTTGGTGAGTTAGATTTAGGCAGTTTAGAGCTATTTGTACAAGCTGTCGACTTTGTACCAATTTCAGAATTCAAAAACACGCGTATTTATCCTGATAAAAATGAGATTACTGTGAAGCAAAATAGATCTATGGAATTTACTGGATGGGTTAACAGTGGTAAATGGGAAGTAAAGATACTCAGCGGTAATTATAGTTATGAAAAAAATGGGTTTAATATCTTTGAATCAGATGTTGCTATATTTAGGTCTCGACCATTAAAAGAAGAACATGGAAAGCGACCTATTCCTTTGCAATCTGCTATAAATGGAGTGAAAGGTGAATTACTTGTCGATCATGAAAAAAACAGATCCGGATTGGATGATCAGTACGGGGATTTCCCTAAACTAATTTCGAAAGAAAAAACCAGAGTCTATTATGATCAAAAAAATCTTCATTTAGGAGCTTACGACAAAGAAAGATTCTATTTTGAACTCGATCCTTTTCAAGTGGATAGTTTAGCAACTATGACAGAAAAGTATATTCGCTTTCCTGGAGAATTGACATCAGCAGGTATCTTCCCAAAATTCAGAGAAGAATTAAAATTAATGCCTGATTATTCATTAGGATTCTCACAAAAAGTTCCTGAGGGAGGTTATGAATTTTACGGTACTGATGCCTCCTACGAAAATAAAATACTACTCTCGAATAGTGGATTACAAGGAGGCGGTGTAATTAATTTTATTAACTCTTCATCAACATCAAAAAACCTGTTTACATTTTTACCAGACTCAACAATTGGTGTTGCAAAATTTATAAATCGACCTCAAGAAGCAGGAGTAGAATTTCCAGATGTTGATGGCCCCGATGCATTTATTACATTTCTACCAAGACAGAAAATACTAAAAGCAGCCTCTTATAATGAACCACTAGCTTTCTTTAATGGGGAAGCTAATCTAGAAGGTGCAACAACGGTTAGAGAGTCTGGCATGAAAGGTAAAGGTGTGATGGATTTTAAAGATGCGAAGTTGGGCTCTCAAAACTTTAATTTCACACGTTGGGAAGTAGATTCAGATACAGCATTTTTCCAACTTACAAATACCTATAAAAAAGAAGGTGACTTAGAGGAAGATCCACTCGCCTTTAAAACGGATAATGTTAACGCCCATGTTAGTTTTAAAGATCGAAAAGGTGTCTTCAAATCAAATGCTGGTGAGTCTGTAGTTGAGTTCCCTGTAAACCAATACGTATGTAAAATTGACCAGTTTACCTGGATGATGGATAGCGACGAACTGGAACTTGAAAAGTCTGAAGAGGAAGACTTAGCGATTGAGGGAAACATGGATTTAGTTGGGCCCAACTTCTTCTCAATACACCCTAAACAAGATTCGCTTCAGTTCCGCTCTCCCAAAGCAAGGTTTAGTCTGAAAGAAAGAACAATATATTGCTATGAGACGAAATTTATTGAAGTGGCTGATGCAAGAATCTACCCAGATAGTTCTAAAGTAATTATTCGCAAGAAAGCTAAAATGGATCCTTTCACTAACGCTGAAATTGTAGCCAACTTCATTACCAAATATCATAAAATGATAAACGTAGATGCTGAAATTCACGCTAGAAGATCATATAATGCATCGGGGGACTATACATACACAGACTTTAAAGATAACAAGTACTTAATCCATTTTGACAATATCCAATTAGACACTTCATATCAAACAGTTGCAGCGGGGAAGGTGGCGAATGATCAAGGGTTTAAATTGAGTCCTCAGTTTGATTTTTACGGTGATGTTCGAATGAAAGCTTCTGATCCTTTACTAAATTTTAATGGAGCAACCCGAATCGCACATGATTGTGAGAAGTTTGAGAAAAACTGGATGTCCTTCGAAACTTCGATTGATCCCGAGAACATACAAATTCCAGTAAAAGAAAACATGAAGGATCTAGAAGGAAACAGTATTTCTGCAGGTATTTTGTGGAGACACTCCAACAACATGGATAGTATTAATATGTACCCTACCTTCCTCTCTCAAGTAGTAGACGATGAAGATCCGGTTGTCATTACCGCTTCTGGATTCCTGCAATATAGCGAAAGTGCAAAAGAATTTCAGATAGGTAGTAAAGAGAAGCTAATCAATAGAGGTGCTACTGGAAACTATATTTCATTACATACCTCCTCTTGTTCAATGAATGGTGATGGAAGAATAAGTCTTGGAATGGACTATGGTAATATGGAAACTAAAGCAGTTGGGGTAATAAACTACAACCAAGAAAAAGAAGAGACTACTTTGAATATTACTTTAGCAATTAAAGCTCCATTTGATCAAAAAATATTTGAAAAAGTAGGAGAGAAAATTGCCGAAATTGAAGGATTGAACGATGCAGATTTTTCATCGACAACTCTGGAGCAAGCAATTATGGAATGGGTTGATTTAAAGACTGCTGATAAAATAAAATCCGATTATACCCTTAAAAAAGAATTTAAACGTGTTCCAAAAGAAATGCAAGAATCAATTGTAATTACTGGACTACGTCTAACTTCGTATGCGAAATTCGGAGATCAACAAAGAGGCTTGAAATCGTCAGTTGACCAAGTGGCAATCGTAAGCATCTATGGTCAACCTGTAATGAAGTATGTTCCTTTCAAGTTCTTTGCGGAACAAAGAACTGCTACAGCGGATCGACTTGGTATGTTAATGGATGTTCCTGGAAGTTATCTCTATTTCTTTGATTATGACAATCGAAAAAACGGTACCATGAGTATACTTTCTAATGATCAAGAGTTCAATAAAGAAATAGAAGATTTAAAACCTGATAAACGAAAAACGAAGAAATTCATTTATCAAACAACTAAAAACTCAGCTTACAAAAGCCAGTTTTTAAGGGTTTTTCAATAGAATTTTATTATGGAATTTATACTTTTTGGTCTAATAGCATATTTACTAGGCTCTATACCAACATCTGTTTGGGTGGGCAAAGCTAAATTTAATGTAGACGTAAGGCAGCATGGTAGCAACAATGCTGGAGCAACAAATACTTTTCGTGTCTTAGGTAAAAAAGCTGGTACTTTCGTGCTAATAATAGATATTTGTAAAGGTGCTATCGCTGTACTACTACCTTATATAACTGGTTTTGCCGAATGGAAGTCAGATGAATTGATCCATTTACAACTTGTGACGGGAGTATTGGCTGTAGTAGGTCACATATTTCCTCTCTTTGCAGGTTTTAATGGAGGAAAAGGTGTTGCAACATCTCTCGGTGTAATAATCGGTATACATCCCCCTGCTGCTATAATTTGTATTATAGTTTTTCTTATATTTTTTATTCTATCCTCTTTTGTTTCTCTAGGGGCAATATTAGGTGCCATTTCTTTCCCTTTGAGTATTAATTTAATCTTTGGAAATGAAAACCTCTCTTTAATGATTTTCAGTATTTTATTAGCAAGTGCGGTTGTTGTAGCTCATCACAAAAACATTAGACGAATAATTGACGGGAATGAGAACAAAATGAACCTTTTTAAGAAGTAAACGTACACCTTTCAAAATGAACATAATAAGCTTTTTTTATAGTTGATGTGGCTTAGAACATATATCATCTGCTGTATTCTCTTTTTGGGGGTATTCTCTTTGCATGCACAAGAAACCAAGGAAGATATAGAGAAAAAAGCGGAAAGTCACTTTGAAGAGGAAGCATTTTTAAAAGCAACTCCCCTATTTCTTAGGCTTTTGTCTTTAGAACCTAGAAATCCGAACTACAACTATAAATATGGTACTTGCCTACTTTACAATTCAAGTGAAAAGAAAAAAGCATTCAAATATTTAAATTTCGCTGTTTCAAAAAGTGACGAAGTAGAAAATGAAGCTTATTATTATCTAGGGAAGGCTTATCATTTAACATATCAATTCAACAA
This sequence comes from Fluviicola sp., assembly GCA_002734085.1. GTDB lineage: Bacteria > Bacteroidota > Bacteroidia > Flavobacteriales_D > Crocinitomicaceae > Brumimicrobium. The sequence continues at coordinate 2,276 of NVXV01000032.1, read as the reverse complement.
GGCCATAGAGAATTATCAACGCTATAAATCTAAAGCAGGGAGTAGAATTCAAAATGACCTTCAAGTGGACAGACAAATTCAGATGTGTAAAAATGGTAAAGCTTTAATGGCTAACATCTCTGAAACCGTTGTACTGAACAAACAAGAAATTAGCATAGAAAGCTTTTTTAGGATCTATGATCTAAATAACATTGGAGGTGAACTAATTGTTACTGAAGAATTCCAAACACGTCAAGACAAAAAAAACAATCATACTCCTCTCATTCATTTTCCCGCAAATTCAGACAGAATCTATTATTCAAGCTATGCAAATAGTAGTGATGACAAAGATATTGTCATGAGAACGAGACTTCCAGATGGTTCTTGGTCACTGGAACAACCCGTTTTTGGAGATGTTAATACAAAATTTGATGAAGACTATCCTTATATGCATCCAACCAGTAAATACCTTTACTTTTGCTCCAAAGGACACAATAGCATGGGAGGATACGATGTCTTCCGTAGCCCATATAATAAGGAGAACAATACTTTTGGCAAACCTGAGAATCTAGATATTGCCATTTCATCGCCTGACAATGATTTTTTATACATCGTTGATTCATTAGACAAATACGCCTACTTTGCTTCACAACGTGAAAGCGAAATGGATAAAGTAAACGTATATCACGTAAGAGTTGAACGTTTCCCAATACAAATCGTTATCCTCAAAGGCCAATTTTCCTCTACACTCAATCCTAGTACTACAGACTTATCTATTGTGGTGAATGATGCTTCAGGTAAAGAAATGGGCCGTTTCATGACAGATGAAAAAGGAGGATACATTATTAACCTGCCCAAAGGAGGTAAGTATGAATTTGTTCTCAATGTCGGTGGTAAAGAAGCTACTTTTAAACAAATGATTGAACTGCCTTTCTTAAAGGAATTTCGACCCTTAAAACAGAAAATTGTTGAAACTGAAAAAGAAGGAAGTGAAATTGTTCTTATTCAAAATCTGTTTGATGAAGAGTTTGACGACCCGATAGCTGTTATGGCTGAAATACTGGAGGAAAAATCGAAAATGGAAGTGAATAAAGATAATTTTGACCTTGATTCACTAGATCAAGTTAGAGAACAACGAAAATTACTTGCAAAAGTGGGGTTAGAAAATTTCAGTAACAATGAAATTAAAGACTTAGTTAACTCGAAATATGAAGATCTCAAAACACGCCTAGACACAAGTAAAGATAAAATAGCGAAGGCGAAACAGACAATTCAAAACAGTTCCGATATTATTGAAAATTCCCTTAAAAAATCAGATTCTTTAATGGATTTAGCTAATAATACAACAAATGATGAGGATAAAGAACGATTTATTCGTCTAGCCAATCAAGAGCTCCAGCGTGTTAAATTTAAAGAGGAAGAAGTTAAAAACGCCGTTGTCCTGCTCGAGTTTTTAGAGAATGATTTAGCAAAGACAGAAGATTTGTTTAATCAATCTAAACGCCTCAAAGAAGATTTAAACAAAGTGGATACCGATGATGATCAAGCAATACTTGGTGTATTAAACAAACACAAATCATTTGTAGAGAATGAACTGAAAGAAAGAACAACCCTCGATGCCCAATTCGAATTTTTAACTCAAATTGAGGAACAACTGAAAGCTTTAGAGGAACAGGAGATTCGAAAAAAACAACTAGAGCAGCAAAAAATTCAAGCAGAAAAAGATATAGAACGTCTAAAAGGAGAGTTTGCCAATGCAAAAAGAAGAGATAAAGAAGCGCTTGAAATGCAACTCAATTCAAAAGAAAATCAATTAAGCGATATTAATAATGAAATTGAATACACTGATCAACTAATTGAAAAAGGAGAAGAACTAAAAGCTCAAAAAGACATTGTTGAAGAGGTCAATAATACTAAACTAGACGAAAATCAAAATTTTGAATCTACAAGTGATATAAAAAATTATTTGGCAGATCAATCAGATAGAATTAAAACTCAAACACAGGAAAATCAAACTGCCATCGCTGATAATAATATTGATATATCTGACAATACGCCTGACACTAACAATGTAAGCGAAGCTACCGAAAGTGAAAGAAAAGAGATCCTCGAAGAGGTTGACAACAACTACTCTGAGGATATTGTACAAATTGAAGAAGACTACAACAATGGTGAAGCTTCGGTAGATGAAGTAATTGATCGAAAATCTGAGCACCGTGATGCTCTCGAGAATGCGCTAGAAAAAGTACAAGAAGACATCGCTGAAAATGGTACTACTCCTGAAAATTCAAAGCGCA
>NVXV01000031.1 GCA_002734085.1 Fluviicola sp. | reverse complement strand
TGCTATAAACTAAATCGCAGGTACTTTGGTGAGAAGGTTTTCGATAGATTAACGTTAGCCGTTGCTAAATCCTACTGGTAACATTTGGGGGAATCAATAGGATTAATATTATTTTTTAATAACCAATTTTCTTGTATGTTCTTTTCCCATTTATTGGAAATAATATATAGGATAAAAGAACCACAAGCCAAGAAAATTATAACTATCCAATTCTTCATTCAGTTAAAACTTATTAATTAAGTTAAATTAGTGTTTATCATACTTTTTTCCAACTCTTCGGGAGTTTTAGTGGTCGTTAGACTGTTTGATTGAATCATTTATCAAACCTCTCGAAAAACAAGTTAATTTCTTCTTTAGAGTCAAATTCAATATTCATTCTTATGTTACCTATAAAAATGAACAAAATTGGAATTTTGACTGACTTTAAGTAACCTTTAATTTTTATATTATTACCAGACTTTGCAACTTTCAATCTCTTGATACTTCCTCTACCAATCTTTACAGTATCATATTTCTGTGGTAATTCACCCATATACCACACTTGTGGATGTGCATTACTGTGCTTCTTATGAAAAAGAATAACAAAATAGTTCTTGAATGAATATAGAGTGGCTTTTAATGGAAAAGCAATAATTGTATTTGGTTCATAAATTTTAATCTTGACATTTTCAAATACTAAAGAGTCTTCAATATCTATGTTCTCTAAAGCGAATTCTCTTCTGCTAGATTCTAGATGAATAAAATTTCTAACTATTAGAAAAATTACGATTAACCCAATAAATGCATAGAGAATAGTCATATTATTTGTTTTTCATCATTAAAACAGATGTAATATTTCATAGGCTCAAAATCTAACTCCTTTAATTATTTGGTCGTGGATACACTATCAATTATAACAAAACCATTAAATGAATCTATTAACTCATGTCTTCTGAACTGATAAACGACATTCTTACCTTTGTTTTTAACTACTGAATCTCCTAATTCAAGCTCCCTATTATTAGCCCCACGAATATAGATATATTGATTATTTATTAGGGCAGTTGGAATTCCCTTCTCTGAATAACTTATAGATTCGACTACCCCAGAAAACTCTATATTCAGAGATTCCTTTTCAATTTCAGCACTTGAATCTTGAAAAAAACTTGAAATCGTAAATATCATGAGGAATGTTCCTAGACCAACTAAGGGGACAATTATTGATATTATTTTCAGTGAGTTTTTCATTTTAGATATAGAACAGGTTTATTGTTTTATATCGTTCTTGACACTATTAAAAGTCTTTTATACAAGAGTCTTTCAAGACATATGGTTAGAAGATTCATCAATAGAGTTTTTCAAGCTACTAAACTCATTTTCTGTAAGAAGGTTGTCAAATTGAAAATATGAATACTTATCAAGAAGTTCAGCCCAAATTAAATCAAATCTTGTTTTGATGATTTCGTCAAAAGTATTCATTCTGAAAGCTTGTGATATTAAAAACATTCTTCTCTCATCTTCATCATACTTGGCTTTTAAAAAGTGAGTCTCAAGAGAAATTAAATCTAAATTAATGTATGAGCAAAAATCAATTAAAAAACTAAGATTTTCATTATCAATTATGACTAATAATTTCTGCAACACTTCAAAATTCATCTTTGCTTTTAGTGGCTTTTTTAGCATTATTTGCTGACCATTTCTTAAGAGATTTAAAATCAAATCTTCGAACAATACATCAAGGGTTTCATTAGAAATTGAATCATATAATTTACAGGAATTCTTTAAAGAAACTGAAACTTGTTGTCCTTCATTAGGATGCCTATCATAGCTATATGCAAATAAACTATCATTATCAAACATCATTGCTAATGTTTGCTCTTTGAAAATAACACTCTCCATGACAGCTATCTTCGATATCATGACGTGTTTCAATGTATCCCTTTGAGAAATGGAGGTTTTGCTGTTAATCATGATATTACCACACACTATTGATTTACTGCTCTGAGTAAAACAGAAGGTATTAAATATGGTTGCTATTCCAAGAATGTACAAATACTTCATAGGCTCAAAATTAACTGCTTTAACTATTCTAGTAAACAACCACAATAGTATTCTAAAAGTAAGCTTTTTGTTCAAAACTACTAATATCTCCAACGTCAAACTTTTAGCTAACTAAATAGAAATGGTTAAATTCGTTAGAATAATCGTTGTTATAAGAAATAAGGTAACTCTTTATACTTTACAAAAATTCAATTAAACTATGATTCATTACCAGGAACATTATCCATCCAATAAATTCAGAAATATCATTTCGTGTTTTTGGACGATGGGTTTTGCCCCTGACGCGAAACTACCGAGACTTGATGTTGTATTACCCGATGGTTGTACGGATCTACTCATAAATACCGGACCAACATTTAAACGGATCGACAATCAGTCGTCGAAGGATTTCTTGATTAAAGATTATGCATTGATTGGTCAGCGAAAAAACGCAATCGAGATCTCACAAACTATCGACACTACTTTTTTTGCCATTCGGTTTACACCTTTTGGAGTGAAATCGTTGTTTCCGTTTGATTCGTCTGAATTAACTGGAGATATGATTGATATGGATCGCTCGATTAAAAATTTAGTTGATCCGATACGTTCTATTTTAGAGAAAAAAATTCCTTTTCAAAAGAAGCTTATTGAAATCCAGGAAGTGTTAGAAAACAAAATGGTAAATTCTCTTACCTCAAACTTTTTAGTGGAAAAAGCGACTAGCGAAATCCTTAGCGCTCATGGAAATTTCAATGTCGCACAGTTTTGTGAAAAAGCTAATATTCACAAATCAACGCTGGAGAAAAACTTTTTAAGCTACGTGGGATTGAGACCAAAGGAATTTGCGGCCATCATTCGTTTTAATCATGCGCATTCGTTGCTACAAAAAGGAAATAAAATTAAACTTACTCATTTGGCACTCGATTGTGGTTATTATGACCAATCGCACATGATTAAAGAGTTTAGACGGTTCTCCAATAGTTCTCCTTCTGAACTTATGAAAGCGAAATATCTTCTCCCGGAAATTGCAGCTTCTTGTTATCAATCCTTGAGATTTTAGCCTAAAATCGTCTTTTTTACAATTTTCTTACCTTTAAAGTATCTACTTTCGACTAATTAAATAAAGTAACATGAAAAGAACATATCTTTTATTCGTGACTATTCTCTTAAGTATTAATATTTCAATGGCACAGGATGATAATACTTGTGCTTGTTGCACTGAGCAGCATGAGGCGCTTGATTTTTGGTTAGGAGACTGGACTGTCTATAATTCCAATGGTGATATAGTAGGCAATAATAAATTAGTTAAATTACAGGACAGTTGTGTCATGCAAGAAAATTGGGTTGCAGCAAACGGAACAAATACGGGAACAAGTTATAATTTTTATGATCAAAAAGATTCCACATGGAATCAAGTTTGGATCAGCAATAGTGGAAATATACTAAGACTTAAGGGCAACTTAAATTCGGACGGAGAAATGGTGCTGAGAAGTGAGCTTATTGCAGGTAAGAAAGGAAACTATTACAACCAAATCACCTGGTTCGAAGATGAAAATGACAATGTCGTTCAACGATGGGATATTTTAACTGAAGAAGGCGAGAAAATAAAGACCGTTTTTGAAGGTATCTACAAAAAAGACAACTAGCCAATAATTACGTAATTCGTCTTTTTTACAATTTTACTTTCAAATCAGACGCTACTTTTGATGGAATTACAAACATTTCAATAAAAAAGTATGAAATTATTAAGTCTCACCATCGCTTTTACACTCACAATTTTCATTAACAAAGTTCAGGCACAGGAGGAAAATGTTGTTGAGTCCCAAGGAGTAAATATTCATTATACCACTTTTGGAGAAGGATCTCCTATTCTAATCATAAATGGCGGGCCGGGGTTTAGCAGTGAAGGCTTTATTCCACTTGCCAAGGAAATAGCAAAACAAGGTTATCAAACAATCCTCTACGACCAACGTGGAACTGGAAAATCCTCAATGGAGAGAATGGATAGTTCTACTATAACAATGGATTGGATGGTTGAAGATATTGAGGCCATCCGAAAAAAAATGAAAATTGAAGAATGGGTTGTGCTGGGACATTCTTTTGGTGGAATTATGGCCAATTACTATACAGCTCAACATCCCTCTCATGTGAAAGCAATGATATCCTCCTCGTCAGGTGGAATTGATCTAGCTTTACTTGGGAATGCTCAGTCTGACCTTTACTCAAAGCTTTCTGAAACAGAACTTGATTCTATGCGCTATTGGGGTGCTCGAAGAAGAGCGGGAGATAGTACCGAATATGCAAACAAACAATTTGCAAAGTACATGGCTCCCGCATACGTTTACAACCGAAAGCACATTCCAGTCGTTGCGGAAAGGTTGACGCAAGGAAATATGACGTTGAATCGTCTTGTCTGGAATGATTTGATTCGAATTGAGTACGATTGCAAACCAAAACTACGCTCGTTGAACAAACCAGTTTTAATTATTCAAGGCAAAAATGATATAATAAGCGAAGACCTTGCGTTTACTGCTGATAGTGTTTTCTCGAATTCAAAAGTCATTCTACTCGATAGTTGTGGTCACTATGGGTGGTTAGATCAACCCGTTGATTATTTCAGTAATATCTTCCGCTTTTTAGAACAAGTCGAGGAGCATTCTGAAAATGTAAAACAAGTAAAGCTTGTGCTTCAAGACTATATTCAATCCATTTATATTTCAGATTCGTCGATGGTTGAAACAATAGCTGACAGTACGCTTCAAAAATCAGGTCATTATTATTCGCCAAGACGAAAAACATGGAGCTACGAAAATATGGATTATGAAGAACTTCAACATACAGCAGCTACTTACAATCGTAAACAGTGGTTACCAGAATGGGCGCCTGCAGAAATAGAGATTTATGAAGTAAAAGAAAAAGTGGCTTCAGCAAAAGTAAAAGCCATTTGGGGTTTTGATTACATACTTTTATCCAAGAAGAATGATCAATGGATAATTGATAAAGTATTGTGGCAGAGTTATACTGCTGATGAGCAACAAGAATATTTTAGGAAGTTAAAAGGCATTTGGGAATTAAACAATACTTCTCAAAAGGAGTAATTAGTTGGATCAAAAAGACGAGTCTTTTCACCCTTTACCCTCTAATTATCAAACATGTTTTTTGTGAAAACTACCTTCTTAGTTGTACAACTAATCTTTTAGTTATACATTTGGAAGTCAAACCCAACTCTATAAAAAGGAATAAATTGATAAACTATGCTTACAATTAAAATATCACAACTCCAATTTGGACATATTATGAAACGATACTATTTAGCTTTCTTTTTTATTGCATTCGGTTTATCGACAGTTGCTCAACAAGTTCCTGACACTACTTTCAAATTTGAAGTTACACAAAGTGCTTACGAAGACTCAAAAGGTCCTATTATACTAATCGATGAGGCGCATAACAATCTCCATACAAGAAATGGAGGATTCAAGGCGTTTTCGATGTTACTAGAACAAGATGGATATCGGACAAAAGGTTTGAATAAACAGGTACTCGATAATACTATTCTAGAAGATTGTGAGATTCTTGTGATCGCTAATGCACTTCACGAATCCAATTTAGGGAATTGGACTTTACCAACACCATCTGCATTTACAAAAAAGGAAATCGAAGAAATATCGGCATGGGTAAAGCAAGGAGGAAGTCTTTTGTTAATTGCAGATCATATGCCCTATGCAGGAGCTGCGAATGATTTAGCAAATCAATTTGGCTTCACTTTTTTGAATGGTTTTGCAATGACAGGAGACCAATTTTGGCCACCTTCCGTTTTTTCAATTGAAAATGGAGGGTTGATTGAATCGTCTGCTACTCAAGGCAGCAAAGATTATGAAAAGATTAACAGCCTAGCGACCTTTACTGGCTCTGCGTTTAAAATTCCAAATGATGCTACGCCCGTTATTAAATTCTCTGAAGATCATATATCTCTTCAGCCAGATACAGCCTGGAGGTTTGACGAAAATACACCGGTAAAAAATTTAGAAGATTATTATCAAGGCGCAGTGCATGAATTCGGAAAAGGAAAAATCGCCGTTTTTGGAGAAGCAGCTATGTTCACTGCACAAAAAGCAAACAATACAAAGGCGGGATTTAATTCACCTTATGCTCCAAACAATGCTCAGTTTATTCTAAATCTCATCCATTGGTTAAATGATGTCGAGGATTATTTAGGACCTCTAATTGAGATCACGGATAGCACAACTGAATACAATGCTATCATCCAAGCAAATAAAGAAATGGAAAATGCCTATCACGCGAATGATTTTAAAAAGGTCGCATCCTTTTATGCAGATAATGCCGTTATGGTGGGAAACAAACATCAAGTTGAAAGCAGAGCGTCTATCGATGATTATTGGCTTGGGCTAAAAGATAGAGGAATAAGTTGGAAATTAGAAAATGTTCATTTGGAAACCCATGATACAATTGCTATTCAAAGAGGAATCTCGCGAATGAAATTCCTTCATGACGGATCTGAACACTTATCCGAGGTAAGATTCACTTTAGTTTGGAAGAAAATCAATGGTGAATGGAGAATAGAACTTGATCACTATTCTTTGCTTTGAATTTTTAAACCTTAACAATCCCTTCTCCGATTATCTCATACTCCCCACCCAAAACAACTTTATCACTATCTAAAATACACTCAAACTTCCCTCCTCTCCTACTCAATTGCTGCGACGAAAGTTTGTTTTTCTTTAATCGCTCACTCCAAAACGGAACTAATACCGTATGCGATGAGCCAGTAGCATGATCTTCGAGTTGTTGGACTTTTGGTACGAGTGTTCGACTCACAAAATCAACTGAATCTCCTTTTGCAGTAATTGCATAACCAAATGGTTTTAACTTTCTCAATGCATCAAAATTGGGTTGCATTTCTTGTAGTTCCTTTTCTGATTTTAGTACAACAATATTCTTGTCGCTAGACGCGTAATGTTCTATTATTTCAACTCCTAAAGCTTCTTCTAAACCCTCTGGAGTTGGAGAAACATTAAAACTTCCTTTATTGAGTGCTGAAAAAATCTTATCGTTTTCCGTAAAACCACTTACTTGTCCACTCGCATATCTAATAGTAGGAATCGATTTTCCTAAAGAATGAAATAGCGCAACAGCAGCCATCGTTCCATGACCACAAAGTGGAATTTCGGCATCTGGTGCGAACCAGCGGATGTTCCATGTATCATCTTTTTCCCAAATAAAAGTTGTTGCGGGTTGATTTAAATCATTTGCGATGAGTTGCATTTTTTCATTCTCAATTTCATCATCGAGTTGCACAACAGCTGAGACATTTCCTAAGATATCGTTAGGCCGATCAGAGAAAACTGTGATAAGCCAGAATTTAACGTTTTTCATACTTTAAAAATAAAAAGATTAGACGATTTCAAAGCATTAAAGAAAACCTAAAACGCCAAATCAATCATTTCTCCCACTTTTTAGCGCTATATCTACTCGTTTTTCTTTCTTTGTGGAAAGAATATTATTAGAAAATGTCTTAATTAATTTCTAAAAATGAGGAAACTCCTAAAATTATATCTATTCAGCCTTAATTTATTTATTTCTTATTCTGCTCAGTCTCAAGATATCAATTTGGATCAATACTATTATTCTAAATTTGAGCCAAAAGAATTAAATCAAAACTCGGAAGAAGAAATAAAAACTCTTTACAAAGTCTATAGCGAACATTATGCAGTTGATATTAAAAAAATTGATGAAAAGAAATTTGTTTACGAATACAATTATTTCAACGATAGACTGAATCGCAGTGGGAATGTCTTTTATGGAGATTCGATTAGCAATTACCTAAATGAATTAAAAAACCAAATAATAAGCGACAATGACAAATTTTCACATATTAAGATCTACTTAACAGACTTCCCTTCATTCAATGCCTTTACTAACGATTTCGGGAGTATTTATGTTAATATAGGTGCATTTGCAAGAATCAATTCTGAACAAGAACTTCTATACCTTTTAGCTCATGAAATCGCACATGTCAAACTAAGACATTCCCACAAATCTGAAATCCAACAAAAAGAATGGGAGTCCGTGTATTCAAAAGATAAACTTGACAAACATTTATTTTCAAAAGAGCAGGAGTTAAAGGCTGATTCTCTAGCATTCGAAATGCTCAAATCTAAAATAGATCCAAAAAATCTACTCAACCTATTTGAAGGTTTAAGAAATTCAGAAAACCCCATTTATTCAGGACGGGTCGATTACAAATTTTTAATCAGTTCCGATGATGAGATTAATTATTTAGACTCAATACAGTCTTCAATGAAAAATGATACAGTCTATTTCCCTTTTGAAGAATCTGACTCTTTATCCACACATCCTTCAATTGATGCTCGCATTGCTCAGACTTTAAGATTAATGAAAAATTCAAAAGGCAGTTATGCTAGGAAAGAATCTGAACGTTTTCTGAGGTTGAGAGAAGAGTCTCATTATCTGTTAATCAACTCATTGTTAAGGCAAAATGAATTTATTACTGCTTTAGATTTAATTCTAAAAATGAGAATGAATAATACTCATCTTAGGAATAGTCCTTTCCTTATAGAAAGTCAGATAAAAAGTTTAATATCAATATGTCAACGAAAGTACCGTAATATTTTCATAGACCAGATTCTGAACAATAAGGGAAACTCGTGCTCAGATATCGAATATTTAAAGTTTCGAAAATTAATTCTATCATTAGCAAATGTAGATTTAAACATTCTCACCTATAAATTCATACAAGAGACAGATAAACATTTACACAATATTGAAAATATTTCTACAGCGGAGAAAAAAATTATTCAATTTTTATATGCAGAAAATGAAGGGTTGTTCGATCAAAACTCACAAAAAAAATACTATATTAAAGCCTACACTGACTCTTGTTCTTTAGAATTGAAGAAACCAGATTCTACTAAAAACGAGTTTATTCATGAAATGAGAGATAAACTAGAAAAAATTGGATTCCGATTTGTTCCTAAAAATTCGAAAGGCGAACTTTTAAATATCTTTATAAAAGAAAACCCTTCACCGGATAGTTTCCACAATTACATAATAGAATATTTGGATTACAAAAGTAAATCTTCCTTGGTTCCATCAAGTGAATTTGAAATACTCATACATCCAGCAAAGGCTCTAAAAAAATTTCATAGAGGCCATTTTTACAAATCAACAAGTTTTAAACCAGAAGCAAAAACTGTATTAATTGAATCTCTGAATTTCTTTCTGAGATCAAAAAACAAGGCTCAATTCAAATTAGATTATGAAAAAACACTTGAATTAGAAACTCAAATGAATAATATTCTAAGTAAATACAATTACTCTAAAGACATATCCAATTCGTCTAAATCTAGATTTTCAGTTGCTGACAACTACTATCGTAAAATAACACTAGATTGGATATCTAGCAAAACAACTAATGACAAGGTGCACTATTCTATTCATGACAATGAAATCAAGAATTATTTTTCAAAATTTAACAGTAGTTACATTGTACAACGTATCTGTATAGTAAATAGAAATTTAGGAATTGGTAAGCGATTCTACGTTAATTATTATGAAATCTATGTCGACTATAAAAATAACCAAATAGTTTACCTGTCTCGGATAGCTAGTAAGGAAAAGCCAGATAAGTTTCATTTAGAAAATCTAAACTACATATCAAATCTCCATAAAAAAAATGATTTATAGACCTATGAAGTATCCAAAATCATTACTCTTTCTCATCTTAAGTGTTATCACGTTTCAATCTCAGTGCCAGATAAGCTTTTTAGGAAAAAAACGAACAATTTATGCCACTTCGGTACTCAACTTGCATAACCCAAAACAAGAAATTGAAATTGAAAATGGTAGAATAAGTTATGATTTCAGTATAGTTCCAGAGTTTGAATTTGAGGTAGGAAAGATAAAAACTTCAAGAATTAATCTATCATACTTTTTTGGTTGGGAAGGATTGAGAAATGCAACATTAGTGAGAAGTCAATCTGAAACTGCAGGATCCATCACGAATTTTTACAAAGATAAACTTCAGGTTAGAACCAACGCAATAAATGTGGGGCTGGAGATTGATATTTTTAATGAGTTTGCTCCTGTTGGAAAGTATATTTTTTTTCGATTTGGATATACTAATCTATTCGGAAAAATTTATCCCACCTATAATCATTATTATGAAGATTTAGAATTTCAAATTACTCAAACTACTCTAAGTAAAATTGAACCGATCAAATTCTCCACGGGTTATATTTTTTTGACTTTTGGTTTTGGAAAGTCTGTTCTTATTAATTCTAATTTAATTTGTAATTTAGGTATGCGGATAAATGGGTATGCCACAGTTGATATGAATAATACATACTCCCTGACTTCTCTAAATGAAGATGATTTCACTGAGGAAATGATTGTTCTAATGAATAAAAATATAAATAACTCTTTTATACCCGAAGTATATGTCAAATTTGGTTTTGTTAAATAGGTTTGTTCTAATCCTCTTTTGTTTTTTTAGTTTTTTCTCATGTCGAAAAAATATTGAACATTCTATAAAAAAGGAAACAATATATACTGTTGAAAACGAAGTTGTGGATACACTCTTCGATTGGATCCAAGTTTATAATGATGAGCTCAGTTTTGTAGGTTGTTTAGAAGTTTTTAATAATGAGTTGTATGTAGGGGGAAAGGGACTGTTTCGAATATCAAATGATCAACAGTTTCATAATGGCTTGAATAATCAGTTATCATCATTCGAAACCGTTTTAGCGATGGAGAAATATAATTCTGAATTAATAATCGCTGGTACTTTTAATCCAATAAGAGTGGATATCTATGGAAACTCTACAGGGATAAACTTTACTCCTAATGACTATTTTTACGAAATCAGAGGAATTGACTCGTTATCTTCTAGTGAACTTTTATTCTTTGGAGTCCATACCTATGCAACCCCTGCTCCAGGTTATACCAAAAGATTTATAGAGATAACTGAAAATTATGTCGCCCAACAGATTCCCGACCTTAGTTATGACGGAAACTTTTGGGGAGGAGTCAGGTGTTCTTTAGCGTCAAATGATTTGCTCGTTTATGCTGATAATGAAAAATTAGTTTCATGGGATGGTACTGGTTGGAATACCTATAATGAACCTGAGCTAGAAGGAGCAATTGCGTCCATGATTTATTATAATAATGAGTTATTTGTATATGGTAGTTTTACAACTGGAAGCGGGATTAAAAAAAGAGATGCCTTCGGTGTTTGGCACAACTTTCATAGTGTTTCAACACCAACTACCTCATACCCTTCTGGCAAGTTCAGGATAGTTGACAATGAACTTTATTTAGTTAGTCACTCACTTTATATTAACAACATTGAATCAAGTATAATAAAATTAGAGGCTGGAAACTGGCTAAGATTAGGGACTTTTACTGGAAAGGTCAATGATATTATTCAGTACAATGGTACTCTCTACTTAGCTTCACAAAATGGGCTCTATAAATATGGGTCTATGCATTATTAAATTAGCATTGAGCTGCATTTAGCCCCCCTCAATTTCATCTTTAAGTTGTACAACAGCCGACACATTTCCTAAGATATGGTTAGTTCGATCAGAGAAAACTGTGATAAGCCAGAATTTAACGTTTTTCATACTTTAAAAATAAAAAGATTAGACGATTTCATGACATGAAAGAAAACCTAAAACGCCAAATCAATCATTTTCTCCACTTTTTAGCGCTATATCTGCTCGTTTTTCTACTTTTGTGGAAAGAATAAGGTATGTTAAAATCAATGACAGGTTTTGGGAAAGCTACAGTTTCCTTGAATGATAAAAAGATTACTGTAGAGCTACGCTCCCTCAACAGCAAAGGATTAGACGTCTACTTAAAGTCTCCATCTACTTACAAAGAGAAGGAATTACCAATTCGAAAAATTATTGGCGACGGACTTGAACGCGGCAAAATCGAATGCCAGATCATTGAAGAAAATGCTGGAACGAAATCGAACGTTAGCATTAACGCTAGCTTGGTAAAACATTATTATTCAGAATTAAAAAAGATCTCGGATGAACTCGGTGAATCTCCTTCTGATTTGATGACTACTGTAATGCGCATGCCAGATGTAATGAAAAGCGAAGAGTCTAGTCTCGACGATGAAGAATGGGATGCATTGGAAAAAACTATTCAAGAAGCCGTTAAAGAAATCACAGCTTTCCGTGAACAAGAGGGTGCGTCATTAGTTAATGATTTCAATACTTGTCTTGACAATATTGAAAACTTGCTCAATGAAGTTCCTAAATATGAAGATTTACGTATAGACATCATTAAAGAAAGAATGCGTAAAGGTCTTGAGAAAATGGCAGAAAAAGTAGATGAGAATCGATTTGAACAAGAGTTGATTTACTACATTGAAAAACTGGACGTTTCTGAAGAAAAAACAAGACTTCAACATCATTTGAACTACTTCCGTGAAACGATGGATTCAGCGGATGCGAATGGTAAGAAATTAGGTTTTATTACACAGGAAATTGGTCGCGAAATTAATACCTTGGGAAGTAAGTCGTACCATGCGGAGCTTCAAAAAATTGTTGTTGACATGAAAGACAATTTGGAGAAAATTAAAGAACAAGTCTTAAATACGTTATAGAAAGTCATTTATAAAATGAAAGAAAACAAAGGTAAATGCGTTATTTTTTCTGCTCCTTCTGGCGCGGGTAAAACAACTATTGTTCACGGGCTTTTAGGTCGAATGGACAATTTAGCATTTTCTATTTCAGCTTGCTCCAGAGCTCCCCGCCCCAATGAAGTTGATGGAAAAGATTATTATTTTCTCTCTGTTGAAGATTTTAAAAATCGAATTGATTCAGGCGACTTTATAGAATGGGAAGAAGTTTACAAAGATCATTTTTACGGCACTTTAAAATCTGAAGTTGAAAGACTATGGGAATTGAACAAAACGGTTGTTTTTGATGTTGATGTTTTCGGTGGAATTAATCTAAAGTCATATTTCGGAGAGAATGCGTTGAGCTTTTTCATTCAACCTCCTTCAATAGATACTTTAGAGCAAAGACTTCGCAACAGAAAAACCGAGTCTGAGGATAAGATTCAAACGCGATTAAAAAAGGCCTCTGAAGAGCTAAAAATGAGTGACCGATTTGATCGCATCGTAGTAAACGATAATTTGGATCTAACAATTGACGAGGTAGAAGAATACGTAAAAGAATATTTAAAAAAATGAAAATAGGTCTATACTTTGGAACGTTTAATCCCATTCATATTGGACATTTAATAATTTCCAATTACATGGCAGACTATACTGATTTAGACCAGGTATGGCTCATTGTATCTCCTCAAAACCCCTTAAAAAAGAAGAAGTCGCTGTTGGAGGATTATCATCGTTTAGCGATTGTTAGAGTGGCGATTGATGACAATTTGAAATTACGTGTAAGTGATCTTGAATTTAAAATGGAACGCCCTTCATACACTTCAAATACACTTGCTTACATAAAGGAAAAATACCCTCAACATCAGTTTAACCTGATTATGGGAGAAGATAATCTTAGAACTTTTCACAAGTGGAAAAACTACGAAGAGATTCTCAAAAAGCATAAACTGTATGTGTACCCTCGAGTTTTAACCATTCAAGAAGAAGAGGAGGTTGAGCAAATTGGGTTTCTTCCGGACAACGAATTAAAAAGCCACGAAAACGTTATTTACTGTGAAGACGCTCCAATTATGAAGGTTAGTTCGAGCTTTATTCGCCAGGCAATTAAAGACGGGTATGATGTTAGATATCTACTCACTGACCCTGTTTACAAGTATATTGATGAAATGAATTTCTACAAAAAGTAAGTCTTCATTTTAATTTTTTTTTTAAACATTTTTTCAATACCAGCGTTTATTAAGTATGCGTTGGACTCTCATCATATTATGTGTTTTGGCTTTTTCTTTTAAAAAGAAAGATAATGCTAATTTGTATTTGGAAGTTAAAGGAATTGAAAAAATCCAAGGAAATATTATGGTTGCTGTATACTCAAATAGTGAAAATTTTCCAAAAACTGAAAAGTCTTTTAAGAATTACTCATTTAACGTAGACGCTAAAGTTATGACTTTAAAGCTGGACGGACTTCATGAAGGTAAACCTTGTGCAATCGCCGTATATCATGACGAAAACGGTAATCAAAAGCTTGATGAAAATATGTTTGGAATGCCAACTGAAAAGTATGGTTTTTCCAACAATGCTCGGGAAACCTTTAGCGCGCCATCATTTGAAAGTGCCAAAGTTGTGGTAAAAGACAATAAGAAAACTACTATTGAAATCTACTGAATTCCGTAAACTTCTTTTAGACGCTTTTCCAAGTCTGATTTAATCTTTGACTCATTCAATGTATGATCGTATTGAAAAAAGTGGCTATCACTTCCGAAGTCTTTATAGGATGGAAGTTGTTCTTCTGAATTAAGTTTCCTTGTTAAATAAAATATTTTTTTGTTCTCAATACATTCATAAAGCGCATACTGAACCTTATTTTTTCCCTCGTTAACAGTAATATTCTTCAAATATTCAATCGATTTAGTCGCATCAAAAAAGCTATCTTCATAATGATCGAATGCAATTAAGCCTATTATTTCTTCGTAACTGTACAGAGAGGCATCTTGATAATTCGTAACTGCCATCACTTTGGCGTATGCTGTTGAAGCGAAGACATTAGCAATCACTTTCTTACGTGTTTTTCGTTTTGTTTTCAATCCTAAAATTTCTTTCCAAGCAACGGATACACCTAGGTTAAAATCGTCTTCAGAGTTCCATGAATCAATAACTTCTTTTAACCTTGAATTGTCCTCACTAAATTCATAAAGCAACTCAAAATATCGGAAAGTTACCCAGTCTCCTTGGTTTTCGTTCATTGCAATTTGTTCAAACGAATCTGAAAAGAAATACGATTTAAAATGTTCATGATGCATAGCGTCTTCCATTAAAAATGTGAGTTCCCAACTAATACTGTCTTTCATTTTTTCTTCCAGTACACCTTTAACTTTCCCAAAGTACTTTTGTGAACTCACCACGTTTCCGTATACCCCCTCAAAATTGTTCCATTCAATATTATTATTCGCATAATTTATTGCGTCTTTCAATTCTCTAGAGGTTGACTCACTGGTAGAGAAATGCAACAATAGTTGCTCGGTAAAACTCGTGTTTGAATTACTAGCTCTTCTTTTCCATAAGTCAACAAGTGATTCTGAAGTAAAACCTGTATCTAGATTTGAAACCAATACACCTTGAAGTTCCCCATATTTATCATACAGCTTAAATAACGAATCAGGTAAAAACAACAGTTTCAAAGCTGCAGAATGATCTATGTGTCCTTTATTGGCTAATTGATTTATGTTTTTTGAACCATTCTGTTCAAGCTCTTCAATGATCAGTTCTTGATTAAACGTACTTATATCTCCAGTTTCCAAATCAAAAACAATACTATCTAAATAAGTCAACGATTTATAAGCATCCACTGAAGCAGATGGTTGCATCTGAGAGTAAGTAACAATTTTATTACCATTTAAAAATGACCTCCCTTTCCATCTATTTTTTGAACTTGTATATATTATTTCAAAATCTAAATATGGATTTTTAGCAGTAAGATTAAAAGTAGTGTCAATCACAACTGGAATAGATTCCTCAGGCCAAATAATCTGATCAGCCAACAATTGTTTTGTGCCTTTTTTCGAAAAAGCCCATGGCTTGAAAGTTTTAACATAGACTTCAAAAGAGATCACTTTATTCACG
The DNA here is from genome assembly GCA_002734085.1 of Fluviicola sp. GTDB lineage: Bacteria > Bacteroidota > Bacteroidia > Flavobacteriales_D > Crocinitomicaceae > Brumimicrobium. The sequence continues at coordinate 8,784 of NVXV01000031.1, read as the reverse complement.
TCATTTAAAAAATAATGTTCAGTTGTGCGGTAACCGTACTTTTCTTCTGAGTGAATTGGTCTAAATCCAGACTTTGTAACCGAAGTTTTAAAAACCTTATTACTAATTTGAACTTCATTTTCAATCGGATGAAAACCTAAAAACTTCATTGAGGAAATAAATTCGTTCGCCCTAATTGAATCCTTTCCTGTGTATTGTACAAAATGTAACATATTACCAATCAAACGAATTTTTCCGTAAGCCTTCCTTCCCTTTCTGGTGGCAATGAAAGATTTTTCACTATAGGAAGAAGTAGATTCGTGATTGTAAAATTTAATGCTATCAGCGTCAAATTCACTTAACAAATATTCGCCAAATTCTTCATCGGTAAAGTAAATCGAATTATCTGTTAGTACATTTTCATAAACATAAAAACTTTCGCCATTATTGGGATTAAACCATTTTGCCCTCCAGTATTTGTCCGATTGATTTTCTTCTTCATGTTCCATGAATTCTTTTGGTAATAACACTGACAACGTTTTTGTTGGAGAAATAATCGTTGAATCTAATCGAACCACTTCATTATGTACTTTTTTAAACTCGAAGGATTCAAAATATTTCTGCGGTCGATTAGAATTTACAAACCGATGTCCACCCGTACAAAAAACAAGATAAAGAATTTCATTTTTATGAAAGCTACGCATCCAGTACACCTGACCATATTGCTCAATGATTTTTCCTTCGTGAACGATTACTCCATTGGAAAGTTCAATCTTCTTATACTCTCTAACCTCTAATTGATCATTTTTAAAAAAGTCTGCTGCTACTCGTTCTAAATCATCAATAGTTTCATAATGCGTCGTCCGAATTGAATACGTATTGCCCTGCCCCATCTCTTGGTATTGCACAAACCTACTACCAAGCTCTTCCTCTTTCACTTTTGGCTTGCCTGAAAATTGAATAGAATAACCAAACCTCAAGTCTTCATACAAATACCCTCTACAAGAAGCTAATTCATTTTCAGCACTAGTTTTCTTTTCTGAAAAATCCGAGCTTACAACACGAAGCTTGTATCCTTTTTCTCGTAAAAGAGGAATAATACCCTCCCCCCCCATTAAGTGTGCTGCTCCAACTGCACAAAACACTCGTTGATTTTGAATAAGTGTATCTATTCCATTTGCCATCACCTTATTCCGATCAGTGATTAATTCTTCATACAAATTCACATAATTGATTGTCGAAAGCTTTGTATAATCATGTAAATCTGAAGCATTACCTTCTAAATACTTCTTTTTCATTTCCTCCTTAGAAGGCATTTTGATGTACTCAGTCGTTGTTTTTTTATACTCTTTATTTAACCCGATTTTCATTTGATCTTCAATTGACTCCAACGGGTAAAAATCTTTTTCACAATTATCGGCAACTTGCTTAAAGTACAAATCAATAAATTGCGGTCTACCTTCATCAGAGCCATAACTTGTATAGGTGATTTCGTTAGATCTTCGTTCAGGAATTACCCAGTCCAAGCCTGTTGTTTCATAAATAGTTGGACCATTTTTTATCACATCAGCCTCATCCATCAAGTCAGTAATATCAGTCTCCAAAACAATTGCTTCAGCTTGATTTAAAACAACATACAGCGAGTCTGGAAAATCAAATATTTCGTTATCGTTACTGTGGAATGTCCCAAACAAATAAGAAGGTTGTTCTAAATCATTTCCAGAAATTTCCCAAAGAAGCTGATAATTAGAGCGATCAATTTCTTGGCTAAATGAAATAAACGGTAAGAGAAAGAGTAGCGCCAAGTAAATTTTCTGCATAAAGAAATTTGTTTATAAAATATATAACGCTCGTAAGAGATTATTGTTACCAAACGATATAAAAAATCTACTTCGAATAAACTATTTCACCATTCAAAATTGTTGTCTCCACTGCGTTTTCTCCGAACGAATATGGGATTCGTGCTAAAGCCGTCATCGATTCAGTAATTATAAGATTGGCTTTTTTCCCTACAGTAATTGAGCCATGAGATTCAGAAATATCCATTGCATATGCTGAGTTCAGTGTGACAGCATTCAGCGCTTCTATTGGAGTCATTTTCATTTTAGCACAAGCCAAAGAAAGTAAAAACTGAACATTTCCGCTTGGCGCTGAACCAGGATTAAAATCTGTAGCAAGGGCTACTGGTAAATCTGCTGCTATCATTTCTCGTGCTTTTCCATAAGGAATTGAAAGGAAGAAAGAACAGCCTGGTAAAAGTGTAGGCATACAATCGGTTCCTTTCAAAGCATTGATGTCTTGTGTATCCATTTCTTCTAAATGATCTACAGAGCGAGCGCCAAACTTCAGCGCTGATTCAATCCCACGCATAATAGAAAATTGATTTACATGCACCTTTGGTACGAGGTTATATTTCGCACCTGCAGCCAGCAACTCTTCCATTTCAGCTACTGTAAAATAATTACGTTCACAAAAACAATCTATAAAATCAGCTAGACCTTCCTCATGGATTTTAGGAAGCATTTCATTAATCATTAAATCAATATAACCTTGATGGTTCTCCTTATATTCAGGGGGAAATGCATGAGCTCCAAGAAATGTTGACTTGATTTTCAAGGGAGATGCTTCTTTCAATCGTTTGATTACTCGGAGCATTTTCAATTCCGCTTCCGTGGTTAAACCATAACCAGATTTTATTTCAATTGCACCTGTTCCATATTCAATCAATCTGTTCGTTCTTTTCAATGCATCCTCAAAAAGTTGATCTTCGTCCATTTCTTGAAGTTTTCTAGCTGAATTTAAAATACCACCACCTTTTAAAGCAATTTCTTCGTAGGTAAGGCCTTTGATTCTATCTTCAAACTCTTCTTCTCGAGTTGCAGCAAAAACAGCATGTGTATGAGAGTCACAAAATGCTGGAAGTACAAATTTCCCTTCCGCATCGATAACTTCTAAATCTCTCCAATCAGTTATTCCTCCCCAATCTTCCATCTTACCATAGGACATGATTTCATCTCCATCAATTGCTAAAAACCCATTTTCGATGAGATTTCCTTCATCCATTTGTTTGCCCTTCTTGTAAGTGGGTAGACTTTCACCGGATTGAAATATTCCTTTGATATTTTTGATTAAAATCTTTGCCATTTTTTCTATATCTATTTGAATGACCAAAATTAATTGAAAGATAATGCAATCCAAATATTTTAATTGATCGTAACTAAAAGAAAGACTTGAACATCTTTTTTATTGGTTTATGTGTGTAGCCGGAGAAGTCAGTAAAACGTTGCTTCTTCGGCTCTTTTTATAGTAAAAAACCGATCTCATCGAAATAGCAATAAAAATTCATTGAAATAAATATATTTATGTAACTTTGTGCGCTTTAAAAGCAGATAAATTATGTCCAGCGGAGTAAAAATATTTTCAGGGAGAGCATCCAAGCAATTAGGTGAGCAAATTGCCAAAAGTTTTGGTATCGAACCAGGAAATGTTATTGTTTCAGAATTTAGCGATGGAGAATTTCAACCTTCATTTGAAGAAACAGTGCGCGGACAAGATGTTTTTATTGTTCAATCAACAATGCCTCCAGCCGACAACCTCATGGAGCTTTTATTAATGGTTGATGCAGCGAAAAGGGCTTCTGCTAAAAAAATCATTGCTGTAATACCTTATTTTGGATTTGCTAGACAAGATAGAAAAGACAAACCTAGAGTTGCTATTGGAGCAAAACTAGTTGCCAACATGTTGATGGCTGCAGGTGTAAATCGATTAATGACGATGGATTTACACGCTGATCAAATTCAAGGATTTTTTGAAGTTCCTGTTGATCATTTATACGCATCTACTATCTTTTTCCCTGAAGTTCAAAAAATTGCAGATCAAGGAAATATGGTAATGGCTGCTCCGGATGTTGGAGGTGCGAAACGAGCAAACTCTTATGCCAAGAAATTAGATGTTGGTCTTGCACTTTGCCACAAACAAAGAAAAAAGGCAAATGTAATTTCCGAAATGACCGTGATTGGTGATGTAGAAGGTAAGGATGTCGTTATTGTTGATGACATGTGTGACACCGCGGGCACACTTACAAAAGCCGCAGATTTATTCATGGATCGAGGTGCAAAAAGCGTTCGTGCATTTTGTACACACGCTGTTTTATCAGGTCCAGCATACGATCGTATTGAAAAGTCAAACATTACTGAGCTTATCGTAACAGATACAATTCCATTAAAACAAGAAAGCTCGAAAATTAGGGTTATTTCATGTGCCGAATTGTTTGGTGATGTAATAAACAAGCTGGTTCATAACGAATCAATCAGTAAGCATTTTATAATCTCATAATAAATATAACAAATGAAAGTAGTACAATTGAGCGGTTCGCCAAGAGCGAACGTAGGGAAGAAAGACGCGAAGGCTGTCAGAAATGCAGGCAACGTGCCTTGTGTACTTTATGGAACTGGAGAGCAGACTCATTTTTCTGTTCGTTCAGTAGATGTTGAAAAAATTATTTTTTCTCCAGATGTATATAAAGTAGAAATTGATATTGATGGAAAAAAGGTTGTGACTTTAATCCAAGAACTTCAAATGCATCCAGTTACTGACAAACCAGTACACATTGACTTTTTAGAGTTAACAGATGGTAAGGCAGTGAAAGTGGGTATACCAGTTCAAACAGTTGGTCGTTCTAGAGGGGTTCTTAACGGTGGTCGATTACTTCAAGTATTCCGTCGTTTAGACGTAGTTGGACTTCCAAAGGATTTACCAGATGCAATTCAATTAGACATTTCTCCATTACGTATTGGAATGGCAATCCGTGTGAGAGATATCGAAATTCCTGGAGTAAAGTTATTAAACGATCCGAGTGCGGTAGTTGTTTCAGTTAAAATGGCGCGTAATGCTGTTGATATTGACGACGAAGAAGAAGGTGAAGAAGGAGAAGAAGGTACTGAAGGAGAAGAAGGAGAAGGATCTGAAGGTGGTGATTCTGAAAAAGAAGAAGGAGATAAAGAATAAATCTTTTCAATCTATACAAAATTACAAGGCGTTCCAATTGGGACGCCTTTTTTTGTAACCAATTATTTTTCATGGCATTATATATACAAACAACAACACCATGAAAACAGTAATTTTAGCCCTCTCCGTCTTATTTTTGGTTTCTTTTAATAAGAATAATACTCAGAATGTTAACATTTTTGACGCGCTTAAGAATAACCAAGTTCAATTGAAAGCTATTTCAAATGGCACCCACAGTGGAAACTCCATAATTGTCGAAATTAAAAAACTTAAAAATATTAAAAGTGTTTTTATTCCATCTGGAACAAGGTTTAAGAGTGAATTTGGTGAAGATCAAGATTTACTCAACGTAGACGATGAAATCATTGTTTTAAATTCTAATTCAAATAAACACACTTTAAATGGGTTCTGCGTGCAACAGCACAATATGTCACCAACGAGTGAAAGTCAATTCACGATAGCCAAAGAAACCGATGAGAATCTTATTGAGGTAGCTAAATATTTGAACAAAAAAGGATTTAGTGACGACATTAAACAAACGGCACTATGGTGCGTATCTGACAATGCTGACGTTTCAGGGATCTATCTAAGTGGGAATAAGGAAGTAGAGAAGTTAAGGGAACACCTATGTTCTTTAACGGGTCAAGACAATGTATGGTATAATACAAACCCTACCTACTCTGTTGATGAAAACAGAAATATTATTCAAGAAACAACGAAAGTAGAGGGATTAATATCATATACAGTTACAAAAACAGGTAATATGAAAATGGAAATTTGCAAAGAGAACGGTGAAATCTTTAGAACGCTTGGGGGGACATCACCTATATCTAACCTTGGCGAATACCGATTTAATTTCAGCGTAAAAGTACAAGGATGGGAGAGCGGTATTTATAGTGTTAGATTAAAAATTGGAGATGATGTATTTCATCAGCAGGATTTTAAGATAGTATAATTATTTGCCAAGCATATTTTCATGGGACTTGGGACTGTAAAGAATAGATTCAAAAGATGATACTAACCTAAAACTTATGTCTTTTAGAAGAAAAGTAAAAGCGAATAAACCTGATGTGTGGAAAGTGATTTCAGATGTAGAAAACTACCATGAGGTAGCTGGCAATATCGATGAAGTCAAAATTGTTTCTGGTGAAAAAGAAGGGATGGTGCGCGCTTGTTCACATGGAAAAGATAGTTGGACAGAAAAATGTAGTTTATGGGAAGAAGAAAAAGAATATTCCTTTGAGGTTGATACATCAGCACCTGATTATCCTTATCCTTTTAAAGTTTTACGTGGTAACTGGCAGGTAAAAGAATTAGCGGATAATAAAACTGAGATTATAATGAATTTTGAGTTTGAGTATACTAAATCTATTCATAACCTTTTATTGCACCCATTGATGAAACACAAATTCATAAAGATTTGTAAAGATTTGTAAAGATTTACTGAATAAGTGGCAAAAAAAGATTAAAATATCTAATTAACAGATATATAAATAGGATGCGCATACTCTGTAGGGTAAGCGCATTTTTATTTCAAGTAAATCTTTCTATTCTTCTTCCATAAGAACTGAGCTTCCATGTGATTGATCACCAGAAGTCCATTGCCAGGTCTCGTAGAGTTTGATTTTGCCGTTTTCCATTATTTCGGGTTTTGATTGGCAGGTACCCGTCATGATGTTACCGGACTTTTTGATTTGGTGGTAGCGCATGTCGATTTCTCCGTTTTATGTTAGACTTCAGCTTTAGAAAAAGCCATAGATTTAAGTTCTTGCTCGGCGTTTGAAATGCTATACTTAGTGGCCACTTTTTTCCAGTTTTGGACAGCTGATTTTACTTCTTGAATGATTTCGTTTGCTCTCGCTTCTTTTATTCTGAAGTATGGGATTACTTCAAGTGCTAAGTCTAAATCTAATGCGTTATCGTCTTCGGAGATATTAAGTTTTAATCCGGCACCTGTTTCTACTGGGTTGATATCGTAGGCCGGAGAAAGGATCCAACCTTCGTTTGTGAGGATGAATCCATGATTTCTTAAGTGATCGTCTGTGTTTGATACACAAATGCTAAATACAATACGTCTCCAAAGTTGTTCAAGGTCTTCATTTACGTTTGCTCCCTGCGTGGTGATAAAGTCTACTAGTTCGAGGTAACTCACTCCTTCTCCGTAATCTTCACCATCCATATGACCTAACAATGTCATTGCTGAGGCAAAATGAATGCGCTCTCCAGTGGAGGTGCGGTCAAATTTTTTCGTTAGGAATGTGTGCTTATTGGTGGTGAATTTTTTCGCCTGGGCTTCAGCCATATTAATTTTTGCTTCAATAGCCAGCTCATAAGTTACTATTTCCCAACCGCCAATATCTGTTTGATCATTCTTACTTGGAAACTTCGCGATCCACAAGTGATTTTCATTATCCAGGACACTTGCCTTGGGGCGGGCACCTCCAAGAGAAGAACCTGGTGCTACTAGCATACTCAACCATTTCAGGTATTCAGGATCGTTTACTACGTCATCTTCTTCAAGTCGCAAACTAATTTGTTCGAGTTCCCGGATGGAGGCCCATGGTGGACTCGCCATTTCTTTGTTGTTATTCAGGAATGGCCCTTCCAGATCTAACTTGAAGCGCAAACCACCCATTCTATGCTCGTCATAAACCCCTAGTAGGTAATCTGTTTCAAATAAATTATTTTGAGGACGATTTTCTTCTCTGGATAAAGCAGCCTCTCTTCTTCTCATTAGAATGCGTCCCCATCTGTCTGGTGAAGAATCTAAAAACATACCAAAGTTCTGTTTTTCCTGATCACTTAAATATTGCTTACCAGCATACAATTGAAGGTCTGGATCGAGCAATTGTGCATGACCTGATTTTAACCAACTTTCATCATATTCAAAAGAGAAGATCTCTTTCCCTCTTAAAAGTTCGGCTTGAAGTATTCCCATATAAACAGGACCTTCTAAGCCCTCCCAATCAGCATAAACATATACCTCTCTTTTTTTGCTTGTCCTCGCCATGATTTACTTCTTTTTTGGAGCTCGATCCTTAGTACTTAAATTTGCATCCTGTATTTTTCTTCCCAGTTCATCGTCACTTGCAATGATTAATAAGTCTTTCTCCAGGCCTAATACATTCAGTACATTCAGGTAATACCCTATACTTACCCCCTCATACCCTTTCTCTATGTAGTTTAAAGTTGAACGACTAATACCCGCACGCTCTGCTACTTGTTGGGCACTCAGCTTACGCCTTAGTCTAGCTAGCTTGATGTTCTCACCTAGCTCTGCCATTATCTTCTTCATTCTTGGTAATAATACCGGACTCTTGTTTGCCATAATGTTTAATTATTAATACAAATATATGCTTTTTTGTGTTAATATTCATACGTTATGATGTCTTATTAAAAAGAAAGACCTATTAAAAAGCATTATCATAGTCTAATTAATATAGTCATTGGACATTAAAAATCAGCTGTTCTTACCAAAATGATAACTAGTGTGTAATTTACTAAAACTATCAATTGACAAGACTAGCTAAACAACTACAAAAAACTAGAAATATCGCTATAGTTTGGTGACTTAAATGTAAAACTGTAGATTAACAATTAGGTGGTTAAGTTAGGTTGATTATCAAGAGGAAATGGACGCCCGTTCATTTCCTCTTGTTGTTTTTCAACTATTCATATAGATTGCGCCCTCGTAATTTATTTTTTTGATTCCCCCAAATGTTACCAGTAGGATTTAGCAACGGCTAACGTTAATCTATCGAAAACCTTCTCACCAAAGTACCTGCGATTTAGTTTATA
>NVXV01000030.1 GCA_002734085.1 Fluviicola sp. | reverse complement strand
CACATTGAAAAGATGAAGATCGTCCGTCCCAGCTCGACGAAGCGGGTGTCAGAACCGGTATGTTCTGACCTCTTGACTCTCGCTCGTTTGTCTGTTCGCAGTCCTCCTTCTGTATGTTTTGGGGAACCTAACGTTCCTGTGTAGAGTGTGTAACGACGACAACAACATATCCCAGTTCCCCCTGATTAACACCGTCACCGAGAGTTTGATCCGAACTCGGCGAGTGTGTGTGGGTCAAGAGGGTGAGGGAGGATTAGCTATGTGTGTGCATGTGTGTGCATGTGTGTGTATGTGTCTATCTACGTGCTGGTATTTTGTGGGGGAATCAGAAAACAATTAATTATATTAATAATTCTACACCCTTAAAAGCAACTAGTTATAAAAAAAAAGAGTTATACTTTTGAAATGGCTTAATATTAATTTAACTTTAATGATTAATAATCTTAATATTATGAAGATAAACAGATATCTTTTTATATGTTTTTTAATCCCTTACTTTAGTTTTTCTCAAGTAGTTATCAACGAAGCCTCTTGTTCTAACAGAGGAAATGCAACTGATGGTTTTGGAGAATCAGAAGATTGGGCTGAGCTTTACAATGCAGGAGCAAGTCAAGTGGATTTATCGGGATATTATTTATCTGACCGATCAACAAATATATTAAAATGGCAGGTTCCAGCGGGAATCACGATAAATGCTGGAGAGAGAATTATGGTGTATTTTTCAAGCAGAAACACCGTAAACGGTGCAGATTTGCATCCAAGTTTTAAACTATCACAAACAGATGGTGAATGGATAATCTTAACTAATCCTGGTGGGACAATTGAAGATAGCGTTTATCTTTCAAATAGAATAACTAAAGAAAATCACTCTTTTGGTAGAACAACGGACGGCGCTTCAACATGGTCTGTATTCCCCGTTCCAACACCAAACGCTGTCAATTCGGGAGGTGTTGATTTTTATATGCCTCGACCTACGTTTGTTCAACAAGCTGGATTTTATAATGGACCTCAAAATATTGAAATTACTGTTCCAGCGGGAGGTCAAGTTAGGTATACATTAGATGGATCTGTGCCCAACGCGGGGTCAACACTCTATGGCGGCCCGATTAATATCACAAATACCACTGTAATTAGAGCTGTAACTTTCGGGCCACAAGAAGAAAGTATCCCAACTACAGCGACCTATTTAATTGATGAACCCCACAACATACCCGTTGTTTCAGTTTGCGGAACAGGGGTCTTTGACTTGATTGCAAATGGGAATGGTGGTTCCAACGAACCTACAGGAAATTTTGAATTATTTGAAGAAGACGGGACTTTTATTGAATCGGCATTAGGAGCTTTTAATAAACATGGAAATGATTCTTGGGCATACGACCAAAGGGGGTTTGATTACATAGTTAGAGATGAATTTGGAGACCAGCATAAAATTGACCACCAAATTTTTCCAGATAAAGCGAGAGACCAATTTAAAAGATTGATACTTAAACCAGGTGCAAATGACAATTATCCATTTGAAGATGGTGCTCATGTTCGTGACGCTTTTGTTCAAACATTGTCACAAAAAGCTGATTTAAGGTTAGATGAAAGAACGTGGCGACCTTGTGTTGTCTACTTAAATGGAGAATACTGGGGCGTTTATGAGTTAAGAGAAAAATATGATGACCACAATTTCACTGAAGAGTATTACAATCAAAGTGAATTTTATGGTGAAAATCAAAATGGAATTCACTTCTTAAAAACGTGGGGAGCTACGTGGACAGAATACGGTGCACCTGACGCTCAACCAGAATGGGATGCTTTACTCAACTTCATTCAGACAAATAACATGGGAGATCCAGCAAATTTCAACTATGTGGATAGTCTATACAACTGGCGTTCATTGGTTGATTATTTTGTGTTAAACTCCTTCATCGTCTCTCAAGATTGGCTTAACTGGAATACAGCATGGTGGCGAGGTAGAAACCCGGCAGAGACTAAGAAAAAATGGAGATATACATTATGGGATATGGACGCATGCTTTGGACATTATGTGAACTACACCGGTGTGCCTGACGTTAGTTCCCAAGCCGACCCTTGTAATGCTGAAAACCTACCAGATCCAGGTGGTCAAGGTCATACTGTGATTTTATCTAAGTTAATTGATGAAAACGAAATCGTATCTCAATTTTATAAGACAAGATATATAGATTTAAATAACACGTATTTCTCATGTGACTATGTGATACCATTACTCGACTCAATGCTGAATACATTTGCAGCTGAAATGCCTCGTCAAATAAATGTTTGGGGTGGAACTGTTGGCGGTTATGATGCAGCGGTTCAGAAACTTAGAGACTCAATTATTTCGCGTTGTAACGCTATTAATGATGGACTAATTGATTGTTACAATCTCGCAGGTCCATATGAATTAATTATCGATACTGAACCTGTTGGAGGTGGTGAAGTAAAAGTAAATTCCATTTGGGCGCCAACATTCCCTTGGACTACAAGTTATTTTGGAAATATTGAAACTATTTTAATTGCGGAGGCTAATCCAGGGTTTACATTTTCCCATTGGGAGTATGATGTTGGACCATTAAATGCACCTGTAGAAAGTGATACAAATGGAATAGATTTGCAATCGAATGACAAAGTTGTCGCCGTATTCACTCAGGAAGAAGTCATTGTAGATGGTGAAGGTGTTCAGGTACCTAATGCATTTTCACCCAATGGAGACGGTCATAATGATTTCTTCAAAGGGAAAATTGGAGGTGATGTCGCTGGATTGTCCATAATGATTTATGATCGTTGGGGTAATAAAGTGTTTGAATCATCCGAACTCAATTTTAAATGGGATGGCCAATTCAACGGTAGGTTACTGAATACTGGAGTCTATGCTTATGCCATAGACGTTACATATGATAATGGCGTTCAAGAAAAAATATCTGGGAATATTACACTTATTAGATAATGAAAAAGATACCTTATATATTTTTGTTTTTTGCTTTTCTATCTGGAAACGTGATGTCTCAAGACATTCATTTTTCTCAAACGGCACAAACCCCTTTGTTGGTAAATCCTGCTATAACTGGAATGTATGAAGGATGGGAACGAGTTATAGTTAATCATCGAAGTCAGTGGCTTGCATCAAACACTCAATTTCACACCACAGCGATTGCTGCTGATCTCAATTTTTTCAAAACTAGACAAAACGATAAAGCACATCTAGGAATGGGGCTTATCCTATGGAATGATCTTGCGGGAGACGCTAATTATGGAAGCCGACAAGCACATTTAAGTTTCTCAGGAATTCTTCCCATGGGTGGAGGTCATATTATGTCGGCCGGTCTACAAGGTGGTATTGGTAATCGAAGTGGTAATATGAATGCACTTGTGTTTGAAAGTCAGTGGGATGGTGAAATTTTCAATCCTGAATTAAACAGTAATGAAGCTGCTACACTTAACTCCAATCAGTATTTTGACGTTTCAGCTGGTATTAACTATCAATTCGATGGCGGTAATAGTACATTCGCTAGAAATGAAGATATTAAAATTCAAATTGGTGCTTCTGTGTATCACGTCAATCAACCAGCCATTCGTTATAATGGAATTGAAAACGATATGATTTATCGAAAATTTGTTGGACATGCATCCTTTTTGAAAGACTTTTCAGGTTCAAAATGGTCGATTGATGCAAATGCAATAGGTGTTTTTCAAGGACCTCAAAATCAACTATTATTAGGAACAATGTTTAGATACAGAATGAGCGAGGGAACAAAAACAACTGCTCTTAGACAAGAAGCCTATGTTGCATTTGGAATGTATACGCGATGGGGCGATGCAATAATACCTGCCTTCATGTTTGACTTCAAAGGATTTCAACTAGGTATTTCATATGATGTTACCATCTCAAAATTAAGAAATACGCATTCAGGAGGTACTATTGAGTTTTCATTAGCATATAGAAACTTATACGATGCGCTATTTAAGAAAGGTAGATACTAATTTGTAAACTTATACTTGATAATACACCAAATTGCTCTCATTCCATCTCTCCAGCCAATTTTTTTACCTTCCTCATAAGTTCTCCCATAATAGGAAATACCAACTTCATAAATTTTTATTCGTTTAATCTTGGCAAGTTTGGCTGTAATTTCAGGCTCAATTCCAAAGCGATTTTCCTTAATTTTAATCTCCTTAGCTATCGATGTTCTAATCAACTTATAACAAGTTTCCATGTCAGTTAAGTTTAAATTCGTCATCATATTACTGAGTCGGGTCAAAAACTTATTTCCAATTGAATGCCAAAAGAATAAAATTCTATGCGGCTGATGCCCCATAAATCGAGAACCATATACTACATCAGCATTATCCATAAATACAGGCTTTAAAAGATGGTTGTACTCCATTGGGTCGTATTCTAAATCAGCATCTTGGACAATCAAATAGTCACCACTACATTCTTGAATAGCACGATTAATTGCAGCTCCTTTACCTTGGTTTTTATCTTGCGAAAATAACCGAATATCTTCTTTAGGATGATCAGAGATAAATTGCTCAATTTTCTCTACTGTTTTATCTTTGGAACAGTCGTTTACTATAATAATCTCTTTTATCACATTGTCTCTAAGGTCTACTTCTAGAACTTTATTGAGAATTAAGGTGATTGTAGCCTCCTCATTATAAGCAGGTATTAAAATTGATAATTTATTAATCATTCTTTTGAAGTAAGGTCACTAAACATTCATTTCTGGTACATTATCTGGCACTACCAAGTCTCCAGCTGTAGCGTTTTCAATTTCCGCAACAGATACTCCAGGTGCTCTTTCTATCAAATAGAATTTTCCATTTCTAACTTCAAGAACTGCAAGGTTTGTAACAATTTTCGTCACACACCCTACTCCAGTTAAAGGAAGAGAACATTCTTTCAATAATTTAGATTCACCTGCTTTATTCGTATGCATCATGGCGACAATTATATTTTCAGCAGAACCTACTAAATCCATTGCTCCACCCATACCTTTCACCATTTTTCCTGGAATTTTCCAGTTAGCAATATCACCATTTTGGGCAACTTCCATAGCACCTAAAACTGTTAATTGTACGTGGCGACCTCGAATCATTGCAAAAGACATCGCAGAATCAAAAAACACTGCTCCTGGTTTTGCAGTAATTGTTTGCTTTCCAGCATTAATTAAATCTGCATCTTCCTCTCCTTCAAAAGGGAAATTTCCCATTCCTAAAATCCCGTTCTCTGATTGAAACTCAATTGAAATGCCCTCTGGAACATAATTAGCAACTAAAGTAGGAATACCTATCCCTAAATTCACATACCACCCATCTTCGAGTTCTTGAGCAATTCTTTTTGCTATTCCAATTTTATCTAAAGCCATTTTGTTGATTTTTACGAATCCAAGAATTCAAATATAATTGATTTATCTGTTTTTGTAATGATTCTCTTCAAATTTAATAAGGAAAATGTAATTCATAATGATTCGACTATGCTCGCTACAAGTAGCTTGTGTAAACCCACGCCAACTTAACAATTCTATTAATTAAAGCACCAAATGATAGAGTTCACTTATTCACAGGCTACACTCGCACTCCTATAACACAAATGTCATCGACTTGCTCCTGTTCTTCTTTCCAGGAAATGAATGCTTCACTGATCTTTTGTCTTTGTTTATTTAAAGGAAGGTGCTTAATTTCTCGAACTAATTTTCTAAACCTTGTAGGTTTGAATTTTTTATAACTTTCTCCACCGAATTGGTCTTGCAAACCATCAGTAAATATATAGATCAAATCTCCCTTATTTAATTGTAATTTGTGTAATGTAAAAGGTTTTTCTCTAACGTGTTTGCCGACAGGCTGCTTATCAGGGTCGATTTTTATAAAGTCTCCGTTTTCTTCATTCTTAGGAAAAATCCAAAGTGGATTATTCGCCCCTGACCATAGTAATTCGCGAGTGGTGGTATTGAGAGAACAAAGCGAAATATCCATTCCATCACTCACATTTTCCTCACTTTTAGAAAACTCTTCTAAAACAAGCTCCCTGGTTTTATTCAATATCTCATTAGGCTTAATATGACCAAATTCTTTAACAGCTCTATTCAAAGCATTATGGCACATAACGCTAATCATTGCTCCTGGAACCCCATGTCCAGTACAGTCTGCCGCAGCAAAAAGGATTATTGACTCTTTTTTATCATTAGTAAATGAGTGCATCCAATAAAAATCTCCCGCAACTATGTCTTTTGGTAAGTAAAGAACAAAAGAGTTATCTAAATAACTACTTACAAGCTTGGGAGCTGGTAAAATTGCAGTTTGAATACGTTTTGCATAATTAATTGAGTCAAGTATTTCATTGTTTTTAGTTGAAATAAGTTTACTTTGTTTAATTATCTCGTTGTTTTTTTCTCGAAGTAACTTTTGATTTTTCACTTGTTTATTGTGACTTCTCATAATTAAAAAAGTTAGCAATAAAATACCTAAAAAACCCCCACCCAATAACTTCTGAGAATCTTTTAGTTCAGATAAAAAATCATCTTCTGGCAATGCAACTACAATTAAGAATGACTGTTCTTTGTTCAGGTTAAACTCCTGCAAAACACCCCACCAGTTTTTTCCCTCAGACTCAAAATAAAATGGTTTATCAAGCTCTTCAGCGTTAAGAACAGTGATTAATTCTTGCTTAGTAACGCTATCTGCAAAAGACAGAGATTCAATTCGATTCTCATCACCCTTTGTTCTAGGAGCTCCAACTACAAATACTTTATCTCCTGTAGTCACCATAACCTCCCCATTCTCAGTTGGTCTGATTTTCTCAGTGAATTCAGATATACTTTCTAAAGTTAAATCATAAGCTAAAGTAACACTAAGACTATCATTAAATGGATCAATCCATGAAGAAGAAACTGTTATCCCGGCTTTTTGATTTGTGTTAAATAAATAGGGTGAGGTCCAATACAATGAATTGAGCTTCAACGCAGCTCCTTGATACCATGGTCTGGATCTGGGGTCTTGACTAGCTGTAGATGTCCAATTAGAATCTATTTTAACAACATTTTCATCCCAACGATAGGCTGTCCAAAACTCTTTAAATCCTGTTTCATCAATATTAATCTCTCGGGTCAACCATTCTCCAGAATCATCCAGTATGATATCATGTTCAAATCCTTCATTGGTCGCAATACCAAGTGATGAAATTTGATAATGATTTTGTATTACTGGTACAAACAACTTGTGATAATCAATAAGGGTGAAATTATTCAAAGGCTTCATCTGAGCCTGAATAGAAGACGTTTTAAGTTGACTTTTTACAGGATTAAAAAAATCTTCCAATTCATGATGCACTTGGTCTAAAGCTTTATCAACCAACGATTTTGCAACGCTTTCCTTGGTGATAGAAAGCTCATATACAATATACGCCATTATAACTGCTGACAAAATCAATGTCAATAACGCAATATGCTTTACAAGTTTATCTAATTGAGCTTTCATTTAGCAGGTAATTCGTATAAATTTAGCAATAGTATTCATACATTAAAGTAAATTATTCAAAAATATTTAAAAGGAAAGTTCAGTCGTAACACCTTTAATAATAAAGGTATAAATAACCAGTCGATCATTTTTAATGAATATAGTTGATTTTCTTTAATTGAAATTAATTGGCGTTTACTAAATTAAAGCACCAGAATATCCAGAGATTACTAGTAAATTTTTCATTCAACCGAACAATTCCTTATTATCTTTGCTTTCAAAAGTTATCAATTCTAAAACTTCGTTTTAATATTAATTTATGAAGAAAACAGGTGTTTTACTTATTCAACTCGGAACTCCAGATAGTCCCAAAGTAAGCGATGTCAGAAGATATTTAACAGAGTTTCTAAACGATCCTAGAGTAATTGATATTCCTTGGCTAGGGAGAAAACTCCTCGTGAATGGAATAATAGTTCCTTTCCGCGCTCCAAAATCTGCTAAGATTTACAAGGAACTTTGGAAGATAAGTAATAACGAATCACCACTTCTCACATATACAGAAAGTACGACAAAGTTATTGCAGGAGCGATTTAAGAATAAAAATGTGACGATTCACATGGCTATGCGTTATCAAAATCCTTCCATGGATAAAATCCTTGAAGAAATGAGAAGAGAAAACTATGAAAAGTTAGTTATTCTGCCTCTCTTTCCCCAATACGCTAGCGCATCAGGAGGTTCGGCTATTGAAAAAGCTATGAACATCATTCGAAAATGGTGGGTTATTCCAGATGTTGAAATCATTTCTCAGTTCTATGACCACGAAGCTTATATAGATGCAATGGTTGAAAAGGCAAAATCATTTAATCTCGAAGAATACGACAAGGTTATGTTTTCCTATCATGGTCTACCCGATCGGCATGTTGATAAAGTATATGACACTGGACTGTGTGAAGATCAACCTTGCGAAACTGAGGTTAATGAAGAAAACAAGTTTTGCTATAAAGCAGAGTGCTATGCAACAACTCGATTGTTAGCTGAAAAATTAAATATCAAAGATTATACGGTAGCTTTTCAATCTCGACTTAATAAAAAATGGCTTACACCCTTCTCAGATGTTGTAATAGACCAGTGGGCAAAAGAAGGTGCTAAAAAAATCCTAGTATTTAGTCCAGCATTTGTTGCAGATTGCTTAGAAACATTAATAGAAATTGGTGTGGAGTATCAAGAAGACTTCGAGAAATTAGGTGGAGAAAAAGTTCAACTTGTTCCAAGTACAAATGATCACCCAAGGTTTATTGACTGCTTAGAAGATCTGGTACAAAAAAGACTAGATTAGATTCTAAAATCTCCACGCAAAACCAAGAACTGTTTCAGATCCAACAAATCCGAAGATTTGTTTAGCGTGACTATAGTCATCATTTGGTCTAGTCTTTACTTTTGTTTGATGGATCATTCCTCCCACAACATTCGTTTGAATAAAAAATCGATTAAAAAAGTCGAACCGGAATCCTCCAGAGATCGAAGCAGCATAACCTGAAATTGAAACCGTTTTTCTATCGAATTGATTACCAAAATTAAAATCATTAAATGAAAGAATAAAACCAGAACTCACACCTAACTGGGTATTCACTCGCAACCAATTCTTTTCGCCAACAGTGGCTAATTGGAAGTATCTAGACAACTCTATTCGCATATAGTTCAGCCCATCAGAATTTTCATAATGAATGAACTTATTATTTGTCCTCATTGTTTCTCCCTCATAATCACCGCTCCATTGATCACTAACACCCTCGTCAACATGCCCATATAAATTGACAAGTTGATTATTATCCATAATATATTTCATATGATCATAACCAATGGATAAAGACCATTTATCCTTGAAGAAATAGCCAAATCTCACATTAAATTGAGGTATTGTAACTTTTTTAGGGTTGAAATAAACGTTCGGATTAAACCTCTCTGGATTATCGCTTGCATTAAGATTTTTCATTATAAAATCATACCCTTCACCAATACATCTTAAACTACTTTTTGTATAAATGGTTCTATTATATCCCCAATACAAATAGAAGCTCCCTTTTGTGGTTTTTGGAGTTTTTCCTTGACTAAAAACAGGCAAAGAACTCAAAAGTACAGTTATTATAAAAAGAAGAAAGACTCTTGAGAGTACTGATACTTTAGCTTTCATTTAATTTAAAATATCATCAAATGTACTATAAAAATAATTAACCAATCATTCTAAAACTTTATTCATATAAATAATAGGACAACCTACCAACTTGACTTAGTTTGTAATATCTTTTTAAGCAAGCTTCAGATGAAATCGCTACATTTGCCTTATGAAGTCCTTTAATGACAAAGTTGTATGGGTAACAGGTGCCTCTTCTGGGATTGGAAAAGAGCTAGTTCTTCAATTAGCTAAGCAAAACGCTAAAATTATTTTATCGTCAAGAAACTCTGAACAGTTAGAGTTAGTGAAAAAATCTTTAAAGTCTCCTTATAAACACATGATTTTACCGCTTGATCTAAGCAATCAAAAAAACTTTGATGAATTGACTCAAAAAGTAATTGTTAAATTTGGCAGAATAGATTTCCTATTCAATAGTGGAGGTGTTTCTCAACGTTCTGAAGCTTCAGAGTCTGGCTTAGAGATTGACAGAAAAATCATGGAAATCAACTACTTTGGAAATATTGCTCTTACTAAAGCGGTTTTACCTCAAATGCAAAAGCAAAAAAGTGGACACATTGTAGTAACCTCGAGCATCGCTGGTAAATTTGGTTTTTATCTACGATCGGCATATAGTGCATCAAAGCATGCTCTCCACGGGTTTTACGAAAGTCTTTTATTAGAAGAAGCTAAAAATAACATAGCAGTTACAATTGTTTGTCCAGGAAAAATTAATACTCCTATTTCTACAAATGCAATCACAAAGGATGGAACTGCTCATGGTGAAATGGATCACAATCAAGCGAGTGGAATGACTGTGGAAGACTGTGTAAAGGAAATGCTTGTCGCTGTAAAAAAAGAAAAGAAAGAAGTACTCATCGGCAACAAAGAAATAAAAGCTGTTACTCTCAAAAGATTCTTACCTAAGCTTTTTTGGAGGGTTATTAGCAAACAGAGTCCCGTCTAATAATTATCTCACAACTATTTTCTGCGCTCCATATAGTTTGTTATCTATATTTACTTGAATAATATATGTTCCTGAAGACGTTGGAGCATTCATTTTTAAATGGTCTTGATTGCTAAATTTTTTGGTTAAAACTTCACCCCCGCTTTGATTCAAAAAAATGACTTGAACTTCATCTCCAACGAACGGTAACTTAACTTGAAGTTCTGCTTCAGTCTCTAGTAAACTAGGGAAAATGGAAATATCTTCTTTTAACTCAAATAAAACACTTACTGGTTTACTCATTGAACTTTTTCCGTTGAAATCAGTTTGAGTAATTCGATAATAATTGATTCCAAAAAAAGGATTCTCATCAAAGTATGAATATGATTGTTTTTCATTCGTTGTTCCCGCCCCCTTAATAGTATTCAGCTGATGAAAAACTTCACCATCCTGACTACGTTCAACTGTAAAATAATCATTATTTAACTCGCTTTCTGTTTCCCATTTTAATTCAACATTTTCTTTTAACGAAACTGCTTCGAACATCGACATCTCAACAGGTAATGCTGAGTCGTACACCTCACCTATAATTACGTTATCAAAAATGGTTTTATTACTTCCATTTCCATCCATTTTGTTACCTAGAATAACATTGCTATTATTCGGCCAATTCAGATTTGAAGAGTTTCCGATATAATAGTTCCAAACAACAAGTCCGTCTACTAAAATCTCTGCATATCCAGTCGCTGGTAGATAATAAAATCGATAAGTCCTAAATATATCATCATTCGGTACAGTATAAAAGTTAGTATCATAAATTTCGATACTTCCTCCAGAATTATTTACTACTTCAAAAAGTATAAATAAATCTCCACCAGATATTCCAAAAGCAAAGTTATTTCCACATGTAATAAAATCACCCCTCGATTCATCGCGCTGGAAATCAATTTGAAAATCAATACCTTCTATCCCATTGAAAGGTGCTGCGGGTAAAACCAACTCAATATCTGCTTTTGGCAAGCCTGCATTTAAGCCGTTAGTTCCATTAACTCCATTAATGGAGGAGGTCGCTGAACCGCTGACAGAAATCGCGTCTGGACCATGTTCAGCAATCGTAACTGGATTAGTATCCCAATTAAATTGAGATATCAATTGCGCAAACGATTGATTTGTAATTATCAAAATAGTGAATAGTATAGATAGCTTTCTCATATCATGAACTTACATAATCAAATTCACATCAAACAATATACTAACACACCTATTTTTAAAAATAAGCAATTACACTTATCAATAAATGAGTATTCCTCTGGACTTATCTCTTCTTTCTGCGAGCTTCTCTTCTTCGTTGTCTTCGAGTTTTACGGATTCGTTTTTTTGCTGCTTTTGATTGCATTTTCCAAAAGCGCTTTTCAGCTTCTTTTTTGGCTTTTTCAGCTTCTTTCTTTGCCTGTTTCCTTTCTTCCGCTCTTGCTTCTTGTGCCTCTTCTACAGTTCCACCTCCTTGACTTGGACTCTTAGTACCACAAGAATTTAACCCATAGAACTGTATCGAGCACAATATCAACATTATGAAATACGTTCTAAATGTCATATCTTTGTAAAACTATTTACACCGTGAAGATGAAGGTAAAGATTATTTTAATTCTAACAATAAGTTTGTTGCTTTTTGCATGTAATAAAAACAAGCAGCATCCAGTGCCTTATTTCACTTTTGATTCAAACATAAATTTATCACTCCCTGCTTACAATTCACTTCAAGGAGTTGGGGGATGGGCTTATATTCCTGGCACAGGGTCCAAGGGTGTTGTGGTTTACAGACAAAGTGTGAATACATTCGTAGCATTTGACCGTCACTCTCCAGCTGAGGATGGCTTTGACTGCGAAACAGGACTTGTAACAGATGAAGACAACTTTCTGATTTTAACGGATCCTTGCTCTAATGCCAGGTTTTCGCTTTACGATGGATCACCAATTGACGGTGATACAGAGTGGGGATTACGCTCTTATCTTACTCAATATAATGGTGGAGATATCCTAAGGGTTTACAATCCGTAAAATATTTTTCAAGCTTTTTTAAACTTTGGTGTAATTTTAGCTGTTGTATTTCGTACATAGTTAAAGGATGAAGAGGTTTATTTACATATTGATATTTTTTTGGAGTGTTTCCGCGTTTGGTCAGACTCAAAATATCTTGTTTATAGGTAATAGCTTCACCATGAATTTTGAAATGCCAAAAAAATTCTCTCAAATTGCTCTCAATGAAGGAAAGTCCGTATATGTAAAACAACTCACTAAAGGCGGAATGGATTGGCAATATCACGCAACAAATCCAAATACATATCAGACAATAAAATCTGAACCATGGGATTACATAATATTGCAGGGCAAGAGTTTCGAACCACTTTATGATTCCTTAACCCTTGAAAAAACTACTAAACGTTATGGAAAACAAATGATAGATAGTATCCGGTATTATTGGCCCGATGCTAAAATTATGTTATTCATGACATGGGGGTATGCTGAAGGAATTGATTTGGACAACGATCGCGGCCATTTGGATTATACTGAAATGCAAAATCAATTAAAACAAAAATACCTTTCTTTTGCTGATGAATTTAAGGTGGCTGTTGCTCCTGTTGGAGAAATTTGGCAGCAATTAAGAAAAGAGTCTCCTACACTCTCCCTTTATGATCAAGACAACTATCATCAAAATAGAGCTGGGTCATTTTTAGTTGCTTCAACTTTTTACAATATGATTTTTGAGACACCTCTAGAGCAGTTTAGTAATATCCCATATATTCTCGATGAAAAGATATCAAGAACCATCGCAGACAAAACGAGAGATGTTGTATTAAACCCTAAGTATGATTGGAGGAAGAATTATTGGTTTATGACTGATGAAGTAGACTTTAATTATTTTGATTTTAAATTTAAAAAAGACTCCCTTTTACTAGACGCCAATGTTCCAGAAGAATACAGCATTAAATGGAAATTAGACGGTAAAACAATATCGAAAGAAGATAAAGTTGTAATTCCATTGAATGATGATGAAGAATTTGATCTCAAATTAATCATTAAAGAAGGTATCTTACGCAGTCGAAGAACTGAAGAAGCAGTTTTTGAGGGAGGCAAGAAATTAACTCCAACAGATTGAACTTTATATTTATCCTATAAGTTAGAAATATACTTCTTATTAAAAAACGCTCCTTGAGAACCACCCCACTCTACTGCGGTAAATCCAAATCGTTTTGGTGTTTCAGGCAAAGGTTGTTCTTTCAATTTGATTGGAGCATCTAAAGATTCAAACAACATCATTATACGTATGAGTTGATCTGGTTTTGGAGAAATTTTGAGCTTGGCAATATCTTCATACTCATCAAATGCAAAATACACTGCACTGTATTCAGACTGTTGTAATTTGGGCAACCAATAAATAATAAACTCATTGCTTTCACGCGCGTTTAATCCTAGTTGAGCCAGTTTATTCTCAAGAAAAGCTACTGCTTCAGATTTATGTATTACAAAACCCTCTTCTAAATTATTAGCAATTGCTGGACCTTCAGTCTCCCAGAACAAGCAATAATATTGCTTCTGAGCTTGGTCATACAAATCACCACTTGGAGTTGCAGTTACTGTCCACCCATTGTTATATGATGGATAATCAAAAATCATTTCATGATTGTTTAGTTCAACTTGAACATTTATCTCTGTTGTATCTTCGGGGTAAAGATAAAGTACAGGCTTCTCAGCCATAAAATCTCTGAAATCGGCGCCAGTTATCTGATGTGTGATACCTACTTTAAAATATAAGAACTCATTCCTTACACGTACGGGTCTCCCAGCAAAATAATCTGAAGTTCTCCAAAAAGAAGCATCTGTTGGCATATATCCATCATCCTTTAAATGACCTTGAAAACTACTTACATACTCTCTTCTTGCAAAATCATTTATTGTTTGTAATTGATATCCCGCAGAAAGCATTAATGATGTACTATGATTGAATTGCCACCTTACTCCTAGACCAAGGTCAGCTGATAATACGATTTCACTTTCTCTAAATTTCGGACCTTTCCCGACAGTGTCATACGCATCAATATCCCAGCCAAATTTTTGTTTCATTCTATAGTTTCCAATACCGGCATCAATCCTTCCGAAGAAACTGAAATTTCGATATCTCAAAAAAGAATATTCTGCGAATAAATTAAAATTAAAATAACGCACCGCCTTCTTAAATTTCCAGTCTACTTCAGCTGAATAATATTGACCAGAATTTGTAGATTGAGTTTCTTTGTACGTATCCTTAAATAAAGCTTGCCATCTAAAACTTCCTCCAACTAAAAAGGGCTTATCTTCATTAAAGTTGTAAGCAACTTCTACATAGCCTCCTAATTTTGGAGAATACCATTCTTGGAGAATTGGTTGTTTAACTAAACCTTCTTCTTCCCCCCTCCATTTTGGAAAAATAATACTATTCGTTGGTGCAGCCGAAAACAAACCACCACTGAAATGTGTACCGCGTGGAAGAAAATAATAATTTGACTGAGCAAATATTGTGGTAATAAAAAAAGTTGTAAAAGTTGTGAGTAGTATAATTGTTTTCATAGTCTGTATTTTTTTTTGATTTAACAGAATATTAACAAAACTCATACCGAAATTACTAAATTACTCTAAGAAGTGCCTTTTCACTGGTGTATAATAAGTATCCATGGACGTTTACATACCCCATAATTTTCAAAGTATTTACATATGACATTACTTGACTTTGGTGTTTTTTCAACGGCTTACCCGTTTTAAAATCAATCACGGACACAGTGTCTTCACAAAAGATTAATTTATCTGGTCTTTGTGTATTTTTTTCATCAATTAAAATATCGTGTTCACTAAGTATTCTATTAGATTGAGTTATTAAATGTTTATAATCTTCAATCTCGTAAATCATTTCCGTAGTTGATTTGATTTCTTCTAAGAACTCCTTTTCTATTATATCATTCTTGTACAAGGAATTAATGACTTTTTCAATCTCATTTACATGATTCACCTGAGCTAAAACAAGGTGCAGTTGATTTCCGAATCTTTGTTCTGGCTTTAACCCCTCTTGCTCTAAGGCGTCACTGTCCTTTAAACTCATTTCAGGGAACCACAAAAAGTCAGAAATATCTGTAGGCTGGAATCCTCTACTAGTATTTGACTCTGCAGCGACCAATGACTCTTCTTTACCTAAAGACATTTTAGTGTCATCTACAAAATCGAATATTTCATTTTTAGAATCACTCAGCGCTTTCATCACTGGCTGACTTAAAAGTGAATAATGTGACTTGTTAACGCTTTCTTGTTTCGAATCAATCATTGTGTAAATCCGATCCTCGGCACGTGTCAGCGCGACGTAGAGTAAATTGAAAGCATCAAGTAACTGTTGTTCGTACTCTAGATTATAAGCGAGCATCATGTATTCAGGAACATTTTCTTTACTTAATTTCGAATAGAAAACCTCATTATTATCTGTCTGAACGAATTGTTCTGATCTACTTGGTTTAATATTCCATTCTAAGTTTGGCAAAATGACAATCGGAAACTCTAAACCCTTAGACTTGTGGATCGTCATAATTTTAATTGCATGTTCATTTTCAGACATTTGAACTGTTTCTGAACTAGCTTTTGAATCCCAATGCTCCAAAAACCCTCTTAAATCTGGTCCAAACCGTAGGTCATATTGTTGTAATATCTCCATGAAATGATGTAAGTAGGGATTCTGAAGTTCGTGAACACCTATCAAATGAGAAAACTTCTGTCCTAAATCATACATATTTTCAAAATCCATGAACAGGTTTTCGGCGGAGTTAAAATAATTCCCTACAAACTTTTCAAAATCAAGTTTCCCAACCCTTCCTTTCCAAAAATCTTCTAGTTCAACTAATGGATCCTTACTTAAAACTTGATAATAGCTACTTGCAAATTTTATCTGTGCCGTTGGGTTTCCGCTATTTTTTCTGAGTTTGAAATAATCAACAAAAAAGCGTACCGTTTGATCAGAGCTAACACTTAAACTGTCTGCACTAACTACATTAAACCTCTCCTCGGCACGATTTAACACTTTAGCCCACTCATTCCCTTCTTTTTTCTTCCTGGCTAAAACGCAGATATCACCGCATTTATAACCATCAGACAAACACTTTCTAACCGTCTTTAGTAAAAATTCATTCTCTAACTCCACCAAATCATCTTCCTCTTTACTGTTGTAAAGGTCAATACCTACATACCCCCCTTCATTACCCATTGGGTTTTGATAGATATCTTCATAATAATTACTGAAGTTCTCTGGCAGACGTCCAAGAGTATTTTGAAAAAACTGGTTATTAAACCTAACAATGCTTTTCTTCGAACGGTAATTTTCTTTTAAAGGAGACTTCTCTCCCATTTTATTAAAGTAAGCAGAAATTTGTTCAAGATTTCGATCCTTCTCAGGGTTAAAAATAGATGGAAGAGCAACAAACTGTTCAACTAAACCATTTCGAAAACGATAAATCGCCTGCTTCGGATCACCAACAATTAAATTCTTGTATCCGCTCGAAATAGAATCGTGTACTAAAGGAATTAAATTCAACCATTGCAAACGACTAGTATCCTGAAATTCATCTAACAAATAATGCTGAAAACGTGTACCTAGTCTCTCATAGATATAAGGTGCATTTTCCTTAGAAAGTAAGTCTGCAATTTTTCTACTGAACTCATAAATACCAATCACATTCTGGCGTTCTTTGAATAAATCCAATTCATGAGATATATACTTTAACAATGCAAGATTATAGAAATTCTTTCTCAATTTATTCAAGAGGAAATAACGCTCAACACATTTTGCTTCAAAACTTAAAAACTCAATCGTTTTTGAGACTAAGCCAGCATCCACATTATGTTTTTCTTTGACGTTTTCACCTGTCAACGTCTTTTGCACATGACTATTTATACTTTTGTAAGTATCTAGATTTGTATCTTTCAACTTTTCAAGCCATCCATAAAACCCAGTTTTTCCATATGGATAGTCATCTACATCTGTCCCGAGATGATTGTAATACTCAAACAATTCAGTTGCTTTTTCAGAATAAGAATCCTTGATTGTTGCAATCTCATTTTTCAACTCAAAATAAGCTTCTGAGGTGAAAGGCTTTTTTAGTAACTCTTCAATAAATAATTGATCGTTCTCAACAGTCAAAACTTTTGCAAAGTCAATCAGATTCGATCTAAAATTCCATTTATCACCTTCGGCAAGATTCGATTTTGCATAATCCAAAGTAAGTTTAGTTACTTGTTCTTCGCCCTCCTTTCCAATTTTTGATAGTAATTCATCCACCACTTGTTCCAGAAGTTCACGTTGATCAAGTACAATTTCAAAATCATCCGACAAATTCAGGTCGCGACTAAAAGTCCTAATCAAACGCAAACTAAATTTATCGATGGTCATCACATGAAAATCTTCATAATGGTGCAGTATTTCCGAAAGCGCAATCTTGGACTTCCGTTGAATTTCGCTATCTGGTAAGCCAACCGTTTTTTTTGTAGCTACTAATAAATTTAATGCCTTTTTCGTTTCTGCAGAAGTTGCTCTTTTCGGAAAAGCCAGGTAATCTAGCGCCTCAATAATACGCGCTTTCATCTCCCAGGCCGCTTTATTAGTAAATGTCATAGCAATAATTCGACTAAAACTTTTGGGACTTGACTTCTCTCCAATCGTTAGTTCTAGATAAGATTGCACCAATGAAAAGGTCTTTCCACTTCCAGCAGAGGCACTTAATATTTCTAGTGGGGTCGAATTTTGCATTTTGTGAAGATAATATTTCCCAACCAATTCTATAAAAAATTCGTTTTGAAATAAAGAGGGATATAAGAATTTAATGTAACTTATGTTGCATAACCTATTTGAAGGTATGGAATTTAACAAGGATTATTACGTTATGAACTCGAAACACATTATATTTATACTATGAAAATATATTACTTTACAGTATTATTAGGACTTCTAGCTTTTACTTCGTGTAAGGATGATGAGCCAACTCCATGTGACAATGAGGAACCTGTGGTTCAAAAAGCACGCGTTAACCTGGTGCCAACCTACAATGGTCAAACCCTTGAGTTTAATACAAACTATACAACGCAGGAAGGTTACACTATTGAGTTTACTAAAATCAACGTGATTATGACTGAATTTAGTCACAATGGAAATGAACTTTTTGCTTCAGGCGTTTACAAATATGAAGATGATTCAAGAATT
Organism: Fluviicola sp.; assembly: GCA_002734085.1. GTDB lineage: Bacteria > Bacteroidota > Bacteroidia > Flavobacteriales_D > Crocinitomicaceae > Brumimicrobium. The sequence continues at coordinate 10,252 of NVXV01000030.1, read as the reverse complement.
TTATGGGAGGGTCCTGGAGATTACTCAGAATTTCCATCAATGACTTCAAACATTGGCGTATCGGCTTCTGAAAATCATGAAGATCCTTCTGCACGTCCATCGAGTGACCCATTAAATATTTTAAATACCGATGATATGCACTGGGGGTGGAATCCGGGTTACATTTTTTTAATGATTGAAGGTAAAGCAGATACTTCTGCTACTCAGAATGGACAAGATTTAATGAATTTCTTGTATCACATTGGAAAAGATGACTTTTTAACCTCAGTTTCACTTCAAAATCTCACATGGACTCAGATAAACAGCAACCTACATGAAACAAGTATTTATGTAGACATGTACAAAGTCTTTGATGGTGATACCGCAGATATTGATATGAAGCTAGAGCGTTCATCTCATACAATGCCGGGGCAAGAAACTTTAAGTAGCAAAGTAATAACTAACTTTGCAAACGCATTAAGTACAGAGTAGAAATGAAATTTTATTTATTAATCTTATTAGGAGCCACTCTTTTCTTTAGTAGCTGTCGTAGAGACAAAATTACGCGATCAGTTACACCTTATGAATTAGACATCCCTAGTCATTTTCCTGACATGCCTATCCCTTCTGACAACCCTATGACAGTCGAAGGGGTAGAATTGGGTCGTAAATTATTTTACGATGAGCAATTGAGTAGAGATAACTCCATTAGCTGTGCTTCTTGTCACTCACCAGAAGTTGCATTTTCAGACCCCAATCAATTTTCGGAGGGAATTGATGGTCAAATAGGAGAAAGAAATTCGATGGCATTGATAAATTTGGGTTGGCAAACTTCCTTCTTTTGGGATGGAAGAGCTCAAACGCTTGAAGATCAAATATTGGAACCTGTTACAAATCCAATTGAGATGGATCAAAGTTGGTCAACAACAGTTGCTAAACTTAGTCAGTCTGTTGAGTATAATAATGATTTCTATACGGTTTTTGGTGTAGAAGAATTTGACTCTACCCACGTTGCCAAAGCTATAGCGCAGTTTTTACGTACTATGATTTCTGGGAGTTCGAAATATGATGTGATGTACAAGTATCAGAATAGTCTTCCCCTTTCAGCAGAAGAACAAGCAATTTGGGATGATATCAGCGTTGAAGAATGGGCGGGAATGGATATCTTTTTTAGTTTGAGTGGTGGAGACTGCCTTCATTGTCACGATGGTGCGTTAGCCCAAGTCAACACATTTTCAAACAATGGATTAGACGCAACTTTTGATGACCCTGGAAGAATGTTGGTAACAGGAAATCCAAATCACGAAGGGCAATTTAAAGTTCCTACACTTAGAAATATAGAATTCACTGCACCTTACATGCATGACGGTCGCTTTTCTTCGCTTATGGAGGTTGTAAATCATTATTCTTCTGGCATTGTCGAGAGTCCAACAATAGATCCTATGATTGAATTTGCTAGTCAAGGTGGTGTGCAACTTGATCCTCAAGAAAAAGAACTATTAATCACATTCTTAAAAACATTCACTGACTATTCTTTTGTTAACAACCCTGATTTTCAAGACCCAAATGAGTAAAGTAGGGACTCATAAGCGCATTATTGCGCTATAAACTATGAAGTCCGCTTAAAATTTAGTTTATTTGCTAAGTACATACAAAGTTTTTTAACTATGGTAGACCAGCGCAGACTTACAACGGAAGAAAAGGCACTTAATGTGAACTTAACGTCGGATATTTACGGTTCTTTCTCAGAAATTGGCGCAGGTCAAGAAGTTGCTGCTAATTTCTTTAAGGCCGGTGGAAGCTCGGGAACAATTGCTTTTACGCATTCAGCGTATGATATGAAAGTGTCTGACACCATTTATGGAAAAGCAAAAAGATATGTTTGTGAAGAGCGATTAATTACCATGCTTAAAATTGAATATGATTCAGTTTTAAACAGTTTGAAAGATCGCCGAGATGACACAAGGTTCTTCTCTTTTTGTAATACTGTAGAGTCGTTAAATTACCACAAAACAAATCAAGGTCAAGGATGGGTCGGAATTCGTTTTCAACTAAAACCCAATTCAAAACCCAATCATATTATCTTACACGTTAAGATGCATGATCAAAGTAACAAAGCTCAACAAGAAGCTTTAGGTATTTTGGGAGTAAACTTAGTTCACGCGTCTTATTTTCATACAGAAAATGAATTAGACTACTTTATCAATAGCTTAGTTCACAGGCTACCTCGAGAGCGTATGGAAATTGACATGTTGCGGGTTGAAGGCCCCGACTTTGAACATATAGATAACAGAATATTAGCGCTTAACCTTGTAAAAAGAGGAATTACAGAGGCTACTATGTTTGATCAAACTGGAAAAGTTTTACAACCAGCAAATGCACTTTACAAGAAGAATATTCTATTAATGCGCGGTCGATTTAGGCCTGTTACAAAGGTTCATATCGACATGGTTACCAGTGCTCGGAAGAAATATTTAAATGAAGCAGGTGTAGATGAAAAAAATGTACGCGAAATTTTTGAGCTAACCCTAAAAGATTTAACAGCAGACGGAAAAATTTCAGATAAAGATTTCGTAGATCGAGCCGAGCTCTTAGGCTCACTTGGTCATACAGTAATGATTTCAAACTACTTGAAATATTACAAAATGGTGGATTACCTGAGTGATTTTTCTCGAGGTAAAAAAATGGGCGTTATTTTAGGAATTTATAACCTGCATACTGTCTTTGATGAAAAGTATTACGAAAACCTAAAAGGCGGATTACTTGAAGCATTCGGAAGAGGTTTTGGACACAATGTAAAATTGTACGTTTATCCAGCAACTGACGTCGAAACAGGAAACTTATATCAATTGGAAGATATTCGTATTCCAGATAAGTTAAGAGGACTTTTAGATTATATGATGGTAAATAATAAGCTTGAAGCATTAGACGACTTTGATCGCAAACTACTGCATATCATGTCTGATGATGTACTTTCTAAAATCAATGCCAATGTGACGGCATGGGAAGATGATGTTCCAGAGCAGGTTGCAAAAGCCATCAAGTTCATGCGTTTGTTTGGATATGTATCAAAAGAAGAATTAGTAGCTTCTAAAGGGAAATAGTTCAAATATTATTTAACCTGTCTTGATAATACTAAGTTATTGATGAATTAACTAAAAAAGTAAAGTATTTCCTTACTTTTATACCCCCTACCTATTACTACCTATTGATTAAGTACAAATTATGAGTGAACAAAAAAGAACAAAAGCACAAGAGGCTACGCAAGCAATAGAACGCATATATATAACAATGCGCCACCTTTTTAATAGAGGTTTTTACAAGCCGATGGGCATTTCAGGAATAACTTTACGCGAAGGACTTCTCGAGTTACAACCAGAAATATATGGAACCATCGCAGAGGAAAAACTTGAGTTGAACGGATTAACTTATGTTCTCGATCGATTGCCTTTTGGAATAGAAGAATGTTCTGTAATTAACCTTACTGGTGATGAAGGTTATAAGCTTTCGAATATCAAACCCATCATACCACCGAAAAGAAGAAGGAACTGTTATCGTATTGATCAAGATCAAATGAATATTGAAATCACTCGTGGAAGATCGGATATTTATGATGTACTTACTCACCTTACGTTTCTTTTTATTGAATCTCATAAAATTGCCAATAGAGTAGTAATTGGTGAGAATGAATCCTTAACAAGAGAATGGAAAAAACTTGAAAAAACAGTTCAACAGAAGAAAATTTCAAAAGAAGAGTTAGAAATTGCCCTAGTACATACGGCAAATATTATTGGTCGCACTTTCGAAGAGACTTTAAACATTTACAATCAACTAAGTACACCGGCTCATCCACATCGTTTTTTGAAAATGATATACTGGTTGGGTAAATTAGCGATTGATGAAGTTGTAGATAACGGAAAACGCTCTGTAATGTTTAGTCCAGTACTCCGCGAAAGGTTAGGACATCATATTCACGGTGAACGTTGGGCAAACAACATAAAAGCTATTCTTGAAAAAAACGAGTTGTTAGAGCGTCCGATTCATATCATCAGCGCTAATATGCATAGTGTAATGAATTATCTTTTTGCCAAACAAGCAAATTTAAAATCAAAATCTAATCTCAATAAAAAAGATGCCTTCGAACAATTGAGTATTCCAGAAAATGAATCCTATCGAAAAAAGATAGGTGATCTTGCTAAAAAACAGGGCATGACATACTACAAGGATTCATCTGGAACAAACATCGACGTTCAAATATTCGATTTGAGTAAAATCGATTTCAACAATAGTTATGTTACGCCCTCTAAAAAAGAATGTAACGACGTTATTATCGTTATGGACTACGCTTTTGGAGAACAAGCTTTTGAAACAATGGATGAATTGCTCAAGCCCTATAAAAAATCAAAAAAAGGTACTGTCGACCTGAATATATGCTCCATTTCGATTATGGGTAAAGCTGGGATTCTAACAGGTGTGAAAGGAGACATCATGGTTCCAAAAGCACACATCTTTGAAGGCACAACGGACAATTATCCTTTTAAAAATGAATTAACTACAACTGATTTTAAAGGAGAAGGATTGGATGCTTATGATGGCCATATGATAACTGTTCTTGGAACTTCACTCCAAAACAGAGAGATGCTCAAATACTTCAGAAAATCAACTTGGAAAGTTGTTGGTCTGGAAATGGAAGGAGCACACTATCAAAAAGCAATTCAAGCGGCCTCGAAAATTAGAAACAGTATTAAAGAAAATGTGAAAATTAGATACGCCTATTACGCATCAGACAACCCATTAGAAACTGGAAGTACTCTTGCATCAGGCGGACTTGGATTAACGGGAGTTAAGCCAACTTACCTCATCACAGAAAAAATTCTAGAACAGATTATAAATGGATAGTATTTAGTAAACAACAATTTTCTCAGTTCTTACTGTTCCACTTTTTGTAGAAATAACTACCATGTAATTTCCCGAATCTAAATAATCAGTTTTCAATTGAATTTTATCTAAAGAAGTCATCTTTTGATAATTTTCAGAAACCTTTCTACCAAACATATCCACGATGTAAATCGTTACTTCGTCTTCTTTATTTAAAGAAAAATCAATATTAAGTTTTTCACGTGTAGGATTTGGATAAATTGAAACTTGAGTCAAGTTGTTGAATTTATCAACTGCCAAATCGGAATCAATTAAAACATTTTTTGAAATGGACTCACTATTACCACAACTATCAACTACAGTCAGCATAATAGTATAATTGCCGTTTGTTGCATATTCATGTGTAGGGTTCAAATCTGTCGAACTCGAACCATCCCCAAAAGTCCAAAGCAAATTTCCGTTCCCTCCGTTCCCTGTTGCTGAAGTATTTGATGTAATACTGACAGTTCTATCAACAACTGTTGTGTCGAAGCTTACTGAAAAAGTATCACAAAAAACGATGGCATCTAATTCAAACGTGGTGCCTGGTTGAGGTGTTTTTGGACCAAAATAGAAAGGCCATGAGCCATAACTTGATTGCGCCACGACTAGTATAGAATCCGGATTTCCAGTTAAACCATAAGTCATTGGTATATTTATTTGTGTCCAATTATTATTACTTTCTCCTATCAAAGAAAATCCTTGTCCTACAATTTCCGTAGTGCCTAATCCAGCATTATACCTTGTCAACTGCGTTAAAAATATAGACGTATCATTATTAACCAAATTTGATTTATAATGAAAACTAATAGATTTTAACTTTGTCGTGTGTGGTTTACTAACTGGTCCTGCGAATGGATCGCCAGTTAAGATTGCTCCCCCAATCGTATCATCAATACTTGGATCAACAGAACTATAACCACCGAATAATGTTTCAAGAACTACATTCGTATTAGAATGATAGGGGGCTGTGGTAGAAAGTGTTGTTGTCGCTGGTAATGAAAAATTACTCATGTTTAAAGTTCCCCAATTAACAGGATCCGACGCTCCAGCAGTTGAAGAATAAGTTCCGTCTTCAAAACTTCCATTCTGCACTTGTTGAGCGGATAAGTTTAAACCTACAATTAATGAGGCTACAAGCAGTATCTTTGATTTCATAAGTGTTTGTTTGAAACGAAAATAATATTAATTTTTAAAAGTTCACAAAATCAGATGATTAAATTCATTTTCAGGATATTATTTCTGATAAACAGTTGGGGCTTCATCTAGTTTACCTCTGACAAAAAAATACGCGATTTCCTCGTTTTTCATAAATGGAGTTTCTACTCCATCTGTTTCTTTTAAAAGCTCTACTGTTTCTGTCAATAAACCTTTTTCATAATCATAATGCTGAGTAATTCTAAATTTATTATACGGCATAAAAACATTTGTTTTTGGATACATAGTAATTACGGTATGTCGAAAATCTTTATCTGCTACTACTTTTCCGTCCCCTAAAGTGGAAGTTACGTTTGCGTAAACGGTATCCCCTTTCACATCGTAATAATCCACTTCAAAGTACATCGTCTGATTTCTATCACCAAACATCGTGTTAAAATCTGGATGTCTTCTGTGCATATTTTTAATAGATTTCCATGTATTCCCTATACGTTTTTGAGTTACAGTAAATTCATAATCATTTTCTTCAGAACGAATCCATTCCCCCTCATCGTATCTGTACACCTTGCTCCTTCCATACCAAATAATTGTATATCCTTCATCGAGATTTATTTCCTCTATAGTCGGAATAATTGTGTCCTTACTACTCCCACACCCCATTAATATCATGGCTAATATGACAAGTATCATTAATCCTTTATTCATAATCTAATTCTTTAATTAACTCCTTAAACATAATTAAAACCCATAGAACATTAACCAATTATTTTAACATAAAAAAATTCTTCTGTTATTATACAAACATATTTCATATAACTCAATAAAATATTTATACTTTTGAACTATTAAGTAAAATGTTCAAATTTATTTAGATGGCAAAATCTCAAAATTCAATATTATCAAAATCAAGGGAATTGTTCCAACAGTTCGGCTATAACAAAACGACACTTACTGATATTGCGAAGTCTGTAGGAAAGGTGAAATCAGCAATCTATTACTACTTCAGTGGAAAAGAAGAAATTTTTGCTGAAATAGTACAAGTTGAGGCAGAACAGTTTTGGAAGGAGTTAAAAAAGAATATTGAAAAACAAGATACTCCCGTTGAGAAACTCCATACGTATATCGAAACTAGAGTTAAGTTAATGCAAAAAATTTCACAACGCTACAGTTTTTTAAAGCAGGAGTTTTTTGAATTAATGCCAATTGTTGAATCAAATAGAAAGGCTGCAGATCTCGAAGAAAAAGAATATATCACTGGGCTTTTAGCGTCTCATGACAAGTATAAAAACACCGATTATAAAATTGTACAGTTTAAAGCAGAAATGCTTGTTAACACAATCAAAGGATTAGAAATACAGATGTATGTTACTGATGAAGTTTTGATTGATAAAAAATCACTACCCATATTCAGTGATGTGATATTAAATGGAGTTTTATAAAACTATAACTATGAAAAAAATATTATTTGCTTGCTCGCTATTTATTACTTTGTCCATGCTTGGTCAAAACTACCCTATTGGACATACAACAATTGTGTTTGAAGATCCTAATCGAGGTAATAGGGAAATAGAAACTGAAATTTATTACCCTGCAACTGCCGCTGGAGATGATACACCAGGAGCAATTGGACAATTTCCTGTAATCGTTTTTGGTCATGGCTTTGTCATGGCTTGGAGCGCATATGAAAACCTTTGGGAAGAATTTGTTTCAAGAGGATATATAATGGCATTTCCAAGAACAGAGGGAAATGCATTTTCCACAGATCATCAAGAATTTGGATGGGACTTACAATTTTTAGTAACAGCAATCCAAGACGAAGGTGATGATCCAGTTAGTGTTCTCCATGAACTTGTTTCTTCTGAAACTGCTCTTATGGGGCATTCTATGGGTGGTGGAGCGTCTTTTTTAGCCGCCGACTCATTAGTAACAAATGGAAATACAAACTTAAAAACCTTAATTGGACTAGCTCCTGCTGAGTCGAGCACAAACGGTGTTTCATCTATTGCTAGTGCTACTCAAATAACACTGCCTTCACTTATATTATCGGGTGTTCAAGATGGAGTAACTCCTCCTGTCGATCACCATATTCCTATGTATGATAATTTAGCGAGTGATTGTAAAACGATAATACATGTTATCGGAGGCGCACATTGTTATTTCGCCAATCCAAATACAGCCTGTGACTTTGGAGAATCTACTTCATCAAGCGGTATTTCAATTACACGCCAAGAACAACATGAAGTAACTTTTGATTTTGTAAACCTTTGGTTAGACTACACACTAAAAAGTGATTGCAATGATTTTTCGACATTTAGTGATTCACTTTCTAATTCTCCTAGAATAAACTATGACCAAGTGTGTAATGTTTCAATAACAACAATAGATACAAGTGTAACATCAAGTACTTTTAATTTGGAAGCGAATCAATCAGGAGCTACTTATCAATGGATTGATTGTGCAGATAATTCACCTATCCCAGGAGAGACCAGTGCAATATTTGAACCTCAAACAGACGGTGATTTTGCTGTGGAAATCACCATGAATGGATGCACTTCTGTTTCTAATTGTCACACTTTTCAAACAGCAAGTATAAGTGAAGAAATAAGTAATGGATTTTTAAATTTATATCCCAACCCATCAAACGGAAGCTTTATAATAGAGTCGAATTCAAATTATAACCTTCAAATTTATGATGCGCAAGGCAATCTAGTTCAAGAGTCTAAAATCAATACTGGAGAAAATCAAATTTCTACTCGATTAAATTCTGGAATCTATTTTTGGAAAGCATCAAATACTCACGCTGAGATTCAAACTGGGAAACTGTTAATCAGATAATCTTATCGCAATACGGATGAATTGCTAAACCTCCGTGATGCGAATTTAAATAGAACCCTTTAAAACAACAACTATGAAAAAATTACTTTTTATATGCTCGTTTTTTCTCACTCTCGCTGTATTTAGTCAGAGTCACCCTATAGGACATACAACAATCATGTTTGAAGATCCGGATAGAGGAAACAGACAGATTGAAACTGAAATATATTACCCTTCAACAGTTGCGGGTGAAGATACTCCTGGTGCAACGGGGGAATACCCCGTAATAGTATTCGGACATGGGTTTGTCATGGTTTGGAGTGCATATGCTAATCTTTGGGAAGAGTTTGTTCCAAGAGGTTTTATAATGGCTTTTCCGAGAACTGAGGGGAATGCATTTTCAACAGATCACCAAAAATTCGGGTGGGATTTGCAATTTTTAGTTACAGCCATGCAGCAAGAAGGAAACGACCCAGCAAGTATGTTATATCAACTTGTGGCTTCTGAAACGGCTTTAATGGGACATTCTATGGGTGGTGGAGCTGCATTCCTTGCTGCTGACTCTTTAGTTACAAATGGAAATACAAATTTAAAAACACTCGTTGGCTTAGCTCCGGCTGAATCGAGTTCAAACGGTGTTTCTTCCATAGCTTCTGCTACTCAAATAACACTTCCTTCGCTTATATTATCTGGGGTACAAGATGGTGTCACGCCGCCAGCAGACCATCATATCCCTATGTATAATAACTTAGCAAGTGATTGTAAAACAATCATTCATGTCACTGGTGGAGCACATTGCTATTTTGCTAATTCAAATGCGGCTTGCGACTTTGGTGAATCTACCTCTTCAAATGGTATTTCGATTACACGTCAAGAACAACATCAAGTAACTTTTGATTTTGTAAATCTTTGGCTCGACTATACGTTGAAAGCCGACTGTAATGATTTTACGGTATTCAATGATTCACTGGCGGTTTCTCCAAGAATTAACTTCGATCAAGTGTGTAACGGGCCAATGAGTTTTGAATCTTCTGAGACCGCAACAATTTGCCAAGGTGATATTTACACCTTTCCGGATGGAACAACAGGCTCGACAGCAACTACACACATTAGTGCTTTAATATCAACAGGCGGGTGCGATAGTCTCGTGGAAACAACCTTAGATGTTATCAATTCATACAATATCACCGAATCGGCATCTATCTGTCAGGGAAGTACTTACACTTTCCCAGACGGAACAACAAGTTCGGCTGCAACTACTTATACGAGTAATTTAACTTCTGTGAATGGGTGTGACAGTATTATTGAAACAACACTAGACGTCGTAAATTCATACAATATTACCGAATCGGCATCTATCTGTCAAGGAGGTACATATACGTTC
>NVXV01000008.1 GCA_002734085.1 Fluviicola sp. | reverse complement strand
CGGCTGCGCCCCAGATATCAGAACCATATCTGGAGCATAGATTTCGTCCATGACAAGCTGACCAACGGCCGGCCCTACAAGATATTGACCGTGCTGGGTGAGTACAGCCGCGAAGCCCTGTGCGTGGCGGTGAAGCCTCGAATGGGCAATGCGGAGGTTCTGGAGACGCTCTATCCGCTCTTCCTGAAACACGGCAAGCCAGAGTTCATCAGATCAGACAATGGTCCTGAGTTCGCTCAGCATTTACAAATCAGTAAAAAGATAAAAGCAGCTATCTACTTTGCTCATCCCTACTGTTCTTGGGAGAAAGGATCTATTGAGCATGCAAATAAGTTAATTAGACAATATGTGAAAAAAGAAGATGATTTAAGCATTTACACAAAAGAACAACTAGTTGAATTTCAACACAAAATAAATAACAGACCCAGGGAAAAGTTAGAATATGACTGCCCTAAGAATATATTTTATAATTTAGTAAACGGTAATGTCGCATTTGCCAGTTGAATCTTCCATAGGATCTGAATCTCCAAAATCATTGGATAACTCTGACATGATTATTCCACCTGTCCCCTGACCTGTTATAATCAGGTTTGCTGTTGCATCACACATTCCAAAACAAGAAACATCAGAAGCATCTACAATACAGTCAAGTAATGAGATATCCACATTAAACATGATTCCATTTCCAGAAGAACAAAATGTTGAATTATCACTAAATTCATATCCGTAAGCACCTGGACATAAGTTGTTAATTTGCGTTTGGTTTGATGTTCCTGCTATTGGCGTTCCATTGTTGTACCAAGAAAAACTAAGCGGTAAATTTCCTCCTGAAACTATTAATTCGATATTCCCATCACAAGCTTGAGAAGATGATGTAAATGTTTCAATCACTGACATAGGTTCCGTAGAAGGCATAATGGTATAGGATATACTTGGATTCATAGGATCAAAGTTGATTTCTGCCTCAAATTCGTACGTATTAACCCCATCAGTCGCTTCATAATGTAAAACCTTTGGACCAGATGCAGTAATTCCTGTTGCTTGCATAGATGGCAAAGCGCTTCCATCAAAAGTAACCGTTTTTACAACCGTTGCATTCGGATCTTCACAGTCCAAAACTAAAAGCTCTCCAGAGCCACCTGAATAATCAGGCCGGATATGAATGTAAGTGTCAACAAATTGTTGCGCATTTACTTGCAACATTGTAATCATACATAATAATAAAGTTGATAAAATTTTCATAATAGTAATTTTTAAATTTAACGTTAGTGTCCTAAAAACACAAACGATACGCAAAGCATGACGTTGCTTTTTTTAATGAAAACAACGTAATCATTTTACAAAAAAAAAGGAGAGCCAAAATGACTCCCCCTAAAACAAAATAGTACTAATTTATTACTATCTCAATATATTCACATGGCCTTGATGGTAGTGTCTTTTATCACTCATCGTTTCCTGGAATTCGATTGTCCAGATATACGTACCATCTTTCACATATCCGAAACTGCCATAATTTCCATCCCATCCTTGCGATGCGTCATACGTTTCAAATATCACCTCTCCCCAACGGTTAAAGATCATCATGTGGAAATCTTGAGGATCGTACCCGGAAGTGAAGACGGGTTGGAATGTTTGATTGTGAGGATCTCCATCTGGCGTAAATGTATTTGGTACGTAGAAAATAATAACATCGTCAACTTTTATTACTAAACGCGCTGTATCGGCACAATCTACACCATTAGATGCTATAAGTGTAACGATGTATGAATCTCCTTCCTCGTTCGGGAAATCATGTGTTGCATCGTACGTATACGCATCTGGTGAATTATCTCCGAAGTCCCATTCAAAATTAACTCCACCAACGGAAGTGTTTGTAAAGTTCACTTCGGTATTATTGATATCTGTAACTTGAGGATCTGCTGTAAAGCTTGCAATTGGTGGACTCGTCACTTCAATATAATTTGTTAATGTGGTTGTACCACTACATCCAGCAGCATTTTCAACCGTCAGGGTAACCGTATAAAGTCCTGGTGTTTCATAAATGTGATTTACAGTACCACATCCAAATACTTGTACACCATCTCCGAAGTCCCAAGTACAATTTGTTCCAGCACCTGTAGTATTGGTAAACTCTACAGCATGTGGACTACAACCTGTCAACTCATCTCCCACAAAGCTTGGTGCGGGCGCAGGTTCAACAGTAATGGTCACTTGATCCGTATTTATACATCCATTTGCATCCGTACCAACGACGTTATACGTTGTTGTGCTTCCGGGTGTAAACGAAGTACCATCCACTACTCCATTGTCCCAAACGTAGTTTTGTGCACCGTTACCACTTAATGTGATCGACTCACCTTCGCATATCGATTGATCTGCACCAGCATCCACAACTGGTAATGGGTTTACGGTTACATCTACTTCGTCAGTTATTGAACAACCGTTGAGGTCCGCAGTTACTGTATAAGTAGTTGTACCTGCTGCTCCTGGATTAAAAGGAACACCATCGTTCACTCCGTTATCCCATGTAATAGTTGCTCCATCTGGATTACCAGCAGTCAAAGTTACATCTTCTCCGATACAAACACTTAGGTCTGCAGGTGCAGTAACTGAAGGAGCACCCGCCTGAATCAAATCTATTATTGTGTTATCAATAGTTGTACAGCCATTCAAAGTCAATTCAAAATCAGTGTAAGAGCCAGCAGGTAAATTTGAAATGATAATTTCCCCTGCAGCATCACTTGTTAAGTTTTGAGGTCCAACTACGGCACCATCATTATACGTAACATCATAAGAAGTATTAGGGAGTAGATTGCTTATAATAATCTCACCATCAGTACTACCGCAACCTGGATTCACTTGAGATAATGTAAATGAAGGCGCTGCGATCACATCTACCGTTTCAATAGAGGTTTCAGGACAAGCCCCTGGAGTGGTATATTCAACAGAATAAGTAGTACCTCCTACTCCATTCGTTATTTCTCCTGTTCCTGCATCAATGGTTGAACCATCTCCCGGCGCTGGGTTGAAAGCAAACGTTCCACCTGGGGTAGCGATACCTGAAGCACTATTCGCTGAACCTTCACAAAAATCTGTCAACGTGAAAGAAGCATCATCTATCACAGGATCTGTAAGCGTCGTAGCAGAAGTTACTGGACAACCAGCACCACCTGAATTATCGGTAATCGTAAAGTCATCAAACCAAATCGAGTATTGAGCCGCGCCACCAGAAAGAATTTCAAATGTATGATTTCCAGCTGTCATGGTTACAGTAAAACAAACTTGAGTCCAACCCGTATTTGTCGGTACTGGAATATCTGGTCCAACTTGTACACCGTCAACTCCAAAGGAGAAGTGAGAATTAGCAGTATTTTGACCACTTGCTCCAGCTCCTTGAGGTCCAGCATACCAAATACATAATTCAACAGTTTCACCACCTGTAAATGCAAATGGACCTGTTGAAAATTGGTCGGCACCGGCATAAAAATACATGTAACCAGTACCATTGTTCGCTCCTAAACTATTTGTAAAGTTATTTGCAGAACTAACACAACCTTGATCTCCCACAGTATAAACAGGATGGTTACCATCAAATACCTGACCTGCATCGTTTCCACAATTGTAATCGTCTGCACAATCACAACCACCTCCTGGGCCGTTTTCAAATCCTGTATTCGTATTTAAAACAGTAGAACCACCCGCAGCGTCAGTCACTTCAACACTGTAGTCGCCAGCACAAAGTCCGGTAATTGTTGGGTCGTCTATACCTATTGGATTTCCAGCATCATCATACCATTGGTACGAATAAGGTGGAGTTCCACCTGAAGCAGCAACCGTAATTTCACCATCACAAGCTCCATTACATGTTGGATCAGTGGGAGTTAAATTATCAATCGAAGGTCCGCCGATATTATTTACGTTTACAGTTCCAGTAGATTCACACCCATTGTCATCTGTAATCACGACATTGTAAACACCAGCAGCAACATTTGAAAATGTACCTGTTCCTTGAGAAGTAGCACCATTATCAATTGAGTAGGTATAAGGTGCAGTACCGCCGTTTGGAATCAATTCAATCTCACCGTCTAAGTTTCCACAGTTTTCGTCAACAATGTTTGAGTTAAAACCAAACCCTGTAACTGAAACCGTTTCCGTTGACGTTTCTGGACAAGCCCCCCCTGTAGTATATTCAACAGTATAAGTTGTTCCGTTGACACCATCTGTTATTTCTCCTGTTGCAGGGTCAATAGAAGACCCGTCTCCAGGCGCAGGGTTGAAAGCAAATGTTCCACCTGCATCTCCAGTGATCGTAGCACTATTCGGTGAATTTTCACAAAAATCAGTTAACGTGAATGAAGGGTCTTCAGGAGCTGGATCCGTTAATGTTGCATTATCTGTTGTGATACAAGCACCAGAATTATCATTTACCTCAATACTATAATCTCCAGCACATAATCCTGTAATTGTTGGATCGTCAATTCCTATTGGATTACCACCGTTATCTAACCATTGATAAGTATAAGGAGCGGTTCCGCCTGAAACGGTAACTGAAATTTCTCCATCACAGTCACCAGCACATGTTGGATCAACTGTGTTAATAGCATCAATCGTTGGTCCACCCACATTATTGATTACCTCAGTTCCCGTAACTTGACAGCCATTATCATCTGTAATTACTATATCGTAACTTCCAGCAGCAAGTCCAGAAAATAATCCTGTTCCCTGACTAGTTGCTCCGTTATCAATTGAGTACGTATATGGTGCAGTACCTCCAGAACCTGTCAAATCAAGTTCACCATCAAGGTTGCCACAATTTTCGTCTGTTATATTGACGTTGTAACCCACAGTTATAACAGTTACAATAATTTCATACACTTCAAAACATGTTGGATCTGTAGGATCCTCTGCTCTCACCCAATATGAACCTGTAGTTCCAACTAGATTACCAATAGCATTTACATCATTTTGAGCATCTGCTTGTGTGTTATGGAAAGTTGTGTTAGCTGGATCAGAAGTTGCGTTAATAGCATTATTCAAATCAGCATCATTGGGAGCACAAACTGTTAATGGATCAAGATTTAATACTGGAGGTGTACAACCATTACAAGGGTCAACTATAATTGTGATATCTTCTGTATATGTAGGACATCCAGGAACACCATTATCTACCTCTAATGTGTAAGTCGTTGTTGTAGCAGGACAAGCTTGTGTATTTACAGTATTTGTGCTACTCAAACCTGTACCTGGAGACCATGTCGTATTTGTTGGCCCATAAATTGGTGGATCATCGAACGTGATATTCCATCCTGTCAAAGAGCCAAATCCAAATCCTAAACCACCAGAACCAGTATTAAACTCTAAAGTCCACACTCCATTTGCATCACAACCGTCAAAAGTTGAAATGGGTTCATCTGGATCAAATTGTCCCGTATAATTTCCAGAACCTGTAGATATTGGGTCTCCACCAGCTGGTACAAAACACATGTCCTGAATCCCCGTTGTGGTAATTTCATTCGCAGGAACTAAAGTAATTTGACATCCACTTGGAGAAGTCACAGTAATATTAAAACTAGAAGCATCAATATTACAATTGTCTCCAAAGTTGATAGGAGTACCATTACAGTTACATCCACCAAAATTCGTACAAAGTTCACTTCCTGAATAATTAAAGTCATTGATACAGATTTCAAGTAATGAACCTGGATCTACAGTAGACATATTTAAATCTTGGATATTAATATTTACAGAAGCAGAACCACTTGCCACAATCTCAAGTTGGTTATTTTCATAGGTTTCTATTCCACCCGGATCAAGCACCCAGTTGGCATCACCTGTAATGTCTGAACAATCACCGTCGCATATAGTTGTAGGATCTGCCGACACATTTACATCATAAATTGGTGGAGTTACAACTATAGTTATATCTTCAGAACATACGTCTCCATTACCTGTAGTTAATTGAGCTGTATATGTAGTAGTGGTGGTTGGAGATACACTGTTCGGATTTACACCTCCAGGGTTCCCTACACCATAAGAGTAGCCGTCATGCAACCACTCTAATTCAGCATTTACATCATTCTGATAAATTTCAACGTTATCAATACCCCAGTGATCATAATCCGCACCAGAATCTGCAGATTGAAACCACCTAAATATTGTGTTTGATGTAATTGCACCAGGAGGAACCTGAAAACACCAATTATTCCAGTTAGTTAGGTCTGGATCATTACCTCCATTAGGGTCAAAGTAATAAATTTGTTGCCAGGTTGCTCCTCCATCCGTAGAATATTCTAAATACACGCCTTCATCTGGTTCATCAGGACCTTCACAAGGAGCGGCATTGCCTTGAGTTGCAAATAGCAAGTCAAAACATATTGTAACACCTGCTGTTGCTGTTGTAAGGTCATAAGACGCAGATTGAAGTGTTCTTGGAACAGATGTATTATTATCCATCCATGCATGTGGAGTACCATCTACTCCACCTGGAGAACAAGGGTTTGAGAAACTGGTTGCCCCTGGCGTGGATCCCCAACCAGGACCAAAACCACCTGAATTGAAATCCTCACTTAATACAACATCCCCATCTGATTGTCCAAAAGCACTTAAGTCAACACTTTCACCACATTGAATTTCAAAGGGATCGGCGCTAACTGTTACTTCACATTGCCCAAGACTGGTATTAATATTAAATAATACACCAGTTATAAAGGCAAGACCTATTATTTTTGAAGTAGTAATAGTTCGTTTCATAGTTTTGTAGTTTTAACGATTTTAATTATAAAATCAGTTAATTGTGACTTTATTAAACCATTGTTATCTTTTATAAAAAAGTAAAATCTTTTATCATTATTGTCTGCACTGTAAGAAAGTGTAGCGTTTGCCGGGATAACTACAGTTTTATAACTTTCTTCATTATCATTACATCCATAACAACGATCGCCATAGTGCAATTCCTTCAATAAAGTAACTTCGATTTCTTCGTTCGTTAAATTTTCATACTGTATGAAATAACGTGAATGAGAAAGATTTCTAGATTCTTCCGTATAGATGCCTTCTCCAACACTTACTTTAACAAGATCATCTTGAAAAACAGGTTCATAACTTTCAACCTTAAAATTTTGAGAATAAGCTGTAGCACATGTAATTAACAAAACAGCAAGTAGTAGTTTTTTCATAGTATAACACTTTATTTCATAGTTTGCCGCAAAATACGCTATTTCACAACTAAAATACTTTATATTTTACAAGCGGTTAATTTTCTAAAAGAATGGGCAACCCCTCATAAAATATAGTAATAACAAGGTTTTTTTAAGCGAAATCAATATTAAATATTAATATATTAACAACTCTCTATAAATCTGTTAAAACAAAGTAGGTTGAAATTCAGAGTCATCCTTTGGTTTTTCTGAACGTTTTAAATCAGAATCTGAGATGTCCCATTCTATTTCTTTTGCTGGTTCATCTGGCTTTCCTACGTCCTCCTGACTTCTTTTCAAACTTTTTGATTTAACTTTTTTTGTTTTACTTGAATTAGAAACGTTTTCATCTTTCTCTGGGTTGCCTTTATTTGAGATTGAGGGGGTAGCACCTCCATCGTCTTTTGGTTCATCTCCTCCTCCATCATCGTCATCATCGTTGTCTGAATCGTCACTAGAATCATCCTGATCATTACCGTCATCTTCTTCTTCATCTGGCCAAGGTGTTGTACCTTCAACTGGATGGGTCAACTCAATTTCTTTAACTTTCAGCTTTTCAATCTGGTTCCCTTGAGATTTCATCCCTTTTACATCGATTAATTCATCTAATCGAACAACTCTATCTGGAAGACTCTTAGTTGCTTTTAGTAGTTTATTGTAAATGATTCTAACTTCAGGCTCATAAGCTGTTGTAGCCACATCCAATTCATTTTCTTCATTATCGCCGATGAAAGACACGCGTTTATCAGTAGTTACTTCACAGACGAAACGTTTTACATAATGAATCTCTTTTTCGGCATCGTAGTAAACCGCAGAAATCACGTGGTCTGGATTCCATTTTTCAATGTGATACATATCGTCATCGAAATGTGTTGTTAGATCGAAGCCAGAGAGTCGATACTCACCATTTTTGTATAACGTCAATATTTTATCATCTCCTCTAAATTGGCCAAGGAATTTACCTCTATCGTCATCATTCAGTCTACCAACAACATCGTCGTACCAAATTTTTCGAGCTGCCAATGTTGAGCCACCTAACTCTTTCTGAGTTATTTTTGAGACGATTTCTTTCGTTAGTATGTTTCCTTTAGCAGTTCGACTCTTAATTAGTTGCTCTCCAAAATCAACATCAAATCTTAATTTTTTCAAGTGTGGTCGAGGTCTAAGCTGAACAGTAACAACCTCTCTTTCTCCATTGGGATGATAAGAGAAATACAACATTTCTGAACCTTTCTTCCCTGCAGTTAGGTCGTATTCTTTGTCTCTAGTAATCGAGTTCACAAAGAATCTTTTCATGTAAGCCTTCCCTCCTTTACCATCTCTGTAAATAACATGATATATTCGACGTTTATCACCTTTCTTCCAAACAGCAGCATGTACTATATTTTTCCCCACAAACTTCTTATCCGAAATCTTCGTGACCATCATTTTTCCAGAACTAAAGAATAAAATGATGTCATCAATATCAGAACAGTCTTGAACGTATTCCGCTTTTCTTAGTTTGTATCCTATAAACCCTTCTTTGTAATCTACATAAAGCTTTTCATTAGCAATAATCACTTTAGAAGCATTTATATTTTCGAATACTTTAATCTCAGTACGTCTTTCTTTCCCTTCTCCGAATTTCTTTTTTAGGTCTTTGAAATAATCAATTGCATGATCGACTAAATTGGCGAGCTTATGTTCAATCTCCATAAGTTCATCCTCGATTCGTTTGATTAAATCATCCGCTTTGAATTTATCAAATTTTGAAATCCGTTTTATCTTAATTTCTGTCAAACGAACAATATCATCCTCAGTTACCTTTCGTTTCAGATGTTTTGTATGTGGCTTTAAACCTTTGTCGATCGCGGAGATTACACCTTCCCAGGTTTCCTCCTCTTCGATTAAGCTATAAACTTTATTCTCAATAAAGATTTTCTCTAAAGAGCTAAAGTGCCATTGCTCTTCAAGCTCTCCTTTACGAATTTCCAATTCACGTTTTAATAGCTCAACTGTATTATCCGTATTTGTCCGCAATATTTCAGAAACACCGAGGAATTTGGGAGTATCTTTATCAATTACAGAAGAGTTTGGTGAAATTGAAATCTCACAGTCTGTAAACGCATAAAGTGCATCAATTAATTTATCCGGAGAGACTCCAGAGCTAAGGTGAATCAGTATTTCGGCAAATTCGGCTGTGTTATCATCAATTTTCTTGATTTTAATCTTGCCTTTGTCATTTGCTCTAAGTATGGACTCTATTAAGTTTGTCGTATTCGAACCAAACGGAATTTCTGTAATACTTAAAGTCTTGTTATCAACTTTACTGATCTTAGCGCGAACACGTACCTTCCCTCCTCTTAAACCATCGTTGTAATTGGTGAAATCGGCCATTCCTCCTGTCAAGAAGTCGGGAAATATTTCAACTTTTTTACCACGTAGATGATTAATAGAATTGTCAATAAGTTCATTAAAGTTGTGCGGCAAAATTTTACAAGCCATACCAACGGCGATACCTTCTGCTCCCTGCGCTAGTAGTAAAGGGAATTTTATCGGTAAATTATCAGGTTCTTTATTTCGTCCATCATAGCTGGTAAGCCACTCTGTTGTTTTACTATTAAAAGCAACGTGTAAGGCAAATTTTGATAAGCGTGCCTCAATATAACGAGGTGCTGCTGCAGAGTCACCAGTCAAGGTGTTTCCCCAGTTACCCTGGCAATCAATTAATAATTCCTTTTGACCTAGTTGAACCAAAGCATCTCCGATTGAAGCATCTCCATGCGGGTGATATTTCATCGTATTACCGATGATATTCGCCACTTTATTGTAGCGTCCATCATCCATTTCCTTCATTGAATGCAGAATTCTTCGCTGAACAGGCTTCATCCCGTCATACAGACCAGGTACAGCACGCTCCAAGATTACATAAGAAGCATAATCTAAAAACCAATCTTCATATAAACCATTGAGCGGCGTAATATTTTCATCCACCTTCTTTTCACCATTGATGTCATTTTCATCATTGGAATCCTGCTCGTTGTTTTCGTTTTCTTCAATAGGATCTTGATCTTCAGCCATTTTATGATGCTTTATCTATATTTTCAATTTGCTCTTTATCTTCGAGAATCTCCTTTTCAATGTCTGTTTCAACTCTAAGGTTGTCCATAATAAACTCTTGTCTTGTAGGTGTATTTTTACCCATGTAAAATGACAAAATATCCTCAATGGAAGAACCTTTAGATAAAAGCACTGGTTCGAGTCGAATATCTTCACCTATAAAGTGCTTAAACTCATCTGGAGAGATCTCACCTAATCCCTTAAATCGAGTAATTTCAGCAGATTTTCCAATTTCTTCCAGGGCTTTTCTTCGTTCTGCCTCAGAATAACAATACTTCGTTTTCTTTTTATTACGAACTCTGAAAAGGGGGGTCTGCAATACATACACATGATTTCTTTTTACTAAGTCAGGGAAAAAACGCAAAAAGAAAGTGAGTAACAACATTCGAATATGCATTCCATCGACATCGGCATCAGTTGCTATCACTATTTTATTGTAACGCAGATCATCCATATCATCTTCGATGTCCAAAGCTGCTTGAATCAAGTTGAATTCTTCATTTTCATAAACCACTTTCTTCGTTAACCCATAAGAGTTTAGTGGTTTTCCGCGTAAACTAAATACAGCCTGTGTATTCACGTCACGAGATTTCGTTATCGACCCACTTGCCGAGTCACCCTCTGTTATAAATAAAGTAGTATCCTCCCTCCTATCGTTCTTTAGATCAGTAAAGTGAATTCTACAGTCCCTTAGTTTTTTATTGTGTAAGCTAGCCTTCTTCGCTCTGTCTCTAGCTATTTTTCTAATTCCAGAAAGCTCTTTCCGTTCTTTTTCAGACTGTTTTATTTTCTTTTCTAACGTATCTGCTATTTCAGGATTTCGATGAAGAAAATTATCTAGTTTAGTTTTAAGAAAATCATTAATGAAAGCACGCATCGACTTACCTCCAGGTTCAACCTCCTGTGAACCTAACTTCGTTTTTGTCTGGGATTCAAAAACAGGTTCCATCACTTTTACAGAGACCGCCGCGACAATCGACTGACGAACGTCCGAAGATTCATAGCTTTTATTGAAAAAATCTTTAATCACTTTTGCAACAGACTCCCTAAATGCACTGTGATGCGTACCACCTTGCGTTGTATGTTGCCCATTAACAAATGAGTAATAATCCTCACCATAAGTCCTACCGTGAGTAAATGCTACCTCAATATCATCTCCTTCCAAATGTATGATTGGGTATAAAGGTTCCCCATCTTGATTGTTTTCTAGTAAGTCTTTCAATCCATTTTTAGAAAGATAGCGCTCACCATTAAAGTGAATGGTTAGACCTCTATTTAGATAACAGTAATTCCAAACTAATTTTTCAATGTATGGAACTTTGTAATTGAACTTTTTAAATACCTGTTCATCGGGATAGAACTCAACATAGGTACCATCCTTTTCGTTGGTTTTTTCAATCTTACTATCTTCTTTTAGCTCTCCCCTTTCAAATACTGCTCTTTTCAATTCGCCATCACGCACAGAATACACCATGAAGTGACTACTTAAGGCATTCACAGCTTTCGTACCTACTCCGTTTAATCCAACTGATTTTTTAAATGCTTTTGAATCGTATTTACCACCCGTATTAATTTTAGAAACAACATCAACTACTTTCCCCAGAGGTATTCCACGACCATAATCGCGCACAGAAACTAGTCCGTCTTTCACTTTGATTTCAATCTTTCGACCATTCCCCATGACAAACTCATCGATTGAGTTGTCGAGCACTTCCTTGAGTAAAATATAAATTCCATCATCCGCAGATGCACCATCTCCGAGCTTTCCAATATACATACCAGGACGCAAGCGAATATGCTCTTTCCAATCGAGTGATCGTATATTATCTTCTGTATAGTTACTGTTATCCGTCATAAAATTCGCGGTATTAAAAGATCCCCAAGCAAAAGTAAAGAGTTTTTGTCCATTTTTTACAAGTGATTATCAAAGGTTATGAACGATGTATAGTGGAAATCAAAAACATTATATATTTGACCTAAGAATCGGTTAAAATCGTATCTTTCTTTTAAGACTCAATTAATGAAATGATGAAAAACTCTTTTAAATATACTTTATTTATCACTTTAATAAGTGCTAACTTAATAGCTTTTAATCAAGTTGTTGCCCAAGAATCAAATAGTCTGAAAATAGACTCGTCATTAACTATAACAGGGTTTATAGAAACTTATTATGGTTATGATTTTCAAGATCCAAAGAATAAGAGAAGACCAGATTTTCTATACAACCATGTTAGACACAATGAAGTGGGTTTGAATCTTGGACTCATAAAGCTGAATTATAGTAAAGATAGAATACGCGGGAATCTTGGATTGATGGTCGGTAACTACGTTTCGGAAAACCTTTCTGCAGAACCCTTAGCAATGCGCAACATTTACGAGGCAAATGTTGGTGTTAAACTACTAAAAAAGCACGAGTTATGGCTGGATGTTGGTGTTATGGAGTCAAACCTTGGTTTTGAAAGTGTTATCGGTCCAAAAAACTGGATGATGACACGTAGTCTTCTTGCTGAGAACTCGCCCTATTACTTGAATAATGCAAAACTTACTTATACAACGAAAGATAAAAAATGGAAGTTAGCGGGTATATTTTCAAACGGCTGGCAGATTATGGTTGATGGTCACCCTTCATTCGGACATCAAATTCAGTGGTATCCAAATAATAAATGGACAATTAATAGTAGTTCATATATAGGTAGAGTGAACTTACCAACAAATTCAGGCTTTATTATTGGAGAACTTAAACAGCGTTATTTTCATAATTTCTATTTAAAATATGACGATGAAAAATTTGGGGTAATTTTAAGTGCTGATATAGGAATAGACCAAGACATTCAGGATAATACGCCAGAATCAGGTTGGGCAGGTACTGCAATTGTAACAAGATATACCGTTTCAGATAAATTTGCGATTTCAGCGAGAGGAGAACTCTTATTTGATCCAGAAAGTAGTGTTGTTTTATCTCCTAACTTTAATTCGTTTCTAAACATTGGTACATCATTAAATTTTGATTATCAATTTCATGAACTTGTACTATGGCGTGTTGAAGGACGTGCTTTTAGCAGTAAAAATCCAATTTATAGATATAACGATCAACCTACAACGTCGAATTACTATTTAGGGACTTCTTTGTCCCTGATGATTGGAGAAATGTAAAATGGTTTACATAAACGGATCTTAGATTTAGTATGGGACCACTTCTCACAACAAGAATACACTCCCGAATAGTACTCAAGCCATGAAAAAAAAGTTTCACAAGTAGATCGGGGTGGCATTCTCTGGTCTTCGGCTTTTGACTTCGTCAAATCCTCACACCGAGAATACACACGTCGTCTACTTGTTCCAGGTCTCCTTTCCATGTTTCGAATGTTTCTTCGATGATAGACTTTTGTTCATCAAGTTCTTTATGGCTCAGGCTTAAAAGCAACTTTTTAAAGTTTACTGATTTGAATTTCTTACCACCTTTGTTGATTATCACTTCTTCATGTCCACCAAATTGGTCTGCAAATCCATCACTGAATATGTAGATAGCGTCACTCGGTTTTAGTTGAAAGTTTACAGTGTTAAAAGGTTTTGGTTGGTATGAATAACCTATTGGTTGTTTATCTGATTTTATTTCGATCAATGTTTTATTCCCTTCCTTAGTGAGATTAAAGCATTCCAATTCTGTGGAATCTTCTACATTTTCTCGAATGATCCAAAGTGGATTATAAGCGCCTGAGAAAGTGAGTTCATTTGTTTTTTTATCGATGCAACAGAGTGCAATATCCATTCCATCTTTTACCTGACTATCCGTTTTTTCGAATGTTTCGGTGACAAGCTGTGATAACTTATTTAAAATCTCAGCTGGAGCACGTAAATCAAACTCGAGTAAACATCTATTTAATCCATTCGCGCCTACAACACTCACTAACGCACCAGGAACACCATGCCCCGTACAATCGACAACTGCAAGGTAGATTTTGTCCTCAACCTCCTCTACCCAGTAGAAATCTCCAGAAACAATATCTCTTGGTTTAAACACTACAAAACTCTCAACAAAATTATCTTGAAATTCACCCATTGGAGGTAAAATCACATTTTGAATTCGCTGAGCATAATGTATACTGTCTGTGATGTCTTTATTCTTTTCTTCAATAATCTCTTTTTGCTTGACCACTTCTGCTGTTCTAACACGGACTTGATTCTCCATATTTTGGAGTAGGTTCGCATTTTCTAGAGCAATTGCAGAATAAGCAGCAATCGTTCTTAAAATATCTAAGTGATACTCTTTGTATGCATTTTTTTCAAAAGATTGAGCAGAGATTATACCGACCACTTGTTTACCAATAATCATTGGAACAAAAATTAGCGATTCAGGTAACTCACCATCAACGACAACAATCCGTTTCGTATATTTTTTATACTCTTTGGGATGATCGTTAATGAAAATGTCTTTTTTATTCCTCAAGCACCATACGGAGTAATTATCATAATCATCCATGGAAATAGACGTTTGTTTAAGTCGTCTTCCGCTTTCTATTGTGTATCTGTAATCTATTTCATGCTTATCATAATCACAAATTCGAATTGAGAAAATAGTTGCATCCATGAGTTGATTCACATTGGAATGCATCGTATCGAAAATTTGTTCTAAATCATGTGTTGAAATTATACTCTGTCCTATTTGACTAACAAGTTTCGTATTGTTGTAGGACTGCTCAATTTCTTCTTTTTGATAAACAACTTCTTTTGTTCTTTTCGTTACTTTATTTTCCATTTCTGCATATAAACTAGCATTTTCTATCGCTGTTGCCGTGTAGAGCGCTAAATTCCGCAAAATGTTCATATGATATTCGGTATAGGCATCAGGTTTAAAACTTTGGACAGATATTGTACCTATAGCCTTATTCTTTACTGAAAGAGGTATATATAAAATCGATTGTGGTCGTTCACCAATCAAAGTTTTTGAATCACCTTTTACATATTTATCAACTTCTTTGTCCAGATTGTTTATAAAGAACTCTTGATTTCGTTTTAAACATGCTATGGCCAAAGAACCTTCGTCATCCATATCAAATGAAAAGTCAGGTAGTTTTTCACCATTTTCTATGGCACCTTTAATTTGTAATACATCATTTTCGACAATCCCAATACCAATAATAGAGGCATCCATCAACATATTGATATTCTCATACACTTTTTCCAAAACATGTTCAATAGAAAGTGTAGAAGTGATTTCTCGACCGATTTCGTTAAGCAACTGTGTATTCTTGTGTGTACGTTCTAATGCATCCTTTTGTAGTACAACTTCATTCGTTCGTTCAGTAACTTTTTCTTCGAGATTTTCAACCAAATTCACATTTTCAAGTGCAACGGCTGTAAATGAAGCCAATGTATTCAGAATCTCAAGATGATTGTCGTTATAAGCATTTCGCTTAAAACTTTGAACTGTTATCAACCCAATTACTCTCCCTGCAAAAGTCATCGGATGGAAAATCAAAGAATGAGGCATATCTCCTGTTGGTACTACAATCTTATTCGTATATTTTCGAAATTCTTTTTCGTTGTCATTAATAAGAATCGGTTCATTTTTATTTACACAGATCACCGAATAATTATCTACGTCATCCATTGAAACAAAGAGTGATTCTTTTTCTACAGCTCCTTTTTCTATTTCAAATTTATACTCGATTTCATTCTTTTCCGGATTGTACAATCGAACACCGAAACAACTGGCATCCATTAATTCACTTACATTCTTGTGCAGTTTTAAAAATATACTTTCAAAATCTGTGGAAGATGTTAATTGTCTTCCAACCTCACTGAGTAATGCCGTTAATCGATACGAGCTCTCAATTTCTTCTTTTTGTCGAACAATCTCCTTTGTTCTTTCTTTTACTTTCTCTTCTAACCCTTTATAGAGTTGAGCGTTTTGAAAAGCAATAGCCATGTAAACAGATAAGTTCTTTAACATGTTTATATGGTGCTCTTTGTAAGCATTAGTTTCATAACTTTGAACAGTTATGACGCCTGTAGCTCCATTCGGAATTTCAAATGGAAGATAAACGATAGATGCTGTTTTGTTCCCTTTTTTAGGCTTTTCAATATTTTTTAGCCATTGGCCATATTCCTTTTTGAAATCATTGATAATGATTTCTTTTTGACTATTATAGCATATTGAAGCCAACCTGGTATTATCATCAAGTTCATAAGATAAATCTTCTAAAACTTCACCATCTTCAATATAACCAGGGAAATATAATTCATTCTTTTGAGAGTTATAGATACCTAGTCCAAATGATGGTGCATCCATCAGTTTATTGACACTTTTATAAGCGTTTTCAATTATTTTTTCAACGGATAGAAATGAGGTTAAACTCTTCCCTATTTCACTAAGTTTTATCAGGTCTTTTGAATATCTTTTTAAATTTTTATTTTTCGACTTTAATAATTCACGTTCTTGTGCTTCGTGCTCCACCTTAAACTTTAATTGAATACTTTTAGAACGTCGATCGGCATTCTCATTTCGGATTTCTCTATTGAGTGAATAATAAATTTTATGATATTCTAAAGCTTTTTTATAGTCGTCTTGAATCTCCAGTAACTCTGAAAGCAATTTATACGTCTTAGCTTCATTGATTTTATTCTTTGACTCTTTAGATAACTCTAGTGATTTTAATAGCCATTCTTTGGAAGTGTCATATTTTTCAAGTTGAAGGTAAGTCTTTCCAAGATTTGTTAGACTTTGTGCTTGACCTGAAATAAAATTTGATTCTTCTCTAAGCTTTAAACTCTCCTTGAAATAATTTATCGCTTTATCATATTCGCCTTTTTAAAAGTATACTTGACCAATGTTATTTAAAGCGTGCGCCTTAACATGTTTACTTCCATCTATTTCCTCAATGGCTGCAATACAGTTTTCAAGGTGTTTTAATGCTTTATCATATTTCCCCAGGTTTGTATAAGCTCTCCCTAAACCATCTAGGACCTTCTGTTTTAAGTGAAGTATATTTAAAGATTCACATTTATTCAGGCTTATTTTTAAGTACTGAATCGATTTTTCATTTTCATTTATTGCATAATACGCGCTTCCGATACCATTGTATGCTTCGGCAACTCCCACCTCATTATTATCTAATTCATAACTCTTAAATGATTTCATGTATTCATCCAAGGCATTATCATAATCCGATAAATAGAAAAAGATTGTCCCAACAGTATAATAAACTTCAGCTAAATCTGAGAATGCGTTTAATTCACTAAATATTGATTTTGCCTGAAAAGCATAGTCGAACGCTTCATCTAACTTTGATGACCATAAAAAAGACTCACTAATATTGTGAAAAGCCTTTCCTTTTTCATAGATGAATCCTTCTGAAATTGCTGAGTCAAGGGCTTTACTTGCTAACTCAAAACAAAGTTCTGGATTAGCCCGCCTATTACTCTTTGCTTTAAGATTTAACTTCTCGGCTATGGATTCGCTCATTTATTTAGTGACTTTTCTGTAGTAGTGCAGCTAAAAGTACAAAAAATATGTTAATGATAGACTTCGATTAATATCGAGTTACACAAGGAAACAGAAAATCATATTATTTGAATTCCAATTGGCAAAACCGTTTGATTTAATCATCACAAACCAATGTGTCATAACTCGGAGAATACCCCGCCCAAACACCAAGCGCTCCATTAGATATATTTGAAGGTAGATTCGAGGGTGTAGCAAAAGGACTACCACCTGTTTGCAGTTGTGTATATTTCATCTCCATAAATTCATAAACTGGTTTGTTTATCTTTGAAAACTTGACCACAACTGTGTCTCCACGTTGATAGAACCCTCTTTCTTCAGGTGGAGTTTCCTGGTTAAAATTAAACGGGTTCTCATATGCGAAATCAAAAGTTAAACCATCAAAAAAGGCATCATCAAAAGCAGGATTAAATGTAGTTCTATAGCGATCATCTATCGGTTCACCATCACTATTTAGGTTTATCCTTCTGCATTCCCAAAAATAGGCATCAAATTGACCAGCAGGGTCAGTTAAGGTCATCCAACTATATCCGTTGTCAGGATTATCAGGGTCCTCCTTCCAGTATAACGAATCTAAAATATGAGGTTGTAAAATTTGAGTAGTAGAATTGTATTGTTCTCCTTCAAAATCTATATCAAGCGTATATGTTTTTCCCACCTGACCATAAATAGCCGTATTTGTAGTCGAATAAAAACAAATATCTACATCATCCAACTCCTCAGGGTCAATATTAAGAAAGGAAGCTATAGCCTCTTCGGTTCCTGGAGGCAAACTTTGAGAGCATATTTCATCTAAAACAACACTATTTGATCCGTCAGAGACGGTAACAGTTGCTCCAGAAACCAGAGATTCAAGTAATAGGTTGCCAGAAGTTTCATCATAAATGTTGTTTGACCTTGTTAATAAAATTACTGGTGGTTCTCCTGTTTCGATGCGTCCATCAACAACCAGTTTTTCTTCACTCTCTGGAATATCAACTAATACTTCTTTCGTACAGGATGAAATCACGGTACTTAAAATCGCTATGTAAATTAATTTCTTCATTAAAATTCAAAATTCCATGTTATACTTGGCAAAATCGGGAAAAGAGAAACTTGCTGTACACTCAATTGGAATGTATTTGAAGCTGCACTTCCGTTGTCCTGAACAAATAGAAAGAATGGATTCTGTCTGCTATAAACGTTGTAGACTGATAAATTGAAATTATGTCTAAATCGTTTTTTCTTTGTTTCTTCTTCTCCTGTTTCCTCA
The DNA here is from genome assembly GCA_002734085.1 of Fluviicola sp. Lineage (GTDB taxonomy): Bacteria > Bacteroidota > Bacteroidia > Flavobacteriales_D > Crocinitomicaceae > Brumimicrobium. The sequence continues at coordinate 151,216 of NVXV01000008.1, read as the reverse complement.
TTATAAATTGTTTTAGTTGGTTTATCAAACCATGTCACAGATAAATCTAAACGATGATAAGCAGGCATCCTAGAAGCATTTCTATCCTCAAATTCAAACTGCAAATCCCCATTATGCAGATACCAGGACACAGGCAAAGTAATGGAGTTCCCAGTAGCATAGACAAAAGATGCTCCAAATGTCCATCGTTTACTCAATTCATAACTGGCCACAACAGATAAATCATGTCTACGATCATATTTAGCTGGGAAATATTTATTATCCATAATTTCCTCAAATCGTCTCTCCGTTTTTGAGAGCGTATACCCTATCCAACCCGTGAAATCACCTAAAGATTTTTTGATAAAGAACTCCACACCATAACTATACCCCTCACCCTGAGTCAGAAGATTGTCAGTGTTTGATTGGGCATTATCCTGAGGTAAAACTCCTTCTTTAAACGCCACTAAATTATTCATTTCTTTGTAATAAACTTCCACAGACGTTTCATAGGTATTCTCTTTAAAGTTCCTAAAATACCCAAGCGATCCCTGCCAACCGTATTGAGGTTTTAATATATCAGTTGTAGGGTACCAGATATCCGTTGGTAATGAAACAGCACTTAAATTGGCTAGATGAATGTACTGTGCATTTCGATTCCAGCCCAACTTAATTGAGCTCTTATCATCAATTAAATAGCGTGTTGAAATTCTTGGTTCAAGAAAGTTGTAGTCTGCAATAACTTCTCCTTGATTGTAGGTTGTTGAACTATCATTAACACCCACAACATCATCTTCGAAACGAGTAAATGGTCCAACATGATGATACATACTAAACCTTAATCCTGCATGAACAGACCAGTCTTCAGTGATATTGAACTCATCAGATAGAAATATTGCGGATTCATGTCCAAAAATATCTTGTCCTTCTCCAACATCAAATTCAGTATCATCTTGATTTGCACTTACAGAAACAGGTGTTAATATATGGTAGAGATAGTCTACACCAAAGTCAATTCTATGTCGTGGATTTGGCAAGTAACTAAACTCAACTGATCCACCATAATCTCGTATACCACTATTTAATCCAAATTGAAAATCATCTTGTGAAGAGATAAAAGAAAATGAATAGTCTGTTACAGACGCCCTGGTATTCATAAAAAACTTATCCGAAAACAAATGACTCCAGCGAATTGAACCAACCGCATTACCCCATGGCATATCCACTTTAAAATCTTCACTTCCTGTAGAAAAAGTAAAATCATCCTTTCCATAATATCCACTGATATAAATCTTGTCTTTATCTGATAATTTATAGTTCAATTTCAAATTAAGATCATAAAAGTAGTAGCTGGTACCACTGAAATTACCATCTTCAGGTATAAAAGGCTTTGTAACGACATCTAAATAAGTTCTTCTTCCAGAAATTAAAAATGAGCCTTTATCTTTTACTATAGGTCCTTCAACTGTTAGTCTTGAGGAAATCAGACCAATCCCCCCTGTAACACCAAAACGTTTATTGTTTCCGTTGTTAGTATTAACGTTGAGAACAGAAGATAAACGACCTCCATATTTTGCAGGAATACCTGCTTTAATCAACTCAACATCTTTAATTGCATCCACATTAAACACGGAAAAAAAGCCAAATAAATGAGAAGCGTTATAAACGTGTGTACCATCTAACAACACCAAGTTTTGATCAGGACCACCACCACGTACATAAAAGCCCTGAGTTCCTTCCGAAGCCGATTGCACACCTGGCATTAATTGAAGCGTTTTAATTACATCCACTTCACCTAAAAAAGCGGGTAAAGTCTTTATTTCATCCATTTCTAATTTAATTGTTCCAACCTGAGTTCCTTTAACGTTTTCATCTCGTCCTTCTCCTCTAACGGTAACCTCTTCAAAATCCTGTGTATTCTCATCCGTCTTGAGAGAGATATTAATCTTTTTTGATTCGTTTAAGGTTATGGTTTTTTTTAAGGTTTTATAACCAATGAAACGAAATTCTACCTCATATTCTCCTTGCGGCAATGTCAAAGTATAAAATCCATCAGCACTTGAATAAGTTCCTTTATTTATAGATGGAACAACTATTTTAACATCCGATAAAGATTCTCCATTTGAATGATCTGTAATCACTCCGCTCAAAGTGTAGTTTTGGGCATTGAGGCTAGTCGACAAAAGGACGAAAAACAATAAAATTAATATCTGAGTGCCTTTTTGCATGAGACAAAAATAACACCAAATTGAAAAATATGTTCAATTAAATGTTAAATGTTTCTCTATGACGATGCGAAAATGGTATTAAATTCGGCCTTTTAAGAAATCCTGCCTTGTTTTCTCTGGATACTTTTCGATGGCGTATCTTAGCATTGTTCTTGGCATATCAGCATAATGATATTTCACAAATTCAAATGCTTTATCAAAATCTCGATTCCCGACTTCACGAATCATCCAACCAACTGCTTTGTGAATTAAATCATGTTCATGGTGGAGTAAAATTTTCGATATTTCGAATGTATCTTTAAACTGGAGGTTTCTAATAAAGTGGAAAGTTGAGATAATACTTACTCTCTGTAACCACAGGTTATCAGAATAAGCAAAGTCATAAAGCATTTTAGTATCCTTGTCTAATAAGTAAACCCCAAGAATTTTATGCGCCGAAGAGTCGATTAAGTCCCAGTTATTCATAAACTCCAAGTGATCTACATAAAAATCTACTAATTCTTTACGTATCGATTCTGACTTCTCTTTTTCAAACTTTAATACAAGGATAAAAACACCAGTTAGTCTGTACTCATGAATATTCGAACTGAGTAACTTGCTTAAGTCGTTAAGAGTAATCGGTTTATAGTATTTTTTAGATACAGTCCTTAGATTGGGATTTCGAACTCCAATAAACTCATCTCCTTCACCATATCCTCCGGGGAAAACTTGTAAGTATTTTTTTAACTTCTCTACTCTCTCAGGCTCAGAATACGACTCTAGTTCAGTAGTAATATTTTTAAACATTCAAAATTAATTTAATATCCTCCATTGTACCTTCTTAAAAACCATTCCAGACTAAACAATGCTACAATTAAAACAAACCACCAAAAATAGTCGATCAGCTTTTTGTAACTACTCGTTTCATAACTAACAGGAACTATGTCATTACTACTATTTAAATCATTGATTAATGATGCGTAATTCTCTAAAAGATAAAATGAACCGTTATTGTTTTCAGCAATTTGATTAAGAAGTGAATGATTAGCCTTTGTTTCAACAGATTCTAATTCTAACTTTTTAACTACAAAATCTCCCTCTTTTTTAAACGACTCACCATTGAATTCACATTTAGCTATCCACTTGTATTTCCCAGGCTGAAGTCTACCTAAATCCAATGAGTAACCTCCATCTCCCGATAAAAATGAGTAATCAATTTTATCATTATTTTCATTTATAATTTCGAATGAAATAGATGGAGTTGTAATCGGTTGATAACTCTTATTGTAAAAAGTCGCATTCACAATAATATTTTCATCGGCATTAAAGAGAGTTGGTAGTTTTATTCTTAATCTAGAAGTATTTTCTTTAATAATGAGATACTGTATTGTCTTTGATATAACCTCATTGAACGCAATATTATTGGAATTTTTTTGATAATCAGCCAATTTCCAACTCCAAAGTCCCGTTCCATAAGTGACACCAAATTTCTGCGAACCTTTTTTTCCAAAATAATAGAGGGGATCTTTTTTAGTTATTGCTCCTACTTTTTGGTAACCAAGAATATTTGATGAGTTATTCACCTGAATTTTCCCATAATTGATTGTTAGAGGTGGGAAAATGGCAAAGTTACTTCTAGTTTCTTTACTCAATTCAAATGGTTTGAAAAACTCATTATAAGCTACACCTACTTTATCGGACTGTCCAGTAGTTTGAACGTTAGAAGCAATTCCCAACTGTTCTATTACAGACTGTTTTGTTCTTGAACCAATAATATACCAGAAAGGTTTGTTTAAATTTAAAAGTCGATTAAAAACTTCGTTGTTTCTGCTTACTCCAGGACTATGCCAGATTATCAAATCGAAGTTAGACAAATCATTCGGGATATCTTTGATTAAAAAGGTGGTAACTTCTATATTTTGTTCTTGATTCAATGCATTTTTTATTGCTCCAATATCTGGGTGGAGTCCTTCAGCCAATAAGAGTACATTGCTTCTATCGTCTAAAACTTCAACATAAATTGACCTCTCATTATTCTGTATATTGCTTTCACCTTCAATCGTTTCTATTTTTACAACATAATGATGAACACCAGTAGTTTTGGCGTCTACCAAGAATTTTGTTTTAAGCAAGCTATAGTCTGAATCCTGATGTTCTAAACGGTCTGTTTTAATTTTTTCACCATTATCAAAAAGTGATATACTAAAAGATTTTTTGTTGGAAAGATTACCCTCTATAGTTACTTCAATTGGGAATTGATTGTTTAAAAAAGCAATTTCATTACCAACTAAACTACCCACCAGATGATCGACTTTTTGAATTGTATCTCCCACACCTAGTGAGAATATTGGAATGTTCTTAAACTTTTCAGTGATAAAAACAGGACTCATTCCACGGTTATAATTTCCATCAGACAGTAATATTAGTGCACCTATATTTCTTCCGTAATAATTATTGTAAACCTTGTTTATGGCATCAGATAAATTTGTTTTTTCATTATTAAAATTCAATGAATCAGTGTTTTTAACAACATCATCTAAAGTATAATTTAAAATATTATACTTTTCATTAAACTTTGATTCTAACTCATTTGAAAACGCTAAAGCACGATCCTCCACAGAGAGACTATCTTTGTAATTAAGCATTGAGTTGGAATTATCGTAGATCGTTATTATTGAAGGACGGTCTGTTTCTAGAGTGGTTGATTTAATAAGAATTCCTATCAAAAGAATTCCCAAAACAAATAAGCCCAGAAAACGAAACGTGGTTAGAACCCACCTTTTTGTATTAGACAGTTCTTTCAACCATTTTTTCGGACGATAATAATAGATTGAAATTAAAAGTGTGAATATCCCCCAGAAAATGAGGCTCCAAAGGGGTATGTCACTAAAGTAATTGGTCATATACCATAAAAGTAATGAAAAGAAATGAGTTCAGCTCTCGAATTATTAATAGTTGACGAACAAAATTAAAATTGAACTAAACTTATTCTTTACCCGCCAAATAATCTTTTAAATACATGAAATATTTAGACAATTTTCCTTCTTTAGTTGTTTCACTTGCACGAGCTATGATGTCCGTAGGATCGTCTTTAAATAAAGCTGGAAACACGTGTTTTATTAACTCACTGCCGAAGTCTTCTGATGCATCTTTAGGCAGCTCACAAGGTAAGTTATCTACAGCCATAACAGCAATTGCTTTTTTTGATTTAAAATCTACCTCCTTTTCCTCGTTGGGGGCATAACCGTAAATTGGATCTGCAATGGTACTTGGTCTAAGTGTAGATGCAACAGGGCCGTCAATATCACAAGAGATATCAGCGACAACAGATAATCGAACGTTGCTGTTTTTCAGATCCTCTCTAGTATAAATAAAAGGCGAGCCTTTTTTCCAGAAGTGACAAGCGATATACAAGTCTGTTTCTGGTAGGTAATTTGGAAAAGTTGAAACATGCCCTTCTCCACTTTTGTAAAAGGCATCTTTATCAAACGGTTGGCTATCTACTCTCTTATTATAGTCATCAACGTTCAAATGCGTGAAAACTGGACAATCAAAGGATTCGGAAAGGTATTCTTCAGGATCGACCTCCTTAATGGGTAATAAATCCATTATTTCACGAGCACCATACCCAACACGACCAAATCCAGTCAATGCAATTTTTGTATCTTTTGGAAGGTTTACTTTAGACAACTCTCCTTCCATTTCTTTACGATCCTCACATTCGTGTGCTGGTTTAAGATCATACAATTCATGTTTCAAACCATACGTTCTAAGTCCATTATAGCAACCTACAATACCAGCATATCGCCCAAAACCAACTAAACGCAATCCATTTGGTTTAGTCAATGCTTCGTAATCTGTAAGTTTAATTTTATTGTCAATAATAGCTTTTAATAGGTCACGGTTATAAGGTTGCTTTTTTAAGGTATGAGAGAAAAAGAAAAAATGCTTTTCAGGAACTAAATCAGAGATATTCACCTCTTTTACTCCCATAATAATATCACAATCATCAACTGAATCAACAATTTTTATTCCCAGCTTTGAGTATTCTTCATCTTTAAACGCACGAATTGAACTTTTTTGAACAACGAGTTCAATGTTCGGATATTCTTCAATCAACCTTGCACATTGATTTGGAGTAAGCGGAACACGTTTATCTGGTGGAGTTTTTCCTTCTTTAATGAGACCAATTTTTGCAGCCATATCGAAAATCAATTTTCACAAAAATAACAGAAATAAATTCTAAGAAAACTACCAGATACAATTATTAACTATAAAACGAACTTAATCGTCTCCTCCTTGCTCATTTTTAAGTTGCTCTACCTTATCTTTATCAACACCTATATTTCCGAATTTGTAAGATATAGTAAAATATAGTCGTCGTGTAGTCCATTTATACCTCGTTTCTTGTCGAACATTTTCATTATTAATCTCAAAGTAAAAACCTTTTTGATCAAATATATCTGTTAAACGAATTCCCAATGAAAGTTTTTTATCCAGTAGTAAGCGATTAAACCCTATATCAATTCCAGGGTTTCTTTGATAAACACCTTGCACAGTGTACCGAGGAGCAATATACTGCGCATTTATTTGGATTGTAGTAGTTTTCTTAAACATATAAAATGTGCTATTCCATTTCGCGTTCCAACTTACCCCTCTATTTCGAAGGTCTACTCATTAATATTTGCAGCGAGTCTGCTCTCAAAAGCATTTATAGAGATCATATTCTTCCACCAGTCAAATGGTGAATATGTTCCTATTAATTCTACTCCAAGATCATAGCTTTCATCAACATTTGCATAAGTTGTAACACTTCGTCCATCATCATAAAACTGTCTAATTCTTTGAATGCGATCTACTGTTTCTTTAAAGTAAATAGAACTCGTTAGAGAAAGTTTCGGCCAAATCTTTTCATATCCCAATTCATAAGAATTAATGTATTCGGGACTTAAAGCAGGATTACCTTGTCTCAAATTCAGAGGGTCACTATATGTTGGAAAAGGATTCAATTCGTGTGCCCGAGGACGATTAATTCTTCTACTGTAGCTCAAGAAGATTTCCCCCATTTTTTTGTCCCCATATACAACATGTGCCGAAGGGAAAAGGCTGAAGTAATTGTTTTCGAAGCTTTCGTTCGTATTTATCAATCGAGGTTCAGAGAAAGCCTGCTCTAACCTCACTCCTACTTGATATTTAAATCGATCTGCCAATTGGTGTCCGAAAATACCATAAGCTGAATAAATTTCCTGAGTAAATGAAAGTTCGTTATTTACATTTGGGTCGGGAACAATCATATCTGAAATTGAATCGTAGTATTCCAAGTAATTTGATTCTATATCCTCACTAATGATAGCTTTTAAGCCTGCATCTATACGGATCTTATCACTAACATTTCTAATCAAATCAGCACTTGCTGTGAAGGTATTTTCATATTCCGTCCTTTCTTGATTTTGGAATTGATAGGGATTGTCTAAAGGAGTTCCATCTGGGTTGTAATAATATTCTTCAAACTCTCCAATAGATAGTTCATCACCGATCGACTGAGTAAAAGCAATAATAAGGTTTCCTTTTTCCTCTTTAAAATCTAACTTATAATCCGCATTCAAGTCAATTGATTGTCTGTTTCTCGGGTCATACATATCTCGCTCCCAATATTTATTTAGATCGCCGTTAAAACTCTCGTAATTGACCTGGTCTCCTCTTCGAATTCTATCGTTATATGTTCCACTAGCCGATATGCCAATAACTTGACGATCTGAGATAAAAAAATCAGACCCGACTTTCACAGTGTGAGACCTTCTAAAATCAGTACCTAAACGATTTTGTTCTAAAAAAACCGTGGTATCATTTATCAAGCTTGTACGCTCATTGAAGTTATTTCTATATCCTTCTCTATAACGAAAAGAGTAATTTGCATAAAAATTAACTTTTTCCGTACGTGCATTGAAACCTACATTTCCTCCAAATAACTTTTCAGATGCTGCAGTTAAATCAACATTCAAATTAATACCGCGAAGTTTCTTCTTTTTTAATACAATATTTATGATTCCAGCAGTCCCGTCTGGATCGTATTTTGCCGAGGGATTGGTTACTAATTCAATGCGCTCAATGGCACTTGCAGGAATTCCTTCTAAGGCTCCGTCTCCACTGGACATTGCGCTGGGACGGCCATCTATTAATATCGTGACACTCCCATTTCCACGAAGAGAAACATTACCATCGTTATCTACTTCAACAGAAGGAATATTATTCAACAACTCCGTTAATCCCCCCCCCATAGTTGTCATATCTTCGCCAACATTATAAGTTCGCTTATCTATGCTCGATTCCATCAGGGGTGTTTTACCTTCAATGACTACCTCCTCAAAGTTTTGATTCTTTAGTTTTGACATCTGAATCTCATTCAAATTAATTTTTTTGTCTGATTTTGAAAAAGATATATTATTAATGTAATAATTTTGGTATCCGAAAAAAGTAATTTCTCCAATAAAGTCACCATAAGGAATAGATTCAATCGTTACTCTTCCACTTGACAATGTATACCCACCTATGACAACAGATGAATCTGATTTATCCAACAATCGAACATTTGCATATTCAATAGGATTATCTTTTTCATCCATGACACGAACTTCGAGTATTCCTTGAGAAAAAGAAGTTCCGATTAAAGATGTCATCAAGACTAGAAGAAATATTCTCATAAGATTATAATAAAGCACAAAAATAGAGTTTATATAAGACTTAGATTGAAAAGAAAGTGGTTTAACATAATTTTAGGGTAAACACGACAGTTAATTTACTTCCCTCTGAGCTTATTAAGTAAAACATTCAACAATGAAGCTTCGTCATTTGTTAGATTTTCTGCTAAACTCATATCATCAAATACTTCATCTATCTCACTTAAGATGCTTAATCCTTTTTTAGTGATTTCAATATGAACAACCCTTCTGTCATCATCACATCTAGACCTTTTAACCATTTCTTTGGAAATTAATTTATCGATCAATCTAGTTGTGTTTGGCGACTTTTCCAACATCCGTTGTTTTACAATCTTAATACTTAATGGCTCGTTTGCTCCTCTAAGTATTCGCAGTATATTAAATTGTGGTAATGAAAGGTCAAATTCGGCCAGTTGTTTATTGTGATATGCACCTATCCAGTTTGAAGTGTAACGGATATTAACAACTGCTTTATGGTGCTCACCTTTAAACTTAGCTTTTATTACTTCTTCAATTTTCATTCGGCAAATATACTTACCATGGTATTAAATACAAAGGAAAACGATATATTATTTTAAGCCTTCAAAAAAATTGGTTGTACACCTCTTTTATTATATTCTTTTAAATTTAGTTGATTAAATTGAAACTATTTTTCGGTTGAGGTAAAAAAAACTAGAAATAAAAATACACCCATTTACGATGATAAAACAACCGTTCATCTTTTTAATTTAGCTATACATCACAAAAAAACTATTTTTGTGTCATGTATAGAGCTTCTGCAATTTACTGGATTGTTCAACTTGTTGGTTGGGGTTTGTTTTGTTCTATGATTGCAATCACAAGCTATTTGCAGGATGAGCTTAAAGGAAATACTCCATATAAACTTTTTGAGCTTTATATCTTTTTAATTCTTGTAACCCACGGCATGCGATATGTTCTAGTAAAGTTGAACTGGGTAAACTTAAAATTAACTCCACTCATCCCAAGAGTTTTGTTATTAAACTTAGCAGCTTCGTTATTTTTAGTATTACTTATAAACCTTTCGAATATCATAGTATATGGAGAGTCATTTATTCCTTTAATCCAATTTATAATTCAATCTTTGCTCTATACCATTTTTTTCGTAATGTGGTCAGCTGTTTACCTAACCTATCATTTACTCAGAAAATCAAGGAAGCAAGAACTTAAAAACCTGATGCTTGAGGCTAGTCACCATGAAATTGAATTAAAAACACTGCGTGATCAATTGAACCCACACTTCTTATTCAACTCATTGAACAGTATTCGTGCCTTGATAGAGATTGATCCAGCTACGGCAAAATCAGCTATTACCACGCTCTCAAATTTATTAAGGAACTCACTTCAGATGGGGAAGAAGTCACAAGTATCGGTAATTGAGGAGGTTAATCTGGTTAAAGAGTATTTGAGACTTGAGAAAATACGTTTTGAAGAACGACTAACATATAAAGTTGATGTAGAGGTAAACAATAACATTGAAATTCCGCCTTTTCTTATTCAAACGATGGCTGAGAATGGAATAAAACACGGTATTTCAAAAAGTACAACTGGTGGACTAATTGATATCCGAATTTATAAACTAGAAGATAAGTTAATGCTTGAAGTTACAAATACAGGCGGACAGTATAAACCTAACAATATAGATGGTATAGGTATAATAAATACCAAACGCAGACTAGCGATTCAATATGGTGAAAACGCGGGATTCTCAATTAAAAATGAAAAAGACAGAGTTATAGCACAAGTATGGATCAATCAGAATCAATTCAAAAACAAAATTTCATGAAAGCACTTATTATAGATGACGAACGACTTGCACGCACTGAGTTAAGACATTTACTGGAAAAGCACACCAACAAGGTCGAAGTCATTGGTGAAGCTTCTAACGGTAAGGAAGGAATAAAATCAATTAAAAAGCTTAGTCCTGATGTAATTTTTTTAGACATACAAATGCCCGAGATAGACGGATTTGAAATGCTAAAGAAGTTAGACGATATTCCAAAAGTAATTTTTGTTACAGCTTATGACGAGCATGCTATTGAAGCTTTTAAAGTAAATGCTTTAGATTATCTATTAAAACCAGTAGATCCCGATCGGTTAAAAGAGGCTATAGACAAACTCAATACTCAAAATGAAGACGAGTTCGAATCAAATGTAATTGATAGTAGAAAAGATAGGAAATTAAACATTAATGACCATATTTTCATTAAGGACGGAGAAAAAAGTTTTTTCCCAAAATTATCTGATGTTAGGTTTTTTGAAAGTCATGGCAACTACATAAAGGTTTATTTTTTAGATAAAAAACCAATGATTTTAAGAAGTTTAAATTCTCTTGAAGAGCGATTGGATGAAAATGATTTCTTTAGAGCCAATAGAAAATACATCATAAATATTCATTGGATTAGCAAAATTGAGAATTGGTTTAATGGTGGATTAAAGGTGTTTTTAGAAGAAAATGAAGAAATCGAAATCTCTAGAAGACAAGCAATAAAATTTAAAGACATCATGTCTATCTAACTTGAGAAATTTTTAGGATTATTTTAAAAATAGTTATTACATGAAACGTTTATAAATATAGGCGTTGATAAAAATATTTCCAATTAGTTACAATAAAAAATAGAAATTATTCTTGATATTTCAGTCAATAGACTACTTTTGTTCTAAGCAATTAGAAAATGCTGTTTAGATTTTTATAATGTTATGACAAATATTTTTATCGCTAACTTAGATTTCGATATATCATCGGATGATTTAAGGGCAACTTTCTCTCAGTTTGGTACAGTATCGTATGCACATGTCGTCTATGATAACAAGACCAAAAAATCAAAAGGATACGGATACGTAGAAATGGAAGATGCCGATCAAGCCATAAATGCTATCAAAGCTTTGAATGGAATGGATGTAAATGGTCGTGAGTTAGACGTTAAAATAGCATCGCCAAAAGGTTCAAGACCCAAGCCAAACAATACAAAGAAAGAAAAGCCTAAGTTTGAGAAACCTCGAAATAACAATGTTAAGACCGTTAAAGATGCTGAAGATAAACCCAGAAGGGTGTTGAGGCCTCGAAGAAAGAATATGTAATATTTTCTATCTTTTATATTCCTTTAATCAATTATTAGCAATCTAATCTGTGAATAACTCTTGATTCATGGATTTATAATGCTCTAATTTATCTTTAATGTAAGTAATCAACTCATAATCGGAAGCTGTCTTTAAGAAATGTTCATCTATATTTAAGAAATAAACAAATGCCTCAAACTGATCTTCCTCTAAATAAACTACATCATAGGAAACATAAACACGAAGCAACTCTTTAAGAATTGAATTAATATTATCCTGATGCTCCATTTCAGCTACTAAACGTTTCGATTGTGCCTTTTTACTGAATCTCTCGTAGAGAGCTGTTATTGGACTCTGCAATACATTAACACCTGTAACTGTTCTTGTTTCGCGCTTACTTAAGTCCTCCCTTTCTTTCTTGATCTCTTCTAGTGATTTAATTGGGTAAACCTCAACAGTTTCATATTCTTGAACTTTTGATTCTAGATAAATCATCGTGTCCATTTGACAATCATCATCCGCTTTTACCACAATAATTCTTTTGTTATACCCAGAAACTGAAAAAGCAATAGTATCATCAATACGAGCATATACAGAGAAGTCTCCCTTAGCACCACCGAACACCCCTTGTTTTGTAGACATGTTTATCACCATTAAGTTGTAAAACCCCTGTGGTCTGGCAGTATCTTTTACAACCCCATTCAAAAACACTTCATCACATTCTTTACTCGTTTCCTCACCATCTTGAGCGAATGAAAAAAGGCTAATTAAGGCAATAATAGATAAAAGTAAGATCCCTTTATAAGTCATAGGCAGTAAATATAATTCATTTCAATAAAACTAAAGTATAAATTTAGTTAATTACAATTGTAACCTAAACTATTCCGTACTGATACTAAAAAATTACTTATGTAATTATTTTTAATAATATTTAGGAGTTAATATTGTAAATAATTCAACATTATTAACGCTGGTTACTCCAAATATTACAGCATCTAAACTAGATCCCTTCATCATATTGATAAGATGTTTTTATAAACCATATATCTTAAGTAAATTTGCACATATTTTTAGAAGAATGAAAAGAGTCGTTGTAGGATTGTCAGGTGGTGTAGATTCGAGTGTTACAGCATATCTATTGAAAGAACAAGGGTATGAGGTGATTGGTATGTTCATGAAGAATTGGCACGATGAATCAGTTACGCTTTCTGATGATTGTCCTTGGATAGATGATTCAAATGATGCTTTATTGGTCGCTAACAAACTTGGCATCCCCTATCAAGTAATCGATTTAAGCAAAGAATATAAATCTCGTATTGTTGAATACATGTTTGATGAATATGCTGCTGGACGAACACCTAACCCTGATGTTTTATGTAATAGAGAAATCAAGTTTGATGTATTCTTGAAACACGCTATGGAGCTAGGAGCTGATTATGTTGCTACTGGACATTACTGCAGAAGGAAAGACAATGAAGACGGGTCTGTTAGTCTATTAGCAGGTTTAGACAAAGGAAAAGATCAGTCCTATTTTCTATGTCAGCTTCAACAAGAACAGCTTCAGCGCATTTTGTTTCCGATTGGGGATCTTCAAAAGAGTGAAGTCAGAGCAATAGCTAAAGAGCAAGGCTTAATAACAGCTGAGAAAAAGGACTCACAAGGACTTTGTTTTGTGGGAAAAATAAGTCTTCCAGACTTCCTTCAGCAGCAATTAAAAGTCAAAAAAGGTGATATCATTGAGATACCAGGCGATTTACCTGAACTATTAGAATATCACAACATACCAACAACTGAAGAAAATGTAGAACTACTTTCTGAGCCTTTTAAATTTGAAGCTTCTCAAGGAATCCTTGTTGGTGAGCATCAGGGAGCTCATTTCTATACTATTGGACAGCGAAAAGGATTAAAGATCGGAGGTCGACCAAATCCTTCTTTTGTTATTCAAACAGACATCGATAATAATCTGGTATTTAGCGGTCAAACAGATGAACACAAAGCATTAAACAGGTGGGCCTTAAAGATTGATAAAAAATCAATTATATATAGTAATTTAAAGTATAAGTTAAATACGAGGAACACTAAAAAGTATGATGTCAGAATAAGATATAGGCAATCGCTTCAAAAGGCCACTTTGATAATGAAAGAGGACTTTCTATATGTGTTGTTTGATGAAATACAGCGAGGAATCACTCCTGGTCAATTTTGTGCATGGTATGATAACGATGAACTAATTGGATCTGGCGTTATCAATCCTTAGGGGTAGTCTCAGTATAAGTTCCATCTGAATAAAAAACTACTATACGTTCTATTTGCTTAGACTCTTGCTCACCTATCTTACTTTTAGCGCTACTCCCAACAATATCTTCAGAAGAAGTAGTATTTATCGGTTTAGTCACCGTATCTAGCTGATAAGACTCTTCATCCCTATTACCCCCTACTGGTTTTCCTGTAACTAGCCAATCACCATTTACTCTTGGAAAAGATTTAAGCGTCTTTTGGATAAAATCTAAACTTGGCTTGTTTCTACCAGACATTATGTGTGAAATACTTGACCTTTGTACACCCACTCTATCTGCAAATGCCGCAGCAGAAAGGTTGTTCATCTTCATCACCATTTTTAACCGTTCTTGAATTGACATATCTATATTTTATAATTACAAATGTAATAATAAATAGGATTCCTTAAGTTATATATGTAAACTTGTTTCGATTCAATAATTTACTTTTGTAACTTATGGGTTTTAAATACTATTCTAGATAATTCTTTTAATTTTTTAGAAATTGAGTAATCCTCAATTAGGAGATTTTTACAATATACCCTGACATCCACTCTATTTGTTAGTGATAAAATTAGCTCTTTGATAATTCAAATAGCATTAGAAACATCTCATCCTAAAAGTTCTTTTTGTACTCTATCCCACGGACTTAAGTCCACGGTTAATTATATCGTGCTATACTGGGCTTGATTGGTTGAAATCAGAACTATTACTTTAATAGACTAAAGAAACCGCAGAATATTGAATATGGAGTTAAGAATGTAGAACTTCTATAGTTTCGTATAAAATACGGCCATAAGGAGCAGTTCATGGTACGGCAACTCAGATATTACAGATCTAAATTAAAAACAAGAAAACCTTCTGTGAAATTTTACGATTATTGATGTTACTACTTCTTAAATCTATGGTTCCATATTCAGTATTCTGCGGTTCAAAAAGGTGCATTTGACATTTTTATTTTACGATTTAGGCTAGTAACTTTATAGACTTTAATAAAAAACAAAAAGAGAGGGAACCACCCCTCTCTTCAAAACAAACAACAACAAACTAAATTTGTAAAACCTATATATATTAATTATTGGAAAAACCTACGATTTGTGGCTCACCTCCAAACTTTTTAGCACCTTTTTGAAAACGGATGGTATCCATTAAACGCGCAACTTCATATACACTTAATGTACTGTTTGCACCTCTTTGAACGTGTGCCTCTAACTGTTTCTTTGCTAATTCAACTGTATTATTCAACATAACATTCGTATTTGATATCATCGTTTTTCATTTTAATTTGTCTCTGTTACGTTCCTAGTTTTAAATAGGTTTCACTTTTATTCAAAAAAATTGACATTTCTAAACTTTCACATTTAGTTAAGCATCAACAACATGGCTATATACCTTTGAAAAACAAATTATTATGTCTCATATTTGTTGATTACATTTTTTTTAATTTTTTTATTGAGGATTATTAGCATAGCACAAATTATTAGGTATGCAGGGAAGAAAATAACCTTCACTCCTTTTAATACATAATACTTAACTGTTCTTTTTCTTGGCTTTTCTCGGTCTTTTTTATCTTTTTCTACTTCTTCGTAATCCATTTTGAAGAATCTTAGCGCACGATCTGATAGTATATTCACCAATCCTTTTCTTTTAATATTAGAGATTGCAAACTCATTATAACTAAGTATAAACTGTACTACTGAATCTTTTATTAGAATTAAGAGACCTATACTCCACTCTACTAACCCCTGCTTAATCCGAATTAAGTCTTGCTTTAGTTCTTGAAGAATTATTTGTTCTTCTTTAGTAATTGTAATTTGCATCTTACGGCTGTTTTTATTGGTTAACACAAAGGTCTAATCAATTTAGATTATTTCATTTTAGATTAAGCTTTACTTAACAATTAAGTTGTATATTTGAATTTAATTAAGTAACTTAATCGTGATGTTAAGTTATACTTAATAAATTGGCTGAAATTGAGATTTGCAGGAACATATCACCCCATAGCATATTTAATCGAGCGATTAGATCAATTCATTCCTGGAATCAAGACGGTTAATGCGGTGTGGAAAAGTCGCAGTGGTGATTTACATACAGAAAATGGCATTGTTTCAAAGTCAGATGCTTCCGGCAAACTCAATCTACAAAAATGGAGATCAAAAAATATCCAATATGAATGGCTTAAAACCTTCGATCCGCTAAATTCAACAAGTCCTTCGGTAAAGCAGCTCGAACTTTCAGATGAAAACGAACTCGATGTATTATTAATTTATTTTGACAGCACTACGGATAATTTGAAAGATATCGTTGCTATACATTTTCCACAGCATTTGTTTCTTGGGAATTTGAATACAACTTTTTCAGGATTAACAACAAAGGAGAAATCAATCTTATCTAACATCTTAAGTTCTATACTGTATGCTGAACACGATCGATGTATTAAAGAATTCAAACTCCTAAAACAAATTGAAACACATCAAAATCAACAAAGTCAGAAAATAACTCAATTGACGTCTAACTTAAAACAGTCGGAACAACTATACACTTCTGCTTTGAAGATTATTGTAGAAGATATTGTTAAGGTATTTGAAGAAAACTTGAATAAAACAATAACAGTTGACAATGATGTGATTTTAAGATTAGCAAAAGAAAGAATATCAAAAGACCAAATTACTACTATTCTGGAGCAGGCAATCCATGTTGCTTATAATTTATCTATTTCGTCTAAACAATTAACTATCCGCAACGACCTTATTCATATTGAAGAATTGAAGTCCCCTAGAAAACAAAGTGAGATTAATTCAGAGTATGATAAAGTAAAACTATTACTCGATCGGTATGAGGCCGCAGCGGAAAGCGCACGTGATAATGGACACAGCGTTAATGGTAAAAATGTTGCTAGACATTTGGATCCTCCAGTCACACCACCAGCAATAACAGATGCTATAAAGAAGAATGAGAAAAAAGTTCATTATTACCTTGAGAAATATCCAAATCACTGGAGTTTAATAAGAGAAAAACTGCGCCCATTACAAATTATAGTTGACGAATTAGGACGAAACTACCAAGGTGTAGGATAAGATTGAAATTATTATCTTTCCAAAAAAAAGTCATGCGGTTAATTTCTTTCGTTTTAGGATGTTTATTCACGTCTTTATTTAGCTTTTCACAACTGGACCTTTCAGAAATTATGAAGGGAAATGATTTTATTGGACACCAACCCTCCTCTATTAACTGGTCCGCAAATGGTAAATACATCTACTTCCAATGGCAGACGGATTCTTTAGAAGAAAGCAAATGGCATGAATTTGACCTGAAAACAGAATCTATTCGTTTGATTGATGAGAATACGTTATTAAACAAATCTATTCATAATGCAGATCTAAAAATGAGAACATCTTTTTTCGATTTGAGCGGAACAGATATTAGCCATATCGATCGCAACAATAATGAAAAGGATCTAATTCTTCGTTCTTCTTCTGGTAAAAATAATTTGCAGCATGTGTCAGATAAGAATATCGCTTATTACCAGGAAGGTCTTAATTTATTCAAAATAGATTATAGCAATGGTTCAATCACGCAGATTACTAACTTTTCAGATAAGAAAGAACCCTCTGATAAGCAAACGAGTTATTTACAAAGTCAAGAGGAACAATTATTTGAATATCATGAACCCGAGTCAGATAACGAAAGTAATCATTCAAAATTACCTCAGAAGATCTATTTGAATAGTAAACAAATGAGCAATTTGACTATCTCTAACGATGAATCATTTTTGATGTATACCTTATCAAATAAAACAGAAAATACACCTACACAATTTATGAATTACATGGATGTTTCAGGCTATGCTAAGGCGAAGAATGCAAGACCAAAAGTAGGAACAGTTGAAAAGCCAAAGTATAGCATGATTGTTTATATCCCTGAAAAAGACAGCTTAAAAACTTTAGATTTCAGCAATTTAAACGGAATAAGAAAGCGTCCTGAATATCAGAAAGAATACGGCTTAGAAGGAGATTTAGAGGAAGACAAAGCCATCATTATTCACCAACCTATTTTTAATAACAAAGGGGACAAAGCATTAATTTCCGTTAAAAGTTTCGACAACAAAGACCGATGGCTGCTAGTTTACGACCACAAATCAGGAGAACTAACTGAAATAGAGCATCAACACGACGAAGCTTGGATCGGTGGTCCTGGTATCGTTGGCTGGAATTATTACGCTGGAAATATTGGTTGGATGCAAGATGATGAACATATATATTACCAAAGTGAAACCACGGGGTATTCTCATCTCTATTTGAAGAATGTGAATACATTGAAAGAAAAACAACTTACTTCAGGAGAATATGAGATTCATGGTGCTGAACTGAGTAAAGATGGAACCGCTTTTTACATTACAGCAAATAAAAACCATCTGGGAAACCGTTCATTTTATAAATTGGATTTGAAAACAAGAAAATGGACAACAATTCTAGAGAATCCAGGTAATCACGAAGTACATATTAGTCCAGATGAAAAGTGGTTAGCTGTCCGCTACTCTAGTAAGAACAAACCTTGGGAGCTATACATTGCAAAAAACACTGCAAATACTGAATTGAAACAATTGACTCATTCAACAAACGCCAATTTTAATAATTATAACTGGAGAGATGCCGAAATAATAAGTTTTAAAGCTGAAGATGGTAAATCTGTAAATGCTCGACTTTATTCACCATCGGAAGATGTTAAGAATAACGCCGCAATAATCTTTGTCCACGGCGCAGGATACCTGCAAAATGCACACAACTGGTGGAGTGGTTATTATAGAGAGTATATGTTTCACAATTTACTGACAGATTTGGGCTACACAGTTCTAGATATCGATTACCGTGCTAGTAAAGGATATGGTAGAGATCATCGAACTGCTATTTACCGACATATGGGAGGTAAAGATTTATCTGATCAATTAGATGGAAAGAAGTGGTTGGTTGAAAACCAAGGAATCAAGAACGATCAGGTTGGTATTTATGGCGGTTCATATGGTGGTTTCATAACTTTAATGGCAATGCTTACAGCTCCCGATGAATTCCAATGTGGAGGCGCTTTGCGATCTGTAACAGACTGGGCGCATTACAATCATGGGTATACAGCAAATATTCTCAACACACCTGAAGAAGATTCAATTGCCTATCAACGTAGCTCCCCTATTTATTTTGCCGATGGATTAAAAAATAGATTAATCATGCTACATGGAATAGTTGATGGCAATGTTCAATACCAAGACGTTGTTCGCTTGAGTCAGCTTTTCATAGAGAAAGGTAAAACAAATTGGGACCTTGTCGGTTACCCTGTAGAAGGTCACGGATTCAAAACTGCTAGTTCATGGACAGATGAATATCGTAGGCTGCTGGAGATGTTTAATGCAAACTTATTGAAAAATGAATAATGAAATTACGCTTAAAGAATTAACAAGTGTTGACGAAATGCTTGAAACATTTCAATTACTTAAAATTTTATATCCAGACTTTACAACTACCCGGTATAAAGAACTTTTAGAAGAAATTACCCCACATAACTACAAACAGCTGGCTGCATATGATAATGACAGAATTGTAGGAGTTTCTGGCTTTTGGATTGCGACAAAGATTTGGTCAGGTAAATATCTCGAAATGGATAATGTTATTATTGAACGAGACTATCGATCAAAAGGAATTGGAGATCAATTTGTCAAGTTTCTAAAGGAAAAAGCTACTGATGAAAATTGCAATATGATGGCTTGTGATGTTTATACGGATAATTTTAAAGCGCATAAATTTTATATGAACCAAGGGTTTATACCAAGAGGCTTTCACTTTATTAATGTGATGAATGAGGATTTGGATTTTGGGGTGAAGGATTGAGGTTCACGCAGAAGATTTATTTTGTCACGATTTTTTTTATAAAAATACGCGCCAAAATGACTTTATCTTTTGAAACAACCATGGGTTAGCACCCATGGTTAAAGATATTTCGTCCTTACAGGACTTTTGAAGGTAAAAAAGAAGCATTTTAGGATTAACAGTTAAAAGAAACCTTGTTAGTTACAATCTTTTTATAAAAGAATACCCAGCTTAATACCTGCCCATTTCGAAGCTGAACCTGTACTAATACTTTTAGTTTGGATGGTACTTGAGTACTCAATGTAAACTGATTTTAATTTGAAAACAATACCAAAATTTAGTCGACCTATGAATCGCTCTATTCTTTCAGATGAAATCGTATAAGGACTCTTTCTATTAAATAGACCTCCCTGTAAAGTAGCGTCATATCCAATTATATCAATCAATGGTTGAGCATAAATATAGAGTGCAAAACTGTTTCTCATAGTCGTGGATGAAAATGGTGCGTTTATAATACCAAATGCAGTATTAAAACCAACAGATGCATTCGTTAATAGTGTTCCAAGCTCACCATTAACGTTGGTTTGTAGTGAGAATAAATTTCGATACTTTAAAAGTTGTTTTTCGTAACCAATTTCATAATTAATCACTATATCATTTTTTATTTGATTTTTCCATCCCATTGGTATTGAGCTTTCTGTCACTTCATGAATAACTGTCTGAACTTCATTCCCAAAAGCATTAGGTCCAATAACACCCAAACTCAATGATGACGTTATTCTGCTTGCTTTTAATGTGTCAATTGCAATTAAAAAACTTTTAAACGTAAGCGTTGAAGCAAATGGTCTATCTCCATATTGAATTTCTTCCAGGTCATATCTATCAGGTGTAAAACTATTGTGTTCGACGATCAAACCATAACGAATGATTGATAATTTTGGCTGATAGAATAAATGATTTATTGGGTTCTTTCTAATGGAAGGTAAAACCAACTCTAAGTTTAAACCCTGTGTGTAATTTTTATCAGTTCCATAAAACAAATCATTTTCATAATTGACACGAACATATCTATCGCTATTTATATCTCTAAAAGCTCCTAAACTTTCTATTTTTTGTGCAGTACTTTGTTGCTGCAATAATATAAGTATTAGAATGAAAATACTTCTCATACTATATCATACGAATTTTATCGGGTAATAGTTTTATTCTTAAAAACTACTGCTGCATTAATCTAGTTCAGATTAGATACAAATTATCGCAAATATCTAGTTATAGACAAACATCTTGGCAAAGGATACTTTTGTCATGTTTTTTGAGTCAAAAAATCACGCCAAAAGAGTTTTTGATTCCAATTTTCAACCATGGGTTAGCACCCATGGTTAATGATGTTTCGTCCTTACAGGACTGGTTTGGACTTGTCAAATAAGAAATAATTCCTTTTATAGAACTTAGCCGTGGGTTGAAACTCGTAGCGATAGAGCCTTTGGCTTTAAATAATTTTAGATCAGAACTTTTCTTAGAGATTTTGCTTATTCTTTTGCTCAACCCACTTTCTAGCATTCACAAATGCATCAAGCCAAGGCGACACTTCATCTTTTCTATTTGGATAGTTTGCCCAGTTCCAAGGGAATATTGAGCGCTCAATGTGTGGCATCATGACTAAGTGACGTCCTGAATTATCGCACATCATTGCTGTATTGAAGTCTGATCCATTTGGATTTGCTGGATACGCTTCATAACCATATTTCCCGACAATATTGTAATTATCTTCACTCATAGGAAGGTTGAATTTACCTTCACCATGAGAAATCCATACACCTAGCGTTGCTCCTTCTAAAGAGGAAAGCATTACAGAGTTATTTTTTTGAATTTTTACTGAAGTAAATCCACTTTCGTGTTTTTGAGAAGTGTTGTGGTGCAATTTACCATGTTCTTTGTGCTCTGGGTGGATTAACTCAAGTTCCATAAATAACTGGCAACCATTACAAATCCCAACGGACAAGGTATCTTCTCGTTCAAAGAATTTCTTTAAAGCTGTATTTGCTTTTTCATTATACATGAAAGCTCCTGCCCAACCTTTCGCAGAACCAAGTACATCAGAATTTGAAAATCCTCCTACTGCACCTATAAATTGAATATCTTCTAGCGTTTCTCTTCCTGTAATCAAATCCGTCATGTGAACATCCTTTACGTCAAAACCTGCCAAGTACATCGCATGCGCCATCTCACGTTCAGAGTTACTTCCTTTTTCACGTATTATTGCCGCTTTTGGTCGATTTCCAGAGGTTGATGGTAGTTTTCCTTCAAAACCAGATGGGAAATTAAATCTTAGTGGTTGGTTTTTAAAATTGCTATAACGCTCTTTTGCCGTTCCGTTTTTCGATTGCTTTTGATCTAGTAAGAATGAAGTTTTATACCACATATCACGTATTTCAGAAACGTTAAATTCAAATGAATCTGAGTTATTCCTAATGTTTACAACAGGGTTATTCGTTACCTCTCCTATATTGTGAATTGAAATTCCTTCTTTTTTGAAATCTTCTTCAATAGAACTATTCGCTTGGAAAACTACACCGATATTCTCGTTAAATAAGGCTTTAACTGTGTCTTGTTCCTCTAGTCCCGATAAATCATAATTAGCTCCGAGATCAACTTCAGGGAATGTGAGCTCCAACAAAGTTGTAATCAATCCACCACTACCAATATCATGACCTGCTTCAATATTTCCAGCCAAAATATGCTTTTGCATTAAATTGAACGCCTTTTTGAAGAAAGCTGAGTCTTGAATCGTTGATGCTTCATCCCCTACTTTATTAAGTATTTGTGCGAAAGAAGATCCTCCCAGCTTCAACTTATCTTGAGAAAAATTCAAATAGTAAATACTTCCGCCGTCTTTCTTAAGGACAGGTTCTACGATTTTATTAATATCAGAACAATTTCCAACGGATGAAATAATTACTGTTCCAGGAGCAATCACTTCTTCATTTGGATATTTTTGCTTCATTGAAAGTGAATCTTTCCCTGTTGGAATATTGATTCCCATTTCTATAGCAAAATTCGAACATCCTTCTACTGCTTCATACAAACGCGCATCCTCACCTTCGTTTTTACAAGGCCACATCCAATTTGCTGATAATGATACAGAAGCTAAACCATCTTTTAATGGAGCCCAAACCAAGTTTGTAAGCGCTTCACCAATTGAATTTCTTGAACCAGCTACAGGATCGACAAGTCCTGAAATTGGAGAATGCCCAATACTTGTAGCAACACCCTCTACTCCTTTAAAGTCTAATGCCATTACTCCGACATTGTTCAATGGAAGTTGCAACGATCCAGCACATTGTTGTTTTGCCACCCTTCCACCAACACAGCGGTCTACTTTATTTGTTAACCAATCTTTACAAGCTACAGCCTCTAATTGCAATAATTCATTTAAATATTCTGGTACTTTATTTATATCGTATTCTAAAGACTGATATTTGCGATTCAAGCTTTTATCAGACATGATTGTTTTCGGAGAACTCCCAAAGAAATCAGCCAAATCATAGTCCATTGGCTTTTCTCCAGTCTTGAAAGACTCAAAAGTAAAACGATTATCATCCGTTACAACTCCTACATCATATATCGGTGAACGCTCTCTTTCAGAAATACGTCTCAAATTCTTGATGTTCTCTTCGCTAATCACAAGTCCCATACGCTCTTGTGATTCGTTACCAATAATTTCTTTTGCTGATAAAGTTGGATCTCCAACAGGCAATTTATCGATATCGATATGTCCGCCCGTTTCTTCAACTAGCTCAGACAAACAATTCAAGTGCCCACCAGCTCCGTGATCGTGAATGGATACAATTGTGTTTTCATCACTTTCCACCAAAGCACGGATTGCATTGGCTACACGCTTTTGCATCTCTGGATTAGATCTTTGTATTGCGTTTAATTCTATTCCGGAACCAAAAGCACCCGTATCGGCGGAAGAAACAGCAGCTCCTCCCATTCCAATTCTATAGTTTTCACCACCTAGAATAACAATTCTATCTCCTTTTGCTGGTTCTTTCTTTAAAGCTTGACTTTGTTTTGCATAACCAATACCTCCGGCCTGCATAATCACTTTGTCAAAAGCCACTTTGCGATTATCTTCTTCGTGTTCAAATGTCAGAACCGATCCAGAGATCAAAGGCTGACCAAACTTATTTCCAAAATCTGATGCTCCGTTAGAAGCTTTGATCAAAATATCCATTGGCGTTTGATACAACCACGGTCGCTCAGCTACTTTTTGTTCCCATCGACGATTCTCTTCCAATCGAGAGTAAGCGGTCATATAGACTGCTGTACCAGCCAAAGGTAAAGAACCTTGTCCACCCGCTAATCGATCTCTAATTTCTCCACCTGAACCCGTAGCAGCTCCGTTGAAAGGTTCTACAGTTGTCGGGAAATTATGCGTTTCAGCTTTGAGAGACAAAACAGACTCAAAATCTGCTTCAGCGTAAAAATCTGGTACATCCGCTTTCTTTGGAGCGAATTGAACTGCTTTAGGTCCTTTTACGAATGCTACGTTGTCTTTATAAGCAGAAACGATCCCATTTGGATGCGTTTCAGATGTTTTTCTTATTAATTTAAAAAGTGATACTGGCTTCTCTTCGCCATCAATGACGAAAGTACCGTTGAATATCTTATGTCTACAGTGTTCTGAATTCGCTTGAGAAAAAGCGAAAATCTCAGAATCCGTTAGTTTTCTTTTGATTTTATCCGCTAAGTCTTCCAAATATTTCACCTCTTCCAGACTTAATGCCAATCCTTCTTTTTGATTATAGGATTCAATATCATCTATCTCTAAAATAGGTTCAGGAGCAACATTGATTTCAAAAATATTTTGCTCTAAAGAATCATATTTCTGAGACAACATAGGATCAAAGTCGGAAAATCCTGCTTCCACTTCTTGAAACTCTTCAATTCTAATAATTCCTTGAATTCCCATATTTTGAGTAATCTCAACTGCATTAGTACTCCAAGGCGTAACCATCGAAGCACGTGGACCAACAAAGGTTTTATTTATAGAAGTTTCATTGATTTTTTGTGCGTTTCCAAATAGCCAGTTCAGCTTTTGGACGTCCTCTGAAGAGATCTCATTTGGAGATTGAACAGTATAAACTGTGTTAGATGCATTAACGAAAAAGTGTATCATGCTCAGAAATTTATTTCTCGAATTTTAAAAATGCAAGTTTACTCTAATTGTAGGAAAAGTACAAGATTATGGATGAGTATATATGAAATGATATTAACATTTTAGAGTTGGTGGTTATTTTTTACGAATGATTGGTTATGAAGGAGTTTTTTGTCACGAATTTTGAGACAAAATTAGCGGCAAAAATATTTTTCGTTTCAATCTATTAGCTGCGGACTGAAGTCCACAGATATGGAATCTTACGTCGCTATGCGACTTGATATAACGATTAAAGTTTAGATATTTATCGATTCATCTAAAGCAATAGACTCTAATTGATATTTTGAACTTAATATTTTAAAATCTCAAATTGATTCTTTTCTTTTTTCCAAGAAATGGTTAATTCATCCGAAGTATATTCTTTATTAGAATCTAGCATAACAATTCTAAAGAAATCCTTTTCAAACTTTAGGTCATACCCATAAAAATCAGAACTTCCAACTAAGTCAAGCCCATCACGATTCGAAAGTTTATTCCATTTAATTTCGTAAATAAAGTCGTCGAAATTACTATCTAAATCAGTAATTACAATTGAATCGTAAATGTTATTTTCAACAGAGTGAGCATAAACATTCGCAAACAAAGAGTCTTTTTCATCTTTAAAGGTATGAATTACCTCATAATTATTCACTTTAGAATCAGTATTATCAGCTTCATTTTGACTTACGCAAGCTGAGATTAAAATTACTAGCATTAACAGTTTACAATTATTTCTCATATTTAAAAAATGTATTTAAATATTTATCGATTCACCAGCGGCCGAATCAACTCCTCCAAACCATTTACTTTAATTTCGTACATCAACTGCATTTGTTCGCCTAGTTTCCCTTGAGGAAAACCTTTACCACGATACCATACATAATATGGCTCAGGGACATCAACCAAAAAACGCCCTTTGAATTTCCCAAAGGGCATTCTCATATTGGCCAATTTGACCAGTTCTTCTCTGTTGGTCATTTTATTTTTTCGGAGTTTCTTTCAATACATCAAGTAAGAAATCCCAAAACTTTTTAGTCGAGCTAATTTGCGCACATTCGTCTGGTGAGTGAGCGTGACGAATATTTGGCCCGAAGGAAATCATATCTACATTTGGAAGGTGTGTTCCTAAAATACCACACTCCAATCCTGCGTGACACGCTTGTACTTTTGGATCTTTATTAAATCGATCTTTATACATTTTAGTCATTGTCTTCAGAATAGCTGAGTCTGGATTAGGCTCCCAACCAGGATAATCACCCGTTTGTTCTACCTCTGCTCCCATCAACTCGAAAGAACACTTAATCGTATTTGCAACATCCTTTTTTGTAGATTCAACGCTACTTCGTTGCAACGATTTAGTTTCGAAAAGTCCGTTTTTAATTGAAACACGAGCTAATGATGAAGACGTTTCAACTAACCCTTCAAATTTTAAACTCAATTTAAAGACACCATTATGCAATGCATATAACGAACGGATCATTTTCTCGCGTTCATAACCTGAAACCATCTTATCTGGCGTGTCAACTTTAGTAAGTTCAATTGTTAAATTAGGTTCAACTGGATCAAACTCTGTATAAAGCTCATCTTTTATTTTCTTTACAAATGATTCGAAATTATCTTGATCTAAAGTCAATACAGAAACTACAGCTACTGCTTCCCGTGGAATAGCGTTTCTTAAGCCTCCACCATCAAAAGAATGAAGCATCACATCCATACCCGCTTCGTAAATAAAACGAGCCATTAACTTATTTGCATTTGCGCGACCTTTGTCGATATCCATTCCCGAGTGACCTCCTTTCAGTCCTTTGATCTCAACACGGTAAGCCTGAACATCTTCTAAAGAATATAACTCTTCATATTCATAGCGTGTATTAGTGTCTATTCCACCAGCACAACCGATACTTAATTCATCATCGTCTTCTGTATCTAAGTTCAACAAGATTGTTCCATCGTAAAAGCTAGGATCCAACTCCTTAGCTCCGGTCATTCCTGTCTCCTCATCCACTGTAAACATAGCTTCTAAAGCTGGATGAGGAATATCGTCAGAAGAAAGTAACGCCATTATTGTAGCCACCCCAAGTCCATTATCAGCACCAAGTGTAGTTCCTTCCGCTTTTACCCAGTCACCATCAACCACCATTTTGATTCCTTCTTTGTCGAAGTCAAAATCTGTATCGTTGTTTTTCTGGTGAACCATGTCAACGTGAGACTGAAGAATAACCGTTTGACGATCCTCCATCCCAGATGTTGCAGGCTTTTTAATGATTATGTTACCTATTTTATCTGTATGTGTTTCTAAACCCAAGTTTTTACCAAAGTCTACCATAAACTGGATAACTCTTTCTTCTTTTTTACTTGGTCTAGGTACGGCGTTTAAGTCTCCAAAATGATTCCACAATGCGTTTGGTTCTAATTTCCTTACTTGTTCTGACATAAAAATGTAATCTCTTTATTTGTTATTTAACCAGTTTTCTATATTTCAATCGTGTAGGAGAAGTATCACCTAAACGTTTCTTTTTGTTTTCTTCATAATCTGAGAAGCTTCCTTCAAAAGCGTATACTTGAGAATCCCCTTCGAATGCTAAAATATGTGTACAAATTCTATCCAGGAACCATCTATCGTGAGAGATAACCACAGCACAACCTGCGAAGTTCATTATACCTTCTTCTAACGCGCGCAACGTATTAATATCGATATCATTAGTCGGCTCATCTAAAAGTAATACATTAGCTTCAGTTTTGAGCGTCATTGCTAAATGCAAACGGTTCCTTTCACCACCGGAAAGTACACCTACCTTTTTATTTTGATCAGAACCAGCAAAAGCGAATTTTGACAAGTATGCACGAGCATTCACTTTTTGATCTCCAATTTCAATATGCTCTGTACCGCCAGAAACAACATCAAAAACAGATTTTTCTGGATCTAAATCAGCATGTGCCTGATCCACATAGCCAATCTTAACGGTCTCACCGACTTTAAACGTTCCCGCATCGGGCTCTAACTCCCCCATGATCATCTTAAAAATAGTAGTCTTACCCGCACCATTTGGTCCAATGATACCTACGATACCGTTCGGAGGTAACTGAAAATTCAAATCATCATACAACAATTTATCTCCAAATGCTTTTCTTACATGCTCGGCATCGATAACGTTAGAACCTAATCTTGGCCCGTTTGGAATCGGTATCTCAAGTTGAGCTTCTTTCGCTTTAGCGTCTTCAGATAAAAGTTTATCGTAATTGTTCAAACGCGCTTTGCTTTTCGCTTGTCTGCCTTTTGGATTCAAACGCACCCATTCTAACTCACGTTCAAGCATTTTTTGCCTTTTTGAAGCTTGTTTTTCTTCTTGACTCAAACGCTTAGACTTTTGATCCAACCAAGATGAATAATTACCTTTCCATGGAATTCCTTCGCCTCTATCAAGCTCAAGAATCCAACCAGAAACGTTATCTAGGAAGTAACGGTCGTGAGTAACAGCGATAACTGTTCCTTTATATTGTTCCAAATGCTGTTCCAACCAATGAATCGATTCAGCATCCAAATGGTTTGTCGGCTCATCTAACAACAAGATGTCTGGATTTTGAAGTAAAAGACGTGTCAAAGCAATTCTACGGCGTTCTCCACCAGATAAATTCTCTACGTTTTGATCGTCAGGAGGACAACGCAATGCATCCATCGCTCTATCCAGCTGTGCATCTAGTTCCCATGCATCTAAATGATCGATTTTATCTTGAACCTCACCCTGACGTTCGATGAGTTTCTCCATTTTATCTGGATCATTCATCACCGCTTCATCCATGAAAGCATTATTGATTTCCTCGTATTCTTTAAGAATATCAACTGTGCCTTGAACACCTTCCATAACGATTTCTTTCACAGTTTTTGAAGGATCCAATTCAGGCTCCTGTGGTAAATAACCGACTGTATACCCATCAGAAATGGTTAGATCACCTCTAAAATCCTTATCGATACCTGCAATAATCTTCATTACAGTCGATTTACCAGAACCATTCAAACCAATGATTCCAATCTTTGCACCATAATAGAAAGAAAGAGAAATATCTTTTATAATTTGTTTTCCTGCAGGAGTAGATTTACTCACTCCCATCATCGAAAATATCACTTTTTTATCGTCTGACATATACTGATTTTGTTGGTGCGAAGATAATCATTTTTTTTAGGAATGTGAATGATTTACTATAGCAATTAATCAGGGGGGTATCCCAATAAAAATGACACAAGTATGATTGAATAAATCTCTAAAAAAGGCTATATTAGTTCTTTCTTGAACTCTTGTAGTTTAGCTTCGTAATTAGCCCGTAGTTCATCATCTTTAATTCCATTTTCGTTGTTAAAATTGTCATTGAACTTAGGAAGCGAAAAATTAGCAACGATATTAGCGTCAAACTTAGGAAGTCGACTCAATCCCAACTCCATAGAGTTCCCTCCTCCATAACCGCCAGGAGAGGTAGATAATAAAAGCATAGGAATTTTATTAAAAAATTTCAGCTCGTATCTTGAGCACCAATCCATGAGGTTCTTAAAAACAGCTGTATACGCTCCGTTGTGCTCTGCAAGAGACACTACTAAACCATCAGCAGACTGAATAATTTCTATGAATTCCTTTACTTTATTGGGATAACCTTTTTCCTCCTCTCTATCTACACCGAACATTGGGATTTCAAAATCGTTTAGGTCGAGAAGATGAATTTCGTGGTCTTTTAATTGTTCTAAAGTATATTTTACAAATTGTTTGTTGATTGATTTCTTACTGTTACTTCCAGCAAATCCGACTATTTTCATTTTAATGTATGTTTTATTTTAGAAACACCTTGTTAAAGCGTTTTGTTCAATAATTCAATGAGTTTAGTTGATGTATCATTTTTATATCGTTTTGTTCTATAACCTCCAACCCAAATTATTCCTTTAATCGCATTCGTTAAAAATACTTCATCTGCTGCTAATAAATTTTGTGGCATAATAGCACTTTCATAGACTTTCATACTATTTTCCAAAGCTGTATTTATAACACTCATTCTCATCACCCCTCCTACACACCCTTCTTCTAAACCAGGAGTATACAGCACACCATTGCTCACAACAAAGAGATTACTACTAGATCCTTCTAAAATTCCACCTTTCGGGTCAGTAATTAGTAAGTCGTCAAGATTTTTTTCTCTTGCTTCAATTCCACACATGACATAGAGTAAAGCATTTTTTGTTTTAAAATTAGAAATAGGTGATTTATGTTTTCTCATTGTAGAGTACAAATCAATCTCCCATCCTTTACTGTTGAGTTTGTAATCGTTATTGTTTATTGGGTATACCTCAATAAAATAGGTCGTTTCGTTTGATTCAGGAGTATAAGTGCCACCAGACGCTCTGTCGATGGATATTCTAATTCTACCACCTTTATCGATACTAGAAGCATCTAATAGCTCTTGTACCTTCTCTCTAAAAAAGTCTGTAGTATAAAATTTTGGAACACGCATTTTGAGTGCAATCGCACCTTCAATCATCCGCATGAAATGTGCGTCTAGATTGAGTGGCTTACCATTTTTAACGCGTATACTTTCAAATAATCCATCACCATAAAGGTGTCCTCTGTTAGCAGAAGACAAAGTAGCTCCTTCATTTTTAAGGACTTCCCCGTTATTATTGATGTATAGTAGCGCCATATCAACTGAAAATATACGAAATAAATTCTATTCCCTTATCAAAATTAATAAATAAAATATATGCTATACCGAATACAGCTCCGCCAAAATGGGCATCATGAGCGATACCTGTACCTCCTTTTTTACTCATATAATATTCAAAACCGAGGTATAAAACCCCAACAACCCAAGCCGGTATGTCTATTGGAATAAACATTAAGTTCAAGGGCTGACTAGGTAACCATAAGATCGTGGCAAACAATACAGCTGAAACCGCACCCGAAGCACCCAGGCTCATATAATTCGGATTATCATAATTTCTCGTATAAGGCCAAATTGAAGATGCTAATCCACCAACGAGGTACAAAACAACGAAATGAATTTTACCGATGCCAACTCCAAAATATTCTCCAAAAATATACTCAAGATTTCTTCCAAAAGAAAATAATACAAACATATTAAAAAGTAAATGCATGTAATCTCCATGAATAAACATATGAGAAACTACTCTGTACGTCTGTTTCTCTCTTTTTATCTTAAAAGGATAAAACACCCATCTAAACTTCAACTCTGGATCGTTAAATGCCTTAATTGAAAGCAATACGGTTGAAATTATTATTATAAGTGTAATTGGATAATACTGAAACTCCATACGTTAAATCAAATTTATTAAAAAAATAATGTTCAATAATCTTTAGTTATCCCATTAAATGCTTAACTTACCTCGTAATATTACAAAAAGTAATGAGACTACGCTTTACCATATCGTTTTTTTTAACAGTTGGAGTTTCTGTAGTACTGTTTAATGGTTGTTCTTCGTTGATAGATAATGACCACGATAATAACTATCCCTCTACTGATGAGCAACGTCTGACTTATGCTCTAAATCATATAACAGATTCTATAAATATCAATAATGAGAGTGTTGAATATGTTATGGCTTTTTATGAAGCAAGGAATTTTAAAACACTTTGGGTGAAAGACAGTCTTTTAGAAGATTTATACTTTACCGAGTATATAAACGATGATATAAAACTTAATTTACCATTAAAGACTTTAGATTCCAGGCCTTATTATAGTTCAAATACTCCTTATCAAAAAGAAATTTTGACTTTACTCAGATTATCAGAGTACTTGGATATTCAATCGAGAGGTTTAATAAATTTTAAAGATAGTACAATTAACGACCACGGATTTGCTGACCTGGTTCACTTAGATAAATTTCTCAATTCTAAAATAGCTAGTAATGATTGGGTTTCACACCTGCTTTTCTTTGGAAATAAGAGTATAAATATTCCTACACTTCATAAATCACTAAATGACTTTACGAGTTTATATCCATTGAACGAAAACATAATAAAAGTTGATCAAAAGGATTCATTGGGGTCAGATAGTAATAAAATCGCTTTGAATTTGAAGGAAAAAGGGTTTATAAATGATGTAAATATCTCCAGAGATAGTTTGACTCATGTATTTAAAAATTTTCAATATCTCAATGGGTTAAAACCCGATGGGGTTTTAGGAAAGAACTCTTTAAGAGTTTTACACCAATCAAATCTACAGCGTTTTTACAAGGGAGTTATAGCACTAGAAAAGCTTAAATCCACTCCAGACTCACTGATAAGTTCAAAATATATAGAAGTTAATATACCTTCTTTTCTTTTACATTTTTACAACAAAGACACTATTGTTGCAAAACATAAAGTTGTCGCAGGTGCAAATTTGACTCAGACACCAGAGTTTGAAGCTACTTTAGAATATATTGTTACTCGTCCGTATTGGCATGTACCCTATTCTATTGCAAGCACTGAGATTTTATATGGAGCTAGGAAAGACTCAAATTATTTTAGTAAGAAAAATTATATTTTAACTAAAAAAGGTGAAACAATCTCTCCTGACAGCGTAAATTGGAAAACTATAACTTCTAAAACATTTCCTTTTAGAGTTAAACAATCTAGTGGATCATCGAATAGTTTAGGTTTGTTAAAATTTCTATTCCCTAATAAACACGCCGTTTACATTCACGATACACCCGCTAAACATTTGTTTGCACGAGAAGAAAGAAACTTTAGTCATGGATGTATTCGAGTGGAACACCCCTTTGAACTCGCTAAAAAAATACTTGAATTGGAGGATCATGTCTACAAAGACTCTTTGGATTCATTGGTCGGCAGGGATGAAGAAACTTATTTAAATATTAACAACCAATTTTTAGTTCACATAAGATATAGAACTGCCGTAATTGATGATTCTACCGATCAAATTCGGTTCCATAATGACATTTATGGCAGAGAAGAAAAATACATGAAACTATTTGAGGCAAACTTACCTTAAACTATCCCAAAGGAATTATTATTTTTGTTCAAACAAAAAAATATATGAGTACAATAGTTTCTCCCTCAATTTTAGCGGCTGATTTCGCAAATCTAGAACGCGATGTGAAAATGTTAAACAGTAGTGAAGCAGACTGGATACACATTGACATTATGGATGGGCAATTCGTTCCTAATATTTCGTTTGGATTACCTGTGATGAAAGCGATTCATAAACATGCAGAAAAGCCACTCGATGTCCATCTAATGATTGAAACACCAGACGACTACATTGAAGACTTTAAAGAGGCCGGTGCAGAAATTCTGACTGTACATTATGAAGTTTGTAGGCACTTACATCGCACGCTTCAGGCAATAAAAGCAGCCGGAATGAAAACGGGAGTTGCCATCAATCCTCACACACCCGTTGATCTACTTCAAGATGTAATTAAGGATATCGATGTTGTATTAATTATGTCTGTAAATCCTGGGTTTGGCGGACAAAAATTTATCCCTTCGACTGTAGACAAGGTACGTAAACTTAAGAACTTGATCGATAATAAAGGGGCCACTACAATAATTGAAGTTGATGGAGGAGTAAATAGCGACAATGCAAAATCTTTAGTAGATGCAGGAGCTTCAGCTTTAGTTGCTGGAAGTTTTGTTTTTAAATCTGACGATCCAGTTCAAACCATTAAAGAATTAAGAAATACTTGAACCGCACAAATAATTTAATCTTTTTATATTTGACAACTTTATAAATTATAATATGGCAACTACATCTGATATTAAAAATGGCTTGTGCCTCGACTGGAATGGTAAATTGGTAACAATTATTGAATTCCAACACGTAAAACCTGGTAAAGGACCCGCTTTTGTTAGAACAAAAATGCGTGATATTGAAAGTGGAAAGGTATTGGAACACACATTCTCTGCTGGTCACAAAATTGATGTTATACGCATAGAACGACGCCCATATCAATTTCTTTATGTTGAGGAAGGTATTGGATACCACTTCATGCATACAGAAACTTTCGAGCAAGTAATGATTCCAACTAAATTAGTTGATCAGCCAGAATACTTAAAAGAAGGAATGATTTGCGAAATAACTTTCCATGCCGAAGAAGAAATGCCTTTATTGGTTGATCTTCCTATGTATATTGAAGCAGAAATCACGTATACAGAGCCAGGGATTAAAGGAGATACAGCTACAAACACCCTTAAACCAGCCACAATAGATACTGGAGCAGAGATTCGAGTTCCTTTGTTTATAGATAACGGTGAAAAAATAAAAGTAGATACTCGTACAGGAACTTACGTCGAAAGAATTAAGTAACTGAATTAAATATTTATTAAAAAGCCCGACGAATCGTTTGGGCTTTTTTTTATAACTCATAAATGAATAATCTAATACTAATACACGGCGCACTTGGTAATGCAAAAGAATTTGATGAAATTTCTTCATTTCTTTCAAAGCGTTATAATGTCTTAATTTACGAAATTCCGCATCATGGTGGCAAATCAGATGCTTCTATTCCATTTACAATTGAAGATTTAATAACTGATTTTGACGAATACATTTCAAAAATAGGAGATTGTTTTATTTACGGGTTTAGTCTAGGCGGTTACATAGCACTTTCTCTTGCTCAAAGTGGTAACACTCATATAAAAGGCATTATTACTCAAGGAACCAAGCTAGATTGGACTCCTGAGTCAGCAATTAAGGAAACTCAATCACTGGATATTGATTTTCTACAATCTAAAGTCAAACCGTTTTATGATTATCTATTGAGTCTTCACGATTCATATTTACCCGATCTTTTAAAGAAAACGGCGTCATTCATGATTGAACTAGGAAAAAAACCTTCTATAACAAAAGAGTCAGTTCGGTCTATTTCATGCCCTGTCCGTATGTTACGTGGAGGAAAAGACAAAATGGTTTCTAAAGAAGAGACTTTAAATATTTGTAATTCAATCCAAAACAGTTATTATTTCGAAATACCCAGTTTTATTCATCCTCTAGGTTTTATCAATCCGAAACATGTAGCTAGAGCAATTGAGGTACAAACTAGTTCATTTACTTATAAGTGGGCGAAAACAAGTTTTGGAAATATTGCGTACAAAACTATCGGAGAACTCAATGAAAATAGACCTGTTCTACTCTTTTTACATGAAGCAATTGGTTCAATTGCGAAATGGAAATATTTCCCTGAAAAAGTTTCTAATAGTTTAAACCTTCCAGCCCTAATATTAGAGTTTCCTGGCTACGGCTTCTCCTTTGAATACAACAATAAGAGAGATGATAAATATCTACATCACTTTGCTTTAGAGCAATTACCAGCATTTCTTGAATCAATAAACCTAAATCAAGATATTATTATAATTGGTCACTCAGATGGTGGAACAAATGCTTTACTTTATTCATCGAAATACCCCAAGAAAGTTAAAGGAATTGTAACAATGGCTGCTCATGTATTAAATGAACAGGAAACGAAAGAAGGAATCTCCCCGGCTATTGAAGCTTTTGAGTCTGGAAAAATGAAAGGCTTAGAAATGTATCACGGTACAAAAACAGAGTCATTATTTTATGCTTGGGCAAACACATGGCTCTCAGATGATTTTTCCAACTGGGATATTTCGGAAGACATAAAGAAGAATGACGTACCCGCTTTAATAATCCAAGGAGAGAATGATCAATACGGAACGAACGATCAAGTATACATAATTTGTAAGCAACTGAAAAATGCAATCCCTTATTTTATTGAGGATTGTGGACATGCACCGCACCTTGAAAAACCTGAACAAGTTATCGAAAAAATAAAGTCATGGAGCACCAATATAAAATAGAAAAGACTGTCCGCTATTTCACACATGGAAATGCTGATAGTGCCAAAAATGTATGGATTGTACTTCATGGATATGGACAACTCCCCTACTATTTTATTCGGAAATTTGAATCGTTAGATCCAAATGAGAATTTCGTCATTGCACCTGAGGGAATGCATCGTTTTTATTTGGAAGGCACAAGCGGAAGAGTCGGTGCATCTTGGATGACAAAGGAAGCGAGGTTAGATGATATTGAAGATAACATCAGCTATCTTGACATGTTAGCAAAAGATTTATTAAATAAAAGAAAGTACGAAAGAAAAATACTTCTAGGCTTTTCTCAAGGTGGTGCGACAGCTACGAGGTGGCATGAATCCGGTAATTTTAATGCAGATATCTTTGTCCTTTGGGCTTCAGTCTTCCCTCCAGATTTGGATTTTGATCCAAATCAGTCTAGCTTAATGAAATCCCAAAACTACTTTGTACTAGGCAAAAATGATCCTTATTTTAAAGGAAAAGAGTCTGAGGTTAAAAAACTTTTTAAATCACAAGATTTTAATTTCAAAATAATTGATTTTGATGGGAATCATGAAATTGACAAAAAACCATTAATCGAAATTTTAGGCGATTAACAACTTGTTTATCACATTGATAATCATTATCTACCTTCCTCTACCTACAGTGAGTTCAGCGTAACCCGCACTAATTCTGCATCTTATATTTTAACATTTTCTTCTATTATTTTTAAATATTACAATTGATTGATTCACAGTTTTATAGTAAAAAAACCATTAAATTTTGACAATTTTTTAACATTTTTTATACAAAATATGTTAAAATTTGAGACTGAAATTTGCAATATTAAAAATGCTAACTTATCTTTGTCTCGATTTAGGTGGTTAGGTTAGGTTGATTAGTAAGAGGGAACAGGACGCTCGTCCGTTCCCTCTTATGTTTTTTAAAAACCTTTTCTATACTATACCGCTTGTTTTCACCGATTGATATATCTATTTTTGTATGAATTAAAAAAAATGCAAAAAGCCCCCACAACTCCATTGGCAGAACGTATGCGTCCAAGATCCTTGGATGAATATGTAGGGCAAGAACATTTATTAAAAAAAGGCGCTAGTTTGCAAAAATCGCTCAACGCTGGAGCTATTCCTTCAATGATATTGTGGGGGCCTCCAGGAGTCGGAAAAACGACACTCGCTTTGTTATTAGCGGAAAAACTAGATCGTCCTTTTCATACTTTATCGGCAATTTCTTCAGGAGTAAAAGATGTTCGAGAGATTATCAAAAAGGCTGAAAATACAGGAATGTTTGATCGATCTGGAGCTTTACTGTTTATCGATGAAATTCATAGATTTTCAAAAGCACAGCAGGACTCATTACTAGGTGCAGTTGAGAAAGGAGTAGTGACCCTGATTGGTGCAACCACTGAAAACCCTTCATTTGAAGTAATCTCAGCACTATTGTCTCGTAGTCAAGTATACATTTTAAAACCCCTTGAAAAATCACAACTCGTATTATTACTAGAAAATGCTATAAAAAAAGATGAGTGGCTTTCTAAACTAGATATTGAACTTAAAGAAATAGACTCTCTATTGCGTATTTCAGGAGGTGACGCCCGAAAGCTACTTACTTTACTTGAGATTGTTGTAAACACCTTTCCTACAGACAAAAAAATTATCATTACTGATGAAGAAGTAATGTCTATAGCGCAGCAGAACATTGCTCAATACGACAAGGACGGTGAACAACATTACGATATTATTTCAGCGTTTATCAAATCAATTCGAGGAAGTGATCCAAATGCTGCAGTTTACTGGCTTGCTCGTATGATTGAAGGCGGTGAGGATCCAAAGTTTATTGCTAGAAGATTGATCATCTCTGCCAGTGAAGATATTGGATTAGCAAATCCGACAGCGTTAATTATGGCAAACAACACATTTCAAGCTGTTAATGTTGTAGGCTTTCCAGAAGCAAGGCTTATTTTAGCTCAGAGCACAATGTATTTGGCAAATTCTCCAAAAGGAAATGGATCTTATATGGCGATAAATAAAGCACAAGCCTTAGTGAAAGAAACAGGGAATTTATCAGTACCTCTTTCACTTCGAAATGCGCCGACAAAGCTCATGAAAGAACTGGATTACGGAAAAGGTTATAAATATTCTCATGATCATCCCGGTAACTTTGCAAATCAAGAGTTTATGCCTGATGATATTGCTGGAACTAACTTTTTTCAGGCTGGAAGTTCTCAAAGAGAGCAAGAATTACAGAAAAATCTAGATAAACTTTGGAAAGGGAAATACAAATGATAAGCTTCCACTCTAGTCACAATTCCAAAGCCTAAAACCTAAATACAAATCACTCAACAATCTCATACAGTTCTTTCGCTTTCTCTCTTGAGAATGCGTTAAAATGCCACCACTCTGTAGCAATTACCCAAAAACCTCCTTTACGCATTACTGATCGCAGTAGCTTCCGGTTTTCATATTGCTCTTTGGTTAACTCTCCACTTTCTAAAAACTCTTTTTCATACTTGGGATAGGCAATTTTTCTCAAATCATCATACCCTGCCCCCATATCCAAAAGCGTATCCACTTTATAATCATATATCGATAAATCAACTGCGCACCCATAGCTATGCAGGCTTCCATTTTTTGGGTTGCTTACAAATTTAATTCTATCGTGAAAAGGAATCGTATCAAGCGCATCCCACATACGCTGTTGCACAGAACGCGGCCGAACACCATCAAAAACTAATAACGATAAGGTTGAATCTTTCTCTTTTAATGCTTGTTGAGCAACAGATAATCTTTCTGCAACTTCTTTTTGGAGATATATTCTGTTTAAACTTCCATAGAGATCCATCTTCATGAAATTATCTAAGCTTGAGTATTTTACATCAACAAGGATAGTGGAATCAATATCTTGAATATTAACCAATCCTGAATCAATAATCCTTTGTTCTAAGGAGTCTATTTTGATAACTTTTTTCACTTTCGAAAGTGACTCAACTTTAATGGTATCAAATATGAAATTACCTTGAAGTAAGCTATCGGGAGTTGATTTTGGAGACAAGTTATTTTTATCATTTTCAATACATGAAAAAACTAAAAAACAAATAGAAATACCACAAAACAATCGACCTTTATTTTTTAAAATATTGATTATAAGCATAGTTTCATTTTTAAAAGTAGTTCACTTTCTGGTTAAAGTTATTAACAAGTTTGATATTTTAGTTGTAGGAAACAAAAAAAAACTAAATATTTGTATACAGTTCAGAAAAGTTTAGGAATATGGAAGAAGAGAAGAAAGCTGTTAGAAACGATGAAGTTTACTCGAAAGTTGTAAGAGCGGGAAAAAGAACTTATTTCTTTGACGTTAAGTCTACTCGAAACAATGACTTGTATGTAACTTTAACAGAAAGCAAAAAGACAACCTATAATGGACAGCCTAGTTATCAGAAACATAAGCTATTTCTTTACAAAGAAGATTTTGAAAAGTTCACGGAAGGGCTTCAAGATGCACTAAACAAAATTGAAGAATTAAAACAAACAGATGAATATAGTGACGCGTCCGACTCAACTTCTTATACGTCAGTTGATTTCGATGAGTTGTCTTGATTTACTTGACAAAGAGCTTCAATAGTCTTATAATTTTTCTTTTAAAATTGTACTTAAATTGAATTTTAAATTCATATCTTGTTCGTTTAATAAATATAGATTAACAATAATAAAATGGGGAAAATAATTGCCGTAGCAAATCAGAAAGGCGGGGTTGGAAAAACTACTACAGCTGTAAATTTAGGCGGTAGTTTTGGTGTGTTAGAATATAAAACACTGATTGTTGATGCAGATCCTCAAGCGAACGCTACTTCAGGTGTTGGTTTTGATCCTAAGCAGACAAAAAATATATATGATTGCTTGATAAATGAAGTTCATCCTTCAGAAGTTATTTTAACTACTGATAATCCAAATTTAGATGTACTCCCTTCACATATAGATTTAGTAGGTGCTGAATTAGAGATGATTAATATGCCTAATCGAGAGTATTTATTAAAGACGGTTTTAGACAAAATTAAGGATAATTATGACTTCATACTAATAGATTGTTCTCCTTCTCTTGGACTGATAACAGTTAATGCTTTAACTTCTGCTGATTCGGTTATTGTTCCTGTACAATCCGAGTATTACTCTTTGGAAGGATTAGGAAAATTATTAAACACAATTAAAATTGTCCAAGGTCGTTTAAATACTGATTTAGACATTGAAGGTTTATTAATTACAATGTATGACACGCGTCTTCGTCTTGCAAATCATGTAGTAGAAGAGTTAAAAACGCATTTCCAGAAATTGGTGTTTGATACTGTAATTCACAGAAATACAAACTTAGCAGAGGCTCCTAGTCATGGATCTACAATTATTATGCATGATGCAACAAGTAAAGGTGCTGTAAATTATTTAAATTTGGCACGCGAAATTTTGCAACGTAATGAAGCAACAAGACTACAATCAGACGACAATAAAATATCATTAGAAGATGAGCTCTAACTCGAAGAAACGCCCAGCATTAGGTAAAGGTTTAAGTGCATTACTGGAAAGTTCTGCGACAGATATAACGTCAAGAGAAATTTCTGATTCTTCGGTATTAGGATCGGTTGCGATGTTGCCTATTAATCATATTGAAGCAAATCCTTTCAACCCTAGAACTCATTTTGAAGAAGAAGCACTTGAGCAATTAAGTGAGTCTATTGCAACGCATGGAATTATTCAGCCCTTGACCGTTCGTAAATTAGGACGAAATAAATACCAGTTGATTTCTGGAGAGCGTCGTTTTAAGGCGTCTCAAATTGCTGGATTAGAAGAAGTGCCCGCTTACATCAGGGTTGCTAATGATCAAGCTATGCTCGAAATGGCATTGGTTGAAAATATACAACGCGAAGACCTGAATGCCATCGAAGTAGCCCTCTCCTATCAGCGACTTATTCAGGAATGTAACTTGACACAAGAAAAATTAGGAAAACAAATTTCCAAAAGCAGAACATCAATTACAAATCATTTAAGGTTATTAAAACTTCCTGCTAAAATTCAATTGGCCGTTCGTGAGAAAGAAGTTTCAATGGGGCACGCTAGAGCATTAGTTGCTCTGGATGACGAAAAGAAACAACTCAATATTTTTGATAAAATAATTGAGGACAACTTATCGGTTCGACAGGTAGAAGATTTAATTCGTGAAGGAAAAGAAACGCCAACCAACACAAAGAGAGAAAAACCAAAGCACAAAGTAAGCCAAACACAAAACGAATTTGCAGAGCGTTTTTCTGATAAAGTAGCTGCGAAGGTACAGATCAAAAAACAGCCCAATGGCAATGGTAAAGTGATTATTAATTTCAACTCTGAGGTTGATTTAAACCGTATTATAGAAATTCTAAACGATTAACCTAATGCGTGTTTTATTGTGTTGTTTTTTATTTACTTCTTTCGTCTTAAACGCACAAGAGAACAGTTTGTCAGATTCACTCGTTAATTCTGGTGTCGTTGAAGATACTTCTCATTCACCCAAAAGGGCTACATTACTTAGCGCATTACTTCCTGGAGCAGGACAGGTATATAATCATTTGGCAATGCCAAAAGGTAAAAAAAATGCTTTTTGGAAAGTTCCTATCATATATGCTGGATTAGGCGTTACTAGTTACTTTGCAATTCAGAACAATATTGAGCAACGGAGGTTAAGAAAAGAATATAATTATAGAATTGATAATGGAGAACCCAACCCTAATAATCAAGACTTGCTACAATATGATAGTCAGGGAGTATTACTTTTATATCAAAATGCTGAAAGAAGTAGGGATTTAATGATATTTGCATTTATAGCAGTTTACGCATTAAATGTGCTGGATGCTCACGTAAGTGCTCACTTTGTTAATTTTGACGTTAGCCAAGACTTAACCCTCAATATTAGACCTAGTTTACAGCAGTTCAATTCTCCAGGATTGGCTCTTACACTTAATTTTCGTTAAAATGGAGCTTCAGCATATACTTTCTTTTACTTTTGTTACGTTCTAAAACGCATGGAAATGAAAATTGCACTGGTTGGATACGGAAAAATGGGTAAAGAGATTGAAACAATCGCTTTGGAACGTGGCCATACGATTACTGCAAAAATTACTAGTGAAAATCCTTTAGAAGATCAAGATACTAACAGCTTTGATGTTGCTATTGACTTCTCAACACCATCGGCAGTTTTATCCAATATTCACTATTTAGTAGATCATAAAATTCCTGCTGTAATCGGAACAACTGGCTGGAATGAATCACTGCAGCAAGTTACTGAACGTGTTAATTCGAATGATACTGTGCTTTTACACGCTTCCAACTTCAGTGTGGGAGTAAATCTCTTTTTCAAGCTAAATCAAGTGCTTGCAAAACTAATGAGTCAACATACAGCATATGATGTGAGTATGGAAGAAATTCATCATACTGAAAAACTCGATGCACCTAGTGGTACAGCAATAACGTTAGCAGAAGGTATTATAGAAAATAATTCTACTTACCAAGATTGGATATGCCCTCAAGGTTCAAAAACGAATGCAGATGGTAAAGCAATAAATATCGAAGCCATTCGAGAACCAGAAGTGAAAGGAACACATTCCATACATTATAAATCAGTCATTGATACAATTTCAATAAAACACGAAGCTCACAATAGAAAAGGTTTTGCTTTAGGGGCTGTGTTAGCCGCAGAATGGATCATTGATAAAAAAGGAGTTTACACAATGAAGGATGTATTAAAACTTCAATAACAATAGTATTAAAGAAAATAAATTATGTCAGCATTATATTTTTACTTGTTCTTTTTAGTTTACCCATACATCGCTATGTGGTGGAAAAGTTTTCCAAAAGCGGGACACAAACAATGGGAAGCACTGGTTCCAGGTTATAACTATGCTATTGCCTCAAAAATTGCAGGACAACCATGGTGGTGGGCATTCTTAATGATTATTCCAGGAATTCACTTGATTATGTGGATGGTCTTTAATGTTAGTTACATTAGAAAGTATGGTTTTTTTACCATTGGTGACACATTACAAGGGATCTTCTTCCCCTTCCTTTTAATGGCAAAAATAGCCAACGATGACTCACTTCAACCAGAGTTCACAACCGATTGGGAGAATGAAAAAGATATACAGAGACGTAAAAACAGTGATCATCTGGTTTTATTTCTCTCCTTGCCTATTATTGGTCACGCAATCGCTCTTGTTTTAGGTGCACTTCAAAAGAAAAAGAAAGGAAAAAAAACAATTATTAAAGAATGGGGAGATAGTATCTTATTTGCATTAA
This sequence comes from Fluviicola sp., assembly GCA_002734085.1. Classification (GTDB taxonomy): domain Bacteria; phylum Bacteroidota; class Bacteroidia; order Flavobacteriales_D; family Crocinitomicaceae; genus Brumimicrobium. Next base: position 107,757 of record NVXV01000008.1, on the reverse strand, counting down.
TTGCAGCTAGTGCTATTCGAACATACGTTTTTGAACCATTCCAAATCCCAACTGGTTCAATGGAAAAAACACTTTTGGTGGGAGATTTTTTATTTGTAAATAAATTGGCTTACGGTCCGAAAGTACCTGTAACACCTCTCTCCTTCCCTCTAGTTCACAACACTATTCCATGGTTGGATATCAAATCTTATACAACTTTAGAAAAACTAGAATATACGCGTCTACCAGGTTGGGATGATGTAGAGAATTTTGATGTTGTCGTATTTAACTACCCTTCTGGAGATACGGCTGTTTATGACCCAAGAATGCCTAATGGTTTAATGGGACATGATTATCATGGAATTGTTCTAAGTGAAGCGCTTAGGTTATATCAGGCAGAAAATAATTTAAGAAGTGTTTCAATAGGCTATTTGGAAGATCTTCCAGAAAACGATCCAGCTTTTGCCAAAAGAAAAGAAGAGTTTAAAGATTATTTAAAGGCAAAATATGAAGGAGAAAAATTCCAAGAAGAATACGATAAGAATATTCACACTGTCATTGATGATTATTATTCGAATTCGAAGAGGTATGGAAAATTCGTCAAGAATCTTGAGTATTGGAAAGATAGAGCTCGAGAAGAAATAGGTGTAAAAAAGAAAACCTATTCTGGATCTGAAGGAACAATAATCGATCATTATGGTGTAGTTTATAGACCGGTTGATAAACGTGAAAACTACATTAAAAGATGTATTGGTATAGCTGGGGATTCTATTGAAATAGTTAATTCTAATGTGTTTGTTAACAATAAAAAAATACCAGATTTCAAGTACCGATTAAAACAATATAAAGTAAGTAACTTAAAATTGCCAAGTAAAAATGTCCTTGAGAGTAAGTACGATATCACAGACGAACAATACTATACTAGAGAAGGGTTAAACATGTTCCTTAGTGACGATCAGCTTACTAAAATGAAAAAGAATTACCCTCATGCGGAATTCGAGCTAGATGATCCTCAAAACTATGAAAGTGGTCAAGCACCAACTATTCTTACTAGAATACAACAACTAAAGATGTATCCAAAATCTCTAAACCATCACAATACAGTATCCAACTTTGAAAAATTCTGGGTACCTAAGAAAGGAGAAACTATAGAGTTAAATCCTCATAATGTAGCGTGGTACGAAAGAGTTATTCGAGCATACGAACTACACGATTTTGTAGAAAAAGATAGCAAATACTTCATTGATGGAAAAGAAGCTACAACGTATACATTCGAAATGGATTATTATTGGATGATGGGAGATAACCGTTACAACTCTGCTGACTCACGTGTCTGGGGATTTGTCCCTGAAGATCACATCGTTGGTAAAGCTTCTCTTGTTTGGTTTTCAAAAGATCCGGATGAGGGAATTCGTTGGAATCGTTTATTTACGTGGATTGAGTAATGCTTTTTTCTACAAATTATTTTGGAGAACTCCCCTACTTTCAAGCTTTAGCAAAGTACGAAGAGATTACTATTGACGTTCATGAGTTCTACAAAAAACAAACTTGGCGTAATAGGACTCAAATTCTGGGCAGTAATGGACCAATGTACTTAAGTGTTCCGGTTCTTCGGCCAAAAGGGAGTAAATCCATCATACAGGAGATTGAAATAGTTGAAGAAACCAGTTGGCGAAAAGACCATTGGAAAGCAATAGAAAGTAGCTATAAACATGCGCCATACTTCTTCTATTACGGTCCGCTTGTCAAGGATTTGATTTACCGCAAAGAAAAATTGCTAATAGACTACAATCAATACATTCTTAAAACAGTTCTGTCTTGGCTTGATTTGAATATTAATGTTGAGTTCTCAGAAAAATATATCGCTCCAGAATCTCCAAATGATTACCGCGTTTCATTAGACACCAAGAAATTCGAACAAGAACAGCGAAAATACATTCAGGTTTTTTCTGATAAAATGCCTTTTTACTCCAATTTATCTATTCTTGATTTACTAATGAATGAAGGTCCAATTACTCGAAATTTTGTGTTTTCTAAGGATAGGAATTTGTTTGGAAAATCTTAATTCGCTTGCTTCTCATCTATTAATTCTTGTAGAAAGTCTTTCACGCCATCACTGTCCCATTTAGCGCTACCCACTTCTTTCATTACAATTCTGCCCTGCTTATTCAGAACAAATGTCGTGGGAAGGGTATTAGATTCAAATTCTTTTGGATACGCTGAATATGCGTTGTAAACAGGTAAATTATACTCTTTAGATTTAAGCCATTTTTTTAATTTATCCGAATCTTCGGAAGACACAAAATAGAAATCTACCTCTATACCAAATGAATCATACAAATTTTGTAATGCAGGCATTTCAGCGATACAAGGTGGACACCAAGTAGCCCATAAATTGAGAACAACAGGTCTTCCAATCGATTCGGAGAAATTAACTACTTCTCCTTTCATGGACAATAACTCCCAGTCATAGCTGTTCACTTCTACCTTCTCACTTTCTGCTAACTCATCTGGACTAGTGGCAATAATTCTTTGAACGAATACTTGCACTGGTTTACGAACTGATGGAATAAAAAGTAAACCAATTAACAATAGGAATAGTAAATCCCACTTTCGCTTTTTGATCCAGTTCATTTTTAATATTCTCCTGTACTTAGCATAACAAGCGTACAAGCGTCAATTACTTCAATGTCATTTTTTGCGAGTCGATCTTCAAATTCTTGATTGGCCGTACCTGGATTGAAAATCACACGCTTTGGTTTTAGATTGACAATATCATCATAGTACTGAATTTGATTTTTCTTTGATAAGTACAGGGTCACTGTATCTACATCTTCATCGCTAGGAAACTCTTTTTGAATCTTTGTCCCATCGATATCTCCTTCTTTATATCCTACTGCAATTACTGGCATATTATGACTTTGAAGTCGTTTAACTGCAATATTTGCATAGCGGCTTGGGTTCTCACTTGCTCCTAATACTAACGTCAATTTTTCTTCCATAAACTCTATTATTTACTGCCGTTTGGTGTATACATTGTTACTCCATGTTCTTTATACTCCTCTATCATCACATCCAACATTTTTCTTGCATCTAATAAAAGTGTGGAGGCATTACCAAACTTAACAAATTCAAGTACATTTCGTTCTTCAAAAAGCGGGATTAATCCATCACACTTTCTTTTCTTAGACCAAATAGGGTCGTGAACTTTAGTTGTTACGCGATGTTCTTCTCCCTTCGGGTCAACTATTTTAGTTTCAAAAACGGTTGGATGATAAACGGGATATTTAAAATCTTCTATAGCGTCTTCTAGAGTGTGTAAATTCGTTCCAGCATTATCAAGTGTTACACCTATCATGAGTATTTTTCCATTTCGTTCCGCTACTTTATAGAAAGGACTATTTTCATTGTATGGTGTGATTTGGTTGAAATGCGTCCCAACAAAAAATTCAGTATCCGGACCGATACAACTTACGGGTTCAGTTGGATGCCAACTACGAACAGCATTTTCATGATTTCTAAAATACTCAGAAATAGCTCCTAACTTACTTTTATCATTAAGTACATCAAAATAGTGAATCTCTTGAATGTAGTCAAGCTGAAATCTTGCATTTGGAGAATTTGGCATTAAGATGTGACCATTTGGTCCAACGGTTTCGAGTAAAGCATCAACAATTGTTTTTGGCCCACCTTCAACAAAACCTATTTTAGACATTGAAGAATGAACAAGAATCGTATCACCTTCTTTAATTCCAAAACTTTGTAATTGGTCTTTGAGGTCTGTTTTCGTCCAGCCCTCATTATTCTTAGCTTGTTGTTCAATTTCAGAGCGAACTTTTATTTTCTTATATCGACGATACCAATCTAGTAAAAATGCTGGCGTTATTTTTCGAATGAAATTTCTCATGTTATTTACTAACGGTATACGAAACGATATGTTATTGTACCTTCTTGGTATTTAGCCCCACTCCCATCGTAGTTAAATCTAGACTTCAATGCATATTCTTCTGCTCTACTGATCATACATTGATTGGCGTTACTACTCCGTTCAGGAATATACTTGGCATCCACCACATCACCACTTTGCGCTACTTCAATACGAACAGTAACAAGTCCATTTACATTTCCACATGTGTATCCTGGATTTCTGATATACCAATCATTTTTATTTAGAGGGTGTCGGCTAGTAAGACTGAATTCGACCATTGTGTATCCAGCCACCTTTTCGTTACTAGCATTTGCGGTATTTTCATTATTTTCTTTTGGGTCGGACTGATTGTTTTTATTTTCTATATCCGTATTTGACTCACTATTTGCTTGGTCAGATTGGTTCTTACCCATATTCAATTCTTCTTTGATACGCGATTCGTATTCGCGAATACTTTCGGAAGGATCTTTCTCGTAGGAAGTATATTTGACATTCTCATCAAAACTTTCTTCGCGAGAATCATTGGCGTTTTTCACAAATGAAGTCACTTTTTCATTCGACTGAAACAAATCCGATTCTTGTGGAGTTTCAATTTGATCTGGCGATATCTCAATGTCATCTGGAGCTTCAATATTTCGACCTGTGAAGTCCCAAGTGTCATATTTTACTGGCTCATAATAAGTCTCAAACTGAAAATAAATGAAAAGCACAACATGGACTACTAACGTTATAATAATCCCAAACTTATGATTTTCTATGAAGTCTAATACTTTATTCATCCTCCATTTGTAACGTAATTAAACCTGATTTAGATACATCGTAGTAGTCAATTCTTTCATTATTCTCCAATCGAAACAAATTATCACTAACTGGAACTACCCGATTGTACTTATTTGGTACAACTTGTTCACCTTGTTGATTCAATAGTCCCATATTACTACCAAGTTTAAATATGAAAAGGTCATTGCCAACACGATTCAAATCATCATAACGGATAGGTATAACAACTTCACCTTTCATATTAATAGCTCCCATCTTACCTTGTTTTTCAACAAAAGCAATTCCATTTTGAAAAGCGTATGCATAATCAAATTGATAATTAATAATTAAACGCGCATCTCTGTTGGTATACCCCCATTGATCACCTTTTGTCACAGGAATTAGTTCTGCATAGTCTCCTATTCCAGTAAAAATAGCAGGTAATATTTGTTTACCCATACTATCGATTAGTGCATACCTGTTCCCTTTTAATTTTTTTGCATGTCCGTTTACAAATTGTGCAAATTGAAAAAGATTTGAAAATTCAATTAACTCCATCGGAATAACAATATTGGCTTTCTCGTCAACATATCCATATTTTCCCTCTTTGAGAACGATTGCTCTATTCTCTTTCAAGTTTCCAATTTGATCAAAGTATTTCCCATTGACTAACGAATCATTTGGATAAATGAAAGTCATTGAGTCTCTCAACTCCAATATATATATTGAATCATTAAAATGTCTTATTTTTCCTTTAAATGAAGAAATCAAGAAATTTCCATCTTTACCAATAAAACCATTTTCGCCCTCCTTTGAAACAAAAGCTCTACCGTTTTCATACGAAAAAGCTTCATCAAAAATTATATCAAAAACAGGATCCCCTTCCAGATTAAAGTATTGATAGCCCTTAGAGGTTTGAACATAAAACACGCCTTCAGAGAAGCTACCAACGTCTTCATAAATGGGATCTAATATATATTTACCTGTTGGGTCAATTAACCCTACCTTCCTATCCTCTTCAATAATCGCTCTACCATGCATAAAGTCTTGCGCATCATCGAAACGATATTCGATGATTAAGTCACCATTTTTATTAACATAGCCGAACTTTTCAGATTCTGTTACAACCGCCAACCCGTTGCTGAAATTACTCGCGTAGGTATATTTAGGAGGGATATAAGGCAAGCCTTCTGCGTCCATAAATCCATATTTCCCATTGAGTTTATATAGGTACATTTCTCTACCCACTAATTGAATATCTTGTTCAATTAACTTCGGAAAAGGAAAGTTGGGATAAGTTTCTTGAAATGATTCAATGGTACTTTTATTGTAATCAGATATATACAGCCGATATAAATTCTTCCAAGCATCCGATATATAAGGATTGTTCGGATAGTTTGAAATAAACTGATCGTAAACTTCGACTGTGTTTTCTTTCGTTTCTAACTGATAAATCCTTGCATATGCATCATCCACATATGGGTTATCAGGAAAACGACGAATAAATTCAGCATAAGAACTCGGGTCGTTTGGAACAATAGACTCAGAGAATTCAGCTTTATATTTTAGTTGTTTTGCCTCATCAATGTATTCACTCTCAGGGTAGAATTTAATATAATTCTGATAAGCTTTACTCGAATTCTCTTCCTTAGCATTTTCAAAAGCTAATAAATTCAGATCATAAACAGCTGAATCTTTTAGATCTGACCAGGGATGATTCGCAATAAATTCTTTATACCCTTTCACTGTATGTTTCTCCTTAGCTATGTTATAAAAACGCTTACTGATTTTTGCGCGTTGATGTTTTGCAGCACCGAGTGTATACCCATACTTCTCTGCTAGTTTTAGCTGTTGATTTTCTTTTAGTAAGTCATAAGTCTCCACAGCCAACAACCCATAATGATAAGCTGAATCTAAATTATGAAATGGATTGTCTTCTTTCAAATAGACAATACTTAAACCATAGGCAGCTGGAGAAGTTTTTTTTTCAATGGCATTTTCAAACTGTTTTTTAGCTTCAAAGTAATTATACTCATTCAATGCCTCGAATCCTTTATTGATCCGACAAGAAGAAGCTATAAACAAAATAATATATAAACATACTAAACTTAATCTCATAGTTTTTCAATCATTAGTTGACTGGGTAACAAAGTTACTAAATACAAGGCTTCTAAAATTATAATTAAGCATAATTCTCGGCTTTACGCAAAACAAAAAGAAGAATGCTGAAAGAGAACGAACAAAATATCAATTCATTACAATAAATTTATTGTGTATGCATAAAAAATATTAATTTAGCAGCATGGCAATATCGGAGAAAATAGACGCACCATTAAGTCAAATGCTCGGAATTAGATATCCGATTATCGTGGCACCAATGTTTTTAGTATCAAATGTTGAAATGCTAGTAGCATCCATTAGGGCTGGTGCAACTGCAGCTGTTCCTGCGTTGAACTATAGAACAATCGAAGAACTTAGACAGGCTATTCGACAAGTGAAAAAAGAAGCAAGTGGTCCCTTAGGAATTAATCTAATCGTTAACAAGAGTAATTTTTTATACAAAGAACAGCTTCAATTGATTTGCGAAGAAAAAGTGGACTATATTATCACAAGCCTTGGATCTCCAGAAGAAACAATTCGTGAAGCTAAGAAAAACGGAATAAAAGTTTTTTGTGATGTCGTCAACCTGGAATACGCAAAAAAAGTAGAAGCACTCGGTGCAGATGCAGTTATCGCAGTGAATAGTCAAGCTGGCGGTCATGCTGGTCCCTACCCTTTTGAAAAGCTTGTTCCAGAACTTAAAAAAGCTTGCAACATACCCGTTATTTCAGCAGGTGGAGTTGGAAACGGTAGAGATATGAGAAAAGTCTTGGAAGCAGGAGCGGATGGACTATCGATGGGCTCAATATTTATCGCTTCAACAGAAGCTGGTGTAACTGATGAATACAAGCAGGCCATAATTGATTACGGGAAAGACGACATTGTGATGACAACAAAACTTTCAGGTACACCTTGTACAGTTATCAAAACACCTTATGTGGAGAAAATTGGTACAAAACAAAATTGGTTAGAGCGGTTACTAAATAAAAACAAAAAGCTTAAAAAGTGGATGAAGGCGCTGACTTTCATGAAAGGAATGAAATCTCTCAAGAAAGCGGCTTTTGGAGCTACTTACAAAACATTGTGGTGTGCAGGACCAAGCATAGAAGATGTTAAAGAAATAAAACCTATTAAAGGAATAATAGATCAACTTGTAAAAGAATACGATGAGTCAAAATAATATTTCGTTGTCAAAAATGCGTCGACTACTTTGGTTGATGGGTGTTATAAAAATACCTTTGATAGCTTATGTTAGACCGAAGTTGATGCATTTAGATGAAAAGTCCTGCAAAGTGAGAGTCAAACTTCGACGCAGAACAAAAAATCATTTAAAATCAATGTATTTTGGAAGCTTGGCGGTTGGTGCTGATGTTGCAGCAGGACTTCACGCTTATTACTTTGCAGAAAACTCTGGTGTAAAAGTATCTTTCGCTTTTAAAGCCGTAAAAGCTGAGTTTTTAATGCGTGCAATGACACACGTCACTTTTGAATCTAAAGATGGAGCTATTGTGGAGAAAGCATTTCAAGAAGCAATGAGAACTAAAGAACGTGTTAATCAGTGGGTAAAAGTAGAGGCAAAGAATACGAAGAATGAAATTGTTGCTATATTTGATATGGAAATATCTGTTAAAGTGAAATAATGAAACTACATTCTATCCTTTCTTTGAGTATTGTTCTTGCCGTACTCCTCTCCTGTTCTAATGTTAAGAATAAATTCAATACAGAACTTGCGGACAAGATGAAGCTAGAAGTGAATTTCATAAACAATCAAATGCCACAAACGGACAACAGTTCCTCAAAGTATATTTCTTTTATGATACTTCCTGAAAGTGGATCTTTTGAAGAAAACTGGAAAGCAACGTCGCTAACAGCTTCTTCAGATGACCTACAAGTTGAGATTCTGAAGTTCGACAAAAATGAGTTTGAAGCTAAAGGTGATAAGGTTTACAGAAACAACGCTAGAATGGGTTTATCTGAACTAGGTTCAACCATAGATATCACTATAGTTCTTGTTAGTGATTCTGGCGAACAAATAAAACTTAGTAAATCAGGTATTCAAGAGGAGATTGTTCAATAGTATTATTCCAAATCTATTTCTTCAGCCATAACCTATACATTTTATATTAAATCAATCAAGTATCCTATTTGCATCTTAAATATTTGTTTCAATCTTATTTTTTTAACCGTTTTTAAATGATTAAATTCGCGTCAAAAAAAATAGATGATGAACGCAATTATAAAGACAAATCACGGTGAAATGAAAGTAGAATTTTACGAGAAAGATGCTCCAAACACTGTGGCTAATTTCGTGAAGTTAGCGAAAGACGGGTTTTACGATGGTTTAACATTCCATAGAGTCCTACCAGATTTTGTTGTTCAAGGTGGATGTCCGAAAGGAAATGGAACTGGTGGCCCTGGGTATAAAATAGATTGTGAACTAGATGGGGACAATCAATATCACGACAGAGGTGTTTTATCCATGGCACACGCAGGGAGAAACACAGGGGGTTCTCAATTCTTTATTTGTCATGGTAGAACCAATACGGCACATTTAGACGGTAATCACACATGTTTTGGAAAAGTGATAGAAGGTGTTGATATAATTGATAAAATCCGTGTGGATGACGCTATTGAACAAATAGAAATTAACGACTAAAAAATCATAAAGATTGTTTAATAGAGGTAATATATCAGTTTATATTGCCTCTTTTTGTATAATATAGTTAAGTGATAATTGACATATGATGGACTTTCCTTCATTTATAACTTCGTCTATAACATAGAGCACACCAAAAGGACTTTTCTTCGTTTGGATTTGTAATCTCACTGATAGTTATAGGTAATCCTAAATTATATTTTGATAGCATTATTACTTTTAGTTATATTTACCCTTGATACTCAAATATTTTAAATCATGAACAAACTACTATTACTTGTTTTAAGCTTTAGCCTTTTTGGCTTTTCATTTGCTCAACAGCAAAATCTCCCAACGAATCCACATCAAAATTTATTTGATGTTGCCTATCAACAATACCCAGATGTACCAAAGGGAATGTTAGAAGCAGTTTCGTTTACAATGACTCGTTTTCGTCATATAGAAAATGAACATCAGGGTTGTGCTGGTCTACCTCTAGTCTATGGTGTTATGGGGTTGACACTTGATGGAGAAGGTTATTTTAAGAATAATTTGAATTATATCGCTGAACTTTCTGGTATTAGTGTTCACCAAATAGAAACTAGTCCACAACAAAATATTCTAGCATTCGCCTCAGCTTATAATTACTTATTACAACAACTAGACGGAAATAAAAACAATATTGAAAATCACGTTTCCATTTTATCTACTTTAAGTGAATTACCTTATGATGGTTTGCAGCAAGACTTTGCATTAAATTCACATTTATACTCAGTGTATAATTTTTTAAATGATAAAACTGCACAAACAAAGTATAATTTTCCTCAACATACTTTTCAAATGGTTAATATCTTTGGTAAAGAAAACTTGAAAATTTTAAGTGCTAAGTACATAAAAATCACTGATGAAAATGTAACTGATGCTAACGGTAACGCTTATCAAGTGTCGAACATAGGAAACAAATCACCAGATTATCCTCCAGCTTTAACTAACTTAACCTCTTGTAATTTTAGTTCGAGAAGTGGAACACCTGTTTCTGCCATTACAGTTCACACAATTCAGGGTACCTACGCAGGTGCTATTTCTTGGGCAAACAACTGCTCATCAAATGTTTCTTACCATTATGTCTTACGTTCTTCTGACGGACAAATTACGCAAGTCGTTTTAGAGTCTAACAAAGCGTGGCATGTTGGTTCAGAGAATCCTTACACTATTGGTTTTGAACATGAAGGCTGGGTCAATGATTCCACTTGGTACACGGCTGCCATGTATCAATCTTCAGCTGCTTTAGCTAAGGATATTACTCAAAGTGGTTATGGTATCAGTCCATTAAGAACAGCTTATTTTCCTTGGTCTAGATTTACACAATACAATAGTGCAGGTATACCTGGGGGTTGTGTGAGTATTAAAGGACATCAACACTACCCTAATCAATCACATACAGATCCAGGTCAAAATTGGGACTGGGATTATTATTACAAACACATTAACAACGCAACTACAGTAACAAACTATACAGCATCTTCGGGAACTGTAACTGATTTGGGGGGAGCTTCTGGAAATTATACTGATGATGAACGCACACTTTATTTAATTGAACCAACAGGCACTAACCAGATCAACCTTACTGTGAATCAGTTTGATGTTGAGGATACTTGGGATTATCTTTATATATATGACGGTAATAGTGTGTTTTCGCCAAAAATCGGTGAATATACGGGAACATCAATTCCATCAACTTTTACAATTAATGGAAGCGCAGTATTAATAGAATTTCGTTCAGATTGTGCTACATCAGAACCAGGATACAGTATCAGCTGGAACGCTGTTTCTCCTGATATCACGTCTCCAACCACCTCCGTATCTGCGCCTACTGGTTGGGTAACGAGCGACTTTACCGCTAGCTTTACTGATGCAGATAATACCGGTGGAAGTGGTATACAAAAAAGCTACTACCAAGTAATAGATTTTGATGGCACTGAGTGGAGAGCTAATGCCAACAATGGATTTTTTGCAGATAATTTTAATTCTAACATCCATCCAGAATGGGCTGAGGTTGTTGGCTCATGGAGTATTAATAACGGAGAATTGTACCAATCCGATGAAACCGAATCAAACACTAATATTTCCGCTTACTTAAACCAAAGTTTATCGAACAGGTATTTATACCATTTTCAAGCGAAGATAGATGGTTCAGGAGGAAACAGGAGAGCAGGGTTTCATTTCTTTGCAGATGACGATAGCCTTACCAATAGAGGAAACTCTTATTTTGTTTGGTTTAGAGTGGATGATGCTAAACTACAAATCTATAAAGTAGTAAATGACGTATTTGGTCCACCAGTAATAGATATACCACTAACTACTGTAGCGGGACAACAATATGATTATAAAGTAATTTATGACAGAATATCTGGGGACATGATAATATACAGAGACGATGCCTTCATCACATCATGGAACGATTCATCACCAATATCTACTGGAGATTATATTTCTTTCCGTAGTGGAAATGCTAATATGTCTGTCGCGGCGTTAAAGGTATATCGTTCTAGATATCCGTCGGTAACGGTAACAGTAGGCAATACAACTACATCTGATATTCGCTACCAGAATCCTGACCCAAGCACACCAAGCGGAAAAGTAAAATCTTTAGTTGACGATAATGTCAATAATATATCTAGTGTAGCGGATCAACTAATAAATGTAGATTGGACTTCACCACTAACATTTACTACCAATGATGGTACGGGAGTAGATATTGATACTACCAACGTGAACACGCAGTTAAGTGCAAATTGGACAAGCACAACAGACCCACACTCAGATGTAGTAGCTTATTGGTATGCGATAGGCACCACGGCAGGAGACTCCAATATCGTATCTTGGACGAACAATGCTATGAATACCTCTATTACACATACAGGATTATCTGTACCTTTCAATCAAGATTATTATTTCTCAATAAGAGCAGAGAACGGAGCGGGATTGTTAACTCAAGTACCAACTGATGGACAATGGGTAGTAATGACAGCAGGCATTAATGAATTTGCATCTGCAAAATTTGTAGCCTATCCAAATCCATTTCAAAACGTGTTAGAGATAAACCTTAAGCAGGCACAAGCATCAGAAATAAGTCTGTATGACAATAATAGTAAGCTGATATTTACAATGCAAGCAAACGAACAAAACATACAGCTAGATCTAAGTAAGTACAAGCTTAGTGCAGGAAACTATAATTTGGTAATTACCGTCAATAACAAAACACAAAACATTAAACTAATAAAGCAATAATTTACCTTCTAGATTCTCTCTTTTCAAATATAAAATGCGTTTTAAACGAAAACAACTCGAGAAGTGAGTTGAAAAGTGGAGCTATTAAATATATGAAGGTTAATTTGTTCTTACTAGAGATAGAAAAACACTTGATCACCAATAATAAAAGTAATTTTTTAGATACTATCAACACAGTGTTAATAACTTATGTCTCACGTTTACAAGTAGGTCTTCAAAGGGATCTAGAGAAAAACTGATACTACTTTTATGTTTTTTTTATAAAATAGAAAATTTGTTAAAATAATTTTACTTATGTTTGAGACGTTAATTTTAAACTAAAAACTATGAGTGAAACAGAAAATGTAGGAGCAGCGAACACAGGTGCACCTAAAAGTAATGGTATGGCAACAGCATCTCTTGTACTAGGTATAGTATCTATTGCTTTAGGTTGGATATTAGGTGGTATACTTGGGATTATTACTGGTATATTGGCAATAATTTTAGCAGTAGTTGCTAAGAAGAAAATTAAAGCTGATCCAAGTGTAGGCGGTAAAGGTGCTGCTACTGGAGGTATGATAACAGGTATCATTGGACTAGTGCTTTACGCAATTATTTGGATAATTGTAATTGTATTCCTTTCAACGGCTGCAAGTGGATTAGAGGATGCATTTAATAGCCAAGAATTTCAAGATGCATTGAGAAATTCTAACAACTAATTATTGTAAGAATAAAATATTCTTATTTCTAAAGGTCGTTTATTCGTAAACGGCCTTTTTTTTGTCCTTATTGGTAATCTGCGTTATATAACAACCTATATCAATTCACTTTTGTTCCTCACATTGATTTTACCTCTTCATCAAAACGACTTAATCCTGTTTAATATTTATCAAAATTTTGTGATTTTAATCCATTATTAAACAAAATGTTTTTGTTCGATAATCTTAAGCTACCATTCGCACATCTATAGCCCACATACAGCGATTTACCGTAATTATTTGATTTTAAGACGTTATATTTATAATGAATATGAAAGTAACAATAGCATCTATATTATTGATTTTTACTATGAGCTGTTCCGATAGGGAGCCTCAAGAAAAATTAACTAATGTGAATGCTAGTAAAGATATGCCGACACCTAAGTCAATAGATACTACCACAAATCCTAATGAGGATCTTGCTCCTCAGGCCTGTTACTACGGTTGCAAAGCAAGAAAATAGTTTTTTGTAGTATAGTTTAGCGCGAAGGGTTAGTCAGTGATACTGGCTAACCCTTTTTTATTTTTGGTTGATTGTAATAACTGTGTAATACATTATATAATTCTATATGTTTAATTTTTAGGAGTTTGGGGCATTCTTTATAATATTCAGAAACAACAGCAAAGAACTCCGTCTTGTCCACACCACCATAATCTGGAATAGTAGACGAATCACTATTGATCTTACTCATCTCCCTTTCCATTATGTTTAACCAAATTTTTCTATCTTCTTTTTCCATAAAAGGAGGTATACCATCAATAGAACCATCTGATTTATCTAAGAGATGACTAAATTCATGTACACCTACATTCTTTTTATCATTATTAATTTGAAATCCCTTCTTCAACTCAGGAAATGAAAGAATCATGGTTTTATCCATTAGACCTCCATGATGTACTTTACCTCCTACTCGTCCAAGCTCATTTAAAGTGTTATCCATATTGAAGTTTGTAGGATATACTAATACTTCCTGAAGCTCTCCATAATTCCAATACGGCAATCCCCAATAGGCGATAATTGCACTTGAAGCCACATAAAAACAAGTTTCTTTATCTGCTACCTCTTTATCTACCTCGGTTATTTGAATATCCGCCAAAAATATACCTATTCGATCCAAGAATATTTTGCGATCATTTTTAGATAGTTTCTTATAGAAGGAAATATTTTTTTCAAGCCAAAACAGATCGTTTGCATCTAGCTTAATTCGCTCATTTCTGGGCGACTTTTTGCGTATTGCATATCTCCAATACCATAACGCTACTACAATAGCTATTAAGACGATAAAACCAACAATTCTAGCTACATCAACTCCTCTATTGTATAATAGTAAAGGAATCGATCCTAAAAGGACTAAAAAAAGTAATGTCCAGAGTAAATAGGAATAATTTTTCATGAGCAGTTCACAATAAATAAAAATAAGATTTCTCTAAAATAAAAAAAGCCCTTAAAAAAGCCTTAATTACGCAAGTCTCAATTGCAACATTAAAATAGGAGCTTTCGTATAATAAGAATAAGCATCTGGGATTTGTTTTCTGGAGGTTTTATTGTAAATTCATTCATTAAACATTATCAAAAACAGTTGAATTCTTATTCCAGGCAATTCTGTAATTTCCTATGGTTTCAATTTTGCTTCCAATTATATCAGGAGAATTAATTCTCTTCAGTTTTTTCTTCACAACAGTACAAATCAAGTTCTCAATCAATCCTGAGTTCTTAATTTCCCTAAGTCGCCTATCCTCTTGATATATGAAAATACTTAAATACCCAACTGTCAAATACCTATGCCTTTTAAACAAGGAAGTGTTTTTTCTAGCATTTTTAATAGTCTTACGAGCGATTTGAGTTATATTTTCTCGTATAATATCTTCAGGCAATTTGTCAATACTTGTTAAAACAACCCCAGCCTTCACGACTGAATGATTTACATTACGATGACTTTCCGTCCATCTTACTTGATATTCACTTTTTTTACGAAATAAATACTTGTATTTAAATTCAGTTTTAGAAGTAAAATATAATCGTCTCAATAATCTGAAGAAGCGAGGTGTTTTAAATTTGGGTACAAAGAAAAGCACATCTTCAATAACCCCTTTGTAATTTAAGTTGCCTTTCTCTCTATTTTCCTTCAGTATCTTACCGTTAAATCCTCCAAAGCATATAGGAGCATATTTACTCTGAGAACTAATGTAGTATCTATCATAACCACTAAGAAATCGTTCAGTTAATATCGTGGTTTGAAAAGAATAAAATAGTGCCTCATTAAAACTTAGTAAACTATTCTTCCCATAAATTATTAACTGATTCCTTCCATCTGGCAAAGTTGATTCAAAAATATCTTCAACTCTCCATTCATAAGTATTTAAGTTTGGAATTATCTCTTCAACTATAATCCACTTAGGAATTTGTATATTATTCTCTTGAATAAACTCATTATTAGTGAGTACAAAAGTTTTAAGCGCAAAAGCCATGGCATTGCACGTATCAAGCAACTTGTCAAATAAATTTATTGTACTCCGACTATGTAAAACTTTAACTTTTTTTCTATTTCGATATTTTATATCTTTTTCCAAAAATTCAATATCATTGTGCGCAATAGCATTTCTAACATCATGGTCATAGAACTTTGAAATTATGCTGAATTTTTCTGACTTTTCTAAAACTTGATTACAGTTAAAGACATTCATATTCTCGGTTTTCTTATCATTTGATTTCAATATATCAAATGTAATGGGATAAATAAAAGCGTGATAAGCCCCTTCAATTAAACGTTGATAATTGTGATGAATATATCTATCTATGAATCGTATTCTATCAATTTCATCATTTGGATGAAAAGTATCATGAAAATTTTCATTATTAATTCTTGATAATGATTTAAAAGCAATATCCAAAGAATGAACATGTTCTTTAAAACACATTTGTAATCTTTCTGGTTTCATTTCAGATATGAACTCATAGTAAACCTTGAATACTTCTTGAGAGAAATATTTCTGAGGTGTTGAGTTAAAAAAATCATATAATGAAAGGATTTCGGTTTTATCAGCTTTTTTTAGGCCTGGAAACCTTTTATAAATGGTTCTGAGTTTATATTCGTGAGTAGAATTTAACAAGGGATTCTTACTAAAGTCCATGTGGTTTTCTATTTTTTAAAATATTAGTGCAAAAATTACTTAGGTTATAGTTATTTACTTTTTTTATCCGATACTATTTTTCCTGTTTCAGTATTATCAGGTTCGTACTTGACTATATCAGATAGCATCGCAGACAAAATGTAAAAAGCATATATAACTATTGCAAGCATTGCTATTGACACTGCAAGTTTATTTATACCTTGAAATTCCTTAACAGTGGAAATGTCATAGCAAATAATAAACACTATTTCTATGCCACCATAGATAAAAACTCCTTGAGTGGCAGCAGTTAATGGGGAAGAAATTATAGGCCCCATCCTTCGATAGAGAAGATATTCATTTGTGTGACCTTTTTGAGCTACATAAATCAAATGCAAGATGCCTATAAAAGTAGATATGCCAACAATAATAAAAAATAACCCTTTTAATTCAGCAATCGTTCTAAAACTATGGGTAATCGGTGATAAGAAATTGTCTATGACAGCAAAACAAACAATCAAAGCAGAGCCAATTAAAATAAGAGAAAGTCTACCAAGTTTTATTTTATTTAGATTTTTCAAGTTCATACTCAATAACTCCTATTAAAACGTTTTACTTGATTTTTTTCCTGTGTATCTTGGTCATTACCAATAGCACCTCCAATAGCGCCACCTATAAGAAGACCGATTGGCCCTCCTAACAAACCAATAGCGCCTCCAATAGCTCCACCTTTAATAGTCGAGTTAACTTGAGACTCAGCATGTATATCGCTCGGCGTGTAATCATTTATATTACAACAATTAGAGCACTCAACGCTAAATTGGTCACCATATATATTTCTTATATGAGCCCTACTTGGAGCGTTTAAATTCAATGGGATTTTTTTCCCACAAGACTTACAATTTGATATATAAAGTTTCAAGTCTTCAGTTTTTTTTCAGTTAAGTTTAATATTTCTCTTTCATTCGATGAATCCTTTCCCCAACTAAAAACTTGCGCCGCAGCTTCTGATGAAACCTTCATTGAACACTTATCGCCACTCGATTCAAAATCAATCACAATGCTTTCTCCCCATGAAAGTATTGAGGCTCTTGTAGAGGCTTCGATTCTACCCTTTTCAAGACTTTCATAATCTACTTTCATTTTGAGTTGTTTTAGAGCTTTTAGACAAGCCTTAAAAACATCAATTAATCTATGATTAAACACTCTATTCATTTCTATAAATATGTAAATATAATTACTTTATCATTTGAAATAAAGTTACAAAAAAGATAAAATAGTACATATGACTTGAACAACCATTAGGAATAGTTAAATTCAAGACTTGTACAAATATACTTAGATGTTCTCGTTAATTAACTTGTATGACAGTCATTACTGCAATAATAACAACCGTTTGATTTTGAGTATGTCTTCTTCGCCTCTGTGACAGCAGATTTACAAGTTGGGAAATTTCCAAGTTTTTTTCTGTTTTCTGATAAAGGCATATAACTACATCCTTCCTTATGAACTTCATGGTCTCCATTCGATTGAGGCACCGTTCTAACGTAATAATTTGGCATGATTAAAGGTTTTAATTTATTGCAATATAGTAATTTAAATCAAATTTGAGTCTTTGTTTTGGGTTAATTGCATAATTACAGTCACTCGTTCAATTGGTTTTTTAATTTATTTAAACAATTCTCCAACATCAACTTTAAGTGCTCTAGAAATTTTAAGCATCGTACTAACCTTCATCTCTTGTCTTCCCTTGATGTACTTCCTCAAATTCTCGACATCTAGTCCTGAATCGTGAGCTACCTCTCTAGTTTTAAATCCTTTTTCTTTAATAATCTGTTGAATTCGCTGTCCAAGCTCAATTATTTCTATTGGCATCTCTGATTTTCTACCACTTTTAACCATGCTGTGAAATTAACTTCAATCATATTATTTCAAGTGATTGTATACAATCGGTTGTTTGTAACTGTTTATTTCGTATATTAGCGAAAAATATATTCATATGAGATTATTACTGACACTTTCAATTATTACTATTATCTACTCTTGTGGAGGGCAGTCTAAAACTGGTGACGAAGTATTAACCAGCGAAATTAAAGAACAAATTCAAAAGAGGAAAAGTTATGCTCGATTCATAGTAAATGAAGTGGAAAACATCAAAGACATTACCGTGCAAGATAGTTTGCTAATTGCCAGTAAAAAATTAAAGGCAGTGCAAAATACATACGATGAAATACTTAATGAGTTGAGTGCAGGGGCACGATTGGCTGAAAGACCAAGGTCCAAGATGTACTATTCTGATGGGGAGGTAAATAAGTATCATAAAGGAGAGTTAGATAAACTTGTTAAAGATATGAGAAAAAATTGTCAAGATATATCAGAGATATATCAAGCATCTAAGGGTAATTTTGAAGATAATAATTATGCTCACATGTTTAAGCCTTTGGAGAGCTTAAAAAATCGAGAACCAAATGAAGTCATAGGTAAAATTTATAAAATTAACTATGAATACTCTCTTCATCATTCACAGCACAAAGCTCAGTA
The DNA here is from genome assembly GCA_002734085.1 of Fluviicola sp. Classification (GTDB taxonomy): domain Bacteria; phylum Bacteroidota; class Bacteroidia; order Flavobacteriales_D; family Crocinitomicaceae; genus Brumimicrobium. The sequence continues at coordinate 88,676 of NVXV01000008.1, read as the reverse complement.
TAAAACACTGTTTATTATTCTAAATCCCTCTGAAAATAGAGTTCTCCATACCTTGGATGAAAAAGATTTTAATGACAACTTTGAAATCCCTGTTGGTGAAGAGGTAAATCTTGACATAAAACAATACAAAGTTACGGATGATGGCTACGTTCAAGAAATTACAAGCGACAACAGCAAAAAAGAGGTAAGCATAAAAAAGGACTCAACAATGATATTAAAATATGTTGGAGGTGAGTTCCGTGGCAGCTGTCTTACATTATTTGAGGATGAACAAGGAGAACAAATAATGATATGGAATGCAAATCTAGATAAATATGCCAATCCTGATAATTCCTGTAAAATGAAAGATGAATTCTTAAATCAAAAATTCAATGTCACCTATAAATTAGGAGAAGTAGATGTTTATCAGGAAGGTGTTGAAGATTCAGTTCTGGAGAATGAAGTGATTATATCCAAAATATCCTTACTTGAATAATATTTTAATTTACGCTCACCAACTCTCCAATACTTATATCTAAGGCATCTGCTAACTCAAGTAAGGATGTGATTCGGCTATCTTGCTCTCCTTTTTCCATTCTTGCAACATAGCTAGGAACTGTTCCAAGCCTATCTGCAAGCTTCTCTTGAGTCATCTTTTTTTGCTTTCTAGTATTCTTTATTTTTTCAGCAAGTTTCTGTAAGTATTCTGTATTTGTCATCTCTTCATTCATTATAATTATTCATACGAATTAAATCTAAAATTGTTACGTTTTTGTAACAAAATATTTTTATTTACGTATAAGATGATGTTGACCCGCAGAAATGCTATCCCCAATAGTGTCAACTTCATACCTTATTCTGGTTCTTGAAAAGGTTTAAACAAACAATTTATCGAAATAAATCCAATCCATGAGAATGATTGGACCATGTTTAACCAGCTGCAAATAGCAGCACAAAAACCAATAGTCATGAAAACATTAAAAATTAAATGCCCAGAGTGCTATAGCACCTTTGACCTTGATAACGCCTTGGTCAATCAATTTCACCAGTCAATTAAGAAAGACTTACAGTCAGAACTTAAGAGACGTGAAGAAGAACTTCAATTACAAAAGTCTGAACTCTCAGAGTTGACAGAACAGTTTGCAAAAGAACAATCTGACTTCTCTAAGGTAGTTGATAATCAAGTAAAGTCTCAACTTAAAACGAAAGAGACCCAACTTAAAGAGTCAATTCGTCAAGAGATTCATAAAGAAAAGGAAAGTCAACTTGCCGAACTCGAAGATGAGCTTAAGCAAAAAAGTAATCAGCTTATTGAGTTGAACCAGACGAAAGCAAAGCTTAAGAAGCTATCTCGTGAATTCGAAGAAAAAGAAGCGATGATTCATCTTAAAATGGAAGAGAAACTATCTGAACAACTTTCAGAAATGAAAACCAATCTCCAGGAAAAATTACAAACAGAGAGCTTCTTGAAAATTAAGGAGAAAGAAGATGTAATTGAATCACTTAAGAATAAGCTACAAGAGGCTCAACAGCGAGCAAACCAAGGGAGCATGCAATCTCAAGGCGAAGCCCAAGAGCTTGTTCTAGAAGAGATGTTATCCGAGATTCACTCAACTGATAATATTGAGGAAGTAAAGAAAGGGGCAAATGGAGCTGACTGTATTCAAACGGTTGTTACACAAACTGGAGCAATTGCTGGGAAGATTATTTATGAAAGTAAGAATACAAAAAACTGGAGTAGCAGTTTTATAAAGAAGCTCAAGCAGGATAATCTAGAAAGCAAGGCAGATATAATGGTTATCGTTACCAAGACAATGCCTAAGGATGTTAAAGGTAAATATGCTCTCATTGATGGAGTTTGGGTAACAACTCTCTACAATGTAAAAGATATGTCCTTAATGCTTCGATATGGTTTGCTTAAGACTCATTCAGTAATGGTTAAACAATCAGGCAAACAAGATAAAATAAGCTTACTTTACGATTACTTGACTTCTCAAGAGTTTAAAGCAACATTTGAGTCTATTCTTGAAGGATTCAAGCAGTTACAAGATAGCCATCACGATGAGCAGAGAAAAATGCAATTACTCTGGAAACGCAGAGCAAAACACATTGAGCAAGTGCTAACTAGCACCATTGATTTTTACGGTAGTATCAAAGGTGTTTCTGGAATTCCAGATATAAAAATGCTTGAATTCCCAAAAGCAAGCTAATAAGCACATAGTCAAAGCAGAATTCTTCTGCAAATATTAACTCCAACATTTATAATAAGAAGGTCTTTAGACTGAGTTTTCAGCTATTCCCTAATGAGTGAAGAACCTATAACAAAAATGCGCTCAAAAAAGAATTGATGAAAATTCGAGTGCGGTGAGTGGGGGCTCATCGCACTCTCTTATTATGTGTTGGTCAAATACAAAAGATTATGATTTATTATAGATTAACAGATTTACTAGTGTTTTTGGAGGAATGCAAAGATGAGGCTTATCAGCCGATTAATGACATTGTTGCCGTTTTATATGACTTCAATATATCAGAGGAGGACCGAATGAAGCATGTAATTGCATTATTGAGGTTTCATGGACTCCTAGAAACAAAGCCAATTATAAGTCAACCCAAATATAAGCAACTCATAGAGCCTCGCATTTTCAAAAACACAATAAATCCCACGCAATTATTTGACATCACATTTACAAATGGAAAATTAGATTTCTATCAAAATATAAATTGAGTTGAACTTTTGACAGGCAAATTGCTATAAGTCAAGTAAAAAACAAAGAGGTTGAAGACTTTGCACTAAACATCAAAGTCTTCGTAAGAGCTCAGCCAGCTACCCTCTTTTTTTTTAATAAATAAGAGGTTGAAGTGGGATAAGTAATTCACTCCCACTTTATAAAAGGCTTTCGCTCATAGCCTTCCCTCTTTTATTAGTGAGGTTCAGAGTATAAACGCCATTTATTCTCTTGTAATTAGGGTTGACAACCCTTTCCTCCTTTTTCTAAATACAATCAAAAAAACAAAAACTAAGAAATAGAAACATCATCATGAAAGCCAGACGGTCAAATAGAAAAATTACGCCTTTCGGAGGAGCAATACCTGTCTTGAAGCAAATTAAGAGCTTCAAGATAGCGGAGCAAATTCGAGAGTGCCTTGGCACCAGAGTCAAGCAGGCTAAGTATGGATATGATGACGTTATTATTTCTTGGATGCTAACAAACTTATGTGGAGGATTTCGACTTGACCATATTACCAAACTCAGAAAGAATTTGGATATTATTCCAGGACTTAAATTACCTAGTCATGATACTCTAGGTAGAGTCATGAAAAGTCTAGCTACTGATGTTCTTAAAGAGTCTGGAGTACATAGAAGCAAACGTGGATATAGAGAAGCGATGAGAAAAGGAAGTAAGACCTACAAGAGGGTCACTCATAGGGAAACTAATGACAATGAACAAATGAACATACTTCTTGCGTCCATAACGTCAAAAATTGGATTATTAAATAAAAATAAAAAATACGACTTAGACCTTGATGCAACAACTATATACACCGAGGTTCGAGAAGCAAAGAAAAATAAAAATAAAGAGAAATGTTTTGCCCCAATGGTAGCGTGCATTGACAACCTTCCTGTATACATAGAGATGAGAAATGGGAATGTTGCCCCTGGTGCGAGGATATTAGAGTCAACTCAGAAATGTATTGAGAATTTAGAGAAAAACGAGATTTCCATTGGACGTGTTCGGATGGATAGAGGAGCATACCATGGTCCAACTTTTGACTACCTGCATAAGAATGGTATTCATTTCGTTGTAGGTGCAAGGAAGAGTAAAAAATTAATGGAGACCTTAAATACGGATGACAGTAATGTATGGAACAAGGTATATATTCAAACTTCTCTTTATGATTGGGATTGCGAAACCACAGATTTAGAGTGGAAAATAAGTGGCTCAAACGAAACTTATAGACTTATTGTACTAAGAATGGATAGAAAACGTGATACAGTAAGAAAAGGTCAATATGGAACAACTCCGATGACATGGATATACGGAGGTCAATATGCCTATAAATTGATTATTACCAATGACTGGAATAGTTCAGCAAAGGAACTTGTTGAATTTTACAACCAACGTGGAACCAGCGAGAGAAACTTTGATACAATGAAAAATGACTTCGGCTGGAAGCTACCACCATTTAGCAACATGAATGAGAACACTGTGTTCTTAATTATTGCTGCAATTACAAATAATGTTTACCAAGCATTAATTGGAAAATTAAAGAAAAAAGTAAAAGAAATTAGACTTAACGCAAGACTTCGTGACTTTATATATGTGTTCATGAGTGTTGCATGTGAGTTAACAGAAACAGAATATGTGTTTTATGACACAGATATTGCGTATGAAAAAATTTGCTAAGAAGGCATCTTAGGGGTTCTCCTTTCCTTTCGGACTGGAGCGATTGCCCCTGCGCTAAATTTTGCTATATTTATGATAGTTTTAAATATAAACTCTTGACATTATGAATGTATTAATAGCTTATGACATCAATGTTGAAAGACATGGCGAACTAAAGGAAGAATTATTAGATAGTGGATTTTTTAATGCTTGGACTGACAGTGATAATGTAAAACACGACCTGCCAAACACTACATTGTGGATACCTAATATGATTGATGTTGCTCAAGCAAGGTCAATTTATAAAGCAGCAGTTGAAACAGTAAATAGAGGGGGAAATCCTGACGATACAATTGAAACCACAAAGTTTGTAGCTGTAAATGCCGTATCATTCTTAGGCGCACCAAGTAACAATAATTCCTAAAAATTTGAATTGATGATGTTTTGGTATCTGGGATTTTAATCTCAATCGTTTTCTACGTCTAAATAACCATTGTATCTCTATAAAAATTGTCATAACTATTTTCTTATAAATAGTCCCAAAAAGTTAAAATGAAATCAAAGAATAAGGATAATAATAACTGGAGTTGGATAATTGTATCTGCTATTATTGCTATTATTCTTGTTTTATGGGCAATTTTTCAATACAAAAGAGATAAAAAACGTATTGAGTGGTTACTGCATAGAAAGAAAAAATTAAGAAGTATTATTCAAAAAAAGCGTAATCAAAAAAGATGGTTAGACTGGGCATTTCGACTTGTCTATCCTATAGCCCGATTTATTTTGGTTGGTTTGTGGGTAGGATATAACTGCCTCGCCACTTATTATTTCGAGCAGCCCATCAAGCTGGGAGATTTAGTAAACTGGAATGCAGCTGGACTAATAGTATTATCAGCATTTGTGTTTTTAGTAATAGGTCCATTTGATTTTACAAAAGCTCTTAAGACTGTTAGACCTACAATTGAAGTATTGATATATGGTAAGTATCTCGGAATTGGTGATATGATTTCCGCTGATGAGGATGAGCTGGCAGAAATTGATAAAGAAATAGATTCTTTAAATAATAATTAAAACCTAACACAATGAATGATTCTTTAATAAAATTGGAAACTTACTTTCGTGAGGCAGAGCGTACCAAACACGATGATGGCACCACAGCATATCTACTTGCTACAAGCTCTAAAAAAGCTATAGAAGCTTTAAGAGAATATCAAGCTCAGTCTGATTCTGTGGAAGTTAAAACATTATGTGAAGAAACTATTGCCAGACTGCACGAGAATAAAAACCTTATAAAAAAATATGGTGAATCTTGTGTGTCAGACAATCTAATCGGAGATTATTTAATATTTGCGGAAATTAATCACACTCTTTATAATGCACTGGAGTCTTTTCTAGTTCAAATTGGACATTTGTAATAATTTTAATAAAAAACAACTATTTATGAGTAAAGTATTGCCTATTAAGCCAGAAGAAGCAAATACTACTGATGACTTAAGAAAAGCTATTAATAAAAGATTCAGCGATTTGGATAAACGATTCGATAGATATGAACAACACTTCAATAAAATCCATAAAGATATAGTTGGATTACAAACTCTTGTTAATACAATTCATGGTGAAGTAAAAAATAACTTTGCCTCCTTAAAATCTGATATTAGCTCATTGGACTCAAAAGTTAGTTCATTGGAATCAAAAATAGGTTCATTGGAATCAAAATTTAGCGAATTTGATAAAAAACTTGACAAAATACTTTCTTTGATTGAAGACCAATCTGATGATAATACAGAAGATTAATTAATACGAAATCATCCAAAAACAAAAAGGAGTCAGGTAATAAATCAAATTATAAACTTTTCGTAAAAAATTCTATATAACTATTAAGCATATTGCTCAAATAAAAATATATATATTAATTATGACTAAAAAAGAAATAAAATTGAGTAAAATCGGAATGGCTGGACAGAAGCATCATGATGAATCTAAAAAGCTGCAAAATAGAGCTACAACTGAAAAGGATGCTTTCAAAAAAACAAAACTGATTGCAAAGAGTGAGATAGAAAAGGCTAAGTATATGCTTAAAAAGATGGAATTTAATTTCACTGAAAAATTCGAATAAAGCAAAAAAGGAGTCAGAAAATATCTGACTCCTTTTTTTTAATTTTTGTGCCCGTTTGATACTTAATGTAACTCCTACTAAGACTGGCTTCCATTTTTTGCATTTATATCAAGATTAGAAACGGGTGCTCCATCTTTGTTAAATAAGTATAGTAAAACTACCGTCAAATAACCTAAAACTTCTACTGTAGTTGTTGAGAGAATTGTTATAAGAACCTTATCCGAGAGTTGAATATCACCAAGGCCAACACCGAAAATAATAATCGCTGTAAAAATCAACCACATACATGTTAAAACAAATAGTTTCTCAACCAAACTAATACGTGTGGTGTGTTCATCCTTGTATCGTTTAACTTTGGCTCGTTCCATATCAATCGAAACCTCATTATAAGCCGATGTTTCTTTATCTGAAACCCAAGAAGTTTCCCATTCTTGAGATTCTGCGGGGTTAGGTCTTTCTTTGGTTGAATCACTTGGTTGAGTTGAATCAGAACTATCTAATAATTTTTCAGAACTAAAAATTTCTTCTTCAAGTTCAGGGGATTTTTCTGATTGACTATCATCCTTCATTTTAACTCCCTACTTTTTGTTTTGACTCCTTACTTTTTGTTAAAAGAGGAGTGAAGTCATTGATGATGTCCTCATCCTTTAACTTAATACTACGACTCCCTCGCCTATATACTTTGGCCCACGCAGAATCGTCTTTATGTGTCCATTTAGATAGTTGAATACCTGTCAATCCTTTAAGAGCTTCCCATGTATCATCAACTATTTTTTTTTCAGTAGGATTCTCTAATTCAATTGACTCAAATTTTCGCCCTTTATTTATCAACCTATATATATCAACTTCAGGGGTGATTGGTTTTGCTCCAAATTGTTTAAACTCATGATAAATCTCAGGAATAACTGGTCCAAAATCCCATGCTTCAAATTTTTCCTTAACCAATTTATTTTTACCTTCAGTATATGCTAAAGTTATACCATGTGCAAAATATACCATTTTCTGGAGTTGCATCTGCGTTACAGGTGAATCTTCTTCAAGCCCTTTACTTACAAATATATTAGCTATGTCTACAGCTGAATGCATAATTTAATATCAAAGTTTAGTATAAAAATAATCAAAATATTTCTGTCAAACAAATAACAAACCTTCATGGGAGCAAATGTCAACTATAGTATAAATAATCTGTAAAAAGTAAAATTTGAGAAAATTGTGAAAATAAATAAAATTTACTAAGCGAAAGCTGTTTCGCTTTATTCACAAAAATTAAAAAGGATTCAGAAAAATCTGAATCCCTTTTAAATTTTTAAGCCCTACCTATAGACTTGCGTAATTTAGGCTTAAAAAAGGACTTTTAATATAGTTATTGAGTAGGATATTATTTTTTAGAAAGTTTCTTTTTACTCTCTTTTTTGTCTACCCATTTATCGTTTTTCAGCTCACCTAGAACGTTTACATCCTTAATACGGCTGTAATCCTCTATTGCCATTAGCATCTCTTCTTTTGTATCTCTACGAATTTTGATACCATTGGCTTTAGACCCTTCGTTTCTAACCTCAATATAAAAACCATCTTTCAGCTTCGCTGGTTTTGTTGGTGGTCTTCCCATAATTTTTACTTATTTTAATTAAACAACTTAAAAGACAATAAATGTCAGTTTTTACTAAGATAGGAAAATATTAATAAATCCAACTAAAACTGTTCAAATTTTAGGTATTTTTTACATTTTTTGACATCCGTGAGATAAATTATAGTCAATCTAAAGGGATTAATTAAATAAAATTCAATTGAAGGGAATCTCTCCAATTGTCATCCTTTGTTTGGTTTAACTCCCAATAAGGTAATCTTTCAGACTTTCTAAGTGTATATACCGATTTCCTAAGCTTTCCATCAAAAACGGTTGGATAAGTCTCTTCCCATCTTACAATTTGAAAATTGTCCCTCGGATTCATGAATATCCTAACTCCCCTTTTTAGCTCTGGGATATCATATGAGTAAACAACTTGATTCTCTAAGTTTGATAATGATGCATTTCCTTTATACATTTTAAGAGGTGCGTGAGACAATCTCAAATGAGACATTGAAGGAATAACATCAAATTCACCTCTTGGCAATAATGCTGTATCTATACGTGCAAGATTCAATATATTATCTTCCGTAAGTGAATAACCTAAATGCTCAGTTGTATCTCCTTCTGACTCAAAATAAGAGCGTAACATAAAATCAAATCCCCTATTGTTATTGAGCTGCATAAAAGATTGTCCACACCAATCTTGACTACTCATTGTTACTTTTAATGGATAAGTTGGTTCAAATTTGGTTGTTGGTGTAAAAACAGATGTATAAATCGAATAGTCGTAAATACCAGTAGAAAATCGGTCTATCCTATTCATTTTCAAAACTGGCACTGAATTGCTGTTACTTGGGTGATCTGATTTCACTTGTTTTTGAATGAGAAAGGGCTCTGTTACAAATATTAAGACAGCTTCTCCAGGATGAACATCATTATACCTTGCTTTTTCAAGATGATAGATATTTACTTCCGCTTTTCCCGAGAAATAAGACAAATCATATTGATTTTCTGTTTCATTTTGAACATACACCTCTTTAGTATCTCGAGTTATACTTACCTTCTTATCTTCCATACTTTTGTTTGTAGTCGAATCACAAGATGTAAAACATAAAACACTCGTAAACATCACACTAGTAACAAGTAAAAAATTCTTAATCATATATATTATTTTATAATTACTGATTTTTATCATATTTAAAACTGTCATAATTATCGTATCAGCTCACTTCAACAATTTACATTTGCAGTATAGTAATAAATAATCAACTATGAGTTCAACAATTGAGATAAATGATGATTTTATGACTTTAGAGTCAATAAAAAATCAATTTAATAAAAAATATCCACACTTAAAAATAGAATTTTTTGAAACCAAGTACACTAAGGGAGAAGCTAGTCCTAAAGAATTAGTTTACGACGGTGCTTTTAGAATCAAGGACATCAGAAAGGAAGGCGCTATGGTACCAATTAGTATTCACGAAAATCTTAAAACAAGTACACTTGAGAAGCTTTTTGAAGAAGAATTAGGTCTCCATATTCAAGTCTACAAGAAATCAAACAACACTTGGGTTCAAATTATGGCAACTGACAACTGGACACTTTCCCAACAGGAAACGGACATGTTAAATCAAAAAGATGAATAACCCATGAAATAGAATATATTCCGTAATTATATATTTAAAAAAGAGACGATTTTTTCTTTATCCTACTTGAGTTATTGTATTTATCCATAATTTATTTTTCTATCTTTGACGAAACACAATTTTTGTCAAAATGAGTGACTTTTACAACGAATTTACTAATACAAGTCAAGAAGAATGGTTAAAGAAGGTATCTCAAGATTTAAAAGGTAAAAATGTTGAGGATATTCTTCATCATTCTCACCCAATAGAAAACGTTGATTTCAAGAGCTATGCCTTTCCTGATGATGAATCTACTCACACTGTTCCTGGCATCGCTCCTTATACTCGCGGCGGAAAGTTCAATAATAATGATTGGCAAATCATTAATGCAGTTCAAAATTCAGACGCAAAATCAATGAATAAATCTGCACTTCATCTTTTAATGAATGGTGCAACAGGTTTAAGAATTGATCTGAATGATTTTAATGCTACTGACCTAGAGACTTTGTTTTCTGAAATTGGGTTTGAACACATTGTAACAACTTTCATATACCATGATAAGAGTCAATTTGAAGTTTTAAATGACTTAGGAAAGAAGTATAAGAAGGTCATAGGTACTGCAATTAATACTTCCGAAGAAGACTTTGGTTTTATCTCGAATATGCGAAATCGATTGATTGATGGCACAAAGGTACAAAGTACTGGAGGAAACGTAACCCATGAGATTGCTTATTGCCTCCACGAAGGACACAATGTACTTCATGATTTAATGGAGAGTGAAGGTTTAGGCATAGACGAAGCAGCATCGCAGATAAAATTCAAAGTTGGAATTGGCGGCAATTATTTTTTTGAAATAGCGAAGCTTAAGACTTTGAGAAGCCTATGGCATAATATTGTCAATGCTTACACACCAGAACACTCCTGCTCTACTATAGCGTATATTGAAGCTGAAACAGGATTTATAAATAAGTCTCTAAAAGACCCAAATACAAATTTACTACGTCAAACCACAGAGGCTCTATCCGCTGTGATTGGAGGTGTTGATGAATTGACAGTGTTACCGTATAATTGGAAAGCAATAAATCCAGACTTACAAAAGACACAACGCTTGGCCACAAATATTGTCTTGCTTTTGAAAGAAGAATCTTATCTAGACAAAGTTATTGATCCTTCAGGAGGTGCTTACAGTCAGGAAAATTTGATTTCAGCTCTCCAAAAAAACACGTGGGAATTATTTCTCAAATTAGAAGAAGAAGGTAGTGACTCTCTTAAGAAGGAAATACAAAACACTGCCTTAAAAAGAATTGAACTCATTCAAAATAAAGAAAATATACTAATTGGTGTAAACAAATACTTCAATCATGAATCTAAGCAAGAAGTTTGGAAGGCAACACAAGAAAATGAATTTGGTAAGGAGCTTATTTTAGAACTTGAATGTAATATTACAGTAGCATGAAAAAAGTAAATTTCAGCACATATAGTTTAGAAGGAAACAACAAGAATGTTAATTATAAAGCAGAAGAATCATTTACTACTGCCGAAAAAATCACATTGAAATCATATTACCAATTCAAGGATATAAAACCTTTAAAACACAGGACTTTTACTTCAGGTATTGCGCCCTATTTACGTGGGCCTTATACTACAATGTATAGTTCACGACCATGGACGATCCGACAGTATGCTGGTTTTTCGACAGCAGAAGAATCAAATGCCTTTTATAAAAGAAACTTAAAAGCTGGACAAAAGGGACTATCGGTTGCTTTCGACTTAGCTACACATCGTGGGTATGATTCAGATCACGAGCGTGTAGAAGGTGATGTTGGTAAAGCGGGGGTTGCGATCGATTCGATATTGGATATGAAGCTTTTATTCGATGAGATTCCTTTAGATAAAATGTCGGTTTCCATGACGATGAATGGCGCAGTAATTCCGATCATGGCCTTCTATATCGTTGCTGCAGAAGAACAGGGAGTGGATAAAAAATTACTATCTGGAACGATTCAGAATGATATTTTGAAAGAATTCATGGTGAGGAATACTTACATTTACCCTCCACTTCCTTCTATGAAGATTATTTCAGACATTTTTGAGTACACATCTCAAAATATGCCGAAATTCAACTCGATTTCTATTTCTGGATATCACATGCAGGAAGCTGGGGCAACAGCATCTATAGAACTGGCTTATACTCTTGCTGATGGTCTAGAGTATTTGCGCGCTGGAATCAAAGCTGGACTAAAAATAGATGAATTCGCTCCTCGCCTTAGTTTTTTCTGGGGTATCGGAATGAATCATTTTATGGAGATTGCAAAAATGCGTGCCGGGAGATTACTTTGGGCTAAACTTGTACAGAAATTTAATCCTGTAAACCCTAAATCGCTTGCATTGAGAACACATTGCCAAACTTCAGGATGGAGTTTGACAGAACAAGACCCGTATAACAACGTATCAAGAACATGCGTTGAAGCAATGGCTGCAGTATTTGGTGGTACGCAATCACTCCATACTAATGCGTTGGACGAAGCAATTGCTTTACCAACAGATTTTTCTGCTCGAATTGCTCGAAACACTCAAATTTTCTTGCAAGAAGAAACCGGAATTACTGATTTCATTGATCCTTGGGGTGGTAGTTACTACGTTGAGAAGCTTACTCACGATTTAGTAGAAGAAGCTTGGAAGCTGATTGAAGAGGTTGAAGAGCTTGGTGGTATGGCTAAAGCGATTGAAACAGGCATTCCTAAAATGCGTATTGAAGAAGCCGCTGCGAGAAAACAAGCTCGATTAGACTCGGGAAAAGATGTTCTTGTTGGCGTTAATCGCTATAAACTTGACAAAGAAGAAGCCATGGAGATTCTTGAAGTGGACAACACGAAAGTGAGAGACTCCCAAATCAAAAGACTTGAAAAGCTTCGAGCTGATCGTGATGATTCAAAGGTAACTGCTTCATTGAAAAAATTAGAAGATGTTGCCAAGTCTGGAAATGGTAATTTATTAGCAGTCGCTGTTGAATGTGCTCGAAATAGAGCTAGTTTGGGAGAGATTTCTCAAGCTATGGAAAAAAGTTTTGGTCGCTACCAGGCAACCATACGTTCAATTAGTGGTGTATATTCCTCAGAATCTATGAAAGATAAAGACTTTGAAATGGCACAAAGCAAAGCCGATGAATTTGCTAAACTAGAAGGTCGACGACCAAGAATTATGATTGCCAAAATGGGGCAAGACGGTCATGATCGTGGTGCCAAAGTGATTGCAACTTCTTTTGCAGATATTGGCTTTGATGTTGATATCGGACCGCTCTTCCAAACACCAAAAGAAGCAGCCAAACAAGCTGTTGAAAATGATGTACACGTTGTTGGTGTTTCATCATTGGCAGCAGGACATAAAACATTGGTACCAAAAATAATTGAGGAACTTGAAAACCTCGGACGGGGAGATATTATGGTTGTAGCGGGTGGAGTAATCCCTCAACAAGATTATGATTTTCTCTATGAAGCAGGTGTTTTTGGTGTTTTTGGACCTGGCACAAAGATTTCAAAAGCTGCTATAAATATTCTAAATTTACTCATTAAAAGTAACCAATAACTCATAAATGAATAAATCCAGCCCATTAGACCAATCTGCTAAAAGCATATTCATCATTTCAATAGTGATTGTGGCGTTATACTTTTTTGGTAATGTTTTAATGCCTATACTCTTTGCTGGAATGGTTTCCATTATTCTACTTCCGTTTACAAGAATCTGGGAAAAAATGGGTTTATCAAGAGGCTTATCAGCGCTTATCACTGTACTAATCGTTTCAATATTTATTGCTGGCGTTTTAATCATTATTGTCGTTCAAAGTCAGGAAATTGTTGAGGAGCTACCTAGCTTGATGAAAAACAATCAAGCTTTTTTAAATATCAAAGAGATCCCTTTTACATCGGAATCAATACAAAGTTATATTGATAATCATACTGAAGCACTAACCAATAATCTGGAGGAATTAAAAGGTGCCGTTATCTCATTAATTGAAGGTAGTTTTGTTGGGTTAAAGAATACATTATTTTTTCTTATAAGCTGTCCAATTTATATATTCTTTATGCTACTTTACAGGGACAATGTTTTCAGATTTGTAGAAGCTTATCATAAAAAAGAACACGATGCTGGGGAAGGTCGAGAGATTATTGAAGAAGTGAAGGGTAGCTTGTTTCAATATTTGAAAGGATTAATATTGGTTATTTTAATAATTGGTGTATTAACAACAGTTGGCCTTTATGTTTTGGGCATTAAAAACGCTTTGTTCTTCGGAATAGTAGCTGCTATATTAGCACCAATTCCATATATTGGAGTAATCGTAAGTGCTTTAATACCCACTATTCTTGCATTATTAACAAAGGATTCTGGTTGGTATGCCTTTGGTGTGATAGCTATATTTGGCTTTATTCAGTTCATAGAAGGCAACTTTATTACTCCTAAAATAATGGGAAACAATACGAATGTTAATCCATTAATCATTTTATTGAGTATTGTTATTTTCGGTAGTATAACAGGGATACTTGGTATCATTCTGACCGTTCCCTTGTTAGCAGTAATCAAAGTAATTATCGACTATTATCCACATTTAAAACCTTGGACGTATTTGCTTGAAGAGGAAAAATCAGATTAATTTTTATCCAAACGTTACTTTTTATTTATTTTTACGTATTATTAGCTGAATAAGGTGTACTGTGTTAAAGAGTTGTTAACATCGATTTTAGGCATAGTAGTTGGACAAATTAGTACAAATAAAAATACAAAAAAATGAAAAATTTACTTACGCTTTTAGCAGCCTTTTTAATCGGATCAACTGTGGTCGCTCAAGAATATCAAGACTTATTGATTCTTAAAGCAGATGGAGACTGGGAAAAGTTAATCAAAGAAGCAGAGAAGTATACATTGAAAAGTAAGACTTCAGATGACCCAATTCCTTATTATTATTTAGCATACGGTCAGTACAAAATTTCTTTTGTAGGTGATAGAGATGATGCCTACGATAACGCCTATAAAGATGCACTCAGTACAGTTGGAAAACTAAATCGTAAAGATGATGATGGTGCAGTTCGTGAAAAGTATTCTGAATTCTTTGATGAACTTAAGAGTTCTTTAATGGAAATTATCGAGAACGAATTTGACGCAGGAGAATATCGTAGAGCTTTTGGATGGGTAATGCGTATCTATAAGTTCGGAAGAGAGAATATCAGTGGAAAATACATTGAAGCTGTGTGTAGATATAGAAATATGGATAAAGCAACTGCACGTTCAAAATGGAGAGAAGCTGAAGAATTATTAAAAGAAGCAGATGCATCACAATGGTCAGAGATAGATAAAAAAATGATCATGTTTGGAATGTACGAATCTGCAAAAGTACTTGTAGAAAGCCGTCAAGATGATCAAGCTAAAGAAATAATGAATTTAGGAGCTCAATACTTTGAAGAGTATGAGCAATGGAATACTTGGTATGATGAAATTGTGAACTAAAATTAATTATTGCAAAATATAAAAGCCAGTTACATTTCTATAACTGGCTTTCTTTGTTTAATCTCTTTTGTGATTATACATTAAATCGGAAGTGCATAATATCTCCATCTTCTACGATATACTCCTTCCCTTCTATTTTGAACTTACCAGCTTCTTTCACTGCATTCTCAGATCCAAGAGATGCAAAATCGGCGTATTTCATTACTTCCGCTCGGATAAACCCTTTTTCGAAGTCTGTATGAATCACACCAGCAGCTTGTGGACCAGTAGAACCTTTTTTTACTGTCCAAGCGCGAACTTCCTTCTCTCCTGCTGTAAAGTATGTGTCGAGATCTAATAACTTATATGCTGTACGAATCAAGCGATTCACCCCAGGCTCCTCCAATCCTAATTCCTCTAAGAACATTTGACGTTCCTCGTAGGTTTCAAGCTCCATAATATCGGCCTCAATTTGAGCACCAATCACTAGTACTTCTGCATTTTCGTCTTTCACTGCCTCCTTTACCTTTTCAACATAAGCATTTCCACTTTTCACAGAGGCTTCATCTACATTACATAGATACAAAACAGGTTTTGAAGTAATCAATTGAAACTCTTTTACCCACTTCTCCTCTTTTTCAGAAAATTCTAGTGTACGTACAGAGTTCCCGCCTTCTATGTGATTTTTAATCTTTTCTGCTAAATCATATTGTTGAACAGCGTCTTTATCGCCAGACTTAACGACCCTTGAGAGTCCATTGATTCTCTTTTCTATCGTTTCTAAGTCTTTAAGTTGAAGTTCGTAGTCGATTACTTCTTTATCTCGTATGGGATCAATAGAACCGTCAACATGAACAATGTTATCATTATCAAAACAACGTAAAACATGAATTATGGCATCGGTTTCTCGAATATTGGCTAAGAATTGATTGCCTAACCCCTCTCCTTTCGATGCTCCTTTCACTAATCCGGCAATATCAACAATTTCCATTGTAGTTGGAACAACACGTTGTGGGTTCACCAATTTCTCCAGTTCTTCTAATCTGGGATCTGGAACAGATATCGTCCCAACATTTGGTTCAATAGTACAAAAAGGAAAATTTGCCGATTGCGCTTTCGCATTTGACAAACAGTTGAAAAGTGTCGATTTCCCAACATTAGGCAAACCAACGATACCACATTTTAACGCCATGCTCAATAAATTTAGACTGCAAAGATAAGGTTTGCATATAAATAATTTGGTTTATAGTCGTATTATTTAAATGAGAAGATAAACTTCAGAAAAGAATGTATTCTCTAGGGTCTCCAGAATTTATTCAAACGACACGAAGTCCATAAATAGCTCATGTTATTCTAATTAAATAAAAAATTGTTCTTAATTTGTGTAAGTATTTTGCAAACAACACGACTAAGGATTTAAAACACGATTATGAAACTATTTTTTACGCTATTAATTTCAGGAATAACATTGACTTCTACGGCACAAGAAGTTGCTAAGACAATTATTGTAGAACATTATACTAATACATACTGTTCTGCTTGTGCGTCTAGGAATCCAGGGTTTTATACAAACCTAAATAATCATCCTGAAGTTTTGCATATTGCGTATCACCCGAGCTCACCCTATAGTGCATGTCCATTAAGCCAACACAACGTTTCAGAAAATGACGCGCGAACTAATTTTTATAATATTTATGGAGGAACACCACGACTTGTTGTACAAGGAAACGTAATTCCGCCAGGAGATGATTATTCAAGTTCTGTATTATTTGATCCCTACGAAAATCAAACTACTCCATTCCAATTATCGACATCAATTGCTCAGAATACATCTTTAGATTCTGTAGTTGTTTCAGTAACAATCACTAAAACTGCCGCGAGCGTTTTAGACAGTCTTGATTTGTATACGGCCATTGTAGAGGAGACTTTAAATTTCGATGCAAGTAATGGCGAGAATGTTCATCATGATGTGTTTCGCAAATCCGCTGCCGGCGAACAACCAATTCGCATAGAACTCCCAGAAATAATTGGAGAAGATACAGTTATTACTTTTAGAGCAATAATTGACGACGAGTGGAACGGTAATGAACTAAAGGCCATTTCCATTTTGCAAGATGATCAAAAACAAGTCGAACAAGCCAATGAATCTGCGTTAATATCATACACCGCTTCATTGACTAAGCAATCTTTAGAAAACATAGAGCTCTACCCCAACCCGACCACAGGAAAAGTTTTCGTAAAGACCAATAGTGAAATGATTGAACACGTTATTATTTATTCGATTACAGGTCAAGAAATCATTAACAAAGTGGTGGCAAGTGGACAAACAACAATCGATTTATCCAACGAAAACCAAGGTGTTTATATTTGTAGAGTTTATACATCCAAAGGTATTGTAACTAAAAGGTTGATTAGGAAATAACTAAAGTAATATGTTGCTTTCAACAATTAACAAGATGGGAATCAAAAATTCACTCCATTCGATTCAGTAAGAAATCATGTTTCTTTTTGCCTATTATTGTTAGAACAGTCCCATCAATTATACCTCCTAACCATAGCATAATCTGACCATGATGTTTTTCTTTAGTGAAGGCAAATTCGACTTCTTCGGGTTGAGTTTCTCCAGATCGTGGGTTTGATGAATGAATTATCAGGTTCATCAACTTTGAAATTAATAGAGCCTGCTTCCTTTCTCCATTACTTTCTTTGATAAAACTTCCTTTCAAATCTTTGTATTCAAAAATCAATTTTCCTTTACTCACATTATCGTAGCTTTTCCCTCTAAAACTCAAAGTACTTAGCATACCCTCTTCGATTTTTAGAGAGAACATTTTTACAATTAATTCATTGAAAGACTTGAGATCAATGTTTGAAATGGTTCCTTCAAAATTAGAAACGAGTGGGTCATCATAAGGAAATGTTACTGTCATATTTAACTCACCGGTTTTAAACACATTCGATTGTAGTTCGATTTTTAAGTTTTCTGAATCACCTTTGGTATTGATATTTGAAATTTCACCATTTAGCTTTGTAAGTTCAAGTTTATAGTTTTTGTCACCGTCCAGCTTTTTAATTTCAGAAGCAAGCGAGCAATTTTTAAATTTCAGAATATTGATAGATAACTCCTCTTTTAATGACAATAAGTTCTCCATCCACAACACTTTTTCTCTTTGATTACTCAAAGCTTGGTTTTTCGTCAAATCGATATGCGTATCTATAATAACAGCAGTATCAGCTGATAAGTTAATTTTATCGTCCATGATGTGTTTAACACCATATAGATTTAACTGGTTTATTTTTACATCTCCCCGATATTCTTTACCTGATCTAAGCTTATCGGTCGGAGGTTTAAAATGGATGTCTTTGAGTTGCAAATCTCCGGCAATTAACTCGCCATCAAATTTTTTAACAAAAATGGTGTAGTTATCCTCACCTAAATTGAGATTAAATGACTTACTCTCAACACTAAGCTTACTATATTTATCCATGATTAGCAACTCCGAAAGATTTTCTTTGACAGACTCAAATTCCAGAGCACGAAAATCAAGGTCATTTAATCTAAACAAAGTGTCTGTCATCTTTACGTCCTTATAGAAAACAGCAGAACCATTATTAATTTTGAATTCATCAAACCTAATACTTTTAATGTTTGTGGAAATATCCAGCTCTTCTTCAATAGGTTTAGATTCGTCATCAATTTCAAATTCTTTGTTTTTTGCTATAGAAAGATGCGGAGTATCAATCGTAATAGTACTTACATCCATTTCAGACAACACAAAAAAGCTCCATAAGGACATTTTACTTACACCAACTGATTTACTCTCTAAATCAATCACAGGGCTTTTATTCTTTTTTGCTTTAACCGTATCCGTTTTGATTTTAACATCTGTCAATTCAACAGAAAGACTGGTAAATGAAACACTGTAATTTATTTCATTATAGGTGATTGCGTAAGACTTACCATAAGAATTATCCAACTTACTCTCTAACCTACTAATAACAATACCCTCGAGGAAAAAATAAACAAATATGACTATTAGAGCAACTGATACAGTAATTACTCGAAGCGTTCTTCGCAACCATTTCTTTTTGACCTTAAACATTTTCTAATTATAGTAAGTTGATTGAAGTTAAGGAAAATAGTTGATTAATTGAAGTAGATTTTTAAGTTTTTGTAAGGAGTCCAGCGAACGCGATGCAATCGTGCACGAGCTGGGCGCATTTCTTATTCATACAGTAAAAACAAACGCTATCGCGCGATTGCATCCGTGATCGTTTGATTCCATACTAAATAGTTTAGCAAATACAACAACTACTACTCCATCCAACATACCTTTCTCTCCGATCCTACTCCAACTCATCAGCCTGCTTCCTAGCCTCAGACATAATCTTATCCGCTTGTTGCTGAGATTCTTTTTCAATCTGTTTTGCTTGCTTCTCCGCCTCTTCACGAACCTTCTTCGCAGAAACTTCGGCAGCTTTTTTCTTAAGTGGATTGCTTCCTGCTTCGTCGATTAGTTTTTGAGCGTTCTTGTCACCTTCTTCTCTAACTTTATCTGCTTGCTTCTTTCCTTCGGCTACGACTTTGTCAGCTTGTTTTTGGGCGTCGGCTAGAATTTTTTTCTTTTGTTTTTCTAATTCTTCTTTCGCTTTTTCTTTTGTGTCGTCAACTACAGCATTTATGGTGTCTTTTGCTTCTTGTACTTTGTCATCGATGAAATCTTCAACTCCTCCTTTAATGTCTCCTGCTAACTCCATGATTTTTTCTTTCATGTTAGTTTTGATCTTTGGATCAGTCACTTTATTGGTAACAAGTGCCGTTACAGGAATAGTAGCTGGAAGCTCTTTCATTTTAAATCCTGGGATTTTCTTCGCTTGCTCTATTGCTTTTTCGGCAGCCTTCAATATCTCTCCTGGAATTTCTTCCTTAGGTATATTCATTTGTAAAGTGTAGTCTATGTCTTGTTCAAATGATGTCGTTCCAGAAACCTCAGTTCCTATCTTACCCATTTTGATGGTAAATGGTTTAACTGCTACTTTGCCATCAGCAAAGCTAAATCTTGCATCAAGGTTATCCAATGTTTGATTCTTTAACTCCTTTATTTGTAAAGTCTCTGCTAGCTTCTCTAAAGGCTCATATCCTTCTATCGAAACTTTGTTCGCAAAAAGATTGCCACTTCCAGATAAGGAATTATAAACAGGCTCAAAACCTGGTGTCAAGTCACCTGTCATACTAAATTCTGAAGATATTTTACCCTGCGCATATTTGGATATAGGTGCTAAAGTTTCAATCGTTAAAAAATTATTCGACAATTTATTAATGTCAATGTCTTTCAAACTATAGTTGAATGCCATTTTCGGCTGCTGATGGTCCTGCGTATTGTATTTACCAGACAGTCCAACAGAACCTTCCATTGTATTCATGGTGAGATTCTCAAGGGTTAACTCTTCATTACGAATGGTCATTTTTCCTTTCACATTCTTGATATCCATTCCATCATAAATCAGTTCATTGATAGAAGAGTTTAACACGAAATCAATGTTTCCTGGAACTAGTACCGGTTCTTCTTCAATCGTTGGAGCTCCTTCTGAGCTAGCTCCCTCAGTTGTTTCAGCAGTAGATGTCGAAGCTTCAGAAGCGGGCACCATTGCATCCAAATCAAGTACATTGGAATGATAATCAAACGTTCCTTTTAATGGTTCGTCTCTAAAAATATAACCCATATAATTTTCAACATCACCATTCATTTTAAAATCACTTTTACCCATTTGTCCTTCTAAGTTCGCCAAATTCAATTTCTGTGGTGAAAACTCAAATACCATATCTTTCACATCTACAGCATCAGGTAAGTCTTTTGATTCATAATGGAAATCAGAAAGCGACAATGTTCCTGAAGCATCAAATTTTTCGTATTCTTCTCTTTCAAGTGTCGACATTCGTCCTTCAATTTGAATATCAGAAACAAGTTTTCCATTGTACTTCTCTCCTTCTTCCATCGGCATCACCTTGTCTAAACTAGCCAAATCGACATTTGCAATCAGCTTTGACTTCATATATGGATCTGTCATTGGATTTTTCATAAAGAAGTTAGCATCAATTGTATTTCCAACAAAGTCTGCGTGGAATTTATCTACATCAATGGTCATTTTATCTAAATTATCTCCACCTGGAAATGCAGAAGAAGCTACAACAGCAATATTATCAATCGTTGAAGGCATATCTGGGTAAGCTATAGAAGCTCCTTTAATAGAAGTTCCGAAATCCCAAGCTGGCAGATTTGAAGCATCCATCTTCCCTTTTACAAATCCGTTAAGACTCATGTTTCCTTTGGCCACCATACTCTCATAACCCGTGTGATAAAACGCAGGGATTAAGGATAATAAATCTTTAAAGCTCGTCTGATCTGCTTTTAACTTGATGTCCATATTTTCATACCCCTCAAGCATTTCATAGAATCCTTCAAAAGAAAGTTTTAGTGAGTTCAACTTCAATTCATTTTCTTCTAAGGTGAATTTATCACTTCCCTCTTTAAATTCCATCAATAAATTCAAAATCAAGTCTGTCTTTACGCGCGATAGATAGGAGATTCCTCCCATATCAATCGTCAATGCATCCATTGAAGTTTTTGTTTCAAAATCAATTACATCAGCTGTTAAATCTCCGTTTCCAGAGTGGTTAAGCTTAACAATATCTGCATACATGTTCCCCAACTTGTCATCATAGCGAATGTGTCCATCTACAATCTCGTAATGGTCTAGAGAGAGCTTGAAATGGGATTCTTCGGTTGTTTCCTCTTCTTCAGCCATTTCTTCCTCTGATTTTACAATGTCGTAATTGGCAACACCGTTTTCCAAGACACGAACATCTATTCGGGGCTCAACAAGTGAAATTCCGTAAATCTCAATGTTCTCCATTCCAATTACACTCCAAAAACCTAACTCAGCCTCAAGGGATTTCACATTTATTAGCTCAACACCTTTAAATTCATCTCGTCCTGTAATTTTAACATCATCAAAACGAATCGTCATGTCAGGAAAGGTAGATATGAAAGTTAAATCAAAGTCTCCAAGTGCAACGTCTGCTTTCAAGAATTTATTTGCCTCTTGCAGCGCATATTCCTTCAGTTCATCTTTAAATAAAAAAGGAATTGAAATCAGTATAATCAACAGAAGAACAAAAGTGATTCCTGTCCATTTTAATATTCTTCGAAATAAAGACTTCTTTTTTTTAGACTTTCTTGCAGACATATGATTAAATTTGTTTTATAAAGTTAGTTTTATTCAGTTAGCTAAAGATAAATTATATTTTTCATCTTGCTATTAAATTAATAAAAAACATGAGAAAATTTCTTTTTTTACCGATACTTTTAGTCGCATTCAATTTAGGAGCTCAAATTATAACAGATGATTCGGAAACAGACGAACAGGAAGAAGCTCCAGAGAAAACAAAAGAAGTAAAAGAGAAGAACGGTTTTGAACTGTATTTCGGCGTTTCTCCCTGCTACACGTTCCGTACATTAACTCCAAACGACAATCTTTTTGGTGAAGAACTAGGAGAAAGAGAATTTGAAGAAGCCGCTTGGACAACATCTTATGCTGCTGGAGTACGAAGCGAACTCAATAAGAACCTACTATTCGAAATAGGTGTTGGTTATACAAGTAATAGGGAAGCGTACGATTATACCACAACTGATAGCGTGTATAGATACGTTAACACATATCGCCATATCTCCTTTCCTATTCGGGTCGCTTATACCTACGGCAATGAGATTTCATTCTACGGTGGAATTGGGGTAATGCCTAAAGCATTTTTGTCTTTAAAAAGAGAAATTACGACATTAGACTTAAATGATAACGAAGTAACGGAAGATGTAATCGTAAAGGATAAATTCAACTTTTTTGTAATCGATGCCATAGCCACTCTCGGTACAAGAGTACAACTGAATCCACATTACGGAATCTTTGCTATGTTGGAAGGACGAAGACAACTCACAAATAACTACAATGAACAAGGACCTTATATTAGAAAACCTTATGCTTTCGGTTTTAATTTTGGAATTCAAATTTATTTGTAGTGAGGAGGGACTTGTTGAGAGTGACTAGTGACTGGTGACGACAAACCACAAGTGGTTTTTAGTGACTAATGGAGTTTGGGGTGATAGTTGGAATTAATATCGATTTTCTGGAATTTAGGCATTTTTAGTTATGCAGTGGGTAGAATCTGCGATTTTTATATTGTTCTCCTATTCATTATTAAAAATCGTTTGTCATTTTCTGTACTCACATCATTAGGTCGAAAGACGTTTTCATTAAAAGCGACTTTTTGATAACTTTTCCAAAAATCACCTCGTTTGTTCAACTCAGCTAATTATATTTGTCTAGTAAAATTAATTCAATGAAAGTAAACCCAGCATACAAAACAAAAGAAGATTTAGTAGAGTTATACAATACACCTTTAATGGAGTTATTGTACAAAGCTGCAACGGTACACAGAGAGCATCACAACCCTTTAGAAGTACAAATGTCCTCTCTATTGAGTATTAAGACAGGTGGATGTCCTGAAGACTGCGGATATTGTCCGCAGGCTGCTCGTTACCACACAGATGTTAACGCTCAGAAATTGATGTCTGTTGAATCTGTGATTGAACAAGCAAAAAATGCTAAAGCAAATGGATCTTCTCGTCTTTGTATGGGTGCTGCTTGGAGAAATATTCGCGATAATCGTGATTTTGACAATGTGATTCAAATGGTTCAGGCGGTAAACGGACTCGATATGGAAGTTTGTTGTACACTCGGAATGATGTCTGACGAACAGGCCAAAAGACTTAAAAATGCTGGTTTATATGCTTATAATCACAACTTAGATACAAGTGAAGATTATTACGACGATATCATTTCTACCAGAGAATACCAAGATCGTCTTTCTACTATCGATAACGCTAAAAACGCAGGGATATCTGTTTGTTCAGGAGGAATTATAGGAATGGGAGAGTCTATTGAAGACCGTATGGGACTATTGATGTCTTATATCAAAATGGACACTCCACCAGAATCAATTCCAATCAATGCGCTTGTTCCTGTTGAAGGAACACCAATGGCGGATCAAAAAGTTGTTGAGATTTGGGAGATGGTGAGAATGGTCGCTACCACAAGAATTGTTTTTCCTGAGTCTGTAGTGAGATTATCAGCTGGACGAACTTCAATGTCTAAAGAAGGTCAAGCACTTTGTTTTATGGCGGGTGCTAGTTCAATTTTTGCAGGAGATATGCTGTTGACTACTCCAAACCCTGAGTTTAACGAGGACAAAGAGTTATTCGAAATCTTAGGTTTAAAACCAAAAGCTCCATTTCAGGATGGTGAAAAACCTGAAAGTAAAACTGATGAATTAATTGAAGAAAAGAAAAAGAAAGCAGCTGCAAGAGAAAAGGAATTGGCTGAAGCTAGAGCAAACTCTGAAAAAAATAGTGATTTTGCTCCTCGAAAAGTTGTTTCTGCTAAGTAATTAGTGGGTTTTTCCATTTTTTTGAATACTTCTACTCGATTTAGAGTTTAGACATAAATACATCAGATGAAAAATTTACATCAGCGATTAACGTCTAAATTACGACAAAGAGAGAAAGGAGGTAATCTTAGATCTCTCAAGAGCTATAGTGGTTATACCGACTTTTTTAGTAATGATTATTTGGGGTTTGGTAATTCTATTCAATTTGATACAATCCATTCTAATAATGTAGGTAGTTCAAGGCTTATTGCGGGTACAACTGATTTACATTTACAACTGGAAGAATATTGTGCTGGTCTATTTCAAAATGGAAAGTCTTTGCTTTTTAATTCGGGGTATTCAGCCAATTTAGGTGTACTGTCTTCCCTACCTCAAAAAGACGATGTCATTTTATACGATGAACGTTCACACGCAAGTATCAAAGATGGTGTTCGACTCTCTTTGGCAAAAGGAATTAAGTTCAAACACAACGACTTTTCGGATTTAAGTAATAAATTAATTAAGAACTCTCAATCGACTGTTTTTGTGGTAATTGAGTCATTATACTCCATGGATGGTGACTTTGCTCCACTTCAAGAAATTTACAACATTTGTGAAAAATACCAAGCGTACTTAATTGTAGACGAGGCACACAGCGGAGGTGTATTCGGGGAGAATGGATCTGGATATTGTGCTGAGAAAAACATCAAGCCCTTCCTTAAGCTTATCACCTTTGGAAAAGCATTTGGAGCTAATGGCGCTTGTGTTGTTGGTGACGCTACAACTATTGACTATCTAGTTAATTATTCGAGGCCTTTTATTTACACTACAGCCCTTTCTTCTAATGATACAAGTCTGATTCTACAACAATTAAAAAGAACAGATTACAAGATTAAACAAGACAAACTACAATCCATCATCGCTTACTTTAATGATAAATTTGATCGTTTTTCTATTCAAAGTGATTCAATCAGTCCAATAAAATCAATCGTATTTAGGGATAGATCTACCTTAAGGTCACTGGAAACTGAGTTACACAAACAAAAAATAGGAGTCAAAGCGATTTATGCTCCAACTGTTCCCGAGAATCAAGAACGTTTGAGAATTTCTTTACACGCATTCAATACCTTTGAAGAAGTTGATCGGCTATATACCGTTATAGAAAAACATGAAATAGATTAAAACGGAAACGATAAACACTGTGATTACATTGAGTAGCAATCCAAACACCAACATATTCTTCATTTTTATCAAATTGGCCGAATAGACAATGGCATTGGGAGGAGTGGCGACCGGAAGCATAAAAGCACAACTAGCACTCAGTGCGATTCCAGCAGCGATACCAAATATTGGTAAATCCATTTCGATGGCAAATTTCCCCATCAACGGTATAATCAAACTAACCAATGCTAGGTTTGACATTAGTTCTGTTGAAAAAATTGTGATTGCAAAAATGATGACTAGCAAAATAATAGCGGGCATTGTCACTAACGGTTTCATTTCATTAACCATGTAGTTCACAATATTAGCGTTAGCCAAAATACTGGCTAACGCCAATCCTCCACCAAATAAGAATAAAATTCCCCAGGGAAGTTTTTGGAGATCTTCCCAGGCTAATATAGGCTTTTGTTCATCCGAAGGAACAATAAAAAGTATCATCGCCCCTATCAACGCTATACCCGTATCGTTTAATTCAAATGGCAAGATTGTATTAAGCAATGACCGTCCCATCCAAAACAAAACGACAAAAGAGAACAAAGTCAATACTCTTTTCTGATTCACATCAAGTTTTCGAGGAGCAATATCCATCATTTGAAAATCAGATTTTTTAACGAAATAACGACGCAATAGTAGGTATGTAATAGTCAGCATCGTAATCATGAAGGGAAAACCAACAATGAACCACTCGAAGAAATCAATTGTCATATTAAATTCCTGATCAAGAATTCCAGCCATTTGTATATTTGGTGGTGTACCAATGAGCGTTGCTGTACCACCAATATTTGCAGCAAATGCAATACTCATCAAAAGACCAATAGAAAAAAGACGCTTTTCTCGAAACCGAGGAATTGCTCGAATGACTGATAGCGCTATTGGCAACATCATTAAAGTTGTAGCGGTATTACTGATCCACATACTTAAAAAGGCTGTGGCTACCATAAAACCACCTAGAAGTCGAGAGGGAGTTTTACCGAAGGAACGAATAATTGTAAATGCAATTTGTTCGTGAAGCCCCCATTTTTCTATTGCTAGAGCAATAACAAAACCACCAAAAAATAGAAAAATCATATGATTTCCATAGGACTGTGCAAGATCAGCATGTTCAATGAGCTCAAACGGCAAACCAATAATAATTGGTAGTAAAGCTGTCATATACAGCGGTACGGGTTGAGTAATCCACCAATACACCATCCAAACAGCTAAACCCAAAGCGGAAACATCGAAATGCTCGCTTTCGATATTAGTCGAAATAATAAAAATTAATATTCCAATTATGCTATGGACCCACTTCATTTGCATTTGGCAAACATACAAAGCAAATTCAACTTATTGCAAAATGATTTCAATTTCTGCAGAAATTATTCCCTAACTTTTATAGAGTCCCAAAGTGTTTCAAACGATATAGCTAAAAATTCCTTGTCCGAAATTAATTTAGGATGATCCTGAATATATTGAACTGTAGTTAATATTTGATTTGAAGCTATTTCATACAAAAAGTCTGGAGGCATAGACTTTATAAACCCATTATTTTGACCAATTTTAATGAAATCAAGGTATGGTTGAGAGACTTCTAATACAAACTCGGGATCTTCTAAATAATACTTAGTGTTTTTGAACTTTTGAAAGAAATGAAACGCCTCATTTTCATTTAGCCACCAAGCAATAGTGTTAAACCAGACTTCCTTACTTATTTCATCAAACGAGAGTTCTTTTTCCAACTTAGAAATATACTCTGTATTGGATTTTAAAAGCTTATCGACGGTGAATAAACAGCACTCTTTCGCAAATTTTTCTGTTGTATCAAAAAACTCAAAAAAAGTACCTTTTCGAATCCCTGCTTGTTTTTCTAATCGTGCTGGTCTAAAATCCTCGAATCCTTTTTTTCCGAATATTTTAACCCCCTCTTTAATTAAAAGTATTTTTTTGTAGTTCATAGGTTAACCAATCAATATATGCTTTGCAGCTCACGAAATTAAGATAAATTTTAAAAATTCACAATATTTTAAAATTTTAATTTTTATGTTTTTAAAATACAGCTGATTAGATATAAAAACCAACAATATACTTTGAGTTCACTTAACACGGAATTATAAATTTATGTAGTTTTGAATAAAATTCAAGTATGCGAATATTAAGTTTTATTAGTGTAATATTTCTCTTAGCCTCTTGCTATAAAGGTGAACATGTAGACATCATAGTCCACAATGCTCAAATTCACGTAATGGATGACAAAATGACGATTCACGAAGCAATAGCTATCAAAGATGGTGAAATCGTTCAAGTGGGGCCAGAACGCGAAATTCTTAACGGGTACAGCGCTGACAACGTAATAAATGCTGAACAAAAAGATATATTTCCAGGCTTTCACGATGCACATGGACATATCATGAGTCTTGCTAAACAAATGCAGAATGCTGATTTAACTGGTGTTCGGTCATATTCGGCGATGCTATCCCAATTGGAGAAATTTCAAAAGGAAAACAATCGAAAATTTATTATCGGTCGTGGTTGGGATCACAGTTTATGGGGTGTAAAAAACCTCCCAGATAATACTCAATTAAACAAACTGTTTCCAAATATCCCCATTGCTCTAACTAGAGTTGATGGTCACGCCATGCTTATTAATCAGGCAATGATTGACTTCGTAGGGATTACAGACACTACTTTTGTCGAGGGAGGTGTAATTGTAAAGCAAGATGGGAAATTAACAGGTATTATTTTAGATAATGCAATTGACCTGATCAATGATAAAATTCCCCAACCTGGTGATAAAGATTTAAAAGAGGCCATTCTAAAGATTCAAAACGACTTGTTTGCACTCGGAATCACGCATGTGCATGAAGCAGGTTTAAAACAGAAAGAATTCAAGCTTTTTGATGCACTTGCTAAATCAAATCAATTAAAGTTAAACACATATGCCATGTTGTTTCCAACAGATGAAAACGTAGCATTCGCTGAAAAGAATGGACACTACAAAAACAATTCACTATCCGTTCGAAGTTTTAAATTATTAGTTGATGGTTCCCTGGGATCTCACGGTGCTTGCATGCTTTCTCCATATTCAGATTCATTAACACACGGTATTTTATTGGAGTCCATTTCTGACATTAAACAGGTTTTGAATACTGCAAAATCGTTGAATTATCAAGTCAATAGTCATTGTATTGGTGACTCAGCAAATCGAATAATGCTCCATGCAATTGACACACTAATGAAAGACACTCCAGACCACCGTTGGAGAATCGAACATGCACAAGTCGTACACGAAGATGATTTTAAATATTTTGGTACTACTGGAGCTATTCCTTCTGTACAACCGACACATGCAACTACAGATTACCGATGGGCTGAAGATCATATTGGAGCAAGCCGACTTAAGGGGGCTTATGCTTACCGTTCACTTCAGCAGGAAAATGGGATGATTCTATTCGGAACAGATTTTCCTGTGGAATCTTACAACCCTTTTGCTACAATTCACGCAGCTGTCAATAGAAAAAACACGGATAATGAGCCCATAGATGGGTTTTTAGTTGATGAATCAGTTGATTTGACAACAACTCTTAAAGCTATGACACTTTGGTCAGCATTCGGCTGCTTTGAAGAGAGTAATGTTGGAACGTTAGAAAAAGGCAAAAAAGCGACATTAACGATACTCGATCACAAATTAGAAGTAACTAAAGAGTATTTACCGAATTACGCTTTCATGACAATGATCAACGGTGAAATTGTTTTTAGCATGGAATATTAATCTATAAAATAGATGGGTAAAACATTATGCGTCGGTTCGTAATAGGGTGAGTGTTTGTAGATAAAATAGAGTTGTTCCCATCTTGATACTTTCGGTTCTACTTCAAATTTAGCCTGGTACTTCTTTTTCAATTCCAAATCGTTGGCTAATAACTCGATTGCAATTTCCTCAAAAACATAAGGTGAAAAATACTCTTTCTGCTGTAAATAACTATCAAAGAGATTCCATGCGAAATAACTATCTCTATACTGGGGAGATAATACGTGTACAATAAAGTTTCTCTTAACCTGATTTGTTGATACAAGAATATCGCCTTTTTTTAGCTGTAAAGAATCAACTTCACTTATCACTTTTGCTTTGGAATGCAAATAATGCCCTTCGTAAGGACCAGAAGACGTTGAGAAATCTAAAACTCTAAAATTATTTGTGAGCACCGTTGTATCACCTTTTAACTTAGTCATAATAACGCCATTCGCCCTAAGACGTGCGATAACATCCTCCTCTTGCCGCTGAACAATAAAATAGTTAGGAATATGGAGTGTATCAGTAGGATGAAAATGTGTATAGTGTGGAAGATACTTCTCAAATGGTTTGTCTTGATAATATTTGAGTCTTTTATCCACTGTCAACTTACTCTCCACATAATCCCATTCATAACCTTTAAATAAGATACTATCAGCTACTGTGTCTCTTTCAAAATTTGTAGGAATATGTTTTCGGTTTAAATCAAATTCAAAAGCTTCTTTCCTCGCGTTTTCAATAGTTTTAGAATTCCCCATCGCATAATCAATAACTTCAGTTAAAAATGCATACGTCGATTGAACACGTGATTCAAATGGCTTTAACATGTGTGTCTCCGTAGTAAAACTAATGGTATTGAATAGATCAGCATACCCCATAGAGTAACGAGGTGTAGCATTGTAATCTACAATTCCCTCATCTAAAGTTCTTCCTTTTAAGTTAACATACGTCATCAAGTCATAACCCCATTTTTTAGGAAGACTTTCATGCAATTTAGGCAACATTTCGTCATAAATGACTGATTTTATTGAAGGAGCCAGCTTTTCTTTAATCGGTGCAATATAGGTTAGCGTATATTGGTAATCTGCACCATTACTTGTATGAGTATCAATAAAAATATCCGGATCTAAAGCTTGAAAAATCGTAGCAAAAGTGAACATATTCTTACTATCCATCTTAATAAAGTCACGATTCAAATCTAAGTTTTGGGCATTTCCTCGAAAACCATGTTCCTCTGGTCCTACCTGATTCGCACGACTATGCGAGCCACGATTTTTCATACCTCCTACATTGTACCCCGTTATGATTGCAGTTACAGGGTAAAACTCTTTTCTTTTCTCAATTAATACGTTGGCAAAGATGTTTGCTACTTGCATACTTGCATTTACACCGCAAGGTTCACCTGGATGAATAGCATTATTTATCAATACGGTTGTGTTACTTCTCGCCTTCTCTATAGCTTTTGTAGAATCGCTAGGCACATTTAACAAGCACATATAAATCGGCAGACCATAATCCGATTCACCCATATTTAGCAACAAAATATCTTCGTTTCTGTCTGCCAAATCCTTATAAAACGTTATCATTTCTTCATAAGTGGGAGAATAATTACTATTCATTAGTTTTTCCGTATCAAACTGACCAAAAGACAGGCTTACGCTTAGAAAACATATACCTAAAACAAAAAGAATACTTTTCATATTGAGAATTTTAATACAAATCTAAAGATTCATTTTAAATTTGCACTATGCGAATAGATATACTCACAGTTGTACCGAAGTTATTAGAAAGTCCATTCAACCATTCTATACTTCAAAGAGCTAAAGACAAAGGACTAGTAGAAATTAACGTGCACAATATTCGCGACTACTCCACGAACAAGCAAAAAAATGTAGATGACTACCAATATGGCGGCGGTGCTGGAATGGTGATGACCATTCAACCCATCGCAGATTGTATCGATAAGTTAAAATCAGAACGTGATTACGACGAAATTATTTACATGACACCAGATGGGGACATCCTGGATCAAAAAATGGCTAACTCACTGAGCTTACTGAATAACGTTATTATTCTCTGTGGACACTACAAAGGAGTGGATGAACGCGTAAGACAACTCTATATCACTAAAGAAATCTCCATTGGCTCCTATGTGCTTTCTGGTGGGGAATTAGGTGCAGCTGTTTTTGTTGATAGTATTGTACGACTGATTCCAGGTGTACTCAACGATGAAACTTCAGCTTTAACAGACTGTTTTCAAGATAATTTACTCTCTCCACCCGTTTATACACGCCCCGCAGAATACAAAGGGTTAAAAGTACCCGATGTTTTACTTTCTGGAGACTTTAAAAAGATTGAAGAGTATAGGGATCAGACGGCTTATGAGAGGACGAAAGAGAGACGGCCTGATTTGTTGGATGAATAAATTCATGTAGGGACGCACGGCCTTGCGTCCCTACATGAATTTATTCACCTTATCCCTACTCCCAAAGAATATCTTCAAAATCTCCATTTGTGAGAATCAAAGTATCATTGGGGTCGCTGTTTGAGAGGAACTTTGCTTCAAAAAAGCCTGAGAGTCTATTGTCTGTGTGATTGATTTCAGAAAAAAGAACAGTCCCATTTACGAGTGTTGAGTAAGTTTCAGTCGCTGTGCTCGCTCCAGAATTAACGGGATTAATATCTCTCGCCCCCAATGAATCTCCCGCACCGAAATTTAAAGACACGTTAAGCGAATCATTTGAGAAATTTAAAATCCACTCTGGATTCTTATTCAATATATAATCATGAAAGATAACCGCAGAATCATTTACTTTACAGAGTAAAATAGGAGAATATGGATTTGGATCCTCTGAAGGACAAGGTGGACAAACACCTCCACAATCTAACTCCTCCTCTTCTGGAGAATAAACTCCATCTGAGCAAGACTGCTCATCTTTACAAGAGAAAATTAAGGCTACTATTAGCAATCCAAGTATAAATGTATTCAACTGTTTCATATGTTCTTAGCTTATTTTTAAAATGTCACCCCGACGTAATTTTCGAGACAGGATATGGAATCACCATACTATAATTATCTGAGTTTGTTTGAATTTATCTTAATGGCTTATTTCATATATCTCGCAATATAAATACATTTGTGGAAAATTAAAAATTCTGGACACACCAAAAACATATAGAACGCTTAAAGGAACTTCAACAGGTCAGTACAAAGAGAAAGGGTCTAAATTTATTGGAATCGCTGCTCCTTGTGAAGATGAAGAAGAGTCGAAAGAACTTTTGGCACTTTGGAAAAATGAGCATCATCAAGCGAGGCACCTTTGTTATGCGTATCGTTTTGGAATTTTAAAAGACGTATACCGAGCAAACGACGACGGAGAACCAAGTAATAGCGCTGGCGCTCCTATTTTAGGGCAAATTCAGTCTTATGACCTTACTAATGTTCTAATTGGCGTCGTTCGTTACTACGGTGGAACGAAACTGGGGGTTGGCGGCTTGATTAACGCATACCGCACAGGAGCAAAAGAAGCGATTGAGTCAGGTAAAATCATTACGCAAACGGTTAAAGACCGTTTTAATTTAAATTTTGATTACGACGAAATGCCCTTAATTATGAATGTCGTTAAAGAAAGTCAGGCGGATATAAAAAAACAAGTGTTTGAAACCAGGTGCTATCTTCGTATAGCTGTTAATATTGAGTTTACCGAAGTATTATTAGAACAACTGGAAAAATTTAACGGATTAAAAATTGAAAAAATTGGCACATACTAAATTTGAATTATTAGAAGATTTAATAAAAGTTCACGGTGCTTCAGGTGATGAAGAATTGATCCGGGATTTTATATTAGAGTACATTGAAAAGAATCAGGATAGCTGGAAAGTAAAACCAGAATTGTTTTATGGAGAAGGCTTTCAAGATGCACTCGTACTCGTTTTTGGAAAACCAAAAACCGCTATTTTTGCCCACATTGACACGATTGGATATACAACAGGATATAACAAAGACCTCATTCGCATTGGTGGTCCCCGCGCTATTGATGGAATGCAACTCGTAGGTTCTGACAGTCAAGGTGAAATTGAAACAGAATTAATGGTTATCGAAGACGAGTCTGGTGACAATATATTGAAATACGTCTTTGACCGAGAAATAGACCGTGGAACAAATCTCACATTCAAACCCAACTTTAGAATCAACGACAAATATGTTCAGAGTCCCTATTTAGACAATCGCTTAGGTGTTTGGAATGCATTACAAGTAGCTGAAACACTTGAAAATGGAGCCATTGCCTTTTCTACATACGAAGAGCATGGTGGGGGTTCAGTAGGTTTTTTAGGCCGATTCTTATACGATAAATACAAAATACACCAAGCATTGATATCAGATATCACCTGGGTTACCGATGGCATTCAACATGCTGGCGGTGTTGCTATTTCAATGCGAGATAAAGGTGTTCCCAGAAAAAGCTATTTGAATAAAATCATTGAAATTGCCAGAAAAAACAACGTCAAGTTTCAGCTAGAAGTTGAATCTGCAGGAGGTAGCGATGGAACAATGCTTCAAAACACAGACCTACCCTTTGATTGGTGTTTTATTGGTGCGCCCGAAGACAATGTGCATTCACCAGATGAGAAAGTTTTTATTGAGGATATTGAGGCAATGGTTGAATTGTATAAGGTTTTGATGAAAGAAATGAATTGATTTTTTCGGCTTATGATTCCATTTTCCTGAAAATATTTTAAGTACAATTACTTGTAAACGACTATTATCGGATAAAGATTTAGTTGCACTCCCCTATTGCCTCACATTTCGATTATTTTTCGAATCTTGTTTGTTTAGTTATCCTAAGATTGTAGGTCTTTTTACTTTAAAATGTCTATTTTTATTCAATAATACGGACAAAAGGTGTTTATATCCGGAGACAGGTTGCGGATATGATTACTTTTGTGGTGTATATAAACAAGTTATGTGTCATTAATAACCAGACTTAAATATGGCAAAAAGAAATACAGAGTATAAAGCACCACCTCCAACAGAGTTGATTATTTCAGTAGATGATTTTAAAAAAGAGCTTCAATCGAGAATAAAACTAGGTGAAAAAATACTCGCTGCACAAGTAAGAAGTGAATCCGAATTCTCACAAAATAGAGAAGACTATAATTTATGGGATGATTACAACTCTGAATATTTAAAACAATCATTCAATAATGAACATAATGAGTACAGGGATAGATACGATAAATGCACAATGTTTATCGGCTTCACCAAAAGAGCCCAAACGCCAAATTCCAAACTCATTAATTTCAAAGAAGCAGTCAAAAATAAAGTTTCGAACCTAAAAAAACT
Source organism: Fluviicola sp. (assembly GCA_002734085.1). Taxonomy (GTDB): domain Bacteria; phylum Bacteroidota; class Bacteroidia; order Flavobacteriales_D; family Crocinitomicaceae; genus Brumimicrobium. Next base: position 53,708 of record NVXV01000008.1, on the reverse strand, counting down.
TCTGGCTAAATCGGATTTATTAAAAAGTTCTGTACCAAGCGCCAAACCAAAAACAAAATCTAAGGGGACATCTAAAGAGATATCTAATAAAAATAAAATTTTCATTGTTCACGGACATGATGAAAGAACTAAATTAAACGTTGCTCGGACATTAGAAAAACTCGACCTTGATCCTATCATATTAGCTGAACAACCTAATGAAGGACAAACAATTATTGAAAAATTTGAATTACATGCCGATGTTGGATTTGCAATTATTTTATTAACGGCTGATGACTTAGGGAGAGTTAAATCAGAGGAGGAGGACAAATATAGAGCTAGGCAGAATGTACTTCTTGAAATGGGGTATTTTATTGGCAGATTAGGCAGAAATAGAGTTTTCCCTCTATATGAGAGTGGTGTTGAACTACCAAGTGACTTACTAGGCATTCTATACAACCCACTCGATGACAGTGATACTTGGAAGTTTAGATTGGTTAAAGAATTAGACTCGGCTGGATATGCCGTAGACGCAAATAAATTATTATAAACCATAGGAATAATGAAAGAATACAAATTTGAGGATTTTAAAATTGGTACATCTGTATATCACAAATCTAACACGAAGATTAAAATGATTGTTATTGGTAGTGATGATGAAACTTTTGAATTAAAGTGTCGATGGATAGATAAAGATGGAAATAAGCTTGAAGATACTTTTCTTTTTGCTGAATTAATAAATGCAGACGATTACGATTGGGATAATAGACCAAGAATAACTACGATTTAAGACACATAACAACAAATAAACAAAATAGCGCCGATAGGGCTCAAGGTTTGCGCTACTTTGCCTATTTTAGACCGTTATATCAGGAATCCAAACTATAATTTGGTGTAAAAAATCACTTCTATTGTAACCTATTAATGATATATGACTTATAATGTTCGTTAACCTAAGAATAATTGAATCCTCATTTTTATGAAAACAATACTTTGGCTCTTTATTTTTTACATCTTTTCTACGGTCCAAGTTTTTGCTAAATCGGGGAATGTTCAAGTTTATATAGAAGCCCAGAATTATTCTAATCAGAAAGTGTATATTACTTCAAACCAATTTAAAGATAGCCTACTCCTCAATGATAATGGAATTGGAAATGTTATACTGCACATAGAGAATGAAACTTTTGCGTGGGTCAGGATTTATAATACTAATAATCAACCTATTAACTACATAATATTAAAACCAAATTCCGATGTAAGGTTAACTATTAATGAAGAGAATATTCAATTTCTTGGAAACACAAAAGAATTAAATAACTTATTTCTGAAGTGCTCGAGTTATTTTGATATGAAATATGAAGAAACACAGTTGTTAATCGATTCCAATGAACCTAAGAATAAAACAACTGATAAATTTAAAGATTGTGAAGAAGAATTTTTGAATTTTCTAATAGCCCAACCTGAAAGCAATCACTTATCTCCTGCTGATTATTCTCTAATTAAAAGTTATTTTATTTCAAGCTTTTTAGCGAAGAAACAACTTTATTTATCATCATTATCTTTAAGTCTTATTGAAAAAAAAGAACTCGAGAATGAACTTGGCATCAGTTCACACTACCTTTTCAAAGACTCTATTTTATTGAAAGCAAACTCAATTCCATTTAAAGACTTTTTGATTTCGTATTACGACTATAGAGTAAAACGAGACCTTCCATTCGATCAGTTCGGGGCTAAACTCTACCCTAGAGCAGTTGAAAATTATTTTATTAATGATTCTACTTATGGAGAGCATGTATTAGAGTTTATTTCTTACGTAAATCTTACTTCCTGTTTTGATTATTTTGGATTAACCCAACAAACCAATGAGTTATGGGAAGAATTTAAAAAAAAACATCCACGATCAACATACATAAAACATTTATCAGAACTGCACTTTAAGTCTGATTCACTGTCTCCAGGAAATCCAGCACCGAACTTTATACTTAGGTCAAATACGGGAAAAGAAATTTCGTTAAAAGACTTTAAAGGTAAATTAATCTTGATAGATGTATGGGCTACTTGGTGTAAGCCTTGTAGAAAAGAAATGTCTAATATTCAGGATTTACAGAGCACGTTTCATGATGTAACATTTTTATTCATAAGTATAGATTCTGACAAAGAGAAATGGAGAGATTACCTTAAAGAACACCAAATGGGTAGCTGTACTAACTTGATAAGTTCTGACTCATCATTTAAAGAGCAGTATAGGGTAAGTGGGGTACCAAGATATATCCTTATCAATAAGGATGGCTTTATAATAAATGCATTCATGGAACATTATGAAGGAGCCGTTGAAAAAGAGCTAAGAAAGGCAGTTAAAGAATAAATATAAAAAGTTTATAGAATGCCTATAATACACTGCAACGATTGCGCTTCGAATGATAAATCACCCTCAGCTCAATCCCTCCCTCTCCTTTCAAATTATTGCCTAACTTTATGGATAGCAACGATTTTTTAGCTATGGAACGTCAGAATTATCTTCTATTGACGTGTCTTCCATGTCTAAAGGTATCTACTACATCCAATTTACTTTAAAAGACGGAAGTTTTTCATCTGAAAAATTAATGGTTAAATAGCTTTAATTAGTATTTACGTTTAACAATATCTAAATTTACAGATTAAGACAATTACATCTGTATGAAGAAAATATCATTCAAATATCTATTATTAGCACTGATTAACATTCTTTTCTTTGGAAGAAATGGATTCACTCAAGGATACTCAACAGTGATTGATTCGTTTTATGTTCAAACTCCAGAGTATAGCTCTTCGCTTGGGTTGGACTCTTTATTTTTTCCTTGCGCAATAACTACGCCTGAGAATGGACTTGATTTCCCTGTGGTAATATTAGTCCATGGAACATCTGCACTTGATTATGATGCCAACTCTACGAAAGACTATTTAGACAGCGTTGGTGCTTCTTATCGTAAAGCTGAAACGGCTATGTTTTACGAAATTGCTGACTCTTTGTCCAGAAATGGAATTATGGTTTTGAGATACGACAAACGAAGTTTCACCCTCAATTGCATTGAAAAACCGCCTTGTTGGAGCGTTGATACAATTTCACCGTATGATTATATCAAAGACATTCACTATGCCGTCGACTTTGCTAAAAATCTTCCTTCAGTAGATACTTGTAATATTTTTCTGGCCGGTCATAGTCAAGGAGGCTCATTTGTGAGTCAGGTCGGATATGATCGCTCTGATATTCGTGGAGTACTAAATATGGCGGGGACTGCCCAGCCAATTGACTCTGTAGCTATTTATCAGGAAGAATTTATAAATGGTAACCCAACCAATGCTGAGACATTAAGACATCAATTTGACTCACTTCGAATGGGCTTATGGCCAATGTCTGACACGCTTTCCAATTCCCACTTTTCTCCAAGATTTTGGCTTGATTGGATTTCACATACTGATTCTGCCGTATTCGTTCAGAAAAACTCTGATAAACCTACTGCTTTGATGTATGGAACAGCCGACAGGTTTGTGCCATCAAATACTCACTATCAAATATGGCTCGATTCAATTACGCGTCCAGATGTTACATATCAGTTGTTTACCGACATCGATCATTCTTTCGGTACCGAATACGATTCAACAATGAGTCCACAAGTGCTTAGTTTCATGGCTAATTGGATACATTCAACCAAAACAAATTGTTCCCCATCTGATCTGCCAGAATTGGAGGATATCAGTGACTTAACAATTTATCCTAATCCAGCATCAAATGTCATCAACATTAAATTAAACAAGTCAGGTAGAAATGAATTTCAAGTTTTAGACCTCATGGGGTCAATAATACATAAAGGAGAACTAAAAGGTAAAGAATCTTACAAGCTGAATATCAATAGTCTGAAAAAAGGAGTTTATATAATTAGAATGGCTTCATCGGTAATTAAATTTGTTAAAGAATGACTTTTAAGAGAAAGTATGTATCCCGTTTTACCGTTATACTATTCAACCCTCCACAATCTCCTCCATCCGCTTCAAACTGTAGAATGTTCCTTCCTCAGAGATGTTCATCTGTACCAGATCCCAGGTAATAAATAGAATTAGCAATTGGTCTATATACGACTTCTTTAATTTTGTATAACGATACAGCTTACTTAATGTGATTTCTCCAGCCTCTTTGATTGTATTAATCAAGAGCATTTCATCTTCTGCAAATTTTTGTGGTCGTGAGGATTTCTTTTTTTGAAGTTTCCATACTCCAATAAGGATTTTATTGGCTAAAAGCGTGTGGTCTCCCCTTCTCACGTATGTCTTCCACCTTCCTTCATCGTCCTTTGCGCGTATCGGTTTAAAGTCAGATTGTGGTACGCTAACCTCCAGGACTAACTTGTGGTCATCCTGCAAAATCTTAGTAGAAACCTCTATCTCAGGTTTACAAAACATGGAGGCAGCACCTTGAATAACATGAAATTCTTCTTCTGGGTTTACGCCAACTACTTTACCGTTATCCTTGACACCAATCAATAGCCGTCCGCCTTGCGTATTGGCAAACGCAGCTAAAGTTCTGGCAATTTTTTGAGCGTCATCTACACGAAATTTAAAGTCTTGTTGCTGATGTTCTCCTTCGCGAATATAAGATTTCAGGATATCCAAAATTCAATCGATTTCTACAAAAGTAGTTTATGCATTCCATATTTCCCAAGCTTTTAAAGCTTGATGTTGTAACATAGACAATCCATTTAATGTATCAGCTCCATTCTCTTTTGCAATTCGCAAGAATTTTGTCTGTTCGGGATTATAGATCAAATCAATCACTAGGTGATCCTCATTTACAAATTGAATAGGGAATTTGGGCATTTCATCCACATTTGGAGCAGTTCCTATAGGCGTACAGTTGACAATCAGTTTAAAAGCATCTACCATCAATTCATTCGCATCATCGTAACTAAATTCGTTTTCAACCGAAGGATTTCTTGAAAGGAACTTAACTTCTACCCCTAAGTTTTTTAGAACATAAGCTACAGCCTTTGAAGCTCCTCCAGTCCCTAGAATAAGCGCTCTTTCATGTACATTGCGCAAAAAAGGTTTTATCGATTGCTGAAATCCAAAAGCATCTGTGTTGTGTCCAATTAGCTTACCTGATTTAAACTCTATTGTATTAACAGCACCAATTTCTTCTGCATTTATACTCAATTCATCTAAAAAAGGAATGATTTCAGTTTTATAAGGTACAGTTACGTTTAATCCTCTTAAAGCTGGGTTACTCTTGAATAATTCCACAAAACTCTCAATATGCGGTAATTCAAAATTCAAATAAGAAGCATTGATTTCATCTTTTTTAAATTTCTCTTCAAAAAATGATTTCGAAAATGAATGACTAAGTGACTTTCCGATGAGACCATATTGATTTCTGGTGTCTTGCATCAGTTTGTGTTTCTCAATTCTTTAGGCCCAACGAAACCCATCAATATGACAACTACTAAACCTAGAATACCCATTAAAATCGCCATCAACATTTGGTCGTCTCCAATGTAGTTTTGCGGTAATACATTTGTCATCATCCAGTCCTCTTTACCGTCAGAATGAACAACTATCGGATGATTTCCTGTTTCGTTCTTCCACGGCCAAATTTTCCATAATGAACCAAATAAAAAACCTGACAATAAGGCTAAAACAAAGCTTTTAAAGTGTTCGAACAAGTATTTCAATAATCGACTAAAAGAAAGTAATCCAACTATACATCCAACAGCGAAAAGTCCGATAGTCGTAATATTTACATCTTTTATTCCATTGATAATGATATCGTACGAACCTAACAAAACAAGAATAAATGCGCCGCTAATCCCTGGTAGAATCATAGCGCAAATAGCAATTGCACCACTTAAAATTATGTACCATGAGTCTCCTCCACTTGCTGTCACTTCGATTGAAGAGATAAATCCAGCAATAGCAGTCCCAAGTAGAATAGCAAAGATATTTGCAACGTTCCATTTGGGAATTGTTTTCATAATCAGCAAGCCACTGGCCAATACTAGCCCGAAGAAAAATGACCACAATAGTACAGGGTGATTTTCAAGAAGAAACGTAACTAACTTTGCAAGAGAAAAAACACTGATTCCGATTCCAAGAAAAAGCGCAACGAAGAAATTACCATTTACATGTGACCAAAAAGCTTTTAGTCCATCATTTCTAAGCGTTTTGAGTGCTTTAAGGTTTATATTACTTAAGCTATCAATGAGTTCTTCATAGATCCCCGTAATGAAGGCTATTGTTCCACCAGAAACACCAGGAATAACATCAGCAGCGCCCATCGCCATTCCACGAATCATTATACCCAAATACTGAATGGTAGATCTGTTTTTCATGAATATACCTCTAGGTTGTTGTCAATTTGCTCAGCATAAGCTATAATACCTCCTTCAACGACTAAAACATCCTTAAAATCGTAATCAGTTTCTAGAAGGTTTGCCACTGCCTCTGCTCTTTTCCCTGTTTTACAAAGTACGCATATACGCTTATCAGTATCGATTTCATTCATCCGAGTAACAATGTCTGCCATTGGGATATGTACTGAATTTAACTTGCAAATATTGTATTCGTATTGCTCTCTAACATCAACTAATTGAAAATCACCACTCTCCTTTAGCAGCTTATCAAACTCATTAACAGAAATATAAATCATCCAATCTTAATTTAATATAGAAGCTACAAGAGCTAATCCATAATTTTTTGTAAAAATAGATAAATGAAGTTAATTAAAGGTATTTAGGTTGAAAATTGCATATAAACAGGAAGAAAGGGGTTTTAAGAATTGTGTAGTAATGCGGAGGATTGTTTTGGGACAATGGGTTATGCAGGGACAATGTGTTTTGTAGGAGCGTTGGGCTAATTAGAGACGTTGGGTTATGTAGGGACGCACGGCCGTGCGTCCCTACATAACCCAATTTAATCCTTCAAAGCACCTGATCAGGTCTGATTTCCACAACGTCTCCAGGCTGCATACTTCCTAATTTATAATTACCAATTGAGAAACGAACTAACCGCAACGTTGGAAACCCTGCAGCAGCGGTCATTTTTCTTACTTGTCTGTTTTTACCTTCAGAAATTGTTATAGAAACCCAGCTAGTAGGAATGTTTTTTCTATATCTGATGGGAACACTTCTTTCTGGAAAATTTGGATCATTTATTTTACAGCATACTGCAGGCGCTACCTTATGTGAATTTCCCTTGTGTTTTATTACAATACTTCCCTTAGACAATTCTCGAATAGCTTCTGCTGTTATATCTCCATCAACCTGTGCATAATAAGTTTTTGGCGTTTTATATATAGGTTCTAATAACTTTGTTTTAAACCTATTATCATTCGTCATTAAAAGTAACCCTTCACTATCTTTGTCTAATCGACCAATAGAGTAAACATCCTTCGGAAAGTCAAATAAATCCCCTAGAAGATAGTCATTCTCTTGTCCTGTAAACTGACAAAGCATGTCATAGGGTTTAAAAACTGCGTAGTACTTGAATTGCTTCATAGTTGCAAAGATAAAAGAGAATAAGTACAAGATCAACAATAGCTAGCAAATAGAATCATTAAGATTATTTCATAACTTGTTCGAGATATTCATAAGCTGTATTGATTTCAGTAAAACGTTCGTGCGCCTTCTCTTGCTCTTGCTCACTATCATTATGGAATCGATCGGGATGATGTTTTTTTGCCATATTTCTATAAGCCTTTTTAACCACATCAAAATCAGTAATATTCTGAGTTAATCCTAAAATCTTTAAGGCCTCATTTTTAAGGTTTTTCTTTGGTCTTCGAGTTGCTCTCGTTTTTCTTCTGTGCTCCTGCTCTCTTCTACGTTTGTCTTGGTAGAACTTGTAACGCATGGTAAGAATTGATTTTACTTCTATCTTCGGTATTCCAAATACTTTTCCCGCTTCATAAATTAATCCTAGCTCTCGACGGCTTAATTTTTCATTGTAAAAGGCTAAGTCTACCATAAAATCAATAAACTGAAGTTTTTCCTCTTCTTTAAAGTGCCTATTCAGCCAAACATAGACCTCATGAGTTTTTGGGTAATAACTATGTAAGTTCGGTATTTCACTCAAATTCAACCGCTCTACTTTTGGAAATCTACGTTTTAAATATGAAATCAAGAACATATACTGTCCCCTTCTATCTCCAGCATCTGAAACAACAATATGGCACCCAATCACTTTATAGGCAAACCTCAAATTTTTTGGAGTATATCTAAAAAGCATTGAGAATTGAGGTATCTTGAATAGAAAATGTAAAATAAAGTCTCTAAAAATGGAAAGAATTGTAAAAACCAAAGCCAGCATCAATATTATACTCATGAAAATGTAAAAGAATTGAACAATAGGATTCTCTTCTTCTCTATGACTACTTCCACTATATCTGTTGACCTGCAATAATACCGCAAGAAGATTTGAATTCGAAGTGGAAAAGGAATAATACAGATGATCAAATATCATTTTCTGATAACATAAGTTTGGGTGGTTAAAAATATAGATTTTTTTTGTTCTGAGATGCTTAAGGCTACATAATAGATATTATGACTTTTCAAATCCATCAACATAACAAAGACTGACAAATAACATTAACAAGCAAACATCAAAAAGCCTATTTTAAAACCTGCTCTAGGTATTCATAAGCAGTATTAATTTCAGTAAAACGTTCGTGCGCCTTCTCTTGCTCTTGCTCACTGTCATTGTGGAATCGATCGGGATGGTGCTTTTTTGCCATTTGTCTATAGGCATTCTTCACCACATCAAAATCTGTAACATTCGGTTCTAGCCCTAAAATTCTTAAGGCTTGTTTCTTTAAATTTACTGATGGTCGACGTGTGGCTCTGGTTTTTCTTCTGTGCTCCTGCTCTCTCCTACGTTTATCTTGATAGAATTTATAACGCATCGTTAGGATAGATTTTACTTCATTGCGCGAAATTCCAAAGACGCTACCCGCAGAATAAATTAAATTCATCTCGCGCCTACTCAGTTTCTCATTATGGAAAGCAAGATCCACCATGAAATCTATGAATTGTAATTTATGTTCTTCGTCTAAGTGAATATTCAACCACATAAAAACCTCATGAGTTTCTTGATAGATCTCGTGCAAGTTAGGGATTTCACTTATGCTCATGGGGTCAGCATCAGGAAAACGTCTTTTTAAGTAGGATATAAGAAATATGTATTGTTCTCTTCGTTCGTCTACATCTGCAACAACAACATGACATCCTATCACTTTGTAGGCTAATCGCAAGTTCGTTGGATTACATTTAAATCTTGCTGAAAATGGTGAGCCTTTAATGATGGTGTCAACTACAATACCTTTAAAAACTGTATAAAAAAAACCTCCGACAACAAATAGAGCTATTAAAATAAAAAAAGACAAAACAACCCAATATATCAAGGGTTTTTCTTTATCATCCTGATATACATCTCTATACCTACCAGTCTGCAAAATTATCGAAAGGAAACGCGGGTTCAAGGTGGCTAAATAAAAATGTAGTTGATCAAAAATCATTTTACAGGCTCATAAGTTTAAGAACCGTAAAATATATATTTTTTACATTGCACTTCTAAAACCAATTGAGAATATCATTCAACCTTTACAGCAAACCATCCTCTTCCAACTGCTCCGCATGATCTTTCAGGCTTTTATCAATAGATGTAAATTCGATACCTAAAGACGCTTTGATCTTAGAGTTATCAAAATATACGGGGATACCTAAATTATTTCTAAGAAAACGCCAAGTGAAATCAGCCATAAATGGTCCAACCAAATAAGTCAACCACTTTGGAAGTGTTTTCTTGGGAGTTTTAGGGTACTTATCTCCCACTTCCTTTTCGAGTGTGTTAGCAATATCCAGCATACTCATAGGCTCATTTACACATATATGTCTCCCCTCAGCGGTTTCACTTTCTAAAGCCAGTATATGTGCTTTTGCAACATCTCTAACGTCTACCATTCCAAAATGAAGGTCTGGTACACCTGATTTAAAACGGCCGTTGAGCATCCCGATGATCAACTGGATACTTGTTGAGTCACTTCGCTCAGCAACGGCTGGTCCTACAATAAAACCCGGGTTTATTGTAATGAGCTTCCAGGATTTTCCTTTATTCAAGGCCCATGCTTCTCGCTCTGCACTTACTTTCGAATAAGAATAAGGCTGATGAGCTATACTACTAGAAGTATTCCAATGTTTTTCAGAGAAAACAGTCTCGTCATGCTCTTTAATATCAACCGCATCTCCATAAACCGCAGCTGCACTCGAAGTAAGCACTACTTTTTCGATGGTTCCTGCTTTATCTGCCGAGGTTAACACATTTCGTGTCCCTTCCACCGCTGGGTCGATAAGTTCTTTTTTGGCATCTTTTATTTTATCTATTTTGAATGGACTAGCTGCGTGTATCAGTCCTGTTGCTCCCTTCATCGCCTCATCAAAACTTCCGTCTACCATTAAGTCACCCGAGAAGAACTTTAGTTTATCGCCATGCTCTTTCACCAACTCTTTGATCCAACCTTTATTTTTCGATTTATCAGGGTTCCTACTTGTTAAGTGAACTGTATAGCCTCGTTCTAAAAGCTGCTTCAATATATTAGATCCTAAATAACCTGTTCCTCCTGTTAAAACTACTGGTGACTTCATAAAAATTGTTTGTTTTCTTTTATAACAATAAAGGTATAAAAATGTTGTGTATTAGTGGATTAAATGTGGAGTAAAGGGAAAAAAAATAGCACAGAGTTGCACAGAGTTTCACAGAGGGTTGCACGGAGTTCCACAGAGGGTTGCACAGAGTTTCGCGGAGGGGTGTGCAGGGGTTACGTAGAGGGTTGCACAGAGTTGCGCAGAGTTTCGCAGAGGGTTGCGCAGAGTTTCACAGAGGGTTGCGCAGAGTTTCACAGAGGGTTGCGCAGAGTTTCACAGAGTTTCGTAGAGGGTTGCACAGAGTTCTACGGAGGGGGGCGCAGCGTTTTATGTGCTACATTTCTACTCCTCCAACAACAATATCAAATCCTTTTCGAATGGATCGACGCTGTTAAACAAAATATTAATTGTTTCTTGCTTTCCGTGTTTAGCTAGCAGAGGAATAATTGTCTCGAAACGCTCTTGTAATCCATTGCGTGGAAATAAACGCTCGTATAAATTCTCCATTTGATTCATGGCATCGTCGTGTTGTTTCTTTTGGTGACGAATTAACTTTTGCTTTAAATGATCCATCTGTTTATTGATTTTAACCGATTCACTTTTCGCAAAGGCTTCTAAGCTTCTATCTACTTTTGAAACCAACCCCTCCATTTTAGAAATCAATTCTTCACCTACCGATTCAATCTCTGAGAAATCCAGTTCTTCTTGGTCTTGCTCTAAAACAAATTGCTTTTTATTTTCGTGAATAGATTTAAACATGTCCTTTGGAGAAAGGTCTAGTTTTTTCATTTTCTTTTGTGATATTCCATCAAAAATCTGAATAGAATTTCTTACGGCAATGAGTGGGTAAGTTAAGTTTAAATGGTCGAAAACACCTTTTAACTGCAGCCAGTAAGCCATCTCTCCTCCTCCACCTAAATAAGATAAATTAGGTAAAATTGTTTCTTGATATACAGGTCTCAAAATTACATTGGGAGAAAAACGCTCTGGTTTCGATTCTACCTCATCCAATATTTCATCCTTTTTCCATGATTTATCTCCTGCAGTATATGAACCATCATCATTTTTAATTATGCGTTCACGACTTTGATTAGATAAATAGAATAAGTTAATCTCTCTAGGGTGAACCTGATCCTTGTAACCATCTTCCAACAACATTTCTGTAGTCTTTGAAACAGCTTCACCAGAAAAACCTTTTTTCAATTCTTCTTTTATGACTGGACTAAAAAGCTCTTTTAACTCTTTTGAATCTCCATCCAATGTTACCAAACCTTTATCACCAAAAAGATCCAAAACAAATCTTCGTGTTGCAGCTGCTAAGTTCTTGTCTTTATCAGAATAAAATTGATTTAAGTATTCACTGAAAGATTCGTTATTCCCAAACTTCTCAAGTAGTTGCTCTTTAAAATCATCAATATCATTTAATTCAAACCGACCAACAGCTCCTTTTTTATCTGTATCCCATGAAATTTTATCATTGAAAAGATGTATATGATTAATCTCTTCAAAATCATGATCTTCACTGGCCATCCAGAAAACAGGAACAAAATTATAATCAGGATAAGTCTCCTTTAATTTCTCAGCCAACCTAATAACATGTGCAATCTTATAAGCCACATATAAAGGACCTCCAAACAAGTTAAGCTGATGCCCTGTTGTAACCGTAAAAGTGTTTTCTTTTGATAAAGATTGAATATTAGACTGAACGCTATTTAAATCTTTAAAATCTTCATGTTGTTTCATCAATTGATCAACTAATACTTCTCTTTGCCTTGCTGAAAAGTTGGATGACTTCTTCTTAATCTGATTCTTAAACTCTTCCAGTGTATATGGTGCTTCTATATATTTATTCAAATCACCTTGACTATAAACAAGATCATTGGCTGTTTTAGAAAAGTATGTTGTATCGGTTCGTTTTATTTTTTCAATTTGCATGAAACTATTTTTAAAAGCACGACAAAGTTAAGAGCATATTGTTTAATAGACGGTTGATTTTATAATTAATTTCCATGGTAAGTATGTCGGTTTAGTTATAGCACAGAGTGCCACAGAGAAAACGCAGAGGGTCACAGAGGTTTTCAGATATTCATAAAGATTTCTTTAAAACGCAATCGATAGCTGACTTCCTTCTTCTTTGGTGGCGTCTGTTTTTAATCCGCTGATTGAAACACCTAGTAAACGTATTGGAGTTCCAGTTATATCAGATTCTTGAAGTAATCGAAAAATTACAGAACGCGCTTCTTCTTTTTCTTCAAAATAATCATCACCTGTAAATGATCTAGAAATCGTTTGAAACTGTACATTCTTAATCTTAATAGAAATTGTTTTACCTGGTATTCCATGATTTTGATATCTGTCCCACCATTTTTCGAAAATTGCAGTGAGTCTCTCGTTGATTTCTATTTCTGATAAAATATCATTTTTGAACGTCATTTCGGCACCAACACTTTTTCGTATTCGATCTGACTTCACCTCTCGTTCATCAATTCCTCTTGCTATGTTGTAAAGAAAAGCTCCTGATTTACCAAAGAGCATTTGGAGCTCTGCTTTTGAATAAGTCAACAAGTCTTCCCCTTTGAACACACCATTGGCGTGCATTTTCTCTGCCGTAACCTTACCTACTCCGAAAAATCGCTCTATTGGTAATTCTTTTATGAACTCAGGACCTTCTTTGGGAGTGATGACAAACAAACCATTTGGCTTATCTTCATCAGATGCCATCTTCGCTAAGAACTTATTATACGACACACCAGCAGAAGCCACCAGGTTTAACTCATTTTTGATATCATTTTTAATTTGCTGAGCTATGAACGTGGCAGAAGGAACTTCGAAATTAGAATACGTAACATCGAGAAATGCCTCGTCCAGTGATAACGGCTCAATGATTGAAGTATATCGTTCAAAAATGGCTCTTATTTCTTTTGAAACTGCTTTGTACTTATCAAAATTTGAACGTACAAAAAGTAGTTTTGGACATTTCCTCAAAGCAACTTGAGCAGGCATAGCGGATTTCACACCAAATTTACGGGCTTCATAACTTGCAGCGGCGATTACTCCTCTCCCACCTGAACCACCAACAGCAAGAGGTTTACCACGTAATTCATGATTATCACGTTGTTCAACAGAAGCGTAAAACGCATCCATGTCGACGTGAATAATTTTTCTTTTTATTGCAGGTTCTTCTTTCAAAGTTAATCCTCAGTATCAGTTGCTAAATCTTCTGGATCAATGATCTTTTTAATATCCTCTTCTGTTTTATCCAGCTTTTTCCTACAAAAGTCAACGAGTTCTTTGGCTTCAATTACTGTTTCAGAAAGTTCGTCGATTTTAACTTCTTTTTGCTCTAGTTTTCGCACGATCTCTTTCAAACGCTGAAGCGCTTCTTCATAAGTAGTTGTTGCTTTAATTGCCATTTTCAATATTTTTAGTTGAAGTAATTTTACTTGTTATCAATTCTTTATCTGTTAACGTTTTTAATTCTTTTCCGATCAGTTCACCAGCGTATTCTCGAGCATCTACATCATCAATTGTAGAAATTGTATATCCCGTTTTTAATATCTTATTCGGATTCAACAACTCAAGGAGTTCCACTTGATTATTGAACGTAATTCGCTGCTGATCAATAATATTTAAACTTTGCTGCTTTACTTTTTCAATCATTGAAGGAAGTTCATGGCTTCGCTGCATATAAACAACATTCTCCGTACCATAACTGACTTGACTTAACTTCACTGAAAGCTCGTTTCTCTCTGTTTGCACAAGGTTATTCAATAAATACTGTAATTCATGTCCTTGTTTCGCCAAATGATCGCGATATGAATAAATTAACTGCTGACTTATTTGACTCAAATCGTGTGTTCTTTGTTGAAATTCGGTCTTCCAGTAATGAATCAAAGCACGACTGTGATGCACGAGATAATTATTGACATGTGTAAAATCAGAGCGTTCAATACTTAATAGTTGCTGAGAAAGTTGAATCGCTTTATCGTGAAAACCACGCATAATTTCCCAGTATGATGTGATTGCGTAATGAATATGTCGCGCTACAGCTGTTGGCGTTATAAAAAATACATTTGCCACCATATCTGCGACTACTTTATCGGTTTCGTGACCTATTCCAGTAATTACTGGCAACCGCGAGTGACAAATAGCAGCAGCCAAATCATAATCATCAAAAATGGCTAAATCCATTTTACTTCCTCCTCCACGCAAAACAACAATGGCATCCGCATCGTATAAATTAGCTTCCTCAACAGCTTTTCTTATTTCCTCTGCCGCATATTCTCCCTGAACGCGAACTGAAAATACTTTAATTTTAAAGTTATTGAAGTCGTGATTATTGAGTAACTCATTTTGAAAATCCCTAAACCCAGAGGTTTCAGGAGAACCAATGAGAGCTATACGTTTGATGATCGTCGGTAATTTGACATCGCGTTGCAAGTCAAATATTCCTTCTTTTTTCAATCGCTTGATAACTTCTTGCCGTTTGCGTTCAATTTCACCATACGAATAAGCAGGATCAATTTCTCTAATCTTAAGTTTCAATCCATAAACAGCGTGAAACTCAATTTTAATATTAAAAAGTACCTTATTTCCCGGCTTTAAAAGAGCTTCCGTTTCACTCTTACCAATTTGAGAAACAATAACTGAATAATTCGAAGCCCAAATGGTTCCAAAGCTACGAGCTGTAGTATTACCATTTTTCGCATCTGCTAACTCAAGATAATGATGACCACTTTTCTCATTGATACTGATAATCTCCGCAGTCACCCAAAAATAAGACTCACCAAAGTTCTTCCAAAAATGATTCTCCAGCGATTGGTTAAGTTGAGTCAGTGAATATATTTTGCGTTCCTGTGTCATTGAATTTTCTTCCGTCAAAAATAAAGATAAGCAAATTTATGAATGGTTGAAATGTAAATTAAGTTGAAAAAAATAATGTTGTAGTGCAGAGGTTCACAGAGAATAGCACAGAGGTACACGGAGGTAGGGAGTGTTGTATCACAGAGGTCCACAGAGGTTGCGCAGAGGTACACGGAGATGGGGAGTGTTGTATTAAAGAGTTCTACAGAGGTTGGCAGAGGTACACGGAGATGGGGAGTGTTGTATTACAGAGTTCTACAGAGGTTGGCAGAGGTACACGGAGGTTGGGAGTGTTGTATCACAGAGTTCTACAGAGGTTGCGCAGAGGTACACGGAGGTAGGGAGTGTTGTATCACAGAGGTCTACAGAGGTTGCGCAGAGGTACACGGAGATGGGGAGTGTTGTATTACAGAGTTCTAAAGAGGTTGGCAGAGGTACACGGAGATAGGGAGTGTTGTATTACAGAGGTTGCTCAGTTTTTTTTCTCTGTGAATCTCTGAGCTCTCTGTGTAATAACTTTTTCATCTCATAATGTTCTTTCAAAGCCTCTCACTTATCTCCGTTTTTAATATATTTGAACTATGCAAATCTTTAAAGCAGCAATCGGTATTTTAATCATCATTCTTCTAGCATCCTGCAGCTCGAATGACGACAAAGATCAGCAATATGAGTTCTTACTCACCTGCTATGAAGACTATTATTTAAACTACGATCTGGAAATCACTCCCATCTTGGACGATTTCGAGCAGGAACTTATCGCAGAGGGGCATCTCAAAGACGGTTCTGGCAAGTCGTACAAAGAACTTCTGAACTACCTCAAAGAGAACAATTATTTCAAAACACCACTTAAGAAAATTGATTTCGAAAATGAGATACTATACAAAACGCCAAAGAACATTGCAAAATGTGGTATTTCTGTATTCGGATTAGACTCTACAGACATTGCACAAACCAATTACTTCAAAGCCGAAAGAAAAATAGCTGATGCACTAGAAATGAATGAAGAGATTTCGGTGAATTTCATTTTTGATGTTTACTCAAAAGAGTTAAGCAATGAAGACCTAGAGAAACCGTTTGTAAAGCAGTCGATGTTGGTGTTTTTCTATCGTTGGTATTTCCAAAGTAAATATGATCGAGATATTCCAATTGATTTGAATAAGGCTAGTGAGGAGGAAGGTTCTGGTTCTTAGTTTTAGAAGATTTAATAATTATTAATTCCCTTTCCATGTTCAAATCCCTTGCCAAACGGTCTGTTAAACAATGTTAACCAGTAACACAAACTATTTAACGGTAAAAAATTGAAAGCCATCTGTAGGAATAATCTTCTGTTCTGTTACGAGATTATACCGTAAAATATTTTTTATCCCTCATGAAACGAAGTCTGTTGTCCATAAAATAAATGCAACGACGCATAAAATATTTTAGAGCACCCATAAAATTTTTCGATTGACCCATGATAGAAACGCAACCACGCGTAAAATTTTTGGTACTACGCATGAAATTTTTCTTGTTACGCGTAAAATATTTGGAGTGAGGCGTGAAATTTTTCGAGGAAGCCATGAAATAAATTGGGGAAGTCGCAAAGTCGAGTCGGACAGCAGCAAAATAAATTCTAACAGTGATGAAATTGAATGGAAGAAGGATGAAATAACTTCTAAGAGTGGTAAAGATGATTCGATCAGTCGCGAAATAAATGGGAACAGTGTTGATTTAAGGTGTAGCAAATGTTAATCGTTATTTTTACAATGTAATAAACGGTTTTCGTCGACTAATAAATGAGATTTAGAAAAAAATAGCTACTTTAGATTAATAAATATTGTACCATAAAACTGTACAATACTGCAGACAGTAGTTAGATATATACAGTTTTGTGGTATATATAAACGAGTTGGCATTAATTTATGAGAAACGAATTTCTATATACTATACTATTTTCTATGCTTCTATTTAGCTGTGATTGTGGCATAGATGAAAAGGAATTAATTTTTAAAGAAAGTGAATTAGACCATTTTTCGTCTTTTACTGTTGGAGATACTTTAATTTATACCGATCAAATTGGGAATACGGATAGAGTCGTGGTTAAGGAAATCTCAGATCATGATAAAAAGCCAGAAGTGAATTGTGGAATTTTTAGGGCTCAGCCGAACAACCATAAGGCTGTTTATATTGAACACCTTCCTGTAAACATCTATCCTTTTTCGCATTGGGAAGTTGACTCTACAGCCGAAATCAAGGATTTCCATTATCTATTAAGTATGAATATCACTCCTTCACCAAGAGATTTGGATTTACACGTCTCCTTTAAAAACTTCATATTTAACAGAAATGATTATGAAAACTATAGAATAGAAAAGGATACTATAATTGGAGGCTTTAAAGTAAAATCATTTTATCGATTTCCTCATTCATACCCTGAAAGGCTAAAAGATTCATCTTATATCACAGAGGTATTTTGGACAGCTAAATATGGCTTGATAGCGTATAAAAATCAAAAAGGAAATACTTATATTAAAACTAATGCCAACAAAAAATAAAGTGCATTAAAACGCACTTTATTCAGGGTCGTTGTAGGTAATTAGTAAACCTTAGTCATTTATAAATAAACGGATATTTTATTTCAAACAAAAACATATTATCTTTGGCTTATAGCTACAACTGCTGCCGCGGTGTTTGTACCCTTGATCAACCACAGCACTTATAGTCTAGAGTATTTATCAATATCCATTTTGTTGATTTATTTGGTTAGTATCTTTTCTGTAAGAATCTTTCAGTTTTACCCTTCATACTTCAATCGACTATACCCTTTTCGATTTAGTTTGATAAAACGAAATGCACGATTTGACTACTCAGAGTTGTATGCAGTAGAAGTACGCAACAGAAAAGGATCATACCAAAGACCTTATGTACTTTTTCACTTTAATAAAGATAAAATAAATAGTAAGTTCTTCGGTCATCGCTCATTTATGTATGAAAACATTGACGATCTGACTCCGCTAATAAAGTGCTTAGTTGAGCACAAAGTGAAGATTAAGCTAAACATAACAAAAGAGTACAAGGATGACTACAGAGAGGTAGTTGGACTAATTGAGAATAATCAGTATAAATCGTAATTAGGAAATTAAAGTAACATGCGTATAACACCACCTACACCTAACGCCTTTTTTTCGTACATTCGTGTTAACGGCGCAAGGTGTAGCTGGAAAACGTTGTGGGGCACTTATACAGAATGATTCAGACTTTAACCATGAGGATTAATTTTATAATATTAATGTTTGCACCATTTAGCTTGATTGCTCAAATATGGGATTTCGATACCAAAGAATTAGCAAAACATAACATCTCGAGAGTTTTAGAATTTGAAGAAATCCATAAAGGACCTAGTACTACAGAAACACGGTGCACTTATGATGTATGCATTGATTCCCTTGGAAACTACGTTGACTTTACTAGATTACAACGATCGAGTATTTATCGAAACTTACATTCGAAAGCGGATACAGTTTTTTATGGTGATAAACCGAGTGTTGTGTTGACAGATAATGGCAATGTCTTTTGGTATTATTACGGAGCTATGAGGGTTACAAGTTTTGATTCTGTTTCGAATACATACGATTATAAAACAATAATAGGACTTCCTGATTCAATAATAGTTCGGAATCCAGATCAAGCGATTACAACTTATAGATATATATACAAACGTAATTTATATCAACTCTCAACTGAAAGAAAGACTTTAGTGGGTAATTGGTATTTCTGTCATAAATTTAAAAATCAATATGACCCCGAAAACCCTAACTATTAACGCTCATAACACCACATAAAAAATACAGCACCAATCTCGCTTCGAATGATAAATCATCTTAGCTCAATCGTTTGCCTTTAAAATTATCATTAACTTTAAAGAACAGCAGCGGTTTCATAGCCCTGAACGTTAGTAACCATTAAGATACACGAGTGAACAACAAATTAATAATCATACTTTTTTGCCTTTGCTACAATTTAGCTTTGGGAAGTGACACACTTGTTGCTTTTCATGGCAGTAAAATCAAATTACCCCAAGGATTTATTGAATTTTCAGAAGAACAGTTAACGACCTTTAAATCAACCATATTTGATCGACAATTAATGGCTGCTTATGAAAAGAAAGATGATAGAACTGGATTAAAGCGAATAATTATTTATTACGACTCTTTGTCAGGGACGAAAAATTTGACATTTGAAAAAATCGTCGAAATAAAACTTGAAGTAACAAAAGAAAGTGGGATCACTTTTGAAGACATAAAAATTGATGAGTCGAACCATTGTGTATATGGTAGAACAATCATACTCAGGGACACATCTATCTTCGGATTCACAATTGATGAATTTGGAATTATGGGAATTCAATTTGACAATTCAAATGGGATAAGCATTAAAGACAAGGAGAACTTTGAAAACCTGATTACATCCATTAAACACGGTTCCCCCTATCTTTATCTACCAGAAGAAAACCAAAAAGTAGAAGAAGTCAAAAAAGAAATGGAGCATAGTGGATTATTAATGACGGTTGCTTTAGTGGCAATGATATTAATTTGGTTAATAAGAAAATATGCAATTAGAAATAAATAGGTTACTAACATGCACTAAGCAAAATGGCGCACGAACATACTCGATAAAAGCGCCACTTTGCCTAGCGCAGAACCGTTAAGTGTAACTAGAGTATTGCAAATAAAACCAAAAAACTCTTACATATGATACGTTTTATATCTCTATTCTTTTGGCTACTGCTTAGCTTTTCCATTTTTGGGCAAAATGATTCCGGCTATATTAATTACTCTAAAGTAGTGAAGGTGCTACCTGAATATTCCTCAGGACTCAAATACATTCAACTGCAGGAAAAAAAATATATTGATACGCTGAAGTCATTGTATAAAAAAATGGAAAATTATGTGCTTAACACACATCATAATGGTAGACTAGATTCAATTCAAAAAATTGAAATAGAGGATTCTTTAAAATCTATTCAAGAAGAATATGAAATATTTCAAATACATGCTAATAAAGAATTAGAAAAAGAACAGAATATTCTAGACGAAAAAATAAAGATATTAATTACTTCTAAGCTTGAATTGTTTTGTACTGAGTACGACATTACCTGTATCTATGAAGAGGAATCAATATTACACTACTCTGATTGCATGGATTACACCGGTATGTTTATAGAGTACATAGAGAAATAGTTTTATTGATAATAAGCACTTAATACCACCTACAAAACACTGCTACGATTGCACTTTGAATGATAAATCATCCTCAGCTCAATCATTCTCCTTAAATAATATCGTTAAATTTAAGGTTCAAACATACGAGCTGCAAAACGTTAAACTCAAAAAAACAACCAACTCCATAAAAAACCCTAACGAATCCTAAAAAATCCCAAGACCATTTATCACATCTAATCCCCCATACAAACCAATTTTCAATTTAACATTTCCATTTTTAAATGAGAACGTTATCTTTGTCTAAAATTTTGATTATGCGTTTGGGACAGCTTTCTAGAAAATTAGACATTAAATCGAGTGAAATATTGGATTTCATTCAAAAAGAATTTAATGAAGAGATTAAAAATCATCCTAATTGTAAAATCCCAGATGAATTCGTTGCTCCTATCACAGAGAATTTTAAAAAAGTGGTGGAGGAGAAAGCTCCCGCTGAAGAAAAACAGCCAGAAAAGGAAGAAACTGATGCTGAATCAGTAAAACCTGAGAAAGAAGCAAAAGAAGTTTTTCTAGAAAAAACCGAAGAAGAGTTTGAGGAAGCGCATGAAGAAGTAAAAAAAGAATCTTTTGATCCTCTTGAAAAGGAGATTGATGAAACTACTAAGGACGGAGAAGAGAAATCTGCTTCGGATGATGATTCTTCTCAAGAAATAAAGGAAGAAGACCTGAACATTGTAGACGGTGTTATCCGCGCACCTAAGGTTGAATCTCGAGAGGTTAAAGTTGTCGGTAAGATTGATATTCAAGAAAAGAAAGCAGAAGAGGAAGAAGAAGCTGAAGCTCGAATTGAGGAAGATTCAGAAAATATCGATGTTGAGGTAAAGGCTAAAAATACGGAAGAGACTGATACTTCTGAAATTGAAGACACCCCTGTACCAAAACCTGCAGTAAAAAAGCCTGAAACAAACAAAAGAAAACCTCGCAAGTCTCAAAAGAAAGTCATAACGTACGAAGAAGAACGTGAAAAAGAGCTAGAGAAGTATAAACAAGAGCGTCTAGCGAAGAAAAAGTTAGAAAAAGAAGCAAAACGTAGAGCTTACGAGGAACAACAAAAAGAGAGGCAGCAAAATAAACCCAACAAGAAAAAGAAGAAAAAAGCGGCTAAAAAGAAAGCTGAAGAGCAGGAAGCCATTATTGAGAAACAAGAAACTCCAAGAACAGCTTGGGGTAAATTTTTGCGTTGGTTAAATACTTAGTTGTGTTTTCTAAAGAAGAACGAAAAGCCATTCACGCCGAATATTGGGGGCGGTTTAAAAATCATGTCTCCTCAACAAGATCTTCTGAAGGCCGTAGAATAAATTGGCTCAACTACCCTACTCGATTAAAAGAGATTTATATCCGACTCGACGTGAATCAAGAACGAGCGAGATTTTCTATAGATATCCAAACTAAAGACGAAGGAATTCGAAGTATCATTTGGGAGCAGTTTGAAGAGCTTAAAAACGTCCTTGAAACCGAAATGGAAACTCCAGGTATATGGACACAGATTTCTTATAATGCAGCCGGTCAAGAAATCAGCTCCATTTACTGGGAATTAGATGGTGTGGATATTTACAATTCGCAGGATGAAAATAAAGTTTTTCAGTTTTTCAAAGAACACCTTACCCGGTTTGATCGTTTCTATAACATCTACAAAGATATTTTGATTGAGTTAATAAAATAAATCTATATGAAGAATACATTTGTCGTACTACTCAAAGGAGTTAATGTTGGAGGACATAATAAACTCAAAATGGCGGACTTAAAGTCTACCCTTTTAAAAGAGAAGTTTAAAGACGTAACTACAATCATCCAGTCTGGAAATATCATTTTAAATACAGATCTTTCTCTTAATGAGACGCATCAAAAATTTACAAGCGTTCTTGAAAAAAAGTTTAATCTATCCGTTCCAGTTTTGGTGTTAACTCCCCTGAAAATTAAGAATGCATTAGATGCATTTCCTTTTTTCAGTCAAAGCGATGACGAATCGAAATTACATATCACTTTTATGGATAGAAAGCTATCTGAAACTGAATGGAATGAGAAGTTGGATAATATCTCTTTAAAAGAAACCTATCAACTAAAAGAGGATATTTTGTATATTTATCCATCAGAAGGTTATCACAAAGCTAAATTGAACGCTACTTTTTTAGCGAATAAGTTTAAGATTAATGCGACAAATAGAAATGTGAAAACTATTCGGAAAATTCTTGATAAAATTAAATAAAATGAAATTTAGACTTCTAATATCTCTAATATTTTTAATATGCTTAAGATCTCATGGACAAGAACCAGTTAAATATGATTCTACTTTAGCCAAAGAGCTTGATGCAGACGAATATGGTATGAAATCATATACCTTTGTTATCTTAACAACTGGAGATAGTATTATCGAAGATAAAAAACGAGTTCAAGATCTCTTTTCTGGGCATTTAAAGAATATCTCTCGTCTATCGGAAGAAGGAAAACTTATTGTTGCAGGTCCGTTAAGTAAAAACGCACTAGATTATCGTGGATTATTTATTTTTGATATTAAAAGTAAAGAAGAAACGTTAGAATTACTCAAGACAGATCCAGCCATTGATGCTGGCCTACTTGGTTTCGAAATATTTACTTGGTACGGTTCAGCAGCACTTCCAACCTATTTAAATACACACGAAAAAATTCAAAAAACGAATTTCTAATGAAGATTGAAGCGAATAATGTAGATGAATACATACAAAATGCTCCAGAAGAGAGACATGAAGTATTGACTCATTTACGAGATGTAATATTAAAAAATTTACCTAAAGGATTTAAAGAAGAACTCAACTACGGTATGCCTGGTTATATAGTACCACATTCTATTTACTCTGCAGGATATCATTGTAATCCTAAATTGCCTTTACCATTCATGAATTTCGCTTCACAGAAGAACTTTATCGCTTTCTATCACATGGGAATTTATGCTGACGCTGAATTGTTAGGGTGGTTTCAGAAAGAATACAAAAAAGAAGTTCCTACAAAACTAGATATGGGTAAATCCTGTATTCGGTTTAAAAATGTGAATAATATCCCATTCGATCTAATAGGACAATTAGTAAGTAAAATGTCTGTTGAAGATTGGATCAATTTATACGAAAAACAAATAAAACGATAGTGATGAAAAATAGAATAACAGAAATTAAATGGGGTATTATTTTCACAGTATTCATGCTACTATGGATGACGATGGAGAAACTATTAGGCTTTCATGGAGAGCGAATAAAGCAACACATGATCATTACCAATTTTATAGCAATTCCAGCAATTTTAATCTACGTTTTAGCGCTTTTAGACAAACGTAAGAGAGATCTCAATGGCAAAATGACTTATGTTCAGGGATTAATTTCTGGGATTATTATTTCTCTTGTTGTTGCCCTTTTCACACCGTTAACACAATACTTAATAAGTACTGTTATCAGTCCTGATTACTTTAGTAATATAATAGAATACACGGTTGAAAATGAAATAATGACAGAAGCGGCAGCCAAAGAATATTTCAACTTAAAATCATACATTATTCAAAGCACAATTGGTGCACCAATAATGGGAATTATTACAACTGCGATTGTTGCTTTATTTGTGAGGAAAAAGTAGGGACGCACGGCCGTGCGTTCCTACTTTTTTTCCGTTCAAGACAATTTCCTCAATTTTAATCAAAAAATGACCTAAAAATCGAGCATTTCAATTATTTTTAACGCACAATAATTTCAATTTATGGCAATTTCAAAAAAAGATTTAGAATTTAATAAGAATGACGACGCCATGCGTATGAAGATCTCTCAATTAGAAAGGGAACTTCAAAAAATCTACCTTGGCGGAGGTAAAAAGAAAATTGAAAAACATCATAGTAAAGGCAAATTAACAGCTCGTGAACGTATCGATATGTTACTGGATAAAGGAACAGACTCATTTGAAGTTGCTGCTTTGGCTGGTAAAGGAATGTACGAAGAATATGGAGGTTGCCCTTCTGGTGGTGTTGTTATAAAAATTGGTTACGTTTCTGGACGGCAATGTATAGTGGTTGCGAATGATGCAACAGTTAAAGCTGGAGCTTGGTTCCCCATAACAGGAAAGAAAAACTTAAGAGCGCAAGAAATTGCTATGGATAATAAACTACCGATTATCTACCTTGTAGATTCTGCTGGTGTTTTCCTTCCTATGCAGGATGAAATTTTTCCAGACAAAGAACATTTTGGGCGAATATTCAGAAATAACGCCGTAATGAGTTCTGAAGGGATTACACAAATTGCTGCGGTTATGGGTAGTTGTGTAGCTGGTGGTGCTTATTTACCTATTATGTCGGATGAGAGCTTAATAGTCAATAAAACAGGAACCATTTTCCTTGCAGGTTCTTACCTTGTAAAAGCTGCGATCGGTGAATCTATTGATAACGAAACATTAGGTGGTGCAACAACACACAATGAAATTTCAGGTGTTTGCGATTACAAACCTGAAAATGACGAAGAATGTTTGGAAACGATTCGTGACTTGATGAGTCAAATAGGTGATGCTGAATCTGCTGGATTTAACCGAACTGAGCCAGTTAAACCTAAAAAAAATGTGAAGGATATCTACGGAATTCTTCCAAAAGACAGAACAAAGCCATACGATGTTAAAGAAATCATCAAGTGTTTAGTAGATGATTCTAAGTTTACAGAATACAAAAAAGATTACGGTCAAACCATTGTTACCGCCTATGCACGAATAGATGGTTGGAGTGTTGGAATCGTAGCCAATCAAAGACTTATATCTAAAAGCGGAAAAGGGGAAATGCAATTCGGAGGAGTTATTTATTCAGATTCTGCGGATAAAGCTGCACGTTTTATCATGACGTGTAATCAAAAAAATATACCCCTTGTTTTCTTACAAGATGTCTCTGGCTTCATGGTTGGTTCTAAAAGTGAACACGGCGGAATTATAAAAGACGGTGCAAAAATGGTAAGTGCCATGGCAAATTCTGTTGTTCCAAAATTCACGGTCGTTATGGGTAATTCCTACGGTGCTGGAAACTATGCGATGTGTGGTAAAGCTTACGACCCTCGCTTGATTGTTGCCTGGCCGACTGCTGAACTCGCTGTAATGAGTGGAGCTGCTGCTGCAAAAACGTTGCTTCAGATTGAGGTTGCTTCTTTAAAAGCAAAAGGTGAAAAAATCACTGAAGAAAAGGAGAAACAAATGTTTGACGAGATTAAAAATCGTTATGACGAGCAAATTAGTCCTTACTACGCTGCTTCCAGAGTTTGGGTAGATGCGATTATTGACCCAGTTGAAACACGTAAAGTCATTGCGATGGGAATAGAAGCGGCAAATTTAAAACCTGCTGAGAAAAAGTATAACGTGGGTGTCATACAAACTTGATAAAACAAAATTATGCTGAATTGGCAATTTAAACATTATAATGATCTTCTTTTAAATGAATTTCATGACATTCTTGCACTAAGAATACAAGTATTTGTAGTTGAGCAAAATTGTCCTTACCAAGAATTGGATGGAAAAGACAAAAAATGTTATCACCTGATTTGCAGAAATGGAAAAGGAGATGTTGTTGGCACAATGCGCATTTTACCTCCTGGGATTGGTTTTGAAGAGGTTGGGCTGGGTCGTATAGTTTTAGCTGAATCTGCTCGAGGTGAACAACAAGGACATGAAATGATGAAAGAAGCAATGACTTTTTCAAAAGAAGAGTTTGGAGATGTTGCCATAAAACTTTCAGGTCAAAAACACTTGGAAGGCTTCTATAACAAACATGGATTTCAATCTACAGAAAAAGAATACCTCGAAGATGGTATACCACATGTTGAAATGAAATTTACACCATAATAAAAATACTAATTAATTGCTAAAAACAAATTCAAATGAGAATTATAAAGATTTCCTTAATCGCTATACCTATTAGTTTACTTACAGGATGTGGATCAACAAAAGATAAAACGTCTGAAGTAGAAGAAAAACCTGAAAAAAACTACACAATTGAAACAGCCTACCTGGACAAGTCTGTTAGACCTCAAGATGATTTCTTTCAGTATGCAAATGGTACATGGATAAAAAACAATCCAGTACCTGCTTCGGAATCACGATGGAGTAGCTTTAATGAGTTGGATCAGGCAAATAAAACAAAGTTGACATCTATATTAAACGATGCCATAGCTGCTAAAGCTGAAAAAGGTACAGACCAACAAATCATTGGTGACTACTATAAAGCCATGAAAGACATGAATCACAGAAATACAATTGGAATAGATGGGATAAAAAGCTATTTGCAAATCATTGATCAGATAAATTCTAAAAAACAATTATGTAAAATCACTTCAACATTTCATTCATATGGAATTAGTTCTTTTTTCAACTTATATGTAGGTCAAGATTTAAAAAATGTAGACAAAAATGTAGTCTATCTTTCTCAAGGTGGAATAGGGTTACCAAATAGAGACTATTACTTTGATGATACAAAAAGAGAATTGCTAAACCAGTACAAAACATATATTCACGAAGGATTCGACCAAATTTCGAAATCTGACAAAAACAAGGAAATTGCTAGTGAAATAGTTGAATTTGAGAGAAGTTTAGCTGAATATATGATGAAGCCAGCTGAATTAAGAGTTCCTGAAAACACTTACAATCCTTTTCAAGTTGAGAAAATATCAAATACTCTTGAAAACTTTGATTTTGAAGTTTATTTACAAGGAATTGGCATTGAGAAATTTAAAACAATGATTGTCGGTCAACCTGTATTTGTGAAAGGTTTAAATAGAGTTTTAGATACCACTTCTTTAGAGACTATAAAGTACTATTTGAAATGGAAAGTGATAAACCACTACTCTCAATACTTGAATCAAGATTTTGTGAATTTACATTTTGGATTTTATGGAACAGCTTTATCTGGTAAAAAAGAGATGAAGCCTATGAATGAACAAGCTATAGAAGAAATGACGAGTAAAGTTGTTAAGACAGCTTTAGCAAAGGAGTTTGTAGCTCGACACTTTTCTCAAGAAGCTAAAGAAAAGGTGAATACAATGGTTGACAACTTGCTAGCGGTTTACCGTAAAAGAATAAATAATCTAGAATGGATGACGGATGAAACTAAAAAGGAAGCCTTGAAAAAACTTGAAGCCATTGGAAGAAAGTTAGGGTATCCAGACGAGTGGAAAGACATCTCAACATTAAAAATCGACTCAAAAGATTATATAGCAAACGTTAATGCTTGTGCGAAATTCTCATTCGAAGAAAACATTCAGAAACTGAACAAACCAGTAGATAAAAAAGAATGGGGAATGCCCGCCCACATGGTGAATGCATACTACCATCCTTTACTTAATGAAATCGCATTTCCAGCTGGAATTATGCAGCCTCCTTTCTTTGATGTGAATGCAGAAGATGCTGTTAATTACGGTGGAATTGGAATGGTCATAGGTCATGAATTTACTCATGGGTTTGATGATATGGGTAGTAAGTTTGCTGCAGATGGTTCTTTTACAAATTGGTGGTCAGAAGAAGATCGTAAAAACTTTGAGGAACGAACTGATAAGCTAGGAAAGACTTTTGAAGCATTTTGTCCAATTGACGGACATTGTGTAAACCCCGATTTAACGATGGGTGAAAACATCGCGGATCTTGGTGGTATCACAATGGCTTATTACGCCTACACGTTGACAGAAGAATTTAAAAGTGGAGAAGAAAAGAAAGGGTTTACTCCTGCGCAGCGCTTTTTTCTTGCATATGCCCAATTATGGAAAATTAATTATACGGATGAAGAATTGAAAAAACGAATTGCTACAGATCCACATAGTCCAGGAATGTATCGTGTCAATGGTCCACTCATGAATTGTCCAGAATTTTTCGAAGCTTTTAATGTGCAAGAAGAAGACCCGATGCGAAATAATGATAAAACCATATCTAAAATCTGGTAAGTATTCTTAATTAATGAAAAAATTAATTGTCATTGCAGGACCAACAGCCAGCGGAAAAACAATGCTTTCTGTTGATCTTGCTAAACAATTTGATTGTCCAATTATTTCTGCTGACAGTAGACAGTTCTACAAGGAAATGACAATTGGTACTGCCAAGCCTTCCTATGAAGAAATGAATGGTGTGACGCATTACTTTATCAACTCACATAGTATAAAAAAGCCACTAACTGCAGGACAATTTGAAAACGAAGCCATAGAGCTAATAACAGAATTATTTAAAACGCATGATCAGCTTATTTTAGTAGGAGGGTCAGGAATGTTTATTGATGCTATTGTTTTCGGAACCGATAAAATCCCACACTCAAAAGAGGTTCGGAAAAAGTGGAATGGAATATTTGAAAAGCAAGGCCTCCCCTACCTTCAACATCAGTTGAGTACTAAAGATCCCGAATACTATGCTCAGGTAGATACTAAAAACCCTGTACGGTTAATTCGTGCTTTAGAAGTCATTGAACTGACAAATCAAAAATACTCAGACTTAAGACAAAATAAAGTTCAAAGAGGTTTCACGACACATTATTTCGTCATCGAACACCCTAGAGAGTTACTATACGACAGAATAAATATGAGGGTGGATGAAATGATTTCAAACGGATTGATTGATGAAGTGAAAGGATTAATTACCTACAAAGACACTCAACCTCTCAATACTGTAGGGTACAAAGAAGTTTTTGAGTATTTGGAAGGGAATATCTCATTAGAAAGAGCCACTGAGCTAATCAAAAAGAATACGCGTAACTACGCTAAACGCCAGTTAACTTGGTTTAAAAGGGTTCAAAATGCCAAATGGATAAAATTTTCAACCATTACCTCAATGATTAACGTTATTAAAACAGAGGTTCATACACCTGAGTAAATGAAAGTACTACTTATTACTAATAATTAGGTTTTAATTTCTATTTACAATATTTTTGTTAAACACTTACATTACAACATGAGCATGAAGAATTTATTGCCAATTTTACTTTTAATCATATTTATTTCATCTTGTAAAAAGGATGAGCTTAGCTTTACTATAAAAGGTCAGGTTTCTGACCTTACATTATCGGGTAATTTGAGTGGTGCAACTGTCAAGCTTTATTCTTTTCCTTTAGGATCAACACTTGGTGTATTTGAAAACAGTGTGTCTACAGATGCACAGGGGAATTACAGTTTTGAATTAGAACATGATAAATACGAGAAAATCCAGCTTGTATTGGAAAAAGGTGATTACTTTGAAATAATTGATGACATCAGTTTTTCAAACCTTAGCACTACAGATGACAATGTCTTGAATTATGGAATGGAGGCTAAAGCATGGACAAAATTCATTATTAAAAATCAACAACCTACCTCAGCACAAGACGAATTTAAACTTTTTAAGAATAGTGGTAAAATCGACTGTGCAGAATGCTGTAACAATGGATATACCTATTACTATGGTGCAGTAGATACCGTAGTTTATTGTGCGAATGGCGGTAATCGCTACATGTCATTTTTTTATTGGGTAAATGGAAATGAAGATAATGGAAACGATAGTGTCTACAATACTCCTTTCGACACTACTTCCTATGAGTTTTATTATTAGTTTACAATCCCCTTCCTTCGATGGAGCTTTTTCTTTTAGAAATCCTTTGTCAATCAAACAAATAATCAGTACCTTTGCACTCCGATTTAGAATCGGTAATCGTCAATCCTAATAATAGGCGATTATTATTAATTTCTTTCAAACTTTTAGGATTGTTTGAAATACAATTAAATGAGCCCAAAATATGGCTGAAAACAAAGTAATTGATCAGGGAAATCCTGATTTTGACTGGGACGCGTTAGCAAACGACGGATACAGTAAAGCAGAACATTCTGAGTACACAGACACGTACGAAGAAACACTAACTTCAATCAATGAGAAAGAAGTTATTTTAGGTACAGTAGTATCTATCACAAAAAAGGAAGTAGTTGTTAATATCGGCTACAAATCTGAAGGAGTAATTCCTATCAACGAATTTCGTTACAACGATGACCTTAAAGAAGGTGATGAAGTTGTTGTTTATGTTGAAGCACAAGAAGATAAATATGGTCAACTTGTTGTTTCTCACAAAACAGCACGTATGCACCATGCTTGGGATCGTGTAAATGAAGTACTGAAAACTGGTGAAGTTATCACTGGTCATGTTAAGTGTCGTACGAAAGGTGGATTAATCGTTGACGTATTTGGAATTGAGGCATTCTTGCCTGGTTCTCAAATTGACGTTAAACCAATTCGTGATTACGATGTTTACGTTGGTAAAAACATGGAGTTCCGTGTTGTGAAAATTAACCAAGAGTTTAAAAACGTGGTTGTATCTCACAAAGCGCTTATTGAAGCGGAACTTGAAGAGCAGAAAAAACAAATCATCTCTGGATTAGAAAAAGGTCAAGTACTAGAAGGTACTGTGAAAAACATCACTTCTTACGGTGTGTTTATCGACCTTGGTGGTGTAGATGGATTAATCCACATTACAGACCTTTCTTGGGGTCGTGTGAATCACCCAGAGGAAATCGTAGAGCTTGATCAAAAATTAAATGTTGTAATTCTTGACTTTGATGATGACAAGAAGAGAATTGCACTTGGATTGAAACAACTTCAATCTCATCCTTGGGATGCACTTGACGAGAAAATGAACGTTGGTGACAAAGTAAAAGGTAAAGTAGTTGTACTTGCTGATTACGGTGCTTTCGTTGAAATCGCTCCTGGTGTTGAAGGTTTAATCCACGTTTCTGAAATGAGCTGGTCACAGCACTTGAGAACGGCACAAGACTTCTTGAAAGTGGGTGACGAAGTAGAGGCTGTTATCTTAACATTGGATAGAGAGGATCGTAAGATGTCTCTAGGTATCAAGCAATTGATGCCAGATCCATGGGAAGAAATTGAAAACCGTTACCCTGTTGAATCTCAGCACAATGCTAAAGTACGTAACTTTACAAACTTTGGTGTATTTGTTGAGTTAGAAGAAGGTGTTGACGGATTAATTCATATTTCTGATCTTTCTTGGCAAAAGAAAATCAAGCACCCTTCAGAATTCTGTAAGGTAGGTGATGAAATGGAAGTTAAAGTACTTGAAATCGACAAAGAAAATCGTCGTATTTCTCTAGGTCATAAACAACTTGAAGAGAATCCATGGGATGTATTTGAAACGATCTTCGGAGAAGGTTCAGATCACCAAGGAACAATCATCGATTTGAAAGATAAGTCAGGTATCGTTTCTTTACCATACGGAGTTGAAGCAATTTGCCCAGCGAAGCACATGCGTAAAGAAGATGGTTCTACAGCGAAAGTTGAAGAGCAACTTCAATTCAAAGTAATTGAATTCAATAAAGATGCTAAGAAAATCGTTGTTTCTCACTTGAGAATGTTTGAAGAAGGCGAAGATAAGCCTACAACTACAAAACGTGCTTCTGGTAAGAAAAGCGGTGGTTCTTCTAAAGCAGTAAAAGATGTAAACAAAGGCAATGAGAAATCAACGCTTGGAGATCTTGATGCTTTAGCAGCATTGAAAGATAAAATGGACGGTGATAAATAATCACTATTCACTATAACTCAAATCCCGGTTCTTACGAATCGGGATTTTTTTTGCTCCTATTTAAGAATATGAAATTCACTTTGCTCTAAACAAAGAATCATTTAAAGACTTAACTACAATGACCTCTTGCATATCTTCATTCGGAATACACACTGAAAGCACATAATGCTTTATTTTCCATGTATTATTTGTTCTTTCAAGAACACCTGAACCACGACATGTGCCCATCCAAGTGTTTAATAGTTCGTCAAACCAAGCAACTCTACCAGATTGACTGAAATAAATATTGCGCTCCAACGCTTTAAAACTCCAGGCTTTTCCTTTATCAAAATAGGGTTTGCTAAAAGATTGAAACTCCTCTTTAGTCCAGTTTTCGCCAGCATCAGTTCCAATAAATATAGATTTTTCATTCATAGCATTAAAATAGTCTTCATACTCAGCTTCAGCAGCTGATTCGTGCCATGAATCCATCACTTGATTAACATTTCGTTTTTTTTGTTTTAAATTATCTGTAGAATTACAACTCAACAATAGCATTAAACTAGTAAGGACAAACAAGCAGAGAAAACTTTTCATAAGATATAGATTAATTTTTCATAACAATATAAGACTAATCTAGAGAATATCGAAATGGGCTTCACCTCTATTTATCAACTACATTTTCATCAAAGTCTTTCATTCTCAACTTATATTTTCGGTACATAGTTTTATTCCATATTTTAAAGAACCACCAAGAGTTCCTCAAGTCAGACCTACATCTTCCTAAGAAATTAGCGGGGTCAAGCTCACTTAGCTTTCTATTTGTAATTGTAAGTAAGTTCCCTTCTTCATCGTGAGCTACTACAGAAACTATTGGGTCACTACAACAAGTCGTTCGTAGAACCACCTTTTTTTTCCACCTGTTCTTATATGGTTGTCTAGCTCCCCACATTGGACAATCGCAAAACAGAGAGACACTAGCTAAGCGAATTCCATCTTTTGACTTAAATTTTATTTTATTTAAACTAATCCTTGGTAGCTTGTCGATATTAATAAACCCTACTCCAGATAATGGTAGAGCATAATATCTTCGCCCGTTAATTTCTTCGAGTTCTAACGGCTCATCTCTTTCCCTCCATCTCCCATTTTCTGTTACATCCCAAAGACTCATTCCATCTCCCATACAGTTCTCTCGATAAGGCATATATCCGATAACAGTTACACCTTCACAGATATCAAATTTCAACATACCTCCAGAAATGAGTACTTCTCCATCCTCATTTTCTGTTGATACTCCATTATTTGCAAGACTAGACGCATCTGTAAATTCTTGAATTTTTACACAGTCTGGATTTTTATGGTAATCACATATATTTATTTTTATCAACGAACCATTCGCCAGCTCTATCAACGTATCTCCTTCACAGGAAGGCTCTTCTTCCTTGACTATTTCTTCTTTAGGTTCGACCTTAGGTTGAAAATAAGCTATAATTTCGACTCTACGATTTACTTGCTGCCCTTTCTTTGATGAATTTTCTGCTATTGGTTGGGTCTCTCCGAAAAACCCCATATCAATAATCCCTTCGTCTACTTTATAATTAATTAGTTTTTGCTTTACTGCAAGTGCTCTGTTTTTGGATAATTCTTTATTATAAATATCTGTCCCGTCGCTATCTGTATGACCAATAACTCTAATTTTATGGATTGACATGATCCTCAATGAATCTAAAAAATCAGCAATTTTTTCACTGGATTCTTTTGATATTGAATATTTGTCCTTACTAAAATAAACGTTAATAATACTTGAGTTATCCTGAGCTGAGCAATAAAATATAGCAAGTAGATAAAGTGTTAGAAGCGTTGGTCTCATAATTTAAATTTAAGAATGTGTGTTAGTTCCTAAACGTTAAATATTACCTCAAAATTGTATTAGTTACTTTATTGTGCTTACACTTACTTTTGAAAAAGACGAAGATCTTCAGGAAAATAATCTGAGAAATAATCTTGACTCTCTATAAACAACCAATTACTTCCATTTTTCTTTGAAACAGCATAAATAGTATTTGAACTATCAATTTCATCATATCCTTTCGCTAAAGTGATTTGAACTTTCACTTGAATTAAGCTATCGTCAGATTTGATTTCTTTTTGATAGGCATTTGTCCAATAGACAGCTGAAGTATCTAAATACTCTCTGGATGATTTAGGGGAAACAGATTGAAAGCGTTTTTTGTAAATCGAATCACCAAGAGATTTATAATATTTTACAACTATAGGGTGCGTGTAGTTTAGGTATGACAGGGCATCTCCATTATTCCGAACAATAATTAAATTAGACAAGTCTTTATTCAATTGTGTTTCTTGTTCAGTGGATAAGTCACAGCCTGTAAAAATTACGAAGAGAATTAATAAAGATAAAATCAATTTCATTTTGCTAATTTAATACAACGATACTAATGTTTAAAACAGTTGCAAATGCGACCCAAAGTAAATAAGGTACAAGCAAAAATGCGGCTACTCTATCTAATCTAAAAAAGTGTCGAATTAAGATAATAATAAATGCCAATATTAGTAGTATGACAATTAACGCTATGTCAGGTCGTTGAAGACCAAAGAATATTGGAGTCCACGCAAGATTAAGTATAAAATGAATACCGAAAATTATTAAGCCACGTTTTGCAAATCTATTAATGATAGGGTACCTACCAATTGCCTTTACTTGCCAAATAATACCAAAAGAACCACCCATTAGAATATACAAAATTGTCCAAGCCGGTCCAAAAAGCCAATTTGGTGGATTAAAAGAAGGCTTATTTAAAGTTGAATACCAATCCTGGATCGAAGACATTGTTGCATAACCGCTTAGCCCTCCTAAACCAAGGAAGACAACTACTGAAATAACGATTTTCCACCAAAGTCCTTTTTTAAAAGAGGATTTGCTGTGCGGCTCTGTATGTATTTGCATGTGCTTCAATAATATTTTTTATTTCTGGAGAATAGCCTCCTCCCATACTTGCAACTATGGGCACATCTAACTCATTAGCATAACGAAAAACAACGTCGTCCCGTTGGCGACAACCCTGAATAGTTACTCCAAGGCGACCCAGTTTATCTGTTTCAATTATATCAACTCCCGATTGAAAAAACAAGAAATCTGGTGTAATATTCGTTAAAATTTGATCTAAATTCTTTTCGAGTAAATATAGGTATTCTTTATCTTTAATTCCGTCTGGTAATGGGATATCCAAGTCAGATATTTCTTTTTTTAATGGATAGTTGTTTTCACCATGCATGCTAAAGGTAAATACTTGCGGGTTATTCTTAAATATTTCAGCTGTACCATTCCCCTGATGAACATCTAAATCAATTATCAAAATTTGATTTGCTTTTTGTTGGTTTAGCAACCATTGAGCAGCAATAGCTTGATCATTCAAAAGGCAAAAACCCTCTCCTCTATTTGTATATGCATGATGTGTGCCACCAGCAATATTCATCGCAGCACCATATTCTAATGCATACTCAGCGCATTTACGCGTACCTTCCATAATAATTTGCTCCCTCAATATGAGTCTTTCATTGTGTGGAAAACCTGATTTTCTTTGTGCTCTTTTATCAATATTCAAAGTTATAAGTGCTTTGTAATATTGTTTCTCATGGACAGCAAGGACATCATCTTCAGTTATAACACTAGGACTAAAGAAGGCTTCCTTTTCGACCGTTCCTTCATGAAGTAACTGTTTCGGTAGTAAATCATATTTATCCATAGGAAACCGATGTCCTTCTGGAAGAGGTTGAACATAATAATCGTTGTACGCAATCTTTAACATGATTTAAAGCTAGGTAGCAACATATTTCATAAGTTCCGCACAGAATATAGCTCCAAATGTTCCAATAAAATAACCAAATACAGCCATTAAAACTCCAACCGTGGTTAATGCAGGGTGAAATGCATTTGCTACAATTGGTGCTGAAGCAGCTCCTCCTACGTTAGCCTGACTACCCACTGCAAGGAAAAAGAAAGGTGCTCGAATTAGTTTTGCCACTAGAATCAACAATCCAGCGTGAAATGCCATCCAAATGAGTCCAACAAAAATCAAATTGGGATTATCAAGAACTTTCGAAATATCGACTTTCATACCAATTGTAGCGACCAAAATGTAAAGGAAAACAGAACCAATTTTTGAAGCGCCTACACCTTCATAATTTTTCGCTCTTGTAAAGCTTAATAATAGACCGTAGAAGGTAGATAAAACAACCATCCAGAAGAATGAACTTGCAAAAGTACTGTTCTTGTCATTTAACACATCTGCAAAAAACGGAGCAAGAATTCCACCTAGAAAATGAGACAAAGCCACACCTCCAAAAACGAGTCCTCCAATAACCATATAATCTGTAAGCGTCGCTTTTCTTTGCACTGATTTTTGAAACTTCTCTACTTTTATAACTAAATCATCAATAGCACTACTATCTGCCTTGAGCCATTTGTCAATTCGCTTGGTTCTACCAATTCCGAATAAAATTACAGCCATCCAGATATTAGCAACTACTATATCTACCAGTAACATCCCTCCAAATAAAGTTTCCTTGTAATTATAAATCTCTAACATTGCTGATTGATTTGCTCCACCACCAATCCAACTACCTGCAATGGTGGCCATACCACGCCAAGCGGCTTCATTTCCTTCACCTCCTACTGTTTCTGGTGAGATAAATCCGAAAATCCAAATTGAAAAAACACCACCTATGATGATTCCAATTGTCCCGGTGAAAAACATAATTAAACTTTTAGAACCTAATCCAAATAAACTTTTGATATCAACCGATAAGATTAAAAGTATTAATGAACCAGGAAGAAGATATCTACTGGCCATATGGTATAAATTTGTAGCATCTGGATCAATTATATTGAAAGAAGTCAATACTGCAGGAATCATATAGCACAAAAAGAGGGCTGGTATAACTGTGTATAAACGTTTCCAATTTTTATGATCGAGTCCAGATGTATAAAATATTAATGCTAGTATGGCTAAAAGAATTCCAAATACGATTTTATCATTCGTGATTAGGGCTTCTTTAGGCTCCTTTTTGAGGTAACTGATTTTAGTTACTACTCCGTCATCTTTAAAGTTTAATTTCTCTTTATCCTTTAATGGTGATACAATAATTTTCAATAATCCATCTGGTCCAGGATTCTTAAAAAACACACTTCCAATATCACTCACTTTTATACTGTCTTCATTAAATTTAATCCATATTTTATCTGAAGTCTCAAATTTAGCGCGATCAGAATCACTAAACACTAATGTTCCATAGGGTTTAGTAGAATACTTTTTTATCTCTTTTCCATATGCGAATTGCTCCATGTGATTAAAATCGTCTGTTGCAATTTTGTTAGATGTTATAATAAGTGAATCACCGTCTGAAACAAGTATTTTTTCTTGCCCAAAAGAAAAATTGAACAATGAAACCCCGATAAATAGTATTATTAATCTCAACATAAATGAAATAAATTGATTTTATAATTAATCTTTATTAAATCTTAGCAGAATGCCTAAATTCAGGTCCAAATTAATGAAGAAATTGGAATATAATATGAGGATGGGAAATTTTTTGTGAAAAATCGTGATGATTAATGCGAATATGAAACAAACTGTAGATTGAAACTTTATTCGTAAGCCAACGACATGCTTACTTCAAAATAAAGTTGATCGTTTTCTAATTCAATAAATTGATGTGTAAGCTTTGATTTCGATTTAAGACACATAGTAATAAAACCTAAACCAGCCCCCCCTTTTTCGGAAAGAACTCCATTACCTAAAACTTTTAAATAATACTCTTTAACCTCAGCAGGATCCATTTCATTTAATGATTTAATATGATCATTTAGAAATTTCTTTTTGTCTTTATTGGATAAGTTACCAAATGAAATTGTATAAGAATTATGATAATCTGTAACAATAACATGACCTAATTGCTGGTCTTTTTTGTCTTTTGCTCCATGTATTCGAATATTCTGAAGCCCCTCTATCATAATTGAAAACATACGCTTAACTATAGCTTTTTTCACATTATTAGCTCGCATGATTTGTTCTAAACCTTCAGATAAACTATTAACAAGGTCTTGTGAAAACTCACCAAAATGAGAAAGTATAATAACGCCATTCTCACGACTTACATAGTCGTTGTGTATACCACGATATATCTCTTCTATACTTGACTTTATTTCCACTTCCTTACCCATTTGACAATTAATGTAAGACTATTTAACCTATTAAAAAAATATTTAACTCCTAATTTACCCGTTGGTATGTTTCGCCTATCAAACGGTAAATTTTGTTGTTCATTGATTATTAAACGACAAAATTAGCTAAATAGTTACTCTTTATCAACGAATTACGTTTAAATTACCAGCCGAGTTAAATTCTGAACCATCTAATCTTATCCCGTTTAGTTTATATACAAATGTTCCTGTATTGACTTTTTGCCCATTAAAAGTTCCATCCCAGCAATCCGTTTCCTCGTTTGATTCAAACACTTTTTCGCCCCAACGATTGAAAATTTGAAGATTCATACTTTGGATACAACCACCTAAAACACACAAGTTATCATTTAATCCATCGTTATTAGGAGAAAACACAGTTGGAATCATAGTCTCTCCACATGGATCTGAAACTTTTATAAAGACTGAGTCACTAGCTGTACATCCATCCACTGAAGTAACTGTAACAACATACCATCCACTTTGTTCAGGAGTAGCCGTTGGATTTTCACAATTTGTACAAGATAATCCTAGACTCGGACTCCAGACAACTGTACCACCAGTTGGACTAACAGAAGCGTCTAAATCTACTGACTCACCTAAATCTATAGTCGAATTAATCGGTGAAGCTACCACTGTAGGAATTATAGAACCTCCAACGGTAACTGGTCCATAAGTAGCTGTACATCCATTTGCATCTGTAACCACAAGCGTGTAATCACCTGCAGACACGGTTGAAAGATCTATAGAAGGAGATGATTGACCATTCCATTCGAATGTTAAACCATTCCCTGTTGCTTGAAGTCCGCTTATAGCGCCATCATTTCCCGTACAAGACTCTTGTGTCACAGTTAAATTATTGTCATCAATAGTTGGTGGAGGAATAGAGTCTATAGTAAAAGGACCAACAGCTGCAGTACATCCATTCTCATCCGTAACTTGTAAAACGTAATTACCCGCAGAAGCATTTGTCAAGTCAATCGACGGTGAACTAGTGCCGTTCCATTGGAAAGTCAGGCCGTTTCCTGTAGATGTTATACCTGTAATACTACCGTTATTCCCTGTACACGTTACATCCGTAATAACCATACTTGTTATATCTATCACAGGACCTGGAACATTCTGTACTGTGTAAGGTCCAACAGTAACTGAACAACCAAGATCATCAACAACTTCCAACGTATAGCTTCCCGCTGATAGGTTGTTTATATCAATACTTGGTTCTACAGTTCCATTCCATACATAAGATAAATTATTACCTGTAGCCGTTATACCAGTTATACTTCCATTTCCTTGACCACATCCTTCATCTGATATATCAATATTTGAGTCATCAACTGTAGGATCTGGTATTTCATTCACTGTGTACGGACCTGATGTTGCTGAACAACCTACTCCGTCTGTAACTACAAGTGTGTAACTACCATCCGCCAATCCAACTGTATCTGCTGAAACAGTCTCATTACCGTTCCATTCATAAGTTAAGTTCGTTCCTGTAACAACAATTCCAGTAATTTCACCATCATCTCCTAAACATGTTTCATCTACTATATTAATATTTGAATCATCAATTGAAGGCCCAGGGTCTGAATTCACCGTAAATGGTCCAGCAGTTGCTGTACAACTTGCATCATCGGTTACCACCATTGTATAAGAACCAGCAGTCAAACCTGTAATATCTTCATCAGGCTCTACCGTACCATTCCACTCAATAACAATATTACTTCCTGACGCAACAATTCCTGTTATCGCTCCATCATTTCCTAAACACGATTCGTTTTGAATAGTAAGTCCAGATAAATCAATTGACGGACCTGGAGAAGGATTGATTGTATGTGGTCCACTTGTTTCAGTACAACCATTTTCATCCGTTACTGTTAACGTATAATTTCCACCAACAGCATTTGTTAAATCTTCGGTAGGTGTAGTTGTACCATTCCAATCAAAAGTAAGTGTACCAAAACCGCCAGAAGCAGAAAGCCCTGTAATAGAACCGTCATTACCTGCACACGTTTCAGGACTTATTGTTGAAGTTCCAGAAATTGTAATTGCTGGAGAAACTATAACCTGAACCTCTATTCTAAACGTTCCAGGACAAACACCAACGTAGTACGTTGTATTTACAGCTAAACTTGGAGTTGTAAAATTTGCTCCACTACCTACATTTGTTCCACCGTATTGTGAATCATACCATTCAATTGTTCCACCTGAAGGCAATGTTCCTATTACATTTGCTGTTAGCGTTGTTGAACCGCCTCCACAAACCGTATCATTTTCGGCTTGCAAATCGAAAAAACTATTCGATATAGCACTCATACCTGTAGCACCATCAGTAGCTCCGTTTTGAGGAAAACTGTTGACCAAAGATGAGTTAGTTGTTCCTGCTATACCACCACTCACATCTTCTGTTGGAGTTCCATTAGAATATGCTATCATTCCTCCAGCTCCAGCTCCGCCAGGGCCATCGGCTTGATTGTCTGGGCTGGCAAAATGAAATTGTAGGTTTTGGTCACCACCGTCACCACCTGTTGCAACTAAATCGATTCCAGCCGGGATAGCGTTGGCATTAGATATATGGATTGCTCCACCACCACCTGCTCCACCAGCTCCGTCGTCACCTGTCTTTCCTCCC
This sequence comes from Fluviicola sp., assembly GCA_002734085.1. Lineage (GTDB taxonomy): Bacteria > Bacteroidota > Bacteroidia > Flavobacteriales_D > Crocinitomicaceae > Brumimicrobium. The sequence goes on along the minus strand of NVXV01000008.1, from coordinate 12,565 downwards.
CAACCTGGAGCAGGACCAGTTGCATTTTCACCATCTTGACCATCAGCAGTTATAGAACCAGTGCCTGAAATATTTCCATAAACTTGTATCATAACTATACCTCCACCTCGACCACCGTCTCCACCGAAGTTATTGTTATCATCACCAGCGCCACCGCCGCCGCCCATAAATATTCTTTCTGTGTCATAAATTAGTGCATGCCCCCCTGTTCCTCCTGCAATTCTTCTACAGTCACCATTCCAAGCACCATTGCTTGGCCCTTCGACAAACGGATCATTATTCGTTTCCGCGTTAGTGTATCCTCCTCTACCACCACCAGAACTAGGATTACCAACCATTGTAGGATCCTCTAGGTTCCAGGCTCCAGTATAAGCAGGGTTTGGAACACCATATCCATAAAAAGTTCCTGTGCCAACGTTAGCTCCACCGCCACCTCCAGCATTGTGATAGTTCGCACCACCACCGCCATTGGCTATAGCACCCATGCTGTAACGAGAATATAGATTATCATATTCAGTGTAAAAACCACCTATTCCTTCACCCTTTTCAGCTCCTTCAGTAGCATCTTCGGAGCCTAAAAAACCTTTCGAATTAGTATTACAACTTTGAGTAGATGTATTGTCAGTAACTCCTCCACGGAACCCTATTTCATCTGCATTGATGTTACCTGTCCCTGTTATCGTTAAATCTCCATTTACCTCAATGGCAACAACACCACCTGAACTCCCATTCCAGCTTGGTGCTGTAATACTTGAGTTATTTGGAACTGTCAAATCTTCAAATCTTGGGATTCGCACTATTTGAACGTGCCCTGTTGCAGTATAATTTTTTGTAAGCCCGCAATTCAATTCTATTATGTTTCCTCCAGTTACTCCACTGACCTCAACATATTCAAAGTTACCTGCGTTATTATAATCTAAAACTTGTCCAAATTCCGATGGATCTCTAACATTTCCATTGGTAAACCAACTGTTTTGAACTGTATAATTACCTCCCCAAGAAGCAGTAGGTGTTGTATTGATATCTACTGAAGCACCCTGCATCTGAATAATCAAAATCAGATCTCCTTCGTCTAAGTTTCCAGAGAAAAAGGCTCCAGACATTGTATTGTCATCAACAGTAAGCTGTACATCACCTAAATTGGCATCAGAAGTAAGAAAGGTATAAGTATTCACCCAAGTATCTTGTGCTCCGATAGAGAGATTTCCTAAGGAACCTCGCTGAGCAATCAAAGATGATGTTGAAATAAGTAGTATTGAAATAAATAATTGAAGTCTTAACATGTCGAGTTATATAGTTTCATTTTAATAACGCACTAAAATATAAAAAGGTTGACAGTTTAAGACAAAACTTTCAGATTAAAAACACGAATTGTATCAAATATGAATTGTTGATCGTTTAAATGTTTCTCAAATTCTCAAATATCTGAGCCACAGCGGGACAAATTTCAGTGTTTTTGAGTGACAAGTTTAATATCTGGTGCATCTTTTTTCTATTCGTATGCGGATACTCTTTACAAGCCAAAGGTCTATCCTCGTATACACTGCATTTATTATCGTCTTGTAAGAAAAAGCATGGTGAGGACTTTAAGACATAGTCCGTATCACTATCGATTTGAAGGTAATTCTCAATAAATTCAGCAGTTGAAATTTTCAATCTTTTCGAAAGCCTTTCAATATCAACACCTCTAAAGATTGGACTCGTTGTTTTACAGCAATTTGCACATGACAGGCAATCAATTTCTTCAAAAACTTCATCATGGTTTTCACGAAATGCATTGTCTAGTTTTTTACTAGACAATTTCTTCAGCTTTTGAACAAGCTTCTTGTTTTGTTTTTTTTGAGCAATCGCCTTTTCAATATGGTTCCTATATTGCATATAACAAAGTTAAGAATCCCTTTTTTAATAAGGATTCAAATCGAATTATTATATTTACCCGAAAAGGAGAAAAAAAGTATAAATGCAAAAATATGACTTAGTAGTTATTGGAGGTGGGCCAGCAGGATATGCTGCTGCAATGCGTGCAATAGATTTTCGCAAATCAGTTTGTATCATTGAAAAAGGAAGAATTGGTGGTGCTGGGTTATACAATGGCGCATTATCTTCTAAGACACTTTGGGAGCATTCACAGAAAGTTCGAAATACAAACGAAAACCTTTCGGCTTTTGGGCATGCTCCTTATATTCCAACATGGAAAGAGATAAAATCTAATCTTGACGAAGCGATCTTTGAAAGAAAGTTTCAATATTCATGTCATGTAAAATTACTCCAAAACGAAACCGAAAATTGTCGTTTTGATCGTGAACGCGGATATGCTTCCTTTGTCAATGAACATGAAGTTGAAATTGATCATGACGGTGAAAAAAAGGTTGTTTATGGAGATCACATATTAATCTCCACAGGGAGTTCACCACGAAAGCTCCCGAATATTGATGTTGATGAAGAATTCATCTTTACAAGTGATGGGATTGAATCGATTAAAGAGTTACCAAAAAGCATGGTGATTATTGGTGCGGGTGTAATTGGTTGTGAATATGCTACTATTTTTTCAAATTTTGGCAATACAAAAGTACACATCATTGACCGACAAGATCGTATACTGCCATTTGAGGACGAGGATATTTCAAGACTTGTTTCACGCAATTTTGAAGATAATGGAATTGTTGTACACAGTGAAGCTAACCTCGAACGACTTGAGAAAAAGGATGGTGGAGTAGAATATGAATTGTCTTATCCCGATGGTAAAAAAGAGGTGATTCAAGTAGATGTCGCTTTATTATCCATTGGTCGAGTACCAAATATTAAAGGCCTCAACATTGAAAACGCTGGAGTATCAATGTCGAAAAGAGGAGTACATCTTGGAGACAATGATACAGTAACAAATATACCTCACATCTACACTGCAGGTGATGTTTCAGGGCATATTTGTCTTGTTAACATGGGTGAAATTGAAGCTCGACATGCAGTTGAAAAAATGTTTGAGAATAAAAAAGATAAAATTGTATATGATAACGTCTGTACAATCATGTTTTTACAACCTGAAGTTGCTGCAGTAGGCCTTAATGAGCAACAATGTGTTGATCAAAATATTCCCGTTAAGGTAGTAAAAATTGACTACTCCGTAATAGCAAGAGCTATTGCCATGCGTAAAACACAAGGGTTCTTCAAAATTATCGTTACAAATGACGATGAAATGAGAATCTTAGGCATGCGTGCTGTGGGTGAACATGCTTCATCAGCTATACAAGCTGTTGGACTTCTAATTAAGCTAAACATGTCTATTGAAGTACTATCTGAATTAGTCCACCCCCACCCATCTATTGTGGAAGGTATTCAGGAGTGTGTAAGAATGTTGTTGAAGAAAGCGGTTTTCAAATCATCAGTTTTCAAAGATAAATTAGCTTGCTATAGTCTAGTTGATGGTGTGAAAACGCCGTTAGAAAGATTATAGATTTCATTTGGAACGATTATTGAAAACCTTGATTTAAATTATTTATCCATGAAAATATCATTTAATTCAGTAATGCCTGTCCCTCTCGCTTCAATAGAGCATAGCGACAAGAGTATTTGGGGTAATGACTTTACCCTTAATAAAGGTGAGAAAGTTGTATTAAATGCTTCTAGTGGTAAAGGTAAGACAACATTTACACACACACTTGCTGGGATTAGAAAGGATTTTGATGGCGATATTTTATTTGATAATCAATCACTCAAAACAATTTCTCCTGAAGAGTGGGCTATTCTCAGAAAAGAAAAAATTTCATTTGTTTTTCAAGACCTTCAGCTTTTTCCTAAATTAACGGTTGCCGAAAATCTAAGATTAAAAAATAGCTTAACCAATACATATAATGACGATCAGTTAAAGCATTTCCTAAGTGAACTAGATATTCTAGACAAATGGGAGGTAAAAAGCGAACTATTGTCAATGGGACAGCAACAGCGTGTAGCAATTATTAGAGCTCTTACACAATCCTTTGATTGGTTAATCATGGATGAACCATTTAGTCATTTAGATGAAGTAAATACTCAAAAATGTTTAAAGTTGATCGATAATAGAGCTTCAGAACTTGGTGCTGGGTTTATCCTAACGACTTTAGGAGATTATCATCAGTTTGAATATAATCGAGAACTAAACCTTTAAGCTATGATCAAGAAGATTTTATTCAAATTTCAAAATAAAACCCAGCTTATCATCGCAATGATTGGCGCGTTTCTAGGGTTTACATTTCTGATCGTTTCAATTCACTATTTAATCCGTGTAAATGAATTTGGGCAAGGTGAAGAGATATTGGGTAACAATACGATGATTGTTCAGAAACAAGTTTCTTCTTACAACAGTATTAATTTAGCAAAGACAGATTTTTCTAAGAAGGAAATACAACATATAAAAGATCAATCATTTACAGCATCAGTACAACCTATTTTAAGTAATAGTTTTGGAGTCTCTCTCCAAACAGACAGTGAATTGGTTCCTTATTTCAGAACAGACGTATTTGTTCAGTCTATCGATGAAGGATTCACTAAGATTGATCCAAAGAAATGGAAGTGGAAAGAGGGAGATGAATTTGTTCCTATTGTTTTACCAAGAGACTTCCTTGTTATGCTAAACACCTTTGCTAGTGCAAAAGGTATTCCTCAAGTCTCTGATGACTTGGCGAAAACGGTTGGGTTCAAATTCACACTTTACAACGATGACAATAAAGAATGGCAAAAGGCTAAAATCGTTGGTTTTACAAATGAAGTTTCAGCAATATTAGTTCCTAGTTCTTTTATGGAGTATGGTAACAAAAAATTCCCAACTGAAACACCTGCTAAAGTGACGCAATTAATGCTTTCAGTCAAAGAAGGAAGTTTTGGTGATTTTGAAAAATTCTTAAAACAACGCTCTATGGAGTCGAAAGAAACTTCTATGATTGTTGGTAAACTAAAAAGCGTAGCAGGAACAATGTTTTCAATATTGATTGCTATCAGTATCATTACAGTTTTTCTAGCAGGTCTTGTCTTGGTTCAGTATGCTCAATTATTAATTTCAAAGAACGAATATGAGATAAAAACATTATTAAGAATAGGCTATTCCCCTGCCCTTGTTACCAATACAATAACGGGCTACTTTATTAAAGTTTTTGCAATCATTTCAGTATTTAGTATCGCTGCTTTTATTGGTTTTAAGTTTTTAATTGACTTTTTACTTCAAAAAGGTGGAATCCAAATTAGCACGAGTTATACCGTCTTAAGCATATCAGCAGTAATCATTGCTTTTGGATTGTATACTTTGGTAAATTACATGAATGCAAAGAAAGGAGTGCTGAAATCATCCTAGTTTAGTTAAAAATCTGTTAAAACAAAACACTATTTCTTTTGACATTCGTCTGTATTAATAAATAGAAATTATATTCGTAAAAAAGATAATAAAATGAGAAACTTACTAATAGCATTTATAATTATTTTCATAGGTATTAATGGATTTTCCCAACAATTAAAATTTAAAGTCACTGGCATACAGGACACGACTGTTCATCTTGTTAAATACGTTGGTAGTAAATTGTATTATGCCGATACTGCTGAACTAAAAAATAGTGTTGTCACCTTTGACGGTAGTAAACAAGAACCAGGGATTTTGGCATTATTCTTACCTGGTCAGAGGTATTTTGAATTCATCTATAATAACGAAGAAGTACATATAGAGACAAAATCTCCTAACTATGTGGAGAATATGGTTGTGAAAAAGTCAAAGGAAAACAAGTTGTTCTTAGAGTATATCAAGAAAATTAAAGCCAGTTCAAAAAAAGGGGTTGAATTATCGGAAGAAAGAAAAGCAATTGACCCAAATGATGAAGAGGCTATGACAAAAGTAACGGAGCAGCTAGACAAACTAAATGACGAAGTAATTTCATTCCAAAAGAATTTAGTGAAAGAAAACCCTGAATTATTTGTTTCGAAAGTAGTTAAAATGTCTTCTGATGTTGATATACCAGAACCACCAAGAAACGACGATGGTTCACTAGTAGACAGCTCATTCTCATACAAATATCTCAGAGATCATTATTTTGATAATATTGATCTCACAGATGACAGGTTAGTGAATACTCCGATTATTCAGAGAAAATTGGAATATTATTATTCAAAAAATATGCTTTTGCAACATCCGGATACGCTCATCAAGTATATTACTAGAGTAGTTGACACTATTCCTACTGGTACTATGATGTATCGATTTTTTGTTTCTCATTTGACCTCCAATTTTGAAAAATCAAAAATTATGGGAATGGATAAGGTTGTCAATGTTATAGTTGATAGATATTACTGTGCAAGAGATGGGGAAGGAAACTTTAAAGGGTATTGGATGGATCAAGAAAAACTTGAAGAGTTGTGTAAAGACAATAAAACTCGCTTAAGATTGGTTCAGGGGGAAGTTCCACCAAATTTAATCCTACCCGACTCAACCAATCAAAAATGGTATAACTTGCATGAATTGGACAATGAATACGTTGTTTTATTTTTCTGGGATCCAGAATGTGGACATTGTAAAAAAGAAACTCCTAAGCTTCAAAAACTTTATGCTGAAAAATTGAAAGATCGAAATGTAGAAATTTATGCAGTTGGTAAAGCTACAGGAGACGATTTTGAAAACTGGAAAGCATTTATCCGTAAGCACAACTTGTCTTTTATAAATGTGGGAGTAACGGAGAAAATTTACCAACAAGCGAAAGAAAATCCATACTCTTTAGTTCCTTCCAAAACAACAATAGAGTCGTTGAACTACCAAGACACCTATGACATTTACTCTACTCCACGAGTTTGGATATTGGACAAAGACAAAAAAATAATAGCAAAATCTTTAAGTGTAGCACAAATAGAGAGTTATTTAGATCGTCTTCAAGGTTTTGAAGATGCTGAAAAGATTATCGAAGAAGAGAAGAAATCCGAGGACGGAAAGGTTGAAAAATAAGTATTGATTTTAAATTAATTGAAAATTTTCTAAAAAATTGTATACTTGAAAAAGTTCTATTAAAAAGAAAAAACAGCTACACTGAGCTGTTTTTTCTTTGAATTGTAGTAAACTTTTATCTCACGACCAATGGTTCCGATTTATTATGTTTAACCGTATATTTTAAATCTAATAGCTGTTTATCTTTACTTTTCACATCTAGTTTCCATTCGATAATACCAGTTGTTTCGTTCAGTTCACCCTTGCTTATTTCTTCTGCAACAACCTCAATTCCCTCTTTTCTAGAAATGGGTATTTGGTCTTGTACAATGAGTTGGATATCCTTACTTTTATTATTCAATATTTCAATTTGATAAGTGCTCGTTTTCTCCACATCATTACCAATTATTTTTTCTTTATACTTCTTCTTCATAAATGTTCTTTTCACAATAATGTTAGGGTCTTTCCCTAAGCTAAGCGATAAGGTATCATCCATTACACCCGGGTTAATATAAGTTTCCCCCATATAGCTACCATCGAAGAAAATTGTAGCATTCGCTGGAATTAGTTGCAATTCTTCTAAATTAGTGATGCGAGCAACTAAATAAGCTGCGCTTTCAATTTTTGGAACAGTATAATATACATAGTTGGCATCAACGTCTTCATTTTTCACTAATACCATGTGTTTTTCTCCATTGGATTTTATTGTATATGGTAAGTTAATTTTAAATTCTGCTGAAATCATATGTTGAACAACTTGCGTATGCTGGACACTTGTAGCATAATCGAAATTCCTTTCTTCAGCAACTACGTCGTTCATTTGGGGTTGTTGTGATTCCATAGCCGAATTATATTCTAGCCTTTTTTCACTATCTTGTATTTGGCTACTTTGTTTTTGTCGATAGTTAAATGGCTGTGCGCCTAATAGCCAAGGAGACAATTCTGGCTTTGTCTTGTTTTTATATGGATCATTAGTAGAAACACTTAACTTAATATTTTCCCAGTCAATGCCAGTATTTTGATATACTTGCGCTTTATAGTTTAAGTTTATTTTACTGCTCTCTGCACTACTTCTCAAATCATATTGCGCAGTCCAACCTGCATTACTAACAATGTAGTTTAAGTCAAGATACCCTGTGATTGCCTTATCCGTTGAAATCGTTACTGTAATACGATAATCTGGAACATTGTTCTTATCTTGAAATCCTTTATTGTTTGAATAGTTCAAATACTTATTGAGTCGAGCTTGTAATTCATTTTGTAGCTCTTGGATCTCACTTTTCTTTCTATTCTTAATGTTGATTTCTTTATTTAGTTTAGACACTCTCTCTAAATAGTATTCGACAGCTTCTTTCAATAATTGGATACTATCGTTGACTTTTCCCTGACCTCGCATTGCTCCATTATTTAAAATGATAGATTTTGAAGCGTTTAATACTTCTAATTCTGAATTTATATCTGCTATTGAATATTGAGTCTTCTTTATTGAGTCCTTCACTCCATCAATCCTTAGTCGGATCTCTTTTGGAAGTTTAGAAATCTCTTGCTCTTCTGGTGAAGGGTAATAATTCGAAAACTTTGAGTCAAGAATAATAATTTCATTTGTCCCTCTTACTTGAATTGATCGTGGATCTACGAATTGACTAACGCCACTAATAATTATTTCATGAACTCCTGGTTTCACTGTAAATTTTGCCTCTCTATTAATTTGTGCACCTTTTAAAAATACAGTTACCTGTTTAATTTTAGAGTCTTTGATAATCTCCTCAGCATAAGAACTTGAAACGAAGAAGAGTAAAATAAAAATTGATTTGAATAATTTCATAACTTTTATTTCCCCGTACAAGTCGAGATGATATCGGTTCACTACTATTTTTTATAATTGAACTAATAATTATAAACACACTTTAAATTTGGATATATTAAACATACTGGCAGATATAATTTCACTAGCTTTTAAACAATTTATTTATAATTTTGTCTATGTGTAAGGATAAGAGCTGTAAAGGGTCTACCTATTTTTTTTAATTTGTCAAATACCTTATTGAACATTACTAGTATGAAGTATAAAATTTATTTTTTTGCAGCCTTTATTCTTTTATTTATCCAAGCTTGTGATCAACAGGAGTCCATTACAATTTCAGGTAGTACTACTGTATTACCAATCATTTCAAGAGCTGCAGAAGTTTTTAATGAATCTGAGAGTAACTTTAATATTATTGTTAATGCAGGAGGTTCTGGAGTTGGAATCAACCAATTAGGAGAAGGAAAAATTGACATTGGAATGACTTCAAGGGATTTGAAAAAGGAAGAGATTAAAAGTTATCCCGAGGTTGAATTTAACACAATCTCAATAGGTAAGGATGCTGTGGTTCCAGTTGTTTCCTCTGAGATTTATAATGCTGGATTAACTACACTATCGTTAAATCAAATTGCTAAGATTTACAATGGTGAAATTGGTAATTGGAAAGAACTTGGAGGTCCTGACAAGGAGATTCTTTGTATAGATAAGGAACAATCAAGGGGAACAAGACATGTTTTTATGAAAATCGTGATGGGCGATAAGGAAGCTGAAACTCCCGGTGCCGATCTAGTTATGGGTTCGAACAATGAAGAACAAACAGCCATAGTTCAAAGTGATGCAGCAATTGGTATGTTATCCAATGCATGGTTAAGTGAAGATGTTAAAGGGTTAAACATTAAGCTTGATAATGGAACGGTTATTTCTCCTAATTTACAAGCTATTTCAAATGGTAAGTTTCCTATAACTCGTGATTTATTTATTTTAACTAATGGCACTCCTAAAGGAAATGTTAAAGCCTTTATAGATTTCTTATTAAGTCCAGAAGGGCAAGAAATTGTAGAAAAATCTGGCTATGTCCGTATTAAGTAATAAAATTGGAAAAAGTTATGTGATGACCAGTGCCCTCATCAGTGCTGCTGTGGTTCTTTTAATTTCTATAACTCTTCTGATAAACAGCTGGGATGCTATTACCAATGTCGGATGGGGATTATTTAGTTTTAACTGGAATCCGTCAACCCAAGAATTTGGAATTCTTCCTATGATCTACGGAACTATTGCTGTCACATTGATCGCTTTAGTTATTGCAGTTCCTTTAGGAATATTTACTGCGATTTTCACAAGTGAAATCTTACCTACTAAATACCGTTTATCTATTAAGTCAATTCTAGAATTACTGGCGGGAATTCCTTCAATAATATATGGTTTGATAGGGATTGCATTTTTTAGTATTTGGGTACAAGATATTTTCGATTTACAATCAGGTCGCACCATATTGACAGCAGGTATTCTATTAGGAATAATGATTCTTCCAACTGTGATTACCTTAACTGATGATGCTTTGCAAAATGTACCTTCATCATATAGAGAAGCATCAAAAGGACTAGGTTTATATAAGTATGAAGTTATAAAAAACAGTATTTTACCAATTGCAAAGTCAGATATTATTGGTGCCATTTTATTAGCTTTCGGCCGAGCTCTGGGAGAAACAATGGCTGTAATGCTAGTAATAGGAAGTATTGACAAAATTCCGGATAGTATTTTTAATTGGTTAAACCCGGGTCAAACAATAACATCTAAGTTAGGACGTGAGATCGCTGAATCTTCCTATGGTTCAACACACTTTAGCACAATGATCTTTATGGGGCTTATTCTATTTGTATTTGTTCTCCTCTTAACCTTTTTTGCACAAAAGAAACTTTCACACTCAAATAGACTTTATGAATAGACAAGTCTATAATAAAATATTTACTGGCACTTCTATTATTGCAGTTATACTCTGTTGTATAATATTGTTTTTTCTACTAGGCGTAATTTTTTGGAATGGATTTTCAGCAATTAGCTTCGATTTCATCTTTTCGCCTTCTTCTAATTTTGGTGCTGAGGGAGGGATCATTTATCAAATTGCTGGAAGTTTGCTATTAGTACTTGTATCGGGATTAATCAGTTTTCCTATTGCGCTTGGGGCAGCTATATTCAAAAGTGAGTACATCAAAAGTAAACGATGGAGTAAGATTAGTAGCATGTTAATATATGGACTAAATGCTATTCCATCAGTTATTTACGGGATTTTTGGGTTAATATTTTTTGTCAATTTTTTGGGTACAGGAATATCTTGGTTTGTTGGGTCTATTATACTGGCAATAATGATTCTACCTACAATTATATTTTCTGCTTACCAGTCGATTAATTCCGTACCCACAAGTTTTAGAGAAAGCTCTCTAGCATTAGGGTTTACAAAATGGCAAATGATTTATAAAGTACTCCTTCCCCAAGGTATAAATGGTGCAATAACTGGACTACTCATTGGATTAGCACGAGCGATAGGGGAAACAGCTCCGATCATGTTTATAGCTACTGCTTTTTCTGGCGTTGAATTACCGGGGTCATTATTGGAACCAGTAGCATCTCTACCGACTCACATTTTAGCATTAGCTCAACAAGCAACAAATACGGATGCACTTGAAAATGCTTGGGGAGCAAGTTTAATTCTTATATTACTTGTCATTAGTTTTAGTTTGTCGGCTCTCTTTTTAAGGCTTAAAACAAAAAAACATTAATCATATGAAAGAACAATTAAAAACTGATATAATTAAGTTGAAAGTTGGAAGTAATCCCGTAAATAATGTTCTAAACATTAGTGATTTCAATGTTTGGATTTCTGATAATCATATATTAAATAACATTCGTCTCACTATTCCTAAAAACAAAATCACTTGTATTATAGGACCTTCTGGAAGTGGAAAATCAACACTTATCAGATCAATAAACAGGATAAATGATGATGTTGAAAAGCTTACTGTTACTGGAAAAATAGAGTTTAATGGATTAAACATTTACGATAAAAAAACTGATATTGCTCAATTAAGAAGTGAAATAGGAATGGTCTTTCAAAAACCATGTGTTTTTCCTAAGTCGATCAGTAAGAACGTATTATTTGGTATTCAGCACCAACAAAAAATAAACAAAATTGATGCTTTCAACATTGTAGAGAATAACTTGAGGGCAGTTTCACTATGGAAAGAAGTTTCTCATCGTTTAAATGATAAAGCTGTTTCTCTTTCTGTTGGTCAACAACAACGTCTTTGTATTGCTCGAACACTTGCCCTTAAACCTAAGCTAATATTAATGGACGAACCTACTTCTTCTCTAGATCCTGTCTCAACTCGATCAATAGAAAAAATGTTGTTAGAATTAAAAAAATCTTATTCAATTGTCTTTGTAACTCACAATATTCAACAAGCCAAGAGACTCGCGGATAAACTATTATTCATCTGCGATGGAGAGATAATAGAACAAGGCTCTGCGGAAAAATTATTTAATAATCCAGATAACAATAAAACAAGGGCTTATTTAAATGATGAGTACTGCGACTGCTAAGCTGAAAAACTATCCTTAAATTTTATAAAAACCTAAAGTAGCTACATAATAACTAGATGTTCTAAAAAGATAAAATACTGACTAGTAAAAACTTAGCCTCCAATTGACAATATAATTGATAATTTTAATATAAAAACAAAAACCCCCACACAAATAAATGTATGGGGGTTTTTAAAAAGTGGCGTCGACTTACTCTCCCACCCTCAAAAGGGCAGTACCATCAGCGCAAGCAGTCT
>NVXV01000025.1 GCA_002734085.1 Fluviicola sp. | reverse complement strand
CTGCTCCAGCTGACGTTGCTGTTCAATGTATTGGAGATGTTCCTGCAGCGAATATCGCTGATGTAACAGGTGTGTCTGATAACTGTACTGCAAATCCAATTGTTACTCACGTTGGTGATGTTTCAGACGGAAATGCCTGTCCAGAAATTATTACTAGAACTTATAGGGTTCAAGATGATTGTGGTAACTTTATTGAAGTAGATCAAATCATTACTGTTAATGATGACATTGCTCCAACTGGTACACCGCCAGCTGACGTTGCTGTTCAATGTATTGGAGATGTTCCTGCGGCGAATATCGCTGATGTAACAGGTGTGTCTGATAACTGTACTGCAAATCCAACCGTTACTCACGTTGGTGATGCTTCAGACGGAAACAATTGTCCTGAAGTGATTACTAGAACCTACCGAATAGAAGATGGTTGTGGTAACTTTATCGAAGTAGATCAAATCATTACTGTCAACGACGACACAGATCCTACTGCATCGAATCCTCCAGACATAACTATACCTGGTGGTCCAGCACCCGCTCCAGACCCAACAGAAGTTACAGATGAAGCAGATAACTGTACTGTAAACCCTACGGTTACTTTTGTGAGTGATGTTTCAGATGGAAACACTTGTCCAGAGACAATTACTAGAACTTATAGAGTCGAAGATGATTGTGGTAACTTTATTGAAGTAGAACAATTAATACTTATTACAGACCCTATTGATCCAACAGCATCCAATCCAGCACCGGTAAATGTGCAATGTGTTGGTGATGTACCTGCCCCTGACCCAACAATTGTAAATGATGAAGCTGACAACAATGGTGCCCCAACAGTTATTTGGGAAGACGATACTTCTGATGGAAATACGTGTCCTGAAGTAATTACTAGAAGATATAGAGTAACTGACCCTTGTGGCAATTATATTTTTGTTGAACAAATCATAACTGTTAATGACGATATTAATCCTTTAGGAGCTGCTCCAGTAGATATTGCAGTACAGTGTATCGGTGATGTTCCAGCTGCTAATATTGCTGATGTAACAGGTGTGTCTGATAACTGTACAGCAAATCCAACTGTTACTCATGTTGGTGATGTTTCAGACGGAAATACCTGTCCAGAAACTATTACTAGAACATATAGGGTCGAGGATGATTGTGGTAACTTTATTGAAATGGATCAAATTATTACTGTAAATGATGATATTAACCCTACAGGAACAGCTCCTGGAGATATTGCTGTACAATGTATCGGTGATGTTCCAGTTGAAGATATTACTGAAGTCACAGGTGTATCTGACAACTGTACAGTAAACCCAACTGTAACTCACGTAGGTGATGTTTCTGACGGTAATACTTGTCCAGAAATTATTACTAGAACGTATAGGGTCGAAGATGAATGCGGTAACTTTGTAGAAGTAGACCAGATCATAACTGTTAATGACGATATTAATCCTTTAGGAGCTGCTCCATCAAACGTTATAGTTCAATGTATTGGGGATGTACCAGCAGCTAATATTGCTGATGTAACTGGTGTTTCCGATAACTGTACAGCAAATCCAACTGTTACTCATGTTGGTGATGTTTCAGACGGTATGACTTGTCCTGAAAAGATAACAAGAACCTATAGAGTTGAAGATGATTGCGGTAACTTCATTGAAGTAGAACAAGAGATTATTATTAATGACGATACTGATCCTACTGGAAATGCTCCGGCTGATGTTGCGGTTCAATGCATAGGTGACGTACCCGCTGCCAATACTGCTGACGTAACTGGTGTTTCCGATAACTGTACAGTGAACCCAGCTGTAACTCATGTTGGCGATATTTCTGATGGAAATACTTGTCCTGAGGTAATCACTAGAACTTATCGCGTTGAGGATGATTGCGGTAATTTCATCGAAGTAGATCATATTATTACTATTAACGACGATATTGACCCTAATGGAAATGCTCCAGCAGATCTTACAGTACAATGTATTGGAGATGTGCCAGCTGCTGATATAACTTCTCTTACAGGAGTTTCTGATAACTGTACTGCTGCTCCGGCTGTTGTGCATGTTAGTGATGTTTCCGACGGGAATACTTGTCCAGAAGTAATTACGAGAACTTATAGTATTACAGATGACTGTGGTAACTTCATTGAGGTAGAACAAATTATCACAGTGAATGATGATACTAATCCAACGGCCTCTAATCCTGCAACAACTACTGTTGATTGTGCTTCTGACGTACCAGTTGTAGATATAGCAGTTGTTATAGATGAAGCGGATAACTGTACTGCAAACCCATTGGTTGAATTTGTAAGTGAAGTAACCGATAATAATGTGTGTAACGGCGAAGAACTGATAAGAACCTATAGTGTTACTGATGACTGTGGAAACAGTATAAATGTTACTCATACAATTATTATCGATTCGTACACACCTACATTTACGCTCTCATCTAGTGACCCAACTTTATGTGGTGCCAATGATGGATTTGTGACTATTAGTGGTTTAAACCCTGGCGAGTCTTATGATATTAGTTACAATGGTAATCCTGCACAAACAGTTGTGACAGATGCTAATGGTGATTATGTTATTAGTAATTTAGCAGCAGGCAGTTATACTGATTTTTCTGTTAATCCATCCTCTTGTCCACTCTGTGTACTTGTTGATAATACGAATATAAATTTAGTTGATCCAAACGCTCCTCCAATAAATGCAGGTGTGGATCAGACCGTTTGTGAAAATGAAACAGTTACCTTAACAGCTGACAATCCAAATGGAGCAAATATTTCTTGGAATAATGGCGTTACAGATGGTACTCCATTTGTTCCGGGTGTGGGAACAACAAACTATACCGTCACTGCTGAGCTTGCTGGCTGTACTTCTACTGATCTTGTAGTTGTAACGGTTAATCCATTACCAAATGTAGATGCAGGAAATGATATTTATATCTGTGATGGTGACATAGTGACTCTCTCAGCATCTGGAGCAGACAGTTATACTTGGGATAATGGTATAACAAACGGAGTTCCTTTTACACCAACTCAAACTCAAACATATACAGTTGAAGGGAACACTCTCGGCTGTTTGAATACTGATCAAGTTGATGTAATTGTCAACGATAATCCAGATGTGCAGTTTGAAGCTGACAATCTCGTTGGATGTGTACCCCAAGAAGTTAATTTCACAAATACAACAGGTGGAAATGTTCAAGCGTGCGAATGGAACATTGGAGGAGTTGTGTACAATGACTGCGATGTAACTCATGTATTTACTCAAGCTGGATGCTATGATGTTCAGTTGACAGTAACTTCCACAGACGGTTGCACTAGTAATAGTGTTATTCAAGACTATGTATGTATCGATGGCTATCCTGATGCAAGCTTCTCGGCTAATCCTTCTGAATTAACTTCTGTTTTTGATCAAACTCAATTTACAAATGGTTCCAATGGTGCGAGCACTTACGAATGGGATTTTGGTGATGGTTATGGAAGTACTGAAGTAAACCCTTCTCATACTTATCCAAGTGAAGAAGAGGGTGAATTTGAAGTTCAGCTGATAGCGATTAGTCAGTACGGTTGTACAGATACTGCCTATCTAATTATTAATGTTCTTGAAGAACTTCTATATTTTGTTCCAAATACATTTACTCCAGACGAAAACAAGTTTAATGAAACATTTAAACCTATTTTCACCTCAGGATTTGATCCTCAAGATTATACATTATTGATATTCGATAGATGGGGAGAAGTAATATTTGAATCTAACAATGCTTCTATTGGCTGGGATGGTACATATGGTGCAGAAAGTAGCGATATTGTTAAAGACGGAACCTATGTTTGGAAAATTGAATTCAAGACAAAATATGACGACGAAAGAAAAGTTGAAGTCGGACATGTCAATCTTCTTAGATAGTTTCAAAATCAAATCTATTTTAAAAACGCCATCTCTCGATGGCGTTTTTTTTTGTCTATATAGTGTAACATTGTAGTTAATGTAACGTTAAGTATTGTGTGGTACTATTTTTGAATAAATTGAATAAAAAACTCAAATGACAAATCTTTACTTCTACTTTATATTTTTCTGTTTTATTGGAATTTCAAATTCTGCCTTAGCACAAGTTGAAGACGAATCCTGTCTACCACCTAAAAAGAAAGTTCAAAAACTTATTGATGAAGCTAAGAATTCTGCCCCTCAAGAAGCCTCATTACTCTTTAAAGAAGCTATTGAGGCAGATGATGATAATGCCACAGCCTACTACGAATTTGCAATTTATGCTTACAATCAAGGGTTAGAGTACTATGAAAAAAGTCCAAATCCAAGAGTAGGTGATAAAAGTATGGAAAGAGCTGAAGAACTTTTTAAAAAGGCACTCGAGCGCTGTTCAGATTTTCATTCAAATTGTTATTACTACTTAGGAATCATCAACTATTCATTTGACAGGAAGAAAGAAGCTGTAAAGTATTTCAAGGAATTTAAAAACTTTAATAGCTCAGATATGTCTCGCTACTCTAATGACAGAGAAAAGCGTTTAAAAGATGTTGAAGAAGTGATAAAAGCACATGAAGAAATTCAGTCTTTTCTTACAAATGAAGTTCCATTTGACCCTAAAATTGTTAAGAATGTAAGTTCATCAAATGATGAGTATTTCCCAATGATTTCGCCAGATAATGAATTAATGTTTTATACCAGAAAAGTTGACAGAAGTGGAAAAGGTGATCTTGTGAGAACTATGAGAGAGGAGTTCACATGGTCAAAAAGAGAAAGTATGCACGGTGAATTTGATTCTGGAAAACCTGTAAATCACCCGTTCAATGATGGGACTTTTGAAAGTTATGGCGCTGCTACTCTATCTGTAGATAATAAAGAAATGATTATATGTGCATGTAAAGATGAACAGGTTCGTGGACAGCAATATCGTAATTGCGATTTATATGTGACTTATTATGAAAGAACTGGAGAAGGAGGAAATGATTACGAATGGAAACCTCTCGAAAATTTAGGTGACGGAATCAATACCAATGATGGCTGGGAAGGACAACCAACGCTTTCCTCAGATGGTAATCAACTTTATTATACAGCAAATCGTCCGTCAACAATGGACAACGATATATTTATTTCTGACCGCTTACCAGATGGTACTTGGGGACCTGCTCGTCCTTTTGACGTGATTAATACTCCAGGTAAAGATAAAAGTCCATTTTTCCATCAGGATAGTGAAACATTTTATTTCGTTTCGTCCGTTTCTAAAGAAAGAAATGGCGTAGGAGG
This sequence comes from Fluviicola sp., assembly GCA_002734085.1. Lineage (GTDB taxonomy): Bacteria > Bacteroidota > Bacteroidia > Flavobacteriales_D > Crocinitomicaceae > Brumimicrobium. The sequence goes on along the minus strand of NVXV01000025.1, from coordinate 38,025 downwards.
AACGGATATCTTTTACATGAGGAAACAGAAAAATGGATCTTGGTCTAAACCAAAAAATATAGGGTATCCTATAAATTCAGCACATGATGAAATTGGTTTATTCGTCTCCACAGATGGTAAAGAAGCCTTTTTCTCATCAAGACAAAGAGGAGTTTGGAATATTTACTCATTTGAACTATATGAAGAAGCTCGACCAAAATCAGTTGTGGTAGTAAAAGGAACATTAAAGGATGATGAAGGACAACCTGTTGAAGATGCTGAAATTGAAATCACATACGAAAACTCAGATGAAGTACAAAAAGTTAGGATAAATGGTAATGATGGTAAATACGCTGCTATTGTTAAAACTGAAGATGAACAGGATGTAATGATCAATGTAAAAAAAGAAGGACATGCTTTTGATTCACAAATTATTGAAAAAGATGTACTTGCAAAAGGAGAAACTGTAAGGTCAAAAGACATGGAAGTTCGAGAAATTGAAGTGGGCAAACCCTATACAATCAACGACATCCTCTACCCTACTGCATCAGCAGAATTGTCTAAAAGGTCTAAATTTATATTGAAACAATTTGCAAGATTCTTAAAAGAAAATGGCAACATAACTATCTTAATTCAAGGTCATACGGATAATGAAGGTGATGCCCAAAAGAACCTGACCCTTTCAGAGCGCCGTGCAGAAGGAGTAAAAAACTACCTCATTAGTCAAGGAATTGATAAAAAACGTTTGGATGCTAAAGGTTATGGACAAACTCAGCCAAAAGTACCAAACACTAGTGTCGAAAACAAGGCCATGAACAGGCGTACTGATTTTGTCATCCAGAAATTGTAAATATTCTTTTCTATTTTACAAGTTTCACAAAATCTGAACCTGTAGGGCTTTGATGAACATCTAGCTCAAACTGTTTCACTACAGCAAATAAGTGGTCAAATATATCTGAAATAAGAACTTCATACTCAGCCCAAACTTTTGTTTTTGAAAAACAATATATTTCTATTGGTAGTCCTTCTGTAGTAGGTTGTAATTGTCGAACCATCAAAGTCATGTCCTGATTTAACTCATCATTATTCTTTAAATAATATTCGATATATCTTCTAAATAATCCAATATTTGTCTCACGACGGGCATGAATTTGATGTTCATCTTTTAACCCGTGCTCTTCATTATATTTTTCAATCTCTTTTCTTTGCTCCTCTATGAAATCAGAGAGAAGTCTTACTTTGGATAATCTATCTGTCAACTCTTTAGGGGCAAACTTAATTGAGTCTACCTTAATATTTAAAGACCTTTTAATTCTTCTTCCTCCAGAATTAGCCATTCCTCTCCAGTTTTTAAAACTATCAGAAATAAAACTGTACGTTGGAATTGTTGTAATGGTCTTGTCAAAATTTTGAACTTTGACAGTGGTTAAATTGATTTCAATAACGTCTCCATCAGCACCATATCTTTCCATGGTTACCCAGTCCCCAACTCTTACCATATCATTTGCAGACAATTGTATACTTCCTACAAACCCAAGAATCGTATCTTTAAATACCAACAATAGAATAGCTGTCATTGCTCCTAACGAAGTCAAGAAAAATGTTGGTGATTGATTTGTAATAACAGATAACATAATAATTACAAAAACAATCGTAACAACTAGCTTGGCTGTTTGAATATATGCTCCAATTGGTTTTCCTTCTAATAATGGTTTTTCTTTAAGTACGTCTCCAACTGCATTCAACAACCTACGAATACCTATTAAAACAGCAAATACAATTAAAAAATCATTTATACGATGCGTAAATTCAAGAATATCGGGAAATGTAAAAAATACAATGGAGAAAAAATAATCCATTAGTAAAAGAGGTATAATATGAGCTATGGCATTAAAGAACTTATTTTCAACAAGGATATCATCTAATTTAGTTTTACTTTTCCGTGCAAAAGCGTTTATTAACCCAAGTAAAACTTCTTTCGTTAACCACCAGATAATGATTGAAACAACTGCCATAGCTGCTAACAAACCAAGCATCCAAAAATACTTGTGAGACATGAATTCATCATTCTGAAATAAAACTTCCAAAGAGGACTTGCTATCCTCTAAATAAAAACTTTTAATCCAGTTTAAAATTAGTTCTTTCATTGTTTTACTTATTTTTAGCAAAAGTAATAAATCTATGCAACCCAAAGTACAATTTCACATACTCGGATGGATTACAGTATTACTTTTTCCTGCTTTAGGTTTTATAGCACTAGAATACTTTGAGGAGGTAAGTTATATAACTGTTTTAGAACTAGATAAGATACTATCGCCTTATACACTGTTGGGATTAGAGTTTGGACTCTTTTATGGATTCATAATTATTTCTGTTTCTCAATTCTCAATTTTTCAAGAAATGTCTAGTCGACAAGAACGATTATTAAAATCCTTAAATCTGGGCTGGGGTGATATCATTTTTATGTCATTCTGTGCTGGTTTTGGCGAAGAAATACTTTTTAGAGCTGGGATTCAGACCTGGCTAGGACCTTGGCTAACCTCTTTTCTATTTATAGCAGTTCATGGTTATTTTAATCCGACATCTCTTAAAAAAAGTATGATGGGAATAGTTCTTTTCCCTTTTATACTGACTTTAGCTTTTGCGTATGAAAGCATTGGATTATGGTTTTGCATTGCTGCACATTTCTCTTACGATCTGTTAATGTTTCGAGTTGCTGTTAGGTCTAACGTATAATTAACCTAAAATTATGCAAGCTTCGAACAAATAAACACCTCGGCACTTGAATTGATTGATCTACGACGAGTACATCAAACCTTCGAATGTCACAAAGTTCATCTGGTAACTTCAGTAAAAAGCCAGCATTCTCCAAATATAACTCATGCAAATTCGTAAGGTTCGCTATTTCCGTTGGTATGGAATTGATCTGATTAAAATTTAAATTTAAAATTTCTATACTTCCACTCTCAAATAGAGCAGGCTGAATTGTATCCAGTTCATTAAATGACACTGTGATAGTCTTCAAATTAGGTAACTTGCCAATGGCGTCTGGCAACATTTTTAGATTATTTTGATCCAAAACCAGATGCTCTAAACGTTTTAATTTACCAATACTACTTGGCAAGGAGTCCAGCGAGTTATATGGGATGGAAAGTACTTCTAAAAACTGTAAATCTCCGATCTCTTTAGGTAATGTTTTCAATTCATTCTTGCCGAGATATAATTTTCTTAAATTAGTTAACTTATTGATTTCTGGAGTTACTTCAGTCAAGCCTGTTTTATACATTCTTAATTGCTCCAAATTTTCAAGCGCCAAAACATCAGGAGGAATAATACTTAAGTTTTGACGATTCAAATTTAAGGTTGTAGTAGTAAAATCTGCCTTTGAAATATTGCGTAATGCAAAAATTGCGCACCCAGAAGTTCCCAATAAAACACAAAAAACAATTAATAATATGTTATTTTTTCGACTCAATTGATTCACTTGATTAAATTTATATGAGATTGAAGTACAATCATGTAAATATTAAAAGTAAACTTAAAGTTATGAAAAAATTAGTAGTATTATCTGCATTAGCCGTTTTCCTAATTGCACCGTTAACATTTGGTCAAAAAGGAAAAGAAGCAAAAGTAAGTCCTGAAGTGAAAAAAGAAAAGAAATTGGATCGAATGGACGAAGAACTTGATTTAAGTGATGACCAACGTAAAAAGATTGAAGCTATCCATGCAAAATATGAGCCTCAACAAGAAGCTAATAAAAAGGAAATGGAAAAGCTTCGTGAAGAAAGAAAAAAGATTAATGAAGCCAAAAAAGCTGAGATGAAAGCCGTTCTTACTCCTGAACAATTAAAGAAAATGGAAGAGTTAAAGAAAGAGCGTCAAGTCAAAAGAAAATCTGCTAAAAAAGAAGTCAGAAAAGAACGAATGAATATCGAAGAAAAATAATTATCAAAAAGGTGGTCATCGACCACCTTTTTTTATTTCAATATCTCAGAAAAAGCAGATTTAAATTTCTCTACCTTTGGTCGTACTACTGCCTGACAATAGGGTTGATTTGGGTTATTTATATAGTAATCATGATGATCACTTTCTGCTTTATAGAAATTCTTTAATGGTTCTATTTCAGTTACAATCGAATCTTTAAAAGCACCTGAGTTTTCTAGCTTTTGCTTATATAGCTCTGCTTTTTCTTTCTGCTCTTCATCATGATAGAATATAATTGACCGGTATTGCTCTCCCACGTCATTACCTTGTCGATTTAATGTTGTTGGATCGTGAACATACCAAAATACTTCCAACAACTTATCAAAACTTATAATTTCATCATTATAAATTATCCGTGCCACTTCAGCATGTCCTGTCGTTCCCATACAAACTTCGCGATAAGCAGGGTTTTTAATATGACCTCCTGAATAACCAGAATGTACTTCCTCTACTCCTTTTAGGTCATCAAATACTGCTTCTACACACCAAAAACAGCCTGCTCCAAATGTTGCTTCTTTAATTGCCATTCTATCCTTTTTATAAAAAACAAATGTATGTAGGAATATGTTTAATTAAACTCAAATCAACTAATTCTTTCTTCTATTCACAGAAAAGTAGACTATTCCTGAAAGAGTCAGTAATCCAATCAATACTACCCATACCCAGTAATCCCAAACTGTAGAAACATCTTCAATTTGGCCTCTAAGTTTTTCTTCTCGCTGATGCCCTATAAAACTTTGTTGCTTTAAATCTTCCTCAAAACTCACTCTCAATAAACCAAGTTCTTTGCTTAGTTTTTCAGAATTCAATTCTTTCTGAAGTTTGATATATTCTTTAAGTGATTTAGCCTGTTTTTTAAATTCCCCTTGATTTTCATACACCTTAGAAACTTGCTCTAAGGCATCTACCATACCAATTTTGTTATCATTCTCATAAGCAATATCAAATGATTTATCGTAAAAGAATAGTGCGCTATCTAATTCATTTGTTTCAAAATAAAAATCTCCTAAATTAAAATAACTTTCAGCAATAAAAAAATCATCTTTACTTTCTAGTCTATAGCTTAGAGCCAGTTGAAAATATTCCTCCGCAATTTTCAAATCCTCTTTTATAAAACTAGCAATAGCAATGTTTGTATAACCGTTACCAATCAATTTTGAGTTTCCAGTACTCAAATTAAACTCCATACTACGCTCTAAATACTCAGTGGCTTCATCCAATTTATTTTGACTAATAAAAAGCTGACCGTAAATACCATAACCTGTCCCAACATTTCTTAAATTAGAAACTGATTTATTATATTCAATATACTCATCTAAAATTTCTTGGGCTTTTTCATATTTTTCTTGATAAATATAAATTCTCGACAAATTTGCTGAGGATAGAGATTTAAATTTTTCTAATCCAGATGACTTACCATAATTATAGGACTTTAAATAATTTTCTTCTGCAACTCCATAATTACCTCTCAAATAAGCTGTATTGCCTTTTGCATTATAAGATGCAGCCAGCATAGTGTCGTTCTGTTCGAAATTATAAAACCGTATTGATTCAGTAATTTTTTTATCCGCTTCATCCAATAAAGCATTATCATTCAAAAAATGGCTAAAATAATAGTTCGATAAAGCAATTGCATCCTCCCTATCTTTATCAATCCCGACTTTTTGCAGGTCTTTTATAAAATATAAAATAGTATCCTTGCTTAAACTTTCAATTTCAGCATAGCTAGCAAACATTATTTCTATTTTCTTATCTGCGTCGCCTTTAATGTAAGACTGAATAACTTCATCTGTATCTTGACTGTAAGAGAAGAGAACGTTACAAAAAACCAAAAGTAAAAATTGAAAACGCATGTGGTGATTTTTATTTTCAAAGATATTAAAATTACGATAAGTGATTAGTTTTAAAGGCTTAAATAAATGTATTTCATTCTAAATGATTGATTTAAAGCAATACATAAAAGGTATTTCAAATATTTTTTTAGCCTGACAATTTAAAATCTCTACATCAGATTTACATTGCATTCAGTAACATTAATTACACCAAAATACTACCACTTTGAATTCCCCTTTTGAATCGTTATTTTTGTTGAGAAATTTAAAAACAACAAAAGACATATGGCAAACGCACATTTTACAGTACCTAAAGCGATAAATGAACCGATAAATTCATACGAACCAGGTTCTCCAGAAAGAGAGTCGCTTTTAGCTAAATATAAAGAAATGTATAATCAGGAACCAATTGATGTTCCAATGTATATAGGTGGTGAGGAAATTCGTACTTCGGATAAAAGAGAAATGAATCCTCCTCATGATCATAAAAAAGTATTAGGTCATTTTAATTACGGTGATAAATCTCACGTTGAAAAGGCTATTAAAGCTGCTCTTGCTGCTAAAAAAAAATGGTCAGCGATGCCATGGGAAGAACGTGCGAGCATCTTTCTTAAAGCTGCAGACCTAGTTGCTGGTCCATATAGAGATAAAATAAATGCCGCTACAATGTTGGGGCAATCTAAAAATGTTTACCAAACTGAAATTGATGCTGCTTGTGAGTTAGCTGACTTTTTCAGATTCAATGTTCAATACATGTCAGAACTGTATACTGAACAGCCAGAATCTCCGAGAGGTTTTTGGAATAGATTACAATGGCGACCGCTAGAGGGGTTCGTTTTTGCAATTACTCCATTTAACTTTACTGCCATTGCAGGTAACCTTCCATCTGCTCCAGCGATGTTAGGTAACGTAGCTGTTTGGAAACCTGCTGAAACGCAAGTTTACTCTGCTAATGTAATCATGGAAGTATTTAAAGAAGCCGGTTTGCCTGATGGAGTTATCAATATGGTAACAGTTGAAGGTCCTGATGCAGGTGATGTAGTATTTAAACACAGAGATTTTGCCGGACTTCACTTCACTGGTTCGACTGGAGTATTTAAGCATTTATGGAAAGAAATAGGTGCTAATCTCGACACATATAGAACTTACCCAAGAATTGTTGGTGAAACAGGTGGTAAAGACTTTATTATGGTTCACAAGACTGCAGATCCGATTGTTGTTGCAACAGCAATTGCTCGTGGTGCTTTTGAATTCCAGGGTCAAAAATGTTCTGCTGCATCTCGCTCTTATATTCCTAAGGACTTATGGCCAGCAGTAAAAGAAAGTGTAGTTGAGCAAGTAGGCTCATTCAAAATGGGTTCTCCTGAAGATACAAACAACTTTATCAACGCCGTGATTGATGAAAAAGCATTTGACAGAATTGCTGAGTATATTGATTACTGCAAAAATCAAGACGATGCTGAAATCGTTATCGGTGGTAATTACGACAAATCTAAAGGATACTTTATAGAGCCTACAGTTGTTCTAACTTCAAACCCAAAGTTCAGAACTATGGTAGAAGAGATCTTTGGACCTGTAATTACAATTTATCTTTACGACGGTGAGAAATATGAAGAAACGCTAGAACTTCTTGATAACACATCAGAATACGCTTTGACTGGTTCTATAATTTCAAAAGATCGCTATGCAATCAGTACAGCTTTAAAAATGTTGGAACATAGTGCTGGTAACTTCTACATCAACGATAAGCCAACAGGTGCAGTTGTAGGACAGCAACCATTTGGTGGAGCTAGAGGTTCTGGAACAAATGATAAAGCAGGTGCTAAACTTAACATGATGCGTTGGGTTTCAGCGAGAACAATTAAAGAAACTTTTGTTCCTGCAAAAGATTATAGATATCCATTTTTAGGGTAAACAAGTAAATTAAATCTAATTAAAAGGCTATTCAAACTATTTGGATAGCCTTTTTTTGGTTGTTAACATCAAGTATTTAAAAAGCTAATACCATAACTAACAAAACTCACTCAATTCTTACTTATCTTTGAAACATGATTAAGTACTTGAAACATCTTAGAAATAAATATGTACTAACCATAGTCATATTTTCTATCTATATGCTTTTTTTAGATGATGTCGATATTTTTACCATTGCAAGACAAGAAATCAAATTGAACAAACTTCAAGATGAGAAAGAAGAGTTAAAAGAAAAATACCTTAAAACCAAAGCTACACTCGATCAGCTAGACAACATGGAGTCTTTAGAACGTTATGCTCGTGAAGAAAAGATGTTCAAAAAGGATGATGAGGATATTTTTGTTATAGTGACAAAGTAAACAGTACCATTTTTATTTTTTGAATTTATAAGACAAAGGTTTAGCAAATTACTAGTCGATATTATTTTTGATTCCAAATACATTATTTTGATTAAAAATGAGTCTTTCTGAAAGCCCCCTTTTGGAGGGAGTCACAGGGGAAGATTCTTTGTGATAAAATTATTTTATCCAAAATAAAAAAGTCCGACTCTCAAAAGAAAGTCGGACTTTTAAATTCATATATGATGAATACTATTTCTTAAACTCTGTAAGTGTCTTTTCTATAATAGAAACACAATCCATCAATTGATCTTCAGTCATTACTAATGGTGGAGCAAAACGAATAATATTTCCATGTGTAGGCTTAGCAATCAAGCCATTTTCTTTTAACGCCATACAAATATCCCAAGCTGTTGAGCTATCAGGAGAATCATTAATTAAAACAGCATTTAACATTCCTTTACCGCGTACTTTAGTTACCAAACCCGTTTTGTCAATGATTCTATTCATCTCTCGACGGAAAATCTCTCCTAAATACTGCGCATTTTCAGCTAGTTTTTCATCTTTAATGACCTCAAGTGCTGCGATAGCTACTTTTGCTGCTAGTGGATTACCTCCAAATGTAGAACCATGTTGACCAGGCTTGATAACATTCATTACCTCATCATCAGCTAAGACAGCAGATACCGGATAAACTCCCCCAGAAATTGCTTTTCCTAAAATTATAATATCAGGTTTTACATTTTCATGATCTACAGCTAATAATTCCCCAGTTCTGGCAATTCCTGTTTGAACCTCATCCGCCATAAATAGAACACCATTCTCTTTACACAACTCTCTTGCTTTTGTCAAATAACCTTCATCTGGAACAAAAACCCCAGCTTCACCTTGAATTGGTTCAACTAAAAACCCTGCTACATTCTCTTCCTTCAGTGCTTTTTCTAAAGCCTCTGTATCATTATAAGGGATACTAACAAAACCAGGAGTGTAAGGTCCAAAATTCTTTCTTGCTGTTTCATCGTTTGAAAAAGAAATAATTGTAGTTGTTCTACCATGGAAGTTTCCATCACAAACTATAATTTTTGCTTGATTCTCTGGAATATTCTTCTTCTCGTACGCATATTTTCTACAAATCTTAATCGCAGTCTCAACAGCCTCAGCTCCTGAATTCATTGCCAATACTTTATCAAACCCGAATAATTCTGTTACAAATTTTTCAAAGGGACCTAATGTATCGTTATAAAATGCACGAGAAGTCAATGTTAAAGTTTCCGCTTGTTTTTTCAAAGCACCAACAATATGTGGATGACAATGTCCTTGGTTAACAGCTGAGTATGCAGAAAGAAAATCATAATATTGCTTCCCTTCTACGTCCCATACATGTACTCCATCTCCTTTGGCCAAAACAACTGGCAACGGATGATAGTTGTGAGCACCGTACTTCTCCTCCATTTTTATTAAATCTTCTGATGTCATTTTCTCTAGTGTTGAACTCATAAATAATCTTTTTTTGAATTTTTCCTAAACCTCAATATTGGTAAGGGTTGCTTTCCCACAAATATAGCACTTTTATAGCGAAATCAAAAGAATCTCGAATGATTCCTTGAAGGTCATTTAATAAACTATTCATTAATTACAAATACTTTTTTATTCTATAAAGTCAAAAGAAATATGGCAATAATCGCTACGACTCCACCAACAATTTTAAGTGGTGTTATAGATTCTTTAAATGCAATAATGCCAATAAGGAAGGAAGCCATTACAATGCCAACATTGTTTAAAGCATAAGTAATTGAATCATCAAGTTCGGGATATCGAACAGCCATCATTAAAAAATAAATAGAGAAAAAGTTAGGTACACCCAAAATTATTCCGCCAACAACATGTTTCCAATGAAAATGTTGTTTTTTCATTAATAAAGCTCCAATAAGAACAATAAATCCGAGTATACCAGCAATACCAAACCCAATTGCTGAAAACAAGGCTAGTGAAAGATTTCCAGAAGCAACGCGCTCCACATAATTTAAAAGGGTGTCCAATGCTCCACTTCCAAAGAATAATATAATCAGGAATAACACATTGTTGGGCGCTCCTTTCTTACGCTGTGATCTTCTCTGGAAGGTAATGAGAAAAACACCAATTAAAGCTCCTATAATTCCTACGATTTTTGCCAGGTAAATATTTTCATTGTACAAAAATATCGCCATTGTCACTGGTATCGCCAAACTCATTTTAACCGTAACAGAAGTTATCCCTATTCCATTTTCTTGAGAACTTTTACCCATTAACAAAAACAAGCCAATAAACAATCCACCGATAATAAATGCAAATGGAATCCATGAGCCTTGGTCCAAGTGTTCTGATCGCCACTCATCTCCATATAATCCAAAACCTACAGCAAATGCAACTATGTAATTATAAACAATAGCTTGAAAAGTATTTACTCCATATCTTCTGAACATTCTAAAAATGACCAGAATAATTGTAGAAAAAAATATGCTTAAAAATAAGTAGATCATTTATTTAAAATAATAAAGTGTATCCTTCCCTAACTTCAATGTTTGGGAAGGTTGTAAATTGATTTTTGGTGCTGCCAACCCATTTCCAAAGTAGATATCTCCCTCGAAAACCCGGGCTTCATCCCACAAACCTGATTCAATAAAGTATTCTAAAGTTGTCCCTCCCCCTTCTACAAAGACGGATAAAAATTGCTTACTGTAAATTACTTCGAGTACTGATCTGGGATTAATATTGTCAAGTTCAATGATCTCAACATTATTCGGTAAACCTTCAAATCGATTATGCGTAACAAGAATAGTTGTTTTACTGCCATCTGTAAACACTGTGGAATCTGTTGGTGAATTACATCCTGGATCAATCACAAAACGATGCGGAGATCTACCTGCGATTGCTCTTACATTCAGCTGTGGATTGTCATTTGCAACAGTTTTCCAACCCACCAAAATTGCTTGCTCTTCACTTCGCCATTTATGAACAAAAAGTTTTGTTTCAGGTTGTGTAATCCAATTAACACCATTAGAACGCTCTTCTGGGTGACGGTCCATAAATTCATCTTTTGTCTGTGCCCATTTGAGTATAACATAAGGTCTTTTTTTCTCATGGTAAGTGAAGAAACGCTTATTTAATTTTCTCGCTTCTTGTTCTAACAAACCAACCTCAACTTGAATCCCAGCGCTTCTAATTCGTTCAACCCCTTTTCCTGAAACTTTAGAGAAGGTGTCCTGACAAGCTATTACAACTCGTTTAAACCGATGTTTTACAATTAAATCTGCACAAGGTGGAGTTTTACCAAAGTGTGAGCAAGGCTCTAATGAAACATAAATTGTTGCATTATTCAACACACTTTTGTTATGAACACTATTTACTGCATTCACTTCTGCATGTGCCTCTCCAAAACTTTTATGATATCCTTCACCAACAATTTTCTCATCGACAACAATTACAGCACCTACCATAGGGTTTGGAGCAACATCAACACCGCCTAATCTAGCTAATTGAATTGCTCTATCCATGAAAGTTTTATCGGCTTGACTGAAGTTCATAGAACAAAAATAGTCAATAAGATGAGTCCAAATAATAATTTCTTCTTAATTGACCTTTGCAAACAAAATGGAAGCGATGTGACCTCCAAAACCAAATGTATTTGATAAAGCATAATTAATATCTATCCGCTCAGCTTTATCCAGTGGAAAATAATAAGAATCTTTAAATTCTGATTGTATGTTGGCTGTATTAATCGTTGGTGGAATCAACCCATCCTGAAGGCTCTTTATTGATAAAATGGCCTCAACTGCTCCAGCCGCACCCAGCAAATGTCCTGTCATTGACTTTGTCCCACCTACAACAAGTGATTTTCGATCTCCGAATAAGGAGTTGACTGCTTTTAACTCACTGAAATCTCCTTGTGGAGTTGATGTAGCATGCATATTAATGTAATCAACGTCATCAAGATTTATTCCTGCTTCTTCTACCGCTAAACTCATTCCACGAATTGCTCCTCTGCCTTCTGGATGCGTACCAGTTAAATGATATGCATCTCCAGCCATTCCTCCACCAACAATTTCACCATAAATAGTAGCGCCTCTGTTAACAGCATGCTCATACTCTTCTAGTATCAACGCTCCTGCACCTTCTCCCATTACAAAGCCATCACGATCAATGTCAAATGGTCGTGACGCAGTTTTGGGGTTATCATTATTAGTTGAAAGTGCTTTTGCAGCACCAAAACCACCAATTGTTGCTGGACCAATTGGTGCTTCCGATCCACCAGTTACTATAATATCAGCTTTATTCCATCTTATATAATTAAAAGCATCAATAATTGCAGTTGTAGATGTAGCACATGCAGAAACAGGACAGTAATTAACACCTCTAAAGCCGTACTTCATCGAAATAATACCAGCAGCAATATCGACAAGGATTCTTGGAATAAAAAATGGAGAAAATCTTGGGGTTCCATCTCCCTCATAATATTCTTTCATTTGCTGTTCGAAAGTCAAAATACCACCATTTCCAGACCCCCATATTACACCTACTCGATCTAAATCAATTTGATCAAAATCTAAATTAGATTGTTTTACCGCTTCTTCAGTTGCTACCAATGCATATTGAGTAAACTTGTCGTATGTTTTAATTTGCTTTCTATCAAAATGGTCAGTCGGATCATACCCTTTTAGTTCACAAGCGAACTTTGTCTTAAACTTCTCAGTATCGAATGATGTGATTTCATCAGCACCACTTTTCCCTTTGCAGGCATTCTCCCAAAACTCATCTACATTATTCCCAATAGGTGTCAATGCACCCATCCCTGTAATTACAACTCTTTTCATAAATTAAAATTAACGGCACAAATATAGTAAAAGACAAAAATAGTGTTTATAGAATGTTAGCAATTAATTACATCCAATAATATCAGTAGAATAGTAGCTCTACAAATTCCAAAATTCGTAAAATGAGCGTTTAAATAAAATAAGGTAGATCGAAGATGTAAAAACTGCTCTATTTGAAATATAATCTGTAAATTCATGCAATTAAATATCCAATTTGAGTAATTTATTAAACAAAATATTAAGTAATATAACAACACGGATAATGTTCATTATCTATGTGATGATTGTTCTTGTATCATTATTCTTTATTCTTTTCGGTTATTATAATCAACTTTCGGTACAAGAAAACCGCCAATATGATAAGTTAAAAGGCATTGTGTCCTCTATAGCAATAAATATTGATGGTGATAACCACTTCGAACTCATGCAACGCTATTCTTCAAAAGAAGAAATTAAAGATGTAAATCAAGACAGTATTTACTTAAATATCAACACCCTGATTGGTAAAGCAGTAAAACTAAACGACCTTAACAGCGCAATGTATACCTTAGTATACTCCAAAGAGAAAGACGTATTTAAGTACGGTGTTCGTTCGGATACGTACATTGATTATAAGAATGAATATAAAAAATATCCGAAAATTTTAAAGAAAAAAATGGATGTGGGTGGCACCATTCCAATGTATGAGACTGAAAATGGAATATGGCTTTCAGCTTTTCACCCAATTAAGAATAGTAATGGAGAAACTGTTGCTGTGTTAGAGGCTGATATTGATTTTTCTGAATTTAAATCTAAAGTAAATTCCACTTACATGCGCCAAGCTTTGGTTGCTATTTTAGTTGTTTTGCTTATTGCATTTTTGCTCCTTCCGTATTCAAGAAAGGTATTACGTGATGATGATTTAAAAAAGAAACGTTTTATGCAACAAAAACTCATAATAGAGCAATCCCATCGTGAGATTAAAGATTCCATTAATTATGCTAAACGAATACAGTCGGCTATTTTACCTCCATCAAAAATTGTAAAAAATTATCTAGAAAACTCTTTTGTATTGTACAAACCAAAAGATGTTGTTGCTGGTGATTTCTATTGGTTGGAAACTCTTAAAGATTCAAAAACATCAAAAGAACTTATATTAGTTGCTTCATGCGATTGCACAGGTCATGGTGTTCCAGGAGCAATGGTAAGTGTTATTTGTAATAATGCTTTAAATCGTTCCGTTCGAGAATACAAGCTTTCTAACTCTGGAAAAATACTCGATAAAACACGGCAACTCGTAATAGAAGAGTTTGAAAAATCAGACGATGACGTACAGGATGGAATGGACATTTCTTTAGCAGTCATTGATTTTAATGTGGAAAATAATAAAGTGAACTTATCATGGTCCGGAGCTAATAACCCTTTGTGGATTATTAAGAAAGATGATTCTGAAATCACTGAAATTAAACCGGACAAACAGCCTATTGGTAAATATGATAAAATCAATGAATTTACCACTCACAAATTTGAGCTAGAAAAAGGGGATCTTATTTATCTTTTAACCGACGGATATCAAGATCAATTCGGCGGGGAAACAGCTGAGGACAAACTTAATGGTGGAAAAAAATTCAAACCTGCCCGCTTTAAAGAACTTCTGCTATCAATTAGAAATGAACCCATGGAGACCCAAAAACAACTCATCCAAAGAGCCTTCGAAGAATGGAAAGGTAGCCTAGATCAAGTTGATGATGTCTGCATTATAGGAATTCGACTTTAGCCCTAAATAAGGATCTTTAAAAGGTGTTCTTTCAAGATAACCCTAACTCGGGAGAGCGAGAATGAAGTAGAATGCATGACAGAATAACCCCGATTTAGACGAAGTTTTCCAACACATCAAATAATACGTAGTCTTATTCGGGATTGATGATGTCTGCATTATAGGAATTCGACTTTAAGAAATAGTTTCCAATTTTATTTTTAACAAAAATGAAAAATAAGATTATTGGAAATTCAACCTATGGAATGTAATAGGGTCACTAACATTCAAGCTATTCTCTTTAAACCATTCAAGGAAATGAATCCATTGCGACTTATTATCATTCTCCCATTGCTTAAATATTTCGACGTCTCCCATCATAAACAACCAGTAATTATAAGCCTCAAAATGCCCGTGAGTAATTAACTCTTTGTGAAAATCAAACAATTGATGATTTCTGTAATCATCGCTTGGATTTTTATAGTAATGTGCTATGAAGTTTTCACGCATTTTATCTATACTTCGCAATGAAATTTCATCTAAATCTACCAGTGACTTTATCAAGTTAAGCTCTACTATGCTTTTTCCAAAACTGGGTTTCACAATAGTGTCATTCTCGTCAACAACTCTATTTTGATCTTGGCAAATACTTATTGAAATAGTCGAATCTTTACTAATTTGAATTTCCCTTTTTAACGTATTGAAAAGCAAGGCACTAATTTCCTCTGTTCTATTGGTGTTTCTCTCAATGTTCATAAACATCTCACCATAAATTAACCCCCAAACTTCTTCTGTTGAGCTCAAATATATTTTACTTGCCCAATAATAGTTCCCTGGATAGTTTGGAGCCATTAAAATCCCATTCTCGAAATGCTCCAAAGCTGAGAAGTAAGATTCTTTGGACATTTCAAGCTTGCCTATTTCTTCATATAGAACTCCCTCATTTGGAAATTTTTTAATCCCTTCTACATAAGCATTAAACGCTTGATCAACGCTATCCATTTCAATGTAATTCTCACCTAATAATTCATACACCATTTCATTGTCTTTATCTTCGTCAATGATGTAATTTAAAATTTCATTAGATTTTAAATGCTCTTCGTCCATATGGTAAGCATAAGCTAAACGATAGTAATAGGGAATGAAAGCTTTATTAAATTTTATAGCTTTTCTTAATTGTCGTGATGCCTTTTTTGGCTTGTCATTCTGCATACTGATTACTGCTTTTTCAGCATACTTCCTCGCTTTCACTTCACTTTTCTGAGCAAGCGAATAACCAACAAAGAAGAAGACAATAGAAAGAATTAATAGATTTTTCATTAGTAATAGCAGTCTCTATGGGACGAAGATAGCAATATTTTCACAACTGAGAAGTCAACATATTTAGATAAATTATAACGCATCGTTAAATTCCTAATAATCAGTGTTTGAAAAATTCAATATTCATACTATTTATATTGAATTTAGTTAGCAAGATTATACTTACTGATGTTTTGCCCAAATTTCAACCAAAGCGCCCATTGTCTTTACTGCTTTCTCCATATCCTGAACACTCACGTATTCGTGTTTTGAATGTATCGCCATTTCTCCAGTAAATAAATTTGGACAAGGAAGTCCCATAAATGAAAGACGTGAACCGTCCGTCCCTCCTCGTATGATTACTGGTCGAGGAGTTATTCCAACTTCTTTCATTGCCTGAATTGCATAATCCGTAACAAAAGGAACATCTTTCAGAATTTCTTTCATATTGCGATACTGCTCATTTATTTCAAATTCATAGCGTGCACCAGCATATTTATGTACGATATTTTTAACCGTATTTTCTAATCTCTTTTCGTATTCAGCAAGTTGTTTTGTATTGTGATCGCGAATAATAAACGTCAATGTAGCCTTCTCTTGAATTCCACCGAAAGCTACAGGATGAACAAACCCTTCTCTTCCCTCTGTTGTTTCCGGTGACCAACTATCTTTTGGTAAGGCAGCAAGTATCTCCCCTCCTATTTTTAAAGCGTTAATCAACTTACCTTTTGCGTATCCCGGATGCGCACTAACCCCATGAACTGTAATTTTTACTGAATCAGCAGAAAAACTTTCATCCTCGATGGATCCCAGAACTCCACCATCTAAAGTATATCCATAATCCGCATTTAGCTTTTCCATATCCAAGTGATCTACACCTCTACCGACTTCTTCATCGGGTGTAAACAAAATTCGAATATCCCCATGTTCTACTGAAGGATTTTCTTTTAAATACTGAACAAAATCCATGATACAAGCAACACCCGCTTTATCATCTGCACCCAACAAAGTCTTACCACTTGCTGTTATTAAATCGTCTCCAATTTTTTCTTTCAAATAAGGATGCTGCTCCACAGTAATTACCTGACTTTCATCATCTGGAAGTGTTATTGGATTACCATCATAGTTTTTATGCAGAATTGGCTTTACATCTTTCCCTGTAACATCAGGAGCTGTGTCCATGTGTGCACAAAAACAAACAGTTGGAATTGAATCTTTGTCAACATTACTTTTCACTGTACCGAAAACATAACCCCACTCATCCATTTCAGCATCATTAATACCGAGTTCTTTTAGCTCTTCAACTAATAGTTTACCTAAATTCTTCTGGATTTCAGTTGAAGGAAAACTCTCCGAATTTGGATCTGCTGTAGTATCAATTTGCACATAGCGCATTAAACGTTCAGCGACAGTGTGTTTATAATTTTCTATTGGCATGTTTTTGTTTTTTTAAGAATTCGAAGATAATGAAAGATCGGTTAATTGCAATTTCACTTCCAGAATCTTGTTCATTCAAAAAAAATAGCGAAACTCCTTGGCTCCGCTATTTATTGATACAGATTATAATTTTACTAGAAACTATTGAACTACTAATTTTTGAGTTGTATTTCCAATTTTAACAAAATAACCCCCTTTATTCAGCGAACTAATATCAAAGTTAGCCATACCGTCTTTTTCATTTATCGAAACCTCTCTAACTATCTTACCCTGAAACGAATAGACAGTGATATTCTCAGCTTCAATATTACTCCATACAGCAGTCACCTGATTGTTAGCAGGGTTTGGATAAAGGTTTACTTTACTAATATATAAATCCAAAGTCTCAACCGATGTAGTTCCTTGTTGCACGCAGGAAGTACTCATATTATTGTAATATTGCTGTACTGAATCAGCATAATCAATAATACCTTGCACATTTTCAATATGATCTCCTCTTCGGTTTGCAATTACTGCATAGTGATACTCAAGTGTATCCCCAGGAGAGAAACTACTCTCATCAGTAGTCATCATAAATCGACGATCTCCAAGACTATTAGCTGTACCTGATCCATCAGTATCCAATTCTGTCCAGCCTGTACCTTGGAAAGGGTTTCCATCATATAGGTACTGTGTTGGAGTCGTGCCTCCATATCCATTGCCACCATAGGTCCAATCAGATCCATCTAACCATTTTCCATTCATGAAGTTCCAGTAATCCACTGGCACCGCAGGATCTATCGTACTAGGATTGGAACCGGTGCCAATTCGATTGGAATAACCAGAATACTGAATATTATTGTTTAAACTAACTACTCCCACTGTTGGAGGGTTTGATCCATACCCGGGCGCACCATTTCCTCCTGGATCTGAATTTGTAGCATTGTAATTGTACATCAAATTTCGACTTGAGTTACTTCCAATATATTCGTCTTCTGAAAAACCTATATCACCATCAAGAAATAATGTCGACTTAAAATTTGCAAAGTTATTTTGACCTTTATTGAAGACCGTCACCTCTATAAATGTTGTAGAGTCTATGTAGTTTGATGAAGCTATCTGATAGATCATCATATGTATTTCAACGCCTATTCTTTCTCCACCACTGCTGTCGTGTGTAGAATCGTCATGCATTATTTGGTAAGATGCTACGTCACCTTTTATACAAGGATAATCCCCTTCATAAGGTTCGTAAATATTATTATTGTTAAGATCTACATAGGGAGCCAATTGATCTGCGACGCCTATATTGGTATTGCCATTTCCAGGCCAATCCTCAATAACTTGTGGCGCAACATAACCAGGCTGATTATAATCATTAATATGTTGAATGATTTGAGATTTACTCACCGTCCAAATGCCTTCCTGATATTCGTTAACATAAGCCGTATTCAAGTAGTCGCCAGTCGATGAGTATGGTCCTCTATAAAAGTCTGTTCCCTGAGCGTTTGATTTAGCCGCAAGCTTTAGATCTCCACTTTGATTAGTACCTGCAAACCAAAAACCTGAACTGAATATTAAATGATTACCTGAACCGCTCGGCAACTCGTACCCAGCAGATGAAGTATAGACATTATTGAATAATCTACCCTCATCTAAAAGAATGGCGGAGACACTGTTACCGTTTAATGTATCTTGTGTTTTACCTGATAATTGGACGAAAACTAAAAGAAAGGTTGTAAGTAATAATTTGAAGTTTTTCATAGTACTAGGTTTTAAATGTTAAATACAAACTTAGTGAAAGTAACATGACCTTATGAAATAATGAATGTACTATTTATTTAAGTGTAGCTATCAGGTAGCATTAAGTTCGTTTTTAATAACCATATGAAAATCATATCAATAAAAAAGTGGCTATTTTTAGACAACCTTAATGACTAAACTGCTTTTTCTTTTAAAAATTCCTCAATCTTCTCGTAACAATATTCTAACTGCTCATTCGTCGTGCAATACGGAGGATTTAAAAACAACACATTTCCAAGCGGTCTCAACAACATCCCATTCCCGTAAAAATGCTCTATTGCCTTTTCTCTCACATTTGAAAAGTAAGAACTCCCTTCTCCTATTTCGATCTCAATAGCCAGGATTGTTCCGCATTGACGCAAGTCTCGTAGATTATATTTTCCTTTGATTTTATTCACAAAAGCTTCGTGTTGATCGCAAATTCGCTGAATGTTACTCTTGCTTTCTTCAGTTTCAAAAAGATCTAATGTAGCACAAGCAGCAGCACAAGCCAATGGGTTACCTGTATAAGAATGTCCATGCAACAGTGCTTTCATCTTATCTTCATCCAGAAAAGCTTCAAAAATTGGTTCTTTGGTTACGGTCAAACCTAAAGGTAAAGTTCCTCCAGTAATTCCTTTTGACAAACAAACAATATCAGGTGTCGCATCACAATGATTCATCGCAAACATTTCTCCCGTTCTTCCCCAACCTGTCATCACCTCATCAAATATAAATAACACTTCGTGTGATTTAGCAATTTTCATCAGCTTGTTTAAAAATTCTGGACGATACATTTGCATTCCCGCACTACCTTGAACGAGCGGCTCTACAATTACTCCAGCAAATTCACCAGTAGAAAACAATTTATCAGCTTGTTGCAAACACTTTTCCTCATTTTCTTGAGAAGGGAAAGGCAGATAATCCGCTTGAAAAAAGAAATCCTCAAATGGTTTATTGAAATAACCTCTTTGTCCCAAACTCATAGCACCAAAAGTATCTCCGTGATAAGCTCCTTCAAGAGCTAAAAAGCGTTTTTTAGGTGTTCCTTTATTGAACCAGTATTGCATTACCATTTTAATTGCTACTTCTACAGCAGTACTTCCATTATCCGAATAGAAAACACGTGAATAACCCGTTGGAAGGGTATCTACAATACGCTCTGCAAGCTCTACAACTTTAGGATGTGTTGCTCCAGCTAAAACAATATGATCGATTTCTTTAAACTGCTCATTAATTGCTTTACGAATATGTGGGTGACCGTGACCGTGGACATTTACCCACCACGATGAGTTACAATCAATGTATGATTTCCCCTCCTCATCATAAAGCAAACTACCTTCTGCCTTAACAATCGGTAAAGGATCTCTTTCAGTTTGCGCTTGTGTAAATGGATGCCATACAACCTTCTTATCGCGTTCAACTAAACTCATAAATTAGTCCTTTGAATTTTTTGGATTCTTCTTTAATAAATGATTGATCAACCTTCTCAACAATTGGTATACGAGCAATTGTTTTGATGTCTGTAAAACGTTCAATGATAGATTCTGTCACTTGATTTTCATCACCGACATAAACTAAACCGGCAATTTGCAATTTCTCCGCTTCAAGCGCTTTAATCGTTAATAAAGTATGGTTAATACTTCCCAAATAATGTCTTGAAACCAAAATCACAGGTAAATGTGCCTTTTTGTAGATATCCAACAAGGATTCTTTTTCTTCATTCAAAGGTACCATTAATCCGCCAGCTCCTTCGACAATTAAAAAGTCATTTGTCTTTGGAAACTCAATATCACTTACGCGCATTTTAACGCCATCAATTTCTGCGGCGCCATGCGGCGCCATTGGCATTTTCAACTTAAATCGTTCAGGTGCAACGGTTACTTTTTCAGAACACAATCTACGTACTTTAATACTGTCTGAATTATCCAAATCTCCCGCTTGAATAGGCTTAAAATAGGTTGCTCCCAGCGCTTCAGAAACGATAGCACTTACAATTGTTTTCCCTACATCGGTTCCAATCCCTACAATAGAAAATCCTTTCATCATCTCAACTCCGCATTTAACTGACTTTCCAACTTAGATCGAATCCCTTCCATCAATTTATCGACTTGTTTGTCCTTAAGAGTCTTTTCTTCATCTTGAAATGAAAAGCTTACTGCATAAGACTTTTTACCTTCTGGTAGCTTGTCGCCTTCATATACATCGAATAAGTTTACTTCTTTCAAGATTTTACGATCCACATTATAAGCAAGTGTTTCAATTTCATTAAATGTAACAGGTTTATCCAGTAACAATGAAAAATCTCTTCTTACTGCAAATGTTTTTGGTAAAGCAGAGAACTTCACTTTATTTCTATTTCCTAGAGATAAAATTGCATCCCAATCTAGATCTGCTACAAAGACATTTTGTTTTACACCGAAAGCCTTATTTAATTTCTTTGTTGTCCAGCCTATTTCTCCAATTTTTTGTTTTTGAATGATTAGTTGAACACCATCCTCAAACAATGATTTTTTAAGTCCTTTTGTAGTGACAAAATCGTTTAAACCTAGGCGTTCTAATATCGCAACAACAATACCTTTCAATGAATAAAAGGAAACGTTTTCATTTGATGTGTTCCACTGCTCCTTCTGTTTTCTACCTGACAAAAACAGAGCTAATCGCTTGTTCTCATTATACGCTGTATCAAACTTTTGGTAAATCTTACCAAATTCAAATAAGCTAAGATCAGATTGCTGTCTGTTTTGATTGTGAGCTACCGATTGTAAACCATGAAACAACATGGTCTGTCGCATCACATCAAGTTCGTTACTTAATGGATTCAGCATGTTCACATTTCTTGATTCAGATAAAACGTCTTCACCAAATTTCTCCACCCATTGACTTGATGAAAGTGAATTATTCATCATCTCAAAAAATCCCTGAGAAACCAATAAGTTTGCAATTGTGTTTTGACGCTCTTCCTCGCTTCGCAGATTTTCTTTGGAAAGACTAATATTCCATTTTTTTGGTGTTTCAATATTATTAAAACCATAGATACGAAGTACTTCCTCAATAACATCTGCTTCACGAGTAACATCAACACGATAAGTTGGAATACTCAATTTAGCAGAATCTTCATTATTTTGAAGAATTTCAATATCCAACGCCTTTAAAATTTCACTAATCTTTTCTTTTGGAATATTACTTCCTGCCAATTTGTTGCATCGTTCGTAATTAAATGAAACATTCTTACGCTCTATCTTTTTAGGATAAATATCTACGGGTTGCATACTGACTTGACCTCCAGCAAACTCGCAGATTAAGATAGCTGCTCTTTTCATTGCTAATTCAATCATCATTGGATCCACGCCTCGCTCATATCTAAATGAGGCATCAGTATTCAATCCGTGATGCTTAGCTGTTTTTCTAATTGTAACCGCATCAAAATACGCAGCTTCTAAGAATATATCTGTAGTTTTATCATCTACACCTGAATCTAATCCTCCAAAAACACCTGCAATACACATGTTTTCGTTACCATTAGTTATCATCAAATCGTCTGCAGAAAGTTCTCGCTCAACTTCGTCAAGCGTTGTAAACTTATCGCCCTTTTTTGCTTTACGAACAACAACTTTTTTTGAAATATTTTTCAAATCAAATGCATGTAATGGTGTTCCCAATTCATGCATCACAAAATTTGTAATGTCTACAACATTGTTTTTAGGTGTTAAACCAATAGAGAGTAAAGCATTTTTAAGCCAGTCTGGAGATGGTTTTATACTTAAGTTTGAAATTGTCACGCCCATATATCTGGGACACGCATCCGTATCTTCAACCTCAACCTTAATATTGTGCTGATTTGATACGGCTTGGAAAGCACTTACATCTGGAAGCTGTAGATATGTTTTCTCTTCACTGTGAACATTTGTAAATGCCACAATATCCCGTGCAACTCCTATATGACCAAGAGCGTCGCTACGGTTTGGTGTAAGACCAATTTCAAAGACATAATCACTTTCCAGATTAAAGAAATCTGCTGCGGGAGTCCCAGTTTCGGCATTTTCATCAAGAACCATTATTCCATCATGAGATTGTCCAATTCCAATTTCGTTCTCAGCACAGATCATCCCTTTAGATTCTACTCCTCGAATTTTCGCTTTTTTAATTTTAAATGGCTCGTCTGGATTTGGGTATAGGGTTGAACCTACTTTTGCCACCACCACTTTCTGACCTGCAGCAACATTTGGTGCTCCACATACAATCTGGACAGGGTCGTCATCTCCAACATCGACAGTTGTTACGTTTAATCGGTCTGCATTTTCATGTGGTACGCAAGTTAATACTTCACCAATAACTACACCTTCCAGTCCACCTTTTACCGCTTCGACTTTCTCCAAACCTTCCACTTCCAAGCCAGTATCCGTCAGTATTTCTGACAGCTCTTCAGGGGAAAATGAAGTTTTGACGTAATTCTTTAACCATTTATATGAAACTTTCATTCTATCTTGTACTTTGACATTTTCGAAAGCTCAAAAATAGCGAAATCGTTAGAGTTTAGGAGTTAAAAGTGGTATTTTTTATCATACCTAAAATCCACTCTAAAAAAATCAAATAATTCCATTCTCCTCCGTAACTTTGTCAAGTAAGAAAGTACAACTCATATTTTTGCAAGAAAAAACTACATACAGGCTACCTGCACTTCATTTTTTCGATGAAGATGTAAGTTCTATTTCTATACCTTCAAAGTTTACATTTCCATTTTATTATGAGCCACATCCACTTGCAAAAAAAGCAGCCGAAACTCTTCAAGAATATCTAAAATCGCAAAACGACTTCAAGCACAATTTTGGACTAGACAAGAATGCAGAAGGACTAGAGATTGGTAAAATGTTTGGTGTATTGGTGGTACAACTTGAATCAAGTGAACTGGGATACCTAGCTGCTTTTTCTGGAAAACTTGCTGGTCATAATGATCACGACTATTTCGTTCCTCCAATCTTCAACATGCTAACCGATAACAGTTTCTTCTTAAAGGAAGAGCAGGAAATAAATTTAATAAATGATGAGTTACTACAACTCGAAGAAAATTCAACCTATAAAAAATTGAAATTAGAATTTCTTCAACTTAAGGAACAAAATGAGAAAGAAATCTCAGTATTTCGCGAGGAAATGAGAAAGCGTAAAAAAGAGCGTAAAAGAAAGAGACAAGATGCTAAATCTACAATGCCAGTTGAAGAATACAATTCACTTCTTCATATCTTAGGCAATGAGAGTATCAAATATAAATTTGACCTAAGAGAATTAACTGAAAGATGGGAGGGTAAGCTTTCTGTTGTCAAAAACGAATTAAGTAAATACGAAAGTAAAATAATCCAGTTAAGGGAAAAACGTGCGATAAAATCTGCTGCACTACAGCAAAAACTATTTGATCACTATGTTTTTTTAAATCAGTATGGCGAAGAAAAAAGCCTTTCGCCTATTTTCGAAAATACATTTACACAAAAACCTCCTGCGGGTTCAGGTGAATGTGCTGCACCAAAACTGCTTCAGTATGCATTTAAACATAATTTAAAGCCAATTGCAATGGCTGAATTTTGGTGGGGAGCATCGCCTTCCTCAGAAATCAGAAAACATGAACACTACTATCCTGCTTGTCTCGGTAAATGCAAACCTATTCTAGGGCATATGTTGAAGGGCATAGAGATGGACGAAAATCCAATGCTTCAAAACCCAGGCATAAATAGACCGTTAGAATATATTTTTGAAGACGATCATATAATCATCGTTAATAAACCAGCAGAAGTTTTATCTGTTCCAGGAATCAACATTGAGGATTCTGTTTATACAAGAATAAAAGAAGCTTTTCCGAACACAACAGGTCCATTGCTAGTTCACCGATTAGATATGTCTACCTCAGGGATAGTTGTTATTGCTAAGGATCTTGATTCACATAAGTTTATTCAACGCCAATTTATCAAAAGAACAATAGATAAAAGGTATACTGCACTTCTTGACGGTTATATAAAAAGTAATGAGGGAATTATTGACCTACCTCTAATTTTAGATGTGGATGATAGACCAAGACAGATGGTATGTTTTGAGAATGGTAAATCCTCAAGAACAAAATGGAAAGTTATAGAACGAAGAAAAGGTTATACTCGAATCTACTTTTACCCCATTACAGGTAGAACTCATCAACTTCGCGTTCATGCTTCACACCCTGATGGTTTAAACACACCAATTATAGGAGATGACCTTTACGGAAAGAAAGGGGATCGATTACATTTACATGCAGCGTATATTTCTTTTGTACACCCAAAAACTAAAGAAAAGGTCACTTTTGAGGTAGAAGCTCCTTTTTAGTTTAATTTACCACAATTATTTTCCAGCTAAACATTTCTTTACCTTCTTTTCATGCTTATAACGATCTTCTGGTGTTGCGTTTGGTTGAATGAGTATCCCTTTACATTTACTGTCTATATAATCAGAACGTTCCCAAACTTTATCAAGATTTTCCTCAGAAGCTTCTCCTAAGGCAGTATTGACTGAATCACTTTTTTGAACGCAAGTACAGAAATCCCATTGAATCCCATACTTCTTCACTATCTCTTCGTGCGCTTCCTGAACCTCGGGATCCTCGTACACCACTTCGTCAACAAGTGTATCATTTTCCAAAGTGTCTGCTGTTAAGTCGTAAGACGTGCTATCTGGACCTTGAACATTTGTTGAGTCTATTTCACCATCTACAGATTCATTTGAACCTGATTTACATCCAACTAAATAGAATAATGATATGAGAAGAATTATAGTATAATTTGATTTCATGACAAAATAATTGTATATTAATAATCGTTACTAAGTTAGTTGAAAAAATTGAATCTATAAAATGAAAGTCTTTTTAATCATTATAATTTTGATATCCTCTGCTCTTGCTCTCGGGCAAAAAGTAGCTTCAGATACTATGATTGAACGACTTCAAGAGTATGACGAATTTACAATTCCACAAAACTTTGATGCGCAATATAGAACAGCCCTTCGTCGTGTTCGAAAAGTATATCCCCTTGCCTTACATGCTGCGAAAGTCATAGATTCTCTAGAACGAGAATTAGAGAGTGTTGATAAATCTCGAAAAGAGAAAAAAATTGCACGACAAACGCACAAAGACTTAAAAAAAGACTTTAAGTTTCTCTTAAAAGAATTGTATGTTTCAGAAGGTGTTGTTTTAACTAAATTGATTTACCGCGAAACTGGAATGACAGCAGAAGAGATTATTGCGAAATTCAAAGGTGATGCACAAGCAAAACTATATACAGCAATGGCGAGCATGTTTGATCAAAAACTTGATGCTACTTATGACCCAAATCATGAGGACTTTGTAATTGAATGTGTTGTACAAGATATTAAATCGGGGAAAGTTGATTTTGACCCAACATTTGAGATTGTCGGTCGTGCACATTACAGAGCTGATCGCAAAGCATACAAGAAAAGAGTTCGTGCAACTAAGAAGGCGAAGCGCAAACAAAAACGTGAACAGCGACGAGCTGAACGCAACAAAAGTGAAGAGGAGAGTCAAAAAGACTCATTAGTGAGCAATGATAAATCGAACGGCAAGTAATTTGTTTATCATTAGGAAAACAAAGTAAAATTTAAATACTCGATTACTTTGGAGTAACACAAAAAAAGACCTCCCACTACAAAGTGAAAGGTCTTTTTCAATTTAATCTTAACTACTTCGACTATTTTTGAGCCGCCAATTGATTATCCGTACCATTAGATACCGCTGATTTCTCAACGCGTAGTTTCGCGCCACCTTCGCAGCTCAATAATACGTTCGTATCATTTACTTCTAATATCTTACCATGGATTCCTCCAATTGTAACAACTTTATCTCCTGCAGCTAATCCTTCTCGAAACTTCTTTAACTCCTTTTGTTTTTTCATCTGCGGACGAATCATAAAGAAGTAAAAGACTCCTAAAATAAGGACTAACATTATTATTTGATTACCACCTTCTCCCATGTTTACTTGTTTTTATTATTTAACGTTTAAAAATTTAGTCAATAACTTTAGCTACTATTTTCACCTCCGTTGATGTCGGTCTTGTATTTGCAGAAATTGTAATTGGTTTTGTTATAACACCCTTTCCTGTTTTATCAGTATTAACTTCAGCGTAAATGTACGCTTTTTCTCCTGGTGCAACGGGGTCTTCCGAATATTCTGAAACTGTACACGAGCAAGCAGCTCTTACGTTCGCTATAACCAAAGGAAAATCACCCGTATTTTTAATTTCAATTTTTGCTTCAATAATTTCACCTTTTGCTACCGTTCCAGCATCATAGTTTTTTTCAACTTCGATTGTTGTATACTCTCCTATTTCAGCTTCAGTCTCTGAACTACAAGAAATTAACCCAAGAATCAAAACTGTAAATACAATCATTTTTTTCATATCTATTATTTATTACTTCATTAGTCCACGACCAATTTTTTGAATCTTATTATCTTTTTCTAATCGTTCTATCGCTTTATCCAAAACACCATTTATAAATACATTACTTTTTGGTGTACTATAGAATTTAGAAATCTCAATATACTCGTTCAACGTTACTTTCTTTGGAATATTTTTGAAAACCTGCAATTCAGTTATCGCCATTTCCATTAAGATTACATCCATTTTAGCAATACGGTCGAGTTCCCAATTCTGTGTAAGCTCATCAATTAACTTAAGATTTTCTTTGCTTTTAGCTATAGTTTGACGAAACAGATCACGGATAAAGTCCTTTTCATCATCATCTGGTTTATAGAGCGGTAATATTTTATTGTCTCCTTCTTCTTCAAACCCTTTAATTGTTTTAATTACCATTGAACAAGCCAAGTCTATATCATCCATCCAGTGAATACTTTTCTCTTCATAGTAATCATAAAGTAAAGGAAAGTTCGCAATTTCATTTTTAAACAATTGAACTGCAAAGTTTACATCTTCCTCAAAACCTTGTTCCTCATTGTTCATGAATTCAAAATAGGTCTCTGATTCACGAATCTGAAAATACATTTTACGAAATATCTCCTGTTCCTCAGCTCCAAGCCAATTTATTTTACGCAATTCACTTTGGCTACGCAATTCAGGTTGGTTTTCGAGAATATCTATCACTTTATTATCGACAAATTTCCGATTTGGATTTAAGTCATCATCTGTTGGCAACATTTTTTTCTTATTCTCTTCAATGCGATGTTCTCCTTTTGATCTTAATTCACCAAAAGTCATCAACAAAGACAAATACAAGTCGTAAATGCGTTCAATTGCTCCGAACATTTCTTTTTCGGAGGCTAACATGTCTTTTTTATCGCTTTGAAAAAAAGCGTAAAGTGATTGTAAAACTTTTATTCTTAAGTGTCTTCTATTTAACATCTCTAATTATAGGGGTAATTTAACGTTACCAATTGATTCAATTCTTTCTTCTGCCATTTTATTTGCAATTGCATAAGAAGGCGTATTCTCATCTGCTGAACGTGTGATAATTCGTTCGATTGTACCGTAAATATCTTCTGCTTTTTGCATTGCCCAATCAGCTGTATTCTCTGTGACCTCTGCATAGCAGTTAATGACACCACCAGCATTTAAAGCAAAGTCAGGTGCATAAACAATTCCTTTATCTAAAACAGCTTGACCATGCAATTTTTCGTTTGCTAATTGGTTGTTTGCAGCACCAGCAATAATTGAGCATTTCAATCGAGAAAGAGTATCATCGTTCACTGTTGCTCCTAAGGCACACGGTGCATAAATATCCATATTTACGTCATAGATCTCTTCAAGTCCAACAACTTTAGCACCGTACTTTTTAGAAACTCTTTCCAATGTTTCGTTGTGAATGTCAGAAATATAAACTTCCGCGTTTTCTTTTACCAAATGTTGAACTAAATACTCACCAACGTGACCGACACCTTGTACAGCAACTTTTTTACCTGCAAGACTATCAGTGCCGAATTGTTTTTTCGCACATGCTTTCATTCCCATATAGGTTCCAAAAGCTGTCACTGGAGATGGGTCTCCACTCTTTCCTGGCAAACCAGCAACATGGTCTGTCTCCATATTTACCCATGTCATATCCTGTGGTGTAATACCAACATCTTCAGCAGTAATATACTTTCCAGCTAAACTATTTACAAATTTCCCGAACCTTCTGAATAAAGCTTCAGACTTCATTGAACGTGCATCACCGATAATAACTGCTTTACCTCCACCAAGATTTAAACCTGAGATTGAGTTTTTATACGTCATACCTCTCGATAAGCGCAAAACATCATTTAGTGCTTCTAATTCACTATTGTACATCCACATGCGAGTACCACCCAAAGCAGGCCCTAGTACAGTATTGTGAACAGCTATAATTGCTTTTAATCCAGTTGCATTGTCGTTACAAAACAACAATTGTTCATGGTTATACTGACTCATTGCAGCTATCACAGGATTGTCCTGTAAATCCTCTGCTTTAATTTCTTTTGTTTCTATCATTGCAATAAGGTATAATTTTAATCCAACTTTAAAATCAAATGGCTACTTTTGCCAACACAAAAACAGCGAGCATTTGAGTGCAAAAATAGAAAATTAATAGATGAAGTCTCTTAGCTATCTCAACAAATATTTAATAAAATACAAATGGAGGTTACTCCTGGGGATAGTATTTATCATCGGCTCTAATTTCTTTCATGTCAATATGCCGCTCATAGTCAAGGATGCAGTTAATCAATTCGATAAGAATTTTGACCCTGAAAACTGGTTGGATTTAGCATTATCCTTAGGTGGAATATATATTTTACTTTCTTTAGGAAAAGGTGTATTTCTGTTTTTCACCCGTCAAACGATCATTATTGTTTCTCGCTATATCGAATATGACCTTAAAAATGAAATTTACAGGCAATACCAAAGATTGACTTATAATTTTTACAAACGAAATAATACAGGAGATTTAATGAACAGAATTTCTGAGGATGTTACCAAGGTCAGAATGTATTTAGGACCTGGTGTAATGTATACCGTTAATTTGGTAATTCTGTTCACATTTACGATTTATGCGATGATAAACATTAGTGGCGAATTAACACTTTATACTTTAACTCCACTTCCCATAATGTCTTTTCTCGTTTATAAAGTTTCAAGTAGAATGAATCGTCAAAGTGAAAGAGTACAACGTGAACAATCAAAAATTTCAACTATCGTCCAAGAGTCTTTTTCAGGAATCACAGTATTAAAAGCATACGGTGGAGAAAAACGATTTCAAAAGAATTTTGACGATTCTGCAAATACGTACTTGAAAAAGCACATGGATCTTGTAAAAACGAATGCGTTTTTCATGCCTACTATCACCTTCTTGATTGGAATAAGTACAATTTTAACTATTTATCTTGGAGGAGTACTTTCCTTTGAAACTCAAAATTCAATTTCTGAAGGAGATATCGTTGCATTTATATTTTACGTTAACATGCTAACATGGCCTTTCGCAAGTGTCGGCTGGGTGACTTCTCTGGTTCAAAGAGCCGCGGCTAGTCAGGAGAGAATTAACGAATTTTTAAAGGAAGAACCTGAAATTAAAAACAACAACTATCAACCATTTAACTTTGATGGAAAAATAACTTTTGACAATGTTTCCTATACATTTGAATCTTCAGGAATTGAAGCAATTCGTAACTTGTCTTTTGAGATTAAGAAAGGAGAAACTTTAGCCATCTTAGGAAGGACTGGATCGGGTAAAAGTACTGTTATCAATTTGCTCATGCGGCAATTTGATCCTATTGATGGAGAAATTAGAATTGATGACAAACCACTTCCAACAGTGAATATTGAAGAGTTCCGAAAACAAACTGGTGTAGTGCCGCAAGAAGTATTTTTGTTTTCGGACTCTATACGAAATAATGTAAAATTCGGCCTATCCTCTGATCAGAATGCGGATGATAATGATGTCAAAAATGTACTAAAAACAGCTCATGTCTGGCATAATATCGAAGAATTCAAACAAGGATTAGATACTGTACTAGGTGAACGAGGAGTAAACTTAAGTGGTGGACAAAAGCAACGTGTGAGCATTGCTCGTGCTTTAATCCGAAAACCTAAGTTTTTAATATTGGACGATTGTCTTTCTGCTGTAGATACTGAAACCGAAGAAATTATTCTTGGCAACATCAAAGATCAGATAGAAAAAAATACAACGCTTATCGTAAGTCACCGTGTTTCCTCCATACGA
The DNA here is from genome assembly GCA_002734085.1 of Fluviicola sp. Taxonomy (GTDB): domain Bacteria; phylum Bacteroidota; class Bacteroidia; order Flavobacteriales_D; family Crocinitomicaceae; genus Brumimicrobium. Next base: position 6,619 of record NVXV01000025.1, on the reverse strand, counting down.
AATGCTGACCATATCTTAGTATTAGATAATGGAAGAAAAATTGAAGAAGGTAGTCACGAAGAACTTTTAGCTAAAAAAGGTGTTTATGCAGATATGTATACCAAACAACTGCTAGAAGATGCCGAAAAAAGTAAAGAAGAGGAGTAACATGGAGAAAAACATCCATATCAAAGGTGCTCGAACACACAACTTGAAGGATTTGGAAGTTAAAATCCCTCATGGAAAGATGACTGTAATTACAGGACTTTCGGGTTCAGGTAAATCTTCTTTGGCATTTGATACACTCTATGCCGAAGGGCAACGTAGGTATATCGAAAGTTTATCCGCTTATGCAAGACAGTTTTTAGGCAAACTTGACAAACCTGATGTTGATTTCATTAAAGGAGTCGCTCCAGCGGTGGCTATCGAACAAAAAGTGACTTCTACAAACCCGAGGTCAACAGTTGGAACAGTTACCGAAGTATACGATTATTTAAAAGTACTTTTTGCTCGTGTAGGAAAAACCTATTCACCTGTTTCAGGGAAAGAAGTAAAAAAGCATTCTGTTACAGATGTTATTGACAGTATTTTAAATCATTCTGAAGGAAGCAAAGCAATGATAATTTCACCAATTGAGAATTATCAGCGTTATGGTATAGAACGGCAGTTGGAAATTTTCCGAGAGCAAGGTTTCGCGAGAGTTAGAATTGATGGTACTGTGAATAACTTAAATGACTTAATAGATAACGTCCCGAAAAAATTAAAATCTTTAGAGTTAGTTATAGATAGAATTACTGTAAAAAAAGACGATGAAGACTTTTTATCTCGTATCGGTGATTCAATTCAGCTGGCGTTTGCCGAAGGAAATGGATCCTGTTGGATTTACTATCCTGAAGAAGATACATTCAAAAAATTCTCCAATCGCTTTGAATTAGATGGAATTGAATTTCAAGAACCATCTCTACATTTTTTTACATTCAACAATCCGTTTGGTGCTTGTAAAACATGTGAAGGATTTGGATCAGTAATCGGTATCGATCGCGATTTAGTGATTCCAAATAAAAAACTATCTGTTTATGAAGGTGCTGTTGCTCCGTGGAAGGGTGATAAAATGGGGAGGTACCTCGACCGTTTTATTATGGCTTCTTCTCATCTTGAATTTCCTATTCATCGTCCTGTTGAAGAACTTACAGATGAACAAATAGAGTTTTTGTGGAATGGTGACGGAAAAATAAAAGGAATCAATCATTTCTTTGATTATTTAGCATCTAAAACATATAAGATTTATCACAGAGTAATGCTTGCTCGTTATCGTGGCAAAACAAAATGTCATGATTGTAAAGGAACGCGACTTAGAAAAGACACTACCTACGTTAAAATAGATAAAAAAACTATTTCAGATATTGTTTTAACAAGTATTGAGGATAATATTACATTTTTTGAAAACATCAAGCTAGATAAACACCAAAAAGAAGTGTCTAAACGTATTTTAACTGAAATTAAAAGTCGTTTGAAATGGTTAAATGAAGTTGGTTTGGGTTATCTTACTTTAAATCGTCAAGCGAATTCTTTATCTGGTGGAGAGTCTCAACGAATAAATTTAGCTACGTCCCTAGGTAGCAGTTTAGTTGGATCGATGTATATCTTAGACGAACCAAGTATTGGACTGCACCCAAAGGATACACAGCGGTTAATCAATGTGCTTAAAGAACTGAGAGACTTAGGGAATACTGTGATCATTGTTGAGCACGAGGAAGCGATTATGAAAGCGGCCGATGAAGTACTTGATATTGGTCCTCGTGCAGGTATCAACGGAGGAAACATTGTATTTCAAGGTACACATGCGAAATTGAAAAGTGCTAAAAATAGTCTCACAGCTGATTATTTAACAGGAAAAAAATCTATTCCCATTCCTGAAAAGAGAAGAAAATTAAGTGATGCGATACATGTAATTGGAGCTAAAGAAAATAATCTTAAAAACATCAGTGTTAAATTCCCTCTTCACGGAATGGTTTGCGTTACTGGCGTTAGTGGCTCTGGAAAATCCACGTTAGTGAAGAATATTTTGTACCCAGGTTTAAATAAGAAGTTAGGAGTGCATGGTAACAAAATAGGAGAGCACGAAGAAATTACCGGAGACTTTTCGCAGATTGATTCCATTGAATTTGTAGATCAAAATCCAATTGGTCGCTCTTCCAGAAGTAATCCTGTGACATATGTCAAAGCGTTTGATGAAATCCGAGACTTATACTCAAGACAGAAACCAGCAAAAATGCGTGGTTTAAAACCTGGATACTTCAGCTTTAACGTTTCGGGTGGTCGCTGTGAAATGTGTGAAGGAGAAGGTGTAATTACCGTTTCTATGCAGTTCATGGCAGATGTTCATTTGACTTGTGAAAGCTGTAATGGTCGACGCTATAAGGAAGAAGCATTAGAGATAAAATACAGAGACAAATCTATAGCTGATATTTTAGAAATGAATATCCAGGAAGCACTTGATTTTTTTAAAGAAGTTGATTCAAGACTTGAGGGAAAAGTAGTTGAAAAAATTCAGCCTTTGTTTGATGTTGGATTGGGTTATTTAACTTTAGGACAACCCTCTTCAACTTTATCTGGCGGAGAAGCACAACGTATAAAATTAGCATCGTTCTTAACAAAATCAAAAAATCCATCTCCTACTCTTTTTATTTTCGATGAGCCAACAACAGGTTTACATTTCGATGACATTAACAAACTACTCATCTCTCTAAACCGACTCATTGATGTTGGTCACTCTGTTATTATTATAGAACACGACATGGACGTAGTGAAAAATGCTGACTGGGTTATTGACTTGGGACCAGAAGGAGGAGAAAAAGGTGGCACCCTCATATTTCAAGGTTCCCCAGAAGAATTGGTTAAAGGAAAGCTAGGGTATACCAGCTCTTTTTTAAAAAATGTACTTTAATTTAGTACTTTTGGAAACCAATTAGCAAATTCTAGCGTAATTAACACTACAAAATGCTCATTATTAACTGGGAAAAATGAATTTTCTATTTATCAAATAATGATTTTTTAGAGAATTTTAGGATTTATTATGAAAACTGATGATGTAACTACGTACGATGGAAAGGTTAATCAATACTCTGTATCACAGATTGATAGTCGAATAATCAATGCTCTGTTAAGTAAAAAAGTTGATGATGGTTTTGACTTAAAGCATGAGATTCATCGGTCACTTGATATAGATTCTGGTAATGGTCTTCATCTTGAACTCAATCGTATAAATGACATTCGTTACATTAATAAACATTTTGAAAAAGTAAATAGAGCGCTGAATGTTGGTGATTATTATGTTGGAGTTGTTAAAACTTTAGAGAACTATAGAGAAGCTCGTAAGGGTAGAAATATTCCTATTATTGGAGGTTTTGTACGCGTTTGGGATTTCGCATTTTTTAGAATAGCTCCTAAAGTCTGGGGAATTAGAAAGATTTATTTCGGTATCACTCGAGGAAAAGGTAGGTTAATTTCAAAAGCAGAAGTTCTTGGACGTCTTGTTAGTTGTGGTTTTGAAATAGATGGAGTACGTCGTGTAGATAATCTTCATTTATTCACTGTGAAGAAAGCAAAAGAGCCTTTAGCTGTCAAACCAAGCTATGGACCTTTATTCAAAATGAACCGTGTTGGTAAAAATGGTAAAATTATTGGCGTTTATAAGTTTCGTACAATGCACCCATATTCCGAGTTTATTCAATCTTATTTAATAAGGACGAATGGATACGGGGAAAACGGAAAAATCAAAGATGATTTCAGAATGTCTAGATGGTCTAAATTAATGCGAAAATACTGGATTGACGAAATACCACAGCTCTTAAATGTTTTAAAAGGAGATATGAAACTTGTCGGTGTTCGTCCCGTATCTAAAGTATACTTTGACGCACTTCCAGAAGAACTTAAAAATCAAAGATCTCGATTCAAACCAGGTTGTATACCACCGTATGTAGCTTTCAACGAAAAAAGTAGTTTGAATAGCGTATTAGAATGCGAGAAAAAGTATTTAGATATGAAGACTAAAAATCCTTATTTCACAGATACTAAATTGTTTTTTAAAGCTATAATTAACATTGTATTTAGAGGTAAACGTAGCGGATAAACATATTGTAAATCTTCTTGAAGTTTGTACATATACTAAGTCTAACTATCAAATTAATTCAATGTTGTTCTTTATAAATTCAAAAATAGAATTGAATATTTAGGAATAAATAAACACAATTTGTAGTTTACTGTATTCTATTTTTAACTTAGTAGCGATAATATCTATTCATTATTATGTCAAAAATAAAGCACTATGTTTTAAAAAATTATTTTCTCATTCATGATTTAGATCAAGATACTGTAGATATATCTTACGGGATTAGATCTTCTGGGAAAATTAAAGTAGTGAACCACTCGGATTCATTTTTTAGTGAGCAGTCAACGAAATTAAATAAAAACGCTATTGTATGGGATAACTGGTTAGATCAGGAAATTCCTTTCCTTTTTACAAAAGATAAATCAAAAGAAATTATCTCCATTGAGGATGACGGCTCTGTGATCATCAACTATGATATCATTGGATCTGCTTTCTTCTTTTTAAGTGGATGGCAAGAGCTAGAAAAAGGTAAAGTTGACCAACACGGACGATTTCCTTATGAGTCTAGTTTACAAAAAGAACTCGGAATAATAGAACTTCCCGTAGTAAACTATTATTACTCAATTCTGTCTAAAGCTATTTGTATGGCTTATGGTTTAAATAATGTTCCCCAAAAATTTGAGAAAAAAAACTTTGTCACATTTATTTCTCATGATATAGATGTTTGCCAGTCAGGCTGGATTCAGGATGCATTTCATCAAGTAAAATCCAAAAAGGTGATTTCTGCTACAAAAATCATTGGTCAGCGCCCTTTCAAAAAAGATCATTGGTTCAATTTTGATAGGATCTTAGAGTTTGAGAAAAAAAGAAATATATCGTCTACATTCTTTTTTATTCCGCGCCGTGGTTCAGTAAAAAATGTTACTGAAGCAAACGCAGACTACAAAATTAATTCAAGTAAAATAAAAGCTGTATTTGATAAGATTAAACATTACAAAAGTGAAGTTGGCCTGCATGGAAGTTTAGGGTCTGGTTTAGATGAACAACACATGGCGGATGATATCAGTCGTTTTCCTCAAAAAATTATTGGAAATCGTTATCATTTTTTAATGTATGAAATAGATCTAATTCCTTCAATCTTGGACAATTGCACACTTTCTTACGACAATAGTGTATATTTTGCAGAGCATATTGGATTCCGTCATTCCACCTGTACTCCCTTTTACCTATATAATTTTTCAACAGAGGAGCCTACAAAGGTTATTGAAATACCATTAACAATTATGTATGGAACACTAGACCATAACAAGTATATGGGGGGAACCGTTGAAAGTGAACTTGAGGCATGTAAAAATACAATCAACGAAGTTGCTAAATTTAATGGTATCCTAAGTATACTTTGGCACAACAACTATTATTCAGACTATAAATACGGTAAATGGGAATCTGTTCTTTCTCAAATTTTGGATTATGTTGAGTCACTAAAAACAACGTATATGAGTGGTAAACAACTTTTGAATCATATAAATGAACCGAACAATCATGAAAGTAGCAATACTTAGCACTCCTGTATGTCCATATACAGTAGATATTATAAAGCATTTCAAAGCAAATGACTTTGTCATTGATGCGGTTATTATTGAACAAGATATTCGAAAAAAATATTCGAAAAACGAATTAATATTTAGAAATGCTCATGACAAGTTCAATCGAAAATTCAAAAAATATAGCTTAAGTAGGCGAATTACTCGCAGGGTTTGGGATAATTTAGTTCCAAAATTTATTAAAAATTACATCCAAAAAAATATTGAAACTATACCGATTATAAAAAAAGTTGCAACTAAAAATTTCGCAGAACAAAATGGAGTCCCAGTTTTCTCTACAAAAAAGCATTCAGGAGAAGACGTTAAAAAATTTTTAATCGAAAACAAGATTGATTACCTACTCCTAGCCTCTAGTAATTGGTTGTTAAAAGAACCGCTTTTAGGAACTGATTTATATAAAATAATTAGTATTCACCCAGGATTATTACCAAAATATAAAGGGTTAGATTCCCTTCAATGGACGATCAAAGAAGGAGGTAAAATCGGAAATACTGCTTTTTTCGTTAATAAAGATCTTGACGGTGGAGCGATCTTGAAATTTTATGAAGAACCCATTCTGGAAGGAGACTCGACTGCAATAATCCAAAGGAGAATGACTTCTAAAAAACCTGAAATATATTTAGATATCTTGAAGGGACTCGAAAACAAATCGATTATTCCTAAAAAGCAATCTGGATCAGAAAAGCCATTACAACCAATGTCCTTTGAGCAGTTATTAGAAGTGGAACATATTCTTCAAGAAAGAATTGAGAAGCAAAAATTATAGGGTTTAGCTCCATATTTCGTACCTACGGCACTCAGAATTTGGTAGGGAGGTTCAACTTAGCCAATGGCATAGCTGCCATTGCATTTAGCTTTGCGTGCCGATGGCACTTTTCTGTGCTCAATTTAAGGATGTATTTTTGAAGAGAATGAATCGGATAAC
>NVXV01000024.1 GCA_002734085.1 Fluviicola sp. | reverse complement strand
GAAGAGAATGAATCGGATAACAAGTGCCAGAGGCACGACAAGCCCGTAAAGATGGCTGATAAGCCGTCTTTTAAAATACCACGAAATGACCCTCCGAGTGCCGTAGGTACGACCAGCATACCACGAATTCACTCAAACCTCAAAAACTACCATTTCGGTATTCTCCCTGGCGTCCAAGTTGCTCCCATTAACTCCAATTGAGCTTCGATGGCTGTGATCTTATTTTCAATAATAATAGACAATTCATCTATTACAGATTGCATCTCTTCCTTAGCTGTTTTATAGCCTATCTTCTCCGTTTCAGTCACTTTTCCTGTGGAAGCATATCTCGCATATGCCACTGCACTTACTCTTTTAGAAATAGGCATTTGAGATGGTGGAATTTCTTCCCAACTAGCTTTAGCGTTAACTCCTTCCATTTTAAATCTCAACTCTTCTAACTCCTTAAGTAATGCTCTTGCATTAGCCACCTCAGCTTCTGGAATTTCATCCATGTTATACATCGTCTGTAACATTGACGCTACTTTTTTATTCGACTCATTAATCGATTTATTCACAGCATTAGATACACGAACCATGTTACTTACCTTCTGATCAAATTCAGCAACCTCTTTTCGTTCTTCTTCTGTTATATCATCCTCAAATAGCTTTTTAACATTAAAAGAAACAGATTCTGCTAATTCAGTCAAGCTATCGTTCTGCCACATTTGCATTGTAATTGAATATTTTCCAGGCATTACAGGCCACCCAGGCTTACTCTCAGCTGCTGGATTAAATTTGTCGGTTATAATAGGCCTTGGTGAAGGATGGCGCAGATCCCAAACGATTTTACCCAACCCTTTACTTGCTTTCTTTGTAAGTGTTCTCACGGCGTTTCCGTCTTCATCTTTAATTGTAAATATTAAGTGAGCTCCTTCTTCTAAAGCTTCAAGCTCAACATCTCTCCATGAAGGTTGTGGAATAAACTCTCCCTCTTTGAATAATTCTTTTTCCTTCTTCTGTCTTTCCGCTTTTGTAGACTTTGGAACATCTTTTACGTAATAACGAATATGTGCCCCATATTTTGGATTTTTCGCCACATAATAGGTGGAGCCTTGATTCCCTCTACTATTCGTTTGAACATACATATTCGCATCTTTCACATCAAAAATATGCCCTTCTTTCTTTTCAAGCATATTTTCTGAAATTGTTCGAAGTGGCGTATAGTCATCTAAAATATAGAACCCTCGACCAAAAGTAGCAAGCACCAAATCGTTCTCTCTTTCCTGAATTGCAAGATCTCTAACAGCAATAGTTGGAATACCTGATTTTAACTGTATCCATTTCTTTCCTCCGTCTATTGAAGTGAAGACTCCAAATTCAGTTCCTGCAAATAAAACATTGGCATCTTTATGATCTTGTTGTATTGAATGTACTGTATAGTTATCTGGGAATGTAGAAGAAATTGATGTCCACGTCTTTCCTTTGTCCTTACTTTTGAAAACATATGGTTTCATGTCATCCATTTTTCTATTATCGAATGTTACATATACAACGTTTTCATCAAATTTATCTGCATGAATATCAATGATATAGGTGTACTTAGGAACTCCAATTTCTTCAGCTGTAACCTGTCGCCAGTTTTGACCATTATCCTCAGTTACAGAAATCACTCCATCGTCAGAACCTGCGTAAAGTAATCCTTTTTTAACTCTTGACTCGTCCAAAGCGACAATCGTTCCCCATAGCGATGTAGAAACATGTTTTCGTACAGCATCAATACTCCAATACTTGTCCATAATCTTCAACTCATCTCTATCTTTCTGAGCAGTTAAGTCATCACTAATTACCTCCCAGCTGTTTCCACGATCCGTACTTTTAAATACTTTGTTTGCCGCTGCATAGAGTGTCTTCTTATCATTTGGACTAATAAATAATGGTGCGTTCCAATTCCACTTATATGAATCCTCCCCTTTTCTTTCGCGAGGTTTAATATTCACTTTTTCTCCTGTTTTTTTATCATATCGAAACATGTTCCCATATTGATATTCTGAATAAACTATATTTGGGTCTTCAGGATCAATTGCTTGCCAGAAACCATCTCCCCCCAGTGTCACAATCCATTCATCATTTGTCACTCCTTTGGACGAAGTGTTTTGAGAAGGTCCTCCTGTACTGTTATTGTCTTGTGTACCTCCATAAACATTATAAAATGGTTTTGCATTGTCAACAGCGAGTCGGTAGAATTGAGTGACCGGTAAATTTTCTTTAAAATCCCAGTGATTTCCATGGTCATAGGTTTCGTAGATACCTCCATCACAACCTATTAATAAATGCTCTGTATTTTCAGGATCAATCCATAAGGCGTGATCATCCACATGCTTGTTATTATTTCCTAACCTCTTCCATGTTCTTCCACCGTCTTCAGTGAAGTGAGAATATGTCTCAACAGAATAAACTATATCCACGTTTTTCGGATCACAATATATCTCGTTATAATATTGACCACTGCTGTTATGATCACTCATCCTCTTCCAACTCTCTCCTTTATTGGTAGAGCGATAAAACCCTCCTTTATCTTCCGCCGCTTCGACAATGATATAAACCACATTAGGGTCAACAGGTGATACAGCGATTCCCATTCCACCTAAATGCACAGAAGGTAAACCTGTTTTTACCTCTCTCCAGTTTTCACCTCCATCCGTACTTTTGTATACAGAAGACTCTGGTCCTCCATTAATTTTCCCAAAGTGGTGTCTTCTCCTTTGCTCTGTTGTTGCGTACATAATATCTGGATTTGATGGATCCATTACAATATTGTTGACACCCGTATTTTCGCTAATTTCTAATACTTTCTCCCAATTTTCTCCGCCATCTTTTGTCTTATAAAGACCACGATCTCCTCCAGGACCCCAGGCAGAGCCTTCACATGCAACAAGTACAACATCTGAGTTTCTTGGATCAATAACAATACCTCCAATTTGACGAGATYCTTTCAGTCCCATGTTCTTAAATGATGCTCCACCGTCAACAGACTTATAAACACCATCACCATAACCAAGAGCTCTTTGGTGATTATTTTCGCCTGTTCCAACCCAGATTACATTACTGTTATTTGGGTCGAGTTCAACCACACCAATTGAATATGAACCGTATTTATCAAAAATAGGTTTCCAAGTGATTCCATTATTTTTTGTTTTCCATAAGTTTCCACTTGCCACTCCCACATAATATTCAGATGAATTATTAGGATTAACAGCAAAATCAGAAATCCTACCAGAACACCAAGCTGGCCCTATACTTCTAAACTTTAAGCTTGACACAACGGTTTCCACCTTACTCTTTTCATCCTTTTCATCTTCTTTCTTCCCTTTTTGGGCATATATTACTTCTGCGGAAAACAATAAGGCTACTATTCCAACGATTAATGATAATTTCATATTTCAACTTTTATTTTGAAGAGCCATAAAGTTAAAAGAAATTTTGATTAAGGTTTAAAATGGCATAGGTTACAAGACTTTTTGTCGTTAAGAAGAAAGATATAATGATTTTACTTATAACCTATTTGATTCTCTAATAATTAGCTAACGTCGTCGTTTCCTTCGGTTTTGTAATTTCGATTGAATATTCTCCTTAACCTCATTTTTCATCATACTATTTGAAATCTTTTCTAATTGAGTCATGGTCTTTAAGGCTTGACGCATGTCTTTGAAATCGTAAACGATTACTTTATTGTCTAACTCATCCGTAAGTATTAAGTCATAAGTAGTTAAAGTAGAAGGTGCTTTAGCTAAATAAATCGGACGGTAGGTGTTACCTTCATTAGTATTATACTTTAACTTTATTTCTATAATGTTCTTAAGGTCTATCCAACTTCCAGTATCTTTCAGTTCTATTGGACCAATAGAATGATATTTCTTTATCCGATTCAATTTGGTGTCTATTAACACACCTGAACTAACCAGAATAAATAATAGTCCTATACCTATCAATACAATAAAAAACACATTTGCGAGAGACAGTAGAATACCCGCAAAGATTATGAAAATACCATGGATTACATACTCATAAGTAAGCCCTTCTGAAATTTTTATCATAGAAGTACAAAACTATAAAAATATAAAAACCCAAATTACACTGTGTTTAGTTCGATAAAATCAGCTTAACTTAAATTTGAAAAAATAATTTCACCTTATATTCATAAATCACCCTTTTCTTCGTGTGTCTACTAGGTAGATGATTTTCCAAGTTCCACCTTGGTTAATCAAAGTAAAAGCATTTACACCTTTGTGAGAAATTTTATCATTAAGATGAAAAGTATAGTTGGTCCAGACGTGAGCCAATATCCCATCTGTTCTGATCTCTATCTCAGTCAATTTCTCCTGAAACTTCACTGTTTCTGGAATAGATGAAATCGAGTTATAAAATTGTTCAATATCGTTAACCACAAGAATTGTGTCATTAGAATTTGACTTAATTGTAGCCAAGACTATATCACCATGCACAACCTCTTTAATAGCGGTCGTATCTTGCGCATGAAAAGCTTTAAAAAAAGACTCTACACATTCTACTGGGTCTGTACTTAACATTTCTAACTGCGTTACTCCAAAAAATGGAACAACTAATAACAAACTGATAATTGAATTCTTCATAACCTTAAAAATAGTTTATTTTATGTTCCAATTAGCATTTAAGAGAGTGAAGTAATACAACGAATTATCTCTTCTAGTCGAGTTAATTCTACTTAAAAAATTATAAATCAGCAAAATGCTGAATTATTATATTATCTTTGGAACTTATATAAAAATAATAATGATGAGTAACGGAACAGTAAAGTTTTTTAACAACGCAAAAGGATTTGGATTTATAACACCAGATGATGGTGGTAAAGATGTATTTGTACACCAAAATGCGTTATCTATTAATATTAACGAAGGAGATAAAGTAAGCTACGAAGTTGAAGAAAGCCCAAAAGGTTTGAACGCAATTAATGTTGAGATGGCTTAGTCTAACTTTAAATATATTTTTAAAAGCCTACCTTAATCGGTAGGCTTTTTTTTGTCTAAAATCAAAACTGTTCTATTCTTAGTGCATTATCATTTGCACTGTTAACACTCTTCATTAAATGGATAAAGTAATCTAAGAATGTTTATTTTATCATAAAGCTCCTCTAAGCGGAATATATAAGTTATACTTTATTATGAACAAATTTCATAATAAATTGTAATTATTAAAAATTATAATTTATTTTACTTGTTTAAAATTTAGATAAGCTTGTCCAATCTTGGAAACCATGAAAGCAAACTATACAGGTCTCATAAAGTACTCTACAAATCTATGTGAGGAGACAGATGATGAAGTCTCTCTATTTATATCTAAAATCACACACATAATAAATCGACTTACGAAGCTAAACAAGAATTAGAAAGTATTCAGATTAAACTTGAATTATGAATAAATTTAATATGGCTTGTATTATCGATGATGATCCTGCCTTTACTTTTTTAACAAAAGAAATCATGGAAATGACAGACTTCTGTACCGACTTACTAGTCTATAAAAACGGTCAGGAGGCGATTTCTGGTTTGACAGAAATTATTAAATCGGGAGAAATACTACCTGATTTAATTTTACTTGACTTAAACATGCCTATAATGAACGGATGGGAATTTTTAGATGAGTTTGCTGATACATTAAATGAAAGAGATATTACTATTTTCATTGTTACTTCATCTGTTAATCCCACAGACTATGAAAAAGCAAATAATTATCAGAATGTTACTGATTATATTGCAAAACCTGTTACAGAAGAAAGTTTATTAGAAATAACAAAAAGAATATCATGAGTAGATTAGAAGACATTAACTCTTATGGTCTTTTTGACACTCCACCAGATAAAGAGTTAGACGAAATAACAGAACTTGCCTCTGTAATATTCGGTACACCAATATCATTAATTACCATTTTAGATGATAAACGCCAATGGTTTAAGTCTAAAAAAGGAGTTGATCAAAGCGAAGGGAATGTAGAAGATTCATTTTGTAGATATGCTTTGAACAAACCGAATGAGGTACTGGTAGTAAATGATACTTTAAAAGATCAGCGCTTCCTTAATAATAAACTAGTTTTAAAGGATCCTAAAATTCGTTTTTATGCTGGCGCACCATTAGTTACAAAACGTAATAATGTTTTAGGTACATTATGTGTTTTGGATCAAAAGCCCATGGAAATAAGTAAAAAGCAAGAAAATGCACTTCAAATTCTTGCAAGAAGAGTAATGGATAAGCTAGAGACACAAAAGGCCTTAAAAGAGTTAAGTACGACAATTGAATTGAGCACTTCGAGATTGATCAAGATTACAGAAAATCTTCCTTTTGGTGTTTTTGAACTTCGAATCGATCGCTTTGGCAATCAAGAGTTCTCATTTCTAAGTAAAGGGATGAAAAAAATACATCCAAATATAGACCTTAACGAATGGCTTAAAAACCCCGCGCTTGGTTTTTCAATAGTACATCCAGATGATATTAAACCTTTAAAAAACTGTTTGGCAAATTCAATACAAAATAACAAAAAAATTTATTATGAATACCGAGTTAAGAGTGACTCTGGTTATCGTTGGCACGCAGTAAATGGTCAACCTGAAAAAACTGAAAATGAGGAAACTATAATCTATGGCTCATTTACAGATGTAACCCATCATATTGAGTATGAAACTGCTTTAGAACAAATATCTTCAGATATTTCTCATGTTTTACGTAGACCTGTAACCTCAATGCTTGGTATTACCAACTTACTTGAATCAGATCAGGAGTTATCTGCTAAAAAACTTAAGAAGTATTCTGGTTATATAAAAATCGTCGCAAATGAGTTAGATAAGTTTACACGAAAACTCAATAAAGTATATTCAGAGAAGAAAAAGAAAATAGCAAGCGACAGTAGCAGATATAAATCATAAACTCGCTTAATTATTATCCTAATGCTATATTCACACTACGTTTATGGGAAACCAACTCGCAGGGAATAAGAAATAATGTAATAAAATGCCGTGACAAACGTATATCAAAACCTAAATAACGCATCAATAACTCGATAATAATGAACTATAAAATAAGTATCTGTCATCCCGATAAAAAAGAAATCGAGATTATTCCAAATAGCCTTGATAGTAAGAAAGCTCTAGCGTTTTTTAATGACTATCCATGGATGGAGCAACTAGAACTTTTAGACAATATGAACCAAGCAAAAGTTCAATACAGTCCTTCCGTTAGATTTACAAACACGAAAAACAATATTAGTTTAGAAATGACTGCAGACTCTAAAGACGGGAAATTATTTTTTTCATTATGGTTTGAAAGACCCGTTCGCACCAAAATTCTATTTGGACTGCTTGGAGAAAAAGACAAGATGAAATTAACAGATAAATGGGGATTCGATCACGCTTCATCTAAACAACACTTAACCGCTTTTCTCAAAGAAAACTACGGTGAAGTTGAAAGAATAATGAAAAAGTAAATTATGATTTTCTATGTATTTTTAGCTGTGTTATTCACACTCACAATTTTGATGTGTATTCAAGAAAGCAAAAGGCGTAAGATTGGTTTTGTCCCTGCCCTTATTTTGTGTATTTTATTAACACCATTATTCGGTTATTTTGTTATTTTAAGTAGACCGATAAGAAGTGCAAGAGGTTGTAAATTCTGTGGAAACACAAATAATGAAGCAGAATTTTGTGCACTTTGTGGTAAAAATCAAGAAGGTGAGCTTAAAGATGACAAAAAGTAGCAACATTGAAAATCAAAACAACCAAAATAACACTACCCAACAAAGATTACGATGAGAAGCTTTCTAAGCTAGAAAGGCACGTTGACTATCAGCGTCTCGATATTTTAGATGAAGCTGCATCGAATATATTCAAAATCAATGTTCCCGTTTTATTTCGAGGTGAATCAGTTAAATTAAACTTACCGTGTACTATTCATATCAAGAAGAAATTATGCACGATAGAGGTTACCGTTTATGGTAATATTACTAAACCTTTAGTATTCACTTTAGCTGCCGCATTTCTAATCCTCTTTGTATCTTTTATAGTTTACGCGTCAATAGATCTATCTATATTCATGTTTCTTTTTGGAAGAATTCTAATTGGTAGTACTTTCCTTAATCAAATTAGAAAACAAACCAGAGAAAGGGTGAGAAAATGGTTTTGATAAAAGTAAAGATTTTAACAATGTATTTACTTATCTTTGTTTACCATATCTATTCATAAATGAAATATTTTTCTTTTTGCTTACTTTTTTTATTTCTCACATATAGTCAATATATTTTTTCTCAATTTGAGGATTCTGAATATTTCTTAGTTGACTCTTTAATATTATCGGACTTATCTGAAAAAGATAGTGTTTTACTAATTGAACAACTAAGTACCTATCATGACTCCAATCACGATACAGTAAAAGTTCAAGCTTTAAGTACCATAGCAGAAAAAATGGTTAGTCCAGTATGGGGGAAATATGCAGAATTCGCTCTAAATTTTAGCGAAAAGATGATGAATAAAACCAATTTGTCAAAAGTAGAAAAAGAAGTGTATCAAGAAGCCTATTTAAGTAGCCTGAATAACTATGGGATATATTTAGGAAATAAGGGAGATAGAAGAGGGTCTTTAAGTCAATACGTTAAGGGCCTCAAAATAGCGAAAAACATTCAAAACAAACCATCAATTTCTTCTTTTTACAACAATATCGGATACCAATATTATTTATTATCTGATTTTAAAAAGGCTATTGATTATCACTACAAAAGCCTAAAGATGGACTTAGAGTTAGAAGATACTTCAGGTATTACCTCCTCTTATAACAATTTAGGTCTCATATATAGTCAGATGAAAGAGCACGAACTTGCATTAGATAAATACTTGAAATGTTTTGAATATTTAAAAAATGGAAAAGATGTATGGCGTCTAGGAATCACTTATGGAAATATTGGTGCTGAGTATGGTAGTCTAAATCAAGGTGATTCAGCTCTGGTATACCTAAAAGAAGCTGCTCGAATTCAAAAAGAAACAAATGATCTTTTAGGTTACTCAGTTTCCCTTGGAGGTATAGGACTCCAGTTTTCAAGATTAGATGAATTGGACAGCGCACAAATTTATCTTGAAGAAGCAGCCAAGGTAGCTAAGAAAATAGATTATAAATTAGGATTCGCAAGTTCTTCTACAACTTTGTCCAATATTTATCTAAGACAAAATAAGACCGAAAAAGCTTTACAACATGCTAAAGAAGCACTTGAGACTTGTGAAAGACTAGAAACAAAATCTGAAAAAAAAGATGTTTCTTTCACACTGTATGAGATTTATTTACGGAAAAAAGACTACAAAAATGCACTCGATTTTTACGAACAATACAATCAGTTAAAAGATTCGATTGAAAATATTGAAAACAAGACGCTTGCAATTTCAAAAGATGAGCAATTTAAATATAAGCAACAGGCACTCAAGGATAGTTTGGAGCAAGAAAAGGAAAAGGATTTATTGGAGGTTACTTATAAAAAGGAGGAAGAAAAACAATTGTTAAGAGCTTGGTTTCTTGGTATACTCAGCTTTTCGGGAATAGTGTTCGGAGGATTTATATTCACTAGACTTAGGGTAACTAAAAAACAAAAGAAAATTATTGAAACCCAAAAAACAGAAGTTGATCATGCTTATGACGTTTTAGAAGATAAGAACCAGGAAATAACTGATTCTATAAATTATGCAAAACGAATTCAATCCGCTATTTTACCTCCCATAAATGAACTGGAAAATTACAACTATAATAGCTTTATTTTATACTTACCTAAAGACATTGTAGCTGGTGATTTTTATTGGATAGAACCTATTGGTGATAGTGTTCTATTTGCTGCAGCTGATTGTACTGGGCATGGAGTTCCAGGTGCCATTGTTAGTGTGATTTGTAATAGTGCACTAAACCGATCTGTTAGGGAGTTTGGACTTGATGATCCTGGTGAAATTTTAGATAAATCGCGTGAAATTGTAATTAATGAATTTATTAAAAGTACTGAAGATGTTAAAGATGGGATGGACATAGCGTTATGTAAAATTTCGAAACAAACTCTTGAATTCGCTGGTGCACAAAATCCCCTTTGGATACTAAGAGGAAATGAAATCATTGAGATAAAAGCAAATAAACAACCTATTGGGAGTTTTGAAAACAAATCACCATTTACTACGCACAAGGTTGATCTACAAAAAGAAGATATTATATACATATTTTCGGATGGATATGCAGATCAATTTGGAGGCGTTAAAGGCAAGAAGCTCAAATCAAGACCATTTAAAGAACTCTTATTATCAATTAAAGAACTACCAATGAATGAGCAGAAAATAAAACTTAATGAATTTTTCATTGAATGGAGAGGAGACGTCGAACAGCTTGATGATGTTTGTTTAATCGGTCTAAAAGTTTAAAAATGCTAACTCACATCTCCACCCCAACCCCAATCATCTCCAACAAATACTGATTGTGCTCAATGACCAGCACATCATTGTCCACGCTCAACTCCTCCAAAATAGTATACAACAAATCAATATCCGCATAATGCAAACCAGTACTCGGTTCATCTAGAATAAAGAGTTCATTTTTAGGTTTATCAATCAGCCAGTTGAGTAAAAGTAAACGCTGTTTTTCACCTGAAGAAAGGGATTGTACCGTTTGTTCTAAAGTCAAGTGCGCTAAACCAATTTGTTCCAAGCGGTCGATGAACGGTAGTGTCGATTTAGAAAGTTTTTTGTCTACAAACCACTCTTTTAATTCGGTGATATTTAAAACAAGGACATCTGCTATGTTCTTTGAGCGTACTTCGTGCTTCAAAATGTGTTTTTGATAGCGTTTACCTTTACAATTCTCACATTTCTCAATATGATTGGCAGCTACATCCAGACCAGTTTCTAAGAATCCTTTTCCCTTACAAGTCGGACACTGACTCGTCTTGGTTTTGTAGGAAAAATCCCTGGCTTTTATTTCTGTTTCTGTGGCAAAGGTCTTTGTGATATCGTTGAGTAGATTCAAATAGTCCACTAATAATGTCTTGGCATGTGTACGCAGTTTTTTCGCTTCAAAATAATGAGCTCCTGCATAGTTCTTTGGGAAACTGATTTTTTTGCAATTGATTGGTTTGTTTTGCTCAATACTCGGTATCAAGATGTCTTTAACCAAAGTCGTTTTACCAACCCCTGATTTACCTGTAATCGCTGTGATTCCTCCAACAGGAATATCTAAAGCATCTCTAACCAACGTATGTTTGGATAGTTTTTGGATGGAAATATGCGCTTTTCCTGGTTTCAGTTCAATTTTCTTCGATTTCTCTTTCAAGAATCGATGACAATCGGGTTCTTTTAATAATCCTTGAGGGTTTCCTTGATAGGTAATGTATCCACCCAGCTTTCCTGCTTCTGATCCGATTTGAATTACATACTGTGCGGCGTTAATGATGTCCTTGTTGTGTTCAATCACAACCACTGTATTTCCTTTTTCAATAAGCTCTTTCAGAATAACAATCAAATCAGGAATGTTATCGTTCGATAAGCCTGCTGAAGGTTCGTCCAGCAAATAAGTAATCCCTTTGAGCGGACTATTCAACTGTTTGATCAATTCCACGCGTTGGTTTTCTCCTCCAGAAAGTGTGGGTGACTTACGATTGAGTTGTAAATGATCAATGTGTAATTGCTTTGCACGAGCAATTGTATTGACTAAATGCGGTTCGATTTTAGCCAATAATTTTCCATCTACCTCGTCTATGCCGTCCGTATCAGAAAGCCATTTCTCTAGTGCTTTAAAATCCATCGACTTGATCTCGTGTATCGATTTTCCCGCCAACTGAAACTGCAATCGCTCTGGTTTTAATCCACTTCCATGACAGACACTACATTCTTCATAAGAAAACAGATCTGTCAAATTAGTTATGTTTTTATTTTTTCGGGTTTTGTAATATTCGTCCTTCAAGTATTCGAAGATCCCCTCCCAGGTCATAGAGATTTCTTGTTTCCCTTCTCGGGTTTTCGTTTTAAAGACCCATGTGGCTTTCCATTCTTTTTCCCCAGATCCATGGAGAAGAATATCCTTTTGTTGTTTGCTTAGCGCTTTAAAAGGTGTTTCCAAAGTAAATCCGTACTCCTCTCCTACCTTCTTCAAAATCGACATGTGTTGTCCGCCCGGTTGACCATAATAAGCAATCGCCTTGTTGTGTTCTAACAATCCATCGGCTATACTTTTCTCTGGATCAAGAACGATCTTGTCAAGGTCGGGCAATAAAGCTTCTCCGATTCCTTCACAAACGACACATTTCCCCAATTCGTGGTTATTCGAGAAATGACTGGCAGATAATTCTTCGCCTTCGTAAGTTGCCTTTCGAGAAAAAGCAAAACGTAAGATTTTATCAATTCCTGTTTGCTTTGCGATATCCGATCGCAGTGTGTAATTCTTTTGTTTTCTAGTAATACAAATCGTTGGTGTAAGTCCTTCAATATGATCTACCTCCAATTGAAAGTTTACTCCTACTCTGGATTGCTGATAACTGGAAAACTGTTTACTCATCTCCTGCAATCCATAACCATGCAACGTATCAATCACCAAAGAAGATTTACCCGAACCTGAAATCCCAGTTACAACGGTCAATTGATTTTTAGGCAGTTCCAAATCAAGATCTTTCAAATGATGCGTTCTTGCTCCTTTAATTGAAATGAATTCTCTCTGCTGTGGTGGTTCTTCTTTGACATCAAATGATTTTGTTTTCAATGCATTTCGGATCAACGTATCGCATGAAGATTGAAACAATTCGTGATTTTCAAAGCAAACGATTCCTGCTGTTTGATTTTTTAATTGGTGCAAAGCCTCGATCAATTGTCGTACATTCTGCTGATGCAATCCAATACTTGGTTCTTCCAATAACAAGACAGTCGTTTTTGATTTCTTCGCAAAATGCTTTGTGAGTTTAATCCGTTGCGCTTCTCCACCCGACAAGGTATTTGAAGGTTGTCCCAGTTTAATATAGCCCAATCCTAATTGTAGCATTAAGGAAAGTATTTCGGTAAGCTTCTTCTCAGACGAAAAGAAATCAAACGCCTGTTCGATACTGAGGTCGTAAATATCTGCAATGTTTTTATTGTTCCAACGCACACGCAACACTTCAGGCTTAAACCGTTTTCCATTACACGTTGGACAAACTTGGTTGACGTTTCCCATCACGCTCATCGACAAAGTGATAACACCTGCTCCTTCACAAGCCTCGCAGCGTCCAGTTTTATTATTGAATGAAAAAGCACCTTTAGCTAATTTTAATGCCTTTGCTTCGGGTGTTTTAGCTAATAAATCTCTAATTTTATCTGCTAACCCTGTATAGGTAGAAGGATTACTTCGCGGTGTTTTACCAATCGGTTGATCTGAAACTGTCACTAAGTTCAAATTTTCTTTTACACAGTATACTTCAATTTGTTGGACGAGCTGTGGTGTTTTACGCGTTACTACGGTCAGTTCTTTTGCTTTAAATTCAAACGTTTCCGCAGCAACTATGTTGGATTTCTGCTTTGTACTTGCCTTTTCTGCTCTCAACGCAGCCAACGTAGGACTCGAAACATCTTTTGCCGATAAAAAGTCTTTGATTGTTCCATTGAAAACAACTTCTCCACCATGGATTCCAGCATCAGGACCCAATTCTACTATCCAATCGGCAGATTGTATAAAAGTCAAGTCGTGCTCTACAACCATAACCGTATTTCTACGTCGTATGAGTCGGTTTAAAATATGAAGCAAATAATTCTGATAGTCTTCCGACAAACCAATAGACGGTTCGTCAAAAACATAGAGAATTCCTTGTAAATTACTGTTGACTTGATTGACTAATTTGATCCGCTGACCATCACCAGAAGAAATATCTGTACTCGGTGAACTCAATTGATACTCTCCCATTCCGAGCCGAATCAAATCGAATATTTGAGTTGATATTTTATCGACCAATACCTTCTCACCTTTAGAAATTTTAGCCGTGTTTAGTTTATCGTATAATTCAATCAAGGATAGATCCATCCACTCTTGAAAGTTCAACCCATTCCATTTGAACTTTAAGTGTTCTGCTTTGATTCGAGCACCTTTACAACTCGGACATATTCTCGAGCTTACGAACTTCAATATGTTTTTATTTCTATCTCTTCTCAAAATATCTTCCATGATAGGAAGCATTCCTTTGTAAAATCCTTCTTCACGCGGTTTTGCTTTTATTCCAGACCATTTTAGTCGAGATTCTAAACCGTGTTTTCCATAAAACACTTTGATGCGATCACTTCCGTTTAGAATGACATCTTTCTGTTCCTCAGAAAGGTTCTTCCATGGAATATCCACATTAAAACCGTGGGCTTTACACACCTTGTTCAATTCGTCCACCGTGACCTGAGAGTAAACAATATATCCATTTGGCAAAGTCGTTGTGACCGCACCTTCTCGAAGTGTTTTGCTTTCTTCACCCACTAACTTATCCAAATCAATGTATTCCTCTTGACCAATTCCATTACATACTTCACAAGCACCTAGTGGATGATTAAACGAGAAAAGCGATTTACTCATCGTTTCATCGGCTGAATATCGCGCAAATAAAATTCTGAATATTGAAGCTAATTCGGAAAGTGTACCAAACGTTGTATTTGTAGACTGAAACCGCTTCGACTGCTCCACTTTAATTACTGGAGGTAAATTTTGAATATCATCCACTTCAGCCGTAGGAATCAACTGATTGTTCTGCTGATTGTAGGCGGGTAGACTTTCCAAAAAATACCGATAGCCTTCATTTGCAATCACACCCATCGCCAGCGAAGACTTCCCAGAACCCGACAACCCTGTCACAACGATAAGCTGATTTTCAGGGATGACTAGATCAATGTTCTTGAGATTGTTTTGATAGGCATTGTGGATTTTCATGAATGATTTGTTGCTTTTTTTGTTGGGTGATAAAGATAGGAAGAATATTGAAGTCGAGCTTCGAGTGCCTCAGCCCGACTTCTATTAAAAATACAAATAATATTTATTTCATTACCTTACACCCTCAAGTTTTTAAATTCTGAAACCATGAATATTAGATTTTCAATACTACTAATAACTGTAATACTATTTAGCATGAATACCTCCGCACAAACACAAGATTCACTCCCCTATCGAGAAATACCTGATTACCCTGAGAACTATACTGCAGGAAGCATGGTATCCAGGATGGTAGATGGTTTAGGGTTTCGTTTTTATTGGGCAACGGAAGGGTTGCGTGAAGAAGATCTAGCTTTTCGGCCGACTGAGGAATCGCGCAGTAGTGAAGAAACTATCGATCATATGTTTTCCATGATTCATGGTATTACAAAAACGCTATCGAAATTCGATAAGCCTGAATTGCCTGAACTTTCATTTGAAGAGAAGAGAGCATATATTCTAAATGATCTAAAAACCATCAGCTTCATTCTATTAGAGAGTTCTGACGAGGACTTTGATTCATATACTATAAAATTAAGAAATGGTGAAACATTACCTTTTTGGAATTATGTAAACGGACAAATTGCTGACTGTCTTTGGCATTGTGGGCAAATATCATCATTCAGAAGAATGTCGGGTAATCCTTTTAGTTCAAAAGTGAATTTGTTTAGAGGAGAAGTAAACGATTAGCACCCTTTTTCTATTGGTACATTTGTTGGTGAATATTAGAAGTAGTAATCTGTTAATATGGATCCTTACGAAACGACTATTATTTTTATTTCTGATAACTCTAGTTCCAATAATAAAGAAGTTAAAACGAGTAATCCTGAAAAAATGGATTCTCCAGATACTTTAAATCCTGAACAAATTGTTGACACTATAGATCATGATACTACCAAGCTGGTCAAAAAAGCACCCGTAAAAAAAGATACTTCTAAGGAAAGGAAAAAAAGGAAGACGGAGGATAATTCAATAAATATTGAGGAGGCAGTAGATGTTAAAAAATACAGGGACGAACGTGATGATCCCAACTATATCGAAACTCCTTGCGAGATTGTAAATGGGGAATGCATCAGACACAATCATAAAGAGCAATAAAGTCTACCTATATGATGTAGATGAGAAATAAAAGCAAAATCCAATTTTAATACGACCTATTTCAATCATTACTATATCTTATATCTAGTCTTATTTTGATTAACTAAAATCAAAAAATATTACTTTTATTTTATTAAAATAAATAAAGGTTTTTGTTAAATTTGTAGTACTTATAAAAATTATAAGCCTACTACTATGAATTTCAACTAAATATACCTTTAACAGTTGCTCATACTGGTAGAATAGTTAAATTAATTATCTACATTACATGAAAAAAACAACTACACTTGTTTTGGTTTTGATGCTTTATGGTGGAATTCACGGGCAAGAAGTGATTTCTACTCAAGGGGATAGTCATCAAGGAACAGACGCATCTATAGATTACACTATTGGTGAACCTGTTATATTCACGGGGACAGATGGAAGTAATAGCCTAACTCAAGGCTTTCATCAAACAAAATGGGAATATGTGAGTATAGACATTCACAATGTCGAATTTAGTGCCAGCGTGTACCCGAACCCGGTAAACAATAAACTTATAATTGAAAGTGAAAATTTCGAAGGAAAAAACTATTCAATTTACGATGCTACCGGAAAAATTGTTACCCAGGGAAAATTAGAGTACAAGAAAACAGAAATCCCAGCTAATGAATGGGCTCCTGGAAGTTACTCTGTGGTTTTATCCGACAATGAACAATTAAAACTAAGAACAATTAAACTAATTAAAAATCAATAATTTATTACTTATGAAAAAGATAATTTTATCTATGGCAGCATTTGTTATGCTATCATTTAACACTTTCTCTCAAACACCTGAAGCTTTTAAATATCAAGCAGTTGTAAGAGATGGGTCAAATTTAATTTTAGCCAACCAAAATGTTGGTGTGCAATTAAGAATCCTTCAAGGTTCTCCCTCAGGAACAGCTGTCTATACAGAAACATTTACAGTAACTACAAACCAATTTGGATTAATCAATTTAGAAATTGGTACTGGAACTACTACAGATGATTTTAGTTTAATTGATTGGGGGAACGATACTTACTTCGTTGAAAACGGAATTGATGTAACTGGAGGTACTTCATATTCAATTATGGGAACGAGTCAATTACTAAGTGTACCTTATGCATTGCATGCAAAATCGGCAGAAAGTGTTGCGAACGATCTAGTGGACGATGCAGATGCGGATCCGACAAATGAGTTGCAAGACTGGTCTTCTCTCCCTGGTATTCCTGCTGACATAGTAGATGGTGATGATGTGGATGATGCAGATAATGACCCTACCAATGAAATTGAAACTTGGTCTACACTTTCTGGTATCCCTGCTGACATAGCTGATGGTGATGATGTGGATGATGCAGATAATGACCCTACCAATGAAATTGAAACTTGGTCTACACTTTCTGGTATCCCTGCTGACATAGCAGATGGTGATGATGTGGATGATGCAGATAATGACCCTACTAATGAAATTGAAACTTGGTCTACACTTTCTGGTATCCCTGCTGACATAGCTGATGGCGATGATGTGGATGATGCAGATAATGACCCTACTAATGAAATTGAAACTTGGTCTACACTTTCTGGTATCCCTGCTGACATAGCTGATGGCGATGATACAGGTGATACTGATTGGACAATATCAGGTACAGATCAATACTCCGCTGTAACAGGTAATGTTGGAGTTGGCACAACCACACCAGATAATAAGCTTGATGTTAATGGTAAAATTACATTGTCTCAATCTGTAGGTGATGAAATGGTAATCATTAACGATGACCTATGGGAACATGGTTCTGGAGTTCAAGACTTTGGTGTTGGAGGTGCACATTTTATTATGGCATCAAGAGAAACAGATTTTGAAAGTGCAGGTATTTATGGAGACGGCAACGCAATAACTTTATGGTCTCCTGGGGATGCAAACAATGGACAGCCTTCAGCACTGATTTATGTAAATGATGAAGATAGATATGATGGGGCAACAGATAATGATCCATACAATAACAGTGCTGTGATGGCTTATCTAAATACTGCTGGAAACTGGGTAGCTCCATCTGATAAAAATAGAAAGGAAAACATTCAAGAGTTAGAAGGCGTTCTTCAAAAATTAATGGCTATCAATGGTTATACATATAACTTCAAACTTGCACCAGTTGAAGTAGAGAAAGGAGATCAAAAAGTAACAACTTATGGGGTTATTGCTCAAGAAGTTGTAAAAGCATTCCCTGAGATTGTTGATATCGCTGCAGACGGATCACATTACGTTAGTTATACTGAGTTGATTCCTGTCTTAATTGAAAGTATTCAGGAGCAACAAGAAATGATTCAAAATCTTCAAAATGAAAATGATGAATTGAAGTCGAGACTAGATGCAATGGATGCTCGTTTAAAAGCGGCTGGATTGTAGAAATACTTTAAGTAATAAGTATGAAATCGGGGTAAATAATTTACCCCGATTTTTTTGTTTTAATATCTGTTAATTGCATCATTAATCAGAATTCAACAATCTATTTTGAGTGAACTTAATTTAAACTCATCTTTTCAAAAGCCACATTGATTTCATGTAACACTTCAAGTAAAACAGGTCATTTGTCAACAATCTAGCCTAAGAATATGGATCCTTGCGAGTATGTTAATGGGAAATGTATTCGGCACAATCATAAGAAGTCTGAAGAGTCAGAAGAAGATTTCTAAAAGTCAGCTACCCTTGGCATTATTGAAGAACCAGTTTCTTACGTAATACCTCCTTTCCTGTCCCTTTGTCAATAACCGAGAAAACATACATTCCTTGGTTTAGTTGAGAAATATCGTACTGTGAGATTGTTTCCAAATTGTCCAGTGGATATGATACTACTAACTGTCCTTGTAAGTTGTGGACGTTCATCACGCCGTTGTTAATAGATTTGCTCAATTTTAAGTTTATTATATCACTTGCAGGATTTGGATAAAGTAAAGGCTCAGCCGGTTCCTCTTCTACGATAAGATTCGCTTCCTCTTTTTCATAAACATGTATCACAGGAAAGCTAGTAGTGTTCATATTTGAACCTGCTCCAAGTTGGCGCAATTGATAATATCCAATCTTCACCTCATGGACTGAAGTTCCAGCTCTATAGGCTGTTCCACAGGGTCCAAAATAATCTTGATAACTAAAAGAAAAATTATCTGATTCCATTAAAGTATCATTGAAGTACCACTCAGCAGTATCATACAAGGGGTAATACCAGTTATAATGCTCATTAAAAAAAGACCAACGGATGACTATATCATTCTCAGAGTCAAGCGCGATAGCAAAAGTGTCTTTACTTGAAAACTCAGATGTAGACAAACTCGACCAAATTTCAGAAAAACGGTATTGTATTGAAGGGTTTTCTTCATCATAAAATACTCTCAGTCCATCAACAATAGTGCACCCTTTCTCATTTTGAGACAAGGAAAAGAAAGTGATAAAGCCAAAATAAACAAATAGTAAGTACTTCATAAATAGATAGTTTATTTATGTAACGCTATGTTTTATTAAATATTGTTGGGATGGGTGGGGCACGACTTTCGTCACATCACTCGACAATCCAAAGTAATCTTTCATTTGAACGTTTGAAATACATCTGTCAATCTTTCTTATCAGAACCATTATCCAGCCTAGACCTTTCAAAAAGCTTTTTTATGATGTAATTCGTAAAGAGTACAATTAACGTAATGCCAACAGCAACAATATAATGGTTTAACGCCACTGAAATACCTATGGACGTTGAAAATAATATACTAGCAGCGGTGGTCAGGTACTTAACTGTTTCACCTCCTTTCTCACTTTTAAAAATAGTTCCAGCGCCTATAAAACTGACACCCACAATAATCGCCTGAATGATTCGAATAGGATCGACACCGATAACGGAGTCATTCATCATATCAATACTTGTTTCGGACAATGAAATACCAAGGAAAACCAATACATTTGCAGCACCAGCAATGAGCATGTGCGTCCTCAAACCTGCGGGTTTATTCTGTCGCTCTCTTTCAAGTCCTACCAAGCCACCTAGAATCATAGCGATAAAAACATCTAGTAGCACCCAGAGTTCACTTTCCCAATTGAGATGATCAAACCATTCCATATTAACATATTTAGCAAAAAAAACGCAAAAATCAAAGAAAAATATTTAAAAATAACAATATCAAAGTATTGACTTCAATCTAAAACTCATCAACAAACCCACTGTCAAGACTTTCATCATCATTTGATGTAACGGCCATCGTTTTGAGTTTGTTCTTTGCAGAATTTAGTTGTACCCAAAAAACAATCCATAGAACTAATGTAGTCAATGACAAAACTCCAAACCCTAAGGCGAGGACTTCATTTGTATTACGGATACGGAAAATTCCATTCATTACCATCCATAAGATACTCGCTAAAATTGACAATGAAGGATAAATTACTGCAAGTGTACTCGGAGCAATTTTTTTACCTGCCTCTTTATTCATTGCATTACATGTCATGATCCCGAAAATCATTGACCATATACTGTTTAGAAAAGGGATGGGAATAAAGTTTAACCAAATCAATCCTGGTAATATGGTTTGATTTCGTTTAGATACAGCTGCCATTGATCTTTGTAATGTGAGGTTAAAGAAAATGGCTACGAGCAAGCCCCCGATTACTAATATAAAAAATAGTAAAAGAAAAGGGCCAAATAGTGATGAGGACATGAGTAGTTTTTTTTAAAGTTTAAATATAGGGATTTTTTAGATATTAGATGTTAGACAATAGATGGTAGACAATAGATGGTAGACTTTAGACTGTAAGAGTTTAGTATTTTAGTTTACTTATTTGTTTTCGGGTCAATTGTATATTTGCTTTTATCAAAAGAATGATTATAAAGTACTCGTGAAAAGGTCATCATCAGAACTAATCTCAAGAATTACTATCTTACACCCGAATGAAATATAATAAACGTATGCTCACAACACTACTTATCATAATCGGCGGATGCCTTGGCGCTATCGGAACTTTTCAATTACAAAAAGTGGGAATCAGCCCTGTGGTGGCTTCTTGTGGGGTTGGTTTACTCGGTGCCTTGATTGGTTATTTGATGAAAAATGAAGACCTGGCTATGGTTATTTTTGCCGGGAGCTTTGTGGGTATGACTACTGTTTCAATCGCTTCGCTACCGATTATGCTAATCGCTGGATTGGCCTGTGGAGTCTTGTACGTATTCACTGAACCTATTTTTGTGGGTTATGGTGGTAAGTTGGGTGCGATTGCCTTTGTGAGTGTAGCGATTGTGTTGGGATTGTTTTCGGTTTTGCCTAAGGAGGTTGGGTGATTAATAGAGAGATGCTTGGAATAAGTCAAATCACTCAATGAATAGAAGATTAAAATAATACAATTTCACTATTCCTTAACCAAACGCATAGGCTGAAATCCTTCTACGTTAACGAAATACAATCCTTGTTGAAGGGAACTGATATTAATGATTGTTTTATCCTGCACAAGCATTCCAGAAATGACTTGAGATCCTTTTGTATCGTAGACGATGAAATGAAGGTGTTCTCCTCCCTCTTTTTGCAAAGTCACATTGTCTGAGCCAGGATTAGGGTAAAGTAAAATGTCTTGCTCTCTGACTTCTTCCGATAAGGATACTGTACCTGCCTGCAGGTAGTGATTTACGCGACACTTAAATATGTTCGCATTATTCTTTTGTGGACAAAACAAACTCAGTTCAAAAGCATACACCTCAAAGTTACCTCCGGGAATGAAATACGTATAATCAATAGTATGCGTTCCATTGACATCGTTAATTGCCCATGTTACTAAAACACTATCTGTTCCAACGTAGCTTGCATACGCTACCCATGCTGAATCTATCGTAGCAAAATCAATTGTGCAATTTTCAACCGGCTGAGAAACTAATGTATCAATAATCGTTGAGTCCGCATAATTCGCATCTGTAAACATCGTTGATGGAGAAGCTACTACGTACGACAAATGAACTGTATCTCCTGCTCCGTCGGTTACCATCACGGTATAATATCCAGAACACCTTGCAGAGTCTATGACACCTACAAATCCGTCGGAGTGCTCCGCAATAACTGGTGCAGTTCCACCATTTGTAAATACAACTACCGAACCATCGCAAGCACCATCTACCGTCTCATCATCCACCATAATAACTGCAGTAAGGCCTGCTGAGGAATCTGTAAACACAACGGTTAGCGCAGTATCTGAGCAGTTTGCATCATCTGTCACAATCAGCGAGTAAGAACCCGAACATACATTTGTGAGGTTTGGAGTCGTTTCACCGTTGCTCCAATCATAATCAATCGTTCCTGAATTTCCTCCTACATCTGAGGTAATTGTAGCATCACACGCATTTAATGCGGATTCCATTGTTGAATTGATATTTACATAAAAGCTTTCGCATGGAATGGAATCAATAACAAAGTAATAATACAGCGAATCATTGTATTGCAAAGCGTAATTCCCTGCGCATAGCCCCGTCAGTGAATCGGTTGGATTCGATCCTATGGTAGTGATCAGATTGTTTGAAGCATCGGTTTCCCACCATGTATACCCGGTTGGAAGATCTATCGTACCTTCGTCCAAATAAGCCGCTCCGTCACATGCCCCAGGGGTTTGCTCATGATCGATTATCACGGTTTGTGCGGAAAATTGTGTACTTACGAATAAGATAGCTAGGAATAAGAACTGTTTCATCGTTTTGGTGATTTAATTATGAAGTAAAGATAAAACATTTTATTTCGAAAACAAAATGGCTTGAATGGTTTTGGTTGAATATAAAAAAATCATGGGACACAAACGCGCGTCCCATGAATGAATTTGTACCATACCATCAGAACACATAGGATTCTTGACGGATTTGACGTTGTAATCTAATTAGTTATCGCTTATTCACAAACAACAACTTCATCTCCTTCTGAAGAAGAAGTCACTTCATGTACCATCTTACCGTCTGAATTATAGATCTTTGTTCCTTCCATAAATGACTTTGGTGACTTTGTACCATCATCCGCAGTATAATGCGTTGAACTTCCAGGTGATTCTACTTTGTATTTAACGTCAGAACTACAATCATTTACGATGTAAACTTTAATACGTCCACCTTCACCATCATTCGTTGTCATACTTGTAAGTGCAAGTCCCGATACCATTAGGAACGAGAATGCCAACACTCTATTCATTAATTTTTTCATAAGTTAAATAGTTTTAATTTCTTTAAATGTAGTGATTTTAAATGAATTGCCTTTTAATTTTTTGGTCGTTTTGATTTATCAATCTAGAACCTTTTTCTTTTGGGATATCATTTACGTTCGGGGAATCATTTGCGTTTGTGAGGTTATATTCAATGGGGGTGTTGATATCGGGTTATATGTGGGACGGGTAATCTGTAGGACGCACGGCCGTGCGTCCCTACATGCCGTTTCCCGAATAGTCCCAACCACATAAACGATGGGATTCATTACGATATTTGCCTTTGTATCTTTTCATAAGGTGGTGAGTTGATTTACTCAAAAATACGGAATATTTTCTTATCTGATGATTTGTATCGGCAAAGATTATTCACCCCTTTACCCATTCGGCGCCCGATCGGGTAGTTTTTCCATAAACTGCCTCACTTCTTGTTCGTTGGCATGAAAACGAAACTCGTGCTTCTTACCATCCATCTTTAAAATAGTAAATGTACTTTGTCCGCTGGGGAATAATATTTCTAGAATGAAGTAACGGAATAAAGCATAGGTGTCATATTTTTCTACTTCGTAATGTGTGGCTCTAATGTCTTTTAGCGGAATACTGAAGTTGCCGAGCTCTGTTCCGAAAATCGTGGCTCTTCGCACTTTGAGTTCGTTTTCGTTCAAGTGCAGTGCGACTCGACTATAGATAAATATCTCTAAAATAGTAAAACCGCCAAGGATTCCCGCAAAGAGATACCCTGTCGTGGAGTCATTAGAAACACCCGCGTAAAAACCCCATATCGCAATCACCCCAAAGAAGATGTGCTTTGGGTAGTTGAGGGGATTTGGATTTTAGTATTTGTTGGTTCATTCTATTTACCAAATGTAATTTATTCTACTTAAATAATATTATCTTCGTTTACATAAAAACATTACATTTATGAAATACATCCTACTAATTACAGTCACAATACTTTTTTTCTATAGTTGTTCTTTTACCGATAATGCTCAAGTCGTAAATGAGATAATCAATGAGGTGGGGACAAAACATAACACCAAAATAAATGGTGAAATGAGAAGTAGTAATTATTCTAAAAATGAAGGGGAATCTAGCTTTTCAGTTTTAACCATAAGTGTTTATAGTGATTCCAATTATCTTGGCTTCTATAACAATATACTCTATGAAATAGTTGATGGACTGAAGAAAAAAGGAAAAGGCTTCAGTGAATACCAGGTAAGGGATGGAAGTGGAGCTCCTGTTTTGAATTTGACCAATGAATCATTCAACAGTTTAAAAGAGTGCCGTTCTGTTGCTGATAAAGCGAATGACTTTATTATCAATAAGGAATTTGATGAGTTGATAAATGTTATAGATAGAAAGCATATTAAAGCCCATGATACAACCATTATAGGAACGCTTAAAAGCGTTACCATTCCTAAAAAAATGGAATACGTGGGCTTTGTTCCAATAGATGTCTTGAATAACAATGATACAATACGTTTGGTCAACTTTGCATATCATAATTTCAATCTAAATACAACGTTAACCATCACTATGGACCCAGAAAGTGTTTTAGTAGCGGGTATTGAATAAGAAGGAGATTTATTCGATTTATGTTATTCGTTTCCTTTAATTAAGCACAACTCAACAACATCAATTTGAACAACAAAGCAACAAATACAAAAAAACTAATACTCCAAAGTATATTAGTGATCATTCTTACACCTCTAGTCATTGCTTTGACCGAGTCTGTTTTATATAGTTTCAAGTTATTCAAACTCAGTATTGCAGTTGCAGCTTTGGTCTTTACACTGCCTAACCTCCTCTTTATTTGGGTGTTATATTTGTTAAAAATAAGTAGAAAGGTTTTATTAAAACCGTTGTATATCATAATAGAATGCATTTTGCTTGCACTCACCTATTCGGGTATTGTAAAAATCATTTCTCGATTACCCGCTGAAATAAAGTATTCTGGTAATTGGTTCTTATCAGAAACTGCACAAGTCATTTATGCTTTTCTTTTGTTATTCTTGATTGTTATTTTTCTAAAGCGGTTGTTTCCAAAATATGTTTGAGTGTTCATTGATTTACTCCTCTTAATTTGAAGAATTCAATGAAATGAGCTGTATCGATAAACGAACTCTAAGCTCTGAACTCAAAAACTAGCCCCCACTACTGAACAACTAACTTTCCTTTACTAACCTCTCCGTCTTTTGTGATTTGATAATGATAAATACCACTAGACAAGCCTTGCAGATCAATATGAAGTTCTTCCGTTGTTGTGCTTATTGAATCCACGACGATTTGTCCGAAAGAATCTAAAATGACACAAGAGGATGCTTTAGATTGTGGATTGTTAAAAGAAATGTTCACTTCATTCAGTGCGGGATTAGGATAAACCTTTGATCGAAATTGTCCCATCGAATATTGCGGAAGATCCTCTACCCAATCTTCTGCTTGAAAAGAGTCAAACATTAAACCATCTAATGTATCACTTTGACCATCTGATATGAAACCAAAACGATAGATTACAGTATCTCCATAGCCAACATTAAAATATTGCGCTAGATACCTACTTGAATATCTAAAATATTTCCATCCATTTGAATTACCAGTGAGAACTGGTTTTCCTCCCATTTCCCAATGATTATCGGAAGTATAAGCAGTATCATTAAGCATATCCACCCATGTATTTCCTTGATCAAGTGAGAGCTCCATGGTGCCATAATCTTGAAGCGAATCTGAATTTACCCAGTAATAACCAGAAACAAAAGCAGTATGCTCATATTCATACCCTCCTGCTGAAGCATACTTAAATATAAAGTAAGATGTATCATTAACAGGATAAGGGGCATAAAGATCGGTGATCATTGACCAGGGATTGGATTGAGCTGTGTCAAAAACTGTTTTATCGGGTACACCAACCTCCCAAATATTATTCGGATTCGATACAGTGTCTTGTAATTGTTCTCCACACGAATTGTCAAAATTACAAAGCCAACCCATTTGAGCATTCAATGAAATCTGTGTAAATAGAAGTAAAAATGGAATGATTAGGTTTTTCATAATGTGAGTTTAGTATTGTAAACTTAAAGTTAATTAATGGAATAGCAAAATACTGATTTCTAGTTTTCCCGCTACAATTCAATCTAACCTTTATTATGATTCGCTCCAATACGTATTGAAATAAACCCTTAAAACGGTTAAGAAAACATTCCTCCAACAACTGGTGCGGGAAACCAAAGCAAGAATGGATTCAAGCATTTACTCGATATTCACTATCTTTACTCCAAATGAAATACCTCTACCCCATTATCGCCTTATCTCTTCTACTTCTCAGTTGCACTGAAGAAAAAGAAGTACCTGATAGTGTAAATATCGAGGTAGCATCCACGGATACTTTACTTCCTAAGCGTGACAGACCATCAATTGACACATTGAATGATTTTATGGAGATTTCAGATACGGTGCTTATTGAAGAAAAATTATTCAGATACAGTATTTTCCTACCGAAAACATTTGATACCGTTTTTGGACAATGGCAAGGGAGGTGTGCTAATGGAGCGTTCAAAACGGTTTTCACTAATACTAATTACCATCTTGATCCGACAATATTTAAACGGTACATAACTGACACGATGTATTATGTAGCGCTTGCAAAAGATTCATCTGACCTATATTTCACAATTAATGAAGACTACAGGAAAGAAAATGATGAGCTAAGAAGAAGAAAACCTTATCCCCCAATAAATCAAACGCTTGACAGTAGTTACGTTTATATTCAAAGTAGCATTCCAAGGCACGTGGTTGAACAACTTTCTCCAAATATTCAAGCATTAATTAGATTTAAGCTAATCTATAAAGAGGTACTTTTTGATATAATAATAGAATATTTTGGAAAACTAGCAGCACAAAAATTGAGTGAAATGAGAACAATCATTCAATCATTTGAAGTGGAGGAAGTCCATCCACCTTTTAATGAAACGGTCTTACAACTATTGGAGTAAACCATTTATTCCATATTCCTTACCTTTATCCTTAATGAAAAATACCTATTCGATTATTCTATTTCTTTTTTTTCTGATTCCCTTAAACTTGGATGGTCAGGAAAAATCTCCTTGCGATTCTCCGAAGATTGATACGAAGATGATTACTTATGTTATTGATACCAATAGTTACGGTTTTAAAGAGGTTCAACTGGATTACTTTAATATGGAAGGACTACGGACAAAAACAGCCTTTATTTATGACTCTCTACTTACTAGAATTGATACTTTCATATATAATTCAGAAAATAAGCTTGTTAGAAGAGAAGGTATAAATCCAATCTCAAGAAAATCAACTCAAAAATCTACTTTTTTGTACGACGAAAGTGGATCTAATTATAGAACTTTAACGTCCTCTATTCACATTCAACGAATTGATTCTACTACTATAGACACTAATTACAGCCATATACGATATGATTTTATTCGTGACGAAAACGAACGCTTTACTGAAAGACGCACTTATTACAGTATGACTAAAGTAGCCGACTATGATACTTCAAAATTCGACATCACCTATCAAACTTTTATGGGGGATTCAATTGTGAAAATTGAAGATCATTATGCAGGAAGAGTGGAATACTTCGAAAAACACTATCAAGATTGTCGAATAATTAGTACTAAATTCTTCGATGCAAAGAAAGAACTATTAGATTATTATGAATATGAATACTACGATTTTGATGAACGCGGAGATTGGCATTTGAAAAAAGTCTATTACATTAAAGGTGATGATAGGCGACTAATTAATACTCATCATCAAGAGATTGAGTATTACTAGAAGTTTTTAGAATACCCTCTACTCCACTGTTAAGAGCAACTCTGATCCCATCACTCCAAATGATAATCAACCAACGTACCAACCTGCTTACTGCCTGTGAAATAGCTAAAGCTTCTTTGCAGGATACCAATTGGAGAGTAATAGATTGTATCGGCTGTGAGTTGTTCTCCTCCATTCACTGAGAATTCATGGTGAATCGTCTTTTGAATACTACTGTAGGCAGGTCCAAAAGTTGTACTTACCATTTCGTACCCTGAAAACTCCTCCCAATAATAATCGACGGTATCTGTACCTGAAACGGCGTAATAATCATTATAAACTCCTGTATACGAATTATCAGGGGGACAAACCAAAGAACCTGTGTGAGATACCACTTCTCCTTGATTCACTCTTCTGAAATAGTTCGTGTTCTGACCGGGTTTATTTGTGTTGAAAACAAAATAGGTCTCGCCATCAATTAGCGTATCACCAGTTACCTTAAGGGTATCTAGACTGCTGTTAGGACTTATCTCTCCCGTTGCTTGATGCATTCTAAATTCATACACCCAATACGATCCTACGGAAATAGGGAAATAATCGTTGGTTGTGATCGCGGATTGGGTGTCGGCTTCGCAATTATCTACTTCGTCTTTTTTGCAGGAATACATGGTTATGCACATTGCACTTAGGAATAGAAGTAGATAGGGTGTTTTTAGATTTTTCATGGGGTTATAACGTTGGGTTGGGGGTGGTTATTGTGGTGGGTAGATTGCTTTTAGAAGAAACTAACCTATCTGTAATGATTAAACTTCATACCACCAGCCATTAAATCTAAGAGCCCTTCAATACTGCCCTCTTTTGACTCATATTGCGGATAGCCTTCAATGTATAACGTTGAATCTAATATATCACCATCTTTGTAATGATACGTATACCACCAACCTTCTCGGTTTCCATCAACATAATCTCCTTCGCTCTCTTTGTAACCACCATCTATTGAATATTCAATCACATGACCATTACCCATTTCGAAATCACCGTAGTATAAATCATTTCCTGAGGTATCTTTTACCACCTGAATCTCTTCTAACTGTTCATTGCGCATCAACACTTTTGACTTCAATTGACCATTTGAATAGTAGCTTGTTAGATGTAGTAAGGTATCTGGATATTGCATATAGATTTTATAACTCTGGCGCAAAGTAGTGGTATCTCCTGTTTTTTCTTTGGGCCAATATTCATCACCCCACAGAACGAGAAGGCGCTCTGGGTTTTCATATTTAGTTTTGGTATTATGACAGGAGCATATTGAAGCAAGAACTATCAAACAAATTACTACTATTGATAGGTTATCTTTCATATTACAAAGGTATTGAATCTGATTATTTTTTTGCTTCCTCCATATTAAACCCCAACTGCCAAAAATACATATCGACGATTTTCATATATGGATAATAAATGTTTCTTCCTTCCAGTTTAACTTGAACTTCTTCAATTGCCTCCTTATGGTCTATAATAAAATCTGTTAATCGGACCATTAACTTTTTATTGAGCGTATATCCATGTATTTTATTTGGCTCCTTTCTTGCTCCTACTATAAAATATCTATCTAAAGCAGGAACAGACCCTAAAGTACCTAAAATAATTTTTGTGATAAGTGTTTCAGAAGGATTAAAACCCTTATAACCTTTAATAATTTGTTCTTTTAACTCTAAAATTCTCGGAATATATTTTTCTGTAATTTCTGCATTTCTTTCACAGCGAAGTTCTTTGAATTCTTTTATTTTTTTGACGATTGGAATATGAAATTGATAGTCTCTCTGCAATAGATGAGTTGATCCTCTATACATCCCCCAACTCGCCAAATAAAATCCGAGATGTAAAGCAAGTGTATCATCATCTAGGTTATTATTCCCAAAGGCATTATAGCAATGCTCCCATGATAGGTAACGACAATTGGGTGTATCCAAAATCTCATCAACATAAGGTTGCATTTCATTTACGATTGTTTTTGAATCTACACTCATCCTTTATACAATTTAAAATTCACTTCATACCGATAAAAATCAATATGACCTGTCACAAACAAACTCACTTTTCAGAATCATTTAAACCGTATTTCAATAAAGCACCCAAAAACATAGAAGCTAACCCTACACCCATTGCTGCATTATTTTTCTTAGATAAACCACCAATCGAAGCAATTGACCCAGCTATCATAAGTGCTTCACCGGCATCTGAAACTTGTCTACTACTGTGTCTACCAGTATGAACCCACGTAACAAAGTGTTCACAATTATTGCTAAAGTACTTATAAGCCTTCTCTCCTAACCTGGATTTCGCTCTTTGAACTGCTATCAACCTTTCATTCTCTGTTCCAATGAATCTAACTATCCTTTCAGGTTCTAGCATACTTAAATACTTAATCATATCTTGACGAGGAACAACTTGAACACCATTCTTGTAATTAGCAACAAAAATAGGCTCTTCATTCCGATCAAATCCACCAAACAGAACGTAATGATCAACCATTCCTATAAACCTCTTTTTTAATACTATGGCATCTATAATCTTAAGATTATTCTGACTAACTAATTTTTTTACATTTTTCATATTTTTAATTTTGGAGCAAATTTATCACACAATATCTCAAGTACTCATGCGACCATGGCCAAGGTCGCATCAAAGTCTATTTTCACCCCTATCTATATAACGTAATAATTGCTCTACTTCCTTGCGTATGCGTTTCTTCCGTGCTTTATTTTTATTTAAATTTGCCATATATCTTTTTGGTTCTTTATCAAATAGTTTTTCATCATGGTCGACTCCATAGCGGTGTAATGGGCTAAAATGTCCACTAATTCTTCTAGGTTGAATCAATCCTTCGCTTTTAAGAGTACTAAATAAAATTAATAATTCATCAATATAATTCTTACTTGATCTATAACAATATTCATTATCTTCTATGGGTTTAAACAACCTCTTAAATTCTCGAATATCACAAATCCATCCTTTACTTTTTATATCTCGCATTAATTCATCAAAATCCACGATTGAACCCAACCAGTCGTAATAAGGTAGTACCTTTAAATCTTTATTTAGATCACAGTTTGCTTTTCTTATAATGTCTATGCGCAGAGTGAAGCACAAAGATTCATAATCATAACCATTTAATTGACACGTTTCTTCTAGCACTCGTAAACATCCAATCCAACAATTTTGACCCTCTGGTGTCGAGTTCAATACTTGTATCTGCCCAGTAAAGAGTTCTGCCGACAATGACTCTAGGATACTCTTGCTCTCCTTGTCTAATTCAGTAAGCCGATCATTAATTCTTGTAAGAAGAGCTCCAATAATATTTGGAATAAGATCAAAATCTTTCTTTTCAATCAAATCATTGATCCTCTTAAAACCAGGAAAGAGTTTTGATTCAAAATCATATTCTCTGACAACCCGAATTATATTGTCTGAATTAACAAAATCTTTTTGAATAATCTTCTCAAGTGGTGTAGTAGTATGTTGATTCCGATTAGTCATAGTTTATTTTCTCATCTCATTCTTTAATTTGGTTCAGGGCATTTTAAAGATAAACTAAATTTTTGTCAAATAAGGATTAATCGCATCTGACAACCTTTTCATTGCATCAATCCCTTTATCTGCAATTAAATCCCATTCGCTTTCATCATTTCTATAACCACCTTCCAACAGCTGTTTTCTAATGATACAAACACGATATCCTTGCGCTTCGTTCCATTCAAGAGGCTCCCCAAAATTTGCGTCAATCTCGTCTTGATATTGCTTTAATGAATGAAACAATTCGGTGTTTTCCTCTTCGCTATCCTTCCCTAAATCTATTCGCAATTCTGCTCTTAACGTGTCTTTTGTAACCCAAAATGAGTACGTAAATCCTCTTTTACCCGCACTGGTACCAATCCATGTATCTTTTGAAGGGGATATATTGCTAAACAGACTTAATTGACCCTCTGCCCTCTCTAACAGTCTTGTCCAAAATGCTAAACGTAATCTATGGCGCTCAGAATCCTCTTTCTTCACCTGACCCACTTTTTTAGCTTCTTCACTTGGACCAACTATTCTCGTTATCAATGGGGCTGGCATAGATTCGCCTATTTGAATCGCTTCAATTTTCAATAAATAGAAATCGCAATCATTACTACCTTGGTTTAACCAAGATATGGCGTCGATATGTTCTGGTCTTGGTTCTGAAACAATCCAAATTGCTTTCTTGGCTTCAAAGGCAGCCAAATAAGTGATAATTTTACCCAGGTGATCATGATCACTTTTTTCTAATTGATTTTCTATAATAACGACATCACCAGATTCATCCTCTGCTTTTATATCAACGTTGAAGTTTCCAGTGGACTGTTCTCGTTCGGCATTGGAAACTTCAAATCCAAGTACCTCGTTGAGAACGTCTATATTTTGCTCCAACCAAACTGTAAAGTCATGCGCCTCGTGTCGCCATACTTTTCTTAAGTGAACTCTTTGTATTCTTTCTATCATGATAGTCTATTATATCATTCATTCTTAAAACTCTGCTCCAACCCCATCTTTCGCACCCTATCCAACCAATCATAAATCATACTTGGGTTATACTTCTTTTCACCTTTTTCATCCTTTGCTTTTTCGAGTGCAATTGCCATAAGAGCAAATTCGTTTTCAAGTGAAGTTCCAAAGATTCCTTGATCGTCAGTATTTATTGAAACGAAAAATTGAGGGGAGTCTTTTAATTTTTGAGGATCGGACTCTAAACCTAAATTATAGAAATCAATAATTGGATGTTTATCATAACGTTTAAAAGTTCCTATCAAATAATTAGAAGTTGGGTTACATTCTATGCCGAGATTCTTTTCCATAACAACTTTTTGCATATATTTCTGGACTTTGTCAACTAACCTAATATAACTGTCATTTATTTCAAATTGACATATTTCTTCCGAATTTGTCTTAACATTTGGATCAAAATGGTACGCCTGATAAAGCTTCTTTATTACTAAGTGTTTTCTTAATTTTGATTTCATGGGATAAAAATGATTTATTCTACATCTTTCCCAATAAGTTACATTTGGTTGTGACTCAACATCTATATCATCTGAAACAATTTTATAAAGTTCAGGGTCATCTCCTCTTAATTTCCACGCGTTGTAATATAATTCATTCGATATTACATTATTGTTCCTATAAAAAATAGAATCCTTCTGTTGATATATTTCATAAAACAGAGAATCAAACTTCTTTTTTAATCGATGTATTTCTGCATTTTCATCGTTGATATTCGCTTTTCTTACATGCGCCAATAACCATGAAATATTGTCTAAAAGAATTCCTTTTGGAATCATTAATTTAAAGCCTTTAAAACTGAAGTAATCTTTAGCATTTACTCCTAAAGCTAAAGCATGTCCTATACGATCTCCTTGTTTGAATTTTAAAAACTTAATCACTTCATCTATTGTTCTTAAACCATCAACTATATCATAAAAATCTTCACCTGCATGAAAAGTTGCATAGAGCTTATACTCTTTATTATCCTCGTTTGTTTTTAATAAATCATATTCTCCTTTTAGCTTATGATCTTTTAAGTATCTAAATGCTTGGGAAAAAACTTCGGGTCTTGCATCAAACTCAGAAGAGGCAGCGTCAATACCTCTTATTAATTTTGATTTTTGGGAATAAGATTCGCGGAGAAGAACGATAGCCCTTGCTTGTTTCTTTATTTCCTTTCTCAAACTAAGGTCTCTGCATGTTACAAGTGATTCAGATTTGGTTTTTGGATTCTTTCCTTTCTTTTTAATGAAGTGAACTGTATAGAACTCCTTTCTTTCTTCTGGAGTATAATCTAACGCTTTCTGATAATAACACTCTGCAATTGACTTTAAATCAAGAGCTTTTTCTATTTTATTAAAATTCTCAAAGAGTTCTAATGAGGATCCTTTAGGTGCAATCCTTAATTCAAAAGATTCAAAATTTTGAAATTTTCTAGAATCATTTACTGCCATTGATAAAAAAGCCGTTTCATAAATCGAATTATCCGGCAAGAACAGTTCTTTACGATTTTGATAAGCTAAAAAATTGCTAAAACCTACCTTTTTATTTGTTTGAATTAATTCTGATCGAAATTGACTTTTAATCAATAGATAAGCATAAAACAATCTACAAAGACGCTTGTCTTCACTTTTATCTGCGTATAACTTTTTAAAAATTGAATACAAAAAATAACGCTCACCAAAAAGTAAAACAGCACCCTCAAAATTCAATTCAGTAAGATTTTTAGGTATGCAATAATCAGCATAATTGTGTGAACCTTTATGGGAAAAGGAGTAAGAATGAACACTGGTATAAGAATGAATTTCTCTCTGTAGATCTGAAAGTTTCATTAAAACCTCAAAAGAATCTTGTTTGTTAGATTCATTATTCACTAATTTATCCAGATCATATTCACAATCACTGCTTTCATTATTCAAAATAATTTCTTTATACAATTGGAATCGAATAAATGCTGCTTTATATACGAGAACTTCTATATCTTTCTTAGTACTTGAAAATGAGTTTGAAATTTCAGAATTTAGTTTAAGCCCTTTTTTCATTACACGAAATTTAGACATCATTTCGCTTGGTTTATTCATACTTGCCATCCAAGCTAATTCAAAAACAGATCCTGATCCTTTTAAATGAAAGTGGTTCTCAGCAATTCCTTGTTCAAGCATCTTCTTCAAACGCAAATTATTAGAAAAAATAACTGGACTCCAACTAAAAAAGCTTCTTGACCTTGAAGATCGATTATCCATAAAAGCTAAATAAGAACATGTAAAAAAGTCCTCTCCTAATTGGTAGGATAATTCTCTCCAGCGCAATAAATGTTCATATTTTACATAAGGAGATTTATCATTTTCTTCAAGTACTTGTTTATTAAAGTGTGTAATTAAGTTAAATATGGAAGATTTACTTTTATTACCTTGGTAAACCTCATAGAACCAGTCTTCTTTTAGTTTTTGAAATAAATTTTCAATTTCATTAGAATTATAATGTTCAAATAAATTTATCCCTAGTTCTTTAAATTGTCTTAACAGAAATATATCGTCATCCAAGTATTTGGATGGTTTGTTTTTAATTAAAACTGAATCTGGACAGTTTTTGGAAAAAACGAGTTCTATGGATTTTCGGAGATTATCCATTATCAACTAAATCTTTTAACTTACGCTCAATCTTCCTAATACCTTTATCTACATCATTGTTCATTTCACCTCTATATGTTTTTAATTCTTTATGAATTTCGTTAATCCCTTGAAATTTCTTTATTAAGTTATTCATAGATTGTTTGGCTCCTCTACCTGAATAATTCTGTTCCTCAAAATATGTCTTATACTGTTTTAACATTTTACCAGCCAATTCACTAACGTTAGCAGACTTACGTTCATACAGTTGATTAATTAAATTATTTATTCTTTCACTATTTTCTTCCCAATATAAAAAAATTGGGTTTTGCATGAATCGCTTATTATCAAATTTTAGATGGGGATAAGTTTTATTCATATCATCTAAAGTTAAACGATACCCTTCAATTATTCGATTTTGTAATTGATTACCTAAACTACCTGTTAGGAGTTTGTTCTTAGTCATTTTTTCAAAGGCCGAGCTATAGTGAGATCTAAAAGTTGATGCAAAAAATAAATTTGAAAAACAGCTCATATCTTCAAATTCCCATGTATTTATTTTATTTGCTAAAGATCCAATATTTTTATAGTCTTTATCATCTAAAAAAAGTATCTCATTTCGAAATAAAGTAGAAATAAAATTATTTGCATTAAATTGAATTTTATCAAATCTTTTCTCACCAAATGACAACCTTTTCGTAAATATTTCCCTTGATAGATTATTTTCTCTACCAAGAATGCTAATAAAACATAAAATAAACTCAAAATCATCGCTATTTTCTAGTCTACTCATGAAATCCTTAAACCCTGAGAATTGAAAAGATTCTAATAATGCCTCTTCTGATTGAGTCTCGTTTTCAATTAAACCTTTGTGAAAATAGTTATGAATAAAGTGACTATCATAGTCTTTATGAGAAATTGTGTTGATTAAATTTGATAAAGAATAATTTACCGCTAAATAGCTTGCTCGTTTTTGGATTGAAAAATCTGTAACACGAGTATTTCTTAAAACCTCTAAATATGATTCTAAGACATCAGAAAAACAAACAAAAGTTTTTTTCTTCTCTTTTCCCTCATCAGCGCCTTGGTTATTATTCTTGTTTTGAAGCAATTCGAAGTAAAACCTGCTTCTATTTCCTAATTCATAATTTAGCTCATCATATATTTCTACATCCTTTC
This sequence comes from Fluviicola sp., assembly GCA_002734085.1. Lineage (GTDB taxonomy): Bacteria > Bacteroidota > Bacteroidia > Flavobacteriales_D > Crocinitomicaceae > Brumimicrobium. The sequence goes on along the minus strand of NVXV01000024.1, from coordinate 9,597 downwards.
TATTTAAAAAATCTTTTTTCTGTTTGTTAATATAATTCATGAAATGATTAACATCTTTTGTATTATAAAATAAGACAATTTGATGAATCATTTGACGAAGAGTATTTCCAATAAAATAGTTTCTTGAACCGCTGCCTCCCAATGGTATAAACAAATTAAAATTCTGTCTAATTAAAGTAACTACTAACTCCTCAACAGAAGGCTTGTCAAATAGTACTTTTTCATCATCAAAAACCTGTACTCTATAACTGCGTTCGACACTAATTTTATCAGTATGTAACCTACGATCCAAAGGAATTAATTTCTCTAGGTATCTTTCTGCTTTTTCATTAGGCTTATCCTCTGCATATACGCCCTCATGTTTAAAAACATCAGGATTGTAAAGGTCTACTGTTTTAGAAACTATTTCATGTCGCAAGGCATCTTTTAATTGTTCAATTTTACAAGCTATTAAAATAATAATCTTAGATTGAACCAAAAACTGTCTTATATCTTCAAGCATATTATATGCTCCTTCTTGATTTAGATCAAAGTCATCAATAGGAATAACTAAAAAATCAGCACTATCACCTAAAACTTCTAGATACGTGTCAACTAATTGACGAAACTTATCCTTCAAGTTCGTTCCATAGGCTAGATCGGATAAGGCTTCAATAACATCTTTTCCGTATATTTCATTTTTATCTTGATTCAAAATTTTCAAATCTTTATAGACTTTTTGGAAAATATCTATAAGTTTTCTTTTGTTTTCTTGGCTAACAACATTTTCATCATTCTTAATAGACTCTTGAAAGTTTGAAAACATTTTTGTAATTATAATCTCAAACAAACGATCCTTATCCCGAAATAATGATGGATCAATCATTTGAAGAATATTAAACTTATAAGTTCTCTTTTCATCAACAATATCAACTTCGAAAGGAGCTTTTAGTGAATTTACAAAAGAAATCATAGCCGATGATTTCCCAGTGCCACGCTCTCCAGTAAATGCAACAATGTTGTTATAATGTTCAGTATTATTTTCTTCTTTTTTATTTGACTGTTTTATTATATCGCATAAGTGGCGGTTTGCACTGTCATATATTTCTTTAAAGATTGATCCTTTGAATTCCGATTGGCTTTCTATATGAGCTTTATATTCGTGACCTAATTTTATTTTTAAAACTTGTTCTTCCATAATATATATTAAATAACTATTAACTTATTATTTGTTCATCATACATTTCCACCTTACTATTCATAAAAAATGTACAATAACCAATTGATCCTGAAAATGTTCAGATTATTATCAATGTCAATTAATTTCATTCTTCTCATCTTAACTTCCCCCCTAAACAACCCTATCCCCATACAAATACTCCTGAAACCCTATAAAAGTCCGTTTAATCAAATCAATATCTCCCAACTCATTCTTTGCATCGGTAATACTATTATACTTCAGATGCAACAACGGAGTAAGCTTATCAAGATCCAATTCTTCAAACCCTTCTTTCACATACTGATCGAGGACGAAGTTGAGGAATTCTTGTTGTTTGGGGTTGTATTCTCCCATTTGGATTTTTGCTCGGCCTGCTCGCTCTACTCTTGGGACGAGGTCTTTGTGGTAGGCGACGTAGCTTAGGACATCGAACAAATCACTGTCTTCTCCGTGGATCAGGTTTCGGAGGTCGTCTAATTGTGCATTTGTATAGCCTTTTTCGCTGAGCTCTGTTAGGAGTTGTTTACGTGTTGTTGGTAAACTCCAAAGTTTGCGTAGTTCATCTTCACTTTTAAAGAACTCCGGTAAATCGCCAAAGAGTTGTTGCATGAATTCTGTTGAAGAAATTGGTTTACCGTCTGGACTCCAAAAGGATGTTTTTACCATGGAGTCTATTTCTCTAACCTTGTTTTTAGAGAGTTTTACTTTAATGATCTGTCTTGGTGGTTCTTCACAAACGCATGGGATGTTGCCACATTCAGGACATGGTTCTGGTTCAGGTTTTTCACAGACACAAGGTCTTTCTCCGCAGACTGTACAAACGCCAAGTGTGCCTCCTCCTTTTGGTGGTTCTGGCTCCAATGGTTCGCCGTCCCATTCGGGATCTTTGAAGTGTTTATGTGCTTTTACGAAATCATAAATGGTGAAGTAATCTTTTCCGTCAAAAAGCCGTGTTCCTCGTCCTACGATTTGTTTGAATTCTACCATTGAATTGACAGGACGCATCAAAACGATGTTTCGAATCTCTGGTGCATCGACTCCTGTACTCAGCTTCTGCGAAGTGGTTAGGATGGTCGGAATACTTTTCTCATTATCTTGAAAATCACGCAGGTGTTGCTCTCCTCTACTTCCATCATCGGCTGTTACGCGGTGACAATAGTTGGGGCTCTTACTACTTGCGTATTGATTAATTAAATCTCGAACGGCTGCTGCATGAATTTGAGTGGCACAGAAAACCAATGTTTTTTGGTTCTGATTAATCATATCCATGAAGGTTTTCACTCTATACTCTTCGCGTGCTTTAATCTCAATAATTCTATTAAACTCTTCTTCTGAATACGTCTTTCCTTCTATTATATCTCCTTCTACCTCATCATCCGCAGTGTATACGTATTCATCTATTGTAGTACTGATTTCCTTTACTTTAAACGGCGTTAAAAAACCATCGTTGATTCCTTCTTTGAGGGCGTAGGTATAAACGGGCTCTCCAAAATACGCATAGGTATCACTATTGACATCTCGTTTTGGCGTAGCCGTTAATCCTAACTGCACTGCGGGTGAGAAATGTTCCATGATTTCACGCCACGAACTTTCATCATTTGCGCCACCTCGGTGACACTCATCAATGATTATAAAATCAAAGAAATCTGATGGATATTCTCCGAAATTGAATTGCGGCTTATTATAATCCCCATCGGGTTCTGCCGCTTGATTTACGGGATATTTCCCAACGTCATCGTCTACCTCATCATCTGTTCTGACCTGCGTCATGAAGGATTGAAAAATGGTAAAGAAAATATTTCCGTTGGTTGGGACTTTTCCTGTTTTACGAATTTCTTTTGGGGTAATTCTAACTTTTATGTTTTCATCAATGGTATCAAACGCGTTGAATGAATTGAAGGCCTGATCTGCAAGGATGTTTCTATCTGCTAAAAACAAAATTCTCGGCGCACGTGAAGCATCTCTTTGCAAGTTCCATTTGGCATGAAACAGTTTCCAAGCGATCTGAAAAGCGATTGCCGTTTTACCTGTACCTGTTGCGAGGGTGAGTAATATTCTATCTTTTTTCTCCGCAACAGCTTCTAAGACTTTTGAAATAGCATTTTGTTGGTAATAGCGTGGCTGCCATGTTCCTCCTCGATCTTCGAACGGAACAGCGAACAAACGTTCTTTCCAGTTGGCGATTTCAACTTTGTATTCTTCTTTTGGTGTTGGGAAACACATCTCCCAAAGTTCATCCGGGGAAGGGAATTTAGAAACATCTCCTTCTGTACCTTCCTCCATGTCGATGCCATAGATTTGCAAACCGTTGGTGGAATACGTAAAACGAATGTTTAAACGCTCGGCATAATCTTTGGCTTGCGGAACACCTTCTGTATAATATAAACTTCTTTTTTTGGCTTCAACTACACCAATTCTTCGGTTCTTGTATTCTAATACATAATCTGCTGCTAGGGGTTGAGCTCTTCTATTTTGACCAATTAAACGCCCTTGTGTAATGGGAAACTCCAAACGCAAACGACTGCCCTCAACACTACCCCAACCTGCTTCACGCAAAGCGGGCTCGATTAAATCATGTTTGGTTTGGGCTTCGTTCATAAGTTAGATTTTTAAAATCCCGCTTGAAAGATACACAATTCTGTATAATTCAAGGGTTTGATTTTAGTGATTTGTGAATTAGGTCATTCTGTTTTTAGTTGGGATTCGTTAATTCTCCTGAAAAAGCTTTTTGGAGGATTGATTTTTTGAACTCTTCGAGTGAGGTTAGTTTATTAGTATATGAATGCAATAACAATTCAGTTTTATTCAAAACCTCATCAAGTATAGGTAACAATTTATCTTGAACTTCAATAGAAGGTATATTTAATTTCAATTGTCTAACATCTCTAATGTTTATTTGCATCAAAGCAGCACCATATGTTTTAGCCTTAATTTGTTTTTGAATAAGTTCAGAAATGAATTGAAAGTATCCAAATTTCACTCGAACTAAATTCTCATCAAATAGAATTGGAACAATACCTCTTGTAACGTTTGCTCCATTTAACTCATCAGTAATAAGTGAAACAACTCCAGTATCTCCTCGGACACATAAAAGCAATTCATTTCCCTTCAGAATTGTTTTAGAGTAAGATTTAGATTTATCAGGATCAATTCTTTTCAAATTATCTAAATTAACGTATGTGTTTTTCAGGTCTGTAGGTCTAACAATTGGAAGTCCATTTTCATATTCATCTCCTGGTTGAACAACCCCATAGGACAAAGTGCATGATTTAGAGACTAAATCGGGTAGTATCTTCTCCTCCCAACCTGCGCCTTCCTGACTAAATACATCATTCAATTTCGATTGAAAAAGCTCTTTTGCGTTGGCTATATTTTTTTCAATATTGGCTTTTGCTTGGTCAATCGCTTCAAAAGCTTGATCTAATAGTTTAACGATTTGTTTTTGTTCGGCGAGTGGTGGGATTGGGACTTCAACAGACTCCAAAGATCTTGTCGACAACTCCTTAAAAGTTGTACCCGTCCCCAAGTCATTTAGCAACTTTACATTCAATTTCAAGAAATAGAACAAGTAATGTACTTCCAACTCACTATTCGGAACTATACCTCTACACCCTTGATTCGTTGCCATTGGGACTAAATTAATTGCCAAATGACCTATGGGAGCTCTAGTTGAAAGTATTATTGAGTTCTCTACAAATAATTTAGCTGACGATTTTTGCAATCCTAAATCTGTAATTTTCCTCGGGGTTTCTGAAACATAAATCTGTTCTAACTTCCCTAAATCTTTTGGAGTAATCCAGTTAATATTTCCACCCCAATATTCTTTTACTTTTGTTTTTGGAGTCCCACCATTTAGAACATCGGAAACTTCACCCAAAGTTTTAATTTTCCAACCCTCTTTCATATCAACTCTTTAATAGATTTAAGAATCGAACTCGTCTCCTCGTCCAAGCCTTCCATTTCCTTTAATATTGCATCAGGCTTTCGCAATGGAGCCTCTTCTGGAGTATTCGGGTTTTTAGGAGATAAATCTAGTGTACTTTCATCAAGGTCTTTAACATTATAGACCCAAGACTGTTCGGAGTTGGTTTGCTTCTTATAGTTTGCGATAAACTCTTCCATATCCTTATCATTTAAAGGATTGGTTTTCCCCATGTTTCTTCCAGGGTCTAATTGGTAGTACCAAATCTTCTTTGTTGGTTCTCCTTTTGTAAAAAACAACACCACGGTTTTTACACCGGCACCGGTAAATGTTCCTGCGGGCATATCTAAAATGGTATGCAGGTTACAGCTTTCTAACAAGTGCTTGCGCAGTGCTACAGATGAGTTATCCGTATTGCTTAAAAACGTGTTTTTAATTACAATGGCTGCTCTACCTCCAGTTTTCAAACTTTTAATAAAATGCTGTAAAAACAAAGAAGCCGTTTCTCCCGTTTTAATATCGAAATTTTGTTGTACTTCTGGTCTTTCTTTTCCGCCAAAAGGAGGGTTGGCAAGAATTACATGGTAACGGTTCTTTTCCTGTATATCACGGATATTTTCACCCAGTGTATTCGTATGAATGATGTTTGGCGCTTCAATACCGTGTAGAATCATGTTCATTATTCCAATCACATACGCCAGGTTCTTTTTCTCTTTGCCGTAAAATGTTTCTTCCTGTAAAGTTTTAAGGTTCGCAGTCGTTTGCTTCATGCGTTCTTCCATGTAATCGAAGGCTTCCACCAAGAAACCACAAGAGCCAGCTGCTCCGTCATATACTTTCTCCCCAATTTGAGGATCGATCACATTTATCATCGCACGAATCAATGGTCGTGGCGTATAGTATTGTCCACCATTACGCCCCGCATTCCCCATGTTCTTAATCTTCGTCTCGTACAAATGACTCAATTCGTGTTTGTCCGAAGAAGAACGAAACGGCAGCGCATCTGCATATTCCAGGACTTCTCTTAGGATATAACCACTTTGAATTTTGTTGTTCAACTCAGAAAATATCTCTCCGATTTTGTATTCGATCGTTTGCGCATTGTCTGCTTTCTGCTTAAAGCTTGCCAAATAGGGAAATAGTTTTGTATCCACAAATTTCACCAAATCGGGTCCGGTTAAGGTCTTGTTATGATCTATTTCACCGTCTTCCGTTTTCGGCATTGCCCAATTCGGCCAACGGTATTCTTCATCCAAAATATATTTGTATTCCTTCCCCGCCAATGCCGCTTCATCCGCCTTGTCTCTTTCCAGTTCGTCCAAATAACGCAAGAACATCACCCATGAGGTTTGTCCAATGTAATCTAACTCACTATCTGCTCCAGAATCCTTATACAGAAGGTCGTCTATATTTTTAAATGTTTGTTCGAAACTCATAGTTTATTGGTCTTAATTTTGCTTTTAGGTAGTAATGGCGAATATAGGGGTTTTGTTTTTTAACGAGGAGATTGATTTGAAGAAATTAACTTCTCTCAATAATTATTTATTAGAAATAATTCTATCTATCAATAAAATTATCTAAATTAGAACATGAGACTGTAATAATTTGAATGATCTAAATCAAAATGAGAATCCTAATCGATACGAACATACTTATAAACTTAGAAGACCACAGAATCATTGGAAAAGAGTTTTCGCATTTTTACAAAACAGCTATTGAGAATCAATGTGATGTCCTTTATCACAAAGCCTGCTTAGAAGATATCAATCGAGATAAAGATTTGGAACGTAAGCAGATTATTTCTTCTAAATTAGAAAAATATACTCCTATCAAAAACCCTGGTAAAATGAAAAAGGAGTTCTCTGAATTAGTAGGAGAGAAATCTGAAAATGACCGAATCGATAACATCCAATTATTTCAACTTTACAAAGGTTATGTTGAGCTTTTTATCACAAATGATAAAGGCATAAAGAAAAAAGCTAAAAAACTAGGGCTTGATCAATCTGTATTAAACTCTTCAGAAGCTTTAACCTTCCTCGAGAAAAAGTACACTCTATACTACCCTACTCATCCTATTTTAAAACATGAAAGTGTTCGAAAACTTGAACCCTATTATGACTCTAAATTCTTTGAATCCCTGAAAAATGATTACGGTAATGAGAAATTCATGAATTGGATTCAAAAGTGCGCCAGACAAGATAGAAAATGCTACTTTTTGAAAGTAGATGAAGATTTAGCAGCGCTTCTCATATATAATATTGAAGATGTGCAAGATCACGAGCTAAAAAACATTAATGATAAGGCTATCAAGATTTGTACTTTAAAAGTCAGTGATGACGCACTTGGAATGAAATTAGGAGAACTCTTTCTGAATAAAATGTTTCAACTTTCATTTTCACTGAAAATTAATTACCTCTATGTCACCACTTATGAGAAACAAAATGCGCTCATTCACTTACTAACCAAGTTTGGATTTCAACTCCACGACAGTTTTAAAAACAACGTTGGAAATACTGAGAATATTTTTATTAAAAGTTTACTTCTAAAAGATCAGACTATTCTAGATAATACAGCCATGCATCCTTTTTTCGAAGAAAATGTAAATAAATATGTCATTCCGATACAAAGAAAATACTATTCTTCACTTTTTAAAGATGGAAACCTAAGAACAATGACACTTTTTGATGATTCTGATTACGGTCTTCAGGAGGTTCAGGGTAATACCATAATAAAGGCTTACATATCAAAATCGCCTCAATTACAATTGAAAACTGGTGATTTATTGTTTTTCTATTCTTCGGGTGAGTATAAATCTATAGAGCCGTTAGGAGTACTTCTAGAACATAAGCGTATTCATAACATTGAAGATTTATGGGAGTTAGTAAAAAACAAAACAGTTTATTCACAAGAGGACTTGGAGAAAATGTTTGATGATCGTAAATATCTTACGGTTACAATTTTTAGATTAGTGGATTATTTAAAGCCTGTAATAAAGTTTGATACAATCAAAGGAATGGTTTCTTTTAAGAATAAATTTCAAACAATTACAAAGTTGAAAGAAGAGGATTACATACAAATAAAAAAACATCACATCAATGAAAGTCTTATTATCGATAAAGCCTGAGTTCGCCGAAAAAATATTCAACGGTTCAAAACGCTTTGAGTTTCGTAGAATGTTATTCAAGAACCGCGAGGTTTCGAAAGTGGTTGTTTATGCCTCTGCTCCTATCAGTAAAGTAATTGGTGAATTTGAAGTGGATAATATCATTCAAAAAGGATTAGATGATCTCTGGGATGAAACAAAAGACTTTTCAGGCATAACGAAAGACTATTTCGATAAATACTTTACCGGCAAAGAAAAAGGATTTGCCATTTCCGTTAGGAATCCTTCGAGATATAAAGAACCGATAAATTTAAAAGAAGAATTTGGCATGGTTCCTCCGCAGTCTTTTGCTTATATGCGGTGAGTGGTTGAGAGGCTCTGGTAATTGAGTTTTGAGAATAAAAATCTATACAACTACAATATTAACTTTAATTGTACCAATATCATTATGAAAGAAAACATCTTAGATCAAGATTTAAATGATAAAAAACAGGATGTCAAATTTAAAACGACGCCTGTAATTATATGGGGAGCCATCACTATTTTCGCCATACTGCTTAGAACCATAGAATTTCCAGGTGGAGTTGCATTACTTGTGATTTCATCTGCTATACTTTACGCACATTGCCTCGTTGGCTTTGTTATGTCCAAACTTAGAAATACATTAAATATTACACTAAGCATTATCGGCACACTTTGGTTTTTGACAATAATAGGCGGAGTTTTCTTTAATAATGGCAACCCCTATAATGAAAGAGGGTTATTCATTTTCATTGGTATTAGCTTGGTTTATTTTACCATTTATTACTTTGTACTTAGAAGAAGATTGAGATAGTCCAACATTTTATAAAAATCGAAAAGTAAAGGAGATAATCTAAGAAATAATTGTCATCGAAGGAGTTAGTTAAGTCCCTCTTTACATACTTACTCCTCCTCCCACCCAAACAACGCAAAAAAGAAAACCACAATAATTCTCACCACTAATATTACCAAGTAGAGATTAAGCAGTTGAAGAGGAATGGCTAAAGCAAAGCTCCCGAAATAAATAGAAAGTAAACCTAAAAAACATCCTGGCATAAAAAACGTTGCTAACCATTTGGGGAGTTCAAAGAGTGGTGCTGACATATCCTTCAGTGCATATAATGACATATTATAAAGTATAAAACACGCCAACATCCAATACACCAAAGCAATGATGAGTGAGACGACGTTTACTCTTTTTGAAATCCAACGGTTTAGCATTGATTGTTAGTATTAGGATTTAAATATACATTTTTCTTTTGAGAGCATATAGTCTATGCTGCGTGTTCAAAAAGATTGATCAAAACGTTTAAACCAAATGTAGGTGCGCACGGCCGTGCGCACCTACATTTG
>NVXV01000029.1 GCA_002734085.1 Fluviicola sp. | reverse complement strand
AGGCGCAAACTGGAAAATTTTTACCTCTGGTAAGGAAAAAACTGTGAGTACTTCAAATTTTTGCATAGACTACTATACAGGCGGGATGATCATGCCCGGAAGGTCGTCAAACTTTGATTCTTACCGTTTTGGATTTAATGGAATGGAATCTGATGATGAAGTTTCTGGAGAGGGGAATTCTTATACTACTCATTTTAGACAGTACGACCCAAGGATTATGCGTTGGAAGTCTTTGGATCCTGCCATGGCAAAATATCCTGGACAAAGTCCTTATGTGGCATTTAACAATAACCCCATTTATTTTACGGATCCATTTGGGGATGATCCACCAGAGAAATTAGGTAAATTTAAGAGATTTACGAACTGGTTAGCAGGTAATAGCTATAAGAATAAAGCCAATGATTATGCTATCGAAAATAATATTGATGTAAGTGAAATGACAGTAAACAAAAACTCAATTGTTTTTAATGAAACTGATTATAGTCAAGAGTATAATATGAGTATGGCGGAATTGTTTGATGACCCTAGTTATGTAGACCCAAACCCAACACCTCAAGGATTTTCTTTAATCGAAAAGACTACTCTTTTTAGTGAGGAGTCAACTTCTGGGAAAGTGACAAAGCATATGCGATATTATTCTGATGGTGAGATGGTTACGGATCTTTTAAATACTGGTTATGTCCCAGATCCGACTTTGTACATGGCTTCAGGCAGAGCTGGTTCTGTAGATGCTTTTTGGACACTGCCAATTGGTGGAGGAATAAATATGATACGAACAGGGGTTACATCTGTTTTATTTGGAGCAGGTCTGAATTTCGGGTCTCAAATGTATGCTAAAAAGGGTGATGTTTCAAAGGTTGATTGGTTTGGTGTTGCAGCAGGTGGAGGAGCAGGTTTGTTTAAAAATCCGTATGCAGGAGCTACTGTGTCGGGTCTTGTTGATGCTGGTTTTGACTATACTACTGATGCAGGGCTTAGAACCCCATTGAGTAAGGATATTGGTCATATGGCTAATGATTGGTTTTGGAGTAGTGTAGGTAATTACGGATCTGCAACTTTTTCAAAAAACCCAAGCGTATTCAAATTAGCAGGTTCCTCAATGACTACTGTACCCTCGACTACTATAAACACCATAAGTAATGATCAACTTGGGTACTAGTCAAAAATGGTTTATTGGCAATAAGGCTAGCATTGTCATCTTTATCGTTTTGATAGTAGTTATCTTATTCTGGAAACCTATTATTCATAGTAGCATCAGTATTGTATGTGCTAATTTTGTCAAAGAAAGTACTGTAAATGGAGCAGAAGTTTACGTATTTGACTATGAAACCAAAAAAGGTAATAGATATAGAATTCATGAGAGTAAAAGTCACTTTAAAATTAAAAGTACTGAACTATATAAGCTTGAATGTATTGAAGTGGAGTATTCAAACATCTTAAACTTTAGTGGAGTTATAACCGATCAGCGTATTAAAAAAAACTAACTAATGATTATTTAATTTTTTTGAGAACAAAAGTATCGTTGTTTTCCGAAAAAAAGTTAATAGGTCTATTGCTTTCTTCACTAAAATTCAAGCAGATTTTTAGTGTAGTATAATTATCTTGAAACTCAAAAATTCCTTTCATCATATCGAATTTTGAATTATCTTCCTTGATGTTAATTACAAAGTCAATCCAGTTTGGAGATTTTGAATAATCTACTTTATAAATAAGTGAAGCTTCGACTCCATTCATATCGTATGAAGGTCCTCCATAAGTTACACCCTCCATTGTGAGATAAACATAACCATCGCTGTCAAATATAAATCTAGCTGTTTCTCCATTGTCTTCTCCTTCCCATGTGCCAACAATATTATTGTCTTGAGCGTAAAAGACATTTAGTGAAATAATGGATACGAGTATTAATAAGTACTTTTTCATAATATTTTATTTTTTTAAATTGCCCCTTGCAGTTTCATTCTATCAATAAACGAATCTAAAAACAAGAACACACATTCTTTTTCCTTTTCAGGGAGCTTAGAAACTGCTTGAATACGTTTTAGCATAGAGTTATCGAGTTCCATATCCGTTGCGCCAGTAAGGTAGTCCAAAGAAACATCCATTGCTTTGGAAATCTTTACAGCCATTTCAATGGTTGGTCTTACCTCGCCACGTTCATACCGTCCGTAAGCATCGCCACTAATCCCAATTTTTTTTCCTGTCTCAGCTTGTGAAAGACTTTTTTTCTTTCGTACTGTCATTAAACGCTCTCCAAAGGTCATATATGTATGTTTTAATACAGTTTATTCAGTATTTAGGCAAAATTACAAACAAAAAATGTAGTAAAAAAGTTTGCTTTGCTTGTTTTATAAATACAAGTTTTATAGTTTTGCTACAAATATGTAGTATTTAATCTTTTTTCAACAATGGCAAACTTTAACACGGATAACGCAGAAAGCCTAGAATACGCAAACGATATTCTAAAACAAACAGTACTAGGAGGTATTAAACTAGAAGGACTTGACAGGATGCGAGTAACGTTAAAAATAGAACTCATTGACTCATCACGCCCGCCTGTAAGGCATAATCTGGATTTATACAACGATAACCAACTGGAAAAACTGATCAGAAAAGTAGCCGAGCGCATGGAAATCGGAACAAGTGTTATAGCAGCTTCCTTTTCAGAATTAACCGAGTGCCTTGAAAAATACCGCATGGAAGAAATCAAACGCCAGGAGTCTACAGATGTAGAAAAACTAAGACTTACAGAAAAAGAGAAAAAAGAAGCTATTGGCCACTTGAAAACAGAAAATTTACTGGACGAAACAATAAAGGATCTGCAAGCAACAGGAATACAGGGAGAAAAAGAAAACGCAGTGATTTTATACCTTGCTATGACATCCCGAAAAATGCGTGACCCTTTAAGTGTCATTTGTCTTGCACGCTCTGGAACAGGAAAAAGTTATTTGATGGAAAAAGTAGCCGAGTGCATCCCACAGATGGACAGAAAGGAACATACCCAATTTAGCGGAAACAGTTTTTACTATTTTAAACGAGAAGAGATAAAGGGAACAGTGTTCCTAATCGAGGATCTGGACGGAGCGCAAGCGGTCATGTTCCCAATAAGAGAGCTACAAACCAAAAAACGTATCTCAAAAACGGTAACCATAAAAGATAAAAACGGACAAATGCGCACGATTACTCTCATTGTAGAAGGTCCTGTAAGTGTAATTGGTTGTACTACAAAAGAAAAAATCTATGAAGACAACGCCAACCGTGCAATCCTTATTTACTTGGACGATAGCAAAGAACAAGATAAACGCATTATGGACTATCAAAAATTACTAAGAGCAGGAATGGTAGAGACATATAAAGAAAAACTGCTGCAAGAAAAACTACAATACATGCAAAGTGTCCTTGAACCCATCAAGGTTGTGAATCCCTTCGCTCCATTCATCGACATTCCAAAAGAGGTGTTTAAACCAAGAAGAGCTTTGCCACTGCTTTTAAGTTTTATTGAAGCAGTTACGTTTTATCACCAGTATCAGCGAGAAGAAAAAGCGGATGAGAAAACTGGCGAAATTTATATTGAAGTGCATCCCGAAGATGTAGAAAAAGCCATTCGATTAATGCAAGATGTTTTGTTTAGAAAAGCAGATGAGTTGAGCGGAGCAGCACGAGAATTTTATCAATGGGTCACAGCCAAAGAAAGAAAATTTACTGATCCTAACTTAAACAAGGGAAAAGGGTTTTATGCTCGTGATGTAAGAGCAGAATCACGCATCCACCCAAGAACCTTGAATCGCTATTTAAATGAACTTTCAGAATATGGACTTTTGCAAGTTACAGGAGGGAACAAAAACACCACAGGCTACAGTTATAAATTACTAAAAAAGCAATCCATCGAATCCCTTCAAAAAAGCATTACAGAGCAACTGGATAAGGTTATTCAAACCGTTTGGAAGAAGTATAAAACAGCGAAAAAACCAACAAAGAAGAAGGACAGCAAGACAGCAGTAGGACAGTAACGTTACTGTCTTGCATAAACTACTGATATACAACTAAAAACCTTTAGTAAGACACTAGAATATTAAAACGCAAGCGCATGAAAAATCTACCCATTAAATCCGAATCCTTCCAATACGTTGAGAAATCCTTCCGTGAGTGGTTAGATGTGCTAGGATATGCACAAAGCACCGTTTATGAACTGCCCAATCATATCCGAGAATATTTTCACTGGATGGAGCGAGAGGGAAACAGCCAAATAAAAGAAATCAATGTACAGCTCATTAGAGAATATTACATGCAGTTAAAAACAAGAACCAATACACGCAGAGGTGGCGGACTAAGCAACAGTTATTTAAACAAGCACCTACAAGCACTTTATAAGTTCTCTGAATACTTGCGCCAAAGTGGACGGCTTACACTTCCCTATCTTGGCATAGAATGGGAAACAGACGATACAAAGGAAATCTTTTGGCTTACACAAGAGGAGATCAAGGAACTTTACAAAGTAACATATGGATATAATGAAAACACACCTTTAGAGCCATTTAATGCAAGAGATCGAGCAATGCTTACCATTTTTTATGGTTGTGGACTGAGAAGAAACGAGGGGTATCACTTAGATTTATCCGATATTGATTTTGATCGCAGGATCTTGCACGTAAGAAAAGGAAAAGCCTACAAAGAGCGGTTTGTACCGTTCAACAAAACAAGTAGTCAGTATTTACAGGAATATGTATATGATGCACGCCCTAAAATCGTAAAGGATGGAAAACAAAACGCTTTTTTCATTAGTCAACGAGGTGTTAGAATGCAAGCCCAAAGTATGGCATTACGATTAAAATTATTACAACAACGAAGTGATGATTTAATTTTGCAACAAAAGGATGTACGTCTGCATGTACTTCGCCATTCCATAGCAACGCACTTGCTTGAAAACGGAATGCCACTTGAAAAGATCAGCCGTTTTTTAGGTCATACCAGTTTAGAATCTACGCAAGTCTATACGCATCTTGTGGCTACAGAAGCAGACGAGGAAACGCAACCTTATCACAATATCCCAAAACATCAAACTACACAATTACACGAAGATGAGCGGTAAACTAAGACTAGGAAAAACAAAAGACAGCAGAACTAGAAAACAAGCCGTAAAGACGATTAATGTTACAGAGGCTGAAAACTTAAGAGAAGAGTTAAAGAATCAAGCGGAATTTACCGATTATCTATTGATAAAAGGGTTTAGCATTACAAGCATTAGACGATATGTAAGGGATGTAACGAGTTTTATAGCGTGGCTTGAAAAAGAAAATGTAGCAGTTGAGCAAGTAAGTTATAACGATATACTGCACTATATCCAGAAAAAAAAGAACACCGTAAAACAGCGTACAGTTAGCACAATCGTAAATAGTATCAAGCATTTTTACAATCATTTAATCGCAATTGATCAGCTAGAAGATAATCCAGCCTTATATGTAAAAATAAAAGGCGTTAAGCGCAGAATGTTATACCAAATCTTAAGTAAAAAAGAACTTGAAAGCCTGTATCATAACTTTGAGCTTCCCGATACTGAAAAGAGTATTTATAAAAATCAAAATTGGTTTAAAGCCTCAGAACTTGCAAGCAAACGAAACAAAGTGATTTTAGGTTTTATGATCTATCAGGGAATGGGAACTAGTGAACTTTCAAACCTAACTGAAAAGGATATTAAGCTACGGGAAGGAAAAGTCTACATTGCAGGAAGCCGAAGAAGCAACGAACGCACTTTAAAACTGGAAGCTACCCAAATCATGGACATCATGGAATATCAATTGCAAACACGAAAGGAGTTACTAGAACTTACAGGAAAGCAAACCGAGAGTTATTTTGTAACCACAGGTTCAAGCGACCGATTTAACAACATGATGCAAAACCTTATTCAAAACCTCCACAAGCAGCACAGCAAAGTAACCACAGCTAAACAAATCCGCACCAGTGTAATCACGCATTGGCTCAAACTCTACAATCTTCGCCAGGCACAATACATGGCAGGACATCGATACGTAAGCACAACAGAAGGCTATTTAGTCAATGATCTAGACGATCTAAGCGAGGAAATTACCAAGTTCCATCCGATGGGTTAATCAACTGTAATGCGCTCTAGTAAATAATCATAAGGACAATCCATATCTGAAAATACAAACTGGTTGTGTTTGCTAAGCGACCATTCTATCTGAACTTTACATTGTCTTTCTGCGAATGGAAAGGAATCAATAAACTCATCAAGTGAGTTGTAAGTCTGCAAAGGCTCTTTACATTTTGTCATTCTGTTAAATCTGTTAACTACATAATTTTGTTTCATATTTAATTTATCTTTTTATTAATTATTATAGTCCCCGAATCGCTCGAAGTTTTTTTTATTTTGTCTTATATATTGAAATAGACATCTCTGAGGGATAGATGAATCCCTAACAATTTGTTTTTCAATAATTACAGGAATGTCTTTAATAGTTGATACAGGTTTTTTTGAAAAAATAAAGTCTAAGCAAGAAAAAAGTAGAATTTAGTTTATAGGGTATAAACGATGATTAGGGGCAAGACC
>NVXV01000028.1 GCA_002734085.1 Fluviicola sp. | reverse complement strand
GGTCTTGCCCCTAATCATCGTTTATACCCTATAAACTAAATTCTACTTTTTTCTTGCTTAGACTTTATTTTTTCAAAAAAACCTGTATCAACTATTAAAAACATTCCTGTAATTATTGAAAAACAAATTGTTAGAGATTCATCTATCCCTCAGAGATGTCTATTTCAATATATAAGACAAAATAAAAAAAACTTCGAGCGATTCGGGGACTATAATAAGTAATAAAAAGATAAATTAAATATGAAACAAAATTATGTAATTAACAGATTTAACAGAATGACAAAATGTAAAGAGCCTTTGCAGACCTACAATTCACTTGATGAGTTCATTGATTCCTTTCCATTTGCAGAAAGACAATGTAAGATTCAGGTGGAGCAGTCGCTTAACAAGCATAACCAGTTTGTATTTTCAGACATGGATTGTCCTTGTGATTATTTACTAGAGCGGATTACAGTTGATTAACCCATCGGATGGAACTTGGTAATTTCCTCGCTTAAATCGTCCAGATCATTGACTAAATAGCCTTCTGTTGTGCTTACGTAGCGATGTCCTGCCATGTATTGCGCCTGGCGAAGATTGAAGCGTTTTAACCAATGCGTGATTACACTTGTGCGGATTTGTTTAATGGAGGTTACTTTGCTGTTTTTCTTGTGGATATTTTCAATGAGCTTTGTTAGCATGTTGTGTACACGATCGCTTGATCCTGTGGTTACAAAATAACTCTCGGTTTGTTTTCCTGTAAGTTCCAAGAGTTCTTTTCGTGTTTGTAATTGATATTCCATGATGTCCATAATTTGGGTAGCTTCCAGTTTTAAAGTGCGTTCGTTGCTTCTTCGACTTCCCGCAATATAGACTTTTCCTTCACGCAGTTTAATATCCTTTTCAGTTAGGTTTGAAAGCTCACTCGTTCCCATTCCCTGATAAATCATAAAGCCTAAAATCACTTTGTTTCGTTTGCCTGCCAGTTCTGATGCTTTGAACCAATTTTGATTCTTAAACACATGCTTTTCATTTTCGGGAAGCTCAAAGTTATGATACAGGCTTTCAAGTTCTTTTTTGCTTAAGATTTGATACAACATTCTGCGCTTAACGCCTTTTATTTTCACGTGCAAGGCTGGGTTATCTTCTAGCTGATCAATGGAGATTAAATGAGTGTAAAAATGCTTCATACTGTTGACCATTGCACTAAGGGTGCGCTGTTTTACGGTGTTCTTTTTCTCTTGAATGAAGTGCAGTATATCATTATAGCTGACTTGTTCAACCTGCATGTTTTCAGTATCGAGCCAGAGAATAAAGTTGTTTATATCCCTTACATAACGTCTAATACTTGTAATACTAAACCCTTTTGTTAAAAGATAGTCGGTAAATCCCGCTTGATTTTTTAA
Organism: Fluviicola sp.; assembly: GCA_002734085.1. Taxonomy (GTDB): domain Bacteria; phylum Bacteroidota; class Bacteroidia; order Flavobacteriales_D; family Crocinitomicaceae; genus Brumimicrobium. The sequence continues at coordinate 5,443 of NVXV01000028.1, read as the reverse complement.
CTCCTCTCTTAGGCTTTCGGCTTCTGTAACGTTTACCGCTTTTACAACTTGCTTTCTAGTTCTGCTGTCTTTTGTTTTTCCTAGTCTTCGTTTACCGCTCATCTTCGTGTAATTGTGTGATTTGATATTTTGGAATATTGTGGTGTGGCTGTGTTTCCTCGTCTGCTTCTGTAGCCACAAGATGCGTATAGACTTGCGTAGATTCTAAACTGGTATGACCTAAAAAACGGCTGATCTTTTCAAGTGGCATTCCGTTTTCAAGTAAGTGCGTAGCAATGGAATGACGAAGTACATGCAAACGAACATCCTTTTGTTGCAAGATTAAATCATCACTTCGCTGTTGTAAAAGCTTTAAACGTATTGCCATACTTTGGGTATGCATTCTTACGCCTCGCTTACTTATAAAAAACGCATTTTGTTTGCCATCCTTTACGATTTTAGGACGAGCATCATAAACATATTCCTGCAGGTACTGACTACTTATTTTATTAAACGGTACAAACCGTTCTTTATAAGCTTTTCCTTTTCTTACGTGCAAGATCCTGCGATCAAAATCAATATCGGATAAATCTAAGTGATACCCCTCATTTCTTCGAAGTCCACAACCGTAAAAAATGGTAAGCATTGCTCTATCTCTTGCATTAATTGGCTCTAAAGCTGTGTTTTCATTATAGCCATACGTTACTTTGTAAAGCTCCTTGATTTCATCTTGTGTAAGCCAAAAGATTTCCTTTGTATCGTCTGTTTCCCATTCAATGCCAAGATAGGGAAGTGTAAGCCTTCCACTTTGGCGCAAGTATTCAGAGAACTTATAAAGTGCTTGCAGATGTTTGTTTAAATAACTGTTGCTTAGTCCTCCGCCTCTGCGTGTATTGGTTCTTGTTTTTAATTGGGTGTAATATTCTCTTATCAGTTGTACATTAACTTCCTTTAATTGGCTATGTTCTTGGCACTCCATCCAGTGTAAAAATTCTCGGATATGATTCGGCAGTTCATAAACGGTGCTTTGTGCATATCCTAACACATCTAACCACTCACGGAAGGATTTCTCAACGTATTGGAAGGATTCGGATTTTATGGGTAAATTCTTCATGCGCTTACGTTTTTGGATGCTAGTGTCTTACTTGGGGTTTTTAATTGTATATCAGATTGTTATGTAAGACAGTAAAGCTACTGTCCTACTGCTGTCTTACTGACCTTCTTCTTTTTTGATGTTTTCGTTGTTTTATAAGATTTCCAAACAGTTTGAATAACCTTATCCAGTTGGTCTGTAATGCTTTTTTGAAGGGATTCGATGGATTGCTTTTTTAGTAGTTTATAACTGTAGCCTGTCGTGTTTTTGTTCCCTCCTGTTACTTGCAAAAGTCCGTATTCTGTAAGCTCGTTTAAATAACGGTTTAGTGTCCTTGGATGGATGGTTCGACCACGCTCACCACAAGTTCTTGCTTCTTCTCTAACATCGCGAGCATAAAACCCCTTTCCTTTGTTAAGGTTTGGATCAGTAAATTGCCTGTCAGTGCTACTGACCCAACTGTAAAACTCTCGTGCTGCTCCGCTCAGTTCATCTGCTTTTCTAAACAACACATTTTGCATTAAATGGATGGCTTTTTCAACATCTTCGGGGTGTACTTCGATAAACACCTCACCCGTTTGTTCATCTACTTTTTGTTCTCGTTGGTACTGGTGATAAAACGTAACCGCTTCTATAAAACTTAAAAGTAACGGCAAAGCCCTTCTTGGTTTAAAAACCTCTTTTGGAATGTCGATTAAGGGAGCAAAGGGATTGACCACCTTGATAGGCTCTAAAACGCTTTGCATGTATTGTAGTTTTTCTTGCAGTAGCTTTTCTTTGTGTGTCTCTACCATTCCCGCTCTGAGTAATTTTTGATAGTCCATAATGCGTTTATCCTGTTCTTTGCTATCATCCAGATAAATCAGTATTGCACGATTGGCATTGTCTTCATAGATTTTTTCTTTTGTGGTGCATCCAATAACACTTACAGGACCTTCCACAATAAGGGTGATCGTGCGCATTTGTCCGTTTTTATCTTTTACCGTTACCGTCTTTGAGATGCGTTTTTTAGTTTGCAGCTCTCTTATTGGGAACATGACCGCTTGCGCTCCGTCCAGATCCTCGATAAGGAAAACTGTGCCTTTTATTTCCTCCCGTTTGAAGTAATAAAAGCTGTTTCCACTAAATTGGGTGTGTTCCTTTCTATCCATCTGTGGGATGCACTCGGCTACTTTTTCCATCAAATAACTTTTCCCTGTTCCAGAGCGAGCAAGACAAATGACACTTAGTGGATCACGCATTTTTCGGGATGTCATAGCAAGGTATAAGATAAGTGCGTTTTCTTTTTCGCCTTGTATTCCTGTTGCTTGAAGATCACTGATGGTTTCATCTAATAAATTTTCTGTTTTCAAGTGGCCGATGGCTTCCTTTTTCTCTTTTTCAGTAAGTCTTAATTTTTCTACATCTGCGGACGCTTGGCGTTTGATTTCATCCAAACGGTATTTTTCAAGGCATTCAGTTAATTCTGAAAAGGAAGCAGCTATTACACTTGTTCCGATTTCCATGCGCTCTGCTACTTTCCGAATCAGTTTTTCCAGTTGGTTATCGTTGTATAAATCCAGATTATGCCTGACGGGTGGGCGTGATGAGTCTATGAGTTCTATTTTTAGGGTAATTCGCATTCTATCTAAACCCTCTAGTTTAATACCGCCAAGGATGGTTTGTTTTAGAATATCGTTTGCGTATTCAAGGCTTTCGGGATTCTCTGTATTTAATTTTACCATTGTTGAAAAATTATCAATACTACATATTTGTAGCAAAACTATAAAACTTGTATTTATAAAACAAACAAAGCAAACTTTTTTACTACATTTTTTGTTTGTAATTTTGCCTATATACTGAATAAACTGTATTAAAACATACATATATGACCTTTGGAGAGCGTTTAATGACAGTACGAAAGAAAAAAAGTCTTTCTCAAGCTGAGACAGGAAAAAAAATTGGGATTAGTGGTGATGCTTACGGGCGTTATGAACGTGGCGAGGTAAGACCAACCATTGAAATGGCTGTAAAGATTTCTAAAGCGATGGATGTTTCTTTGGACTACCTTACTGGTGCTACTGACATGGAACTCGATAACTCTATGCTAAAACGTATTCAGGCGGTCTCTAAACTCCCTGAGAAGGAGAAGGAGTGTGTATTCTTGTTCTTAGATTCGTTTATTGACAGAATGAAGCTGCAAGGGGCTCTTTAACTTAAAAATTAAAATATTACGTATGTTAGATTTCTTTAAAAATATCGATTTCGATAGTATTTCAACGTGGTTAAAAAACAGCTTTAATCCACTTATGCTTATTATCGGATGCTCTTTGGGTGAGAAAACCAAAAGGTGGTTTTCTGTTCCGTTTTATTTTAGACTTTCAAAACGAGCGCTTAACTGGACTTTTGATACTATAGTAACATTCATTGAAGACCAATATAAAAGCATTGTCAAAAAAGCTATTAACTATGCGCTAAGTGATCCTAGTAAAGCTTATGATCGATTACGTTTTATTCTGCCTTTCTTTGTGTATTCTAAAAGAAGAAGAGAAGAGATTTTACTGACGATAACTTTATCTCTTGGACTAGTCTCAGTTTTGGATTTAATCATTGGAAACAATGAAGAATAACCCCCATGAACACCATGCAAAACGAAAAAACAGACATATCAAACCTATCAGACAAAGAGATTAAAAAACATTCATCTAAAAATCCTACTGAAGTATTCGTCTCCGATGATGGACGCTTTGTTTTTAATGGACAGATTTTCAAGTCTAAAGAAGACTTAGCAAGAGCCGTTAAAATATATAGTAAATTTGCTCAAAAAGCCTCTAATAGCCGATTCTGGAGATTCTTTCTAGGGATTAAAAAACAAAAGTAAGTTTAGTCCCCACAAACGAGATACAATCTCGCACGAGCGGGGGTTAATTTATTCGTATAAAAAACAGCTTGCCAACGCAGCAGTGTCGCTACTGCGAAGCTGGGTTTAGTCGTTTATAAGTACTTTCGATATTGAATCAAACTCATAAGAGGATGTATTAATTGTATCCCCCGTTTCACTATAAATAAAGTAAAGACTGTCTGACTGATAAAGAAAAATCAATTTGGTTTCAAACCTATACGGATAATTCTCACCAAGTAAAAACTGAACGGTTGTATCATTATATTCGTTTGTTATAAAATCAAATTCGGTCGAATATTTTTTTTCATAAGAACGCACTAACTTTGTGTTATTTATCCTATCGAACGCACCAGATAGACGATCCTCTTGCCTTAACTCAGACTCACGTTCCGCACTTGAAAAACAGCCGCTTAAAAACAAAACCAATAATAATAACAATTTATAGACCTTCATTTTCTTTAAATTCTTGAAGCATTTCCTGTTCATTTTTAATACCTTCTATTTCTTTGGCTAAATCTTTTATCTCATCTCTCAATAACATCGCTTTAAATACTTTGTCAAAACCTCTCAAATCTATACCTCCGATAATGGACCTCTCAATACTACCTATTTCATCTGTTATTTGGCTATATTCATCTTTAGCCTCTCTCAACCTTTCTTTCGCTGCATTCAAGTCATCTGAAAACATATTTTCAAAATCTTTAATTATACCCTGAGTCATTGAGCGGATAGTTTTTTCATAATTAGGGTCTGTAGCATAAGTTCCTAAACGTCCATTTCTTAGTCCTTTTGTAAAATCATCTACATTTTTAGAGTCATCCCCTAATGCATTATAAGCATCATTGAAATTTTCCGAAAGTAAATCAATATATGCTGTAAAACCTTCTTCAACTGATGAGTAGCTTGCAAAACCAGCTGTCTTATTCACCCTTTTACCATTTACAAACTCGTGAGTCTTAAGTTTAACTGTACCTTTATCACCAGCTCCTTTTATATTAAAGGGATTATTACCTGGGGGAGAAAGATTAAAAGAGTTCTCAGTTCTATATTGAGCCAGTATGTAAATAGCCTTATACTTATTTGCATTGCTATTATCTATTGAGTTAACTGATTTCAGAGCAGCTTTACCCATTTTCTTATAAAAGTCTTCACGACCTCCTTTTGGCCCTAATCCATTCTCATCTATGAGACTAATTGGATTGTTAGCAGCAAAAACATATGGACTCTGCCAAGGGTAAGCTGATGCTTTAGGATCAATACTTAAAAACCTCATAACTCTAGAATCATACATCCTTGCTCCAAAGTCATAAGAGTTACCCTCACCTTTAATTTCATCATCTTTATACATCCCATTAAATCCATAGTCATAAGAATTCGCGCTTCCGTTCCTCCCGGGCATGATCATCCCGCCTGTATAGTAGTCTATGCAAAAATTTGAAGTACTCACAGTTTTTTCCTTACCAGAGGTAAAAATTTTCCAGTTTGCGCCT
>NVXV01000007.1 GCA_002734085.1 Fluviicola sp. | reverse complement strand
TCCATAAATTTTAGTATATTCATCTTGCTTTTTTCTTCAAAACTAGACCGGCAGAACTTATTCTATTTACGTGCTGGTATTTTGTGGGGGAATCAGATTACCAAAAATAATTTGAATATCTTTGAATAATTATATTGAGGTCTTGCTTTAATACTTAAATGCATAGTGAAAGATGAAACATATACTAATTATAGACGACGAGGAAGAAATAAGAGAGCTTCTTGAATACAACTTAAAAAAAGAAGGCTTTGAAGTAACAACTGCTGAAAATGGTGTAGTCGGTCTTAAAAAATTAGAAGAAAATGACGTTGATTTAATTTTACTCGACGTTATGATGCCTGAATTAGACGGCATTGAAGTCTGTCATCAAATTAGAAAACAGCCTGTATTTAATAATGTGATAATTTGTTTTCTCACAGCGAGAAGTGAAGATTATAGCCAAATTGCTGGGCTGGATGCTGGTGGAGATGATTATATATCAAAACCAATTAAACCGCGGGTACTTATAAGTAGAATAAATGCACTTTTGCGTCGAAATGAAAACACATCTCCAAAAACACAAGAAGTAAAAGACTTGGTAATTGATCGAGACAAATACTTAGTGTCTATTAAAAATGAACCTATACATCTACCTAAAAAAGAATTTGAATTATTAGCGCTTCTTGCCTCTCGACCAGGAAGTGTATTCGAAAGATATAATATTTTAGAAACTGTTTGGGGGTCTGATATAATTGTTGGCGACAGAACTATTGATGTTCACATAAGAAAATTAAGAGAAAAAATAGGCTCAAAGTATATTAAAACCGTAAAAGGGGTTGGTTATAAATTTATTAATGAATAACTTAATGATATTGTATCACCTCTAAAATCAGCCTAAAACAACAAACAACTATGCTTTTCTTTGTTCTAATAACGACTTAAAATAAAAAAAAGGCATCTTTATTGCTTTAATTTTCGTCAAAGAGTTTGATATTAAACCGAAGTCATTATTTTTGTGCTTCGTTTTTAACGAATCAGATTACAAATGAAAATAAAAACAGTTTACCTTATTAATAATAATAGTTTTGGCAACACCATTACTGAATGGAGCGAAGGTAAACTTATCGATGTGGTAAGTATCGATCAAAAAAGTAGTGATTTAGTAGATATCGTTGATGGCGCAGTAGTGTTTCACGAAAATCATAACTTCACAAAAGAAGACGAAGACATCCAAGAATTTCTTGAAAGCAACAACCGTCCAAGTCATCGCGTAGACATTAATGGAACACTAGCAGCTACAAAATCTAATTTCACAATGTGGTTAGAAAGAAATAAGCCGTCAAACTTATTAATATTGGGGAGTCTTGACATTGCTAAAAACCCAAATCTTAAAAGGTTCTTAGATAGTTTACAAGACTAATAACACTCATTCGTTTTTTCGAGAACTTTATTCAATTTACGTGGTTGATTCTCGTACTTTTTCTGAATGGAATCCATTAACTCAATACATTCGAAGTTAGAAGATTGATCGTACTTGCTTGTGTTTATACAGTCACAATAATCATCCATCAATTCGTTTAATTCTGGATCTTCACATGATGCTAAGCTGCTAACGACAATTATTCCAAATAAATATTTTAACATATTAAGAAAGTTTCTTTAGTGACTCCATTTTCATTTTCTTTACCATACTTACTAAACCATTAGATCGTGTAGGTGAAAGATGTTCCTGAAGTCCTATTTCTTTTATGAATTTCAAATCACTTTTTGCAATATCTTCTGGCTTTTCATTATTCAATACGCGTATAAGCAATGCGATAATTCCCTTAGTGATAATAGCATCTGAGTCTGCACTAAATACCATTTTACCATCTTCCAAATCAGCATGGAGCCAAACCCTTGATTGACATCCCTTAATCAAGCGGTTGTCTGTTTTTAATTCTTCTGCTATGATTGGAAGTTCTTTACCAAGTTCTATGATATATTCGTACTTATCCATCCAATCATCATAGATAGAAAACTCATCAATAATATCTTGTTCTTTCTCCTGAATTGTCATTGTATTAATTTTTTAGCATTGGAATTATTCTGTCTAAAGCAGTAATCAGTAGGTCGATTTCTTCTTTGGTATTGTAAAGTGCAAAAGACACTCTAATAGTTCCAGGTATATTATAAAAATTCATTATTGGCTGAGTACAATGATGACCTGTTCTTACAGCAATACCCATTTTATCCAATAGAGTACCTACATCATAAGGGTGTGTACCCTCAACCAAAAATGAAATGACACTCGTTTTATTTTTTGCTTCACCGTAAAATTTTATTCCCTCAATCTTTTTTAATCTCATTGTAGCATAATCGAGAAGTTCTTTTTCATGTGCTTCAACCTGATCTATATCGAGACTATTTAAAAAGTGAAAAGCTTCACCTAAACCAATTCCACCAGCAATATGAGGTGTGCCTGCTTCAAATTTATGAGGTAGTGTATTATAAGTGGTTCTTTCAAATGAAACTTCCGAAATCATATCTCCACCTCCTTGATAAGGTGGCATATCATTCAACAGTTCTTCTTTCCCATAGAGTACTCCAACTCCTGTTGGTCCAAACAGTTTATGTCCAGAAAATGCATAAAAATCACAATCCAATGCTTCAACATCAACCTTTGTGTGCTGTATACTTTGAGCTCCATCTATCAAAACTTTCGCTCCTACTTGATGCGCTTTTTCTATAATAGTTTTTACATCGTTTATAGTTCCCAATGCATTTGAAATGTGTGTTACAGCCACCAGCTTTGTTTTAGAAGATAGAAGGTTGCTGTATTCATCGAGCAACAATTCCCCAGCTTGATTCATTGGAATCACTCTCAACCTACACCCTTTTCTTTCACATAACATTTGCCATGGAACGATATTAGAATGGTGCTCCATTGCAGAAATTATAACCTCATCACCTTCTTTTAGATGCTCTCCAAATGAAAATGCAACGATATTAATACTATCGGTGGTTCCTTTAGTAAAAATAATTTCATGACTATGTTTTGCACCTATATATTGTTGAATATTAATTCTAGATTCTTCATATGCAGAAGTTGCTTCCTGGCTCAATGTATGAACACCTCTATGAATGTTAGCATTCTCGTTTGTGTAAAAATTGGTAAGTCGATTAATTACACTTTGAGGCTTTTGACTAGTCGCTCCGTTATCAAAATAGATCAATTTTTTACCATTGACCTTCCTGTTAATAAAAGGGAATTCCTTTCTGATTTCCTGAACATTAAAAGCTACCTTTTCCATACTACAAATGTACAAAGTATGTTACGAAAATAAGCCTATATATGAAGATATAAACAGATTAATACATTTTTGAATTTCCTTTGACAAAGGAATAATACAAACACATTTCAATCAGCATTATAATTTAACAACCATTCAATCGCATTCTTTTCTTTAGAGAAAATTTTAACGGTGTTGTTTTTGTTTTTCTTCATGTAAAATTTAGATAAAATCCTCATAGACAAGCTCTCAACAATAATTGCTTCTGCTATTCTTGAAGTAGTACTGGAAGTATATTCTTGGGCTTCTTTATCTGGTAAAGCATTTGAACCTCTTGTATCCACAAGAATCTTGTATTTTTCTTCTTTTATAATTTGCGCAGCAATATCAAATTGCCGCTTGGCTTCTTCTATTCCATACGAATTTTGAGATTCAAGTAAATTCAATCGAATAAAGCCTCTCTCATCCCAAAATATTTCGCATACGTCAGTAGTGTAAACGCGATTTTTAGTCATTAATGTAGTATATAGTTTGTCTAGCGCAACCAAATATAACTACTTAAATTTAATTTATCTACAATAATTGTACAGCAAACGACAAAAAATTGACTTTTATCGTTTTTTATATTGATTATTAGTCAGTTATTAAAACACCCAACCAAAGTGTTCTAAAAAGTGTTGATCCACTTTTTTACGTATATCAGAATTATCCACCTTGTCAAGTACTTCTCCAATAAATGCAGCAACCATCAATTTCTTTGCTTTTTGCTCAGAAATTCCGCGGGTACGCAAATAATAAATAGCATCTTCATCCAACTGCCCAGTTGTTGAACCGTGTGAGCATCTCACATCATCTGCGTATATCTCTAACTCAGGCTTTGAATTAACTGTACTTGATTTTGAAAGTAAAATATTACCGTTTGATTGGTACGCTTCTATCTTTTTAGCATTAGGTCGAACAATCACCTTTCCGTTGAATACTCCTGTTGACTTATCGTCCATGACTCCTTTATAGGTTTCACTTGACGTACAGTTCGAATAAAGATGTTCAATCAAAGTATGATTATCTAAATGTTGATTTTCAGTTCCGAGATATACACCGTTCATTTCAGTATGACAGTTCTCTCCTTCAACGATGACGTTCAATCCATTCCTAGTTAACAAGCTACCCGTTGTTATCGTGTTTATTTTAAACTGACTTGAAGGATCTTGAACGAAAAATTCATTCGAAATATGAAAAACGTTCTTTTCTTCAAATTGCAGTTTCTGAATCGTCAAGTTTGCATTCTCTTCAATATGTCCTTCAATAACAATATTTGTAAAGCTATTTTCAGCTTCATCAGAATCATATGTTGTTATCAATTCAGTTTTTGAACCTTTTTCCAGGTGAATGAAATGCTGCGCATTTGATATTATCCCTTCACCAGTAGTCAAATGCAATAAGTGAATTGGATAGGCCGTTTTTTCATTTTCGCCAACTTTAATATAAACGCCACCCGTTTGATATCCCTTATTAATCAAAGAAAAAACATTCTCCTCTGTCTCTTCCATTATTTCACTATAATAATCGAGATCTAACTTTTCAATGGATTGAACAGAAAGAGCTTTGTCTTCCTTAATGGTAGATAAGGAGGCATCAAAGTAACCATTTACAAAAACAACTAAGTGCGCATCAAGGTTTGTAATTTTATACTTCTCGATATTTGCTTTTCTCTCTTCTTGCTGAAACGTTTTATTCGTTATTCTTCCAACTCGTGTATACTTCCACTCTTCAACTCTTGTTGTAGGGAAGTCCATGCCATTCAAAGCTTGGAGCGCTTCTTTTCGAATAGAAGTTCCATCGGATGGAGGAATTAAACCTTCAACAAATTTGAGCACTTTATTTTCTGCTGTAATCTCCATAATGAGCTATACCTTTTCTGCGTTCAACCAGTCGTAACCTTTTTCTTCCAACTCTAAAGCTAATTCCTTAGGACCGCTTTTTACAATTTTACCATCGGCAAGAACATGAACGAAATCAGGAATAATATGGTCTAATAGTCTTTGATAATGAGTAATAATAATTACCGCATTATTTTCATTTTTCAATTTGTTAACACCGTCTGAAACAATACGTAGTGCGTCAATATCCAATCCTGAATCTGTTTCATCGAGAATGGACAATTTTGGTTGCAACATGGCCATTTGAAAGATTTCATTTCGCTTTTTCTCACCACCTGAAAACCCTTCATTCACTGAGCGACTCGCCAGTTTCGGATCTAACTCAACCAATGCAGAAGATTCACGGACTTTCGCCATAAATTCTTTGGCTTTTAATGGCTCTTGCTTTCGATGCTCTCGAATTTCATTGATTGCTGTTTTCAAGAAATTAATATTGGAAACACCCGGAATTTCAACAGGATATTGAAATGCAAGGAAAACACCCTCCTTTGCTCTGTCTTCTGTTTCGAGCTCTAATAAATCTTTCCCTTCAAAAACGACAGAACCCTCAGTTACCTCGTATCCATCTTTACCTGCAAGTACAGAAGCAAGCGTTGACTTCCCTGCACCGTTAGGTCCCATTATAGCATGAACTTCTCCGGGTTTCACCTCTAGATTTAGTCCTTTTAAAATTTCTAGTCCTTCCTCTCCTACTGTGGCATGAAGGTTTTTTATTGTTAACATAATAATTGTTTTCTAAAATTTATATTTAAAACTACCCTACTGAATTCTCGAGGGAAATTTCTAATAATTTTTGTGCCTCTACGGCAAACTCCATTGGTAATTGGTTTAAAACTTCTTTACAATATCCATTTACAATCAAACCAATTGCTTTCTCTTCATCAATTCCTCTTTGTTTACAATAGAAAATTTGATCTTCACCTATTTTCGAAGTTGTTGCTTCGTGTTCTATTTTCGCAGAATTGTTTTTACACTCTATATAGGGGAAAGTATGTGCTCCAGAAGTATCTGACATCAATAATGAGTCACACTGGGAAAAATTTCTTGCATTTTCTGCATTTCCATGTATTTGAACCAATCCTCTGTAAGAATTGTGAGAATGTCCAGCAGATATACCTTTTGAGATAATTGTACTTTTTGTATTCTTTCCTAAATGAATCATTTTAGTTCCTGTGTCTGCTTGCTGGTAATTATTCGTGACAGCTACTGAATAAAATTCACCTATAGAATTATCTCCTTTTAATATACAAGAAGGGTACTTCCAGGTCACTGCAGATCCAGTTTCAACTTGTGTCCAGGATATTTTTGCGTTACGTTCACAAAGGCCTCTTTTAGTTACGAAGTTGTACACTCCTCCTTTACCGTTTTTATCTCCTGGATACCAGTTTTGAACTGTCGAATATTTTATTTCTGCATCATCAAGAGCAATAAGTTCTACAACTGCCGCATGCAATTGGTTTTCATCACGCATGGGTGCTGTACACCCTTCAAGGTATGAAACATAAGACCCTTTTTCCGCTACTACAAGTGTTCTTTCAAATTGCCCGGTTCCTCCTTCGTTAATTCTAAAATATGTAGATAGTTCCATTGGGCACCTAACACCTTTAGGAATATAACAAAATGAACCATCTGTAAACACAGCGCTATTGAGTGCTGCGTAAAAATTATCTTTACTTGGAACAACCGTTCCCATATATTTTTTAACTAATTCTGGATGATCTTGTACCGCCTCAGAAAAAGAACAAAATATTATACCTAACTCATTCAGCTTCTTTTTAAATGAAGTTGCAACAGATACAGAATCCATCACAAAATCTACTGCTGTACCTGTCAAACGCTGTTGCTCTTCTAAAGAAATACCAAGTTTCGCCATGGTTTCCTTCATTTCTGGATCAACATCATCCCAACTCTCATATTTTTTTGATTGCTTTGGCGCAGAATAATAACAGATATCTTGAAAACTAGGCTTATCATAATGAACATGTGCCCATTCTGGCTCAGTCATTTCTTTCCATGCCTCATAAGCCTGAAGTCTTTTTGCCAATAACCAAGCAGGCTCTTCTTTTTTTGCGGAAATAAAGCGAATAATTTCTTCACTTAGTCCATTAGGTGCTTTGTCTGACTCAAAATTTGAAGTAAAACCAAACTTATATTCTTGATTCTCTAAATCCTTTGCTAATTCTTCTTCAGTATATCCCATCTCTCTGATTCTAATTATTTAATTAAATAGAAAAGCTCTCGCCACATCCACACGTTCTATCAGCATTTGGGTTTTGAAAAACAAACCCTTTACCGTTGAGCCCACCCGAGTAATCTAAGGTCGTACCAACCAGATATAAGAAACTTTTCTTGTCAACAACTATTTTCAAACCATTGTCCTCAAAAACTTTATCACCTTCCTTTTCTTCATTATCGAAATCAAGTTCATACATCAAACCGGAACATCCTCCTCCCTGAACTCCAACTCGTATGAAGCTACCAGGTTTTCCCGACTCATCCATGAGACGCACCGCTTGATTTTTAGCTGACTCTGTTACTTTTATCATAATTCTAAAATCTAATAATGTTATTTAGATTAAATATAAATAAAACCTAAATGTGATGCAAAAATACCTATTTTATGGTATTTGAACAATTATTTAATTGATTATTTTGAGCATTCCTTAATAATTCTGTATAAACAAAGTTTCTTCATTCTATAAAGGCTTTTATATATGACTTTGCACAATATCTCGATTTAAAACAATTCTAAGATGAATATTGTTTACTAAACAATACTTAACTTTGTAGAAATTTAGAGATTATGTCAAATGAAGCATTAGAAGGAACAATTATCGATGTACTAAAAAGCATCTACGACCCTGAAATACCAGTTGACGTATATGAATTAGGATTGATTTACGAAGTAAAAATCAATAAAGATCAATCGGTTGATATTGAAATGACGCTTACTTCCCCCAACTGTCCAGTTGCCGAGTCAATGCCGAAGGAAGTAGAGGACAAAGTCGCTTCCATCGAAGGGATAAAATCTGCAAAAGTCAATATCGTTTTCGACCCACCCTGGGACAAGGAAATGATGAGTGAAGAAGCGAAATTGGAGTTAGGATTTCTGTAAGATCAGACCCTACTCCTTTCAAATTCATAAATTTCTTTCCAAAAATTACCGATTTCAATATTTGCGCATTTCAGCATTTTGGGAACTAAGGACTCTCCAGAAAACCCTGGAGTGGTATTTACTTCAATAACGTAAGGTTCATCACCAACAATCATATAATCGACTCGAGCCAGCGACCTCATTTGTAGCAGTTGATAGATTTTCTCTGTAAGCTCTTGGATTTTTTTAGTCATTTTATCTGAAATTCGAGCAGGAGTGATCTCTTGAGATTTACCTAGGTATTTAGCTTCAAAATCAAAGAAATCTGTTTCAGAAACGATTTCGGTACACGGTAACGGTTGGAGTCCTTCATTGTTTCTGTAAATACCACATGTCACCTCAGTACCCTTTAAAAAAGCTTCACAAACAACCGTTCTTCCTTCTTTGAATGCGGATTCTATCGCGCTTTTTAGATCTTCTATCTTGTATACTTTTGAAATTCCATAACTCGATCCTGAATCTGCAGGTTTCACAAATAATGGAAAGCCTAATCGATCTCCAATTTTTTGGACATCATAATCATCATTTTCTAAAATCAATTCTGCTTCAGCCACTTTAATACCAAAACCTCTTAAGAATTGATTACAAAACCATTTGTCGAACGATAATTCAGAGGATAATGCGCTTGAGTTAACAAACGGTAAATTTTTCATTTCAAAATAAGCTTGAAGCTTACCATTCTCACCTGGGTTTCCGTGAATATAGACGTGTGCTAAATCAATAACAATTTTCTCTCCTGACTTTGTTTCAAAACCAAAATCGGAAAGTGAAACCTTGCATTTTTCATTTTTGTAATCAGCAACCCATCCATTTCTATCAACATAAACAAGAAATGAATTATATTGATCTTTGGGAAGATGATTCAATATCATTGTCGCGCTTTTTATTGAAATCTCATATTCCGAAGAGTAACCACCACAAAATATTGCTACGTTTAACATGACTTATTCTTTTATACGAAGGAACAGTTTTTTTAAATTATTTTCAGATTGAGAAGAAAAAAGTTATGAGCAAAATAGTATTAAAAACTCGCATAGTCGATTATATAGAATAACTCAATCCAATCTTTCCAACAGCTTTTACTCTTATAAAATTCACAAAAAATCATAAGCCCTTTATGCAAACAATGGATTTGTTTATATTTGCCCATAACAAAATTATACCCTTAGTAAAGAATGCAGTTTTTAAAAAAATTAGGAAACTTTCTAATCAGTAGAAAATTCATCGTCAACGTATTGTTGGTCTGCGTTGCCTGGGTAATAATTATTTGGAGTAGTATCTCTTACTTTAATAGCTACACAAGTCATGGGGAAGCAATTGAAGTTCCAAACTTAATTTCAAACAATGCTTCAGATATTGAAAACCTTTTAGCTGGTAAAGAACTGAAATATGAAGTTTTAGATTCAATATACGATCCAAACCTAGTAGAGGGAACTGTTATTTACCAAAACCCAATGGCCACTGATTCAACCGGTCTTAAAGTCAAGTCGGGTAGAACAATTAAAGTGAGGGTTTCAAAAAGATCTCGATTAGTAGACATTCCTATCGTAATTAGCAAAAGCCAGCGATTTGCTGAAGCTGTATTAATGACAAAAGGACTAAGAACAAAAACTAATTTTGTACCGAGTAATGAAGATCAGGGAAGCGTTATCGAACAAAAATACAAAGGAAAATCTGTGACTAAAGGTAAAAAGGTTCCGATCAATTCAGTAATACAATTAACAGTTGGAAAGAAAACAACTGGAGAAATGGCTTTAGTACCTAATCTATTCGGACTTACAATAAAAGAAGCTGAAGAGCGTTTAAAAAACAGTCAATCTTTAAGGTTGTTTACAGTATGTAATAATTGTGAAAACGCTCAAGACAGTATAAGCGCTAGAGTGATTCGACAAACTCCAGTTGCTGCAGATAGCAGTAGAGTTCCAGAGGGATCTACAATTACGATTTTTGCATCAACCGACTTTGAAGATTGATTGAACGCAAAAAAAGTATTATGAAACTTATTACAGCATTACTCTTTTTATTATCCTTATCTCTCTCTTTTAGTCAAGATAGTGAAGGTCCTGTCATGCAAAATGCAGATCTATTTGACAAAAAAAACATTCAAAATAAAGCATTAGCGAATAGCTTCGATAGTACATTCGTTTACTTAACAGACACTGTGTCACTACCCTTTTTCGATGAATTTTCAAGAAATAATTTTCAACAATACGAAGCCTCATATTCTGATGCGAACGTAAGTGAACAGCTTTTCCATAGAATGTTGGACGAAACTACAGAGGTTCCACTACCACCTAATAGTATTTATACGGATAGCGCAACGTTTAGATCTGAATACGACGTGGCAAATGATACCACGTATTTCTATAAATATGATTCTACTCGATTTCTTTTTGACGACTTGAGTAGTTATGAGCCCAACCATATTTTGAACTATGGTTATCCACCCTACATTGTAAGGGACACGTTAGATGGGTTTGGGAATGTTTCAGATACAATATGGTTAAATGACCCCGAATTTGTTCAAGATTCGGCTAGAATATTTATTGCTACAATCAACCAAAGTGATAAGCTATGGCTAAATGAGTCCGCTTATCACAACTATAGATTTGCCGTTGAACCATGGTCCCTCGGCGTAGTCTCTTTTGACGGTCTGGACGAATATGGGTACCCTTACAATTTTGGGTCTACCATTACAGGAACTGCAGATACACTTTTCTCTAAACCAATTGATATGTCCACAGCTTCCATTGGTGATTCTGTTTATTTCAGCTTTTTATATCAAAAAGAAGGGTTTGGAGACGCACCTGAAGATGGTGACTCACTTTTCGTTGACTTTTATTCTCCAGTCACCCAAGAATGGAAAAGAGTTTGGAGAACCAACGGAGGAGAGTTAGGTGGATTTGAAGTAGCTCATTTCGCCGTTACAAATCCCGATTATTTTGCTAAAGGATTCCAATTTCGATTCATGAATTACGGTTCACTAGCTGGTGGTATAGATCATTTCCATATTGATTATGTGAACTTGAGGACTCTGTCTGGATACCAAGATACTTTGTTTAAAGATTTTGCATTTTCATACCCATTGACAACTTTACTAAAAGATTACACTAGTGTCCCATGGAAACACTATAGAAATCAGCCTACAGGTAAAATGAGTGATCAAGTAAAAGTTGTAGTAAGAAATGGAAGTGAATTGACTGAAAACAACCAAAATGGTAATGTCAAAGTATATCACGAAGGAAGTTTAGAAGGAACTTTTACTTTAAACGCTTCAACGTTATCTGGAGGCAATATCAATTATGCTCCCAGAACAACTTATACTTCGTTTCACGATTTTTCTACTGGATACAATTATGATGAAACATTACCCAATGATACTTCGGCTTTTTTCGATTGGATTGGTAATGCCAGTGCACAATTCCCAAGCTTACCACAAAATGACTCCACATTCGGCACTCAGGTATTTGAGAACTACTATTCGTATGATGATGGCACCGCGGAAAGAGCGTATGGTGTTACAGGTGCACAGGGTTTGTTAGCTTATCAGTTTAATGCATATCAGCCAGACTCTCTCGTAGCAATTGAAATTCATTTTGTACCTTCTGTAGTTGATGTTTCAAATAACTTATTTTTACTTTCAGTTTGGAATGATCAAGGAGGAGAACCAGGAACTTTGCTTTACGAAGACGAATTCTTTTTTCCTAGACAACCAGAATATACAGATTTTAGAAATCGATTTACAACCTATTACTTCAAGGATACAATGAAAGTAGGAGTTGATGAAACTTTCTATATTGGAATGAGACAAATTGATGAAGAGCGTTTAAACATTGGGTATGATAAAAACCACGATTATTCAGATCGCATATTTTGGAGTATAGATGGTGGAGGAAATTGGAATAATGCAAGTTTCCCAGGTGCGATGCTTATGCGACCAGTCGTAACAAGTAAAATGGACTATCAATTGGGCATACCATCCTATGAAGAAAGTGTAGTTGATTATGACTTCACCTTATATCCAAACCCTACAGATCATTATTTTGAGGTTAGAACAACATTTGATAGTGCTGCTGAAGTTCAAGTGACAGACCTCAATGGAAGGGTTGTCAATCAAAGTGTTACTTCAAACAAAATTGACGTGAGTAATTTCGATTCTGGTATTTATTTAGTAACTCTTATTAAAGAAGGTGTACCTTTGAAAACGAAAAAACTAGTGGTTCAATAAAGATGAGTGAAGAAAAGATATCAGAGGAGCAGGAAGAACAGAACGACCGTGAGGAGTTGTATGAGCATTATAAAATCACTGCCGACAAGGGCCAAGAGGTGTTGAGGATAGACAAATTTTTACTAGATCGACTACCTAATACTTCACGAAATAAAATTCAAACTGCAGCAAAAAACGGGACAATTTTGGTAGGTGGAAAAGCCGTTAAGTCTAACTATAAAGTCAAGCCAAATGATGAAATCTCTATTGTTTTACCTTATCCTGTAAGGGAAATAGAACTGATCCCTGAAGACATTCCATTAGATATTCATTATGAGGATGATACGGTTATCGTAGTCAATAAGCCTTCAAACATGGTTGTTCACCCAGGTTATGGCAATTATTCTGGAACAATGGTCAACGCTTTAGTGTATCACTTTGAACAGCTCCCCTCAAAACCAAACGATTATTACGGTAGACCTGGGTTGGTACATCGTTTAGATAAGCATACCACAGGTCTCATGGTAATAGCTAAAACAGAGCACGCATTAACCCATTTGGCAAAACAATTTTACGACAGAACAACAGAGCGTAGATACAATGCATTAGTTTGGGGAGATGTAAGTGAAGATGAAGGTACAATCACAGGAAATATTGGAAGATCTCTTAAAAATAGAAAGGTGATGACGGTCTTTCCAGATGAAGATTATGGAAAACATGCAGTTACTCACTATAAAGTATTGCAACGATTTGGGTATGTCACATTAGTAGAGTGTCGATTAGAAACGGGTAGAACCCATCAGATTAGAGCACACATGAAGCACATAGGTCACCCACTTTTTAATGACTTAGAGTACGGAGGAGATAGAATATTAAAAGGAACAACTTTTACAAAGTATAAACAGTTTGTTCAAAATAATTTCGAGCTACTAGATGGGCAAGCTCTTCACGCGAAAACTCTAGGTTTTGAGCATCCTAAAACGAAACAATATATGCGTTTTGATTCTGAATTACCTGAAGGGTTTGCAAAAATTCTTGAACGATGGACAAACTATTTATCAACTAGATAATTATTAATTTAATTTTTAACAAAAATGTTGTATTTTTATACTTGTGTTTTTAATACAGTAAAGATTTTATAAAAACACTTGTGTATAACGATAAAAATTGCTTTCTTTCGGGAAATTTTATATAATTCATCCTCTATGAACATGAAAAATTTATTACTTGTATTTTTTGTTGCGCTTAGCGCACTTGTTGTGGCTCAGCCATCTGCAGTAAAAAAGGCTGAAGCAGCCTACAAAAGCGGTGAGTATTTCATTGCTGCGCAAGAATTAGAAAAAGCATACGAAAAAATATCTCCGAAAAATGCAAGAGCGTTAGCTATGAAGGCCGACTTGGCTTACAAGGCAGGTTATTCTCATGAAAAAGCATTTAATGATGAAAAAGCTGAGGAATGGTATCAAAGAGCGGTGGATTTAAAACATTACGAAGACAACCCGATAGTATATTTTCGATTAGCAGGTGTTTATAGAAAAAAAGGCGAGTACGATAAAGCACGTGAAAACTACCAAGAATATTTAAAACTAGTTCCATTAGACGAGCAAGCAAAAAATGCATTGGCTTCATTAGAGAAGGCCGTTGCGATGAAAGACAATAGAACACGTTATACTGTTAAATCTGAGTTTAAAATTAATGATGAAGGAATGGATATGGCTCCTGTAATTGCGAGTCGTAGAGGGAATGAATTTGTATTTGGATCTACAAGAAAAGCGCCAATTGGAAGCGGTAAAGATCCGATTGTAGGAGAAGGATACATGAATATTTGGCAAGTGGAAAAAGATAGAAGTGGTAACTGGACTCCACCAAAATTATTTGACGCAGACAGTATAAATACTGAGTACAATGAAGGTACGATGACTTTTGATGGTCGTTTCAGAAATATGTATTTAACTCGTTGTCCAACTGTGCACAAAAAAGACATGGGTTGTCAAATTTGGACAGCTGAGAAGCGAGGACGTTCTTGGGGGTTGCCTCAAAAAATAAACCTTGCTTCTAATGATACAATTAGTGTTGGACACCCTTGTCCTAACGAGGATGGAACAGCATTAATATTCGCTAGTGATTTACCAGGTGGACAAGGAGGTAAAGATTTATGGTACTCGGAATATGATCGTCGTGAAGAAACTTGGTCTACACCAGTGAATTTAGGTCCGGAAATAAACACAGCTGGAGATGAATTATTTCCAACATATGCTGAGAATGGAGATTTATTATTTGCTTCTAATGGTCATTTAGGACTAGGTGGGTTAGATATTTTTAGAGCTGAAAA
The DNA here is from genome assembly GCA_002734085.1 of Fluviicola sp. GTDB lineage: Bacteria > Bacteroidota > Bacteroidia > Flavobacteriales_D > Crocinitomicaceae > Brumimicrobium. The sequence continues at coordinate 187,888 of NVXV01000007.1, read as the reverse complement.
AGTGGGAGACAAACTCTCATTTAAAGCACCTGAGAACCTAGGAACTCCAATAAACTCAGATGCGAATGATTATCATATGATTGAAACAGGTAAAAGAAGTGGTTACTTTACATCTAATAGAACTGGGTCAAAAGGTAGTAAAGGACTACCTGATATATGGTCTTATGAATTACCTCCAAATATATTCGATTTAAAAGTGATTGTATCTGAAGTTGGTAGTCCGGTTAAAATTGATGGTGCTACTGTTGAAGTAACTGCTGAAGGAGGAGAGTCTTTTAAAGGTGTTACGAATTCTGAAGGAGTTGTATTTTGGGATAAAAAACCAGATGGTGAAAGATTTATCAATGAAGAGACAAATTATACTGTAAAAGTTCTTCCAACTGAAGGATATCATGAAAGTGATGATCAAGAACAATTTTCAACAGTAGGTTTGAATTATGATCAAAACTTCATTATTGAAATGAATTTACTGCCTAAGACTCCAATTGTACTTCCTGAAGTTAGATATGCACTTGGTTCGGCAGAATTACAAATTATTGAAGGTGAAATCAACTCAAAAGATTCATTAAATTATGTTTATAGGTTATTACAAGAATACCCTGGAATGGTATTAAAGCTACTATCTCATACAGATTCAAGGGGGTCAGCACGATCTAACGAAATATTAGCTCAAAAAAGAGCTCAGTCTTGTGTGGATTATCTGGTAAATGAAAAAGGTGTAAACCCTGAAAGACTACAAGCTGAAGGTAAAGGAGAAAATCAGCCTCGTATGATTTATAAAGTTGGTGAGAAATACCTAGTTGACAAACCGTCGTCAGGTGAATTCGAAGCAATTGAATTGACAGAAAAGTACATTAATCAATTCAAAAGATCAAACGAAGAATTGTTTGAGCAACTTCATCAATATAACCGTAGAACAGAAGCCGAAGTGATTAGAATGGACTATTCTGCGTCTTCGGGTGAGGAGAAAACCGAAGAAGAAAAGACAGAAGAGTAAATATTGATATATTTAAAAAGCCCAATTTCAAAACCGAAATTGGGCTTTTTTATTACTAAATTTATTGAGTCATCTTAAACAATACCCTAGAACTTCTTCCATAAATTCTTCTGGAGTTTCAGCGTGAATCCAATGACCTGCTCTTTCAATGGTATGGAAATCAGCTAAAGGAAATAAGTTTCGAATATCATCGTGATCCTCTTCTAGTATATAATTAGATTGACCACCCGCTATAAAAAGCACATCAATCAAGGACTCTTCTTTTGGCAAAGATTTAACGATTTGAGCCATTTCTCGATCTAATACGTCAATGTTAATACGCCATCCTAATTTGCCTTTTTCAATCCAGTATAAATTTTTCAACAAAAATTGACGAATCGATTGATTGTCTATATACTCGCTCAATTGAGCAGAAGCACCACTTCTTGTATTGATTTCATTTAGGTCAATGGATTTCAGTCCATCTAAAATAGTATCGTGATGAATTGGGTATTCTTTAACACCCATATCTACAACAATCATTTTTTCGATCTTACCTGGATATTTTTGTGCGTACCTCATTATCGTTTTGCCGCCCATTGAATGTCCAATTAGTATAACATCATCCAAGTCATGATCCTCAATAAATTCATTTAAATCATCGGCCAGTAAGTCGTAATTAAAATCGTTACTCCAATCAGAATGACCATGATTCCTTTGATCCACTAAGTAAACTTCAAAATATTCTGAGAGTTTTTTTCCATGCGTTTGCCAATTATCTAATGAACCAAATAGTCCGTGTAGAATGATTAATGGCTGTCCCTCTCCTAGTTTTTTATAATTCAATTTCATTACTTCGATTCAATCAATAATTTTTTATACTGCTCAATTGTATATTCTAAACCAAAATATAAGGCGTCAGCAATGAGGGCATGTCCTATACTTACTTCTTTCAACCAGGGAATCGTTCTTTTGAAATAACCCAGGTTATGTAAGTTTAAATCGTGACCAGCGTTGATTTCTATTCCGAGGTCTTTCGCTCTTTTAGCGGCTTCTAAATAAGGTTTGATTGCACCTTCGGCATTGTTACTATATTGACTTGAATAGGGCCCGGTATACAATTCAATTCTATCCACTCCCACATCGGCTGCGCCTTCAATATTTGAAATCTTTGTATCTACAAAAATTGCACTCCTCACCCCTAAAGATTTTAATTCCAAGCAAATATCGGTTAGTAATACTTTGTTTTTAACCGTATCCCAACCAGCATTAGAAGTCAGTATACCAGGTGGATCTGGAACTAACGTTGCTTGAGTTGGAAGATTTTCCTTTATCAATTTCAAAAATCGTTCATCAGGATAACCCTCAATATTAAACTCAGTGGTTACCACTTCTTTCAGATCATAGACGTCCTGAGTAGTGATATGACGTTCATCTGGACGAGGATGAATTGTGATTCCCTCTGCACCAAAACGCTCACAATCAATTGCTACTTGAGTAACATTAGGGATGTTTCCACCTCTTGCATTTCTCAGCGTTGCAATTTTATTGACATTAACACTTAATTTTGCCATTCTTTTAAACTAATTTTGTCCCACAAAGTTATATACATTAAAGTAGAATTACTACTTTGGCAGAAGACAATGATAGCAATAGAATTAATATCTGAAGAAATTCCCCCGTTGAAACACACGGATACAGGAGAAGTAGCCCTGCAATGGATGGATGAGTTTAAAGTGAATCACTTACCTGTTCTAAAAGGTGAAAATTTTGTAGGCCTACTATCAGAAAACGACTTACTAGATAAGAATGACTTATCGAAAACCTTACATGAGTTGTTTACGCATTTACCGAGACCATACGTGAAAGGAATATCTCATATTTATGAAGTTCTCGCTATGTCCTCTGACGCCCATGTCTCTGTTGTTCCTGTTTTGGATGACGAGGAAAATTACTTGGGCTGTATTAGTATTGTTGAATTGATGCAAAGAGTTGCTAATACAAGTAGCATCAAAGAAACTGGAGGAATTATAGTATTAGAAATGAATAATGTGGACTATTCTCTTTCTCATATTTCACAAATTATTGAAAGTGAGAACGCCAAAGTATTAAGTTCTTTTATCACATCAAATCCTAGTTCAAGAAAACTAGAGCTGACCTTAAAAATCAATCTTGTTGAACTCGGAAGAGTCATTCGTGCACTAGAGCGTTACGACTATCAAATTAAAGCAAGTTTTCAGAGAAATAGTCATCATGAAGATCTAAAAAACCGATATGATGAATTGATGAAATACCTCAATATATAATCATGAACATAGCTATATATTCTAGAAAAATACTCAAGCATGAAATTGATTTTTTTAAAGGCTTTTTCAAGCACTTAGAAGAATTGGGATGGAATCCTATTATCGAAAAACACTTTAAAGAACAACTTATTAAAAAAATAGGTATTGCTCATTCCTGTGATACTTTCGATTCATTCAAAGATTTCAAAACTGGAATTGATTTAGCTGTAAGTATTGGTGGAGACGGAACATTCTTAAAGACCGTTAGTTACATTCGCTCTAGTGGTGTCCCAATTATTGGTATTAATACTGGACGTTTAGGGTTTTTAGCAAACACGAGCACAGAAGACTTCGACAAAACATTAGATAGAGTTATTAATAAAGATTTTGAATTTCAAAAAAGATCACTGCTAAGAGTTGAAACTGAGGACAATATTTACGGAGAAGATAATTTAGCACTCAACGAATTGGCTGTTCATAAAAAAGATACTTCTTCAATGATAACAGTTCATGCAACCTTAGATGGTAAATACCTGAACTCATATTGGGCGGATGGATTAATTGTTGGAACTCCGACGGGATCTACAGCCTACTCATTGAGTTGTGGAGGACCAATTATCACACCGGGGTGTGCTGTGCACATTCTCACTCCCATTGCACCACACAACTTAAATGTTCGACCGGTTGTTGTACCTGATCATATGCCCATAAAACTAACCGTTGAGGGTAGGGATCGTAAATATTTACTAACCCTAGACTCTCATTCAAAGTCAGTGAAAAATGGTGCTGAAGTTGAACTTTTCAAAGCAGATTTCATGATTAATGTGATCAAGTTTCAAGAAAATAACTTTTTAGACACAATCCGTAACAAAATGATGTGGGGGATTGACCAACGCAATGATTAAGCAATAATTCTTTGAATCTATCGTTATAATTGAGCTCAATGAAGAATAGTATTACCAAATATCTACTTTTAATATCAGGATTTTTAATCCTAAGTAATGTTAGTTTCTCACAGTCTGAAAACTTTAGATCTCGTTCTTCTTTTGGCTTTATGGTTGGTGGAAGCTATTATATTGGAGACCTCAATAAATACGCCCACTTTAGAAGAACAAAATTGTCTGGCGGAGTTTTGTATCGTTATTATGTAAATTCGCGAATTGCCATTCGAGGAGGAGTTAGATACGGAAAAGTTGAAGCTTACGACTCAGATGCTTCTTCATCGATACAACAACAAAGAAATTTATCATTTCAATCTGAAATCTGGGAAGTCGCTGGAGGATTAGAGTTCAATTATCTAAATTATAAACTGGGAAACGATAAATATTTTTTCTCTCCATACTTATATATTGATATTGGTGTTTTTAGAATGAATCCTCAAACAAAATTCAATAATGAGTTAGTAGATCTTCAACCCATAGGAACAGAAGGGCAAGGTAGCTCCTTATCTCAAAAAGATCCTTACTCTCTTACTCAATTAGTAGTCCCTTTTGGTGTTGGGTTTAAATTAAATTTAGGTGAAAAAGCCGCAGTTTCCTTTGAATACGGATTGCGTAAAACATTTACAGACTATCTTGATGATGTAGGTGGTAAATATGTCGATGCAGAACTTCTTGCACAAGAGAATGGAAGTATCGCCTCTCGATTATCTGATCCCTCTACATCAACTCTTCAAATGTCAGGTAGTCGAGGAAATAGCGCTACAAAAGACTGGTATAGCATGTTTGGAGTTATGTTTACCTTTTCACTTGGAAACCCAGATGATTGCTTCTATAAGTCAAAGTAACTAATTCATCAAAAAATCGTAAATTTATAAGTAGAATTCATTAATTGTAGATGAATATACTAATCATTTTGTTAAACCTTAATGAAAAAATTAGTTGCATATTGTATTCTTCTGATCGTACTTGTTGTATTTACCAGCAATGTTCCTCAACAACATACTGTCTTAGATCCTTCAAGCGACCTCAAGTTTGGTGTAAAGATTGGAATACTTCCTACAGGAGGTATCACGCAATATGCATTGTTCTTTTACAAAAACAATCGTCTAATGGGAAAACAACCCATTAGTAAAGAGGAGTTGGTAAAAATAGGAACGGGAAGATGGCCAATACCCAGAACTACTAAATTTCATGACTTCTTTAAAGAAAATGACTTTTATGAAGACACTTTAGAAAATGGTGATATCATTGATTATGGTGCAGCTTTTGATTCACTGTGGAAGGTACGCTTTCAATATCATCCAATGAAACAAGGAAAAGAAGAAGGTTGGAGTAACGGAGAGTATAAACCCTCACTAAAACAACAGAAATACATTTACAATAGATATGGAGTTCGAGGTTACGACCAGGATTATTTTTCAGATACTAGTTTTTTTAAATTACTCAAAGACGTAATGAATCCTGAATGGATTAAACATTACAAATCACTTAGGTAAGCTATAGTTTCAAAAACCTTTGGAGAAAGTGTTGTTTTTTTCGGTAAATCAAATCCAATAATATTAAAATTAAAAGTCCACTATATTCTAGCATTATTAATCCATTACTGATTAATTCATTCTCAAAAGAGTAAAACCCATAACTTAGCATGATCAGGAACGTCCAGCCTATCATAAAGGAGTTCTTTGTGAGAATAGATAATCCAAATGGGAAAACAATGTACCAAGGATGAATAGTTGTAGCAAATAACAAGTAAATTAAATAACCCCATAACATTCTTTCAAACCACACCTCACCTGTCTTAATTGGTTTGACAATGGCAACAAAGCAAATGATAATCATACTGACTTTAGAAAGCAGTGGGCCGACTACTAATATCGTTTCGTAGTCATAAACGGGATACAATATGTATTCTGTAATGGCGAATAAAGAGCTATTAAATTGGAAGTTATTAAAATACAGTTCAATACTTCTCAAAAAATTAGGTAAGACTGAAGGCCATAGGTAAACTCCTAATATTAAAACAGAAAATACACTCACCATTGCATATGTTTTTGATGCCGCTTTCCAACCAATAAAACGCCATAGAAAAGGCAGTAATAACAAGGGGGTTAGTTTTACATTAATCGCAATTGCCCAAAACAAAGCTGCCAAAACCCACTTTTTGGTAAGCACAAAGTAAAATGCAATAAATAACCACGAAAGCATAACTCCTTCAAAGTGTAAATTACCTGATAGCTCAATAATTATAAAAGGGTTAATGGCTAATATCCATGCATTTCTAACGGATAACTTTAAACTTTTTAAAATCTTTTTTAAATAAATATACCCGAGAATACCTGTGGATAAAACCAATAATTTCATGATAATGACAGCTGCTATACTATTTTCAGTTATGAGTGCTGGTAAAATAAAATAGAGTTGATTGACCGTTGGGTATAATGAGTAATTAGATCTAGAAAGGTCTGTAATTTCTGAGAATAAGGAATTTAAATACGCGCTTGATTGAAAGAATGGTTCTCCCGTTAACTCTTGCGGTGTATAAGCATATGGATGAATTCCGTGTGTAAGTACCTCTCCATCCCAAATAAAGCGATAAACGTCAGGTGACAATGCAGGAATAGCAAACAAGGGAACAACATGGAAAATAAGCGCTAATAGATCGGTAGATTTTTCACCAAGCTTTTCTCTAGTTCGAATAAAATAGATGTAAATCGAAAAAAGTGCCACGTATACAATTAGTGTACTCGTAAACTGGTCTTGACTCCCGAAATAATTTAAATAAACTAAACCTAAAATATAAAGAACAATCCAACTCCAATTTAAGGCACTGAATTTGAACATAATTTAAGCATTACTTGCACTGAATTTAGGAGCAAATTTAAACAGCGCTGGACGAATTTCGGCTATACTATAGAAAAAGACCATTCCGTATCCTGCCGCTAACATTAAATGGAAAGGAACCATTCCAATATCACCATATATCAGTCGATTGATTGCTGTAAAGAAGAAAACAACAAAAAGAATTCCCTCAAAGATTGTTACAAGAGAAAGTGATTTTTTATCATATTTATTTTCGACTTTATCGGTCTTGCCTGAAACGTTGAACTTCGGTGTTCTAACAAATGAGCTTTTTATTCCTAAGTAACCTTCTATAACTGCAACTGCATTATTCAGTGATAGCCCCATCGAAACGATTAAGAATTGGAAAAACCTAACTACAAAGCTCAAAAGTGACTGAGCAGTATTTCCTGTTTTATCACGGTAGGAGTTCCAATAATAGTACATCAAAAATATTGTAGACAAAATAAATATGCTCCCGAATTGAATAAAGTAATTTAAATCAGAGAAACTGTCTTTTATGTGTAACACAGGTAAGCTTAAAAGCCCTAGTATTAAGATGAAAATGAAAACCGAAGAGTTAAACAAGTGAGATAAACCATGGATGCGGTCACTCAACCTTAATCCTTTGGTCGTAATTAATTTCCATGCTATTTTTCTAAAGCACTCTGCTCCACCTTTCATCCAACGGTGTTGCTGACCTTTCAAAGCACTCATTGTTATTGGAAGCTCGGCTGGTGCGACAACATTTTCAAGGTATTTAAATTCCCAACCTTTAATTTGTGCTCGATAACTCAAATCCAAATCTTCAGTTAACGTATCGTGTTCCCAACCTCCGGCAGAATCAATACAGCTTTTACGCCAAACACCACCTGTACCATTAAAATTAATATAGTGTCCTGTTGCATTTCTTCCACCTTGCTCAATGGCAAAGTGCCCGTTCAAGCCAAATGCTTGTAATTCGGTAAGCAGGGAATATTTTTTATTGATATGACCCCATCTTGTTTGGACAACTCCTATTTTCTGATTTTTAAAATGAGGAATTGTTTTTAATAAAAAATCTCTGTCTGGAAGAAAATCAACGTCAAAAATGGCAATAAACTCTCCTTTCGCGTCACCAAGAGCATCATCCAAAGCTCCCGCTTTATAGCCAACTCTATTTACCCGGTGAATATGTTTGATATCAACACCATGAGAAGCTTTAATTTCTGCTACTTTTTTAGCAATTACATCAACTGTTTCATCTGTTGAGTCATCAAGTACTTGAATTTCCAGTCTATCTTTGGGATAATCTAATTCCGCTACACGTTCGATTATTCTTTCTGCAATGTAATATTCATTATACATTGGAAGTTGAACAGTAACATAAGGTGCATTTTCTAAATCGAGAACTGGCGCTTTTTCTTTGTCTTTTGAAGCCTTGTTTTTCTTGTAAATAATAGCGAGTGAAAGTTGAAGAAGGCTATAGAAAAAAATAAGCACCAAACAGAAACCATAAAGTATCAGTATCAACTTTGCCAAAAGATGAGACCAGTAGTGTTCAAAGCCAAATGCATCGCCCCAATTAAACATCCACGTTGGTTCTCCTACAACAGATTGTAACAAGATTCCCAATTTCATGCGTTCATTTTTGTTTTCTTCTTCGATGGATAATACTGGAAATTCAAAGGGTTCTCCTTCTGAATCTTAATCCTGCTGTGCTTTTCAACTAATATCACCGAACAAATTTATATTTAAACACTGCAAAGATAATTTTTATTCCTGCCAATACCGCACCTTTTATCGTTCCACTTACTTTTGAGGTACCAATTCTCGGTTTGTAATCGACTGGAATTTCACAAAATTTTAGTCGATTTTGAGCTGCTTTTATTTGCATTTCAATCGTCCATCCATAGGTTTTATCGGACATATGAAGCTTTTTAAGCGAATTGGTTTTTATCGCTCTAAAAGGACCCAAATCAGTAAAATGTGCTTTATAAAAAATTTTCAACAAATTTGTAGCGAGCCAGTTTCCAAAAACCTGTGGAAATGTCATCGAACCTTTTTTTCGATTACCTAAAGCACGAGATCCAATCACCATATCCATATCATTTTCAAGAATCGGACGAAGGACATCATGCAATTGTTCGGGGTAGTCTGAATAATCACCATCTAAAAAAGCAATAATAGTGGCATTTTGTTGATAAGCATACTCAATACCTTTCAAACATGCCCAACCATAACCCTGTCGATACTCTTCTAAAACAATAGCACCCGCCTTAGTTGCTACTTCGATTGTATTGTCTGTTGACTTATTACTCACTACAATTACCTCCTCAATCAGATTTGCAGGAATGTCATTTATCACCTTTCCAATAGAGGCTTCTTCGTTAAATGCGGGGATAACAACATAGATTTTATGATTAACATCAGAATTATCCATACCTACCAAATCAGATTTTTGTAATTCATAATTTAGTTTATCAGCTATCTCAGCTTCGGAGCGCCGTCATGTCCGATAATAATTGGATTGTCATCTACTCGATCTTCAGTTGGACCGTTTTCTAGTTTTAAAACCCCTCTAGGACAAACAGATGAACAAACCCCGCATCCTACACAAGAAGAACGGACAATGTTTTGCCCTTTTTGAGCATAAGACCTAACGTCAATTCCCATTTCGCAGTAAGTAGAACAATTACCACAGGAGATACATTGCCCCCCATTTGTTGTAATTCTAAATTTAGAAAATAATTTTTGTTGAAAACCAAGTATAGCGGCCATTGGACAACCAAATCGACACCATGCACGATTACCCAGGATTGGATAGAAACCAGTACCAACTACTCCTGAGAATATGCTGCCAATTAAAAATCCATATGACTTTTTAAGTGACCTACTTTCTATCATAAATATATTCTCTGTATCGGAGAAAAAATGCATTCCTATTAAAGCCATAATCACTACAAAAAATCCAATAGCCCCATACTTTGCATCTTTTTGGAGTTTGTCTCTTTTAAAAATGAAAACCAATGCAAAAACGAACGTCAAAACACCCCCTACCGATAGTAAAAAAGTAGTTTTTGTAAACCAATATTTGGAAGTATCATCCCCCAAATACGAATATATCACTGCAGTTGTCATTATCGTCACAAAAACAACTATAGTGTGAATCAACCAACGCTCAATTTTCCAGGCTCGCTTTGAATTATCACTGAGATGTCTAAATGAATCTCCCGCAGTTTCTGCAAGTCCACCACAGCCACAAACCCAAGAACAATACCAACGTTTCCCATAGAAATAAGTAAGAATAGGAGTAATAATAAAAATAGAAGCAACGCCAAAAATCAATAAAGCCAAACCAATTGTTCCGGAGTTAATCATACCATCTACTCTATATTGCTCAAAATTGTAGTAATTCAAAGGCCAAATGTTTTTCAGATCATAATAAGGAAGATTAAGAGAGTCGCCATTCATCCTTGCCATAAATTCAGGGATTAGAAAAGCAAAACCAAGTTGAAAAAACATGACCGAACATGTTCTAATCAAATGGTATTTACTGTGGCGGTATTTTATAATGAATTTGATTCCAAAAAACAAAATCGCAATTGTATAGAGCGTACCGTAGACAAACCACTGACTTGCTGGGTTTCCACTCAGCGCTCTGCTTAACGGGTCGAAAAGAGCTATAACTCCTGTGTTAGACTCTCCTTTCACTAAACCTAAATACTCTGGATAGAAATAAAGAATAATATAAAAACTAGTTAACAATACTCCTACAACATATCCCCAAAGACCTCTAGATGTGAGAGATCTAAAAAATGCACCATCGTTTTTGATTCCAGCTGGATGATTTTGGTAAGTAGCTTTGGAGTACCAAATAATTCCTCCTGCTATAGATAACAATGACACTGTTAACCATAACCAAAGTGGTTGGAAGTTAACATTAAAAGACGCTAATAACAATATAACTAAACCTAAAATCCCGATTGCGGCACCTAACTTTTGTTGCACATTTAAAGTGGTAGTATCTCCTGTTATTGAATGATTTATCGTAGACATATTTGTAGTATTGTTTTAAACTTTATTATACGTTCAATGCTTTTTTCCACCATTTATTTTTAGCCAACTGAATATTGGATGAAAATTTAGTATTAAAATCTGACACGATCTCTTTCTCATATCGCTTATAAAATTCGGGGTCAAAGTTTGCCATTCGTAGTTTTTTTATAACTTCTTCAATGGATACTTTTTCCTTTATCCATTTATCGAATAGTTCATGCCTGAGTCTTATTCCAAAGGTATTTACTCCTTTCAGCTCATGTGATTCCTTATTAAAAACGAAATGCAAGAGCAACTCTTTTTCTTCATTCTTCCAAATAAATTCTTCTTCATCTTCTTTTAACTCATTCCACACCCATCCATAAGTTTGATATTCTAAATCAAAAAACTTAGCAGAGTTAAACCAAACTCCAGGATTGTAATCTGTTGGTGTCCCTGTTAATGTAAGCGCTAAAGTTTCTCCCATCATTCTACCCGTATACCAAACTTGTTCAATTGGTTTTCGCTCACCATTTGTTTGTTTGAATTGAGCGCAATCACCAATAGCATATACATCGGGTATATTTGTTGAAAGGTCTGAGTTCACTAAAATACCTTTATCAACTTCCAGTTTTCCTCCTTTCAGAAAATCTACATTTGGATGAACGCCTGCAGTAAGCCCAACAAACTGACATGAAATATGCTCTCCTTTTTTTGTGATAATTTCCTTTACTCTTAATTCTTGATCGGGTAAAACCTCTTCTAACTCCTCTTCAAACCTAAGTGTTAATCCGTGATGTTTTTTCAGGTGGTTCTTTACTAGTAATCCATCCTCTAACGGCAGGACTCCTCCCCAAAATCGATTTTCCCGAATCAAAAATGTTACATTGATATTACGCGTTAATAGCATTTCTGCCATTTCTACACCAATCAGACCTCCACCAACAATTACCGCATCTGTAATTCCTTTGGTGTTTTCTTCCATCATGTCTAAATCCTTCTTAGAATACAAACCTTGCACCCCAGAAAGGTCTTGTCCTTTCCAACCAAATTTATTAGGTTTAGAACCTACAGCTAAAATCAATTGATCGTACTGAATAGGTGATGAATCCTTTAAAGAAAGTTCTTTTTTATCGTAGTCAATGGAGAGAACAATATCCTGAACAAGCTCAATTCTATTTTTTTTCCAGAAATTGGGTTCGTATGGTTGTGTATCTTTGAAAGGCATGTGCCCCATATAAACATACATCAAAGCTGTTCTTGAAAAGAAATATTTTGTTTCAGAAGAAATGATTGTAATTCGTTTATCCGAATTCTTGCGAATATGACGTGCTGCCGTCACACCAGAAATTCCATTACCAATTATCACAACGTGTTCCATGGATTAGCTTCAAATGATATTATTAAAAACGTTGGTCGAAGTTCTGAAAAGAACCTTACGACACTGAAAAAAAACAACTAAATATAATGTAATAATTTGGAACACTGGTCAGAAACCAAACTTTTAAGGATAATCTATGGTTTTCTGGGTGATAAAGTCAATCCCTAGAGTTGGAAAGTCTCTCCATTCTCAAAGAAAATATAATTTCCGCGATTTACTTTAACCTTAACTGTATTGCCATTAACTTCAAACTCGGCATTGGTTAAATTACTAACGATTTCAACTTTTTCATCGTAAAAAACAGAGACCCCTCCATTCAAGTTTCTAAAAGCTACAATACCATTTCTAATTTTATACTCAGAAGGTATGTAGTTGGCCAATTCGTATTTTCTATTCTTATAATAGGCATAGAACATCCCATTTTCACCCCAAACAATCATATCCCTAAACACATCGTAGAAAGAGGCAGAGTAACTGCTCAAATTAACGAGTTTATGATTAATATATCCTTTCAGATTTAAATTTCGATCTCTATAAGCTACTAAATCATAACCTGCTTTATAGTCTTTAACCATAATTGGCTCTACATCCACAATTTCGTTTGAAAAAGCAACGGCAAACGATTGATGAAAAGGATCATTAAATGCAACTAAATTGCCTCCTGCTTCGTAATTCACCTCATCATTTATTACTCCTATTTCTATTATCTTTCCGGAAACAAAAGAATATTGAACATTACCATTTCCTGTAAACCCTACTGAATTACTTCCCACGTGTTTTGGAAAGGCCAAGTCACCAATACTATAATAAAGGTCATAAATACTGTCTTTATAATAAACTCTAATAGCATTATCTCGTAAGTCTTCAAAAACTACAAGGCTATCACTTACTTCGTAGTTTCTGCCAAATTGAGTAATGGTTTGTTTTCTTCCATCGTCCCAAATTGAGACAATTGGTCCAGTATTCCAGGCAACTAAATTAATCCCAACCTGATAACCATTAGCCATGCCAGTCATTTTCTCCTTTTTATTACCATCGTAAATGAAAAAGTCATTTTTATTGTCAATATATGCAATGACTTTTTCAGAATAAGTAACGTCTACCGGTCTTAAGTAATCGACCTGGTATGATTGCCCATTTTGGAAACTCTTCAAGTATTCTAGATTATCTAAATAAGGGAATACCTTTTGAGCATACACCTCTGATTGTATAAAAAGAAAAAGTACGAATATGAGTAATGAAAATTTCATGATTTATGTATATCAAAAAGGGTGCCCATAATGAACACCCTTTTCTTTTTATATATTCAAATTTTTATTTTGATTTTTCCTTTGCAAGTTTCTTAGCTGCTTTTACTGCAGATTTCACATTCACAACTCCTCCTGTTACAGAAAGAGTTCCAAATTTAACCATTTCATCACCACCAGGTAATTTCTGATCAGTATCAGCAAAGTCATCAGCTGAATCCAAAATAATTTGACGAACCTCTTTCATTGTCAAAACCGGATAGTATCCTTTTAACAATGCAGCAACACCTGCAACCATTGGAGAAGCCATTGAAGTTCCTTGAAGCTCTTGGTATTCATTATCTGGAACTGTATTGTATATCTCAGCTCCTGGAGCGAATACATCTACTTCTTTCTGACCGTGATTTGAAAAAACTGCAGCAAGCTCACCTTTATGTCTTCTGGTTGATGCACCAATTGTCAGCATATGAGTAAATGGTTCTTTTTGGAAAGAATACATACTTGTAGGGTAATTATCGTTTTCCGCTAAATCTTCAGCTGAATTACCTGCTGCGTGAACAAATAACACATCGTTTTCTTGAGCGTAAAGAATTGCATCATGCACCTCTTTTGGCATTGAAGAGTAAGACTTTCCGAAGGAACCATTAATCACTTTTGCTCCGTTATCAACAGCATATCGAATAGCAAGTGCGATATCTTTATCAAACTCATCTCCATCCGGAACTGCTCTTAAAGACATTAATAAAACATTGTTTGCAACTCCATCTCCACCTATTTCATTTCCACGTGTAGCTGCAACGATACCACCAACGTGAGTCCCATGTAAAGCATCTGGTCCTTCAACATCGTTGTTACCATAATCTGTATCAGTCATATCGTAAGGATCATCTCCTATAAGACTTCTATCGTCATAATCTGGGTTATGATGGTGATCTACCATACCTTGAATTTGTTCGATTTGTTTGTCAATCATCTCCTCGTTTAACTCACCTGATATGAGTTGAAGGCCAATTCTCTTCATTTGTTTACCTTGCGCATCTTCAGGCTCCCATTCATTAAGATCTTCTTCCGTATAATCTTCTTTTCCAATCATGTTTCCAATCATACCTGGCAGCATCGGAAGCATTTGTTCTTTGAACTGTTTTGTTTGTTCAATTATCCCTTTATACTTCTCTATATTATCTTCAACCGTTTTTTTGGTCTCAAGATACAATTCGTAATCTTTTCGATCTTCGTTTGAAACATCTGAAGCTTCAACATCTTCAAATCGTGGCTTCAATTTTGCGTAAATTCTAGTTACTTCTAATCGAGCTGGTCCTTGATGCTCTCCGTCTTTATTTCCTAAAAAGTTCCATCCATGAATATCATCTACGTATCCATTTCCATCATCATCTATTCCGTTACCAGGAATCTCTTTAGTATTTGTCCAAATTTTTCCTTTTAAATCTTCGTGCTCAATATCAATACCTGAGTCAATGATTGCAACAATCACGGTATCTGGAGTGATTCTTTTAAGTTTTTTGTATGCCTTTTCGGTACTCATACCCGTCTTCTTAGTATTATACCAGTTCAATACATCCTCATCAACTTGCGCATATGCAGTTGAAAAATAAACCCCAATAAGTGCGGGTAGGATTAGTTTTTGAATTATTCTTTTCATATTTGAAAATTAAATTGTTTTATTATTCTGTAAAATTTGAGAAAATCAATGAATTTTACGATATTTATTACATGAAATAACGAATAATGTCGTTAAGTCGTTAAATGTTTATACAAATGGTATTCCAAAAATACATTTTTTCTTTGGTATTTATTATAACAACAAGCATTCTTTTTGGACAAAAGTTTGGTTTAGAAGGAATTTCAAAGGATAATTCTTCAAGTAACATCCCATTTTCTTTAGAAAACACAACGAAAAACATTAGCCTTTTAAAAGAGAACGATATAAAAATTAAACGTATTACTAAAAATTGGATCTTTTTTTCAACGACTCCTGAATGGGTTCAAAAGCAAATTGAGTCAAACAAACTATCAGATATTTACATTGAATTTAGTGCTCCTGTTGCTCTAGATGACACTGCGAGAGTGCTGCACAATGTGAATCAAGTACATAACGGAGACGCACCATTGGTAAACGGATACACGGGCAAAGATGTTATTATTGGAGTAGTAGATCAAGGACTTGACCACACGCATCCAGATTTTATTGATGAGAATGGAAATACTCGAGTTTTAAGGTATTGGGATCAGTCAATTACAAACCCAAGTCAATCTCCTGCACCATTTAACTACGGCCAGATATGGTATGAAAATCAAATAAATGACGAGACGATTACAAGCAACGAAGAAACCACTGCCCATGGAACAACTGTAGCTGGAATTGCTGCAGGGAATGGTAGTGCTAACGGTAAAAACAAGGGCATGGCTCCCGAAGCAGATCTCATTATTGTTGAAACCAACTTTAGTCTGCCAAATTGGTCATTAACTGTAGCTGATGCTTGTGATTATATCTTTCGTGTTGCCGACAGTTTAAATAAACCAGCGATAGTCAATTTAAGTGTAGGTTCCTATTTTGGAAGTCACGACGCCACAGATCCTGCTGCAGAGCTTATTGAATTTTTATTGGATGAGGAAAATGGTCGTATCGTAGTTTGTGCTGCCGGAAACTCTGGTCAAGTACCTCCTTATCACGTTCAAAATGAAATAACTAACGACACTAGTTTTGTATGGTTTGAAAATAACGCTAGCGCTAGTGCATTGTTTGGACAGAATACTATATTTTTCGACTTGTGGACTGATATATCTGAATCTGACTTTCACTATTCATTCGGAGCAAATTTACCGAGTGGTACATATCATGAAAGAGCCTCAACAATTTATAGACATACATCAGACAATATTAACAATACGGTTTACGATACTTTAAGGAATACAAATGGATTCCAATTAGCTACGCTTGAAATAACAACTGAAAATATCAATGGGAATTTTCACATGTTAGCAATTTTTACAAATGTAGATTCCACTTTGTATAATTACAAAATATCAACTATTGGAAATGGGAGTTATGATTTATGGAGTGGAGAAGAGATAGGTGGAAACCATATCATCAATAGTATTCCAACCGTTGGTGATTTTCCCCCAATTGAACATTATGTTTTACCAGATACTTTACAAAGTATTGTTACTTCATGGAATTGCTCTCCAAAAGTTATTTCTGTTGGTAATCTAAGGAATAGACTAGGTCATATAGACAACAACGGAAATCAATATTATCCAGCAACAGATATGACACCTCCTGGACATCTTGCTCCATCTTCTAGTAAAGGTCCAACTCGAAAAAACATAATAAAACCTGATATTACAGCTTCTGGTGATGTCACATTAGCCAGTGGTCCTATGTGGATATTAAATAACACAAGTTACAATAGTTTAATCGATGTTGGCGGGTTTCACGTGCGAAACGGAGGGACTTCGATGGCTTCTCCAACAGTTGCTGGAATTGCTGCACTTTATCTAGAGCGTTGTCCAAATAGTGCTTGGAGTGATTTTAAAGACGACTTAACAAACTCAGGCCAGCAAGACCTAATCACTGGAGTAACACCAAACAACGCCTTTGGCTATGGAAAAATAGATGCTTTTGAATTGATAAAAAGAACAAATGGTAACCTTTCCATAATTGGTGATACAGTTATTTGCCAAACCCCCATCACTGTTTCATCTAACCAAGTTCTTACCATGTATAATTGGAGCGATGGTACAAATACTTCAAATTTGACAGTAACACAACCCGACACAGTTTTCTTATCAGGCACAAATACACAAGGTTGTTATGTTTATTCTGATACGGTTGAAATAACCCAAGGGAGTCCTCTAAATAATCCTGTTATTTCGGTTTTAGGCGCAAGTTTGATTTCAACTAACGGACCCAATTATCAGTGGTTTTTAAATGATATTCCATTGGAAGGCGATACAAACCAAGTGATCTACCCTTCGGGCGAAGGTTATTATAGTGTTGCTATAACCGGCCAGGATGGCTGCTCTAGTTTTTCGAATGCTATTTACTGGACACTTGGTTTAACTGAAAATGAAATAACTGATATTAAAGTATACCCGAACCCAACAAAGAGTCAACTTACAATTGAATCAGATGAAAACATTGTTGAATCAGTGCGAATTACGACAATCGAGAGTAAATTAGTTTACCGTGAAGCAATAAATAAAAATCAACACAATATTGATGTTAACTTCCTTTCAGCGGGGGCTTACCTATTAGAAGTAACCACAAAAAAAGGAGTAAAAACAATTAAGTTTTTCAAAGAATAGTACACTTTCATGATTCTTTCTATTTTTGAGGTTATAAAACGAAAACATATATGGATTTATCAGGAATTATTTCTATTTCAGGGAAACCTGGATTATTTAAAGTTGTTGCTCAAGCAAAGAACAACATCATTGTAGAATCATTGGTTGATGGTAAGCGTTCACCTGCTTATTCAACGGATCGTATTTCAGCCTTGGAAGATATTAGTATCTACACCTATGAGGAGGACAAACCTCTTGCTGAAGTTTATCAAGCTATTTATGAAAAAGAAAAAGGTGGAACTGTACTTTCCCACAAAGAAAGTCTGAATAAATTGACTAAATACCTTTTGGAGATTTTGCCAAACTACGATGAGGATAGAGTCTATTCTTCTGATATTAAGAAGTTATTTCAGTGGTACAATATTCTTCATAAAGCAGATGCCTTAAAGGTGGAAGAGAAAGAAGAGGAAAAAACTACTGCTAAAAAAGACACGAAGAAAGATTCTGAGGAGAAAGAAACTAAAAAAGCGCCAGCCAAGAAAACAGCAGCTAAGAAAAAGCCAACTGACAAAAAGCCGGCACCAAAGAAAAAACCAGCTGCAAAAAAATCAGCCCCTAAAACTTCTGGAAAACAGTCTGCAAACACCAAGCAAACTGCAACAAAAAAGAAATAATCAAATAATACAGAACGTATTTTCATGCAAATAAAGCGTCCCGAAAGAACATTTCTTCCCAAAGATTTTACTATTGAAAAATGGGAAGATGTAGAGCAGTATTTTATCGAATTAGAACAACGAGAGATAAATTCCAAAGAAGACTTTAAGAAATGGCTTCTAGATCAAAGTGAATTGGAGGCTGTACTTGAAGAAAATTTTGCTTGGCGTTATATTAAAATGACAATTAATACAAAAGATGAGGAGCTTGCTAAAGATTACACATTTTTTGTAAAAGAGATTCAGCCCAAATTAGCTCCATATAGTTTTCGTTTAAACAAAAAGCTATCTAACTCTCCTTACAAAAAAGAATTCAATGATGAAGCTTACAAAATTCTCTTCCGTTCTGTGGATACAGCAATTAAGCTTTTTCGTGAAGAAAATATACCATTAGAAGCCGAAATGGCTGAAAAAAGTCAGGAATTTAGTGCAATTAGTGGTGCGCAATCCATCGAACATGAAGGAAAGCAAATCACCATGCAAAAAGCGGCAACGCTTTTAAAAGAAAATGATGAAGCCTTACGTAAATCTATCTTCGAGAAAATGGCTGAGCGCCGTGCACAAGATGTAGACACCTTGGATAAATTGTTTTCTGAACTGATACATTTGCGTCATAAAATCGCAACTAATGCTGGTTTTGATAATTATAGAGATTATAAATTTGAATCACTTGGGAGGTTTGATTATACCAAAGAGGACTGTTTTGAATTCCATAAATCTATAAAAGAGGAAATCGTTCCTTTAGTAAAAAAAATTAGTGAAAAGCAAGCTCAAGATCTTGGGAAAGACAAACTAAAACCATGGGATGGCGAAGTTGACCCCAAAGGTAGGAAACCTCTTAAACCATTTGAAACTGGTGAGGAATTACTAGAAAAAACAGTCACTATTTTTAATAAGATCGATCCGTTTTTTGGAGACTGTTTATCTACAATGGACGATTTAGGTCATTTAGATTTAGAATCTAAAGATGGTAAATCTCCAGGAGGATATAATTACCCGTTATATGAAATTGGCGTTCCTTTTATTTTTATGAATGCCGTTGGTTCTCACCGCGACTTAATCACTATGATCCACGAAGGTGGTCATGCAATTCACTCTTTTCTAAATCGCGATCTAGAATTGACTGGTTTTCAGAACCTACCTTCCGAAGTTGCAGAACTTTCTTCAATGAGTATGGAGTTGTTGACGATGGATTATTGGCAAGACTTTTACGACGACGAGGAAGACTTGAAACGTGCTAAGATTGAGCAACTAGAAACGATTTTAAAAATTCTTCCGTGGGTAGCAACAATTGATGCTTTTCAACACTGGATTTATGAAAACCCCAATCATACAATTCCTGAAAGAAAAGCACAGTGGACAAAAATCCTTTCGGACTTTGGGACTGGTGTGACAGATTGGTCAAGTTATGAATCTGTACGTGAAAACACATGGCAGCGACAACTGCATTTGTTCGAAGTACCTTTTTATTACATCGAATATGGAATGGCGCAATTAGGAGCTTTGGCGGTTTGGAAAAATAGTAAAAGTGATTTCTCAAGTGCAATTAAAAAATACAAATCGGCACTGTCATTAGGGTATACAAAATCAATTCCTGCGATTTATAAATCGGCGGGAGTTACTTTTGACTTTTCAAGAGGGAACATTCGCAGTCTTGCTCAATTTATAAATAATGAATTGACATCACTTCGATAACAAAAATGAAGAACTTTTGGAGAAAATACCGCGGTGAAATACTTTTTATTTTTCTCCTTGCTTCAGTCTGCATTCTATATTATGATGGATTATTAAAAACATCTCCGAGCAACACCCACTTATGGCGACAAACAGACTGTCTTTCTATAACTAGAAACTACAGCGAAGGAGCTTCCTTTTTTGCTCCAGAAATAGATATCCTCCTAGCTGATGATTTGCAAACCGGCAAAACCGCAGGGGAATTCCCTATACTCTACTGGATCGTTGGTCAATACTGGCAAGCTTTTGGAGAGTCTCACTTTGTCTATCGATTATTTTATTTATTCATTCTTGTAGCGGGTCTTTTTGCATTATTCAAAAGTTTAAAGATTATTCTCAAGTTCAACTTTTGGAGTATTACGGTTACACTCCTTCTCTTCACTTCTCCTACACTGATCAATTATGGAGTTAGTTTTCTAACGGATGCACCTGCCTTTTGCTTTATTCTTATTGCATTATACTTTTTGCTTCATTATTTCAAATCATACAAGAAAAAGTATTTATTTCTAACACTTTCATTCTTTGCCTTAGCAGGATTGATTAAGATTTCAAGCCTCATCGCTTTTGTTTTTATTTGCTTTATTTTCTTTTTAGAATTGCTAGGTGTAAAAACATTTCAAAAGAGAGCTCTTTTTAAACGAAACATATTCGAATGGCTAGGTTTTGCAGGTGTTTTTCTTATAATATTTGCTTGGTACTGGTACGCAAGTTACTATAATCAAATTCATGGTTTTAAATATACTTTTAACAGTGTTTACCCCTTTTGGTTAACCGATCGATACGACCTTGGGGTTCTGTTTTCTGAAATCAGGAATTATTCAAGCCTTGTCTTTATGAGTCGGGGATTTTTATTTCTAATATTAGCTTCTATTATTTTCCTGTTGTTTCAGTATAAAAAAATTCCACTATTCGCCTATTTAGCAAATATTGTAGTCTTTATTGGTGGCATTATTTACTTTCTCTTATGGTTCCCTTTGTTAGGAGTTCACGACTATTATTATGTTGCTTTATTGATTATCGTTCCTGCAACTTTAGTCCCTCTACTATGGTTTTTAAAAACAAGGCAACCAAAGATATATTCCAGCAAAATTTTGAAAGTACTTTTTAGCCTATTTTTGATTTACAATTTAGGTTATGCAACGGAGGTTATGCAGCTTAAAAAAGGAGTAGAGCAAGAAAATTACACCGTTTTATCCAACGAAAAATTCATAGCCCACATGAACTGGACAAACTGGAAGGTTTATTATAAAACAAAACGATTTGAACGGATAAGTTCATTCCTAAAAGTTCATAGTATTAGAGAAAACGATCGGGTGATCTCAATTCCAGATAAAAGTTTTAATACCTCACTCTACCTTATGAACCGAAGAGGCTGGACAAACTTCATTAATTTTGATAGCTCAGAGGAAATCGAAAAACTGATAGAGAAAGGAAATGCCAAATACTTGTTTATTTCTGATTCAACCTATTTGCAAAAGGAATTTCTTCAGCCTTTTTTGACGCACTCAGTTGGGAGCTTTGAAGGAATCGAAGTGTATAAACTGTAACGAGAAATGACTAGATTATAAATCTATTTCCCATTCAACTCCATAGCCTTCAACGTGTTCATCATCAAAGAAACGATAGTCATTGGTCCCACTCCACCAGGGACTGGCGTAATATAAGATGACTTCGGAGCCACATTATCGAAGTCAACATCACCGCGCAAACGATAGCCCGATTTTTTGGATGCATCTTCAACTCTAGTAATACCTACGTCCATAATTACAGCACCTTCCTTCACCATATCTGCAGTTAAAAAACCAGGTTTACCAATCGCTGTGATGATTATATCGGCTTGAAGTGTAATCTCTTTCAAGTTCTTAGTGCGAGAATGTGTAAGTGTAACCGTTGAATTTCCAGGAAATTTATTTCTCCCCATCATGATACTCATTGGAGAGCCTACAATGTGAGAACGTCCAATCACAACACAATGTTTACCTGAAGTTTCAATGTCATAGCGTCTAAAAAGCTCCAACATTCCAGCGGGTGTTGCCGGAAGAAACCCGGGTAAATCGAGCACCATGTTTCCTAGATTCACAGGGTGAAATCCGTCCACATCTTTTTTAGGGTCGATGGCTAAAGTAATTTTCTTTTCATCAATGTGTTTTGGGAGAGGTAATTGAACGATGAATCCATCTACCTCATCGTTGTTATTCAACTCATGTACTTTGTCAAGTAATTCCTTTTCAGTAAGTGTATCGTCAAGATGAATGAGTGTACTTTCAAAACCAATTTCTTTACAGGCTCTTACTTTGGCTCCAACATAAGTCAAAGATCCTCCGTCATTTCCGACCAATACTGCCGCTAGGTGTGGTATCTTTTTATTTTGTGATTTTCGCTGCTGTACTGCTTGAGATAATTCTTCTCGTATCGCTACCGATGTGGATTTCCCGTCTAAGATTTGCATTTTGATTTCCTTTTTGCAAAAATAGAATTTTATTCGCCGCAAAGGTCAAATTGTTAGTAACATGTGGATTTCGTGGAAAAGAAATAAAGTTAAATGCTGATCAATATTCACAACTCCGCATCTTTTATTTGAAAACTGAGAAATTTATTTTGTTTTTTCAACATTACCTTTTTCCTGATCCTACCTCTTTTTATCAGTTGTAATAAAAACGAAACGATTGTACTCCTTATTCAATGACATACACAAAATGAAACGGAGAGGAACTTTTCTTCTTTTGCTCAGCTTTAGCTTCCATTTCTTTTGAACTCAGTGATTCTGTCATATTACTTTTTTCAATACTAAAAGTCTTAAATTGTTTCGGCAATCCGTTGAAGCCACCTCCAAGTAAAATTGTGCTTTTTGGTGGAAGTTCAATACGGATTGTTTTTGAATCTACCGTCTCATATTTAATTTTTCTATCCAGTTGATTTTTAGTATTATCGTCGACTTTCAAGATGCTATCTGAGTATTTGAGTTCAAGCTGATAATCAATCTTCTCCACTTCCACAAGATCCGAAGTTAATTCTATTGTCATCATGACCTCTCGTTCCCTCTTATTTATGATATACAAATCGGTATAATATGAGCAACTAGCCAAAAAAACTGATACTATACTTAAACTAAGTATGTTTTTAACTACTTTCAAAACAACTAATTTTATTCAACAAAATTAAAAAAACAATTACTTCAAATCAAAACGATCAGCATTCATAACTTTAGTCCAAGCTTTGACGAAGTCCTTTACAAAACGTTCTTTATTATCGTCTTGTGCGTAAAACTCCGAATAAGCACGTAAGATAGAATTGGATCCCAATACTAAATCAACGCGTGTTGCAGTCCATTTTTTCTTGTCTTTCTCACGATCTATGATATTGTAAGTGTGTTTATCTGCCGGGCGCCAGGAATAATTCATATCTGTCAGATTCACAAAGAAATCATTGGTCAATGCTCCCACATTATCTGTGAACTGACCATGTGTCGTACCTCCATGATTTGTTCCCAAAACACGCATTCCACCTATTAAAACAGTCATTTCTGGAGCCGTTAAGTTTAAAAGCTGTGTTTTATCCAATAAATTTTCTTCTGGCTTAATGTCACACCCTTCTTTTACGAAGTTTCTGTAAGCATCTCCCAGTGGCTCCAGGTATTTAAACGATTCGACATCCGTCATTTCTGCTGTTGCATCCCCACGACCAGATGAGAAAGGCACATCTATTTCAACACCTGCATTCTTTGCTGCTTTTTCAATTCCTACGTTGCCTGCTAAAACAATTGTATCGGCAATACTGATATTAAATTCATTTGCAATAGGATCAAGAACTGTTAGCACTTTTGCCAAACGTTTCGGCTCATTCGTTTCCCAATCTTTTTGTGGTGCAAGTCGAATTCGGGCACCATTAGCTCCTCCGCGAAAATCAGAACCACGAAATGTTTTAGCACTATCCCAAGCTGTGCTTACCATTTCTCCAATGGTCAAACTTGTATTAGCAATCTTGTTTTTAACAGCTTGCACGTCATAACCTTTCTTTCCTTTTGGAATTGGATCTTGCCAAACTAAATCTTCTTCAGGGATATCTGGACCAAACCAGCGGTCTTTCGGCCCCATATCGCGGTGTGTCAATTTAAACCAAGCACGAGCGAAAGCATCGGATAATGCATCAAAATCATCTTTGAATCGAAGTGAAATCTCTTTGTAAATCGGATCGACCTTCATGGCCATATCTGCATCGGTCATCATTGGGTTAAGACGAGTCTTCAGGTCTTCTACATCAACTGGCTTATCTTCTTCTTTAATGCTCACAGGTTCATATTGATTGGCTCCTGCAGGACTTTTTACTATCTTCCATTCGTGATTAAATAGCATTTCGAAATAACCATTATCCCACTTGGTCGGATAAGTAGTCCAAGCTCCTTCTAATCCACTCGTTACTGTATATCTACCTTTTCCAGACTTATGTGGATTGGCCCATCCAAGTCCTTGTGAATCGACATCAGCAGCTTCTGGCTCTGCTCCTAATTTATCATCATCTCCATTCCCATGTGTTTTTCCAACGGTATGTCCCCCCGCAGTAAGCGCAACAGTTTCTTCGTCATTCATCGCCATTCTTTTGAATGTTTCACGCACTTGAGCCGCTGTCTTCATAGGATCGGGATTACCATTAACACCTTCCGGGTTTACGTAAATCAACCCCATCTGTACTGCTGCCAAGGGGTTTTCCATCGTGTCGGGTTTTTCAACATTTTTGTAACGCTCATCACTAGGTGCAAGCCATTCTTTTTCTGCTCCCCAGTTTACGTCTTTCTCTGGTTGCCAAATGTCTTCACGACCGAAAGCAAATCCATAGGTTTTAAGTCCCATGCTTTCATAAGCAATTGTACCCGCGAGAATAATCAAATCCGCCCAACTTACTTTGTTTCCATATTTCTTTTTGATGGGCCAAAGTAATCTTCGTGCTTTGTCAAGGTTCACATTATCTGGCCATGAGTTTATCGGAGCAAAACGTTGATTCCCTGTTCCACCGCCACCACGACCGTCAGAAACTCTATATGTGCCAGCTGCATGCCAGGCCATACGAATCATTAGTCCTCCGTAATGACCCCAGTCTGCTGGCCACCAATCCTGACTATCCGTCATCAAATTGTGCATGTCTTTTTTGAGCGCTTCTACATCCAGCTTTTTTAATTCTTCCTGATAATCAAAATCATTTCCAAGTGGGTCTGTTTTTGTATCGTGTTGATGAAGTATATCAAGATTAAGGGCCTTCGGCCACCAATCCATCACATCTTCTTGTTTTTCTGTATTTGCCCCGTGCATTACTGGGCATTTTCCTGCTTTTGAATTTTCCATTAATTGAATTTATGTTTGATAATTGTCTTCCTTTAAAAATAGTCAAAGTTTTGAAATTCTAAAAGAAAAATTGAATTGTATTTACCTATTTAACTTCGTTATAGACAAGATGAAGATCAAGAAAATCCATATAAAGCTTCTTTCTAATCAATTACATTTTACAACCCAGTCCATGATTAATCTTTGAAGCAAAAGGTAAATAAACAATACAAAATATATTATCTTTGAACCTCGTTAGCGACTTCTCGTTATAACGAAATAAATAAGTGGGGTGCTGTATATTTTTACGGCTGAGAAGACACCCAAGAACCTGATCCGGATAATGCCGGCGTAGGAAATTGAATTAGCAAATTCTCTATTTTGCGCGTTTTTCGGGTCAATAATTTGACAAAAATGAATGAACTGGAAGAAAAACGTAATTTTGAATTAGTCACTGGCGACTTACGACAATGGCAAGGTCGTGAAGAATGGTTTTTTCATCGTGATAACACAGACACCTATGAGCAGTGGTACGAAGGAAGGTACAAGCGCGCTGAAGTTTGGCAGAAGAAGACTGTTGGTTCTTTATTAAAGAAAGACACGCGGGTAAAAACACTGTTGGAATTTGGTTGCGGTACAACGCGTTTTACACGATGGTGGCACGAAATAGGAATCGAAGCTTCTGGAGCAGATATTTCTCCATTTATGCTTGGTCAAGGCGCACAACTTTTTGATGGAGATCTTGTTTTAGCCGATAGCCATCACATGCCTTTTAAAGACAATACTTTCGATGCATTGGCCTTCATCACCACATTTGAATATTATAAAGACCCCGTAAAAGTTGTTCAGGAAGCTGTGCGTGTTGGTAAATACGGAGTTGTATTCGGCATGATGAATAGAAACTCTCCAAAGGTAGTTCGCCGCCGAGTACAAGAAGTTTTTGGTAAAAATCCATTTTACTTAACTGCAACTTTCTATACCCCAAAAACACTTACCGCTATTATTAAAAAAGCGCTGAAGGATAGAGATTATACAATTGAATGGACGACTACAGGCTTACCAAAATGGTTTCCCGTTCAACAATGGGGAGTTCCGTATGGCGACTTTTTTGCCCTTCACGTAAAATTAAATGACGTATGAGCGACGAGGTAGGGAAGTTTTCTTCTGAAACAATGAAAAATACTGTTTTGCAAAAACTGGGTGCAAAACGTGATGAAGTAATCGTTAATGCAGCCTACGGAACAGATACAGCTGTCATTCAAATTAATGAGGATTTGGGAATGGTGGTTAGCAGTGACCCCATTACTTTAATACCTGGTTTGGGCATGCGTGAATCTGCACTTTTAAGTGTTTATCTGACAGCTAATGATCTAGCTACCTCTGGGTTTGCCCCTCAATACGCGCAATTTGTATTAAACTTACCTGTTCATCTTTCAAAGGAAGATTTTCAGGTCTATTGGGACTATATCCACGAATTTTGTAAAGACCTTGGAGTTGCTATCACTGGTGGACATACGGGTAAAATACCTGGTCAGGAAAGTACAGTTCCAGGAAGTGCAACCATGTTTTTAACCGCACCAAAAGATGAGATATTAACTGCACAAGGCGCAGAAGCGGGAGACCAGCTTATTATGACAAAAGTTGGTGCGCTCTCCTCTACTTCAATATTGGCTAAGAGTTTTCCTGAAACAGTGAAAAAGGAGTTAGGTGAAGAGTTATATGAAAAAGCAGTCTCCAACTTTGAAAACATTTCTGTTGTTCAAGACGCTTTAATTGCTTCTCGTACATTGAAAAAGAATGTTGAATTGATGGCTATGCATGATGTCACAGAGGGTGGAATATTAGGTGCAGCAATGGAAATGGCAACCGCTAGTGGTTGTGGAATAGAAATTAATAGTGATAAAATTATCGTTGGTGAAGAACAGTTGAGAATAGCAGCTTTATTTAATCTCGATTATCGTGAAATAATTGGTTCTGGAAGTATGTTGATAGCTGTAAAGCCGAACCATGTTTCAAAACTCATAACAGCGCTAGAAAAAGAAGGCATTTCGGCTTCAAATATTGGCGCCTTTACAAATGAAAAGGATCACTTTTTAATGAATGAAAATGGGAAGTTGAAAAAGTTGATTCATAACGAACAAGATCCGTATTGGGCTGCTTTCTTTAACGCATTTCAAAAAGGATTGAAGTAATGGAATTAAGCGGCTTATATATTGTAGTTAATCCGAAGCAGGAAGAAACAGTATTGATTAAAAAACTGGAAGTTGCGCTAAAAGAAGGTGTAGCTGCAGTTCAACTGTATAACGGCTGGCTCACACATTTTTCACATCAAAACAAAGTTGAGTTAACCTCAAAAATAAATACACTTTGTAAAAACTATGATACGCCCTTTTTTATAAATAATGAATGGGAGTTATTAAAAGAGGTGGATATGGATGGCGTACACTTTGATCAACTTCCTGAGAATTGGTTGAAAAAGAAAACATCTATTGGACGACCTGTTTTAATCGGATTAACTATGACAAATGACCTAACTGTACTTGAAAATGTCAAAGCCTTAGAAATCGATTATTTATCATTTTGCGCCATGTTTCCATCTGCAAGTGTTGGTGACTGTGAAATTGTCGATCCAAAAAATGTTGAAGAAACATTGCAAAGAGTAAATATTCCTGTTTTTATTTCTGGAGGAATTACACCTGAAAAAATGCATCACTTTGAAAACATCCCAATAAATGGTGTAGCTGTAATATCTGGAGTAATGAATAGTGAATCGCCTGCTGAAGCGATAGAAGCATATAAAACTGAATTAAGTAAAATAAAGAAATTATGACGAAAGAATTTTTAGCTAAACTGTGTGATCCCTATGATAAATCTGACCTTGAGTTGGAAGTGTATTTAAAGGATGAGAAAGGAAATATACTAGAAGGATTACTCACAAATCCTGTTTCAAAAAGGTATTACCCAATTGTACATGGAATACCAATTATGACTCCAGATGAATATCGAGAGGAGTGGCTCGAAAGAAACTTTTTACAGAAACGTGGCTTGGATGTAAAGAGAAGTGATGATAACAAGTTATTGATTACTGATGAAAAAGTTTAGGAATAGATGTTAGCGTGTTGAACTAAAAACGCTAACATCTATCTATTAAAACCTCCTATTTCTTCATAAACTTAACTCTGTCTAGCACTTTATCATTCTCGGTAATTGTCATGAAGTAAAGTCCCGGGCTTAACGCTGACACATCATATTCACTACCATTTAAAACTCCATTTCCAATTGCCTTTCCAGAACTATCAAAAATTTCCAAAGAAATAGTATTCGACGTGTTTAATCCATTAAAGGATAATGAAGATTCAGTAGGGTTCGGATAAACAGAAATCCCCGTATTGAATTCTTCTAAATTTTCAACTGAGGCGATGGCATCTAAATCAAAACTCCACAAGTCATTTTTTAAACCTGCGTTAGGGTTTCCAGCACGAACTTCTCCTGAAGTTAAATAAACGGTGTTTCCAATAGCGAATGAGCCCGGTGCCCATCTACTTACTCCAGGATGAGGAGGTAGTGCTGTCCATGTATCAGCTACGTAATCGTACTCCCAAAACTCTCCCGTTGCAATTGTTCCATGGTCTTCTCCATCTCCACTGAGTACAAATCCTCTATCTCCCACATTAAACTGAGTTCCAGCAACTCTTCCCTGAGCAGGTAAATCATCCACTTGATCCCAAGTTTCAGTATCTAAATTCCAGCGATACCAGTCTTTGTAAATTCCTGCGCCATGTCCAAAACCAGCGTATACATATCCTCCAGCTGCAAAATAAAAGGGATGGTGGCGTGTCGGGCCTGGTAAATCAGTTAATTGTCTCCAATTATCCGTAGCAATATCGTATTCCCACCAATCTTTCATGTTTGTTGGGTTATTTCCAAGACCTACAAAAATTCTATTGTCTTGAACTACAAAAGCAGGGTGTGCTCTCCCAGCACAAGGACAAGAAGTCAATTCTGTCCAATCACCAGTCGCTGGATCATACTCCCACAAATCATCAAGATAAGCAACATCAGAAACGCCAAATCCTACATAAGCTTTATCTTCAGTTGCAGCTCCGTAAGCAAAACTTCTTGCCGTTCCAGGAAAATCAGGTAATGTCGTCCAGGTGTCATTCACAGGGTCATATTGATAAAAATCATCCATATATCCAGCATCTGTCGCTCCAGTTAACAAATACGCCATACTATCGATTGCGAATGTAACTGGATGGTGTCTTCCATCACCTGGAAGAGACGCTCTTTGTTGCCAGCTCTGGGCTTCAGAGAATATAGAAAAAAGTAAAAGGGTTGATAAAAAAGTAAATTTTAAACGCATATTTTATGTTTTAGATTTGAAAGTTAATGATTTATAAGGAGATTTTTGAGCTTTACTAAATAATTTAAAGTCCATTTATTGAACTCCTAAACTAGTTGAGTAAAGTGTACTAACTCACTCATTTTTTATTGACGAGTGTTTTACGAATTTGTTTAACCGCGTATTAAATAAATATCGAGACAGGGTTTCTCGATTACGAGGTTTTATCTTTGCTTTTCGCCAATCATCGCAAAAGTTAAAAGAGCAGTCGCTATACACAGTGGGCTCCCCTGGAAACACGTTGATTTCATTGAAACACGCTATTGAGTCATATAGTATGTCTATATAATTGGCTTTTATCGATGGTATTGTATCTAGCGGTGTAGAAAAGAACTCCATAACCAATTCACTAAAAATCATATTTACTTTTGAAGTGCTTTTATTATAGCGATAAAGAATTAGATACGTTTCTGGTGGAGATGGAGTGCCTGGTGGGTTTCCCGCAGAAAAAAGTATGCTGAGCTCCTTCTGACTATCTCTACAATTCACATCAACCACTTGTAAGTCTAATCCTTCTACATCTTCATTGGGATATGGTCGGGAAAAGAACATACTCCCTTCCATTCCAAATGGAGCTGACGTAGGAATTTTTTGTCCTGTAAAACCATCAATGAAAATCCCGTGAACAGAATGAAAGCCTACATACAAAACAACATAGTCATCAAATTCATCTCCATTTAGATTGAATTTAGTGGGAACCATTGAGTAATATTCATGCTGACTCACATCATAATTTACCGAGTCACGATAGTTGGAAAGTAAAGTCTTTTGTGCATACGAAATTTGAACTTTTTTAAGGAAGACTGAATCAATTGATTTTGATATTTTTCTGGTTGACGTGGTGTCAATATCGATTTCAAAAGTATCTTTTAAAATTAAACCTCCTGATCGTTCACTTCTTTCTGAATTACAAGCGACCATTAGAAGAAGAATAAAGAAAAGTCTATAAATGCTGTTTTGTTTCATTGTATAGTTTATTACAATATTCTCCCTTCAAAAACTTGCAAAATTCAAAAAATATTATATGTTAAATATAACATAAACAAAGTATTAACCAAAAATCAAAAAAAAATGAAACAGGTACAATTATTACTAATTACAATACTACTACTTCCAATAGTATCATTTACACAAACAAGGGACTTTACAGATTTCGACAAAGACGATGATGGATTGGTTGAAAGAAATGAGTTTGTAGAGGTGTTTACAAAACATTATGTGGATGCTTGGGATCAAACAGAAGAAGGTGGACTAGACGACAATGATTTCTACGCTACAATTTTTGCCATAATTGATCAAGACGATAGTGACGACATTAGGGCAGATGAGTGGAATACGGGATTTGATCTATTTCATGGAGATTATTTGTACGATAACTTTGCTATGTATGACGTCAATGATAATGGCTCAATTGAATATGTGGAGTATTATGACGCATTATATGATAGCGACTACTTTGTATCGTGGGATGTTGACAATGACGGTTACTTAGATCAGTATGAATTGGCAAATGCCGTTTTCGAAAACTGGGATTTGAATAGCAATTACGTGATTAACAGAAATGAGTTTAACATTTTAGATCACTATTATTTAGTAGAGTAAGTCGAGTATAAAATATTGGAAGCGTCAGGTTATAAATTGCTTGACGCTTTTTTGTATCTATTAATTAGAAAAACTTATTAATGGTAATAGTTTCATTACTTTTGTTTCATGTGGCCTATTATTATTTTAACTATCATCGTTGCCACTTCCCTAATTACAGTATGGGTAGTGTTTAATCAACTTGTAGCTGCAAGGGAGTCTATTGATGAAGCTTTGAGCGGAATCGATATTCAATTAAAAAAGAGATTTGAATTAATCCCAGGACTTGTGGAGATAGTGAAAGGTTATAGTTCTCACGAGGCCGACATTTTTAAAAAAGTAACCTCACTTCGATCTTCTGGAAACAATGACATAGTACAGAAAGAAAAAGAAGATGCAGGGCTAAACATGGTGAGTCGTTCTATTCGAATAACATTTGAAAATTACCCACAACTTCAGGCAAACAAGAACTTCCTTGAGTTGATGAAGGAACTTTCTAAAGTAGAAGACGAACTGGCGATGTCTCGTCGCTATTTGAACGGAACGATACGAGATTATAACACCAAAATTGGCGTTTTTCCCAATATCACATTTGCCAGTTTGTTTGGCTTTAAAGAACGACCGTTTTACGAAATAGAGTCGTTTGAACGCAAACCACATAAAATATTCGAATGACACGTTTTTTATTACTTCTTGCTACCTTATTAATTCATTCATTTTTGTACTCTATTGAGTATGAAAAAATCTACGGTTTTCATAGTAATATTCAAATTCAAGCTAATGGAAGCGTTCTAGTCACTGAGGAAATCGAAGTCCTCGCTTTACACCATAATATCAAAAAAGGAATTTACAGGGATTTACCTCTTAACTTCCAACTGCCTGATGGTACCATTCGCCAAAAGTTAATTGTGAAAGGTGTACTAAGAGATGGTAACCCAGAGCCATTCAGTACGGATATGATAGAAGGTGGGATCCGAATATATATGGGTTCATCCAATAGTAGAGTACCGGTAGGAAGACACACCTATGAATTGACTTATGAGCTTGACAGAACAGTATATTGTAAAGAGTCTGATTGCGAAGTTATGTGGAATGTTAATGGCAATCAGTGGTCTATGGGGATTGACACCATTTCTGCTACTATAACTACACCTGAAAACACAGAGATACTTTCTGTTGATGGTTGGACTGGAGAATATGGAGAGTCGACAAAAAAGAATTTTGAAATGAAATCTCTGGGTTCAGGGAAACAAGTGTTTATGGCAGACAACATATACGCTAGGAACAACTTAACGATTTCAGTATCATTTAATAAAGAGGTCATGTCGGAAGTTCCTTTCGCAACTAAAATGACTTACTTCTTTCGAGACAATTCATTACTCGTTTTGGCCATTCTCGGATTAGTTATCACATTTATTATCAACTTCTTGCTTTGGTTGAAATATGGGGTAGACCCAAAAAAAGGAACTATTATACCACAATATTATGCCCCAGAGGGTTGGAGTCCGGCGGAGGTATTGTATTTACTAAACGAAGGGAAAGAAGATGATAATATGTTTGCGGCTCAATTATTACAATTAGCAGTGAAAGGTCATATTAAAATAGAAAAGAAGGACTCAAAAAGTAATGAAGACATTTTCGTAATCAGTCACGCAGATAAATCATCGAAAAAACAAAGTTTAACAACGCTAGAACAAGGGTTTATCGACAAGTTGTTGGGAAAAAAACCGTATACAATCATTCGCGAAAAGTATAATCCTCGTGTTGCAGTGGCCCACCGTTTCTTATTAAGTCGAATAGAAAAAGAACAAGCTGGAGTTTATTTTAGAAAAAACAAAAGGCTTTTATTGTTACAGTATATTTTTCCATTTGTCTCTATCATTGGTATGTCTTTGGCATTTAATTACTATGGAGGCTATATCGCTATCATTTTTATAACGATAGCACTTCTGATAGTTATGAATATCATTTTTATGCGACTTTTCTATCAGCCTACAAAGAAAGGAAGAAAAATGCTCGATCACATTCTAGGACTGGAACGATTTATAAAATATGCAGACGAACTTCGGATCAAGGCTACGAATAAACCCGACATGAATTTTGATTTCTTTGAGCGAAATCTACCTTATGCCGTCGCGTTTGGAAAAGCGGATGAGTGGGGTAAAAAGTTCCAGGCTCAAGACATTGAAGCACGCTATCAATCAAGTAATTATTATGTTCATGGCTATTCCTTTCATCACCTAGCATATATCGGAGCACTTTCTGCTGCTTCTGCATCTGCTTCAGTAGCACCTTCTTCTGCTGGCTCATCAGGTGGCGGTTTTTCCAGTGGCGGTGGATTCTCTGGTGGAGGAGCTGGCGGAGGTGGTGGCGGAGGTTGGTAAATAATTACTTTATTCACCCAGCTTTTTCTCTTCTTCCTGTTAGCTCTGTCTTCAAGGTACAACCTCTAATATTCAAAACCATAATCAGTTCATAAATGAATTATATCTAAGGTAGGTTAATTGTTTAAGCCTTTTAACTCAGTATCTTTATTGCGTAAATCATAGTTGTTTTCATAATATGATTTTAGGTTAGCAAGATAAAAAGTCCAACCTTTTAAACAACCAATTCTTATGTTGAATTTTGACTTTTCGTCGGTCGGAATATTATGTTGAGTAAGCGTCACCAAAACATATTCACCAATTGTTTTTAACTGAATATCCACTACACAATTGCCCGCAAAGCTGAACTGAAAAAAATCTTTTCCATTGGTTTGTGTGACTTTTCCTTTCTCTACTGCATCATACAAATACCAAGTCCATTCATAATGGCAACCTAATTCAACGTTACTGTTTTTGTCTAATTCAGTTCCGTTTTCGTTTTCGTTTTTATAAGTGCAGGTTTTAAGAAACCACTTCTCTATTTCGGACGGTTTAGTCCAGGCATTGTAAATAGTTTCCAAAGAAGATTTAACTCCAATGTCTAATGTAAATGATGTCCAATCTTGTGCCATAATAATTGATTATTTGAATTTATGTTTCTATCCGTTGATGTTCTCACTAAAGTTAAGCATTAATTTCAATAAGGAAAGAGTGTTATAATAGAGAACAGATCGTATTATGGGTCTACTATACTCTTGATAACTTCACCCTTTTCATTGAAAATGACTATTTCTTTAATTTCTCCATTTTCAGAAAATCGTGTCATTTTCCCAACAGGTATTCCGTTTTTGGCGTTATAATCGACTTCTATTTGGCCATTTTCATAATAATACAGAACCGTACCTTCCTCTTTGTGATTATTGTTGTAGGATGCCTGAAAAGCAACTCCACCGTTTTCATAATATCTAACACAACTATTGATGATTTTATTCAATGATCCATCTAAA
Source organism: Fluviicola sp. (assembly GCA_002734085.1). GTDB lineage: Bacteria > Bacteroidota > Bacteroidia > Flavobacteriales_D > Crocinitomicaceae > Brumimicrobium. Next base: position 152,783 of record NVXV01000007.1, on the reverse strand, counting down.
TAGGACGAGTCTTTCAAGTAGCCATTTTGATAATATTCTTTATATAATCCATAGGGTTTATTATTTCTGTATGTAATCATTGCTTTTGTTTCGCCCTCCTCAAAATAATAGATCCAAACGCCTGTTCTTTGATCGTCGAAATAGTATCCCTCAGAATGTTTTAAACTATCCCTATAATAACTAATATGATAACCCGTATATGATTTGTGATCTACTAAACTGTCAGATGACTCATGTCCAAAAAGAATCCACTTTCCCTCTACTTCAGTCGTATCAGATTGACCAAAAGACGAATTGCTTAATAAAAAGCAAAAGGGTATTAGAAGTATAAAATACATAATAGTCTGAATTCTAATTAAAGCTCCGTTTCTATTAAACCACTACTATCCATAAAGTTAACCATAATTTTTGAAAGCAATGATTGAACTATGGATGACTTATCATTCGAAGTACAATCATGCAGTATTTTATAGGCAAAAAAGTTAGAAGTATTTATCCCTAATAATTAGAATAGTTTATTTTTCTTTTTCTTTTCTCAAAAAAATTAAGATCACAATTTGGCTCTAATAGTATTTCAACAAATGTTATTCGTTCAGCTGAAACTGACACATCTTTTATAATGATGTTTTCTCCGTAAGGGTTTATATAAGTTACATCGTATTTTCCAGACTCTAAGCTTGGTTCAACATGTTTTGCCGCATTAAAAATAGTATACTCAATAGGTGCATCTAATCTATAATTGTTAACTATAACCCTAGCACTATCTAATTGTTTGTTCGAATTTAGATTACAATCTTTATTTTGAAAAACATCAACATGAATGCTCCCTGATCCCCGCTGCTTTATTGACGAGGTGAGAAATAAAAGTACAGTAAGAATAAAAATCTTCATAAGGATTAAATGTTAACTATTGATAGTCAGATTGAACATTAAAATTAAGCATTAATTTGGAAAGGGACGAGCCATCGAGTATGTATCAGCCACCTTAAAAATCCTTTTGATTGATTTTTCTTTTCTCACTGCTGCTTATTAACTATCCTGTAGCTCCTTATTTCTCGTTCCGTCTTCATTCCAACTTCTCATGAGTTTTATAAATTCTCCTTTTTTATATTTCTCCACACTTTTTTTCTGACCATTGGCATAATAATGCGTCCACCTTCCATGTTTAAAGAAAGACATGATCCCGCATGACCTACCATCAACAGAATGCACTTTGAAGCAACGTTTCTTTTTCCCTTTAGCTTTCAGTTGTCCGTTTTCATAATATTCTTTAACTAAAACTTTGTTTTTGGAGATCTTTTTGCCACTACTATCTTGTGGAAAGCAAGAAAAGCTGAACAACAGGAAAAGTAATATCAATAATTGTTTCATAAAACCATAGTTACAGAATGATTCACAGTCAGGACTTCAGTACGATTACTACTAATTTACGAAAAAAACAACAGCCTCCAATTCACTATAACGAAAACATCTTCAATGAATACCCCAGCTGATCCAATGTCACCACTTCTGTAAACCCAAAAGATTCATAGAACTTAAAGTTTCTTTGGGTGGAAGTCTCTAAGAATATTTTTTTGTTTTGTGATTGTGCTTTATCGATGATTTTCTGCATCAATTTTGTGCCCTTCCCCTCTCCTTGTTTTGCAGGACTAACACCAATGTACCACAAATGAATAAAGTCTTTTTTTGGGTGGTGGGATTTGATGAGTGCCTCTCTTTTCATGACCTTAATGACACGAGCAATACCAATGCATTTTAACACCAAACGTAAATCCCAAATCAAGCTGCTCCATGTAAGCTTCTTTTTCTCAGTATCTAGTATAATGTAACACGAAGTCTTATCTTCTGATAAAAAAACTTCGCCAAATTTTTCACCGTGAAAAATAGAGTATTCAATAAGTGATCGAAATCTTTTTGCACGTTTACTGTCTTGTTGTACAACAAAATTAGTAGACTTATTATTCTGGAATGAATCGGTGAGTATGTTTATAATATCATTCTTGTTGGATTGATTCATTTTTAAATTACGCTTATACTCAAGTACTGCTAACAGGTACTTTTCTATTTCTCTGAAAGGTAAATATCGAAATTAATTGTTAGATTCCCATTGATATCTTCTGGAGTAATTTGTAAAACTCTTTGTTTTGCCCTTTTGTCTGATGCCCAGGGGTCTTTTGTAATATGTGGATCTCCTTTAAAATAAATTTGAGAAATTAATTCCTTACAGTTACTTTTAGTGACTCTATAGTGAATGTGTGAAGGTCTGTATAATTCTCCGTTTAAATATTTTCCAGGTAAAATTGTTTTAAACACGTACTCTCCGTTTTCGTTGGTTTTCAAAGAGGCTCTTTGTCTAAAATCCTTAGATTCATTATCATATTCACCCTCTGTATTGCAATGCCATATTTCCACAAGCGCATTTTTTAATGGAGTGACACAATCAGATTTAAAAACACTTCCTTTTAGAATTATTCTGTTTCCCTTAAGTCCATCATACGTCAAGTCTGAACGAATAGGCGCGTTTGGCCTGTAAAAAGGACCCAGTATATCATTAGTTGTTTCACAGTCGCCCTTGAATTCACCATTGCTTTCTCTAATTACAGAACCAAAAGTTGTCAATGCAATAGCGGACATTACTGAACTAAGGATAAATTTTTTTCTGTGCATTTTAATGATTTTTTAAGTATTATCAACCTACTTCAATAACCATTCCAATCACAAAGTCAATCATTGGAGGTATAGGTTAAATAATAGAGCTCAACTTTATTTTACCTCTGTAAGTGGCTCAAGTTTATTCTCTGATCTCTATCCAGTCAATTCGTTCCAATCTCATGTACTGGTCATCCAGTTGTTTGATAATAACTTTTTCACGAGCCTTTTGTTTTTCATCAAAAATGTAAAGTAGAACCAGCGTGCTATCTTCGAAATGCCACTTGCCAGAATGGTCAAACCAGTTTATATCAAATAGTCCTTTTGAACTTCTTCGGGTTAATGTTCCGTCTTCAAAGAAAGTCATACCGTAATTCTCTGCCTCAAATTCTTCTGCCTTTTTAAGCAGTAATCCACCTTCTGACTCCATGAATACCCAAGTACCTTGAATTAGTGTTTTGTATTCCTCATTTTGGGCAAAGCTCAATTTACACACCCCAACAAAGCACAGCAAAATGATTATGTGTTGAAATTTCATATTTTTTTTCTTGTTTTATTCAACCTGAATAATGTATAATCATTGTAGCCCGTTTTTATTTCTTATTCGGATTAAATATTTTTTCAAATGCATTATAAACCGCAATATGAAGTGCATCTCCGTGCGTTTTATCCTCTAAAAATTCGTAAAACAAATACATGCTTTGTTTTTGATTCCCCTTAAGCTTGTCAAACAGTTTTTTTGTGGTTCGTTCCATTATTTCACCCTCCTTTCCTCCAGCTATGTAAATCGATTTATTTGAATCATACGGAACGGGTTGTTCATCTAATAATTTTTCATCATCCCACCATAAACTTGGACTCACAATAATGTAGTTATCAAATAAATCAGGTTTTTTGAATAGAATTTCTGTTGCCAGTAGTCCGCCTAATGATTGTCCAATAATTGTTTTCAGTTCAGTCGTTCTGTATGTAGAATCAATAAATGGTTGAAGTTCTTTTTCTAAAAAGGTAATGAATGTTTCGGATTTCCCAGATGAAGGAAACTCTTTTTGATCAAGTTCATTTTGAGAAGGATATGTAAAATCTCTTTTTCTGTCGATATTTTCTATTCCGACAACAATGGATTCTGGAACCATATTAATCCAGGAAAAAGAACCAAATTGAACAATCCCAGAAATATGTATAAAATCTTCATCTTTGGAACCATCCAGTAAATAAATCACTGGATACGTTTTCAAGCTATCTTCTGAATAACTTGAAGGCAAATAAATATTTAGCCTTCTATCTTCATCCAATACTTTCGATTTAATTCCAATTGATTTTCCAATTGAAAAGTCTGCTTCATCTATTTTTTCGGGTAATTCCTGACCAACTAATAAATGAGTAGTGAATATTAATATCAAACTTAAAACCCTAAGAATCATAATCGTTTTTTTAATTGGCGGCAACTTACTTATAACTGGACTAAAATTTCTCTTATTCTACATGCGTTGCTGTATATAAGAAAGTACAAAGCCAACAACCAAATATAACCAATCTACACCAAAACCCCTTCAACTCGCCCCAAACAACACCAGCACATCTGTAAATCACTCCCATCACAAACCAAATCATAAGTGCAGAGGCAGCATTTATATTGAAATAAATTAGTGTATTTCGCACTTATTCTTTTTCTACTATGGTTTCAATCATTCTATCATAAAGGGTACGATTCCGTGAATCTGTCCAAATACTAATAACATAAATCGCAAAAAGAGTAAGTCCAACAATGGGCAAGATTCGAAAATCTGGTTCATTCATGTAATACAAAGGTGTTGGAAATATTACTCCTATATGCGCTATTTCCCACGGCAACAATTTTAAAATTGTTCTAAGAAGAGATTTGCCAAATTTTATTTTTTGATTCTTATTGTCTTTTACTTTCAATTTAAAAAGCCTCTTTCCGAATGTTCCTTTCGATTTTTTAGAGTCAAAATAAGCGAAGTACATCCAAACCGGGATTGAAATGGTAGTCAGGACATAAAGCTGCATGTTCATACTGCTTTGAAACCACGCGTCTTTTATTCCAATTGACTCTCTTAAGTGGCTTAATATTCCCCATTGAATAACTAACATCACTAGTGCGAATGCGATAAGGCAATCAATAATGTATGCGAATGTTCTTCCAATGAAATATTTCATGGCATTGCGTTATTTATAAAGCTTGTTGCACAAAAAAGCTAACTTTTTTATTTACTATTTCCTCCTTTGCGCTGATTTTCAAATGTCTTCTGTATTTGCCCTTGCCGTCAAGAAAATCATTTGGATCTTTCATTAAAAATCCTTTAGAAAACTCAAGTGTGACATGGTTTTTATTTAAGAATAACCCACTGAACATTTCATCATCAAAAAAGAACACAATTCCGCCATACATTATTCTTTCTTTCGTTTCTGGAAAAGTCTCAAATATGATTTCACGCATTTCAATAAGGGTATCCGTTTTTTCAGCATCGACCATGCTTATTTCGTCCAAAAATTTTTGAACTTCTGCGTTTTCGTATTTTTTCATTGAGATTATTTGTATTGTATTCGCTTCTAATATCTTTAGCTCGTATATTTCACCTTAAAATTAAAAATTAATTTGAAATGTGGTTGTTTGAGCCAAATTGGTTTACATTGCAAGCACATACTAGTCAGACTTTAACCACCTAAATGCCTTTTCTTCAGATTTAAAAATTTTTATAGGAGTTTTAGGCTTGTTCCAGGTTATAAAGAACCTCACAATCATGACATGCGCAACGTTGTCCGTTATAAGAGCTACCCTTTTTCTTTTTTCTGAAGCATATTGTGTGGCCGCTATTTTCTGTGCTTTAGCTGAAATAGAAGAAAATAGATTGGCATAAACAGCAACAACATATTCGCTATTACCTACTAACTCATCATAGCCTTGATAAATTAAATGAATATCATCAATTTCAATAATTTCATTTTCATGAATTTCCAGAGACAAGAAATTATCCTCGATTCGTTTAATTGTGAACTTATCATGTGAAACTTTTTCCATTCCAATACAAATATCGGCGGCTATTCAGCGTCAAAATACTACAAATTAATTACAATTAGATGGATTTCAACGATTTAATGTAATTGAACATCACCCATACCCCCTAAATCATCTTCATCATAATGCAAATCAGCGGTGTTAAACTTTATGCTTTTAGCTTTTTAATATAGGAGCTAATGCGCTATAATTATTTGATTCAAAGAGTAATGAGAAAAAACAAGTATTATATTTCCAATGGTATCATTTTATTGCTTAAAATCAGCTTTTGTCAAGCCATTATTAAACTTAATATCAGTCCAATTTACTAAAGTCCACTCTTCATCAGTTGCTTCTGCATCCCAATTTGAAGCTTTATACTTACGTTTTGTAGGTATTAATAAGCCCTCAACATTTTCGTATTCAACTTTCATTAAAAACGGCTCTGTTTTTCCATAGTCCATTACCGTAAACAAGAATTGGTCAACCAACTGTGTTTCTTTATTAATGTAAACTTGATAAATATCCTTTGGCTTATCATCCTTTGATTCAAAAGAGACTTTTACTACGTCAAATTTAGGCTCATCCATTACTTCTTCTCCAAGATATTCATATCTCAACCCTGGATCTAAAAGCTTGGGCATCATTGCAAACCAATAAAAATTGGTCGGTCTATTAAACGCTACCTTTTCTAAAGACGCTTCATCTTTTATAATTGTTCCATCAATTTTAAGCCAATATTCATTCCCGTCATAACCTTGCTCCATGAATCCTTCTAGGTTTGACAGCGTTCGCTCATGCGTTTCATAAGCACCATAGGATAGCTCTCCATTAAACATATATTTTTCTGTCGATATGTCTGTTTTTCCATCTGGTGTTTTATACGTGTAGGTGTATATAACATCTTCCTTATTAAGAAACTTGCTGTAATCTCCTACTTTTTTCACCATAGTATGAACTAGCTCGTGTCCTTTATTTTGAAATTTTTGTTGAACCTCTTCTTTTATCTGTTTTTCTTGTGATTTTTCATCAGTTGACTTCTGTTCATTTTTACATGAAGTAATAAGAAAAACTAAGATTACGATTGCTACTAAATTAACCTTCATTCTAATTTGTTTTTAATGGAACTATTTTGTTGTGCTGTGCTGTGTTGATTTGAACTTACTTCTAAACACCATAAACCACCTATTATTATATATACATCTACTTTTATATCTACAACGGTTTACAGATAATTCCAAATGTAACCATTCCACACCAAAGCACCCCACATCTTACCATTCAATAACTAAACCCCATAGGTTTCGGAGATAAAATCAGGACTGTTGTAGTACAAATCATCACTGCTCAAATTTATTTTGCGACTGTTCGACTTCTATGATACGAGTTCAAATGCAATGCTAATCAAAAAACAATCCCCAAAATTATTGAAACGACTACAATCACGGTTATTATCCTTGTAATACACTCAAAGCATTGAACCAAACTTCTAAAGAATTGTACTCCAATAAATGAAAACACTATTTTTCTTTCTTTTCTTATCGTTAAGCTTTACTGCGCAAGAGATTCAGCTTGGTCAAAAACCATTATATAACAGAGAAATTTCACTGCCAATTTACTACTTTCCATTTTACGATAGTCTCCAAATCATTGAGGTAGACTACTATTCACAGTCCGTGAAGCAGGGAGCGTTGAATGATATGCGTTATCCGCGCGGCGGTTCTTACTTACATGATGCGATGAGGTTCAACCGTCCGAATGGATATCTCATTCGAAACCGATCGGGTGAAATCGTTGCCAATTATGGCGTCATGAATCTAAAAGGGTTGGAACTCTCTTCTCCAGACTCTTGCGAAACAATCCCCCATCTCAAACGGATGAATTCAATTCGAAATAGTGGACACCACCAGTATGAAAAAGCAATACACGAACTGAGCGGTTATGGTTATCCGATTTCGAGATTTTTTGTTCCAGAACAACGTACTGAAATGCCTGAAATGGGAGTCGAGCTCTATGGAGTTATGGATACCTTAGGAAATATTGCCATTCCCATGGACAACATAAGTATTGATTACGCCCATGGTGAGTATTTAGTTCATCGATTTACAGGCCTTCACAATAATCAAGGGATATATCGCATTAGCAAAGCAGAGCCTCAGGAGAGGTACATAGAACCACAAAAGCCTTTCGCCATCTACGATAGCACATTTCAATTAACCATGGAAGGGGCAGATGGTCCATTACAACGCCTTGGCAAGAATTGTTATGCAATCATAAAACAAGGGGATGTTTCCTTCATTGATCGATATGGAAATCCTTTACACCCAAACAACTATCATTCTATTCACCAACTAAACTACACTGACTTGATACTTTATTCGGTTTATGAAAACAACAAACTACTTCATGGGCTTCTTTCACGCCAACTCGAAGAAGTCACCCCTGCCATCTTTTCATCCGTTCAACCATTTCAACATGGTATTATGGTAAGAGATCGTCAACAACGAAATGGATACTTGAATTTACAGGGGGAACAAGTCGTTCCTTTTGAACTTGATTCCAAGACGATCGATTACAGGCGGGATAGTTTTATCGTTTATACCCAATACGTCGAAGTACAGAATGGAAAAATGCTGTGCGAGGGTTTAATTGATAAGGCGGGAAATATTTTATTACCTCCCGTTTATTGGAAAATAGATCATTTTAACAAAGGGCTTGCTCGTATTCAAAAAGACAACAAGTGGGGGTTAATCAACGAGTCAGGAAAAATAGTGTGTCCCATTATTTACGACAACGTGGGATATTTAAAGAGAAACTTTGTCGAAATCATCCAAGATAACAAACGGGGATTGGTAGATCGATCAGGTAAAGTTATACTCGAACCGAAACATACCTATGTCAATTGGATAGATTCGATGATACATTATGGAAATGATCAAGACGAATATTTTATTTACAATTTACAATCTGGAGAGAAGTACAAACACAACTTTGGCTATTTGACGCCACAAGAAAACGGTTTGTCATTCTATAAAGAAGAGGAGAAGTATGGCTTGGTGGATGACCAAGGTAACCTCTTGATTTCAGCCAAATTTGAGAAGGTGCATGCGTATCGAAACAATCGAGCAGTGGTTCAACTCAACGGGAAATTCGGTCTCATTGATGAGTATGGAAAAATCATTCTAGATATTAAATACAAGAATTACGGCTATGATAGCGATGGGAATTATGAGTTGGATTAATGCTTCTTTTGGGAGGGAGAATTTGGATTTTTTTCATTTTTTCGGTTTTTACTCTTTAACCTTTTCTAAACTGCCATTCTCATAATTATCACAATATTCCTTCATGTGATCATAACCACATTCAAAACCAAGTTCTCCAGCTTTTCTAAAATCTTCACAGCCGCTTTCAAAATCACCCATCTCTAGTTTTGAAGCTCCTCTCAAGTCGTAATACGCTCCAATTTCTGGATTAAGTTCTATCGCTTTTGTATAATCATTCAGTGCGGACTCATAATCACCAATATTACCATAAGCCTTACCTCTGTCATAATACACCTCATGTCTATTAGGATTTAGAGAAATCACTATACTATAATCTTGAATTGCACCTTTATTATCTCCAAGTCCAAGTTTGCTTGCTCCTCTATTTTGATAGGCAGCATCTCGTTTGGGATTTAACTCGATTACTTTCGAACAGTCTTTGATAACACCTAAATAATCCCCTAGTTGAAATTTCTCTCCACTTCGGCAAAAATAGGCATCTTCATAGGTAGGATTTATATTAATTGCTTGATCAAATAACTTTATCGCTTTTTTATGATTTCCTCTTAAACTCTCTAGCATGGCACTATCAAATAATTCTGTCGCAGAATAGTTTAACTTTTTAATACTTTGATTTTCTTGTTTGCATGAAGTTAAAACAGCAATGGACATTAGAAAGTAATTGAAATATTTCATGTATTATGATAAATTAATTATGGTGGACAACTATGCTCTGGTCGCTACTCTTTAAATTTAGCGATAATATTTAAACTAGTTGTTTTATCAATATTTTGGATTATTCTTCCCACTCAAATGATAATCATCAGCTCCTCCCATTAAAGAAGATAGGTATCCTATAACAACATCATCTTTCTTATTACCCTTTGCGTCTAAATACTTAATATGTATTGAACAATCACCAGTTATATTAATCCATACTTTTTCGCTATCTCCTGGCTCTAACTGATCAATAAATTCACTCTCACATCCATATAACTTGATATCAGAAATAGTATGTTTTGTATCATTAATTATAGTAATTCGAAAAAATCCCATTAACCAAATAGCTAAGAATAAGTAGAGAATTGAAACTGGAATGTTTCCTAACATATAGTTGATGGAACGAAAGTAACCTTTGATTTTATATATTGAGGCAAAAACATACATGATTATAATCACCAATATGTTTAACACAAAAGCGATTCCAATGAATTTTATACCCCACCTTTCAAAATCCCCTTTTAGTCCTAAAAAATCACCAATCAAGATAAAGGTTGCAATAAGGAATGTTAACGCAGCACAGACGTAACCTATTCTATTTATTTGTTTTTTGGTCATATCATAAAAATGAGAACTGTTCAGTTGCAGGTAATACAGTGCTTTATTAAAAGTAATAACGGTAGCATTTTCTTTAAATTATGTTATCTACTTTGAAAATCTTCTATTAACTGTTTATCTAAATCTGTCATACTTTCATTCTTAACATATACATCAATTAAATTGCTTTTTTTAATGTTTTTTGGTACTCCTTTTAATGTACGATACACGTCTAACAGATACAATTCTTTTAAGCAAGGCATCTTTCTTAAATCAATTTTATCTAATTGTATCACATCTCCTATATAAGCTCGAACATATAGTTTATTTAAACACTTTAATTCATCAAAATCAGGGGCCAAGTCTTCAAATCCCGAATGAAAAACTTCTAACTGTTTTAAATTCTCAAATAATGATATCGACGAAAGGTTCGTGATTTGTGTTTTTTCTAACCTTAGTGCCTCTATCCTTCTTAACCAAGTTTCATTTTCATCGAAAGACACTTTTGAAGAGCCCCAAAATCGAACAACCTTCAATTTTGGAAAAACATCAAGTCCTGTTATCCCATCCATTGTGCTAACAAGGGCTGTATTAATATTTTCTAAAGACCCTAACTCCTTTGGGATCGTATCAAACCCAATAAGGCGGATTGACCGAGTAACTTTATTCAGACTATCTATGTCTAGTTTTAGAAATTTCAGTTTATCAAATTCCCACTTTCTTTTAATAAAGGATATATCAGCTTTATGAAAATCGTCAAAATCCTCTTTTAAAGTACAATTACAAACCTCTACTTCTTCAACTTCAAATTCTTCTGTTCTCTTAGATTTATAATTTGAATGCTCAGTCTGAGTAGGCTTCTGTTCGTTAACTTCATGATCTGGACCTGATGGGTTGCAACTAAATAATAAAAGTCCGAGTAAGAAAATAAGTTTTTTCATAACTATAAAGTTATTTTAGTTGGTCTTCAAACCCTCTAATCAGATGTTAGAAAATCATACATAATTAAAAATTGAAAGAAGGTTAGAAATATTGATATCAATGAACCTAATATAAATAGCGTCCATCTGAAAGAGATGTTATATTTAGTTTTAAAAAGCTTTACAATTGAAATTTCAACTATCCAACCTAATGTATAAAACAAATTAAGAATAACTATTAAAATTAGAGTGTCATATAAAATTGATCTCAACCCTAGGATTTGATGAAGTGGGTGATGCCTATAATCAAAAATGAAATATGTCGAAGTAAAAATGAGAATTGCCGTATATAAAATGCGCTTTTTTTCCCACCAAATGATTACACCTTTAGCCGATAATATATTATTGTCTATACTCGAATAATTGGTGTTATGATCATCTAATATGTCCTTGTCTTGCGTCAAGTCTTTGATTATTCAATTTCATATTCCTTGGGTTCATATTTTACTTTCCCAAAATTTTTAAACATCATTTCTTCTCCAAGTAAAGCACCACTTCTAAATTTGGCGTTTTTAGTTCTCCAAATTTCATTTGTGCGGAAAAATTCATTTTCTTTTTTTATAAACTTATGATTTTTCTCAATTACATGATAATTAAAATCAAGTTCTTTATTCACTCTTATTTCTCCTTCCAGCAATTTATCCGTCAACCATAAGTTTATTTGAAAAGTCCATTCAGTATTATTTGTTAATTGAAAATCTAAATAATTATAAAAAACTGTTGCTCCACTCGCAAAGGGCAACACTCTACCATCATCTGGGAACGGGTCAAAACTATGGTGGTGCCGTTCATTTATAGTCAAAGGAGAATGGAGTGCTAACCAATGCATTAAATTAGAACTTTGACAAATCCCTCCTCCTATACCAGCCTTTGCTTCTCCGAATGACAACTCCATCCCGAGCTTGTATCCTTTTCTTTTTGTCGGAAGCCCAACTGTTTTACAAAATGAAAAAGTCTCGCCGGGTCTAATTATCGTTCCGCTAATCCTTTCTACAACAATTTTTAAATTATCAATTTTATTATACTGGAGTAACATATCAGTTTCGCCCAGTTTTTTCAATAATTTGGATTGATGCTTTTTTACTCTATAATCTAATTTTTCCGGTTGTTTTAAAGAAGTGTATTTCTTGTCATCGAACTTCCAAACTAACCTTCTTCTTATTCTTTTTTCCCAAACAGATAAAAAGTAAAAGATTGGATGTCTTTGTGATAATAATTTTTTCTGCTTAGGCATTTTTATTGATTTGCTTTAACGTTCGCTGATTTAGTTACTTTTTTGTTGCTTCATGCAGTTATCAAGTATTTCTTTTATCTCTTTATTATTATTTGACATTAGTACAATTTCTTTCTGATTTCCCTTTTCGTTTTTAAAACGCACAAATAATTTAGAAAACAGCCGCCCTTTTTTAAGTTCAGTACTAATTAGGTTTTCGAACGGGATTCTGTGTAACATGTCATGCATTTTTGCAATATGAGCTCCGAATAAATAAGTTTTAATAATTAATTCTTTATCAGAAATCATAATATGAAGTGTTTTACTTGCTCCTCCGTATTTTGTTCTGAGTGATTTTGTAGAATAACCTGAAGCAAATTTTTCAGCGTAAATCAATTTGGTTTTGTCAATATCTGAGAATATTTGAATCGCCTTTTTTCCTTTAACGATGAATATTGAGATTATCACAGTAATTACTGTTAACCAGATGTATACAAAGTAATTATCCATAAAATCTGCAAAACCTTCCATGGGTGAATCAGTTAGAAATAACAACCAAATATAACTATTCCTCACCAAAGTAGTCAATTCACTATAGTTCCCCAACAACAACCCAAACCATCAACGCCGAAAAGGAACTTAAAATTGAAATCAATGTTAGCAGACCATCAAGTAATAACCAAAGTCTGAAACTAGGTCATTTCGAAGTGTGATAACGTGGAGAAAAATGTATTTTTTGATAGGTTAGTTGATACGACTCAAAATTAATTCTTCTTTTTTTGTCTAAATACCATCATTCCATAAAATAGTACTGCACTGGCAATAATTCCCAAGAAACCCCAGGTTGTTCCAGAATCCGAAGTAAATAGTTTTGTCAGTAGCAAAATTAGAAATCCAATCAATAAGAAATAGAAAAACCGGCGAAAAGATTTACTTGCATAAATACTTTCTCCTTCTCTAATCGGTTGAACCTCTGAATCTGAAACAAGTCTTTTCTTGAATTCATTTGATAATCTTGGAAACTCTTTTACTAGTTGTTTAAAATCATCTTTAATTGGTAGTACATTCATTCGATTAATTTTGTAGCGTGTTTTATTTAGTCAGGTTAATAATAAAACTATCAAATGTTCTATCCTCCTGAAATACGTAATTGTCTACTAAATTCCATGGAATAGTATAATTCTTTTCCCAACTCAAAAAGAATCTTCGCTGCCATATATGCTGAATTCCTTCTTTTGTAAATACTACTTTAGCCTTTCCCTTTCCAACCTCATAAGCAAGGTAAAATGAAATCGCAAAAACAGCGAAAAACTGAATCACCGAAATAATCTCACTATTTGGTTTTGGCAGATTATCAAGAATCAGAAAAGTACTTGAAACCAAGATTACAATCATCGCTACAATGAACCTGACTATCGAGTGGATTTCAATCTTGTATTCTTTTTTCATTCTAGTTATTTATTGAGATTCTTATCAACGATTATAGGATATTATAGTTTATCAAACTATGGCAAAAATGGTATTTCTTTTGCTTCACCTTCATTCAACTTAGACATTGTTTTAAATTGCTTTTCCGTAAGAAATAACGCGTTTAAATCATTTCCAGTATAAAGTAAATAGAACTTCTTGTTTATATCCTTTTCTTCCAGTATTTCGTTGACCTTTCTGAAAAAATTTCGGGGTCCAGAATCCCAAAAAGTTCCATCTGACAGCTCACTTTCACTATAGAGTTTGACTTTCTGTTCATTGATCAAAATTTCAAAAGAACTTTGATAATTATCTACAGTTTCAACTTCTAGTTTTATACCATAATTCGCTAATTTTTGATTTAACATAGGTAAAAAGAAATCAAAATTAAATTCACATAACTCTTCAGCATCAATAACGGTTAAAACACTATTGCTATAAAAATCAAAGGAATTTTTTCTAGGAGAAATGGTCGATTCATCTTGATTACTTTGCTTAGTTTGTTTTGAGTTTTGACAACAACCTACAATCACTGAGGTAAAAAGTATGTATATGATTTGTTTCATTTTTATCAGAGATATTATTAATATAAAATTCATTTTTCAATCAACATCCGAAAATTGTCAAGTTCAATATCCCTTATCTTTCCATTACAATTCTTTATTATTTTTCCGAGCAAATAGTGTTCGTCTTCCCCAAGTCTTATTACAGTTTTGCAAGTATCACTTAAATCCGAAAACTCATAAGACAAATAAGCACCTCCAGTCATATCATTTTCATCTACTTCAGCCCCAAGATGAAATCGGTGATATAAATCAGCTTGTCCTTCATAGGTGTAACCAGCATTTCCAAACTCAACCATTTCAATTTTGTAGTCAATAGTCGTTTGGTTTATTCTTTCAACGGTCAAAGCAATGGCGAGGTGATCTTTCTTAGCTGTCAAAATGGTCCTGCGGCCAACTCTTGGGACTTCAGGAAATGTTACAGTATCTGTTTGTCCAAAAATCATAAAGCTATCAATAAGTGATACATTACTCATTCCTGACTTTGCCATTTCTTTTAAAAAACGCGTTGAATAATCAGAACTGTCCTTAATATAAATCGTATTGCTTTCTGTCCTATTCTCGGTTGTCAAACTGTCCGTTTTACTGCCTAAAGAGTCATTGCTTTTAACTATTTCAGTTTTATCTGACTTTTCATTTTTAGCTGTTTCTGTTTGACAACTTACCAAAAACGAAAAGGTGAGAATTATATAGATTATCTTTTTCATAGAACGGTTAAAGTTTCTAAAATGATAACTCAAATATACTTAAAAGGCTTGAAGATTAATAAATCAAGCTAGGATTCAATTTGCTTCACTCCACAAGTAAATTCCCAGTTTGAGTTTCTTTCCTTGAATTTCTATTTCTGGTGGAATAAGTTCTTGAAAAGTCTCTGTGTGATATACAACAAGAGAAAATACTGAGAATGCCTTAATCAGTATATTGTTTACGTCTTTAGGCACTTGGATGTTAGTGTCACAAAGTAAGCCATATTTATCAGATATTTTTATATCAATATTCTCTGACAAAGGCCTGCTCACAACAACTTTTATAGAACCTTCCAAAATACCCTTACTGGCCATATAAGCTTCATTATCTATCTGAAAAAAAGCACTGTCACATTCATAATGAGAGCAGTTAGGAATAATGAAGTCATGGTTTAAGTATTCTATTTGTAGTGAGTCACTATGAACATTCTCATTTTTTCGATAATAGATATCCGTTTGAATTACAATTCTGTCCGAAACTTCTTTAATAATTAGTGAATCTTCTTTTATTTCAAATCGACCTAAGTAATAGCTTGAAAAGCCATTAAACTCTTCAAAGGTTAAATAAACCAAACTGTCATTTATTTGATGAAGATGACATTTATATTCATTCCCATTGTAGATACGGATGTTTCCAATTTGGGCAATGCTCAAACTTGAAAATGAAAGAAGCAATATTGTAATTATTTTCTTTGTTGTCATATCCTAGTTATTTTTCGAATATCATTATCTGATAATTTCCCCTTTGTGTCTTGAATAAAGGCATAATTTCCACCAATTTGTTCTATCAAATCGCGTAGTATCATTTTCTCAACTTCTGAAACTCCTCCTTCCACTTTTTCCATTGGCTGTATCAATACTACAAGGCGCGGTTTAATTAATTGATCACCTTTTATTTCGAACAATATTTCTTTTATGAATTTAATAGCAACGCTAACTGTGGCAACAAGAAGTCTTTCATTAGAGAATTTATCATGGGATGTTCTAGTTATATTCTGGTCTTTTTCTAAGTGCCTTAACTCAACCTTATTCTCAAATAAGCGGATGTAAATTATTTCTTTTTTAAATGGATTAAGCATGGTTGAACAATCGTTTGTTTTGATTAGAGTTATTGTTTTAGTTTCACTTCAAGGTCAGTGCTATCTATTGTTTCTACATACTTATAAATCACTGATTCTGAATTATAGTCCTCCTTCATAAAAGTTACACCAATGCCTTTGGAATACCATATGGTTAGAGGGACTTTAAAACTAGATTTACTATATTCTTCTGAAAAATGTGTATATCCTTTAGAAACAATAGTATTAACCATATTACCATTGATTTCTTTCTGCACCAATTCAACTCTTTTCAGTAAAGTCGAGTCTGTTAAATCAAACCTTTGTGGATATTCACCGGAATAATTTACTTTATATCCATACTCTGGTTTATTATTGTCAAAATTGAAAATAGTTCCTGATTCGATATTTACTTTAGTAGTTTTACCGTTCTGAGGAGCAATATCTATATAATCTAAAACTACTTGATTATCTTCAAACTTATCAATCAACTGGGAAGTCTTTATTCCTTCATTGTTATACATGGTTATTTGAATCTTATTGGGTTCAATTCTTTCAAATTTCCAATATTCAGTTGATTTATATCCTAAACTATCCTTTTTAAAAACGTGAATTTTTGGTTGGGAGAATTGTTCTGGTGAATAAAAATAACTCCGCAAATCACAGTTGTGAATAGTTTCAGTAGTCGAACAACTCACAACCATTAACAATAAAAGTATGTACAGCGTTTGTTTCATTATTTAAGAAAGGTTTTTAGCTAAGCTTTAGTTGTTGCAACGAATATACGCAAAAGACTTGAAGTGCACTTTTTAATTATTAATGTTTAACTGCAGAGCTTGTCAATATGTCTAACCCTACCGTGCTCAAATTTCAAATATAAACTACCAAAATCAATACCTCTTCGACAAGGCCCTAAATCATAATGGAAACCCAATGAAGAATCTTCACTGTCTGGCTTACCAACAATTCAATAATTTGTTTTTTGGTTTTACCCATTAGGTCATAGTTATCAACTAAATCATCTGCCATATCCCATCTTAAAAAGCTATCTGAACCTTTATAGCTCCACTCTTTCCATTTCTCAGAATCAAATGACCTATTGGTGCAACTCATCAAAATAAAAAGGAAAGGAACTAAGATTATATTAGTGATTTTTTTCATAATATGAATTTTTGATTTGTTAGTATGTTATATTTACTTAAACAAAGTTATCCTTCCCCAACAATAATCCAAACCATCAACGCCGAAAAGGAAGATCTGGAGTAATATCGCTTTAGAGATAGAAAATTTTCTATCCTGATAACGTATTATTTCATTGAAATAAGTGCGTGGAAAACAGAATCTATCACTTTACTCATTCTCAATAAATCAAGCGTTTCAATCGTATCTGTAGTTTGGTGATAATTTTTATTTCGATAAAATGCTGTATCAGTTATCATTAAAGCGCTAAAGTCGAATGCCCAATAATTCAAATGGTCTGAAAAGTCGATACCGGGCAGTTTAGCTGGAGCCGTAAACTTTTTCGTTCTAATTAATTTTTGACGTTTAAAACGTTTATTAAATTTTCGAGAGAATTTACCTTTAGAAAATTTATTCACCAAAGTGATATAGTTGCCTCTGTTTCCATAAAATAAAGAAAGTATACCTAGAGGGTAATCCTGAGACTTTTTGGAATCATCATAATAACCAATCATTTCTAAACAAAACATTCCGTATACATCCGCACCGTTCTCATACAAGGATTTTGCGTGAATATAACTGCCCATGTTTTCTGTTCGAAAATAGGGAGGCTCTTCCAAGGTATAAGCAACAATTTCTATCCTGTGTTTTAACTTTTCTCCCTTTAGCAGTTTCGCTAATTCTAGTAGTCCTACAACTCCGCTGGCATTATCATCTGCACCATCTTGATCTCCACAAACGTCATAATGAGCGCCAACAACAACAGTTTTGGCATTCTTTTTACCAAATACACATATAACGTTCTTGTATTCCTTATTCCCAACCATATAAGGCTGATAATAAACAGTATCAGCATATCTATTAAATTCATTAAAGATATAATCAGCTACATAGTTGAGTGATTCAATATTTCGATGATTTCTCGGCTTTTCAGTATTTATTATTTTATTTAAGTGATCTTTTATGCTAAGCGTATCAGAATTCTGTGCCCTTAGTTCAATTGTAAAAAAAATGAGTAACGATAGGATTAAGGCGAATGTTTTCATATCAGTATGTTAAAATTCTCTACTTAAGCATAAATATACTGTTTATAAACATTCTACACCAAAGCCAGACTCAATTCACCCCAATCCCCCAACAACAACCCAAACCACCAACGCAGAAAAAGAACTCAGTATCGAAATCAAAGTAAGCAGCCCCAACGAAACCAGTGAAACAATTTCCAGCGTGTTCACTTTTTTATCTTTAAACAGTTGTTTTCTATTTATCCAGAAAGCAGCAAGCCCCAAAAGCATTGAAACGACCACAATCACGGTGATTATTATTGTGACATTCTCTAAACCGTCTTCACTGAAAAAGGAGTATATGTTTAGGAAAAAGAGGATTACGAAAAGGATGAGCTGGATTAGTGCTGCTTTTGGGAGGGGGAGGTTTGGGTTTTTCATTTTTTTGGGGATCGCAAGAAATTTCAACTAATATACATCATATTTCAGTTGTCATAGATAGACACTCTTATCCAGTTGAGTTCATATGCTCTATCTTTTAAATAACCTTTTTGATTTATCCCATTCTGGTTTGAACACTAATCGACTTTGAGTAACAATTTCTTTAAGTATTTTTTCTAATTCGGTTTGAGAAGAATTTTCAATACTATCTGAATCTATAATCTCATCAATTTTATTTACTAGGTCAATAAGTTTTTTATGTTCTCGTTCTTTTGGATTCAAATTCATTATTATTTTATGAACCAGAATATTACACCTTGAGTGATTGTTTTCATATTTGACATTAGCTTCATTCTTTATATCGCCAGTATTTTCATTCGCTCTTTGAAAATAATGAACAGTATTCAGAGATGATGAGTATAATTCACTCAAGTCAACTCTAAGAGTTTCTAACCATTTAATTCTTGCGGATGAAATGATATTTGACTTGACTTGAAGCAGAGCTATAAATCCAGCAAGTAATGCAATAAGTATAGTAATTGAGTTTTTTAATAACTCAGCTCCAAAAGATGAATTATCTGAATTTTGAGTTTCATTTATGTTTAAATAGACTGAATTTGGTAATGTTATACAAACTGTATCCAGTAATTGATGAGTGTCTATAATTCCCTGAATTGAATCACACATTTTTTTATTTTATTTGAACCTAGATTAATTGCCTTACTCTAAAAATTAAATATAAACAAACCTTTTGGACTAACATACTCAAAAGATTTACATTCTTTTCAAAATCCAAATTCATCTGAGTGTTGATCTAGAATCTGACCAACTGATTTGATTCTAGAGTTATCATTTATTAAATCCATATCGTTGAGTTTATATATAACAGAAGTTTTTGTCACATTAAAATATAGAGATAGACGATGAACGAAGTTCGAAAATCTCTTTTGGTTATCTTGTTGATCATCTAGGTAAATTTTTCCTCTACTTAAACCTAAACTATCTTGGTAAAGCCATAAACGTGCTAAAAAAACCGCCCTTGGTAATATAAATGAAGAGGAAAACTGGTTAGCTTGCCACTCAATCCAATTCTTAGGATTCTCTAGGTCTCTTTTTCCAGTTCTAAAGTTCTTCTTAGAATCTTCAAATCCTTGATAAGTAACTTGACCAATTCTAAGACTAGAATGTAACAAGAAATGACCTAATTCGTGACATAGAACGAACAATTCCCTTTTTGTATCAACAATAGACGTATTTAACCCAATTGTATTTGCATCAAAATCACAGTTTCCAAGCAAATTAATTGGTGAAGAGAATTGTTTTATATCTATGTCGTATGTATCCTTGAGATACTCTTTTAGACTATTAATATTAACTGCTCGTCCTAAAGTAAACATTTCAGGATCAAATTTCTTTAACTCTGTTTCGGCTTTAAGAATAATCTCTTTTTTACTTAGCTTATCAATATTGTAACTAGAGCTTCTAGTTTCTTCTAACTCTTTAAATGCACTTCGAATTACATCATCGATCAACTTTATAATCGGCGATACTGTATCATCAATTACAGATGTATCTAATGTAGGTTTAAGTATTGGAATTTCATCCTTAAAATTAGGTTGTGATGATTTATTTAAAACAATTTTAAAATCTTCAGCTGACTCACCTTGAATTAACATTAGCCCCAGATTCTTGGCGATATTATATCCTCCTTTCTGTAGTCTTGTATTAGAAATAAAAATTGCTTTACAATTAAGACCTCCAACTTCCCTTACGTCTTCAACAAATTTTGAAATCTGTCCAACAGGTATAGGCCCTCCATAATTTTTACATTCAATAAAATAATTAAAACTACTTCGTGTTGAATTTGGTGGCCACACTTCAAGAGTAATATCGAAGTATATATTGCTATCTCTAAAACTAGAATAATAGCCTTTATCTTTCCTCGTATAGACTTTAATATGTTCTGAAAGGTGACTTATTTGGGAGCTTTCAATTAATCGTAAAATTATCCCAAGTGCCCTTGTCTCAAAATCATCGCCTTTTTCAACTGTCGAAGGATTGTCTTTCAAATTCTAATTAATTTAATTATTAATAAATCATAAAAACCTTTATAAACTTAATAAGAATTCTGTATTTCTAAACAGGCAAAACTTATGAAAAGCAATGTCCGCCACATGTTTAATAGCCATTGTTTTGCTTAGTTTTTTTCTTTATCAATTATGTTGCTAAGTTGTCTAGATTTCCTTAGTTGAAAAAAGTCCCAAATGATAGATAAAGAGTAAAAAAATAACATAATAACAAAAACCCAAATGAAATCTACAAGATTTTCCCAAAAGTTTTTTTGGGGAATTATTGGCTTATAGTTCTCTTTAAATTCATTAATTGTTATTGTTTTTTCAACGTCATTCCCAATTCCATTAATTTCAACTTTGTTATTCGTTAAAGGTGTTACCTCAAACTTTTCCCCCTCTGAAACATATTCAAATTTTGTTGAAGCATCGAAATATGTCTGATATGCTGCACTTCCACCATATAATAAAACCATTAACCCCAACATAGCTAAGTAACTTTTTACACTGCTTTGTTTTTTTTGTCTTTGTCTTTCATCAAGGTAACTTGTAATTCCTATTCTTTGAGTATTAATCAACCTATGTTTTGGGTCAAATTGGTCAAATATATTTCCTGAATCAAATTTCGAATCATTTGTTTCAATCAATGCTTCAAATTGAAAAAATTCATTGATTTTTAAATAACCACACTTGAAATTTAATACTCTATCCGTTTCAATTTCAGTTGTACAATTAACGTTTTCACTTGACTTTGTAATTTTAGATTTTATCCATTTTAAATTTTCTTTTAAATGTAACCCTACTGGCACTTCAGAGTTATTAAAGTTTAAATCGTTTTCTCCATTGTTAATTAGGCTGCCCTTTATGTAAATAATGTTCTTATCAATAGGGCTGTCTTTAAACTCTATTTTTATTTCTTCAAAGGTATTAGCTAATTCGTTAAATAATCCGACTGAATTTTCCTTTATAAGGGTTAATTTTCCTGGATATTTTTTTTTCTTGACAAATAAGTAAATAGAATAAGCTGTTAATACTAGTCCAATAATTCCTATTATTATCGATATATCTAAATTCATTTTTTCTAATTAAAACACGCTATAAAACCACACATACCAAAAATCTATTTTCAGGTACAAACAACGTCAAAGTCAACTACCAAATATAACAATTCCAAAACACAAAAACATATCCTCTTACCTCTACCCCAACATCTCCAAATCCAAAACAACCACAAAACCCCACTCCCAACAACCCATCCCAACAAAAAACATTTATCCGACAAAAACCGTTTACTCCCAGCTAACAAAAAAAAAAAAGACCGCCCTATTTGAGTGTAGAGTTCTGAGTTTAGATTTTAGAGTTATGTAGGGTGCAGAAACAAAAAAAGGCCATTCTTTCGAACAGCCTTTTATAATTATGAATTAGTAGAATTTTGAATTAGAAATTAGACCCCGTCTAACATCTAATGTCTAAAATCTAACATCTCTCTTACTTCCCAGCGCGCTTACGCTCATTCTCAGAAAGTAAAATCTTTCTCACTCTCAATGATTCTGGAGTTACCTCTACGTACTCATCAGATTGGATGTATTCTAACGCTTCTTCCAACGACATTTTTAGTGCGGGTGCGATACGTACTTTATCATCAGCTCCTGAAGAACGCATGTTACTCATCTTTTTCGTTTTGGTAATGTTTACTACCAAATCTCCTTGACGAGAGTTTTCTCCAATTACCTGTCCTCCGTAAATAGACTCGTTTGGATCCACGAAGAATTTTCCACGGTCTTGTAAGTTATTTAAAGAGTAAGGAATCGCTAAACCTTTTTCCATGGAGATCAAAGAACCATTCATACGTCCAGGAATATCTCCTTTGTACGGTTGGAATTCGATAAAACGGTGATTCATGATTGCCTCACCTGCAGTTTGCGTCAACAAATAGTTACGTAAACCGATAATACCTCTCGATGGAATATTGAAAGTAATGTTCATACGTTCACCTCTAGCTTCCATATTCAACATTTCTCCTTTTCTTTTCGTTACTGCTTCCACGGCAGTTCCTGAATATTGTTCTGGTAAATCGATTGTCAATTCCTCAACCGGCTCACATTTCTTACCATCAATTTCCTTAATGATTACCTGTGGCTGTCCTACTTGCAATTCGTATCCTTCACGACGCATCGTTTCAATCAATACAGACAAGTGCATTACACCACGTCCGAAAACCATCCATTTATCCGCTTTGTCGGTTGCCTCAACACGTAGTGCTAAGTTTTTCTCTAACTCTTTCTTCAAACGGTCATCAATCTGACGAGAAGTAACAAATTTTCCTTCTTGTCCGAAAAATGGTGAATCGTTAATTGAGAACATCATACTCATCGTAGGTTCATCAATTGCAATTGTTTCCAAAGGCTCAGGATTTTCAGCGTCACAAATTGAATCGCCAATTTCAAATCCTTCCAACCCAGTTACCGCACAAATATCACCTGGCTGAACTTCTTCTACCTTGATACGTTCCGTTCCTGCATAAACAAAAACTTCTTTGATACGGTGCTTTTCTTGCGAACCGTCATGCTTACTCAAAATAATCGGCATGTTTGGTTTCAATGTTCCACGTTGTAAACGACCAATCCCGATACGTCCTACGAAAGAAGAGTAATCCAAAGAAGTGATCAACATCTGTGTATTTCCTTCTGGAATTTCAACAGGTGGGAAATATTCAAGAATCGTAGCCAATAATGGCTCGATAGAATCCGTTTCCTTTTTCCAGTCTTTCGACATCCAACCGTTCTTCGCGGAACCGTAAACCGTTTCAAATTCTAACTGGTCTTCATTTGCGTCCAACTCGAACATCAAATCAAATACTTTTTCGTGTACCTCATCTGGCGTACAGTTTGGCTTATCCACTTTGTTAATTACCAAAAGTGGTTTTAATCCCAACTGCAATGCTTTTTGCAATACAAAACGCGTTTGCGGCATTGGTCCCTCAAAGGCATCTACTAAAAGACAAACCCCATCCGCCATGTTCAAAACACGCTCTACTTCACCACCAAAATCGGCGTGACCAGGAGTATCGATGATGTTAATCTTCGTATCCTTATACATTACAGATACGTTTTTAGATACAATCGTAATCCCACGCTCACGCTCAAGATCATTGTTATCCATCATTAATTCACCTGCATTTTCACGGTCACGATCGCTATACGAATCGCCCGATTCAATCATTCTGTCTACCAAGGTTGTTTTACCGTGGTCAACGTGTGCAATAATTGCAATATTTCTAATTTCCATATATTATTCTAAATCTAAATTCTCTAATTATCTTCTGCGACCTCCGCCACCACCTCCACGGTGAGATTTACGAGCGCCTCCGCCGCCTCTTCGGTTTCCATGACCTCCGCCACGACCACCTTTCGAGCTTTTGTTTTCGGTTTTTTCAATGTTCATTGTTTTCCCTTCAAAATCAGCGCCTTTTACATCTTTTAAAATTTTGTCAGCGTCAGATTTTTCAGCATCAAAGAATGAAAAAGCAGGCATGATATCGATTCTTCCGATGGTATCCGACTTTAATCCTGTTGCATCGCAAATCACACGTAGTAAACCACCTGGGTTCAATCCGTCTTTTTCACCAAGAGAAACGAAGAAACGTTGTTTGTTTTCATCACCACCTCTTGAACGACCACGATCTCTACCTTTCCCTCTACCACGTTCTCTGTCGTCTCCAGGACGATCACTTACCTTCGCGTTTAAGTCTCCGGCTTTGTTGTAATAATCTAAGAAACGGTTGAATTCTGCAGAAACGAATTTCTTGATCACTTCTTCTTTCGATAAGTCCGCAAAATCTTCCACGATATGTGGAATAAAAGGAGCGATTTCTTTCTCGTTCACTTTCGTGTCTTTCACTTTTTCAATCATCGATTCCAACTGAACCGCACAAATTACTTCTGCTGTTGGTATTTCAGCAAATGTAAATTTCTGATTGATAATTTTTTCGATTTGATTGATCTTGTACTTTTCTCTTGTATTAATCAATACCAAAGATTCACCTTTACGACCCGCACGCGCTGTACGACCACTTCGGTGTGTATAGTTCTCCACCTCATCAGGAAGATTATAGTTGATTACATGTGTAATATCATCCACATCAATACCACGTGCCGCAACATCTGTTGCAACTAATAGCTGAATGCTTCTTCCTCTAAACATGTTCATTACACGGTCACGTTGTGCTTGAGACAAATCACCGTGAAGTGCTTCTGCACTATACCCTTCTTTTCCTAATTTTTCTGCAACTTGTTGTGTTTCACGACGCGTTCTACAGAAAACCAAACCAAATATTTTTGGATTGAAATCGATCAATCTTTTTAATGCTGCGTAACGATCACGTTCCTTTACAGCAAAATAGATATGATCTATATTTACGTTTGCTTCGTTTTTGTTACCGATAGAAACCTCTAAAGGATCTGTCATGTAAGTTTTCGCGATACGCGCCACATCTTTTGGCATCGTTGCAGAAAACAACCAAGTACTTTTCTCTTTTGGTGTTTCATTCAATATAAAATCCAAATCTTCTTTGAATCCCATATTTAACATTTCATCCGCTTCGTCAAGAACTACAGCTTCCACCTCAGCGA
This sequence comes from Fluviicola sp., assembly GCA_002734085.1. Taxonomy (GTDB): domain Bacteria; phylum Bacteroidota; class Bacteroidia; order Flavobacteriales_D; family Crocinitomicaceae; genus Brumimicrobium. Next base: position 127,184 of record NVXV01000007.1, on the reverse strand, counting down.
GGTTGATTGCTTTTCTTTTGATAAGATCACATAAACGACCAGGCGTTGCCACAATAATTGCGACACCATCTTTAATCGAACGCATTTGACTGCGAATATCTGATCCTCCGTAAACGGCTACTGTTTTTGCTGACTTTTCGTATTTCGAATAGTCTTTTAAATCATTTGTAATCTGCAAACAAAGTTCGCGTGTTGGGCAAATAATTAAGCCTTTTGGAAACCGTTGGCTAGACGTTATTCTATGCACTAATGGTAAACCAAAAGCGGCTGTTTTCCCTGTTCCGGTTTGTGCAAGTCCCACAAAATCACTGTTTGATTTTAATAAGTGAGGAATAGCTTGCTCCTGGATTGGCGTTGGCTGTTCAAACCCCATGTCTGTTACAGCTTTGACCACTTGGCTTCTCAGCCCTAAATCATTAAAGGTCATACTTTATTTTAAAAAATTGAGTGCAAAGGTACGACATTAAGTAGAGAAACACGCATAAAGGCATTTTAGTTTCATTTTTGGCGTCTAAATTGAAACGAACGGTTCCTCGCTCCGCTCAGATCTGTCATTCCGAGCGGAGCGAGGAACCGTCCAGATTGTGAAACACAACGCCCATCGAACACATATCCCCTTTCAAAGCCATCCAATTCAAATATTTTTCACATCTTTGGGCAAACAAAAAAAGAAACCTATGTTAAAAAAATCAATAGTTATTGGAGCTGCTGCTTTAGGATTAGGACTATCATCTTGCGGAGATGGAATGCCATCAACGATGTGTGAATGTATGGAGGTACAAGTGGAGATCATGGAAAAATCAATGGATATTCCAATGGACGATTCTGAAGGACTTCAAGCGGTGCAAGATCAATATAAGGCGCAACAAGAAGTTTGTGAGAAATTAGGAAAAGCGTTTGAGGAAAAGCACAAAGACGCAAGTAGAGAAGATAGAAAAGCTGCTCAAGAAAAAGAACTAGAAGGTTGTGATGCGATAGATCGTATGGAAGAACTTTATGAACAAAGAATGGAAGAAGTGAAGCAACAATAATCACTACGATATCGATTTTTTGAAAGCCGTTGGATCTTCTAGCGGCTTTTTTTTAATTTAAGTGAAATTCGAGTTAAAATAAAAACCATGCAGTCACAATACAAATGTTTTTTAGGGTGTGCCCTTATTCTTTTGTTTACTATACAAATAAGTGCGCAAACCTTTCAAGGCAACCTAATCGGTGGTATTTCATCCAGCCAAATCAGTGGAGATGGTACGGAGGGATTTGTGCAATTTGGTGTCTACGCTGGAATTGGAGCGGAAGCTACAATTAATGATACTTGGTCTTTGCACGGAAACTTAATGTTCAATCAAAAAGGAGCGCGAGTTTACAAGTCCAGTAACAGCATTAACACCTATCGACTTCGAGTCAATTATATTGAAGTTCCAATACTACTCGACTACAAATATCAAAAATTTAGTGGTCAACTCGGACCTTACTTAGGCGTTAAAATTAACCAAAAAGAACAAACACAATTTGGAGTAATTGAGGATCCAAGACAATTTGAGTTATTTGATTTTGGTATTCAAGCGCAAGTGAGTTATCAGCTAAAAGAGCGCTTCAAGTTATCACTTGCATTTCAAAACTCTATACTTCCGGCACGACCACACGAGTCTCAGTTGGCCTACCCTGCTTCAAATTTTGTATTGGGAGAATGGCATCAAAAGCAACTGGATAAAGGGCAGTATTTTACGACGTTGATGTTGTTTTTGAGTTATAAAATTGGAGGATAAAAGAATTTGTTAAAAAGAGGTTTTGCTGGTGGTTTCTTCCAAAGAGAGTTTAGGATTTCGAGCAACTGTGAGAAATCTGACAATACGGAAGGTCAAATCGAAGCAAAAAAAATAAAAATCATAAATTTGATTATCTTGTAAAAAAGAAATAAATGATTTATCGCATTTTAAAATTTCTTATAGCTATTGGAATTCGCCTGTATTATGGGGAGATTCGCGTTAAAAACAAGCACAACCTTCCTTCTAATGGACCTTTGATTATCATTTTGAATCATCCAAATACCTTGATGGATGCTTGGGTAGTTGGGATGATTTGCAAGCAGCCGATTTACTACATGGCGAAGGCCACTTTATTTGATTCCAAATTAAAATTAAAATTGCTTCGAGGATTAAACATGATTCCTATCAATCGTCAGGGAGAAGGGAAAATTGAAGGGGTTGACAATGATGATTCGTTAAGTGAGTGCTATAAAGTGTTGTCTGAAGGAAAAACACTCTTAATTTTTCCTGAAGGAACGAGTTATAAAGAACGTGTGCTTAGGAAATTAAAAACGGGAACTGCTCGAATCGCTTTAGAAACTGAAAAAAGAAATGAAGGTAAGTTAGGGTTGAAAGTGGTTGCCATTGGATTAAACTATTCAGCCCAAGAAAAATTTAGAAGTAATATTTTAATTGATATAGATAAACCGAGAGGTGTTACCGATTACCTTGAAGAATACAAAAAGGATAGCATCACAGCCTCGAGAAAGTTAACTTCCCAGTTTAGAACTCGATTGGAAAAAGTTCTACTTACCACCGAAACCACCGAAGAGGAAGAGTTAGTCGAATCCATTTATAAAGTCATCAACTCCAGATATGTCAAATCAAAAGATCGCAAAAAAGGAGTGCAGGGCGAAGTAACTCAAATGAAAGAGATAAAAAACAGAATAGATGAAATTAAAATACTTCAACCCTGGATTATCGAAGAGATAAGGATCAAAATAAAATCTATCAACTGGAAGCTGGAAAAAATGCACATTCGAGCAGACTTTTTAGATAGAAAGTTTAGATCTGCCATGTTTTTTAGACAACTCTTTTCATCTGTGATATTTATATTAATTGCGCTTCCAATTGCATTTTTTGGAATCATTCATAATATCCTCCAGTATCTATTATCAGATTGGTTAATCCCCAAACTTTCAACAGATGTTGAGTATTACGCCCCGCTGGCCGTACTCGTTGGATTAGTTATCTATCCGCTGTCCTACACAAGCTTTCTGTTCTTAGGTCATTACCTTTTTGATTTACGGTTTTTCGGGTTGATGATTTATCTATTCATTATGCCGATCTCAGGACTGTTCGCTTATTGGTTCTTTAAATACCTGAGACACATCAGCTACAAGTGGCAGTACATGTTTTTAATGGTAGACAGGAAAGACACGATGAGCGATCTTCAACAGGAAAAAGCAAGGTTGAAGGATTTAATTTTTGATACGTAATTAACTTTAATCGGCATTCTAATCTCATCGGAAAGATTCCTCACTGTACTCGGAATCGTACTTTATACTAGCAACAAACTTAAAATATACACTTGACCTCTTAAATAAACGAATCAAACATCTTAATTTATACTAACACAGCTCACAAATAATTAATTATCTTTGTAAGTAGAATTAAACGCTAAAAATTTACGGATAACATGTTTAATAAGCTCATTTATTTATCACTCGTGCTACTCATGTTTAGCTGCTCTGAAAAAGAAAAGAAATCAGATGAAGGTGTGGATACGGAACAATTTAAAGCTGAATTACCGCTTATTGTAGAAGACGAAAACGGAAGGTACACAGAATGGTATCCTGATCGTGAGCAGGTCAAAATGAAAGGAACGAAAGACGATCAGGGAAGAAAAGTTGGGATCTGGAAGTTGTATACGCAACGTGGTGTTGAACAGTCAATCACAGAATACAAAGAAGGCAAGAAAGACGGAATTATAATTGTTCGACATCCAACTGGAGCCATCTATTATAAGGGAAAGTACGAAATGGACGAACCTGTAGGTGTATGGAAATTTTACGACGAACAAGGTCAATTAATTGAACGTAAGTTTTACGACGAGGAATAAATGAATAGAATTCCTCAACATATCATCGATGAAATTATGAATACCGCCCGTATTGAGGAGGTGATTGGCGATTATGTTCAGTTAAAAAAATCGGGGTCAAATTACAAAGGATTGAGTCCTTTTACCGAGGAACGAACGCCTTCATTTATGGTGAGCCCGGCCAAACAAATCTTTAAATGCTTTTCCAGTAGTAAGGGGGGAACGGTTGTGACATTCTTGATGGAAATGGAGCAATTCAGTTATCCAGAAGCTCTAAAATGGCTGGCCGAAAGATATAACATTGAGCTTCCGGAAGAAAAGCCGTTAACAGCAGAAGAGCAAGAGGCGCTTACGGAACGTGAAAGTTTACAAATCATAAACGACTACGCGCGTGATTTCTTTGTGAAGACAATTCACGAAACAGATGAAGGGAAAGCGATTGGTCTTTCTTATTTTACCGAAAGAGGTTTCAGAAAGGACATCATTGAGAAATTTCAATTGGGATATTGTCCTAAAAATGAAACTTCACTTACTGAGACAGCCTTAAAAGAAGGGTACAAACAAGAGTATCTAGAGAAACTTGGTCTCACCAAAGCGAGAGACGATAGAAAGTTTGACTTTTTTAGTGGTCGCGTAATGTTTCCAATTCACAGTGTTTCTGGTAAAGTGCTTGGTTTTGGTGGACGAACCTTACAAACGAATTCAAAAACGGCTAAGTATTTCAACTCTCCGGAGAGTATTCTTTACAATAAGAGTAAAATTCTTTATGGGATCTATTTTGCCAAAAGTGAAATCATCAAACACGACAACTGTTATTTGGTTGAAGGATATACCGATGTGATTAGTTTGGCTCAAGCGGGAGTTGAAAATGTTGTGGCAAGTTCGGGAACGGCACTTACAAAAGATCAAATAAAATTAATTCAGCGCTATACCCAAAACATAACTGTCCTTTACGATGGTGATGCGGCAGGAATTAAAGCTTCATTTCGTGGGATTGATTTGATTCTGGAAGCAGGTATGAACGTAAAAGTTTTACTCTTCCCAGATGGAGAGGATCCAGATTCTTACGCAAAGAAAGTCGGGTCAGATGAGCTTCAAAAATACATTGATGAAAACGAAAAGGACTTTGTTAATTTCAAAACGCAAGTCCTTCTTGAAAGCACGGGAGACGATCCAATAAAAAGAGCTAATCTGATTAAAGAAATTGTATCTTCAATTGCTTTGATTCCAGATAGTATTACGCGTTCTATTTACATCAAAGAAACGGCAGAACAGTTTCAGATGAAAGAACAGACACTTGTGAACGAACTGAATAAAATCAGACGTAAGAACACGAGTGGAGGAAAACCTTCTTATCCGGATGAGGTTGATGAAATCGATTCTGTTCCCGTATCTCAGAAAGGAGAAAGTGAAGAGACAAGAGATTTTTATGATCAAGAGTTTGATTTGATTCGCATACTCTTACTTTATGGTTCAAGGGCATTAGAAATAGAGCAAAAACAAAAAAATAAGGATACAGAAGTAATAGAGGTCAGTGCTGCCGAATTGATTTGTCATGAGTTAAATCGGGACGAATTGGATTTTGACATCCCCATTTTTAAACGCATTTTTGAGATTTGCAAAGCGGGCGTTGAAGAAAACTTACTGTATGAACCCAGCTTCTTTTTACGGCACGAAGACCAAGAAATCGTGAAATTTGTGAGCGATTTACTTTCGCCCAAATACGAGTTGAGTAGAAACTGGCTTCTCAGCTTTAAAATTGATACAAATGAGGAGGTACATAAGTTACCTCAAGCCGTTAAAGAGTCTTTATACGCATTTAAAAACGCTAAAATATTAGCTCGAATTGGCGAGATAAGAGAACAACTCAGACCCACTGAAAATGCATTGCAAGATGAGCAAGTGAATGATTTGTTGCGCGAACAAATTCAACTTGAAAAAATTAAAGGTACTTTCGCCCAGCAATTAGGAAGGATTATTATTTAAGTCCGACATATTTTTTAATTTTAGATTTCTAAAAAACATTGATGACGACATTATTTCTAGAATTTCCAGTAGGCCCTTACACCGCTTCTTTGTGGGTGATTCTAGTTTGGCTGGGTGTTTTAGTATTGACTATTATTCTTCACAAACTTATTCAGAAATATCTGAAGAGGCATCTAAAGAAGAAAAAATTAAAAATCAAAGGAACGCGAATTACTTTATTAAGGCTACTGAATCAGATACTCGTTATTTCTTCTTTTATAGTTGCATTTCAAGCATTTCGGATTGAGGAAGATGAGATCTCATTAAGTAAGTTTTTGAGTCATGATATTATTCCTCCTGTCACTGAGGGTGGATTCTCCTTGAGTTTTATTGATGTCATAACAATCCTAATCATTTTTGCAATTAGTCGATTTGCGATAAATTTATTTCGCATATTTATTGAGCAACGATTTAAAGATAATGAAGATTTTGATGAAGGAGCGCGATTTGTCTATGTTCAGTTAGCAAAGTATATCGTCTATACTTTTGCCATTATAATTTCACTACAGTTTCTATTTGAAAATCTCAGTGTGATTATAGCCAGTTCAGCGGCTTTCTTTGTCTCTCTTGGATTAGGTTTGCAAAATATTTTCAGGGATATGGTCTCTGGAATTGTGCTCTTATTCGAGGGCACTATAAAAGTAGGAGATATTATCCGTGTTATTGAGCCTTCATCAGGAGAAGAGATGATTGCGAGAGTTCTTAAAATTAACGTAAGAACAACCAAAATTGAAAATCGTGATGGAAATACTTTAATCATCCCAAATTCAACACTAACTCAGGAACATATCGAGAACTGGAGTATTAGCTCAGAACTCGCGAGATTCAAAATTAAAGTGGGTGTGGCTTATGGTTCTGACACAGAACTCGTTAAAGAGTTAATGAAACAAGCAGCTCTTTCGCATCCAGAAGTTAAAAAAACAGAACCCGTAATAGTGCGTATGTTAGACTTTGGTGAAAGTGCTTTAATCATGGAGCTATTATTTTGGGCTGACCAGTCTTGGGAAGTTGAACTTCACAAGTCAGATATTCGCTTTGAAATAGATAGACTTTTCAGACAACACGGAATCACAATTCCATTCCCCCAGAGAACTTTACATGTTCCGCATGAAATCAAAACAAAACAAAAACAAGACTAAAAGCTGGGTAATTTCTCAAATTATCACTCATTAATTCAGATGAAAATTAAGGGAAAACAAACCCTAAGTTTCGCTAGTACAAATTTTTAGGTATATTTGCGAGTTATAAACGCTATAAATGTACAGACTAACGGCAATAATATCATTTTTTTTAATCATTTTCTCGCTTTCGAGTTCTGTTAACGCACAGGAAGTTAAGGAAATGAATAGGTTATCCATTGATGCTAATATTGGAGGAACCAACGCAATCAGACCTTATGCTACGAATTACTGGTCCAATTCAATTGGATTATTTCATACCAATTTAGGTGCACGATACATGTTCAACAACAGTTTCGGGATTAAATTAGACTTTGGATTTGATAGATTAAAAAATGACGAGTTTGGTGTAAACAGTAACTCATTGGAATTTAGCTCGCAATATCTTAGAACTTCATTTCAATTAGTAGCCAACTTAAGTCGTTTTATGCATTTCGAGAATTTTGCTCCACGTTTTGGGTTGATTATTCACGGAGGCGCAGGTTATTCAACAAATAAAAACTCAACCGCCCCATTGTTTGGTAGCTGGGATAGTCCTGACAAAGATAATATGATCAACTTTATTGTTGGTTTAACGCCGCAATTTAAATTGAATAGCAAATGGTCTATTAATGCGGATATTGCTCTAGTAAACCACATATATCAGCAAAGAACTTGGGATCTTACAGAAAAAGTTAATCGTCGAGGATTCGATGGCTTAATGACAAATCTAACAGTTGGGGTTTCTTATTACATTGGAAATAAAAAAGAACATGCGGACTGGATTCCAAAAGAACTTGGTGGGTCTGAAGATGAATTGACCAACAAAGAATACGAAAACCGTATGATGATGGTGGAGAAAAAAATGCGTGATGATGACAACGACGGTATTCCAAACACTATTGACGAAGAAAAAGACACCCCTTCAGGAGCTGTAGTTGATTCTAAAGGTAGAGCTGTGGATAGCGATGAAGATGGAATCCCAAATCAGTTTGACAAATGTCCAGACTCTGCAGGTATTATTTCCTTAGATGGTTGTCCACAAAAATGGGATCACCCTATAGAGATGTTCATGGAGGATTTAGATACAGTTGCTGAAACTACTGATTCTACGTCTACAGAAGTTCTCAATACGGACAGAACAGGAGACGATCCTGTTCCAACAGAAGTTGAGATATACGAGTTGTACGATTATCAAGAACTACACATTGTTGTGGGCATGTTTAAGAGTAAACTAAACGCAGATAACTACGTTGAACAATTGAGAATCAAAGGATTTAACGCAAACATCGTTGGAATAAGTAAAGGCTTTAAAGTTGTTTCTGTTGGATCATACAATGAAATAACAGAGGCTCGTGAAATGCTGAAGAAAGCACGTGAAGAAATCATTGAAACCGCTTGGATGATGAAGCGACTCAAGAATTACTAAGCGATTCCAACCTGTTATTTTATTAATTTCTTGATGAATCCTGTATTTACTGGATTGATATTTATTGTAAGCCTTAGTTTATCAACGAATCTATTTCCAAGGTAGCCGTCTTTTAAGTCTTGCGACTCAACTAAAGGATAGTAGATCCCGAAAATATCAGCAATTCGAAAACCAACACCTGCGTTATAGACTGTATGGAAAACACCGTTTTGCTCGAAAGATCCAATATCACCAAACAGTCCAAACCCTTTAATTGGCAATGGAATATCTACATAAAGATTAGAAGTTAACATCCAAGTTGTCGCATAACCAAAATCACTGGCAGACAAGAACCCACCTCTATTTTCGACCCTTTGGGTATAAAACGCACTGCTACTTCCTCCTCTATTAAAAAAGTAATCCTCAACAAAAACATCTTGATAACCAGAATTTCCAGATAATGGTAAACCATATCTATAATTGTTACCAGCGCCGTTTACATCAAACAAATAGTTATACCCCGCAAAGATTCGGATGTCAATATTACTTTCCCATTTTCTTTTAATATACTGATAACTATAATCGGCGGAACCAAATATTCTTCCAACCTGATCATTGTTGTTGTCATTAAAAATAAAATCCGTTCTTACATTACTTTCAAAAGTATGATCTGCTTTATTAAAGTAAGCCTCCCAGTTTAAAAATCCACCATACTCGAAAATATCGAGGAATCCTCTTCTCGTGTTTTTCGCTAACCCTTGAATTAATACTCTGTGTTGAAAAGCATGTCGTTTCGATTCATCTGTAAAATCTAGTTTTAAGTATGGAGATAACGAAACAAAATATGACAAGTTTCTCGGATAAAATTGTTCGTCTTTAAACGATTTAATTGATAATCCTAAAGTAGTAAGTTTGAGTTTTCTTGGAAAGAAAGTATAACTAAACTCCCCAATACCCGAAACACTTTTTCTTCCGAAAGAGTACATAGGTGCAACAAAATATCTAAAAGGATTTGGAGCTAGAGAAAAATTATGGAAGCCTAAACCTAACATAAATTTATCGTTTGCATTCCAGCCCATAGCAGGTATGATATTTAGGTTGGTTTGTTCCGCCCTGTTGTAACTCGTAAGAAAACTCACTTTTAATGGCTCCACTTTATTGAGAAAACCGCTTTTTCTCCAAAGATTATTTTGTCTGTTAGTTTCTGGTATTTTCCGCAACGGATCAATCATTATTTTATCATACTCTTTATCAAACTCCAGGCTTGCTTTATTTTGACAAGGTTGCACCCATTTTGTTTCCACAACACTATCTCCGATCATTGCTGAGACAGGAATTGGAGCTTTAATACTACCGATATTACAAACATCAACACTGGTCTTACCATCTTTCGCCTTTACATGACCTAATCTGAAATCCAGATTGTCGCTTGTTTTTATTAGACCTCCAAAAAACCAGTTTAAATTTTGTCCCGTCACTTCTTCAAATACCGTTTGAACATCTTCAGGTTGAGGATGCTTAAATTCAAACCGTTCATAATACGCATGCATGGACTTATCAAAAAGTTCATCTCCTAGGTAATACCGTAGATAATCAAATACAAGTCCTGTTTTTTGATACATGGTTACACCATAATTGATACTTTTAAATTCCGCTGAATGCGTTTCAATCGGTTGATCTAATCCTAGATTCGTTAACGATCTAGTTAACACATCATTAAAATCATGGTAATGTAAGCCATGAAAATTGAACTTTCCGTTCATAATCATATCTGCTAAATAATCGTTTTCAGGATATTTCGTCATAATATATCGAACTTCATTCAAGGTATTCAACCCTTCATCCATCCAACCGTGAACACGTTCGTTGGAGCCCAGAATTCCATAAAACCAGTTGTGCCCCACTTCGTGAACAATGACTACTTCCAGAGATAATGCGTCTCCAGTATTTCCAATTACGGTAACGTTCGGATATTCCATGCCACCACCAGCGCTTATTGTACCATCAACCGCTGTGATTTGATTGTATGGGTAATCTCCATTCCATTTAGAATAGTAGTAAGCTCCATCGTTGATATATTCAATTGCATTTTGCCATAATTGAATATTCTGCGGCACAAACATTGCCCAAGTAGTTACTGCTTTCATAGTGTTTGGGAGTACAACCTCACCTTTCAAAACTTCATATCGTTTGTCAGCAAACCAAGCAAAATCATGTACATTATCCTGAACATATCGGATGGTTTTCATTTTTTTAGACGATGCTGGAAACGGTGTTTTTTCTTTATTCAGTTTTTTTCTTGCTTGAAGGCTTGCAATTTTTTCTTCTGTTATTTTCACTTTTCCTTCCAAAAAAGCCAATTCTTCCTCTGTTTGTAAATCACCTGTTGATCCAACCACATAGTTTTCAGGTAAAGTAATTCTAACGTCATAACCACCAAACTCCGAGTAGAATTCCCCCTGGTTTAGGTAGGGCATTTGATGCCATCCATCTTTATCATAAACCGCTGGTTTCGGATACCATTGAGTAATTTGATACGATTGTCCGATATGACCTAATCTGGAAATTCGACCACTTGGTAGTTTCACTTTAAACGGTGTAGATATTTCGATTGATTCATTTGGAGCTAGAGGAGTTGGAAGCTCAATTTTAACGATATCAATATGCTCTTCATCATACGCCCAAGAAAGCTTAGCTCCATTACTCGTAAAATCTAAAGAGTCAATATATCCTTTCAAACTATCTGCTCCGAACTTGAGTAAATCGTTTCCTCCTATATAGAGCTGCTTTGCAAGTGCTGTTTGATCATCCTTATAAGCATTTGGCCAAACATGTACATAAATAAATGTCAATTCATCCGGAGAATTATTCACATATTCAAAAGTTTCATTTCCTCTCAAAAAGTGATTTTCATCGTCCAGTTCAACCTCTATTTTGTAATTAACTTCTTGTTGCCAGTATTCTTGAGAAAACACTGATAAAGAAATAAATACAAATACAGCAATAATCAAAAAATATTTCATACCTATTTAAAATTAGATTACAATTGAAACATAAAGTCTAAAGATATACTTTTTTAGAAGTATAATAGAGCGGGGAAATATATTTTTAGCTCCTATCTAAAAACATTCTAAATAAGCTGGAGAGATTCAAAAACTCAAACTATATCTTAATTTTGTTGTTAAATAATTGAAATTTTATATAAAATTATGAGCAAATCAGGTTTATTCAGATTGACTATAGGCAGGAAGATAGCTATGGCATTATCTGCACTTTTCTTAATGATATTTTTGTTGCAACACTTAACTATTAACTTTAGTGCAGTTGTGAGCCCAGATACATTTAATGAGTTGTCGCATTTTATGGGAACCAATCCCGTTATTCAATTCTTTGCGCAGCCTATATTGATTTTTGCTGTGGTATTCCATTTTGTAATGGGTTTTATTTTAGAAATACGAAACAGAAAGGCGCGCCCTATTAATTACGCAAAAAATAACGGTGCGGCAAACTCTACTTGGATGTCTCGTAATATGATTTACTCAGGGTTAGTGATACTAGCATTTCTTGTTTTGCACTTTATTGATTTTTGGCTGCCAGAGATGAATTATAAGTATATTGAAATGAACGCTGCGGATCCTAATCGATATTACGAAGAACTGCTTCATAAATTTGCTCATCCTGCTCGTGTAATTGCTTATGTTGTAGCATTCATTTTATTAGCATTGCACTTACTACACGGATTTGGTTCTGCTTTTCAATCGATGGGGCAAAACAATAAGTACATTGACAGTTTAAAAAAATTCGGTGTGTTCTACTCCATTGTTGTTCCTTTAGGGTTCATCATCACAGCAATCGCACTTTATTTACAACATTAATATTAGGATATTATGGCAACTTTAGATTCAAAAATACCAGCAGGTCCTTTAAAAGATAAATGGACCAACCATAAGAATAATATCAATTTGGTAAACCCAGCAAACAAGCGTCTAATTGATGTCATTGTTATCGGTACTGGTTTAGCAGGTGGTTCCGCTGCCGCTTCTTTGGCTGAACTAGGATATAATGTAAAGGCTTTTTGCTTCCAGGACTCTCCAAGACGTGCACACTCAATTGCAGCACAAGGTGGTATCAATGCAGCAAAAAACTATCAGGGAGATGGTGATTCCATTTACAGATTGTTTTACGATACAGTAAAAGGTGGTGATTACCGTTCAAGAGAAGCAAACGTTTATCGTTTAGCTGAAGTTTCTGCAAATATTATTGACCAATGTGTAGCGCAAGGTGTTCCTTTTGCTCGTGATTACGGCGGTCTTCTAGATAACCGTTCTTTTGGTGGAGTGCTTGTTTCGAGAACATTTTACGCGAAAGGACAAACAGGGCAACAATTATTATTGGGTGCTTATTCAGCAATGAATCGTCAAATAAGTCGCGGTAAAATTAAGATGTACAACCGTCACGAAATGATGGATGTTGTTATCGTTGATGGAAAAGCGAGAGGTATCATCGCAAGAAACTTGGTTACTGGGGAGATTGAAAGACACAGTGCTCATGCTGTTGTAGTGGGGTCTGGTGGATATGGAAACATCTTTTTCCTTTCAACAAATGCAATGGGAAGTAACGCTTCTGCAGCATGGAAAATGTATAAAAAAGGTGCTTTCTTTGCTAACCCATGTTTTACTCAAATTCACCCAACCTGTATTCCAGTTACTGGTGAACTTCAAGCGAAATTGACTTTGATGTCTGAATCTTTAAGAAATGACGGTCGTATTTGGGTACCAAAAAAGAAAGAAGATGCTGAAGCTATTCGAAATGGCAAACTAAAGCCTACGCAAATTGCTCAAGAAGATAGAGATTATTATTTAGAAAGAAGATACCCTGCGTTTGGTAACTTGGTTCCACGTGACGTGGCATCAAGAGCTGCCAAAGAACGTTGTGATGCTGGATTCGGTGTAAACAAGACTGGTGAAGCTGTATACTTGGACTTTTCTTCTGCCATTCAACGCTATGGAAAAGAACAAGCGTACACCAAAGGTTTAGACGAAAATGATAAAGAACTAATCACCAAACTTGGTAAAGAAGCCGTTGCTAATAAATACGGTAATTTATTTGAGATGTATGAAAAGATCGTTGATCAAAATCCATACGAAACGCCAATGATGATTTATCCAGCCGTTCACTACACAATGGGAGGTGTCTGGGTAGATTACAATTTAATGACTACCGTCCCAGGATTATTTGCGATTGGTGAAGCAAACTTCTCTGATCACGGAGCAAATAGACTAGGTGCTTCTGCATTGATGCAAGGATTGGCAGACGGTTATTTTGTATTACCATATACGATTGGTGATTATTTATCCGATGATATTAGAACGGGAGAAATTCCAACGGATACAAAGGAATTTGATCAAGCTGAAAAAGAAGTTTCGGAAAGAATCGAATATTTCGTGAATAACAAAGGAGAACACTCTGTAGATTACTACCACAAGCAGTTGGGTAAAATCATGTGGAACAAATGCGGAATGTCTAGAAACGAAAATGATTTAAAATCAGCAATTGAAGATATAAAGAAATTAAGAGAAGAATTCTGGAAAGGAGTAAGAGTTCCTGGCACTTCTAAAGAATTCAACGAAGAGTTAGCGAAAGCAGGACGCGTTGCTGACTTTATGGAATTAGCTGAATTGTTCGCTATCGATGCACTTGAGAGAAAAGAGTCTTGTGGAGGGCATTATCGTGAAGAATCTCAAACTGAAGATGGTGAAGCAAAACGGGATGACGAAAACTTCAAATATGTTGCTGCTTGGGAATATAAAGGGGACAATGAAAAAGCTCAACTTCATAAGGAAGACCTCGTATATGAGAACATTGAGTTGAAAACTAGAAGTTATAAATAGGAAAATATAAAAAACGTGAAGTGTGCTTAATCACTAATCGTTGAATAACCAAAATTTAGACAAATGAATTTGAAACTTAAAATATGGAGACAGAAAAATTCCAACGATAAGGGGAAAATAGTGGACTATGCTATAAGTGATATAGAGCCAGATATGTCTTTTCTTGAAATGTTGGATGTACTCAATGATGAGTTAATCAACAAAGGGGAAACTCCTGTTGCTTTTGATCATGATTGTCGTGAAGGAATCTGTGGATCTTGTTCGTTATTCATCAACGGTCGTGCTCATGGACCTGATACAGGTATTGCTACTTGTCAGTTACACATGAGAAAATTTAAAGATGGAGACACTATTTATATAGAGCCTTTCCGCGCAAGAGCCTTTCCTGTGATAAAAGATTTAGCGGTAGATAGAAGCGCGTTTGATAGAATTCAACATGCAGGCGGATATGTTTCTGTTAACACGTCTGGAAATACGCAAGACGCAAACAACATTCCTATTCCAAAAGAAAATGCAGATACGGCATTTGATTCAGCGACTTGTATTGGTTGTGGAGCTTGTGTAGCAGCGTGTAAAAATAGTTCTGCTCGCCTGTTCGTTTCAGCAAAAGTTTCTCAAATGGCGCTATTACCTCAGGGACAAATAGAAGCGAAAACAAGAGTTCTTAATATGACTGAACAAATGGACAAAGAAGGTTTTGGAAACTGTTCAAATACTGGGGCTTGTGAAGTTGAATGTCCAAAAGGAATTTCCTTAGAAAATATTGCGCGTCAGATCCGCGAATATGCAAAAGCAACTACAGCAACGAAGAAATAGAATATAAGTTTACTAAATAACTGAACGACAATCTTTCATTAGGTTGTCGTTTTTTTGTTGCGAAATATTTCTATTAAAACTAACTATTGGCCTAGATCATTTGAGACCTCTCATTTCATTTCCCGAAGACTCGAAAAAAAACTCTAATTCCCATCACCTTGAGCATAGCGAGAGGTATATCTCTCTTTCTTCGGAAATTTATAATAAAATTTATCCTTTTTTATTTTACAATTCTAATTTTCACACTACATTTGCACCGTCTCTAAGGGGTGTCCTGACGTAAGAATCGGGACTGAGATTATACCCATTGAACCGGATCAGGTTTGTACCTGCGGCGGGAAGATGACTGACATAACAATTGCGTTAATTCTAATTAATTATTAATTCCAAGAATTAGCCCCTGATTCTTGTTAAATGTTTAAAGACATGAAAACAAGAAAAGTTTTACAGAGCCTGGCAGCGGCCTTATTGCTGTCATCGAGTGCTTATTCACAGTATCAAATTTCTGGTAAAGTTACCGACGAACAGGGTGGTTCGCTGACCGGAGCTGTTGTGCAACTAAAAGACCAACAACGAGGAGTCACAACTAACAAAAACGGTGAGTATACTTTGAAAGATTTGCCAAACGGTGAATATGAATTAAAATTTAGGTTCTTTGGTTACAAAGAAACGATGAAAACAGTTACAATCTCAAATGCAGATGTAACATTGAATATTAGCCTTGAAACCACTTTCTTCATGCAAGAAGGAATTGAAGTACACGGTATTCGTGCAGATGAAAAAACACCTACTACTTACACGAATATAAGTGAAGAGGATATTGAAAAGAAAAACTACGGTCAGGATTTACCGTTCTTACTTCAATCTACTCCGTCAACAGTAGTAACATCTGATGCAGGAGCTGGAGTTGGATATACTGGGGTTCGAATTCGCGGTGTTGATCCTACGCGAACAAACGTAACAGTAAACGGTATTCCAATGAACGACGCTGAATCGCAAGGTGTATTTTGGGTAAACATGCCCGACTTTGCCTCTTCAGTAGAAAGCATGCAAGTTCAGCGTGGAGTAGGTACATCTTCAAATGGTGCGGGTGCTTTTGGAGCAAGTATTAACATCAGTACACACCAACAAAGAGAAGAAGCTTACGCTGAAATCGACAACTCTGGTGGGTCATTTAATACTTTAAGAAATTCTGTTCGTGCTGGAACGGGTTTACTCAATGGTAAATTCACAGTGGATACGCGTTTGTCTAGAATTGTATCCGACGGTTATATTGATCGCGCTTCATCAAACTTGAAGTCCTTTTATCTTTCTGGAGCCTACCATGGTGAGAAATCTACACTTCGATTAAACGTTTTCAGTGGAAAAGAAAAAACGTACCAAGCGTGGTATGGAACTCCAGAAAGTAGAATCGATGGGGATGAAGAAGAAATGATGGCTTATGCTGTCCGAAATGGACTTTCTGCTGAAGAAACTGATAATTTGTTGAATTCAGGTAGAACGTATAATTACTACACATACGAAAATGAAACAGACAATTACCAGCAAGATCATTATCAGCTGCACTTCGCACATCAATTTAACGATAAGTTAAATATGAAACTGGCGGGACATTACACATACGGTCGTGGTTACTACGAGCAATTTCGTGAAGATGATGACTTCTCAACTTATGATTACGATCCCATTCAAGTTGGAGGAGATACTGTTACAAGTATGGATGTAATTCGCAGAAGATGGTTGGATAATCATTTTTATGGAGGAATATTTAATTTCAACTATAACTCCAAAAAAGGCCTTGAACTTACTTTAGGTGGTGGAGCAAATGCGTATGATGGAGACCACTTTGGAGAAGTTATTTGGGCAGAATATACGCCTGACAATTCTATCAGAGATCGTTATTATGAAAACAACGGATTCAAAGTTGATGCAAACAGTTACTTGAAAGCGACGTATCAATGGAATGACTTTACATTGTTTGGGGATGTTCAATACAGATATATAGATTATACTTTCCTCGGTGTTGACGAAGTGAGTGGAAGTCTTGAAAATATTGAACAAAATGTTCAGTTTAATTTCCTAAACCCGAAGGTAGGTTTGATGTATAAAATCAATAATAAGCAATCTTTGTATGCTTCTTACGCAATAGCAAATCGCGAGCCTGTAAGAAGAGACTTTAGAGAAAGTACTCCAGAAAACAGACCACAGCACGAAACATTGAACAACCTTGAAGTTGGATATCGATTAGAAACGAAAAAAGCATTTTTAAATGCGAATATTTACCACATGGACTACGATAACCAGTTGGTGTTAACAGGAGAAATCAATGACGTTGGTGGATACACCAGAACAAATGTGGAAGATAGTTACCGTATGGGAATTGAACTTGAAGGAGGCTATAAAATATTCGATAATCTCGGTGTTACAGGAAATGTAACCTTGAGTCAGAATAAAATAGAAAACTTCACAGAATACGTTGATGCTTATGATGGTTCTTTTAATTACGTAGGACAAGAGGAAATTATTCATGCAACAACTGATTTAGCGTTTTCTCCTTCTATCATTAGTGGAATCAATATCAATTTTGAGCCTGTTAAGAACTTACGTTTGAGCTTACTTAACAAGTATGTAGGTGAGCAATACCTTGACAATACTTCAAATGAAACAAGAACATTGGATGCTTACTATGTAGCGCATTTCAATATTTCTTACACATTGGAAGATGTTCTTTTCAAAGAAATGACGATTGGCGTTAGAGTGAATAATGTTTTTGATGAAATGTATGAAAACAATGGATATACATTTAGCTATTTAGTTGCAGGAGACAGAACACAAGAGAATTTTTATTATCCGCAAGCAGGAAGAAATTTCTTAATTAGACTGTTAATTAAGTTGTAGTTTTTGTTTGATTAAAATAACCCACAATCTATCTTTGGTAGGTTGTGGGTTTTTCTATTTAATGAATCGGATAAAACAAACCATAAATAAACGGATTACCTTTACGCCAAAAAATTTTAATACTTTCTATTGAAAAAGATTCCTTGCTCTTATTCCAAACGTAAACTTTTAATTTTCCATTCAGAGGTGTTTTGATATCTGCTAGTTTTAAGCTACCAAAAATATTTGATATCCCTTCCAGTTTTGTTAAAGGAACCCCTGTCCAATGATTTTCTTCATTATCGTTCGTTATTTCCATTACCAACATAACATCTTCAATATCATCGTTGTTTCCGAAACTAACAACAACGTCCACAAAGTCATTTTTTGATTTTACTATTAACTTTATGTCACGTTCAAAAACAGGGCCCCACTCAACACTTTTGTCAAATATAAGTGTCTGATTTTTAATAAAATCATTCGTAAACCCTGACCATCCTATGTTTATTTCACCTGAAAAATCTATTTCAGATATAAGTTCTCTATTCTCTATTGGAGAGGCTACTTCTTTCGCAGAAAAAAGGTAGTTGGTTCCATTAAAATAGTTTTCTAATTTGACAATATTTGGATAGTAATTTTGTACTAAAGGTATTATTGATGGATCACTCGCCACATCTAAACTTAGATAGAAAAAATTTTTCTCTTTAGTGTTATCTTCAAGGAACTTGACAAACTCATTTTTAGATTGAAAATCACTATACCAAATGAACTCTTTTGTAAACTCCTGCTCTTTTGCATAATACTCAACTATGTCTTGTCTGGCATCAATCACCATTGGAACTTGTTCTTCTTCGGGAAGAAATTTTTCATAATCTAATAAACTATATCTATAATAGTTTTCGTAAAACAATTTATAGTGCTGTCGTTCAAAAACAAGACTAACTATTCCAAATGTTAAAACTGAAAGAACAATTACGACGTTTTTCTGAAATTTCTGGGTTTTTAAGTGACCAAAGATTAAAAAATAGAGATACGGAGCGCTGAAAATTAATACTGAAAATTGCAAAACAGCATTTACATATTTTGAGTAAAAGAACCCTACAAAGAAAGGTATTAGAAAAAAAGCGCCAAATATCAGGTAGGTTTTAACCTCGACCTTCCTCTTACCTTTCCAAAAGCCGTACACTATTAAAACCAATGTTAACGACAAGAACCACCAGGAGTAATTGAACATAAACTGGATAAATCGCCACAAGAAATCATTTGAGGGCTTTGCCAACCAACCTTCTACGCCACCCATTTTCATTTGGTAAAGTAGGATTTCCAAATGTGGTAAATACAATATGAAAACAGCCAAACCTGCTAAAATGTAGCGTAAAAGGAATTTCCTCTCGATTAAAAACAATCCTGAAAGACCAACAATTACCGCAAAGAGCATGCTGAAATGATGGTTGTAAGTACAAAGTGAAGCGCCAAGAACAAATCCAGCAAGATTTCGATAAAATCGTTTAGTGGGATGTAAAACCAATTTCGACCAGAAAAAAACCATCAACAAACTAAAAAACAAACCACTGATATACGGCCGTGCAATTAAGCTATACATCACAGTAAATTGAGATACAGCCATAAAGGACCCTGCAATTAATCCTACGGTCTCATTTTTCCATAGCTTTCCAATTTTAAATACAAACCAAATGGAAACAATGCCAAATAAAATAAAAGGAAGCTTCACTGCCCACTCCGCTTGACCAAAAAGCGCAGTCCAGTAATAAAGAAAAACATGGATCCCAGCAGGGTGACCATCAATTCTAACCCCATTTGCAATTAATTCACTAAAGTTGTCAAATTGCAAACGGAATAATGCACTGAACTCATCGTGTGTAAAGGGAATATTGAATAGATCATACGTTCTAAGAATTGTTGCTACAATTAGTATAAACGCTAGAATATGACCATTCTTCAGTTTCATTGGAAATTAAATCCTTTTGATTTCTGTAAAAGTAAGGATAAAAATATTTCACAATACAACACTGCAAAGCATAGTTAGTTTTCAAATGTGTTCGAACTCTAACCTAGAACAATTATCTTTGCCAAGCATTATATAGACAGAGGAAAATATTCATGGATATAAAACAGTTAAAAGGTAAGTTTCAGCAATTAGAAGGGGTAGATCAAACCATTGACAAACTTCAATATGACCAAGCTAAAATTCAATGGAAAGGAATTGTGGGTGCTAGTCGAGCGCTTACATCTGCTGCAGTGGCTGAGCAAGTACCCAATCACCATCTGTTTATCTTACAAGACAAAGAGGATGCTGCTTACTTTTTAAATGATTTACAAGGACTTTACCCTGAAGACAAGCGAATTGTTTTTTATCCGGCATCGTATAAAACACCTTATAAAGTTGAAGAAACAGATAATGCAAATGTGGTGAGTCGTGCCGAAACACTTGAGAAAATTTCAAAATCGCCTAATACATGGATTGTCACTTATCCTGAAGCGCTGTTTGAGTTAGTTCCAACGAAACAACGATTAGAATCACATACTTTTCGCATTGAAAAAGGGAAAGAGTATTCTCAAGATTTTCTAAATGAATTATTACAAGAATATGGTTTTACAGTAGTTGATTTTGTTTATGAACCCGGTCAGTTTGCAATCAGAGGTGGAATCATGGATATCTTTTCGTATTCCAACGACCAACCTTTTCGTCTTGAATTTTTTGGTGATGAAATTGACTCTATTCGGACATTCGATCCTGTTAGTCAGCTTTCGATAAAGCAACATGAGTTTTTTCATATTGTGCCAGACGTGCAACATTCACTAGACCAATCTGAAAATGGTTCTTTCTTGGCTTTTATTGGTGCGAATTCAACCGTTTGGGTTAGCTCTCATAAAGAGATTGAGGCCAGATTAGATAAAGAATATCAAAAAGCAGTTAAAATACACAGTCAATTGGAGGAAACGCCAGTTAAAAGGAGTTTGCCTTCAGAATTGTATTTTCACCCCAATGAATGGTTGAAACAAGTTGATCTATTCACACAAATTGAGTGGGGGCCAGATTACTCAAATAAAGCAACGGAGACTATCACTTTTAATTTTAAACCTCAACCAGCATTTAATAAAAACTTCGAATTACTAACCGAAGATTTACGCGAGCGTAGGAAAAACAAGTTTGATAATCTAATCTTTTCCAATCAGCCCAAACAAATTGAGCGCTTACACGATATTTTTCAAGACATTGGAGCTGATGTAGAATTTTCTTCTATCAACTGTGCACTGCACGAAGGTTTTATTTCGGATGAACTCAAGATAGTTTGTTATACTGATCACCAAATTTTTGAGCGCTATCATCGATTCAGACTTAAAGAAGGGTTTAGACAGGCAAAACAAGCGTTAACATTAAAAGAGATTTACAACCTTCAAAAAGGAGATTATGTTACACACATCGATCATGGAGTTGGACAGTTTAGCGGTTTACAAACGATTGATGTCAATGGAAAGCCTCAAGAGGCAATCCGATTGATCTATAAAGACAACGATGTGCTTTATGTTTCCATTCACTCTTTACATAGAATTTCAAAATTTACAGGAAAAGATGGAAGCATTCCCAAAATGAATAAACTGGGAACACAGACATGGACAAAACTCAAAAATAAAACAAAGAAAAAAATCAAAGAGATTGCTTTTGATCTCATTGAACTTTATGCCAAACGGAAAAGTCGACCAGGGTTTGCATTTACGCCAGATACTTATTTGCAAAATGAATTAGAAGCATCTTTCATTTATGAAGACACGCCAGATCAGCTAAAAGCCACTGAAGCGGTAAAGGAAGACATGGAAAAAGACACACCCATGGATCGTTTAATCTGTGGTGATGTTGGATTTGGAAAAACAGAAATTGCCATTCGCGCAGCATTTAAAGCTGCTACGGATGGAAAACAAGTAGCTGTTTTAGTTCCTACAACAATCCTTTCTCTTCAGCATGCTCGTTCTTTCAAAGAAAGACTAAAAGACTTCCCAGTAAATGTGGATTACATTAATCGATTTAAATCTGCAAAACAAGTTACCGATACGCTTAAAAGATTAGAAGAAGGTAAGATTGATATTTTAATCGGTACGCATAAAATTGTAGGAAAATCAGTTAAGTTTAAAGATTTAGGACTAATCATTATTGACGAAGAGCAGAAATTTGGTGTTTCGGTAAAAGACAAATTAAAAACACTCAAAGCTACTGTCGATACGTTGACTTTAACAGCAACTCCAATTCCGAGAACACTGCAATTTTCGTTGATGGGCGCTAGAGATTTAAGTATTATCAATACTCCTCCACCAAATAGACAACCCGTTTTAACTGAAATCATCGAGTTTAATGAGGAAATCATACGAGATGCAATTTCCTACGAAGTAACACGAGGTGGACAGGTCTATTTTGTCCATAATAGATTAGAAAACATCAAGGAAGTTGCTGGAATGATTCAACGTTTGTGCCCCGGTGTTCGTGTTGCGATAGGCCACGGTCAAATGGAAGGAAGTAAACTCGAAAAGTTGATGATGGATTTTATCAATCACCAGTATGATGTTTTACTTGCAACAACAATAATTGAATCTGGAATTGATATTTCAAATGCGAATACAATCATCATTAACAATGCAAACAACTTTGGGCTAAGCGATTTACACCAATTGCGCGGAAGAGTTGGTCGGTCCACAAAAAAAGGCTTTTGTTATTTGATAGCACCAAGGTTCAACATGCTGACTTCAGAAGCCAAAAAGAGATTGAATGCTCTGGTACAGTTTTCTGATTTAGGGGCTGGTTTTAATATCGCCATGAAAGATTTGGACATACGTGGAGCTGGTAATTTACTAGGTGGTGAACAAAGTGGATTTATTGCTGATATTGGTTTTGACATGTATCAAAAAATCCTAAATGAAGCCATTGAAGAGTTAAGGCAAACCCAATTCAAAGAAGTATTTGAAAATCGAAATACAGATAATTTCCAGCAATATGTTCAGGAATGTATTTTAGAAACAGATTTAGAAATTCGAATTCCCGATGATTATGTCAACAACGTATCGGAGCGACTTGCGCTGTATCAGGATCTAGATAATTTAGAAGATCAACAAGGACTTACAGAATTTAAAAATCATTTAATCGATCGATTCGGTCCCATTCCAGAAGTCGTTGAAGAATTGATGCAGTCGATTGAGTTAAGATGGAAGGCACAAGAAATTGGATTTATTAAATTGGTTATCAAATCTGAAAAAATGATTGGATATTTTATAACAAATCCTGAACATCCTTATTACGAAAGTGCAATTTTTACACAAGTTTTAAATTTCATTCAAACAAATCCGACTGGAGTAAAGATGAGTGAGAAGAATGATAAATTAAGGTTGATATTTACGGAAGTTAAAAATGTGGATGTTGCATTGATGAAGCTGAAGCAAATTCTTTAACTTAAAAAAGTTATACGAAAGGAACCCTCATCGTATTAAATAAGAAAGATAACATCAAAATCTTATAATTACTATTGTTTTTCATCAAAAAAAATTTTATTCTATAACTAACGTTTAATTGAAATATAACTTTTTACAAGAAAATATTGTTAAGAACTGTAACACCATGTAAATCATAATTTTCAAGCAAAATAAAATCCTAACACAAATTTGCAAAACTTCTACACCCCTCATTATTAGTGATGAACATGAATGGTTAATATCAATTTTGATCTGACTATTTGTTAAATATAAAACAAAAAATGATTTAGGCGTTAAAAATAAATAAACCGCTCATGAATTCTATTTTTTATAACAACTTTTGCCGCCGTTAAAGCGTTTTAACATTGAAACTAGTAAAATAAACAAAGAAATTTTTGCTTTGTTGGTTAAAAGAAACATATTTATGTCAAACTTTAGAAAATTAAACTATACACTAAACTTAAAATTACTACTACTTTTAGGCTGTTTTACGTATATTTTAATGTCTAATTCTTACAGAGCATGTCATGCATTAGCATTAGTTAACCCTTCAATTACAGTTACTGCTAATGGAGTTGAAGTTGACGCCTCTTCTGACCCTGCTACTTGTGGTACTGGTTGTAATAACTCAGCTTATTGGCTTGATATTGAAGTGAGGTGTGTAAATGAGAACTTTAATGGAGCACCGTTTAATCCAGGTTTTTACGGTCCGTTAAATACATATCCATTTTTCCAATCTACTCAGATGCAAAAACCGAACTGTGTTTTGCAAGCCTATCCCACAACAACAATTCCATTCTCATCCTTATGTCCCGGGGTTGACTATCAAATTAGGTTTAGGGAAAATCATAATTCAGAAATTGGAGCCTGGACAACAGCATTTGTATTTACCGCCCCTGGTAATTCAACTCCTATAACAGGCTTTATAAACGCTGTCAGTGATACCGTTTGTGAAGGCGAATGCACCGTTCTTTCTGCAGGTGTTAGTGGTGGATGTGGTCTATCGGCCTCATTCGCCTGGAGTACCGGTTCATCGAACGCACAAATAAATGTTTGTCCCACTCAAGATTCAACATTTACAGTTGATATTACAGAGGTATGTAGTCAGTTAACCACGACAGAATCTATCACAATTTATGTTGAACCCTCGCCTGATGCAGGGACAGCCTCAGCGGACGATAATGATGTGTGTATTGGTGAAACTGTCTTACTTACATTAGTCAATAATGAAGATGACAATATTCAATGGCAATCAGCCCCTAACTCATCAGGACCTTGGACTGATATCCAAGGTGCAAATAGTGACACAATTACATCACCTCCTATAGCTCTTAATAACACTTGTTTCAGAGCTGAAGTTGGAGATTGTGGTACACCTTCTTATTCAAATGAAGTATGTATTATCGGACAAGATATACCAGTTATTGAAGCCACAGACACTTCGATATGTGAAGGAGAAGTTGTTGATATTCAAACGACTGTTTCAGAAACAGGTGGAGATTACTTATGGGAGGTTGACAATTCAACGAATTCGTCATTAACCGGACTATCCCCCAACAATACTAGTGACTATATTGTCCATTACATGGTTGACGGTTGTGAGGCAGAAGACACCGCAACAATAATAGTAAATAGACAACCTGAAGCGCAAATTATAGTTGATAGTGTATGTTACTCAACAAGCACAAGTTTTGAGGACAATTCATTGTTAGATGAGTCTGACGGCGATGTTATCAATTCATGGTTTTGGAGTTTTGGAGATGGAAATACATCAACAGTAGAAAATCCAAATCACACATATTCATCTGAAAACGTTTACGATGTTCAATTAATTATTGAAACAAATAATGGTTGTAGCGATACTACAAATACACAAACAGCAGTTTATCCACTTCCTAACCCAACGTTTTCTGTACCCAATGTTTGTTTGAATTTGGAAAGTATTTTTACAGATAACTCATCTGTCAGTAATGCAGCAACACAAAACAATATAACTGACTGGCAATGGGACTTTGGTGATGGCAATACATCGTCTGATATCAATCCAGTTCACACATATTCATCAGATGGTACATATAATGTAGAACTTGAGTTAACGACAAACCATGGTTGTACACAAGACACCATTATAGAAACGGTTATTCACCCTAGACCAAATGTTAACTTCACTGCTGATACTTCAGTTTCGTGTTCTCCACTGTGTATGACATTAAGTTCTCTATCCACAATTAACAATCCTTCTACTATCGCAACTAACACGTGGTATTTGAATGGTCAAGAAGTTCAAAGTAGTAACAATGAGACCTATAGTGACTGTATTACAAACACTACTAGTCAAACAGTTCTCTACGATGTCGAATTAGTTGTTGAGAGTAATGAAGGGTGCGATAACAATCTAGCTATCGACGATTATTTGACAGTATACCACAACCCTGTTGCCGATTTTGACTATTCTCCTAATTACTTAGATGTAATTTTACCAGAAGCAGAGTTTACAAATACATCTCAATATGAAGATTCTATATTTTGGACTTTTGGAAACTTTCAAACTTCATCGGAAGACTTTATAGAGTTAGAATTCCCTGCTGTTGCTGGAGAATATGTTGTTGGTCTATTAGTGATGACTGATGAAGGATGTCGAGATTCAATTTATGAAATCATAGAATTAAGTAATGAAATATTGCTTCATGTACCGAATTCATTCACCCCAGACGGAGATGAGTTCAATGAAGTTTTTGTGCCTATTTTCCCAGATGAATTTACCCCACTTGATTATGAGTTAGTAATTTTTAATCGCTGGGGCGAAATTGTATTTGAATCTAAAAACCACTTGATTGGATGGGATGGAACTTATGGGGTGGCAAGTAGTAGAAAAGCAGATGCGGGAACTTATGTCTGGAAATTAAAGTTCAAAGAGAATAGAACAGACAAAAGACATGAAAGAGTTGGTCATGTGACACTTGTGCGCTAATACAATAAATTAGGGTCACTTGTCTTTAAACTCAAAATTTTCATGTCATGTAATAGTTTGAAATAATCATAACTCAACTGTAAAAAACAATACAAATCAAAAAAGCTGAGTAATGGTACCATTACTCAGCTTTAATTTATAAATTAACCCTTTAATAATCTGTATCGCTATTTAGGACTTGATAATTTTAAAGGTAAACATTATCCATTCATCAGTTCACCGAACTTTTTTTGAAGTGATTTATCTTTTTGAAGTTCAGCATATATTTCTTGATATTTTTCAAGCGTCATATCTTCAGCCTCATTAATCATTCCTTTTACTTTTTCCTGAAAGTCGGTACGTATTTTTTTTACTTTTTTTGTTACTTTATTATACGCTTCCATTTCTTCAGTTGTCGCTTCGACTTCTTTATTTGGATTAGCGGTTGCTTGATTGATTTCGTTAAATCTTTTAATTTCCATTCCTTCTGCCTGGATCGTACCAACCATTTTCTGTTGAATTTTTTTATTTTCCGTTTGGACTTCTTTGTAAATTACAACGAAAGCCTCTAGATCTTCATCAGAAACATTTTGACTCTCATCTTGAGCAAACAATCCATTTGAAAGTCCGAAAAAAGCCAAGCTGGCAAATAATAATGTGCTTTTTATAAACATAATTGTATAAATTTTGATTCAGCACAAACCTATAAAATGAGAGTTAAAAACTCAACGATTACGACATGAAATCTATTTATTTCACGATTCTTAACATCTTTAACTTCGATAGAATTCTCTACCACTTCAATATGATTTTCAACTTTTTTCAATCTGTAGCCAACCTTTTTATTTTTTGATACGTCTTGAAGGTGCTAGTCGGGTTTGTTGAAGGGGTTCAATTATACTTCGCACTAGTTATCTTGCAGATATTAGACTCAGAAAAAACTTCTACCTCGAAGCAGGGATCAACGCTTCATCATAAGTTTTTTTTGAGTCTTTTTTTTATTTTTAATTTTTTGATTACAAAAAGCGCTAACTTTACATCTTAAAATCACTATTATGAAAACACTTTTTACGCTTTTGATTGGGGTAACTGCCTCTTTTCTAACTTTTTCACAACAACAACTTCAAAACGGAGATTTCGAATCTTGGGACAATATTGGAACCGCCGAAGAAGAACCTACTAACTGGAGTTCACTTAAAACTGCGGATAATCTAGCTGGATCTGCTCCTCAAGTCTTATCACAAGATGCTGGTCGTACAGGAGGGTTTTGCTTAAAACTCGAAGTGAAAGAGGTTTTTGGTATACAAGCAAATGGTATCATGACGAATGGTCGTGTTCACGCTGAATTCAATCCTGAAAATGGATATGTATATACCGATCCTAACGACACTCGCTGGCATACCGCTTTTACTGACCAACCAGATAGTATCGTTGGATGGTACAAGTATGCACCTCAAAATGGTGATAAAGGAAAAATTGAAATCATTTTACATGTAAATCAAGGAAATTTACCCTATAATGGAACTGAAAATAATATGATTGCGAGAGCTAAATATGAATTTACTGCTGCTCAAGCAAATTGGACACGTTTTGCAAAAGCCTTCAGTTATGTAAGTACTGCAAATCCAGAATACATTCTTGCTACAGTTACTTCTGGTGACAGTACAGTTTCAGAAACAGGAAGCACTTTATGGGTTGATGACTTAAGTTTAGTTTATAATCAAGATACTACCAACAGTATCGAAAACAATGAAATGCATGAATTTGCCATTAATGGTTCAAACGGATTTCTGTACTTCGAGGTAGAAGATGAATCAACAGATTACCAAGTATCTGATGTCTCTGGAAAGATTATTCAATCTGGAAAAGCATCACAAAAAGTTCCGTTTGAACACAAAAGTGGCATTTATTTTATACGAATTGATTCTGCTAAAGGTAATTTCATCAAAAAACTATATATCCATTAAGAATTTTTAATCTATGCGATTATTTTTATTCGCCTATTTTATTATTCTGCCTTCATTAATGTTCTCTCAGGAAGGGACATTGATTGGCCGTGTTATTGATAATAATGGAGAACCTCTCATTGGCGCCTCAGTCATTTATAGGGGTGATGTCACAATAGGCGCTTCAACAGATGCTGAAGGGAATTACATCTTAAAATTACCCGTTGGAGAAAGGAAATTAATATGTCGCTTCACTAATAAAGTGACAGACACTTTTACAGTGGTAATCAGGGAAAATAAACTTACAGAGTATGATGTTACCTTGGAATCATATGGTGATTTACTAGAGCTCGAAGAGGTTGAAATTCGTGTTGGGAAATTTGACAAACGACCAGAAGACATAACCGTTTCATTAGAAATCATAAAACCAGAACTCATTGAAGATAA
Source organism: Fluviicola sp. (assembly GCA_002734085.1). Classification (GTDB taxonomy): domain Bacteria; phylum Bacteroidota; class Bacteroidia; order Flavobacteriales_D; family Crocinitomicaceae; genus Brumimicrobium. Next base: position 98,343 of record NVXV01000007.1, on the reverse strand, counting down.
AAACACGAGGAGCGTAGAAACGATTTTAGATCAAACCCCAGGATTAAATATTTTAGATGGTGAACCACAAATTCGAGGAGGAAGTGGCTTTACCTTTGGAGTGGGTAGTAAAGTTGCCGTTATTGTTGACGATATGCCATTGCTTTCGGGGGATGCAGGAAGACCTGAGTGGAGTTTTATTCCGGTCGAAAATATCAAACAAATAGAGGTTGTAAAAGGAGCTGGATCTGTTTTAGCTGGAAGTTCTGCGCTTTCAGGTGCAATTCACATTCGAACAAAATATCCCACAAATGAACCTTTAACAAAAGTAAATATATACACAGGCTTTTACAGTTACCCAAGGGATACGGCTCAAATTTGGAGAGATAATCCTTCACTCATCTCAGGAGCAAATTTTTTACACTCTCGAAAAATTGGAAATTGGGATTTAGTTATAGGCGGTAATGTAAATTATGACCAGGGATACATTGGACCACCTATTCAAGATGAGTTTATTGAACAAAGCTATCCAGATACAATTTCAAACTTTACGAATGCTCAAATGGTTTCCAAGCGAGCAAGAATTAATTTTAATCTCAGAAGACGATCTAAGAAGTTAAGAGGTTTATCTTACGGATTAAATGGAAATGGTATGATTAGCGAATCACCAATGATTTTTGCTTGGTTAAATGACACAACAGGCCTATTTCAAGGATATCCAGGAGCTGTATTCTTGCAACAACAAACCATTTTTAATTTAGATCCTTTTGTTAATGTCAATTTAGAATCGGGATCTACCCACAAATTAAGAGGACGCTTTTTATATACAGATAATGAAATAACAGCGAATCAATCAAACAACTCACTACTTTACTATGGTGACTACCAGTTTCAACGATCGTATAAACAATTGGCTGCGCTTGAGTTTATTGGTGGTGTTTCAGGTACATATACAGATTCCTACGCCGAGTTATACGCCGGTTCAGGAACACCTGACAATTCTTTGTTAAACGTCTCTGGTTATGGACAACTTGAAAAAAAGCTTTGGGAGATTGTAAACCTTTCTGTAGGTGGTCGAATTGAGTACTTTTCCTTAAATGATACAGTAAATGCTATTAAACCAATATTTAGAGCAGGAGGAAACATTAAATTACATCAGGAAACCTATTTGAGAATGTCGTATGGACAAGGCTATAGATTTCCAACAATTACCGAACGATTCATACAGACTGGAATAGGTAATTTTGGTGTTTTCCCAAATCCAGAATTAAAGCCTGAAACCTCTTCGAATAGTGAAGTTGGAATTAAGCAAGGGTTTAAATTCGGTAAATTATTCGGGTACCTAGATATCGCTGGGTTTTGGCAAGAATATGACAACACCATTGAATATTTATTTGGGTTTTGGGATTTAAATTCACCTACAGGTGCAGGCTTTAAGTTTTTAAATACCGGGCGTTCGAGAATAATTGGAATTGACATTTCTTTTTCTGGTAAAGCAAAAATAAATAAGAATAATACGATGACTTTTATTGCAGGATATAATTACATTTTGCCAAAAACACTCAATCCTAACTTGGTTTATGCAGTTGATAGTCACCCCGTGAATCCTAGAGAATACAGTTATAACAATACTTCACTCAATCCAGAGGATAATATTCTCAAATACCGCTTTCTCCACAACATTAAAGCCGATGTTTCTTGGTCATTTAAAAAGAAACTATCTATCGGCTTCTCTGTTAAATATTTTAGTAAAATGGAAAACCTAGATGGTGTTATAGCTGAATTTGAAGAAAGTACAGAGACCATCAATACCATTCAAAACATTCGTTATATGGATTACTTTGAAGCTCACCAACATGGAAACTGGATTTTCGATGCGCGAATTAGTTATGCGATCAACGAGATGCACAAAATTGCAGTCATCAGTTCAAATATCACGAATAATATGTATTCACTGCGTCCGTTAAAAATGGAAGCTCCCCGATCTATAATGTTGCAGTACTCTTTTAAATTGGGAGGTTCATAGTTACTTCTAAACTTATTTACTTGTAAAGTCCTAAGTAATTTTACTTATTTAATAGATTATAGGTCAGGAAAAGACCAAAAGTACTGGTAGGATATTTAAGTTCATTGGAGCTAAAACTATTGAACATGAGAACATATTCTACATTTATAAGCATTTTGATTAGCGCTATTCCATTTTTTGGACTTACTCAATACTGTAGCCCCTCTTTTGGAATTGACGTTGAGCCCATTTCGCTAGTACAACTAGAAACAATCAACAACACAACTTCAAACACTTGTGCAAGTGGTTTGGAGGTGGAAGATTTTACAACACAACAGACTAGTTTAGATGCTGGTGACACTTATAATATTTCTGTGGACGGTACTACATGCGGAGCATATACTAACCATTTTAGGGTTTTTTTCGATTGGAATCAAGACAATGACTTTGCTGATGCAAATGAAACATATTACATTGGTACTATTAATAACACTACTGGTGGCACACCAATCTCAACCAATATAACGGTACCTGGAACTGCAAATTCGGGTGTTACACGAATGAGAGTCGTTAAAAATTATAACACCGACCCAACCAACCCTTGTGGAGGATATGACTACGGACAAGCAGAAGACTATTCTATAACTGTTGCCTCGGCTGGAATTGCGACACTTTTAAATTATTCAGAAGACCCACTTTTATCAACTGGCTTTGCACACAGGAGAGGAGCGAATATAAATCCAAAATTTACAATCGAAGGATCTGAAGATTTTAATGCGGTTCAAATTGAATTAAATCAATCTTCAGATTTTACTGGTACTGCACTAGTCAGTACAATTAATGATGGAACCAATTATAGTGCTAATACGCCTTATGATTTTTGGACAACAGAAAACTTAACCGGAGACCGAACCTATTTTGTAAGAACTAGAATATCCTCAGATGGAGGCTCTAATTGGGGGGAATGGTCAACGCAACTATGGCCCTACTCCTATTATCCAACAACCACTTATGAGGAAGAAGGTTGGTATTATACTTCTGAAGAACAGTTTCTAACTGGAGTTGTTCAAGAAGCTAATTATGATTTTTTATCTATTCTCGATAATACTACTGCTTATCCCGATGATGATTATATGCAAGTCAATGAAGGGAGTTACTCCGTGAATACTACAACGAACGACGGTGTCTATGAAAACGGAACCTGGTACCCAGCTCCAACTTATATGACAATCGGATATCAAAACAATTGTAATGGAAACGACCCCATATACAACGGATTCCCTTTTACATTAAATATACCTCAAGGTGCGACTATTTTAACAAATGAGTTTTCTATTGTTGCAACAAATGCCTGTTTTTGTGAAACACAGAATGTTGTTACTCCCTTAATTTTCGATGGGCATGATTTTGATAGTGGCCCTGCTCTTAACGGAACAAATGTGACGAGTCTAACCAATAGAACAACTGCTCAAGAAAACATTGTTCTTAATTCTTCTTGGACAGATAACGCTAGATACACAATGCTTTCAAATACGTCTATACTTCAAGAAGTAATAGATCGTGCAGGCTGGAGTGATGGTAATGATTTCAACCTTTTAGCAAGGTGGGACAATGCTTTTACTCCTGGCTCTAACAACAATAGGTGCTTAAGGCAACGAGATAACGGAACAACGACTTCTCCAAGACTTGAAGGAACTTTTTCAGATTTTAAAAACACGGTGTATTTCCCAACAGTCAATCGTGATATTTATGGTCCAGATGCTGGTGCTTGGGATGAACTTAAAGTAACTGATAATACCGTTTCATGTGGTAATTGCTACGTAGAATACAACATTCACGATGCATCTACACAAGCTGTCGTTGCGGGACCATTTATTAGAAATGCAGGATTGTCTGGCAATCAATCCTTTGATATTTCAGGTGTTGCACAACAGGAAATTTTTGTTTCAGCTGCTATTTTTAGAAATAATAGTCCGGTTGTACATAATATTTGGTTAACAGCTACTGAACCATCACCACTCCCTGTAGAACTTATAGACTTTAATGTTTACTGTGAAAACAAGACAACCCAGGTAAATTGGGAAACAGGATCAGAAAGAAATAACGATTTTTTCACTCTGGAAAAAAGTGAAAATGGTAAAACTTGGACGTACTTAGATCAGGTATCTGGACAAGGCACTACTATAAATCCTATAGTTTATGAAAAGATTTATACAGGTTTAGGAAATACCAAATACATTCGATTATCTCAAACAAATTTTAATGGTACAAAAACTGTTCTTGGAATAGAATCAATTGACTGCAAAAATCAAGAAATTTATATTTTTCCTAACCCAACATCGAGGGGTGTTACAATACAAAATGCTCCAAAAGATGCATCTATTGTATTGTCAAACATGCAAGGTCAAGTGGTAATGAACTTGAAAAATAATGATGATAAAACAGTTGTGGACCTCAGTAACTTATCCAGTGGCACATATTTTATCAACATTAAAGGGAAATTAAGTACGCAACACTTCAAAGTGGTTAAGGAATAAGAATAAATCCATTTATTTCAAATCTGATTGTGTATTACTTCACTCTGCAATCTTCAACGAATAAATAATAGCTTGAATTTTTCGTAAATCAAGGCTTGCAGACATTGTTGGAGGAGCATCTAAATAACCACTCACCGCAACAATCCTGTTTGTTTTTGGGTGCAAGAAATGGAAACTCCAAAACTTACCACCAGAAGGTTCCATCCTACCTGTAAATTTAAAAAGTCCACGAAACTGGTAACCTATGATATCTCCAATTTGGAACTCTTCATGAACTGGTACAACCGCAGGGTGATCCTGTGTCCCCATATAGATGCCGTCAATCTCGTGTTTGGCATACTTCTTTAAAATAGAGTCTCTGGCACGCATCAAATATGCTGGAGTAAGTTGAGAAGAATCTTTGAAATCATATTGCCACACCATAATACCACTTTGGATAAAATTCGCTTTAGTGCTATTGTATCCACCTCCTGCTTCTAACTCCATTTGTCTTGAGCGTTCTGGTAAAGTGATATGTGCATACATATTATCTTTACTTTCATAATGCGCTTTCGATTGTATTTCAAACTCGATACCGAATTGCTTTCTTAATTTCTTTTTAACAACCTGATTGTTCGCTTTTTTATGTCTCAAGTACTCCCTTTTCCACTCTTGTGTATCAAACATATCATACACTTTTTCTATTCTTTCTTCGATCAAAGCATACAAATCATTCATATTGTTTGCTTTAAACTCAGCGATTAACTGAGTTCTCGAATAATAGTTCTTTTTAATAATTAGCATTGGTTCGCCGGCCGGTATTGATGGATCAAGTTCTAAAAAAATTAAATTTCTTAAGCTTTTAGAACCTTTCTCAAAGTCACTCTTTGTTCTTGGGAAAATCTCAAATTTTGGTTCTGGCGGGTAATAAGGTCGAATAAACTGACCGAAAATAGAATCAAATAAAACGGCTACCTCATCGGTGTAAATTGTGTTTTCACTCACTATAACAAGTTGTCCGGGTTTTCCAGTGTATAAAGCCGTGGATTTTCCATCTAGGACCATCCCGTCTTTCAACTTTTTTGTCGTAGTTGTCTTAGAACCCTTTGATCCATCTTTCTTATTCTCACTTTGCGAACAAGAAAACAATAATAGAATCAAAACAGTAACCCCCAAATAGTATTTCATAAATTACTTTTTTTCAAAGATAAAGAAAATGTTATTCTACGTAACACACAATCAAACACTGTTCCGAAAGGAGTGATTTTTTGACTAAACGGAATAGAAGACTATTATTTTACACGGATTTTTTGTCCCACCTTCAAGTCAGAACTATCGACACCTGGATTCAAAGACTCTAGCTCTGAAATGGTTGTGTTGTACTTTTTAGCAATCGCCCAAAAATTATCACCTGATTGTATTGTATAAATAGTGCCTTCAGTGGGTGTTGGTGGTGGGTCATTTGAATCAGATTTTTTCTCTTTCTTAGGTTTTTGTTTTGGTGCATCGGCTCCATAAATTATGAGTTTTTGTCCAACGCGTAACCTTGTTGAGTGCAAGTTATTCCAATCCATCAACCTGCTTACAGAAGTCCCATATCGCTCAGCGATAACACCTAAATTCTCACCTGAACGTACGTAATGATTTACCGAAGAGCCCATTTCCTCCTCCTTTTCTTCTTCAGGAAGTGTTTCGTAAATAATTGAATCAAGTGCATAAATACTGTCTTCCATCTCAATCCATTTCCCTACTAGACTAACCGGAATAGTAATGCATCTATGCTTTTCGTCTTTTGGGATATAAGATGTCTTATAAATAGGATTCAATGCTTTGATACTTTCAATATCCCAATTAACTAAACTATCTATAACTTTCATGTGCAGCCCATCTCTTAAACAAACCGTATCTGTTTCGAAGTCATTAATCATTGGTTCTCTAGGTACAACATTGTGCTCAGCATGATAAGTCATCATGTACGACATAGCGATAAAATTAGGCACATACCCTTGTGTTTCTCTTGGTAAATAGGGTCGTATTTCCCAATACGTCATTTTCCCTCCTGAACGCCGAATCGCTTTATTTACATTCCCTGGCCCAGCATTATATGACGCTAAGGCCATATTCCAATCGCCATACATACTATAAAGATGCTTTAGGTATCGGCAAGCGGCTTCAGTAGCTAACTCTGGATCCATGCGTTCATCGATGTACGAATTTTGCTCAAGTCCATACATTTTACCTGTTCTATACATAAACTGCCACAACCCTAAAGCTCCTGCTCGTGATTTTATCTGAGGTCGCAATCCACTTTCTATTACCGAAAGATATTTTAACTCAATGGGCATATCATGCTTCGCTAGTTTTTCCTCAAACATGTTAAAATATAAAGCTGATCGACCCATTGTTACTGCAGTAAATCTTCTTCTTTTTCGAGCAAAGTAATCGATTACAGACAGTACATCCTCGTTGCAATCTAAGTGAAATGGACTTTTCTCGTTCATTAAACCTAAACGCATGCAATAAATAGAGTCTGAGAACTGAGGCACCTCATTTTCATCATATCCTAATGCAGCAATAATAGAGTCCGTTTTATTGTCTGTTGATGTATTTTCCTTATAAAATTCGTTAAGAGAGTTTTCCACTACCTCTAAAAAATGTTCATACTCGATAACAGTAGAATCTTTTGGAGATGTGGAATCATTTTCCCCTTGTCCGACGATTACTAATGAAACCTGGCAGAATAAAATGATTATGGTACTCCTTAATAAAATCATAGGCTAACAAAAATCCATTAAAAATGACGACGCGTCCATCAACTCTTTTTCTTTAAAGTGGCTCCCAATCAATTGCAACCCAAAAGGCATTCCATTTGAATGCTGCCCGATTGGCAATGAAATAGCTGGATTCCCAGATAAATTAGCTTGAACCGTAAAAATATCTTGTAAATACATTTGAATAGGGTCTTTCACTGCATTCAGTTGAAAAGCCGTTGTGGGTGCGGTAGGAAGCAAAATCACATCGTTCTTAGATAAAATTTCATTCGTTCTATCCTGAATCAATCGACGTACTTTCTGTCCTTTCGAATAATAGGCGTCATAATAACCGTGCGACAAAACAAAAGTACCAGTCATGATACGTCGTTTCACTTCGACACCAAACCCTTCCGTTCTCGACTTTACGTAGGTATCTTCAACTCCCTGAGCATCCTGACTTCTATATCCGTAATGTACGCCATCAAAGCGCGCTAGGTTTGAAGAAGCCTCTGCTGTTGTTAACACATAATATGTAGGAACCATATGTTCCAAATATTGAAAAGAAACAGGAATCAATTCATGTCCATCTGCGCGAAGACAATTGACTAATTGTTCAATTCTACCTTTGATTTCAGGATCAATTCCATCTGTATCAAGTGTCTCCTTTATATATGCAATTTTTAACTTTCTTTTTAGTGGTTCTGGCGCGAAGCTTCCTACTTCTTTAGACGAAACAGTACTATCAAACTCATCTTTTCCAGCCATAATCTCTGTAACAAGTGCAGCGTCCTCCACTGAATTTGAAAATGGTCCGATTTGATCAAATGATGAAGCATAGGCAATCAACCCATATCGAGAAACACGACCATACGTCGGCTTTAATCCTATTGTTCCAGTAAAAGAAGCGGGTTGACGAATAGAACCTCCCGTATCGCTACCAAGTGCGACAGTACAAAGTTGAGCTGCAACAGCCGAAGCACTACCTCCAGATGAACCACCTGGAACATAATCTTCATTTACGGCATTACGAACAGAACCATAAGCTGAATTTTCAGACGAACTCCCCATTGCAAATTCATCGCAATTTAAGCGTCCGATTATGATTGCATCTTCCTCGAGCAAGCGTTCAACAACAGTTGCTGAGTATAAAGATTCAAAACCTTCTAAGATTTTCGATCCCGCTGAAACCCTGTGGTTTTTATAACAGATATTATCCTTAATTCCAATGATCATTCCCGCTAAACGACCAGCAGTTCCGTTTTTGAGCTTTTCATCAACTTCTTCAGCTTTTTCTTTGGCAGATGTCTCAAACACTTCCAAGAATGCATTTAGATCTTTCCGGTCTTCTATGTTTTTCAGATAAGTATTGAGAATATCTTGAACCGACAACCCTTTTTCAAGAGCAGCCTGAACGTCAGCAAATGTATTATACATGGATTAAAGGTTTATGACCTACTTTTTGTTTTCGTCTTCTTTTGTTGGCTCGTCACTTTTTGTTGCGTCCTTGAATTCTTTCATTCCTTTTCCTAATCCTTTCATTAGTTCTGGAATCTTTCTTCCACCAAAGAGCAATAAGATAACAACGATTATCAACACGATTTGTAATCCTCCTGGAATTCCTAAAATCATTTTAATTCAAATTAAATTTCGTACAAAGTTACGTAATATTAGATTAATCCCAACGATATATAATTAAAGTTTAGGAAATAAAAGAAGTATGAAAACGGCAAAGTCAAATTTGAACAAGAAAGTTGTGCATTACCTTGACCCAGCCATCAACTTATGAATGTGTTTTATAAAATGATTCGACAGATTTATTCCATTCATCAAGCATATCAGACCTATTTTTGTTCAACGTCTCATTTGTCTCATTGAATGAATTAACTGCCTCATTGTATTCACTCACAGCTTTATTGAATTTATCTACATCTTCTTGTGTGCGATCCTTTTTCTTTTTTGACTCCATGATTTCGTTTGCCTTTTCAAAATTGTCCTTTTTAATATAGAAATCAGACACTTTTGGAAATTCATTTTCAGCCTCATTTTTATAGAATTCAATTGCTTTTTTTACAGCTATAATAAGGTCTTTATCTCCTTCGTAAGCACTCATAGTATCTAATTTAGCCAAAGCGTCATTTGCTTCCATTGATAATGCATTAACGTTTTGTTCAAAAGCGGCTATGTCTTGTGTTTGTTGTGCTGCTAAAACATACGCTTCTTGTTTGTATACTTTAAAGAATATTAAATATACTTTATTATAATAATTCAACATCTTTGCAGCTTCCTCAATTTTTTGAGCTTTACGATCTTTCTCCCCTTCTGTTAAAGTAATATTATTGTTTTCAGCAAAAGTGGACTCTGCAACTTTTAATTCATCTGAAGCGGCAGATAATTTTTCGTTTGCTCTTTTGTTAGCAAGAATATATGCTTCCATTGCATCATAAGACTCCTCGGCCACAGCTTCCATATCAACTATTTTATCGTAATCTTCTTTGATTACAGTATAAGATAAATTCAAATATTTCAAGGTTGCTTCTTTTAAACTAGCATCCCCTTCGAAAGGTTTTATTGACTTCACAACTGAAATTTGAGTTTTATACTGGTCCAACAATTGACTTCTTTTTTTCTCAGATTTTCTTGCACTTTTTCCTTTGGTTATTGTTCTCAAATATTTCCAAGTGTCATCTTTTAATTCTGCAAACGCAGTATTCAACTCTTCCATGTGCTCCACGCTCGATTGAGAAAAACTGATATTTGAAATTACAAATGTCATCGATAGAGCTAATAATGTACTTTTTAATTTTACCATTACTTGTTGTTTTTTATGTTTATTAAATCTTTTGTGACCAAGTAAGCTTCTACAATCTCTTGGTCTTCTTTTATACCTTCCATTGCTGTAGCATTTATTTCCTTTTCACTATCATGTCGGTTGGAATACCCTGCTAAATAAGAGGGATTATTCACACTATATGGAGCTGAAACGGAATATTCAGCAAACTTATCTAATCCTTCTAAATATGCCGTTCTATGCACATCTTTTGAATTCAAACCAATTGGATAGGTCGTTGAATTCCAATACTTCATATAAAGTGTAGAAGTATTCCTAACTAATTCAAAATACGGATTGTTTGTATTTCTAGTTTCATATCTAGCTTTCAGTTCTTCTCTCGGTAAAGCAAAACGCGTTTTAAAATAAGTTTCCTTATCAATATGGTTCGCTAAAATTGCTGTAGGAGAAGATCTTTCTCCTGTTTCTAATCCATCAAAAATGGAAGGAAAAACTATATCTGGTACAACGCCTTGACGTTGGTATGTCTCTCCATTCACTCTGTAAAAACGACTCACAGTTAATTTCACAAAGTCTGTAGGTTCGAAATCCATGAGGTCTGGAGATAGATATCTATGTGACTCAATTGGCAATACGGTTTGGGCTGTTGACTTACCATAGGAAGTAGAACCAACAATTATAGCACGATTATAATCTTGCATAGTAACTGCAAAAAACTCCGAAGCTGAAGCACTAAATTCATCAATCATAATTGTCAGTGGTCCATTATAGATAAGTCCCCGATTCATATCTTTAATTAATGAAGGTTTTTCATCTTTACCGTCAATTATTCCCAATGTTCCGTAATCAATAAAAATTCCAATCAAATTTATCGCTTCTAGCATGTGACCACCTCCATTGTTTCTTAAATCTATTATCAATCCCTCGATCCCTTCTCTTTTCAATCGAATTAACTCTCTAGAAATATCTGCAGAACAACCATTGGTACTAACATCAAATTCGTTTTCACTCGTATAAAAAGAGGGTAAATAAATATAACCGATAGTACTTGTAGAATCTTTCAGAATAAAGCTTTGTACAATATTCTCTTGAACCGATACTAGTGTTTTACTAAGGCTAACTGTATCCAAGACTCCACTTTCCATTTCAAATACAAATTTTGCACTCTTCACCGTGCTACTATTTAGAAAGCTCATCGCTTCACTATATCGAATGCAACTAAAGTCTCTCACTTTACCGTTAACGATAACTGAACTTAGAATAATTCCTTCGTTAATTTTGTTTGAAAGCCAAGCGGCCCCTCCAGGAACAATAGAAGCGACTTTAAGCTGACCGCGTTCATTTCTATCCAAGTCAAATCCAAACGAAAGGCTTTCATCACTTAAACCATCATAAAAACTTTCTTTATTACTGCTAGAAAAATAGCTTGTATGTGGGTCAAAAGTATTAGCGATTGAGGAAAGGTATAATTCGCTGACCTTCTTGTCCAAGTTATTGTTAATAAAATAACTTTTTAGTCGACATTGCTCACGAGAAAGAACTGTGCGATAAACTGAATCGACCTCTTTTGAAGTAACTTCACCACTGTCTATTGTTTTCACGGTTAAATACTGCAACCATTTTTTCCATCGATATTCAAGTTCTGCTTTTGAAACAAAGTGTTTTCCATTATCAATTGTAATAGAGTCGCTCTTAATCAGAGAAAAAGATTGATCGTTCAATTGCTCTAAAAAGGATTTAGAATCACTTACTCTTTTTTTTAATAATGAGGCAAAATTGTCATAAAACACACAACTATTTCCTTTTAAATCTTCTGTTAGGAAACGACTACTTTTTTCTAATTCTATGATATCTTCAGAAGATAAAAACAACCCATAACGATCTGACTTATCGAGAAGGATATCTAAAAAAGTTTGACTAAATGATGAGTCTACTTGTTTTGCATCGTAATGGAATTTATTAATTGTTGCCACCATATCAGTTGCCTTTTCACAAGTTGATTGGGAAAAAGTAAAAGCAGTTGATACTAATATAGTAAAGACAAATACTAAGTGGTTTCTCATCCAGTAGCGTTCTAAAGCACAAATATAACAAATATTCAAGATTTCCTTTTTCAACTTCTTTTCAAAAGTTGGAATATTCCACATACAATTAAAAAACTGCACTTACCTTTGTGAAAAAGCAATTCATGAAAATTGGAGTTATCGGCGGTGGTGCAGCAGGTTTTTTTGCTGCGATTCATGCAAAGGAGAATTTTCCTGAAGCTGAAGTCACAATACTAGAAAAATCCAAAAAACTATTATCCAAAGTAAAGATTTCTGGTGGTGGTCGGTGTAACGTTACAAATGCCTGTAGCTCCATTGCTGAATTAACTAAAGCTTATCCTCGCGGAGGCAAACAACTTAAAAAACTATTTCCCGAATTCAATACAAAACACACCCAAGAATGGTTTGAATCGCGAAATGTGCCGCTCGTAACGCAAGAAGATCAATGTATTTTCCCACAATCTCAGGATTCCCAAACTATTATTGATTGTTTTTTAAATGAGGCTGAACGATTAGGTGTATTTATCAAAACGAGCGTTCCTATTTCTGAGATTTTACCTTTAGAAAAAGGATTCCAATTAAAAACGAAAGCTGACGACACGTTTGAATATGACAAAATCATTATTGCTACAGGTGGCTCTCCAAAACGAAGTGGATTAGAATGGTTGGAAGCATTGGGACACAAAATTGAAAATCCAGTCCCATCACTATTCACTTTTAACATGCCAAAAGAACCTATTAAGGAGTTAATGGGAGTTGTTGTTGAAAATGCAATTACTCGAATAAAAGGTGAAAAACTAACAGCAAACGGTCCATTATTGATTACACACTGGGGAATGAGTGGTCCAGCGATTTTAGTGCTTTCTGCTTTTGGCGCAAGATTACTTTCAGAGAAAAATTATCACTTTGAAATACAAGTGAACTGGGTAAATGAACTCAATCAGAATATCGTGAATGAAGAACTAAACGATTTAGTTAAAACTCACGAAAATAAACAGCTTCAATCGATTCGTCCCTATTATATACCAACGAGATTATGGCATTTTCTTTTGGAGAAAGTAGGTCTCTCACTCGATAAAAGATGGGGGGATATTGGTAAAAAAGGAGTGAACAAATTACTGAACATTTTAACCAACGACGAATATGAAGTTCGAGGAAAAACGACTTTCAAGGAAGAGTTTGTGACTTGTGGAGGCGTGAGTCTGGAAAGTATCAATATGAAAACAATGGAAAGTAAAGTTTGTCCTGGACTTTATTTTGCTGGAGAGGCTATTGATATCGACGCAATCACTGGAGGCTATAATTTTCAAGCGGCATGGACTACGGGGTATTTTGCGGGGAAGTTGGGGGGAGATTGAAATAGTTTCACAACTGATGTTTGTGCTTCGAAAAGCTTTTTGTCACTTTTTTTCTCAACGTTAAGAAAAATCTTAAAACTTGGAAATCAAAAAAACCGCCAAAAAGGTGTTATCTCCTGACTTATGACCACGGACTTCATCCGTGGTTAAGGATATGTCGCCCTTACAGGGCTAATCAGAAGTTCGGTTGAGTTAGAAACATAGGGCTTCACCCAATGTTTGAATATCATGCCCTTTCAGAACTTAAAGCTGATTAGTCGAGATAGAATCACCAATCCCTGAAGGGTTGCAATATCTACTCGGAAATACTATATCTCTTGAATCAATTGTTCAGCTATCTCTCGGGATTTTTCATCCACCGAAACATAATCTTCGTATTGTGGCTTGGCAATATGCTCTACCTTGAGCATTGTTTTTTCGTTAATTTCAGCAATGTCTAAAAATCCGATTTTTTCTTCTAAAAATGCCTGCACTGTAATTTCATTGGCTGCATTCAATGCACAAGCTGCTGTTCCCTCCATTTCCATTGCTTTGAAGGCAAGATTGAGATTTTTAAACGTTTCTCTATCCGGCTGCTCAAATGTTAAGGAAGGATAATCCATAAAGTTAAAACGAGGGAAGTCTGTTTTAAATCGATCTGGGTAGGTCATGGCATATTGGATGGGCAACTTCATATCTGGTAATCCCATTTGAGCCTTCATACTACCGTCTTCAAACTGTACGATAGAATGCACAATAGATTGTGGGTGAACGATCACATCAATTTGCTCTGGCTTTAATGCGAACAGCCACTTTGCTTCTATCACTTCTAATCCTTTATTCATTAAAGAAGCTGAATCAATTGTTATTTTTGCTCCCATCTCCCAATTGGGATGTTTCAATGCTTGTTTCGGTGATACGTCTTTTAATTTTTCAGCGCTCCAACCTCTAAATGGTCCTCCAGAAGCAGTGAGGTATATTTTTTCGATCTTGTTATGAAATTCTCCTGTCAGGCATTGGAATATAGCAGAGTGTTCTGAATCGACTGGATAGATGTTTACGCCGTTTTCTCTTGCTAATTTTGTTACTAGTTCTCCCGCAACAACTAATGTTTCCTTGTTTGCTAACGCAATATTTTTCTTCGCATTTATAGCGTGAATGGTTGGTTTGAGTCCGGCATAACCAACAAGCGCAGTCAATACAACATCTACTTCTCCGAACTCAACGACCTGACACAAAACATCTTTCCCTGCATAAACATGTATATCGTGATCCCAAAGTGCATCTTTTACTTTCTCAAAATGGTCTTCATTTACAATTACGACTGTATTTGGTCGATATTTGATGGCTTGTTCAATGAGTAAGTCAGCATTGTTATTGGCTGTGATGACTTGTAGATCAAAATAGTCGGGGTATGTTTCAATCACCTCTAAGGACTGTGTTCCGATTGAACCTGTGGATCCTAGTAATGCAATACCTTTTTTCTTTTGATCTTCTGACTGAAATGCTGTGCTCACCTTATTTGGATTTTTATTGAATCCGTAAAATTAAGGAAATGTGGTGATGTAAATTGTAATAATCATGTTTTTAGTAATACATGTAGAATGAATTATAGAAACGAATGTCTCTTAACCTCCAAATATTTTCCCTTTTCCAAAGACACTTACCGCGAAAAAGACACTAACTAAAGAAAGACCAATCCACAATAATGAAGTATTTTCATTTAAAAACTCAATCAAATATTGGCTGTATTTTTCAAAATAGCCTAAATCAATTTGAATTTTATATTGAAAGAATACAGCTACAGTTGTTATTATTGCTAAAATAAATGCAGTGATCAACCATTGTTTGGAACTAATGAGCGGCTCGTATGCTGTTGCTCTGGATTCTTGTGTTTGTGCAATACCTTGCATTACATCTTCCGTAAAACCTTGATGTGTCGGTTTATCAAAATCTTTAAGAATCTCTTCTTTCCAGAATTTATCTTCTGACTCCTTCATAATATTCTTTTTTAATCATTTCTTTCAAGCTCTTTTTTGCTCTATGCACCGTCACTTTCACATAAGATTCTGTTATGTTCATGATTTCAGCTACTTCTTTTACTTGCATCTCTTCCAAGTAAAATAAAGTAATTGCAGTTCTTTCGAGTGGCTTTAACTTCATTATACATTCTGAAACATGTCCTTTCATTTCATCCAAAGCAATTTCTTCATCGATATTCCCATCACTTTGCAATAAAACATCATCGTTAGTGGTGAACCATCGCTTCCGTTTTCTTAGGTACGACAGTCCATGGAAATAAGCAATTTTATAAATCCATGTAGAGAGTTTGGACTTCCCCTTGAACTGTTTTAGCTGACGATAAACCTTAATAAACACTTCTTGTGCCAAGTCATTTGCTTCGTCGTGATCATCGGTCATACGCAACAAGATGCTATAGACCAGATTCTTGTGCTGATCTACTATTTCTGCAAATCGATTTTTTTCACCTGCTAAAACAGCCTGAACTATTTCGTTGTATTCTTGCCGACTATTCTCCACTATCCTGCTTCTTCTTATCGTTTTGACGACGAGCTAAAAGCATACCCAATCCTCCAAAAAGAAAAGCGCCCAACAATCCTAATTGACCTGCATCTAAAAAGTTTGTGTAATGCGCCAATACATTCCCTAGTATAATTCCTAACGGAACAAATATGAAAAGATAACCATTACTCCAGGGACTAAACCCTTCATCGTCTTTGTCGTTCGGATTCATTCCCGCTTCAATCATTGCAATTTTCTGACGATTACTTGCTGTAATAGCTATATAAACAATTCCAAAAATCATTGCAAACAATGCAATGGGGATTAAAAGAGATACTAAATTCATTTTTTTATGTTTTAATTTACCCTTTAGATGCAGGTGGTTCTGTAAAGGTTACAAAAAAATTGAATATGTTTGATTTTTATATGGGGAAAGGAATGAGAATGAACGTGCAGTATAAGCACAGTAGCGGGATTGACACACTATCTTTTCGATATATAACTGTCTTTAAATTTATAGAATTACTTTTGATTAAGCACTAACTCCGCTATTGCGTTTATACATTGTTCTGGGCATAACCTTTATTACATCATTAAATCAATCGTCAATTCAATATCTTTATCGACCAACGTTTTGTCCGCTAAATTTCCTTCATAAACAATATTCCATTTAAATCGATCGAAAGTGAATTTTGTTGTAAATAATTTCCCTTTATAGTTTGCACCAAACTCAATGTTTTTGGTAATATCTTTTAAAGTCAAATTTCCTGAAATCATTAAACTGTCAGAAGTTATTTTCTTGACATTTGTAATATTAAATTGCGATGTGGGAAACTTTTCTACATCAAAAAAATCTGAACTTTTAAGATGATCATTTAGCCTCTTTCTTGGGACAGGTTCATGTTGAGGGATATCTGTTACACTTATCGTTAACATATCAATTGTAAAACTACCACCTTTTAATTGGTTGTTTTCTGTGACAAAGTATCCTTCTATAAATTCAATCTCTCCTTCGTGTTTTCCTGTGCCACGCATTTTAGTTCCTTTCCAATGGACTGTTGATTTTCTAAGATCAATTTTAGTAGTATCCCCTGTTAGATTTCTGTTCTCCGTATTTTGTTCATTTACGGCAGCTTGTGGGGCATCGGAATTATGCTTACCAAAACAAGAGCTGAGAAGTATAATTACTGCAAAGATTGTTATAAGTTTATTCATAGTTTGGTATGTTTAGTCCTAAAATAATATCCCTCCTCCCAACATATAGATCTCCTTCTTTTTTCAAGATCAATAGACCGGAACTACCTCCTCTTGGGGAATCAGGTTTAATTTCATTTTTTGTAAGAAGGGTGTCGCCTTTAAAATGACAACTCCCAAGCCAATAATATTTTCCGTTCGGCTCCAAAATGGTATAATGGATATGGGCAGGGTCAGACCTATTGGGGTAAGGAGCAGGCTTTAGCGTGTAAAAAGAATAATGTCCGTTCTTGTCAGTCTTTATCCAACTCCTGTTGTAACCGTGCTTTTTAGCCCAACCTTTTGCATTCTCTTTAGGGGCATAAACTCCCTCTTGGTTAGTATGATAAACATATAGAATAATATTCTTCGCAGGTGTCTTTCCGTCAGGTTGGTAAATAGTGCCTTCAACTTTAATTTTGACACCTTCCTTATAAAAGTCGGGTAAGGTATCAATATGTGTGAGCTTTCTATTATCATATTCAAAAATCGCTTCACAGCCTTCGCAAGGACCACCAACAAGGGTGTTTGTAATCTGATTTGAATCAGTTTTTGTTTGTGCATTGCAGGATGAGAATATAAATAAAAATAGCACTAATATTCCCTGAAAATATTTCACTTTAAAATCCATATACTTTGTTTTAATTTTAGAACAAAGATATAGGCAAAAAATAGGGTATGAAAATTAAGTGGTTTAACCCGATGAATTTATGTGGTAACCCGATGATTTGTATTAAACAGTTTTTTGAAATGGGTTGCATAAGTTCTGCTCAATCTTATTTCATCTCCGTTTTTCAATAATAAATCATAGTCCCCGTTAAGTCGGGACTTGTACGAAACAACTGATTTAATATTTACCACTGTCGATTTATGGACCCGAACAAAAATAGTGTTGTCCAATTGTTTGCAAATAGATTTCAATGTTTCTGATTGTAAATATTTTTTATTTTCAAGATGAATGGAAATATACGGAGTTGCTGAGGTAATCTTTAGAATATCGTTCGTTTTTACAATGGTATTGTCTTTTCCATTGTTAATAACAATATTCTCGAGAAATGTTTTCCTGTCTGAAATAACAGGAATTGTTGAAGTTAAAAAGTACTTGTAACCCAACACAAAGGTTGCATAAATTAGCACGAGTTTATAGAAATCGTTGGCTAAGGTATAGGTAAATATCTTATATAAATCATATCGTCCTTCGTAGAAGAGAGTGGAGAACAACAAAAAAACAAACTGAAGAATTATCAAATGGATAAATATAGGAATAACGATAAAAAGAGCTGTTTTGGACAATGTTTGCAAATTTTCATTTTGGAGCATTTTGTATAAGATTGCCAAAAACGGAATAAAAAGAAACCAAATGGTTTTAAACAAGATGGATTCACTGAAATAAAAAGAATAGCCACTTATATCGGAATCCAAAAAATCCTGAAAAATAGTAAGGCTTGCTATAAAAATGAAAATAGCTGCCAATGCCCCAAGGAATCTATAACTTTCAATAAGCTTGTTAGTTGAAGTGTTTTTTTGAAATATTTGCTGTGTAATCATATCTCGAATCTTTTTTAGGGTTGTCCATAACGTTCTACAGCTAAAAAATCGCTGCTATCCTTAAAATTAAGCAATAATTTGAAAGGAGAGTGATTAATCTGAGAATGATTTATCATTCGAAGCGAGATTGTTGCAGTGTTTTTTAGGTGATGTTGGCAACTGTTATTCTATTTTTAATAAGGTCAATTTATTTGTCGTTAATAAGTCTTGTCCCGCAAACCTTGATTCAATCTTTATCTGCTCATTTGATATTGGTTTAAGTTTGAACTGAAGTTGTTTTTCTTTGAAAACCTTAAGGACTTGTTTTCTCTTGTCAAATTTCCAAGTAAATTCCGCGATTGGAACAAAGTTCTTATAATTGTTATAAGTCCCCCTGTATTTAAACTGACCAAACCTCTTAAAACTGAACTTAAGATAGTCTCCGTGGTCAAAATATTTCATTTCATATTCAGCGTACTGACCCTTTGCTGATTCAGAACCATAATTCGTATACTGGATTAGTTGAATAGTGTCTGATACGAAAAACAAGCTGTCATTATTTTCTGTAAACCAATCTGTCTTTACAAAATCCTTTTTAGAAAAGGTTTGCCCACTAACATTAATGAAAAATACCAGTGTTATTATTATCAGAATTAGTTTGTTCATTTGAATAGTTGCCAACGTGTGGATAAACGTACCGTTACGTTTATCTACAATATACCTTTTAAGCCAAATTTAGTTATTATACTCCTCTAAAACAAGCAAGTCACACGAATCAAACCAACCAATTATTCGATAATAGCCACTTTTAAACAGTTAACAACCAAATGGTCATAAAAAAATAGCGTCGAATATCAACCCGACGCTAAAACAGATATACAATAAAAACTGCTTTCCGCAGAAGGTTAAAACTTAACAATCAAAGAAAGTACAAAATTCCTCCCCGCAGCGGCAAGTCCTGAGCTGTAGGTTCTATAACGGATATCAGTAATGTTCTCTACTCCTCCACTCACTGTGAGGTTTTTTGTAACACTGTACATTCCTTTAAAATTGAGTGTGTACCAACTTGGCGAATAAGGATCTCCGTTTTCATTTTTAGCATACAAATACGCCTTTTGACGTTCTCCTTCGTTCAGGTTCTCTGCGGAAATGGCTCCGCTGTACGTCACGTTCCATTGCAATTCAAGTTTATTTTTGCGATAAGTTAATCGCGTAACTCCAAACCACGGAGCGGCATGTCTTGAGCGTGTTGTTGAACCATCATCTAACTCCTCAACACCAATTTGATAACTAAAATTTGATCGTATGCCAAATCCAGCAGGTAGTTTTACTTCTAAACTTGCGTTGAACCCATAAACATCAGAGTAAGCGGCGTTCTGAAGTGCAAACACTTTACTCATGGAACCGTCAAACTGAATGCTATCTTGTCCATTGAGTTGAAATTCCCGTCGTACAATTGCATTATCCAAATAAGTGTAGAATCCAGTGACATCTAGTTTCAAAAACTTTCCAAAAACACGTGATACACTCACCTCCCCATTGTAAGCATATTCTGCTTCTAAGTTTGGGTTTGGTACAACCGTGTTTCCCGCAGAAAAATCAAATATTTTTCCAATGTCGTCTACGTTAGGCGCACGGAAAGCAGTTGAAGCATTAATACTAAAATGCCATTTACTTGTTGGGTTATAAACTAATCCCAACGAACCATTTACTGCGTTGTTATTTATCTCAGCTGTAGAAAAGTCGAATGGATAAAACGTCAAATTTTCCGAAAAGTCAGCATTAACTATGTACTGCGTATAACGAGCACCAGCTTGCATGTTCAGCTTTTCTGTAATGTCAAACTGATAATTCAAATACGCTGCATACGTACTCCAGTCTGCCTGAGGATAACGGTTAGGTGTTGGGATTTCAGAATTATTTGTAATATCTATTGCAGTTCCTTTTGAATCAACTTGATTCAAAACTCCTTCCAATCCATAGAAAAATTGATGACGCTTTTTCCTTTTCTCGAAGTCGATATTAGCTGAATAAGCCGTTACTTCTTCCCTTCGCGTTCTCAGCCTCGATTGATTAAATTTACGATCAATTCTACTCTCTTCAAAGCCCTGGTGAGCCAATCGTATACTCATATTATCATACAGCTTATTATTACCTGCATTTGTAATTGAAAGTTGATTCATCATCCATTTTTGAGGACCATATTTCCAAACAGCACTCACAGGTAATCCATCCTCATCCACCTCCGATAGTCGATCAAATCGAGCATACGAAGATGTTTCTGAATAGTGAAACGCATACTGGAAATCCCATTTTTCATTTGGATTAAATCGAATCTTCTGCATCAAATTTGTTTGATTAAAACCAGAAGGTGTTTGTGTTTCAGGATCTTCATTTTGAAAAACGTGGTCCGTACTATCTATTCGTTGTACATAAAAAGATTTGAGATAATCGTCAGATCCATTCGAACCCATTTTAAGGTCTCCGTACCGATTGTGACTAAAACTCGTTAGAATTGCCCATTTTTTCCAACCGATATTTACATCAAAGTGATTCGACAATTCATTGTTGGCAGAGCTTACCCTGGAAGAAGCTTTTCCAGTTACAATCGTTTTATCTGTTGCAGAAAGTTCTGGCAATAAGGTTTGAAAACTCATTACACCTCCAATGGCATCACTTCCATAAATCACAGAACCAGGCCCAAACAAAATTTCCGTATTTTCCATAGCACTTGCGTCTAAAGAAATCACATTTTGAAGGTTTCCCCCTCGGAAAATAGCTGTATTCATTCGAACACCATCCACGGTATACAAAAGTCGATTGGTGGAAAATCCACGTATCATTGGACTTCCTCCCCCCTGTTGACTTTTCTGGATAAAGACTTCACCTGAAACACCTAATAAATCAGCAGTTGTCTGTGGGTTTAATAATTGAATGTCTCTCTGATTCATTCCCGACACTTTATAAGGAATTTTGCGTTTTGACTGTCTCCAACGCGAAGCAGAAACCACAAATTCCTCTTGAGTGAATGTAGTCAACTCCATTTCAACCTTAAAACCATTAGCTTTTAGATTGCTCCATGCGATTATTTTGGAAATATATCCGTATAGCTGAAACACTAAGGAATCTTGAGACTTTAACGTACTTAAATTAGCCTCACCCTTAGCATTGGTATAAACTATTGTATTCGTTGTTTTAGACCCAATACTTACTAAATCTAAAGGCTCATCTGTTTCTGTATCTATTACTGTTACTACTTGCGAATGACCGAAAAGTCCACTAACCAATAGTAATAGGAATAATAAAATTTTTTTCATTTGAAAGTTCATATAATTCATAAAATGCTTTGTTCCGCACAAAAGTCGAACCAATGTGTACCTATGGCCCTTCGCCATGATACACTCACTGAATAAAACTCAGCTTAAACGTTTTGAATTATACTCTTTGGCGGTGGTGAATCTACACTACAGTAATTCTGCAGTTTTTGCTTTAAATACTGCCAATATGGTTTTTTCGTTTCTTTAACTTGTGAAGTTAAATAAGTCGGTGAATCGTTACAAAAGAAGTGTTTAACCACAAAGCCAAAATGATTGCACTTATTGCTTTTTTCAGGGCTACCCTGTATAAAGTTATTAGTTAGTTGCTCTAGTTTTTTATTTAATTGCATTTCTTCACTATCCCACCATAAAGCATAATTTACGCTGTCTCGACTATAGGTTCTGGAAACAATATCATACATTTCGCCGTCATGTGAGAATTCTTTTGAATGCTTCCAACTGAGTAGAATTAAAGTGTCTTTTTTAGCAAAAGTTTTATGCACCAACAAATCGTGAGCAATTCCATCAATAATTTTATGTTTAATCGACTTTCGAACAACGTGTTTTTCCAATTTCAACCAGCTAAACGTCCCCAAAAATGGAGCACTCAAAAGCAGGATAAATAATATTGGAACAACTCTGCGCATAAAGACAAATATAGCTTAGAAAATTCACAATTACCAAACAGGGTAATCTAATCGTATATTCTGTACCCTCGTTGTGGGCACCTGTTTCCCATGAGAAAGCTTTCCAACTTTATCAATAAGATACGTTTGAAGCTCTGAGAGCATGATTGTTCCATTATTGTCCAAGTCGGCAGTTTTGTTTGTCATACCGTTTAGTAAACAGTAAGTAAACAATCCGTTCTTCCAGTTGTCTCCTTCCATGGCAAACTCTACACCACCAGCGCTTGAGATCACGGTTGCACCTGTTCCTTTTCGAATATCAGCAAAAAGCAAGCGTGCCATTTTACCCGCAGAAGCTCTTGTCTCTGTTCCTTCTTGTAACTTTGGACCAACCGCTCTGAAAGTAACATCTTCAAAAGCCAAATCATCTTCCATTTCATCTGCTTCAGTCACTTCATCTGCTTCAACTTCGCCTGAGTGACAAGTATCCATAATCAATAATTTCTTCACAGGTGCAATTCCAGAAAGAATGTCTTCCAGCTTATCGTAAGACAAACCTCGTTGTTGAGGGGCTAGGAAATCGATATCATGTGTTCCATAATAATAATCATACTCAGCATCTAAAACACCATGTCCAGCAATGTAAAATATCACCTGATCATTTCGTTTAGAGGGCTCTAAAAACGTTTTTAGTTTCTCAAAAGCTTCTTTCTGGACTTCGTCGTTTGTGAGCGAAATGGTTTTGATTTCAGAGTAATTTCCCTGCTCGTAGTTGGCAAACAACTTGTTTAAATCCATTGCATCTTTCGCTGCATAATTCAAGTCGAAACGACTGTCTTTATAGTCCGAAGTACCTACAGTGATTAAATATAAAACAGGTTTATCTTCTCTTAAACAATTCACACTCACACTTTCTGCAAGGCTTTCTCTTCCTTCAGAATCGATAGCATAGACATTCACATTGTTTAACCCACCAATCAACTCGGTATTTATCGTTTCACTTACTTTATTTCCAGAAATATCTCGTTTTTCAACGGGTACATTATTTATCGTAATTTTCAACTGCTTTAAGGGACTTGAGCTTTCCACTGTAAACTTAATCGTTAAGTTTTTCTCTTTTTGAGAAAAAGGAATTTCTGCACGATTGTTAATTTTCAATTGTGGCAAAGCACTAAAATCTGGTGTCTCTTTTTGAGCAATATTCAACTTTCTCAGTCTTCTTTCATGTGCGTTTTCGTACAACTCAATATATTCTTCGTCTGGACATTTTAAGGCTTTTAAAACCAAATCTGGTCGATTGTAAAACGCGTCAAACTGTTCAAATGGATACGCCTTTCTTCCAATTCGAAACGAAACTAAATCAAAACCTTCTTTGTCTACTTTATAAAAGTTACCTTCTGTTTTAATGATTGTATTTTCACCTTCACCAACGAATGTTGCTAACAAATTTCCAGTATTCACATCAAAGAGACGAAATTCTCCATTTTTCAATGCTATTCCTATATAATCTCTCGTTGAAGCATCCACTGCGTTGATTAGCCCTCTATTTATTTCAAATTCTACTATTTCGTTTGTCGAGAGATCTTCGATATATCCTTTTTGCTCGTCAAACCCAACCATGTAATCTTGGGGTGTAGCCAATGCATATGGTTTTCCAGGCATTTTAAGTTTATTTGTACCAAGCGCATCAAAATTATTAATGTCATAACCACGAACCCCGTCAATTCCTTTCATGTATAACTGAGATCCATCAGATGAATAATTAACAAACGCATTGGGTCCAGCTCTGAAGATGTTATTTCCTTCAGTTTTAAATATCTCACTAAAATTGCTGTTCCAAACAAAAATCTGACCTCTCCCCGTACATACTGCAAAGTTTTTTCCTTTTGGATGATACACCCCTGAAATTACATTGTTCAAGAACTCATAATCAGCATCGTCGTTTGTTGTTTTAAGTTTTCGAATAAGCTTACCCGTTTTCAAATCAACAACAGTCACCGCTTTATCTCCAGCCCCTAAACAAATTACATGCTTTTCTTCTGGATCAGTAATAAAACCGTTGATTCTTTCTTGTTGATGTTCAGCATAATGTAAATACTTTATTGATTTACCATCAAATGCATAAATTCTAACCTCATCATCGTCCAGTTTCGTAATCAAATAGTTTCCTTTTGAGGAAAATTGAAATAATACAGGTTCTTTTCGAAGTTTTCTATTTACTGTCTTACGCACTGAGTTCTCAACCACTTTATCAGCAAGTTTATTAAGATTTAATCCTTTGCTTCCACCAAGAATGTTGGATGATTTACTTACATCTTTTTTATCATCTTCAGATAGGAAGTCGATTTTTTGTTCTCTTTTCGGTTCTTCTAACTTAAAATCAAACATTTTTTCGGCGTAATCTGCATCCCAAACGCTAATCTCTCCATTTTCACCGAGCAATGCTACAATATTTTTCTCAGGATGAAAAGCTAACTGGTTAACAGAGTTTACGCTACCTTTCAACTCTCCCATTAATCCTTGTCGATTCAAATCCCATATCTTGATACTATTCTCAGTTGATTTGGTCTTTAAAAAAAGTCGTTCCTTAAAACTTGATGAACATAGAACACTTCCATCTGGAGAAAAAGCCAA
Organism: Fluviicola sp.; assembly: GCA_002734085.1. GTDB lineage: Bacteria > Bacteroidota > Bacteroidia > Flavobacteriales_D > Crocinitomicaceae > Brumimicrobium. The sequence continues at coordinate 73,060 of NVXV01000007.1, read as the reverse complement.
CACTTTTATTTCTTCTGCCTCTACGGTATCAATAAGCTGAAACAACAAATTTCCTTCGAGGTTATAGCAATCCACTTGATTTTTTTCACTTATGTATGCAATATATCCAGCATCAGCATGTACAATACCATACTGATCTCCAAAGTTAATTCCGCTTAACGGTTCTATTGTTTCGACCAAAGAAAATCCGCTTTTTAATATTATAGAAACCGAACCATCCGCATTCATCGCAACAATTCGATCCTTACTGTCAGAAATATCAAATGAGGCGAAATCTGTATTTTTAAACTTTTCTTGAGCTTCTTCATCTAGTGAGTTCACATTTAATTTGGTTAACTCTCCCACATCAGTGCCTATCCAAATATGCTCTTTGTCTATAAAACTGCTGGTTGGCGTTCCCTTCACCTTAACCACTTTAATTGATTTCAGTTGTTTATCTAGTAAATTTACTTCTCCCGCTCTTCCTACAAATACATTTTGGTTTGAAAATTCAATCCAATCGGGCAAGTACTCTAAACGAGAGGAATCTTTCATGGACCAACTATTCAAGTTCCATCGGATAAGTAACTGATCTTTGTGCAGACTAATCAATTCATCACCCTTGGGATTAAAGCTAAAATCTACAACCTCTTCATCATATTCTTGTAGCGTACCAATGATCTTTTCTGAAGCGAGATGCCAAATATTTATACTTGAGCTGCCTTCACTAATATTTGCTAAATAACCACCTTCAGGACTAAATTTAAAATCAGTAATAGTACTTCGAATGCGTTGTTGAGTGACAAGTTTTGCTTCTTGACCAAAACAAAAATTTATTGAAAGTATTAAAATAGAAGTTATTAGTGTATTCTTCATTGTAGTCAAATTTTAAGCAAAGATAAGAAATACGGTTGAGAGAAGCGAAACAAAAATTTATGTAGATTTGTTGTAAGAGTGTACTGGAATTATGAAGAAAAGAATCGATCAATCGTTAGAATTTAGAAATAAAGATTTCAAGCTTCGGCCGTGGCAGTTGAAAGTACAGGAAGTTATTTACGGAACTGAAACTCGGACTGGTAAACTCTTTGATATTATACTATTGATTGTCATTCTAGCATCCATCATAGTGGTAATGCTGGAGAGTGTAAACTATTTGAACGTTAAATACAGTGAAACATTCAAGATTATTGAGTGGATAATTACTGGCTTATTCACTATTGAGTATATCTTGCGGATTTTAAGCTTAAAAAGACCACTCACGTATATTTTTTCTTTTTTTGGATTAATCGACTTATTAGCTTTGCTCCCCTCATATTTAGGTCTATTCTTCGCTGGAAGTGAATCTCTTATGGTTATACGTGTTGTGCGATTCCTACGTATCTTCAAAGTTTTGCGTTTAAGCAGCTACATGTTAGGCGCAGACATTTTAGGAGATGCATTAAAAAATAGTCGACACAAAATCATTGTATTTCTCATTTCTATATTGACGATTGTTATCATCATGGGAGGGATCATGTATTTTATTGAACCCAACGAATCGGGTTTCACAAGCATTCCCAGATCTATTTATTGGGCCATAATTACAATTACCACAGTAGGGTATGGAGACATTGCTCCAGTGACTGCATTGGGTCAAGCGATTGCCTCATTAATCATGTTGTTTGGTTATGCTATCATTGCCGTACCAACTGGGATTGTTTCATCCGAAATTGCAACTGCAAAGAAGACCGATCAAAAGCTATTCAAATGTCCAAACTGTAAACTAGAGGGACACGACCAAGAGGCGAAATATTGTAAGTATTGTGGTGATCAATTTAATAGTGACTAGTGACATCAACTCGCAATGCGAGTTTTAGTGACGAATTGAAATTTGGTGAGTCGCATAACAAAATAAGAAAATCTCATTCTGCCTTCTTAAGTTCTACAATTGGTCACTAAGAATGGCTTACCGAATCCGACGGTACTGGTGCCATTTCGTTGTCACTGGTCAATCGTCACTTTATACTATTCAAATTCGATAATCAACTCTCCTTTTTCTACGACATCGTTGTTCGCTTTACTCAAAGATTTAACTATTCCTATTCCTTCTGCTTTGATTACATTTTCCATTTTCATCGCTTCGAGCGTTAAAAGCGGTGTTCCTTCTGTAACTTCTGTTCCAACTTCAACAGAAAAACCAAGTATTCTACCGGGCATTGGTGACTTCAATTGGTGCAGTTTCTTCACCTTTTTCTTGTCTAATCCCATTTCGTGGATCAACTCATCGATTGGACGGTTCTTTTTAACTTCAAACGTCCTTTGGTTGACTTTGATTGTCATTTTCTGGTCTTCCGAGGCATCTTCAACAATTTCTCCGTGAAATTCTTTTCCTAAAAAGTGAATGGTAAAAAAGGTATCATCAATCCATTCGATAGAACTAATTCCTTTACTTTCGACTGTTTCTTCACCGTCTAAAATGTATGTTGCCTTTGCCATAGTTTTCTTTTCTCAAAGTTTGTGATTTACAAATATAGGGTTTTAGAGTGTAGAGTTTGGAATTTTGAGTTTGGAATTTTGCTCTTTCAGGAATAGAGTGATGTTTGTAGCACAGAAATCACTGAGGAGCTCAGAGCTTCACAGAGAGCTTTTCTCCGCGTTATTCTGAGATTCTCTCTGGCACTCTGCGATACCTTGTATTACAAATAAAGTATGAATCTCCATTCATCCCAAAAATCCCCTTTTCAACCCACAGATTTCGCCTCAAAACCAATTCCTACTTTTCTCTTCAAAAATAATTTAGCACATTTGCAAGGCATAAAATCAAATTTTAGATATATGAAAAAAATTGCATTTCTAATCGTTTCAGCAACGATTCTATTTGCTTGTGGAACATCGAAAGATAAAGGAGACAGTTCGAATACTGCTCAAACTGCATCATCCACTAATGATTCGGAGACTGAAATTCGTGAAGAAGAACCTATCGCTGAGGAACCAAAGATCATCGAAAGAGATCACTATAATCCTTCTGCAACGATTTTAACGGATTTGATTCATACGAAATTAGAAGTGAGTTTTAATTGGGCGGAATCTCAGTTAAACGGAAATGCAACATTGACTTGTTCTCCTTACTTTTATTCAACGGATAGTCTTATTCTAGACGCCAAAGCAATGGAGGTTTTTAGTGTAATGCTCGATGGCAAGCCTCTTAAATTCAAATATAACGATAGAAAGTTCCTACGTATTAAGTTGGATAGAGAATACTCAAAGGAAGAAAAATATACGGTTTCAATAAAGTATATCGCTAAACCAGAAGAAAAAGAACTCGGTGGAAGTAGCGCCATTTCTAGCGATAAAGGTCTTTATTTTATCAATCCAACGGGTGAGGACCCAAACCAAATGCCTCAAATCTGGACACAAGGTGAAACGGAAGCGAGTTCAGTTTGGTTCCCAACAATTGATCGTCCGAATCAAAAGACAACACAGGAAATTTATATTACGGTAGAGGATAAATACAAAACGCTTTCTAACGGTAAACTCGTTTCATCTAAGAAAAATGGAGACGGAACGCGAACAGATTGCTGGAAACAAGAATTGCCTCATGTCCCTTATCTATTTATGATGGCTGTTGGTGAATACAAAATCGTTGAAGATTCTTATACACGTCCTGATGGCACTGAAATGGCTGTAAATTACTATGTTGAACCTGAATGGGAAGAACATGCACAAGCTATTTTCGGTGAAACACCTGAAATGATTGGTTTCTTTTCTGAACTCCTAGGTGTAGAATATCCTTGGGATAAATACCACCAAGTTGTGGCTAGAGAATATGTTTCTGGAGCAATGGAAAATACGGGTGCAGTTGTTTTTGGAGACTTTGTCTATAAAACGAAACGTGAATTAATAGATGGAAATGATCACTCGATCATCGCACATGAATTATTCCACCACTGGTTTGGTGACTTAGTTACTTGTGAAAGTTGGGCAAACTTGCCACTGAACGAATCTTTTGCGAATTACTCTCAATACTTATGGGATGAGCATTATTACGGTCGTGACGAAGCAGACTACAATGCAGAAAAAGAAGCAGAAGGGTATTACCAAAGTGCGGCTCAAATGGGGCACCACGATATGATCTGGTATGATTACGATGAAAAAGAAGATATGTTTGATGGTCACTCTTACAATAAAGGTGGACGAATTCTTCACATGCTTCGCTACTATTTAGGGGATGATGCCTTTTTTGCTTCTTTAAAATATTATCTGACGACACACCAATATGAGCCTGTTGAAATCCACGATTTGCGTTTAGCATTTGAAGAAATTTCTGGAGAAGACCTAAACTGGTTCTTTAATCAATGGTTCTTTGCTTCTTACCACCCGGAATTGGAAGTGACGCAAGATTTAAGCGTTCCAGATCAGGTTACTTTGCGTATCGAGCAAACACAAGACCTTGAAAAAGCACCGCTTTACAAACTTCCATTGAAAATTGCTGTATTTGATAACGGTAATAAAACAACACACGATGTAGTTATCGATAAAAACATCAATGAATATACATTTAGATTCAAAGGTAAACTTGATAATATTATCGTTGATGAAGATCGAATTTTACTCGGTTCAATCAACCATGACAAGCCAAGAGAATGGTATATTCACCAATTCTACAACGCACCTCTTTACAAGGATAGAGAGCAAGGCCTAGTTTATGGTTCAAGAGAAAGAAGCGAAGCAGGCAAACAACTAATTATCGATGCTTTAGAAGATGATTTTTGGTATGTCCGTCAGTTGGCTATCGGTAAACTTAAAAAAGTAAAACGCGACCAACCAGAAGTGGTTTATAACAAGTTAACTCAGATAATTAATACTGATCCTTCTTCATATGTTAGAGCTGCTGCTGTTAAGTTTATTGCAAATGAGTTTTTCGAAGGTGAATATGAGAATAAAACAAGAGGTTTACTTTCGCAAGCTATTGAGAAAGACAGTTCTTATTATGTGGTTTCAAAAGGACTCAGTGGACTAACAAACGGTAATGAAGATGACATCGCTAAAGCATTAGAACTCGCCGAAAAAATGGAGGATGAAAATTCTTCAAAGATGCGTTCTCAAATTATGTCTATATACAAAGATCATGCAGGTAAAGAGAAGCTTGACTACATGTCTAACACTATCTTAGAAGGAAAGGTTACGGGATACGACGCAATTGGCGCAATGGGTAGCTTCACAGGTTTATTAAAGAAACAAGACCTTGAAACGCAGGAAAAGTACCTTTCAACGTATGAAAAATTATCAGAAGATGGTGGCGCTTATGTTCAAGCTGTGTTAGGAATGAACGTAATGCTTCTTAAGCGAAGTGCAGATGAACATGCTTCGAAATTGAACACTGAGTTAAAGCAACTTGAAAAAGAAGGCAACGAAGAAAAAGCGGTTGCAAAACGTTTAGAACACGAAAAAGCAGCTGATTTTGCTGAGAAGGTGACAGCTTTATTAAATGGATTGAAGTAGTTTGTAATTAACTAAAAAGATTGGATGTGGAGGGTAAACTTATTTGCCCTCCTTTTTTTATAATAATGATTTACTTTTAACCTAAAAGAACTACAATCAAAAGACTTTCGTAATTTTGCGCCATGATTAATTTAGAAGGGCTCGGGTATCACTTACCACAAGGGTATTTATTTAGTGAAATCAACCTCCAGATCAATACTGGAGATAAAATTGGTCTCGTTGGAAAGAACGGTGCGGGTAAATCTACACTGTTAAAGCTACTTTCGGGAAGAGAAAAACCTACAGAAGGTAAAATTCACAACTCTAAGGATACAACCATTGGGTTTTTAACGCAGGATATCGTTATCGACACCAACCAAAGTTTATTCGATTATCTAAATTATTCCAATGAAGAATTAAATAAACTAAGAGACCAAATCGATGATATCAACCACCAACTGACAACAAGAACAGATTACGAAAGTGATTCTTATCTGCAGTTGCTGGATGATTTGAATTTTGCCAACGAGCAGTTCCAACTTTTTGAAGGGTATCAGTGGGAAGAAAAAATTGCAAGTACACTCAATGGACTTGGTTTTAATGACGGTGTATTCGAAAAACCTCTCAACAAATTTTCTGGTGGTTGGAAAATGCGTGCCGAACTAGCCAAAATATTGGTTAACAATCCTTCTGTTATTCTACTGGATGAGCCGACAAACCACTTGGATATCATTTCGATTGGTTGGCTGGAGCAATATCTGCAACGATTCGAAGGAGCAGTAATCACTATTTCTCACGACAGACTGTTTTTGGACAACGTAACAAAACGAACGCTAGAAATTACCAACGGGAAAATACTAGACTTTCCATATGCTTATTCAAGATATAAGGTAAAGCGTTCTGAAGAAATTGAGCAATTACTTGAAGCTCAAAAACAGCAGGAAAAAGAAATTAAACACACCAAAGAACTCATTGATAAATTCCGTGCAAAAGCGAATAAAGCGGCAATGGCACAATCTTTAATCAAAAAATTAGAAAAAACAGAACGCATTGAAGTAGAAACAGATGAGGTAGCAAGCATGCGGATTTCTTTTCCACTGAGTGTTCAACCTGGGAAATGGGTTTTGGAAATGAACGATCTCGGAAAGTCTTACGGAGATTTACAGCTGTTTAAAGACGTGAATCTCACTGTTGGTCGTGGAGAAAAAATCGCATTGCTTGGACCAAATGGAGTAGGTAAATCTACTTTGCTCAAACGTATCATGAAAAGTGAAGACGGTGATGGAGAAGTGAAATATGGTCACAATGTCCAACTTACTTATTTCGCCCAAGATCAAGCGGACAGTCTCGACCCAAAGAAAACCGTACTCGAAACAGTGGATGACATTGCAAAAGGTGAAATCCGTAAACAATTGCGTTCTATTTTAGGTGCATTTCTTTTCAGTGGTGAAGATGTGGATAAACAAGTCAGTGTATTATCAGGTGGTGAACGAACGCGTTTGGCGCTATGTCAATTGTTGTTGAGTCCATCGAACGTACTAATTCTCGATGAGCCGACAAACCATTTGGACATTCAAAGTAAAGGTGTCTTAAAACAAGCGCTTCAAAGTTATGAAGGAACATTTATCATCGTTTCTCACGACCGTGAATTTTTAGATGGATTAACGAATCGTATTTGGGACATTGAAAATAAAAACCTTAAAATTCACCATTACACCGTTCAAGAATATTTACGTCGTAAGTCTGATGCTTTTACCCAAGCACAACAAGTTGGGAAAAAAGAGAAAAAAATAGCAGTTCCAATTAAAAAAGAGGAAGTAAAAGAAGAGCTTTCTTACGAAGAAAAAAAGGAACAAAAGCGTAGGATAAATAAGCTCAAAAATGGTATTTCACAATCGGAAAAAGACATCGAAAAGTTTGAAAAGGAAATCAAAGAAATGGATAAGGTGGTAGCCGATTTAGATTATACTGACGAAGAAGGTACTGCCAAGACACTTGAGAAATATGAAAAGTTAAAGAAATCCCTGGAAGATGCAATGTCGAAATGGGAAGAGTATACACTTGAACTAGATGAGGTTGGTGAGGGGTAAATTTATTTTTAAATCTACTCACGCCTTGGTAAGCACAAGTGCGGTTCCATATTCAAAATTCTGCGGTTATCAACCTATTCAAACTAAAAAAAGAACCGTATTCTAAGACCCAAACAAACTTTTTTTAATAAATTTTCACTTCTTTTTTTTCATCTTTGTAAACTAACGTAAGGTGTACCTCTTCTTACTACAGAAAAAACTCTGTGAATAATTTTATTTCGAACTGCATTTAGAGGTGTACTGATTTATATTAAGTATAGAATTCTGATTTTAGTGTTTTAGTCCTTTGTTAATTGAATTATACTTAAACCAAAAAAAGGAACCGAAGAATATTGAATACGGATTTAAGAATTTCGAACTCGCTACTTCTAAAATCTGCCTTTAGATTTGTATCAACAGTTTTTTCATTCTAATAAGTTACTATTACTTCTATTAAAATGAGGGGGTCTGGGGGAGACTCAAAACTATTTACTTCTCCCTAGATTAAAATCTCTCCTTTCAGACCTTTTTGCGCCCTTTGCGTCCTCCGCGGTTAACCCTCGTAAAACACAATTAAATTTCGTATTTTTACACCATGAAATTTAGAGATATAGGATTAAATGATCAGTTAATTGAGGCCATAGAATACATGGGGTTTGATACCGCTACTCCGATTCAGGAAGAAGCGATTCCGGTTATCATGAAAGGACAAGACATCATTGGTTGTGCGCAAACAGGAACTGGTAAAACGGCTGCGTTCGTTTTACCGATTTTACATAAACTTACAGGAAGAGAAGAAAATTCAATCAATACTTTAATCATTGTTCCAACGCGTGAGTTAGCGGTTCAAATTGAACAACAAATCCAAGGACTTTCCTATTTTGTATCCGTGAGTTCGAAAGCGATTTATGGTGGTGGAGATGGAAAAGACTGGCAAGAAGAAAAAACAGCTTTGCTTTCAGGAACGGATATTATCGTTGCTACCCCCGGAAAATTATTATCTCACCTTAAGTTGGGTTATGCTGACTTTTCTAAACTTGAACATTTAATTTTAGATGAAGCGGATCGTATGCTAGACATGGGTTTCATTGATGATTTAACGCAGATATTTAAAAAACTGCCTGCAAAACGTCAGAACTTGATGTTTAGTGCAACGATGGCTCCAGCGATTCGTAAGTTTGCTCACACACTTCTTTCAAATCCTAAGGAAATTAATTTAGCACTTTCAAAACCTGCGGAAGGAGTTGATCAATCTAAATATCTAACTTTTGACAATCAGAAAAATCCATTGTTGAAATCACTACTAAGTGAACGAAAAGATTACCAAAGAATTATACTTTTCACTTCGACAAAAAGCAAAGTGAGTGAAATCGTTCAATTTTTAAAGAAGAGTGGGTTTACTACAAGCGGCATTTCTTCCAATCTCCAACAAGATGAAAGGGAAGAAGTTTTACGCGGATTTAAATCTGGAAGAATCCCTTTACTCGTTGCAACGGATGTCATGAGTCGAGGAATTGACATCAAAGAGATCAACATGGTGATCAATTATGATGTCCCTATGGATGCGGAGGATTATGTTCACCGTGTAGGAAGAACGGCCAGAGCTAATACTAAAGGAGAAGCAATAACATTGGTCAATCCAAAAGATATGCGTCGTTTTTCTAAAATTGAAGACTTAATTGGTTCAATAGTTCCTCAAAAAGAACTCCCAAAAGAACTTGGTGAAGGACCAGAGTGGAATGTAAAGAAATCACACCATGGAAAACCTCATCACAAAGGAGGAGGTTCTAAAAACAAGAAAAAACGTTTTCATCCAAAAAAGAAATTCTCGAATAATAAAAAAGACTAAATATGAAAAGTAGACTCTTTTATTTAGTTGGTATTTTTTTTATTGTTGCGTGTAATAGTAATTCTAATAATGAAGATAAAACATCTGATGATTTACCAGAAGGAAAATGGAATGGCGAATATATAGAGGTCGATTCTGAAGAAGAAAATAATACAACACGTCCCGCTAAAAAAAGTAATGGAGGAGAAATATTAAACCTCGGTAAAGTCATATTTAAATTAGGTAATAAAGAAATGAAAATCGTTCAATTTGATAGAAGAAAGAACGATATAACAATTAATAAAGACCAAATTGCTATTCGAATAAAAGATGCTAATGATCATCACTTTATAATTGGGATTCATAAAGATCAAATCTATAAAAACCCGGAAGGAAATTATATTGATGTTCGCAGAATAAAAGGCGATAATGCACCAAAATTCTCTTTGAATTACATTACTGATTTGCGTGACAAAAATCAAACTTTTCAATGTGTAAAAGGAACTCTAGTCGTAAAAAAAATGAATTTAAGGTCTGGCGAAGTTTTGATTGAGGCTAGTGGAAATCTTCAAAATATGGAAGGCCTGAAAGAAGGTACACCTCAACCTTTTGAGATTGAAATCAAAATGAATTTCGAAACTGTTGTTAGTACTTTTGATCCAAGTGCATAGTGACAAATTAAGAGTCACATACCATTTTAAATTTCTAGAAAAATCCACGTCTACTTTGCATACTTAGTAGTAAAGTTCTAACAAATATCGTAACTTTGAAAAAAACTTCGGTGTGAATACTCAAGACCTCATACAAAGCAGATTTACGGGAACCTTAAATAGTGAAGCCGAATATATTGAGTTGATTGTTCAGACATTTGCTGTTTTAATCCTTGGCTTAATATTGTGGCGTCTAATGGCTGTGTTTCATAAGAAGAAAAAGGCGCAGCGAAAAACCAGCAGCTATTTCGACAACGAATTCTCTCGAAACTGGCGTAAATAAAATCTTGATTTTTATCAACTTTTTATAAAAATCTAATCACTCTTCCTCAGCAATCTATTTCTTTCACTATTTTTGAGAAAATAGAAAACAAGGCGGTTTGATAACTGTTTTTATTTCAAAGTACAAACCATGAAAGATAAAAAAGTTGCAGTTGTTGGTGCAGGGCTCGTTGGAAGTCTCCACGCAGTATTATTAGCAAAGAAAGGGTTTCAAGTGGATGTTTTTGAACGTCGTCCTGACCTGAGAAGAGCAGACATTATTGGTGGGCGATCGATCAACCTTGCGTTATCTAACCGCGGATTTAAAGCGCTTGAAATGGCAGGTATTGCGGATGAGATTCGCGAAATTTCTATTCCCATGTACGGTAGAAAGATGCATGATCTCGAAGGCAATTTAACGTATCAGCCTTACGGAAAAGATGACGAAGCTATTTATTCTGTTTCGCGGGGTGGACTCAATCAAAAGCTTATGAATCTAGCAGATGATTATGACAACGTCACCTACAGATTCAATCACAAATGTCAAGACATCGATCTTTCAAGCAACACTATTTATTTCGAAGAAACAGAGTTAAAAGAAGACCTTTCATACGATTATAACCACATTTTCGGTACAGATGGAGCTTTTTCAGCCGTTCGGGGACGACTCCAAAAAACACCGATGTTTAATTATTCACAAGAGTATTTGTCACACGGTTATAAAGAATTAGTTATTCCTCCAAACGAAGATGGAACACACCGAATAGATAAAAATTGTTTACATATCTGGCCTCGTGGTAAGTTTATGTTAATTGCTTTACCCAACCTAGATGGCAGTTTTACAGTAACATTGTTCTTCCCGATGAAAGGAAATATTTCTTTTGAAAGCATAAAAACGAAAGAGGATGTGATGAATTTTTTCAATACTACATTCCCAGATGCTGTTCCACACATGCCAACGCTAGAAGCAGATTATTTCGACAATCCAACCTCTACATTAGTTACAGTAAGGTGTGAGCCATGGAATTACGAAGATAAAGTTTTATTGATGGGAGATGCTGCTCATGCAGTTGTTCCATTTTACGGACAAGGAATGAATTCAGGATTTGAAGATTGTTCAGTTTTTTCAGAAATGTTTGATCAATATGCTGATAATATGCTAAACTTTTTCGAAAAATATAGTGAACAGCGCGTTCCTGATGGGAATGCAATTGCCGATTTAGCACTTTATAATTACATTGAAATGCGTGACTTAGCGGGTGATGCAGACTTTTTATTGCGTAAAAAAATTGAAAGAAAGTTCAGTGATCTGTACCCAAACAAGTGGATGCCGTTATATTCACAAGTGACTTTTAGTCATATCCGCTATTCTGAAGCCCTAAAAGCAGGTGAAAAGCAAGCAGAAATCATGGATGAAGTGATGAAGATGGAGAACATTCATCAGAATTGGGATGACGAAAAAGTTATAAAAAAAATATTATCTTTAGTGGAATGAAATATTTGTCAACAATCGTGATTTTTGCCCTGTCAATTGGATATTCTTCATTTGTCAATGCGCAATATAAACCTAGAAACAGCAAAAAGCAATTCTATGGAAATCAACGTTTGCACAAGCCACTTTATAAATGGGTTACGGGAGATTATTCGCGTCACGGATTACAAATTCAGTTTGGACCAACGTATACATTTACACGTATTAATCCGAAAGAAAGAGAATATCAAATTTCTAACGATACCCTTTTACGAACTTCTGAAGAGGCCAAGGGAAGAATTGGTTTTTTTGCAGAAATTGGAATGGTTCACATAACAAAAAAACCTCGAAAATTTATTCACTACTATGATTGGGGAATTGGTTACAAGCATATAGGCGGAAGAGAGTTATTTAATGCAGGCATTTATGACGATCGCGACACATTAATCGGTGAGGTCAATGGAGAAGGGAAGTTTTACAACGGATATTTATACGGCAGATTTAGCGTTCATAATGTATTTCAAATGACCCCGCATACTTTTTTAGATAATTCAATCGGAATTAATGTGGACTATGCATTGGTTGGGAAAAACATGGCATATGAAGGTTATCCAAATCCAGCACCCAAAAGATTTCAAGGTGATTTAATGGGACAATTGCACTATGATTTTGGTTTTGGATTTAAACCAAAAGTGGACAAAGGCTTTTTTATAATCCCTGGATTTAGACTACCTGTTTTAGGAGCGTATGAATGGAGCGGTGGAACACCAGCAATTCATTGGTTTTCCAGTAAGTATTACCCAGCTATGTTCAAAGTGAAATTTGTTTGGCTATTCAAAAAAGATCCGAATAGATGTCCTCCAGTAGAAACGAATGAAGATGATAGAGAAAGAGCTAAGGAATTTCAAAATCAATAATCTTCGAAATGCTTATTAACTATTAGCTAAATGAAAAAGCTAGAGCATTTTTTTATCGGAAGTAAATTGAGTCCCACGAATTCAATTTATGAGAATGTAAGGATAAAAATGAACCTCTACTTTTCACTTGTTTCATTATTCGGATTCCTTATTGCTGGTTTGGTCATCTTATTATCTGAAACTGCCGATGCCATAATTCTTCCAGTATCTACTAGCGTCTTAGCATGTATAGTTCATTTGATCTGCTTAAAGCATATTCCTTCAATTAGAGTCTCTTCTTTTATTTTTTCCACCTTTATTTTCGTCTGTATTTTTTCAAATATATTTCTAAACAATGAAATCTTACATCTAGGAACGCTGCTTTGGATAATCATTTTAATCCTGTATTCGCTTTACACCTTGGGTAAAGCTATAGGGATGATTTTTGCAGCAGTCTCTGTCATTTTATATGTTTTTTATCTCAGCTTTGTGTTAACCAGTCAGATTAACACCTTGGGTGATCAATTGTTAGATACAGTTCCATTAATCGTTTTAGAAATCTCAATTGCTTTTATAACTATTTTATTTACGTTGAATGTTTACATTACTTCTATCCGAAGTACCCAGTCAGAATTGATTTTAAAAAACAACGAATTAAGTCAAAAGAATAAAGAAATAACAAGGCAGCATGAGGAAAAAATAGTAATGTTGAAAGAAATCCATCATAGGGTTAAAAATAACCTTCAGATAATAAATTCTCTTATACGTCTACAGTCCCATAAGTATAAGGACAACAAATTTCAAATGCTTTTTGACGATATTCAAAATCGAATCTTTGCAATGTCTGCTGTTCACGAAAGAATTTATAAATCTCAGGATTTATCCGATATAAACATTTACAATTACTTTGATGAATTATTTAAGGACTTACTCAATCAATATGGCGCAACGGAAAGAGTTGATTATACTTTAAACACTGAAGTTGAATATGTTAACGCCAACTACGTCATCCCGATTGGATTGATTTTAAACGAACTAATTTCAAACTCTCTTAAATATGGATTTAAAGACAAAGGAAATATTTCATTTACCTACCTCTTAAAAGGAGGATGTACTGTTTTTGACTATAGAGATGATGGGAAAGGATTTGATGTAGACAAAGTATCAGCAAACTTTGGACTCGAATTAATCGAACTCTTAGTAGAGCAGATGGAAGGTGAACTAAAAGTAATTTGCGCAGAAGGCCGAGGTGTTCATTACACTATCTCCCTTCCAGACATTAAAGATTAGCGTTTCTTTTTAAAAAAATCTTTGACTAGCCTTCCGCATTCATCTTCCAGAAGACCACCAACAACTTCAGTTTTAGGGTGAAATATCCCATCATAACGACAAGCTCCGCGTCTTTCATCATGTGCTCCGAAAACTACTTTAGTAATTTGTGACCAATTCAATGCACCAGCACACATTACACAAGGCTCCATGGTCACATAAAGCGTACAATTTTTTAAATATTTACCTCCTAGATTTTCAGCCGCCGCTGTAATCGCCTGCATTTCTGCATGAGCTGTTACATCGTTGAGTTGCTCTGTTAGATTGTGTCCCCTAGCAATAATGTTGTTCTTTGCAACGACAACTGCTCCAATTGGAACTTCATCTTTTTGAAGTGATTTTTTCGCTTCCTGAATTGCTTGACGCATAAAATGCTCGTCGGAGTATGGGTCTATCATCTTATTGGATTAATATAACTACTGTACACAGTCTCTCAAAGTCAACAAAATTAAGAGAAAACCGTGAACAACTAAATTTAATCCTGTTTCAATCTAAAACCTATAATACAACCCTACTTCAATTGTTGGAATTGAGATCGGATCGTCATTTACGCGTAAAACTCCATAACCGCCTTGAAGAGTAATGTCTAGAACCTCTTTCCATGGGTGGAAGTCTATACCGATTCCTAATCCCATGTTATAAAACATCTCATCATTATAAAACACGTGATTTCCAAAATAGGTAAACAGATCAGCACCACTAGCTTCGCGTAAGTAGTACATCGCAGAAAGACCACCACTTAGAACTGTACTTCCACCCCCAGTAAAAATAGGAATACCTGTCAGTTGCAAGGCAAATTTCCCAGGTTTATAACGGTAGGAAAGCCCTAAACCTGTTGTAACGCCGGCGTGCAATCCAATTCTATTTTTTTGGCTTTCAGCCGCACTTTTTTCTTCTTGACTATAGACGAAGCTAGAGACAACAAGTAACATAGATAAAATAATAATTCGCATAATTAATTTAGTTTAAATGTAATACCAACAGTTAAAGATAAAGCAGATAAAGGCTCTCTATTCAATGAATAAATACCATATCCCGTAAAAAAATTAAAATTAATAAATCTATTTTTTGAGTGTAAAACTCCACCTAATCCAATACTCATGTTATAAGAAAGTCTCTGATAAGCTTCAGAACCTCCTGTTAACAATTTCGCTAAAATATGTTGATCTAACAATGAATTAGAAACCGGTTGATTTGGTTGAATCGTTTGATTATCAGACTCATTAATAATTACTTCTGGATCTCTTGTTACAAAGTGATTCCCAAGATATGCAACTAAATCTATTCTTTTCGATTCTGCTATTTTATACATTCCTGTAAGACCTGCGCTCATGAGAAATTCGTCGTTTTGCATAAATATTGGTAGAGCAGAAACTTGAACTCCTATCTTATTCCCATAATATCTATAAGTAAGGCCATGTCCCGTGGTTCCTCCTATTTGAAATCCTATACCATGCTCAGCCTTCTTTTTCTCAGTTTCTTGACCATAAGAAAAGGAAATCATAAAAACACTGGCCAGCATTAATGATTTAACTCGATTTAATCTAATATTATTAATTGCCTTCATAAGAAATGTAAATATAGAATTTAGATAGCATAACCAAACAAGTATATAGAGTTTAATGCTACGCAAATTAAATAATTGTTTTGAACTAACCAAATGTTTCTATTTGCATATCCTTCAAACAATTTCGCGACTAATCAGATTCTATTTCGAATTGCTCAACATTATTACTTCCACCAGTTTTTGTCTTATGTTTTCCTTTCTCTAAAATTAAATATAATATGAGAATTATGACTATAGAATAAACAACAAAACGAATCAACATCCTCCTGCTTTTCTTGGCATTTTGATGTCGCTTAAAGTTAAATCTTTTTTCTTTATCTGAAAGTTTGTTCATTCAAGTTTGTTAAAAACAACAGGTAACTTATTTACAAATTTAACGTAATAATGAAAACAAACACGAATCTTACTTAGTAATGAAGTCTAAAGAATGTCAACAATGTGGTACAGAGTTTTTAGGACGAACGAACAAGAAGTTTTGTTCCAACACTTGCAAAAACAACCATCATAACGAGGCGTATCGCCAATCGAATAAGGTCGTCTTTAACTTAGATAAAAAACTACACAAGAATAGAGCGGTTTTAAAAGATATGTTTCAAGTATATCGGAGTTCACCCATTTCAATAGACATTTTAAAAGCAAGAGGGTTCGATAAGAATTTTCACACTCACACCTTTAATGCTCCTTCTGGGGATCGGTATGTAATGGTTTACGAAGTTGGATATAAAATGTCATTTGATGGGCAAGTCCAAATCATTGAATTAGAAGCTGTGGCTTAATCTGAGTTATAATGTCATTTCCTTTCCTTATTTTTGGAGGAATGAATAACAATCCAAAATATATTTTAGTTACTGGAGGAGCCGGATATATTGGCTCTCATACGGTTGTCGCCCTCTCTAAGCGTGGTTACATACCAATCATTATTGACGATTTCAGGAATTCAAATCGGGATGTTTTGGAACGCATTTCTGCACTTGTTGATCAAGAATTAATTCATTTTTCCATATCATGTCAAAACAAAGAACGCCTAAGAGGGGTGTTTAGTCAATTTCCAATTTGGGGAATCATTCATTTTGCTGCAGATAAATCCGTTAGTGAATCCGTTGAAAATCCGCTAAAATATTTTGATAACAATATGGGGGGCTTGGTTTCAATTCTCGAATTAGCAAGTGAACACGAGGTGAATAATTTTGTTTTTTCATCGAGTTGCACTGTTTACGGTGAACCAAAGAAAATACCTGTTGATGAGTCCTTCCCTGTTTCCCATAACTCTCCATATGGTTACACAAAAAAAGTGAACGAAGAAATGATTGAGCAGTTTGCTGCTTCTCAGAGTGGTTTCAAGTCAACCTTGTTAAGATATTTCAATCCCATAGGTGCACATGAAAGTGGGACTTTAGGAGAAGAACCGAATGGAAAGCCAGACAACTTACTTCCTTACATTACTCAAACAGCTGCGGGGATTCGTGAAGAGTTAACGATTTTTGGTGATGATTACGATACCCCAGATGGGACTTGTATTCGCGATTACATTCACGTAGTAGATTTAGCTGAAGCCCATGTCGAGGCAATGAATCAATTAGAAAATCCTCCAACTCCAATTCAAGTGTTTAATATTGGAACTGGAAAAGGAACAAGTGTTCTTGAGTTGGTCAAATATTTTGAAAAAAATACGGGAGAAAAACTTAAATATAAAATTGGAAAAAGACGTAAAGGAGATATTCCAGCCATTTTTGCAAACACGGAAAAAGCTGAAAAAGACTTGAGATGGAAGTCACGTTTAACAGTTGAAGATGCAGTTATTGACGCCTGGAAGTTTGAGCAATTTATTCGAAATAAAAGAAATCGAGAATGATAAAATACATTCTACTATTAGTAATCGTTGCTAGTTCTTTTAATTCAAAATGTCAAAATTTTGAAGAGGAAGAAGGACTGGTTACACGTTATCGCCCTGGAGTTGGATGGTTTTACACTGGTTTTAAACCATATCAAAAAGAAGAAAAACTTAGGAAATACGACCGATTAATTTTCGATATTACTTACAGTGATTGGTATGGTGATCGAGATTATTTTCAAAGCCCTTGGAACTCTATAGGTTTTAACACCGCTCTGATGTTTGATGTTATTTTAACTAAAAAAAATACGGTTGCCTTTGGTTGGGGAATTGGATATAGTCATTTTGGTAACGCGACAAACAAACAGTTTACACGTGATTTTGACGAAAAAGCCACTTACATGTCAGATTTCCCTGAAGGGCAAGAGCCAATACGAAATAAGTTTGGCGCAAATTATATTGAAATACCTCTCGACTTTAGATTTCGTACCAAAGGTTTTAAACATTTTAAAGTAATGATTGGTGGTAAAATCGGATATCAAATCAACTCATTTACTAAAACAGTAGAACGAATAGACGGCCAAACTTACACGTCAAAGCTATACAATTTTGCCGATGCCAACAGACTGCGATATGGAGCAACCATCCGTATCGGAATTAGAAACTGGGCGATATATGGTGCGTATTACTTCTCGCCTCTTTTTACAAATAGTGAAAGTGTTCAGTTGACTCCTTTTACGGCAGGAATTAGTATTTCATTATTCTAGAATGTAGAATATTTCTTTCTACCTAAACTGTTCTACTTTCAAAATTCCTTTGTCAACTAGAAGCTTTGCAATCTGCACAGCGTTGGTAGCAGCTCCTTTTCTTAAATTATCAGCAACAATCCACATGTTAAGAGAATTCTCCAGTGATTCATCACGTCTAATTCTTCCAACAAAAACATCATCTTTGCCTGAAGCATAAATGGGCATTGGGTATATATTAGTCTCAGGATTATCCTGCAGGGTTAGGCCAGCAGTTTCGTGGATCAATTTGCGTACTTCTCCTAAATCAAAATCGTTTTCAAAAGTAATATTTACTGCTTCTGAGTGCCCTCCTTGAACAGGAACTCGCACAGCCGTAGCCGTTACTTTAATAGTAGTATCAAGAATTTTTTTGGTCTCGTTAGTCAACTTCATTTCCTCTTTGGTATAACCATTTTCCATAAATACATCGCAATGAGGTAAACAGTTTTGATCAATTGGGTAAGGATAAGCCATTTCTCCTGTTTTACCTTCGCGTTCATTATTCATTTGATCGACCGCTTTTACTCCTGTTCCAGAAATGGATTGGTACGTAGACACCACTACTCTATTAATCGTATATTTTTTGTGTAGTGGCGCTAATGCCATCAATAGCTGTATCGTAGAACAGTTAGGATTAGCAATAATCATATCTTCTTCTGTAAGTAAATCACCATTCACCTCAGGGATAATTAATTTTTTGTCTGGATCCATACGCCAAGCGGAAGAATTATCGATAACGCGACAATCTTTTTTAGCAAATTTCGGTGCCCACTCAAGAGAAGTTGATCCTCCCGCAGAGAATATAGCAACATCAGGTTCTAAATTCACTGCATCCTGCAATCCTACTACCAAATGCTTTTCATTCGCAAACATCACCGATTTTCCAACTGAACGCTGAGAAGCGACTGGGATTAATTGTGATACTGGAAAATTTTGTTCTGCCAATACTTTCAACACAACATTTCCCACCATTCCTGTAGCACCAACAACTGCAACTTTCATACGATATAATTTTTGGCAAAAGTAGTGAAAAATATAAGTAAAAGAATATCAAAAGTGTTTTTTTAACATTTTGTTAATTATTAAAATTTATATTGCATTAATCAAAACTAAAATTCAGGTCGACCTCTCGCACTGCTCGAGGTGACACTGACTTGGGATTTAAAATCGAGTGCTTCTCTAAAACTCATTAATGATATTTTTACCAGAGATTTATTAAAATAAAATGTGCTGCAATTTTTTAGAGCCTTCAGAAGGTTTATATTTGTCAAGGTAATGAATGCTACTTTTGTAGTTCTACTTATGATGATATGATTAAACAACTAATATTTCTACTCGCTCTCAGTTTTTCTGGGTTGTCCTTTGCGCAAATGTCAGATGACTTTAGTGATGGTGACTTTACAAATAACCCAACTTGGATTGGCGACGCAGGCGATTTTATTGTGAACGGCAACAGTCAACTTCAATTAAATGCAGCCGCCGCTGGAGACTCTTATTTAGCTACGCCACATAATTTAACACAACTTGAAGATCGCGAATGGCGGTTCTTTTTAGATTTTGGACTGAGTCCATCAGGTTCGAATGGTGGCGAAATCTATTTAACGGCCCTAAATTCAGACTTATCTAGCACCCCAGATGGAATCTATATTCAAATTGGGGAAACGGGAAGTGACGACCCACTTCGTTTATTTGAAAGAGATGGTGGTACAGAAACTGAAATTTTAACGAGTACTCTTGGCATTGTTTCTTCTCCTTTTGAAATTTCCGTTAAAGTTATTCACCGAGCAAATGGTGATTGGGAGCTTTATACAGATTTGGCTGGTGGAAGTGCATTTCAATTGGATGTTACAGCAAACTATCCAACGGCAATTGTAGGAACTCATGTTGGTACTTGGATTCAATATACTTCTAGTAACACAAGTAATTTTATCTTCGATGATATCTATGTTGGCCCAATTCAAATTGATAACATTCCTCCAAATTTGGTTGAAGCAACCGCTGTTTCAATGAATCAATTGGAGGTGCTTTTCGATGAAGGAATAGATCAAACTTCTGGAGAAACAGTTGCGAATTATAGTGTCGATAATGGTATAGGAAACCCGACAAATTCAGCTCAAGATGGCGTTAACCTCGCTTTATTCACACTCACGTTTGCAACTAATTTTACCGTTGGGCAAATCTATAATTTAACAACTCAAAATATCGAAGATTTTGAAGGCAATACGAGTACATCTCAATCAGATGACTTTCAATATATAGAAGCGCAAACACCCAGTTTTGGAGATATTATTATCAATGAATTTATGGCAGATGAATCACCCGTTGTTGGTTTACCTGAAACACAATACGTTGAATTGTACAATCGAAGTAACAAGTACTTTCACTTAAATGGATGGAATTTAAGCGACAATAATAGTTCAGGAACCATACAGGATGATTGGTTGTATCCTGGAGAATATTTAATTCTTGTTCCGACAAGTGGCTTGACAGATTACCCACAGGCAATAAATGTCACCAGTTGGGCAAGCCTTAATAATACGGGCGATGATATTATACTGGAAACTGATGGCGGAATAATAGTTGACCAGTTGACCTATACTGATGAATGGTATCAAGACCCAAATAAAGAAGATGGTGGCTGGAGCCTCGAAAGGATAAATCCAGATTTACCATGCTCGAATGCAAATAATTGGATAGCAAGCACGAATCCAGATGGTGGTACTCCTGGTGTTGTGAATAGCGTATTAGACAACACACCCGATACTGATAATCCAACAATTACTTCTACTTTAGCATATGGTCCGAATTTTTTAACCATCACTTTTAATGAGGGAATGGATTCTTTAAGTTTGGCAAATGCCACCTTTAGTGTATCGCCAAATTTAACCATTGATCAACGACTATTAAATGAAGCATATCCCAAAGAACTTACATTGCAATTCAATGAGAGTATTACTCCAGGTGTTGTTTATTCTTTTGATTTAACTGGATTTGAAGATTGTTCTGGAAATCAAAACAACTATGAAGGAACATTCGTGCTACCACAAGTACCAGAAGGTGATGAAATCATTATTAATGAGATACTATTTAACCCGTTAACTGGTGGATCTGACTTTGTTGAGCTTTACAATCGTTCAGACAAGTACATTAACCTTATTAATTGGGAGTTAGCCAAATTTGATGATACCATTACTGACAATAAAATAATCGGAGTTAATTATATACTCTCTCCTGATGAGTACGTTGTTGTTACAGCTGATAGCAATTTCCAAATAGCAAACTATCCTTTTGCTCAACCTGGCAACTTTATTCAGTTAGAAAGTTTACCCAGTTATACGAATGACTCATCAACAGTTTACCTCATCTTCTTCAATGAGGTAATTGACAAAGTAGCATACAGCAGTGATTGGCATTTCAAGCTCTTACAGTCAGACAAAGGAGTAAGTTTAGAACGATTTGATGCTTCTGAACCTTCAAATAATGAAAACAATTGGCACAGTGCGAGTGAAACCGTAGGTTTTGCAACACCAGGAATCAAAAATTCACAAGCTGCTTCTCCAAATTCTGGGGGAACGATCTCTTTGTCTTCAAATTCCTTTTCACCCGATAACGATGGCTTTCAAGATGCTCTACTAATTACTTATGAAGTTGATCAACCTACAATGTTAGGTGACTTGACAGTATACGATGATATGGGAAGAAAAGTCAGAACACTTCTTTCAAGTCACTTACTTGGAGAGCGTGGGGTTATTAAATGGGATGGACTAAGAGACGATGATAACAAAGCCTCAATTGGACCATATATTATCTTATTCGAAGCTCTAAACACAGACACAGGAGAAAAGATTGCGATACGTAAGGTAGTAACTGTAGCAGGACAGCTATAGTTAGTGACGAGTTACAGCGATTGCGCATGCGTACCGAGGGTTTCGGTAAGCGTATCTTAGTGAAAAATTCAATGAGCACTATCAATAAAACTAAGTAACCCAATACACACTACTGAATTAGTCACTAAAACATGCCCCGCATGGTGACGTCACTGGTTACTGGTCACTAAACTTACTTCACCAATGCTATCTCGAGTAAACTCGGCCAGTTTTTACCAGTGATAAAAAGTTGTTTTGATGACTTTTTGTAAGCAATTCCATTTAATACCTCTCCTGTTTTTCGATGATCTAATGCAATAATTGAAGCATCAATTTCACCCGTTACAATTCCAGTCTCGGGATCAATGATTACTATCGAATTGGACTGATAAACATTCGCATAGATTTTCCCTTCAATATATTCGAGTTCATTTAACAGCTTAATAGGACCCATATTTGAATATACTTCAATCGTCTTTTTGAGAGCAAAGTTCGATGGGTCTCTAAAGTAGAGACGTTCAGATCCGTCAGACATAATTAACATCTCACCATCATTGCACAATCCCCATCCTTCACCTGTATAAGTAAATTCTTTCTTTTTTTCGAATGAATTCTTGTCATAAACAAAACACTTATTCTGTTGCCAAGTCAATTGGAATAGCTCATCTCCGACAATTGTTATTCCTTCACCAAAAAATTCACTACCTAAATTCTCACGTAGAACAGTACTACCTGATTCCAGATCAACTTTTGCGATCATACTTTTTCCTGTGGAACCCATACCACCAGTTCCTTCGTACAACTGATCTCCATCAAATTCAAGGCCTTGTGTATAAGAAGTAGTCTTATGTGGATAGACTTTTACAACTTCAGCAGTATAATTTACGGGGTAAACATCAGAAAGAATTTTAATTATCCGATTATCACGTTTGACTTTACCCTCTTTAGTTTTTGCTTCTAGAGAAATTTGTGTTGTTCCTATGCTCCATGATTTCGTACTAACTTCCATCATCATATTCGCCTTTTTCATAGCACCGTCATAAAGAACGGTATCTTTTGTAAATATTTTTATATTCTCAAAAGCGTTTTGATCGGACAAACCTACCTCTACTCGAATCGATTTACCTCGTTGCGCAGTTGCATTATTGAAAGGAAGTTCAAATTTTGCTACAGGACCTTTATTCAAATCTCTATTTGACCTTTCGTCATTCTTACATTGTGCTAAAACAAAAAGTAGCCCTATGCTCAAAAAAATGATTTTCAATGTGTTCATATTAGAACTAATTAATTTTTTCAAATATTTCAGTTGCAGAAATAGCGCTATGAGAAGCGTTAAATACTCTCTCTTTACTCTTTAAAACAATAACCTGAGGTGATTGGTGATGTACATTTGCTTTATCCGCAAGGGCATTAGAAACATCTCTGTTTTTTATTAAATCGATAAAGTAAAGATTGCCTTGACAATCTTCTCCCCAATCACTTTCAAATCGATTTAAAGCCATTGAAGAAATACTACAACGTGTAGAGTGTTTAAAAAAAATTGATGGTTCATCCATACTTTTTTCAATAGCTTGATCCAATTCTTCAATTGAACTTATTTCTATCCAATCGAGTTTTTTAGAGTTTGATTTACCATATGAAAATAATCCCATATCTAAAATGCAGATTTAAATTGTTTTAAAAATCTCACGTCATTCTCAGAGTAAAGTCGAAGGTCATTCACCCTGTATTTTAATTGCGCAATTCGTTCTATTCCCATTCCAAATGCAAATCCACTGTATTCCTCTGGATCGATTCCTGCAGAAGTTAGAACATTCGGATCAACCATCCCGCAGCCTAAAATCTCTAACCAACCCGTATATTTACAGACATTGCATCCATCCCCATTGCAAATCGTACAACTTACATCAACCTCCGCACTTGGTTCGGTGAATGGAAAATAAGAAGGTCGTAAACGTATTTTTGCCTTGTCTCCAAACATTTCTTGTGCAAAATATAATAACGTTTGTTTCAAATCAGCAAAAGAAACATCCTTATCAATAAAGAGCCCTTCCACTTGGTGAAAAAAGCAATGAGCACGTGCAGAAATTGCTTCGTTTCTATATACCCTACCTGGTGAAATTGTTCTTATTGGTGGCTTGTTGTTTTCCATCACACGAACCTGAACTGAGGACGTATGTGTGCGAAGTGCCATTTCTCGCTCTCCTTTTTCAACAAAAAATGTATCCTGCATATCTCTGGCCGGGTGCTCAGGAGGAAAATTAAGTGCAGAGAAATTATGCCAGTCATCTTCCACTTCTGGCCCTTCAGACACACCATATCCAATACGTTCGAAAATTGATATAATCTCATTTCTAACAATACTAATTGGATGACGCGCACCTATTTCTTTTGGCTCTCCAGGTCTTGAAAAATCAATTTTTTCTTTTGTCTCACCTGTTTCCTCAAGAGATACTTTGACCTGGTCAAATCTCTCCTGAGCAGCTTGCTTTAATGAATTTATTTGTTGACCAACCAACTTTTTATCTTTGTTGGGTACACTTTTTAAATCTGCGAATAAAGGTTTCAAAATATTCTTACTCCCTAAAAATTGAATTCTAAATTCTTCTAACTGATCGAGAGAATTGATATCAGATGTTTCTACTTCTTTGAGTAGGTCTGCTATTTTATCTTGAATGTTCGCCATAAACCGTCCTTTATTCACTTATTTAACTCGCAAAGCTACAAATTTAGTGTATTTAACGACTAATTTATAATTATTCAATAACTTTAGGGTTTTAAAAATTATGAAATACCAAGTATGAAGTTTTATCAATTGTTCTTATCACTGCTTGTTGTTGGACTGGTTTTCTCTTGTAAATCAAAAGATCCTTCTGTATTAAAAATCTATGTTAGATCAAATAACCATATACTTACTCCTGACGCAACGGTAAGACTTGTTGGAGATGTAAGTGAAGGTACTCCAGAATATTTTGAAGAGAAAAAAACGGATGAGTCTGGTGTTGTGATTTTTAATTTAGATGAATTATTTAGTACTTATGAGAAAGAGCAAAATGCTGTAGCTCATTTCACTCTCTACGCAAAAGATTCCTCAGCTTATTATACGACAAAAAATGTGCGTGCAAAAATTCATTTAACTTCAGTTGAAACAATTATTTTGGACGATTAGCAACTTTTTGTTAGTTTTACACGTTATATACACACATATAGGAAATTAAGGATTATGAAAACTTACATTATTTATCCATTTTTAGTATTAGGGTTGTTTGCTTTGACTTTTTCTACTAATTCATGTAGAAAAAAAGCAGATACAATTGCTAAGGTAACTGTTCGAGATACTGCGAATGTACTTGTTCCAGGTGCAACTGTTATTTTATATGGAGAATCTACAACCGATCCAATTCAACCAGTTGTTAGAAGAGATACTGTTACAACAAACTCTTCAGGAGTAGCTACATTAAATTACAATGAGGTATACCAGCTTGGACAAGCTGGAGTAGCTGTTTTAAACATATCTGCTGAAAAGGGAGACTTATACGGTGAAGGAATCATTAAGATTGAAGAAGAGGTTGAAAATACGGCTACAGTATTTATACAACCATAATACAATATCAAATCATTTTTTTAAAGCCCTTGCTGAACAGTAAGGGTTTTTTGCTTTTTAGAAAGAATTGAGCATAAAAAAAGCTGTCTACTTTAGTAAACAGCTAAATATCTTAAACCTAAGCTAAATTACTTAAGTTGATTAGGATCATTTTCCGCTTGAGCATTGAATTTTCTTTGGTAGTTTAGCCAATAGAATAACCCAACAAATCCTAGAACAATCAATGCGTTATTGAATCCATTACCAACATTTTCATAAACCACTTGTGTTGTCCAAAGGATAGCATCTCCCAGACCTTCAAAAATTTCTTTAGAACTCATAACTTAATTATTTGTAACAAAGATAATATTTTTAATTATGATATCCAGCAATCAAATTGTGAATCTTAATTTTTTTACGCACTAATTATACTTTAGTTGAAAAAAATATCTCAGATTCGAGATCAAAAACCATTTTTTTAAGACCTTAGCAAAAGAAAATAAAAAAATGATTAAACTATTTGGAAGTAATCAGCCTTTTGTGCTCGCTCTAATCCCAATAATGGTATTAGGTCACTTTACTTTGGATGCGTTTTTTCCGAGTTTCGAATTATTAGCATCTGGCCAAGAGAACTTGTGGGGGCTCGACTTCAATCTTTTGAGTGCAACATACTCCAGAGTTGGAGCGTTTATCTTAATTTCAATAAATGCAATTCTAGTCAACAGAGTGTTTAATACACATGAATTTTATGAGAGAAATACATTTCTTCCAAGTCTAATATATCTTTTATTAGTGTTTTTGTTTCCGCTAAGTTTGAGAATGCAGGAGGATCTTATTGCGCACACGTTTTTTATACTTTGTCTCTCAAAGCTTTTTGATATCAAGCAAAATGACGATGCCCGAAAAAGTACATTCTTAAGTGGCTTATTTTTAGGTTGTGCTGTCACTTTTCTTCCAATTTATATCTACTTCTTAGTATTTATCTGGATGGGTACAATCAGTATCAGACCTTTTGTTCTGCGGGAATTCTTACTACCGTTGCTGGGTGTTGTCTTACCTCTCGGATGGGTAGCATTTATAGATGTAAATTTTTATTACAGTTTCATCGAATTTGAATCTTCTCTGGATTACTCTCGATTTGGAAATTTCTTAATCTTTATTCCGCACCTCATCGTAGTTCTTTTGTCCATTATAGGTTATAAAAATATCCTCGAAAGAAGGTTAAAGAGCTCTATTCGATATAAACGTATAGTAGGACTGACAACTTATGTTTTTTTGTATTCAATTATATCAGCTAGTTTAGTTACAGTGATTACTGGATCTTATTTCTATTTTACAATTGGCGCTGTAATATTGAGTATAATTTTGCCTTACAGCTATTTAGATACCAAGCGAAAATGGATTCCAACAATTTTGCTGTACGGATTATTAGCGTTAAATATATTAAAGTTTATTAATTGAACGATTCGTAAATAGGACAGGAAAACGAGGCGCTAGTTCTAAAAAATTAGTTTTTACTATTCCTTTTCTTAGATATGCTGAAATCTACGCGATAATAAAATATCGGCAAGAACCCCAATTGATAACGCTCAGCAATAGGCTCTGCTTCTGGATTGGCTAAATTTGGAGCATAACTTAAAGCTAAAATATTTTGAGTGTTTAAAATGTTTACCAGGTCAAGACCAATTTCATGAGTTAAAAATGCTGTATTTAATTTATAGGTAATTTTAAAGTCCATTCTAAAATAGTCTCGGAATTGTCTCGAATTAAAAAGAGAATCTAAAAACACAAGTTCGTTGTTCTCTTGCGTAGCATCAATATCCACATATCCATATCTTCTTCCTCCTGCTGCTGTTACCTTAAAACCAGCAGATATTGTGTTCTTTTCATTCAGTTTAAATTCTTTTCCTGCCAAAAAGTTTACAGCATAATTACCATTGAAATCTGTGTTTCTTTCAACGCCATCACTACCAGTATATTTAGATTCAAATAGTGATCCAGTAATCAAAAAGAAAAAAGAATTATCAAAAAACTTCTGAACTGTTAATTCAATTCCATAATTTGTTCCTGTACCTTCATTGACTAATTCATCTGGGAAAAATCGTTGAAATCCTGATCCTTGATTAATTAAACTGAATGATGATGGATATTGATCAACTGGGATATTGTATAGCTGCTGATAATAAATCTCCGACTTTACTACCAAGGACTTCTTGAATGATTTTTCGTAACCCAGTGCTGTATGGATACTTTTTGTAAAATCCATATCCTTGTTCAATCTTCTTACGTTTCCTTGTGAATCGTATGTCTGATAGGTATACTGGTAAAGCGGTTGCATTTGTGAATGGAGTCCAGCGCCTGCACTTAATTTTTGGTTGTTTTTCATTCGGAGTTGCCAGCCTAAGCGCGGTTCAGCATAGCTCCAACTATTGCTTAAAGAAAAATATTGACTATGAACACCCGCAGTCAAATCCATTTTTTCATTTACTTTCCACTTATATTGAATAAAAGGCTGGACAAGTGCTGCATAACCTTTGTAATCATGACGAGTAACAAAGGCGTCATGACTTGTGTTTAGCGAGGAGTCTATATTATTAAGGTAATAACCATCAAGATTAATTCCCAGACGTAAAATATGATGTTTATTTATTTTATGATTAATACTTGAAAAAATTGAGGCTTTATAGGTTTGGAATTGATAACCCATTAAAGGGTAAATTGAGTCTGTTCTCACAAAAACTTCTTCCTGCCCACCGACATTGTTTGTATCTAAACTTCTAACTAAGAAATCATGATGAGATTTTTGTCTGTCGTATGTAGTTCCAATCGTAGTTTTAAAAAATGTTTTTTCATTGAGCGGTTTTTTATAGGTCATTCCAACAACTCCCATTGCAGTACTAAAGTATTGGTCTCGATCACCTTCTCCAAAAGCTTCCTCTGTAAATGTAGTTTGATCCGAAATTTTAATATCAATTTTTGAGGCACCACCTATTCCAAAAAAGCTTAGATTACCACCTTTTTTAAGGGGAAAAGAAAGCTTGAATGCTCCATCACCATAGATTGGAACAGCATCAGTGCCTATACTAACACCCATTGCTTGGAACATACTCAAAGTACTGTATCTTCCCATAACCAGATAGCTCGCTCGAGATTCAGAGTTCAAGTTCAGTGGCCCTTCAGCCATAACCTCTGTGCCTAAGAATCCAAATTGCCCTGTAATTTCATGCTTTGAAGAGTTCCCGTTCCTTAGTCTCAAATCAAACACCCCTGAAATCGAATTTCCATAATCGGCTGGGAAAGCAGACATAAAAAAATCTGAATTAGCTAATATTTTATTATTTAATATTGCAACTGGCCCACCCGTAGATCCAGAAACAGCAAAATGGTTAGGATTTGGAATATCAATGCCTTCAACTTTCCACAATAAACCGAGGGGAGAGTTCCCTCGAATTACGATATCATTTCTAGAATCATCCGCTCCTTGGACACCCGCAAAGTTACTTGCCATTCTTGCAGGGTCTCCTCTTGATCCAGCGTAGCGTTCAGTTTCTTCAACACTAAATTGTTGTGAAGATACGGTGGCCATTTCATTCATTACATCTCCATTTTTCCGTCCTACGATTTCGATTTCTTCAGTAGTTGTAATATCTTCTTGTAATTCAAGATTAACAATGCTTTCTTTACCCGAATTAACAACAACCGTCGCATTTCTATCAAGATATAATGAATACTGAACCTTTAAGTTATATTTTCCGACGGGAACATCTTCGAATAAAAAACGTCCATCAATATCGGTCATTTGACGAAGTATTGTGGAGGAATCAGTAGCAACTAAAAATAATTTAGCCCCTACAAGTGGATACTTTGACTCTGAGTCAACAACGCTCCCTTTAACATTTTGAACGATTTGAGCATTTAGGTTGAAAAAGAAAGTTGTTAAGCTAAACAACAAGAGCCATTTTCTAAGAGCCATTTTCTACAGAATTAATCAATTACTTTTTCAGAGAAGCATCATACTCTTCTTTCGTCCATTCTTTAAAATATACATTTTTGAATGAGTAGTAATTCATCTCATTAAGCTCAAGGTTTCTTATTTTAGAAAGTGCGATCTTAATTGTTTCTTCATACCATAGAATAATAAAAGGTGCGTCCTCCATTAAAATTTTATCTGCTTCAGAGAAGTGTTTATATTGCTCAATTACATCCGTTGAGCTCTGACCTTTCTGAAATGCCTTATCAAATTCAGAGTTGACATATCTTGCGTGGTTCATAGTAGAAGGCTCACTTTCTTTTTCTGGTACCGTTGCACCATAAGCATTAATCAAAAATGATTCCGGGCTATAATAATCGGCATACCACGAAGTTCTAAAAATATCACCATTAGCATTCATTTGATCATTCAATTTATCTTCAAAAGGCATTCCATCAAGATTGACATTAATATTTAAAGTTTTCTTGATTTGCTTTGCAAATTCATCTGCTACTGCTGAATGAATCGTACCAAGATTAAATTTAAGATTAATTGAAGGAAATCCTTCACCATTTGGATACCCCGCCTTAGCTAATAATTCTCTAGCTTTTATTGGATTATAAGTGTATCCCGCTTCCTTTACTTTTTTAGAGTTGTATCCATCAAAAGCAGCTGGAGGTACAATTCCAGCATCACCTATACTGTGAGCCTGGTTATTTAAAATATTTTGTACAATTTCATTTCGATTCACAGCATAATTGAAGGCTTTACGAACTCTAATATCCTTAAACTCTTCCTTTAACAAATTAAAATGATAATATTGAGTTGCTAATAATGGTTTTCTTTTAAGGATTAGTTTCGGGGGTGAGCTATTAAAATCATCAATTCTCCCTTCAAGCATACTTGTAATTCTGCTCGGTGGTAATCCATCAATCATCATTGTCTCACCATTTTCAAACATTTCAAGTTGGCGCAAGCTTCTACTTTCTACAATAAGTACAATTGAATCTAAATAAGGGAGTTGATTGCCTGCCTCATCTCTTCCGTAATAATTGCTGTTCTTTTTAAGGATAATATTTACATTACCTTCATTTTCTGTGTATTTATCGAAAACAAAAGGACCAGTACCAATTAAGTCACTCTCCAAACCTGCCTCAACAACTTCTTTGTTTACGATAAAGGCAGTTGTTTGTGCTAGTTTATTAATAAAGTTAACATCGCGTTCAACCAATTCTAAAGTTATTTCAAAATCATTTTTAATTTCAATTCCTGTAATTTCTTCAGCATCTTCTTCATAAAATTCTTTTGCTCCAACTAAAACGTTTTTATAGATACCTGAATATGCACTTGAAGGATCTTCCCCCATTTTCTTCCTGCATGCCAATTCAATAGAATACTTCACATCTTTAGCGGTAAACTTCCTGCTATCCCCTATTTCTTTATGACTGTGAAAATATGCGTCATCTCGAAGTAAAAACGTTATTTTTTTTCCGTCTTCGGAAATTGTCCATTCTTTCGCTAAGCTAGGTTGCGCTTCTAAAGTCTTTGGATTTAAAGAGATCAACCCTTCAAGCACCTGATTTAAAACACTAGCGGAATATACATCATTAACTTTTCGAGCCTCAAGTGTTGTCGGTTCGTGAGCAATAGCGAAACGAAATGTTCCTCCCGCATGTTCAAATTGCTTTCCGCCACTCTCAGAACATGAAGTGAGGATTCCTAAGGTGATGGTCAACAGCAGTAAATAGTTCTTCATTATTATTCATTTTTTTAAATGGACTCGTTTCAGTTAGCTTACTGAAGTATCACATTTATAATCAACTAAATTATAAGAATAATTCAAGATGGAGTTATTAATCTTCATTTTTTTTCTATTCATAGGTTTAATTTTTAGTTTTAAAGAAAAAAAGTGCTCAACAAATTGCTTTTTTAATAAATTGCTCTTAATATTGCACTTGTAAAATCATTTCACACTATAATTAAATGAAAATACTATTAGTATCATTCGTATTGGTTTTAACGGCTTTTAACCTAAAAGCGAATCTCTCAATCGAGGGGAGCTATCAAGGAAAGAATTTATATGTTCAAAATCCAGAAAGCGAAGACGGATTTGGTTTCTGTGCTTCTAAAGTCACTGTAAACGGCGATGTAATGCCCGGTGGAGTATCTAGAAGTGCTTTTGAAATTGACTTCTCACTATTTAACATTCAAGTTGGTGACGATGTATTTATCGTTATTGAACACGGAGATGGATGTAAGCCTAAGATTCTTAACCCAGAAGTATTACTTCCTAGAAGTACTTTTGTTGTAACTGAAATGAACGTTACTAAAGATGGTCAAATCAAATGGACTACAACTGGAGAGCAAGGTAAACTTCCGTACATCGTAGAGCAGTACAGATGGAACAAGTGGGTAAATGCTGGTGAAGTTGACGGTGAAGGCGTTGAAGGACCAAATTCTTACGAATTTAAAGTGACGCCTCATTCAGGAGAGAACAAAGTGCGTGTTGTACAAATTGATCACTCTGGAACTAAAAAGAAATCAGATGAAAAAACTTTTGAGTCTGATGTTGAAGAAGTAGAAATGGCTCCGAAGAAAGTAAAAACAGAAATAAAGTTCACTGCTAATGGAGAACCTACTGAAACAAAGTATGAAATTTACGACGCCTATGGAAACATCGTCAAAAAAGGATATTCTTCAAGTGTTAATTGTGAGAACTTAAGAAAAGGAGCTTACTACATTAACTTTGACAATAAAAACGAAAAGTTTATTAAAGGATAATAATTAATATTTCATTTCAAATCCCGTTTCCTCTCAAAGGTGAACGGGATTTTTTTTTGTAAACTATTTATGAGAAAAATCGAACATATCGGCATCGCAGTTGAAAATATGGAAGAGGCTATTTCAATTTATGAAAACTTATTAAACACTAAATGCTATAAAATTGAAGAAGTCAAGTCTGAAAATGTTAAAACTGCTTTTTTCAAAATTGGAGATTCCAAAATTGAGTTACTAGAGGCGACTAACCCTGATAGTCCAATTGCTAAATTTATTGCAAAGAGAGGAAAAG
The DNA here is from genome assembly GCA_002734085.1 of Fluviicola sp. GTDB lineage: Bacteria > Bacteroidota > Bacteroidia > Flavobacteriales_D > Crocinitomicaceae > Brumimicrobium. Next base: position 40,382 of record NVXV01000007.1, on the reverse strand, counting down.
GGATGCATCATGTTGCTTTCGATGTAGAAGATATAGAAACTGAAATTAAACGATTAGAAGGATTAGGTTTTCAACTTATTCAAAAATCACCCAAAAACGGTGCAGACAATAAACTTATAGCTTTTCTCCACCCAAAAAGCACAGTAGGTACATTAATAGAGTTATGCCAAGAGAGAGTCTAAAAGCTCTATCACATCCTGTTTCTCTATGTTTAGATGTTCTGCTTTCAGCCCCGCTTTTTTAGCGCCTTCAACATGTTGTTCTGTGTCGTCAATAAAGAGTGTTTCTGAAGGTTTTAACTTCTGCTCATTGCATACTTGCAAAAATATTTCAGGATTAGGTTTTCGATTACCCATGTCTGAACTGAAATATACTTTATCGAAATGATTATCCAGCGACTCAATACCGTTGTTCTGACGGATTATTTTATGAAATGCTTCTAAATGAATAGGATTCGTATTACTCAGAAGAAATGTGTTGTATTCCTTTTTTAATTCCAATAAAAAATCAAGCCTTTTTGCTGGGAAATCTAATAACATAGCATTCCAAGCAGATTTAATGTCATCTTCGGAAATGGAAGGTGGCAACTTTTTCTTAAGCCCTTCAATAAAATCTTTAGAATCTATTAATCCCGATTCGTATTTATCAAAAAGATGCTCCTGTTTCGCTTGGGTAAATAACTCCTCAAAATTTGGAATACCTAATTCTTTAAACGACTCTATGGTTTTATGATAATCGATATTCAAGAGTACCCCACCAAGATCTAAAATGATATTTTTTATAGCCATATTCTTCGTTTTACACAAAAATAAAAAAGGGATGAATATAAATACTCACCCCTTCATTTTATTGTAAACTAAAAAAACTATTTTTTGTTCATTACAACATTTAATGTGAAATCAACTTTAGGATTTACACTACCTTGTTCTGGTTTTTCAGGATTTGGCTGCATTCCTTGTAGTTCTAAAGGAGTAAGATCAATTGTGAAATCACCATTAATCATCATTTTATCTCCTTTTGTTTTTGTTGTTACAGGTACAGTTTGTTCCATTTCCATCCCCATGATATTCAGCACTAAATTTGCATTACCATCTTTTATACTTTTTAATGTAACATCGACAGTTGCATATTTTTGTGTTTGAAAGAAATCTTTATTCTTTTCTTCTTTGTCCTCGAATGTTCCCTTTAAATGACTCTCAAGACCTTTTTTCTTACCTTCTTCTTCAGCAAGATCCTCATTTGAAATTGTAGTCATATCAACAGTAAATGATCCGCTAATATCATCTCCTTCTACTGTAGCCATTCCTTCAGAAATCTGGACAGTACCTTCGTGACTTTTCATTTCTTGCATTTCTCCATCTTCTCCAGGAGCAACCCATGAACCTCTCCAACCAAGCTCACTTTCTTCACTGTTTAAAGTATATTTAACTACTTCAACTTTTTCTTCCTTATTCTCAGCCTGAGTTTCATCATTAGTTGAAGCTTCTTCTCCACTATTACAAGCCGTTAATCCAAGCGCTGCAAAAATGAACGCTGCGTAAATTGTTTTTTTCATATTTATCGTTTTTGTATTTAATTATAGTAACAAATATAGTCAATTATTTACCACGGTAAATAATATTTTCGATTTTTTCTAAAAATTCTTCCTAAATTCGTACACTGAATGGGAAGTGATATAGAAAAATATAGTAGAAGAGGGTTGCAAACAGGTTATCTATCTGTGGTTGTGGGTATCTCTATGGTTTTATTTATGCTCGGATTAGTGCTTGGCCTTTATTTTGGTTTAGAAAACACACAAAATTCAGCGAAGGAAGATATAGAAATAGATTTATTTTTTAACCCCGACTTGAATGATTCGGATATTAAGTTAATCGAACAAGAACTCAAAAGTTGGGAGCAAATAAAATCCGTTTGGTTTGTATCATCTGAAAGAGCACTAGAAGTTTTTCAAAATGAAGATGATGAAAAAATATCTGAAGTTAAACGGATTTACGAAGGTCAAAGCCCTTTCCCCCCTTCTGTATCATTCCACCCAAAAAGTAATATTGTTAACAAAGAAGGATTAGCCCAGCTGAAGCAGGAGATTTTAGCTGCTTACCCAAACGAAATAGGTGAAGTAAATTATGATGAAAATCGCGTAAAACAAGTAAACCTAGGTTTTCTTCAATGGGTATATTTATTTGTTGCAATAGGTATTCTTTTAACAATTATTGCATTTGCTATGATTAATAATACTATTAGATTAGCACTTTATTCGAAAAGATTTACAATCAAAACAATGCAGCTAGTAGGAGCTAAGTCTGGTTTTATAAGAAGACCTTTTTTAATCAATTCAATAGTTCAAGGATTTATTTCTGCAATTATTGGAATGGCGTTGTTGATGACAGTCTTTTATACGTTGAAAAGATATATGGAAATGATTTCAGGAACTTACGACCTGGAAACATTTTTATTGCTTCTCGGTGTTTTAATTGTTTTAGGAGTTATTATCAGTTTTTTCTCCACGCTTTTTGCATTGAACAAGTACTTGAGAAAAAAATTAGACGATTTATATTAAATTTGGATTATGAGCGATAAACAGAAAACATTTGTATTCAATAGATCGAATTATATATTATTACTAATTGGGATAGGATTAAATATTCTGGGCTTTATATTGATGATTGGTGGAGCTGCAGAAACAAAAGAAGCCTTTAATGAGGAAGAATTATTCTCGCATATCAGAATTACATTATCCCCGATTTTAATTTTACTGGGATATATTGTAATCATCTACAGTATAATGAAAAAGCCTAAAAAAGAGAAGGAAGAACAAGATCTTGACTAAATCGAATGGAACTATTAGAAGCTATTATCCTCGGTATCGTTCAAGGTCTCACCGAGTTTTTACCTGTATCCAGTAGCGGTCATCTTGAATTGGTTAAAGCTATTTTTGGTGGGAATGCTGTCGCAAAAGAGTCGATGATGACTACAGTCGTTTTGCACGCTGCCACAGCCTTGAGTACAATCGTTGTTTTCCGAAAAGATGTTGCCAAAATTTTCAATGGACTTTTCAAATTCAAATCAAACGAAGAGTTTTGGTTTGCTGTAAAAATTGTACTTTCAATGATTCCCGCTGCAATCGTAGGCGTAGTTTTTAGTGATGAACTAGAAACATTTTTCGATGGACAAATTCTATTGGTCGGTTTCATGCTATTAATTACTGGCCTATTGCTTTTTTTAGCTGACAGAGCAAAAAGAACAGAAAAGAAAGTGGGTATTGGTCATGCTATAGTAATTGGTATTTCTCAAGCCATTGCAATATTGCCAGGTATTTCTCGATCTGGTGCAACAATCGGAACATCTGTGCTTTTGGGAATTGATAGAGAAAAAGCAGCTCGGTTCTCATTCTTGATGGTTGTGCCGCTTATTCTAGGGAAAATTGGAAAAGATATTTTTAGCGATGAGTTTTCACAAACAAATATTCAATACGTTGAATTAAGTGCTGGTTTTATAGCCGCTTTTCTTACTGGTTTAATTGCTTGTACGTGGATGATTTCAATAGTTAAAAACAGTAAACTGAAATACTTCTCTTATTACTGTTTTATCGTTGGTGCAACTGCTATTGTTTGGTCTGCAACAATACAAGAAGAAAATAGAGAAGTGAATGCCAATACAAAGGTTCCAACTGCAACTTCCATAAAGACAGTTTAAGAAATAATAGTTTATGAGTGAAGCAAAATACGACTTTAAAACTGGAGAAGTTATTCTTGTCGATAAACCACTTCACTGGACTTCTTTTGATGTCGTAAACAAGCTTCGATGGAAACTCAAGAAACAATATAATGTAAAAAAAATGAAAGTCGGCCATGCTGGAACATTAGATCCTTTGGCGACTGGTTTATTAATTATTTGTACAGGTAAAAAAACTAAAATTAGTCAAGAATTAACAGCGGATGACAAAACCTATACAGGAACATTTTTAATCGGTAAAACTACACCTAGTTTTGATTTGGAGACAGAGTATAACAAAACCTACCCTACTGACCATATCAATGATGAGCTAATGAATAAAGTAGTTGAAGAGTTTCTTGGAGAGCAACTACAAACTCCACCTGTTTTTTCCGCAAAAAAAATAGACGGAAAAAGAGCCTATGAATCAGCCAGGCAAGGCAAACATGTAGAAATGAGGCAGAATTTAATTCATATTCATAATTTCACCATTGATTCAAAAGATTTTCCTAAAGTCCATTTTGAAATAAAATGCTCGAAAGGAACTTATATTCGATCAATTGCACATGATTTTGGTAAAAAAATGGGTTCAGGCGCATGTTTAATCGCTTTGCGCAGAACTCAATCTGGAGAATTTTCAATTAATGAAGCGAAATCAGTTGATGAATGGTTAGAAATTATTGAAGAGACAACCGTTCCAAACGATTAGTTATGTTATATTAGTGGTGAGTAAATCTCATGATAACTAATATCCAATGCAGAATTCTGGTAAACGAATTTTAATCTATGATGATGAAGCTTTCAGCGCACTAAAAGAAAGTACACAGGGTATTTTTATCGAGAAAACTGATCACCAAACCCCTTTTCTAGAAAATTTATCATTGGATTTGAAGGAAGGTGATACGTGTATTCTTTTTTTAAGCGATGACCAGCTCAAAATAACGATTAACGAGATCAAAAATACTGGATGCACCATTGGTTTTGTTAGTCACCCAAAATCTTCTAACGCCATAAACGGTTTCAGTTTAAATAAAGACCCAGAAAAATCTTTTAGTGAAGCATTGGAATCGGAACGTGCTATTGAACCTGATTTGTTATTATGCAATGATGAAATCATTTTAAATTATTTTGCAGTTGGAGAAATAATGTCCTTTCTATCCTCTAACGGTAACAAAGCAAACATCTTTGGTAAAGTAAAACGCTTTTTCCAATTTGCAAAAAAACTCAAAAATATCAGGGCTTCTTTATTCACTTTTAAAGTTGAGGATAAGGATGAATTTGAAACTGCCATAACCGACATTCTTGTTGTTCAGCATGGAAAAAACTCAATGGTCTCAAGAATACTATCTGAAGAAAAATACTCGAACAATGGGCTATTATATTGTTTTATATTCTCACCGAGAAGTATTCTACAACTCATAAAAGCCTACTTCCTAAAACTCTTTCTTGGAGCTGAACAAAAGAATCAAGCATTTAATTTTTTGGGAGAACTTAAAGTGAGTGAATTAAAGTTAAGTTCAAATAATGAATTTAGTTATGACGTGGATGGACTCATAAAGTCAACTACTGAATTGAACTTTCGAATTGAAAAAGGGGTTAAGATTATACCTGCCAAAACGGTAGAATTTGAGGAGTCAGAAACTAAAAAAGTCTTTAAAATAAATAACCTGCCTCAAGGAACCGTAAAAAAAGAAGTAGCTCGCAAGCGTTTACCCTGGATTTCACACGCTTCCACTGAAGAGTACAAAGATTTGTTTACCCAGCTTCGTGAAAATTCCAGACCCAGTCAAAACTATGTGGTCTTAATGACCTTATCCGTCATTTTAGCAACGCTAGGTATTTTTGCGAATTCTTCTCCAGTTATAATTGGTGCGATGATTTTAGCGCCACTTATGTCCCCAATAATATCCCTTTCTATGGGTGTTTTAAGACAAGATCGCTCGTTGATAAAAAGGAGTCTTATTACTGTTGTTGTAGGACTTTTCATTGGGTATCTATTTGCAATTATCTTAACTTTCATTACTCCCATAAATAACATGAACATTGAAATAACCTCTAGAATAAAGCCCAACATTATTGACCTAGGCATAGCGGTGATTTCTGGAGCTGCAGGGGCTTACGCTCACTCTCGTGAAGAAATCGCCAAAACACTTGCTGGTGTTGCAATATCGGTTGCTCTGGTTCCGCCTTTGGCAGTTTCTGGTATTGGAATAGCCTGGCTAAATTGGGAAGTGTTTTTTGGTGCATTTTTACTTGTTATCACCAATCTAACGGGTATGGTTTTAGCAGGAGCCCTAACGTTTTTATTCACTGGGTACAGCCCCTTCCGATTAGCCCGAAAAGGTGTCTTAATTTCCTTTTTTGTAGTATTATCATTAAGCGTTCCTCTGGGTTATGGTTTTTTTAAAGTTGTCCAGGAAAATCAAATAATACAATCTGTCAATCACAAGAAAATCAATAACATTGAGATTGAAAATGTTAAAGTGATAGGCAACAAACCTTTAATGATGTCTTTAGACCTAATTGTTAAAGAGTATCCAACGGAAGTCGAAATTGAAAATGTCAAACAAAAAATTTCAAAAATAATTGGTGAAGAGGTGGAATTGGAGATTGGAATACGATTAAGGAGATAGAGAATTACAGCAATAATGGAACTTTTAAGCCTTTCCACCATTCTCTTCTAACTTTATGTATAACCAAATGATAAATTTCTTATCTTTGTAGCCCTTAAAAAAACGGTCGCTTTGAATAAAATGAAACTATCTGAGTTCGATTTCGAATTGCCGGAAGAACTCATCGCAAATTACCCTGTTGATAACCGAGATGAATCTCGCCTGATGGTAGTACATCGTGAAACAGGTAAAATAGAACATAAAATGTTCAAAGACATCATCAATTACTTTGACGAGGGTGATGTTATGATTCGAAATAACACAAAGGTTTTTCCTGCTCGTATGTACGGAAACAAGGAGAAAACTGGTGCTAAAATTGAAGTCTTTCTTTTGAGAGAACTCAATCGTGAATCTTTACTTTGGGATGTTTTAGTTGATCCCGCACGAAAAATTCGTATAGGAAATAAGTTGTACTTTGGAGATGACGAATCTTTAGTTGCTGAAGTAATCGACAATACAACTTCTCGCGGAAGAACATTGCGTTTTCTTTATGATGGTACTTACGAAGAATTCAAAGATAAAATCACAGAACTAGGTGAAACTCCACTTCCAAAATACATTAAAAGAGATGTTGAAGAGCAAGACGAAGAACGCTACCAAACAATTTACGCGAAAGAAGAAGGAGCTGTTGCAGCACCTACTGCTGGGATGCATTTCTCTAAACAACTGTTAAAGCGACTAGAACTGAAAGGTATTGATTTTGCTGAAGTAACACTTCACGTAGGATTAGGAACTTTTAGAGAGGTAGAGGTTGAAGATTTAACCAAACACAAAATGGACTCTGAAGAAGCACATGTTTCTGAGGTTGCTGCGGAAATTGTGAATAAAGCGAAAAAAAATAGAAAAAAAGTGTGTGCAATTGGAACAACTTCCATGCGAACAGTAGAAACCTCCGTATCTACACTTGGCGAACTAAAACCTTTTGATGGATGGACAAATAAATTTATTTTTCCTCCTTACGAGTTTAGTATTGCCGATGCTTTAGTTACTAATTTTCATACGCCTTCATCAACACTGCTCATGATGGTATCTGCATTTATGGGTCACGAATTGATGAAAGAAGCTTATAAAGAAGCAATCAAAGAGAAATATCGTTTCTTCTCTTATGGTGATGCAATGTTGATTTTGTAATCTATTATTTTGGGTAGTGCTACACTTTCTGATTTAAAAAGAACTGCTATTATCACAGCAGGAGGAATTGGAAAACGCATGAAGAGTGACGTTCCAAAACAATTTTTGTTACTTGGAGACACACCCATTTTGATGCACACCATCCAACGATTTTTCGATTTCGATACTTCCATTGAGATACTAGTAACACTTCCCAAAGAATGGTGGTCCTACTGGAATGAATTGTGTGAAAAACATAATTTCAAAATCCCAGTACAGTTAATAGAAGGCGGAAAAGAAAGGTATCACTCCGTTCAAAAGGCTGTCCAGCTTGCTAAAGGAGAAATCATTGCTGTTCATGATGGAGTTCGACCACTCGTCAATAACCAAACCATTCAAAAGGCTTTTCAGTTAGCAGAAGAAAAAGGAAGTGGTATCCCCGTTGTTTCTTTGAAAGAGTCAATTCGTAAACAAACGAAAGACGGAAACGAAGCTGTCAACAGAAAAGACTATGTTTTGGTGCATACTCCACAATGTTTTCGTTCTGAATGGCTGAAAGAAGCCTATAAAATTTCATATTTAGATACGTTTACTGATGACGCTAGTGTAGTTGAAAAATTAGGTAGACCAATCAACTTTTCAGAAAGCAATGAAGAAAATATTAAAATCACTACACCTAATGATTTAAAAATAGCAGCTCTATTTTTGGATCAACCCTAAGAATCACAATTAAATTCAACTAAAAATTCACAACTTTTAAGTAAGTCTATCCCGTTTATCTTGATTATCATATTACTTTTGTTCGAGATATAAAATTTGAATAAATTATCCCGATGAAAGTAATTGATCATATTAACGAATCCAATGAAACTCTTTTTTCTTTTGAAATCCTTCCACCGTTAAAAGGAAAAAGTATTCAATCAATATTCAATGGAATCGATCCGTTAATGGAATTCAAGCCAAAATTCATTAATGTTACTTATCACCGTGAGGAATATATATACAAAGAAAGAGATAAAGGTCTACTCGAAAAAGTAGCCATACGGAAGCGTCCAGGAACTGTTGGGATTTGCGCGGCTATCATGAATAAATATCATGTTGATGCTGTTCCTCACTTAATATGTGGTGGGTTTAGTAAAGATGAAACTGAAAACGCTTTAATTGATCTACAATTTTTAGGAATAGACAATGTTCTCGCTTTGCGCGGAGATCCAATTAAAACGGAAAGCTCATTTACTCCAAATCCAAATGGACATAAATATGCTGTTAATCTAATAGAGCAAATTGTTCAGATGAACAAAGGAACTTATACACTGGATGACATTCAATTAGAGCCAACAAATTTCTGTATAGGTGCGGCTGGTTATCCCGAAAAACATTTTGAAGCCATGAATATGGCAACAGATTTGCAATACCTAAAGCAAAAAGTGGATAAAGGAGCTGATTATATTGTTACTCAGTTGTTTTACGACAATAAAAAATTCTTTGAGTTTGTAGATAAATGTCGTGCTGCTGGAATTACTGTCCCAATCATACCAGGACTTAAGCCAGTAACAAAATTAAGACACATTTCTTTTCTACCAAAGTTCTTTAACATTGATTTCCCAGATGAATTATCAAGTGAATTACTCAAGTGTAAAACCGATGAAGAAGTAAGAAATTTAGGAATTGAATGGGGAATCGCTCAAACCAAAGAGTTAAAAGAAGCAAATGTTCCATGTATTCACTATTATACAATGTCAAACTCTAGCGAAGTAAAAAGTATCGCTAGCGAAGTTTTTTAAAATCAACAATTATGAAAATATATATTAACTTAATTCTTGCCAGTTTTTTACTTTCAACGAGCATTTTAGCTCAAGACAAGGAAGATAAAGACTTTAAATTAGATAATGTTTTGGTAGTTGCTCAACAAGACAAACAAGAAGACAGATATTCATTGGAGGTAAGTTTAATGCAGCTTTTCAACTCTTATGATATCAAAACAAAGGCATCACTCAACGTTATCAAACAAGGAGGCTCTCCAAAAATACTTCTGAACGACAGTGTACAAAAATCCTTGAAAGACGAAGGAATTGATACCTATATGCTTATTTCTGTTCGGGGGTACGACAAAAGATTTAAACCTTCCGAAAATATCAAATCATTAGAAGAGGAACTCGAAGCCGGTCACCTTTTCCCTCTCTACCGTGAAAGCGCAACATCAGTAACCTTTTCAATTACCTTTTATAAAGATGGAGAACCAGTGCTCTATGAATTAATTAGAACAGGGACAGTTGGATCAAGAGATGCTGTTTTAAAAAAATTAATGCGAAAGCTAGATAGGTCACTAAGACGCAAGTGGTTGTAGCACTACTTAAGTTTACTTGCTAAATTTTTTCTCCAAAAGACGATCTACATATTTTCCAATGATATCAAATTCTAAATTGACTAAATCTCCAGTTTTCAAAGTATGAAATACTGTGTTATCAAAGGTATAAGGGATAATATGTACACTAAATGAATTATCTGTTGAATCTACAACCGTCAAACTTGTCCCATTAATTGTAATAGAGCCTTTCTCTACAGTTATATGATCACTGTCATAACTAAACTCAAACTCCCAACTCCCATCGATAGATCGGATGTTTTTACATGTTGCCGTTGTGTCGACATGACCCTGCACAATATGTCCATCAAAACGACCATTGGCCGGCATACATCGTTCTAAATTCACCAAGCCTCCTACTTTCCAATTCTTAAGATTAGTTTTATCAAGCGTTTCTTGAATAGCAGTAACTACATAAGTGCCGCCTTCCATCTTCACAACAGTCAGACAAACTCCATTATGAGCCACACTTTGATCTATTTTTAGCTCGTCTACAAATGGAGCTGACAAAGTAAAATGAATGTTACTCCCTTCCTTATCAATTTTTTTAATCTCCCCTAATTGTTCAATTATTCCTGTAAACATGAGTTATTTTTTTAGTACGCATTGCCATCTAGAACGTAAAATTAATCATTTGGAACTAGTTCCATATTATCAATTAAACGAACTTCTCCACAAAAAGCGGCAATGCAGGCTGTTGTGCCTGGCACCCAGTATTGATTCAACGATTCTAATGAATTAGGATCAACGATATCCAAATACTCCAACTCTAGCGAATTGTTCTCAAAATAAGCTTTCATTTTTTCAAGAGCATCCTTTGGAGAAGTCTGGTGCGCAAGCTCTTTTCCGTAATTCAGTGTTCTATAAATAATTGACGCTTTTTCAAGCTCATCTCCAGACAATCGCTTGTTTCTGCTACTCAATGCTAAACCATTTGAAGCACGTAAAGTCTCAACAGGAACTATCTCGACTGGTAAATTGAGTTGACGTGCGGTCTCTTCTACTACTGTTACTTGTTGAAAATCCTTTCTTCCGAAGTAAGCTTTTTGAGGTTCAATGATTTTAAAAAATCTTGAAACGACGTTTGCTACTCCTTCGAAGTGTCCAGGTCGGTGAACTCCTTCCATCACCTCATCCATTGGAGATAAATCAACTTTGATGTTCTCATAATCCTTTGGATATACTTCCTCAACCGATGGTATAAAGACAATATCGCAGTTTTCTCCTCTCAAAAGCGCCAAATCTTCATCAATTGTGCGTGGGTAATTATCTAAATCTCCAGAGTTATTGAATTGCGTAGGATTCACAAAAATAGTAACCACAACAACGTCACATTCTTGCTTTGCTTGCTTTAATAGGCTTATATGGCCTTCATGTAGAGCACCCATAGTAGGTACGAGACCTATTATCTTCTTAGAGTCCCAAAATGGTTTTAACGCTTTTCGTATTGAATTTATATCTTCAAATCTCTCCAAAATACTATGTTCTTTGATGTCGCAAACGGGCAAAACTATCTTTTTATATTGAATATCCGACTTTTTTTTTATATTTTTGTATACGTTTTACCAAAATAACTTTCATGGAAAAAAAGAGAATTCTTTTTGTTTCGCAAGAAATCACACCATTTTTACCAAAGTCTGAAGTTTCTACAATAGCTAGAAAGCTTCCACAAGGAGTACAAGAAAATGGAAAGGAGATTCGCGTATTTATGCCGCGTTTCGGAATTATTAACGAGAGAAGACATCAACTGCACGAAGTAATTCGCTTGTCAGGAATGAATTTGATAATAGATGACATGGATCATCCATTAATCATCAAAGTAGCTTCAATCCCAACTGCACGCATGCAGGTATATTTTATCGATAACGAAGAGTATTTCAAAAGAAAAGCTGTTTTTACCGATGATAAAGACGAAGAGTTTAGTGATAACGACGAACGTTCAATGTTCTTCTGCCGAGGAGTTTTGGAAACAGTCAAAAAATTAGGTTGGAAGCCTGATGTCATTCACTGTCACGGATGGATGACCTCACTTATGCCGATGTATGTAAAAGACATTTATAACAATGATCCACACTTTTCTGACACAAAAGTCGTTTATTCATTGTACGATGACTCCTTTAACAAAAATTGGGATGATCGTTTTGCGGAAAAACTTAAGTTTGAAGGATTCGATGAAGGTATTATCGACGCAATTAAAGAAGGTGATCACAATAGCTTGAGTAAAACAGCTATTAAATACTCAGATGGAGTGGTCATGGGAAGTGAAGCGCTTAATGATGATTTAAAAGAAGCTTTCGATAATTGCGATGGACATAAAATGGAATTCGAATCAGAAGAAGTTCAGCCAAAAGTGGTAAGTGAATTTTTTGACAAAGTAATAGAAGAAGAAGCATTGATTCAATGATGATAAAAATTAAAAATGTAATTACGTGGCGGGGGGCATTAATGCTTTCCGCTGCTTTTTTTTGTTTAGCACTTGTCGCTACGTCTTGTAAAAAGAAGAAAAGTCCAATTGGTGAAGGAGCTTTGCCTCCTGGCTCTGAGTTAACGTCAAGTGGTGTAGACACTTTTCAGTTGCTAACTTATACAATTGAAGAAGATTCAACAGTATCTATGGATCCTCGTTTTAATTTATTGGGCTCTTATAACGATCCCATTTTTGGAAATGTTGATGCTAGTTTTTACACTCAACTGACCGTAGAAGGGTTTAACCCAGATTTTCCAACAAATTACACAGTTGATTCAATTGTTATGGCTTTTGAATATGGCGGTTATTACGGGGGAATAAGCCAGCAAACATTTGAAGTTTATGAAATAACTGATGTCTTGACAAGAGACTCTTCCTACCTTTCTTCTTCAAGCGCTGCAACAAATCCAACAAATTTAGTTGATGGTACAGGACAAATTTTACCTGATCCATTAAATGAAGCGATTGTGGGAGATGACACATTAAATCCGCAATTGAGAATTCCATTAGACACAAGTTTTGGTAGTTATCTAATGAATCTTGCTGCAGGGTCTCCTGATAGCGAAACATTTTTGGACGATTTCAAAGGGTTGCATTTTAAAGTAAACAATGGGATGCAAAGTCCTGGGGTTGGAACAATTCTTTATTTAGCGACTACCAATCCAGCATCTAAGATGACCGTTTATTATACGGACAACGACACTGGGGATTCTTTTGAATTTGACTTTTTAGTTTCTGGTTCACTCGTAGATTTCAATCATATAGATATTGATAACGCTGGAACTGATGTGCAAGTTGTCCTTGATGACTCGACGGAAGGGCAAGACCAGTACTATGCGCAAACATTTAAAAGTAGAGCGAAAATAGATTTTCCTTCGTTAAATGATATTCCAAAAGATGTGATTATTCACGAAGCTACACTTGAAATTCCAATTGATTACTATCAAGGAAGTGATTTTTATCCAAGTTCTGTTGTAACGGTTAGTTCTGAGCTATTTRAAAATGACGACCGTAGATACTTAATAAACGACAACATCTCTTATAATCAACAAAAAAGAGCTTATGTTATAAATCTAAGGACTTATGTTCAAAATATACTCAAGGGTGAAATTGTAAATAACGGAATTATCATCTCTCCAAAAGTGTATAACTCAACAACAGAAAGGATTATTTTTAATGGACCTGAATCGGTCAATAAAAAACAACCTAAATTAAACGTAGTTTATACAAAACTTTAATATATTTCTAAAAATTTAATGAATTAAGTTATGTGCGGAATTGTTGCATACATCGGAGAAGAACAAGCATTTCCAATTGTTCTTAAAGGACTTAAGCGTCTAGAATATAGAGGCTATGATAGTGCCGGGATTGCTTTGATAAACAAAGAAGGTCTTCTAAATTATAAGCACAAAGGAAAAGTTAGTGAGTTAGAAAAGCACACAGACAAGAAAAATATTGATGGAACAATTGGGATTGGTCACACAAGATGGGCAACTCACGGACTTCCGAATGATGTAAATGCACATCCTCACCTTTCTGGAAACGAAAATATCGCACTTATCCATAATGGTATCATTGAAAACTACGATACGCTTAAAGAGGGTTTAATCGCAAGAGGTCACACGTTTAAAAGTGAAACGGATACAGAAGTTTTAGTTCACTTAGTGGAAGACATCCAGGAACACGAGAAAGTGAGTACTGCAGAAGCAGTTCGATTAGCACTAAACAATGTTATTGGAGCTTACGCAATCGTTGTGATGAGTAAAGACAACCCGAATCAACTAATTGCGGCTCGTAAAAGTAGTCCACTTGTGGTTGGTATTGGCAAGGAAGGTGATTTCTATTTGGCGTCAGATGCTACACCAATAGTTGAATATACAAACGAAGTAGTTTACCTGGAAGACGAAGAAATTGCTATCGTTGAAAGAAACAAAGGATTGCGTCTTTATAATATTCAGAATCAAGAAAAAACGCCATACATACAGGAATTAGAAATGCAACTTGAAGCCCTTGAAAAAGGAGGATACGAGCATTTTATGCTAAAAGAAATTCACGAACAACCACGATCTATAAAAGATTGTTTCAGAGGAAGACTCAACGTAAACAAAGGTTGGGTCGGTCTTGGTGGAATTAAAGATTACGAACAGCAATTAGCTACTGCGAAGCGAATTATTTTTGTTGCTTGTGGTACTTCATGGCACGCAGCTTTAGTCGGCGAATATTTATTTGAAGATTTAACACGTATTCCTGTAGAAGTAGAGTACGCTTCTGAGTTTAGGTATAGAAACCCAATCATCGGTGAAGGTGATATTGTAATTGCAATTTCTCAATCTGGTGAAACGGCTGATACCTTAGCTGCTTTAGAGCTTGCTAAAGCTAAAGGAGCTACAATTCTTGGAATTTGTAATGTTGTGGGTTCTTCTATTTCTAGAATCACGCATGCTGGTTCGTACACGCATGCTGGTCCTGAAATTGGAGTGGCTTCAACAAAGGCATTTACCGCTCAAGTTACAGTACTCACTATAATGGCTCTAGCTATTGCACGTAAGAAAGGAACGCTAAATGAAGCAAAATTTAGAAGAATTATTACTGAATTAGAATTGATTCCTGAAAAAGTGGCTAAAGTATTAGAATCGAGTGATTACATTGAATCGATTTCAGAAATCTATAAAGATGCAGCAAATGCATTGTACTTAGGCAGAGGAAACTCTTTCCCAGTAGCACTTGAAGGTGCACTTAAACTCAAAGAGATTTCATACATACATGCTGAAGGTTATCCAGCGGCTGAAATGAAACATGGACCTATTGCTTTGATTGATGAAGCTATGCCTGTTTTTGTGATTGCCACAAAAGGACAATCCTACGAAAAAGTTGTAAGTAACATTCAAGAAGTAAAAGCTAGAAAAGGTAAAGTGATTGCTATCGTAACAGAAGGAGATAAACAAGTAAAAGCTATGGCTGATCACGTGATTGAAATTCCAGATACTGACGAGCACTTAGTTCCACTTTTGGCTACAATTCCGTTCCAGTTATTGTCGTATTATATTGCAGTAATGAGAGGTTGTAATGTAGACCAACCAAGGAATTTAGCGAAATCGGTTACTGTAGAATAGAGCTAAGGTTATTATATTCAATATTTTATAATTCAATACGTTAGTGACTTATGAAACTAGTGCTATTAATTACTTTTATTTGGTTTTACAACATTATTTCAGCTCAGAATTGGGCACAATCAACAGATTTTCCAGGAGCCAATCGTGACGATGCAGTAGTATTCACAATTGACAGTAGAGCGTTTTGTGGTACAGGGCAAACGCCTTGGTTCGATCCTGCTAACGATTTCTACTCTTTTGATATGATCACCCATCAATGGACTCAAGTTGCAGATATGCCAACTCCTCAAGGGCGTCAGTATGCTTGTGGCTTTGACAATGATACCTTGGGATTTGTTTTTGGTGGAGAAAATGGCAATACATTCTTCAGCGATCTTTATGCTTTTAATCCTGTGACGAATAGTTGGACAATAAAATCTACACTTCCCTCTGACGGACGAAGTGGTTCCGCTTGCTTTACAATTGAGAACAAGGCCTATATTGTTGGTGGTCGTACAGAAGAACTCCAGTTCACCGATGAAGTGTGGGAATACAGTATGACTACAGACACATGGACTCAAAAAAACAATTTTTCTTTTGAAAATAAATGGCGAATGTCAGGAACATCAAACGATACGTTGGGCTTTACCATTTTTGGATTTGACGATACGTTGGGGTATTCTAATGAATTATACGAATATGATCCAACCTCCGACAGTTGGTCAATTTTAACAACTTTTCCAGACGAAGCAAGGAATTATGCATCCATCCAGTATCTCAATAATCAGTTGATAGTATTGTTTGGGATGGATAGTACCAATCAGTTTTATAACGATGTTCATTTGTACGATCTATCAACAAATCAATGGGAAACAATCGCATCACTGCCAGACTTTCCAAGGCGTGGAGGAAAAATTTTTTCGAAAGGATTGGATTTGTTTTATAGTACGGGTTTACTCAACACACCTGAAAGGACAAACGAAACATGGATATTAAATAATCCCACAAGTAGTTTATCAAATTTAGAGATTGAAGAATTCTCAGTTTATCCAAATCCAACTGCTGATTTATTAAACATTACGTGTACATCTTGTGCAAACACCCCTCAATTCTCAACGATTAGGTCAGTATTAGGTGAGGAAATTTCTACTATTAAGATAGATGAAAATCAAGTTCAATTAGATATTTCTGGGTTAAGTTCTGGAATGTATATTCTGATAATGTTAAATCAAACTAATCAAGAGATTAACCAAATACGGTTTATTAAGCGATAGGAATAAATCCATTGGAAAAATGTAGGGATGCACGGCCGTGCATCCCTACATTTTTCCACCGTGTTTCAACATATTCCTACCTGATGTCCTTAAATATCCAAACGGTACGTCCCTCCTATTTTTTTTATTCAACTATTGAAACTCCATTTGCGTCAGTTGTAACACTAACACTCATATAATCAAAAAATGGTCTCATTTTCTGAAATGTATCATCTACCATCTTACTAAAATCTTTACTCAACGCTTCTTTTCTACTAAATTTTTTAGAAACGATAAACTGTTTGTATCTCAACAATTCAATATCAGGGTGTTCTTTGTCAAACCCTTTTGGGCAGGTTTTAAGTTGTTCGCCCTCCAGCGTTCCAAATGTGTTTTTAAAGTCCTTACTCGCTATTATTGATTTTAACTCACTTGCGTCGGTTACAATATCCTCTCTTATTCGTTGTAAGTCTTCTTTATTCGGAGCCCAGAAACCACCACCTACGAAAACATTATCTGGCTCTATATGGAAATAATATCCACCACGAAGGTGTTTGGTAGCCCTTTTAAAACCTCCAGCCCAATTTGTTTTATATGGTGATTTATCTTTGCTAAACCTTACATCGCGGTAAATTCTAAATAGACTTTTTTTACCGGTTGGCGTTTCGATATTGTCGTGTTTATTTAATTTTTCTAATAAATCATCAGCGAATTCAATAATAGTTTGATGCTGTTTTAAATATTCCTCTTTATTGGCATTAAACCAATCCCTGTCGTTATTCGCTTTGAGTGTAGTTAAAAATTCTAAACTTTCTTTCGTAAGCTGTGCCATAATATTGTTCTTTAGAATTGTAAATATATACAATCCTGATTTTAATGACTGCTTTTGTTATCTTAATAATGAATGATCTGAACTAAGACAATACTATTAAAATTCTTTTTCCTCAATAAACAAAACGAATTGACTTTTGTTAGACAAAGAATGGTTAATTTTGACCCAAATTTTGAGTTTTATAGCTATGATTAAAACAGATATTATCATTATCGGTGCAGGTCCAGTAGGATTATTTACAATTTTTGAAGCAGGTCTTTTAAAATTGAAATGCCACTTAATTGATTCATTGCCGCAAGCAGGGGGACAATGTTCTGAGATTTATCCTAAAAAACCAATTTATGACATCCCTGGTTTTCCTTCAATTTTAGCGGGAGAATTAGTGGATAATTTAATGGAGCAAGCAGCACCATTTAAACCTGGCTTTACCCTAGGTGAGGCGGCTGTATCGATTGATAAAACAAACGATGGAAAATTCATAGTTACCACAGTCAAAGGAACTCAACACGAAGCTCCAATTGTAATGATTGCTGGTGGATTAGGCGTTTTTGAACCGAGAAAACCACCTATTGAAAACTTAGAAAAATACGAAGACAACGGTGTTGAATATATTATTAAAGATCCCGAATTTTATAGAGGAAAGCGTTGTGTCATTTCAGGGGGAGGAGATTCTGCTCTAGATTGGGCTATTTTCTTAGCAGATAAGGGTATCGCATCTGAAGTTTCTCTTGTACACAGAAGAAGCTCGTTTAGAGGTCATCTTGATTCTGTTCAAAAAGTAATGGACTTAGCGGAAAGCGGAAAAATCAAATTGATAACAGAAGCAGAAGTTGTTGGAATTGGAGGTGCTGGAAAAGTGGAAGAAGTAACAATCAAACACAAAACAGAAGGTAACATCAAGGTTGAAACAGACCATTTTATTCCATTATTCGGACTCAAACCATCTCTTGGGCCAATCGCTGACTGGGGACTTGAAATTGAAAAGAATGCAATTAAAGTTGATACAAAAGATTATTCAACGAACCAACCAGGAATTTATGCCATTGGAGATGTAAACACTTACGAAGGAAAGTTGAAGTTGATTCTATGTGGATTCCATGAAGGAACTATTGCAGTACAATCTGCTTTTGCTCGTATTCACCCAGATAAGAAGAATGTATTGAAGTATACGACTGTGAATGGGGTTCAGGGGTTTTAGAACCGTAGAGTTTTGAATACGGAACCGCAGATTTAAGAAGTTGAATAGTTCTAACTTCTTAAATCAATATTCGATATTCTGCGATTCTCTAAAGTTCCTTCACCATCCAAAGATCACAGGCGAAATGTCCGGAATCACCAATTCTGTTATCAACTTTTTCAAAACCCATTTTTTCGTAAAGATGAACAGCTTGGTTCAAGGCTGGAATTGATTCTAAGTAAAGATGTGTATAGTTCATTTCTTTTGAAGCTTCAAAGCTTTTTTCCATCAATAGCTTACCTAAACCTAAACCGCGGTAGTTTTTATCTAAATATAACTTTACAAGTTCACCATACCCTTCTGGTAATCCTTTGGTTGGATAAATTCCACAACCACCGATGATTTTCCCGTCGTCTACAGCAACCAGGTAGAAACTCTTTGGATTTTGGAAAAGCGCATATAGATCATCAGTTGTTGGGTCCGTATAGACGGTTCCTGGTTTATTTTCTCCATATTCTTCAAGTGATTTTCGGATTACGATGGCAATTTTGAGGTTGTCAGATTTTATAATCGGGCGAATTTTGAAGTTTTGCATTAATACTCTCTCTTTAGCAACAGTTTCTTTTTGGACGATGAATCATTACATCATCTTTCATTTTCTGAAACAAAGTTAACATTCGCTCCAATTTATTCCATTCTATAGTATAAATAGACTTAGTTCCTTCAGAAAATCGACAAACAAGTCCTTCATCCAAAAGGATTTTTAAATGTTGTGAAACAGTGGCCTGAGATAAAGGGAGTTCTTGCACTAATTCTTTGGTGGTCAACTGACTCTTTTTAGCCAGCGAATTTATAATCTGAAAACGTGCAGGATGGCTAATGCTTTTTGAAAGTTCAGCAAGTTCAACATCTCTTTTCTTAAAGGTTCTTTCCGAATCCATTTTCAATCAAATTACACTCTAAAGATACCAATATTTAGCCAAACATCATCAATATTCATTATTCACTACTATACTTTATCGTAAAATAGCAATAGAATAAATTTATATTATTAGAATTGTGTAAGTTTGTAAAATCCATTTCGTCAACTTAAACGTAAGTTAGAAAACATAACGATAATCGTTTACATACGATAATAAATATTTTTTAAATGCAAAAAGTACTACTCTTTATAACTCTGCTGTTTCTGGCAAATAGTATTTTATGTCAAACAACAACAGGAACATTAAAAGGCAAAATTACTACTGAACAGAATGAACCTGTTGAATTCGCTACAGTAATTGTAATAAAAACTTCTACTGGGTCGAAATTTGGGATAGAAACAGATAAAAATGGAATGTATGCGTTTCAGCAACTATCACCTGGCAACGATTATAAAATAATTGTTCGTTCAATCAACTTTGAAGAAAAAGTACTTTTCCCCATACAGATTAAATTGGGAGAAAGTACCAAGCTCAATATTAAACTCGAACATCAAGCAACAGAATTAGACGAGGTCGAAATTATAGCCAGAAGAGATGACCCTTTTGACAATCCGAAAAGTGGAAATGAAGTTGTACTTTCTGAGGAAATTATTAATGATTTACCCACATTAAATAGAAGTATCCAAGATTTAACTAAAACACTTCCAGAAGGAAACCTAAACTCATTTGGTGGAGCAAACTATCGTTTCAACAATCTTAGTATCGATGGAAGCTCAACAAATGATGTATTGGGCTTTCAAGAACCTGCTAGTGGTGCGGCTGGTTCGGCTGCATCTGGAACCCCTGGGGGCCTCGCGGGTACTCAACCTATTGGTTTTGGTGCTCTGGGGGCGATTGCAATAAAAACAGCTCCATTTGATGTTATCTATGGCAACTTTACTGGAGCAAGTATTAATGCTGTAACCAAAAGTGGTACAAATAAATTTTCAGGAGAGGTTTATTCTTTTGCAAGAAATAATTGGTTTATTGGTAATTATGCAGGAGGTGTGCGTCAACCTAATACACAGTTTTACGATATTCAGGCAGGAGCTTCTATTGGTGGAGCTATTAAAAAAGATAAATTATTCTACTTCGTAAATATCGAATTTGCCGATCGTAAAGAACCTGTTTTAAATGCTCCTGGCTCTGAGAATTCTGAAATACCATTGAGCGTAGTACAAAATATATCAGACACCTTGAAAGAACGCTATGGTTATGACCCTGGAACATATCAATCTTCAGATATCCAACAGCAAAGCCTAAAAGCTTTTTTGCGCTTTGATTACAACATATCAACAAAACATAAACTCACATTGCGAAACAATTTTGTTCAGGGGTATAAAGACTATTTAGATTGGGCCCCTAACTTTTTCAGTTTTGGTAATCAAGGGTATCGACATAGCACAATAAACAACAGTACAGTATTAGAATTAAGAAGTGTTCTAAATAACAACTTTTCCAACAAACTAACTGTTTCCCATTCTATTGTGGAAGATGATAGAACCTATGGTGGGGAGGTTTTTCCGCACTTAGAAATCACCTATAATACGGCAAATACTATATTCGCTGGATCTTACAGAGAAGCTTCCATTTATGGTGCAACACTCAATACTTCTCAAATCACTGACAACCTCACTTATTCAAAAGGTAAACACACTGTTATTTTTGGAGGAACTCTAGAGCGAAATGATATCGCTTATCGTTTTTTAACTGCATGGAATGGTCGCTGGAAGTATAATAGTATTGATGATTTTTACGATGACCAACCCAGTCGTGTTAGAGGTGTTTACAATACTGATAATAACTCATTCGACTACAATAAAAACAATCCATCAGCAGATTTTGTAGTTCTCTTGGGTGGTATTTATTTACAGGATGAGGTAGATTTTTCTGAACAGTTCACTTTACGATATGGTGTACGAATGGATATGCAACATCACGTAGGTGAATTTCCTCTGAGTGAAGAAATAAGAACGACCGATGAGTTTGCGAACTATGAAAATGATATTAATGGAAAACCCCAAATTAACCCAAGGTTTAGCTTTAATTACACGAACAAAAAAAATAATATTATGTTTAGAGGTGGTTCTGGTTTATTTACAGGAAGAATGCCTTTCGCTTGGTACGCTTATGCTCATTATATTTCTGGAACAAATTATCTAAACATAGATTATCGTCCATCAGATGAGCTTCCAATTACAAGAGATTTATCAGAATTATCGAGTCTACAACCTGGTTTGGCAGAAGTAAATTTGGTGGACAACGACTTTAATCTTCCGAGAGACTGGAAAAGTAATATTGCTGTTGATATCAAGCTACCCAAAGAAATTCTCTTTACATTGGAAGGTACTTTCACGAAAGTTTTAAATGGTTTGTATTTCAAGTCTATCAACCGAAAAGATTCTTTAGGAACATTTAGTGGTGCAGATAATCGACCATACTATTTAGCGCAAGGAGAAGATATTAAAATAAATAAAAATCTTACAAATGTGTTTCTCATTTCCAATACAAACCAAGGTTATCGTTACAATCTTACAGCTTCACTAAAAAAGACCGCAAAGCATTATACCGGATACTTTGGTTATACTTTTGGGGAAAGTCGCGATCTAAATAGTACAGTTCGAAATTCTCATGCGGCAAATTTTGAATGGAACCAAGCTGTTAATTCTGCAAACCCTGATTTAGCTTACTCGAACTTTGATATTCGACACAAATTTGTAAGTTATCATTTTTACGAATTTAACGTGCAAAAAAGTAAGTTTAAAATTGGCGTTCTGGCGCGTTCTCAATCTGGCAGTCCTTACTCATTTGTTTACGAAGGGGATGTCAATAGAGATGGTTCGTCTAAAAATGATTTAATCTATATTCCCGCAACTTCCAGCGAAATAAATTTTGCCCCCATTGAAGATGGAAGCGGGAATATTGTCGTCACTCCACAAGAACAATGGAATTCACTTGATTCATATATTGAAAACAATGATTACTTATCTGCGAATAGAGGTCAATACGCCGAAAGAAATGGCCCACGAACTCCATGGAATCATCAAATTGACTTAAGGTTCTCATATACCAAAGAGTTAAAAAACAACAAATCAATTGAAATACTTTTTGATATATTTAATTTTGCGAACCTAATCAATCCTAACTGGGGGAAACAGCATTTCGTACCCAACGTTCAAAACTCTGGATACTCACTTATAAAATTTGTAGAAATTGAAAATGAACAACCCGTTTATCAATTTAATGATCCCTCGGGAAATCCATGGCTAATAGATCCACTAAATTCGAGATGGGAAGCACATGTTGGGGTGAATTTTAGTTTTTAAACTCCCTTATGAATAAAAAAACCTGAAATTATCTCACTTGTTCTTTTCATGTCATATAAATAAAATTAGGAAAATTTTAGTTCCATTGAATATGATTTACTTAGGCGTCGTAATTTTATATGAAAAAGTGTTCATTTTTAACGCAATATAATCTATCGTCGTTTTTGGAATATTTAATTCATCTGCGATTTTTTTCCATTGAAGCAAACTTTGATTAACTTCATTTATAATTTTGGTGGGGTTTTTAATGCTGTATTCGTTCGCTATAAGTAAGATATCTCTTAGATTAAAGTCTTTATTTTTGCCATTTATCGATAAAAAATGAGGTGTCTCACGATTGAAGTTTTCATTATAACTAAATGTCAAGTCATAAGCAGGTGACAACCTCCACTTTCCATTTTTATCCATATTAAATCCGAAATTCTTGGTGTGGTCATCTACATTTCTTCCAATTACATTGAAAACCATCATTCTAAATAGTTGTTCTTTATACTTATAATCTAAATTTATTTTATTCAGAACCGAAAATATTTGCTCATAGGAATAAGTGTTTGGAAGTTTAAAGTTCATACCAGCAAATGCGTGGAGTGTTTGTGTGTGTATTTTTTCACCTTCTTTCCGATCAAATCTTTTTGTCATAAAGAATTGTTCTCCTTCAATTTCTTTTAATTCCGAGTCCATAATATTAATCTTAGACTCCTTAGCCATTAAATAATAAGCGTATTCAATCTTTCCGCGATCTTTATCTGATTCAAGCCCAATATCTCTATTGAATTTCAGAATCCAACTTTCCTGATTTTTTGTTGGTAAATTATCTCCTCGATAGATATTACCACTTTTAGTATCTATGTTGATTAATACTTTAGGTTGAGCTCCCCCAGGTGATGTCCCAACATGAAAAAGGTTTCCCATGTGGTCAACGTTGCTTATTGGCTCGTCATTTAACAATGATTTTGACAATTGATTAAGCTTATCTAAATCGATAATTTTTGTATTATTTTCATCTAGTTTAGTTGGCCTAAACTCCAATGCTCCCATACCTCTACTCCCGATATACGAAAGTTTTTCTAGTGGAGTTAAATCTCTAAAGTTTCTCCCTTCCTTTTCGAGGTACTTTGAAAACAAAGCTGTTCCAAATTTATCGGGTAGAGAATCCGATATGAACAGTGGCAGCCCTTTGCTGGTATCAAATTCAAAACTTTCTATGTTGGTATATCTTGGTACAGCAGCTGCTTTCACAATTTTAGTTGAAAGGGGATTAATCAAAGGAGATAATTCTAATTGGCTTTTAATAAAATCTTTGGCGTATTCAAACAAAGTCGTGTTACTAGATTCGTCCCAAATCAATGCGCCAACGAGTTTATCCCATATTATTACTTCTAAAAGTTTCATTTCTTATAGCCCCCTCTTTTTCTTTTTTTTTTCTCTCTTTCGTAAATTTCCATTGGAGTCAGTTTATACTCTTCTTCTTTGAAAAAGAATTCAAATTGATCTAATTGATTAAGTGCTCTCGAAATTGAAAGTAATGACCCAATAGAAAAATTTCTCCCCTTTTCAATTTCTGCAATTGAACTTCTACTCATTCCCGTTTTTTCAGCTAATTCAGTCTGAGACATACCTGCATCCACCCTTAATCGCTTAAGTTTTGCTCCCCATTTGCGAATTAATTCTTTATCTGAGTATTTACTAAACTTATTAATCATACTCAAATGTACTATATAAAGTTCATTTATACAAATAATTTAATATAATGACTTTTTTATAGTACATTTTGTTTTTTACTGTGAACTAATAATATGATTTTATTATATTGTATGATATACAAGTCATTTTGTGATTTTTAAGTCTTTTTTGACTTGTTTATAGTGCATTTTTAAAGATAAATTAACTTTCCATTTCCTCTCGTTTATTTGGCAATCAAAAAACAATATCATAGCCAAGCCCTTCCTTACGTTTAACAAATTGAGATGAGTCGGAAAAATCAACTTGTTTCCCATGAAAAACATCATAGTAAAAGTTTCGTATATTTTTACTTTGTTGAGGAATCTCGCCTAAAAAGTAAGTATGCGTATTACTTGTAGGAGTTCGAAAACCAACAGCCTCTGTAAAATGTACGTAATTTGCATTTTTTGCCACAACATCATTAAACTCTTCCCCTAGTTGATTGCCATGACTTGTATAAAGGTGAAGCCCCTTTAAACTATAATCATAATGATTGTTGGTGATATAAATTCTTTTCTGAAAGCTTAACCTTTCTACCCAATCTTCATGATTCGCCCTATTCACAGCTGCTGAGTTCATAATTATGTTCTCGAAAATCGTATCATAAATCATTTCATTATTAGTTGAATCCATCCATTTCTTAAGATACAAATTACCTAAACTGTGCAGGAACATCGATAAATTTGCATTTTCCTGAAAGACCGAATTACTTTCTTTAAAATCTTTCATAAAAGTTAAAAGTTGAATAAAATGATCTACTGATTTTGATACATTGCTTTCTGAGTTTTTAAAGTTTTTCAATCCATTTATATCTGGAACTTCACTGGGCCAACTAAAAACGATTAGGTTGACATTATAAGTATTTTGAATATCGAATCCGCGCTGTACTGATTCGTTGTAGGTTTTGCCGTCACCATGTACGAAAAGTATCCAGTCGGAGTTTTTTGTGCAGACTTCTAACATAAAATCTTCGTAACTTAAATCCCTACTTACTATTTCCAGGGAATCATTTAAGGTTACTTTCAAAAAGGTGAGACTTGCCGTTTCATTCACTTTGTAGCTAAAAGCTAATTCTTTGTGAGTTGTGTCTATTTCTCTATTTGTAATCACATAAATACTGTCTCCAGACTCTAATTCTGAAACAGCAATTGATTCTTTGTCTTGAGCCTTGGCATTACTTAAACAAGATAAAGTTACTAGAGTAAGAATTAGGATTACAATTAATTCTTCTCTAATTCTAATATTCTTGCAGTTCATTTATTCTTTTTGATATAAACAATAGATTGACACAACAGTTCTTCACTTACAAAGGTACATCTTTGCTTTTCTTACTTTTCCTTTGCAGTGCAGTTAGAAAATTCCTTAAATACTGACCCTTTAAAGGACGGTATTGATTATGGTCAGCACTACGTAAAAATGCACTCAACTCAGACTTACCTACTTTTCTATCTACCAGAGCGAACAAATCTATAATATCTTCTGATTTCAATTTTAATGCAATCTTGAGTTTCATAAGAATCATATTATTACTTAATTCTTCTTCCGGTTCAGGTTGAGGTCCTTCCCTTTTCCCCCGTTTTTGGATGATTAATCCATTGAGAAATGTAGCCAGTTCTTTATCTGATAGTTCAACTAGGTTAGGATCATCATCTTTTTTTAGCCAGTTACTCACCTCTGCTTCTTCAACGTCGCATTCAGCTAATTTGAATAGCTCGACTACTTGGGTGTCACTATAGTTGAAAAGGTAACGGATGCGACGTAATATATCGTTGTTTGTCATTGTAAATTCTATCTATTTTCTCTGTTCATTCTATAAAGATAGAAAAATCATCTTAGAACTTATTAAAGTCTTAGTAGTCCAATTGAACTAGAAAATTTGTAATTTAGAATCAAGAGTATCAGTTATTTTAAATAAAAAGTCGATAGTAAGTAATCCACTAGTCTAACGACTAAAACCTCATAAACAACACCCATGAGATTAACTAAAATAGATTTTAAAAATAAACAAGGCAATACAATCAGTGGAAGACTCGATTTCCCAAGAGATCAAAAACCATTAGCTTACGTGCTTTTTGCACATTGTTTTACATGCAATAAGAATCTTATTCCTGTAACTAATATTTCTAGGCAATTAACTGAGAAGGGGTTTGCCGTATTTCGCTTTGATTTTACTGGACTTGGGGAAAGTGAAGGAGATTTTGAAGACACAAATTTTTCTTCAAACATTGAAGACTTGCTTTGCGCAGCTGATTTCATGGAAAAAGAACATGAAGCTCCTTCATTGATTGTTGGTCATTCACTGGGTGGTGCTGCGGTTATTTATGCGGCGAGTAAGCTGGAAAGTGTACAAGCTGTGGCTACAATTGCTGCTCCTTCCTCTCCCGGTCATGTGAAAAATCTATTTAAAGAAGACATCGAACAAATCAAAGAAGACGGAACCGCAGAAGTAACGATTAGTGGTCGATCATTTAATATCAACAAGCAGTTTATTGAAGATATTTCTGGAAAAAATATGCATACCATCTTGGAAAACATGCGCAAACCTTTACTCATTTTACATTCTCCACAAGACAATACAGTTGGTGTGGATAATGCAGCAGAGATCTACAAACATGCCATGCACCCGAAGAGTTTTATTTCCCTAGATGGAGCAGATCACCTGTTGAGCGATAAAAAAGATTCGGCATACGCTGGAAATGTAATCGCTACTTGGTCAATAAGATATCTTGATTTACCAGAAAGAAATACTTTGCCAAAAAAAGGTCAAGTCACGGCTCAAATCGGAACTGAAGGTTTTACCACAGAACTACGTGCGGGACACCATACCTTTAGAGCTGATGAACCTGAAGAAGTAGGAGGAAACGATTTCGGTCCTTCTCCTTATGATCTAATTCTTTCGGGCTTGGGTGCTTGTACTGCTATGACACTTCGTATGTACGCCGACCGTAAAAAGTGGAAGCTTGAAGAAGTTGATGTTTATCTCGATCACAGTAAAGATTACGCCGAAGACTGTAAAAACCCAGAAGAAAAGAAATCAAAAATTGATGTGATGGAACGTAAAATTGTACTCAAAGGAGATTTGGATGAGAAGCAACGAAAACGATTATTGGAAATCGCGAATAAATGCCCTGTTCACAAAACGCTTCATGAAAAGGTGGAGGTTAGAACATCTCTTGAGGATTAGAATGATTGTATAGTTCGACATTCTTAAATCCGTATTTGTTATTCTTCGGTTCCTTTTCTAAATTTGAATTACTTTGAGTCGCAGTTTTGTGAAGTTGAGTAATTCAAAACACTACTCACTAAACTCGCTACAATCTTCAGTAGGTTGATAAACTCCAGCTCCTTGTTGATACACTAACTGAGCACCCAAGTGACCCGTATAAGCTAAAAACCCAGACCCAACGAGCATAAGTAAAACAGCGACCACTTTAATAACTTTCGATTTCAAACTAATTATTTTCATAATTCTCAACAGATCAAGCACCGAAGCAGCACTAAACAACCAGACTAACGTCCACGCGGCATTTTCATGATCTTTAAGAACAGTTGGGTCGCAAAGTTCACGCGAAACAATTCCATCCGCCATGTCGCCAGTAAAAATACTTATCCAGGCACCGATAGTACCAAGATATAGAAGGAAGCTACCCGCATTTTGCCATGTTTTCGCTTTTGAAAAAATGGTGAAGCATTTAAACAAAGTGGCAATAAGTAATAATGCAATTGGGAAATGAACGGACAGAGGATGCCATACCTCTGTCCTTAAAAATTCTGGAATTTCGTTCACCTATTCTAAAATCTTAACTGTCAAAGGATCTAGTCGTTTACCCACTTTCTCTACTTTAACCTCAACTTTCTGCCCTTTCTCAAGCACTGAAAAATCTACAGTTTCTCCCCCTTTTGTCAATTCTGTTTCGTCAATGAAATACAACTCTAAAGTTTGATCATCAGTAGTTTCAACATAAATTTCCGACTTTTCAGCTTCTACTTTCTTAATTTTTCCTTCATAAGTTCCAGACTCTACAACATCTGTACTCTCTCCACAAGCTACTAAAACAAGCAATAGACTTGCCAGGCTCAATACGTTCAACACATTTTTTCTAATCATTTTTTTATACTTTTAAATTACTATTATAATTAATTCAAGCCATTTGTAAAACGGCGCTCTAAAGTAAGTTTTATGAATTAAGAGTGCAAGATTTTTTAACTTATTCCTCGTACATAAATATATTCGGATATTTTTGTCCTTTATATAAATTAACTGTATATTTGTTCCAGAAATTAAAGCAGTATGTTTTCAAAAGCGTGTCAATATGCCATTCGGGCAACCCTCTTTATCTCACAGAAGTCTCTTCAAGGAGAACGTGTAGGTTTAAAAAAGATCGCTGAAGAGATTGATTCTCCCGAAGCGTTTACGGCTAAGATTTTACAGCAATTGGCACGAAACAGCATCATTGAATCAGTGAAAGGTCCATCGGGTGGTTTTGAGATATTAGATAAGAATCTAGATAAGATTAAATTAATCAGTATTGTTGAGGCAATAGATGGAAATCAAATTTTTGACGGTTGCGGTCTCGGACTAAAACAATGTAATTCCGCTAAACCTTGTCCTGTTCACGATAAATTCAAATCGATTCGAGAAAATTTGAAACACATGTTAAGCACTACGAATATCAGAGAGCTAGCGACAGACCTCTCTATTGGCAACGTATTTTTAAAAGCGTAAAAAAATTTAAAACTATAAAAGATAAAAAGGTCTTTATATCTAATTAAAAAAACAAAAGATATGAAATGGTTTGATAAACAAGCAGCAGATTTTGAGATTTCACGTTTTGGCGCAATGACGTTAATGATTACATTCCAAAGCTGCCTTGGATCAGTGGCGGCAATGTATGCATTAGAAAACGGAAACACTTTTATACTTGCAACGGTGGCAGTGGTTACAATGGCCTCAAATGCAATGTTTATAGCTCAAGCAGAAGCGAAACACTGCCTGTTCACATTCTATTTGAGCGTTATTGTAAATCTAATAATACTCATAATATTATATTTTTTATGAAAAACACATCCGAAGAAATTCAATCAATCAACGAAATAACGCTTTTAGTTAATCAATTCTATGAGAAAGTCAAGCAAGACGATTTACTCGGACCTATTTTTGAGGAGGTCATCAATAGTAATTGGGAACCGCATTTAGAAAAAATGTATCGCTTTTGGGAAACCGTATTATTGAATAACCACACTTATCACGGAAGTCCCTTTGCTCCCCATGCGAAATTACCCATTTCTGCAGAACACTTTGATCGTTGGTTAGAATTATTTTTAACCACAATCGATGATCATTTTGTCGGTGAAAAAGCAGATGAAGCAAAATGGAGAGCACAAAAAATGGCTGAAATGTTTCAGTATAAGCACAAACATATCAACAGGTAAGCAATGAGTACGAATCACGCGATAGTTCTTGCAGGCGCATTTCTCTGGCTTGGTTTTGTGGGAGCAATTAGTTTTATGGAAGCATGGTTAAAGTTTCGAGCACCAGGAATCACTTTGCCGCTAGGCTTGGGAATTGGTCGACTCGTTTTTCAGGCGTTGAACATTGTGGAATGGGTAATTTTAATTGGAGTTTTGATCAACCTATACTTACAACACGGCTTTTCTTATCAACCATTCTACTTTTGGTTAATTGCTCCTGTCCTTTTACTTATTTTACAGACAGTTTGGGTACTTCCTGCATTAGATGCACGAGCGGAGTTACACATCCGTGGAGAAGTAATTCCGCCTTCAAAAATACATTTCGTCTACGTTCTCTTTGAATTATTGAAAGTGGGATTTCTGTTCGCCTTTGGGATAAAACTATTTAAAAAGTTCATACTATGACAAAACAAGAATTAATTGCCCAAATCGATAAAAAATACGATGATTTGGGAGAGAACAGTTTGAATTATCTGGCTGGACTTCTACAAGCAAAACCCATCAATTACTGGGATTACATTGAAGTGGATACTTTACTGTCACTACAAAAAACACGTACAGATTTTAAGGATGAAAAAATCTTTATCATGTATCATCAGTTGACAGAGTTGGTACTAGGTATGATGAAACATGAATTGGAGCAACTTGTATACGAAGATTTAAAAGAGGGTATCTGGATTGATAAAATCAATCGTTTGAATCGCTATACTTCGATGCTCATTACTTCTTTTGATGTAATGAAATACGGTATGAATTACAACGATTACAATACCTTTAGAACCACTTTGACTCCAGCAAGTGGTTTTCAAAGTGTACAGTTTCGCTATATCGAAACGATGTGTACACCACTCAAGAATCTGGTCAATGTAATGAGACAAAAACGACTGCCCGAAAAACCTTCTACAGAAGATTATTTCAAGCATTTATACTGGAAAGATGCCGGATACAATCGAAAAACAGGCAAAAAAACCTTAACCCTACAACAATTTGAAAATAAATATGAAGCTCGTTTAATCAGCTTGGCAAATGAAATAAAAGGTAAAACGCTTGCAGAAAAACTGGCAAAAATGAGTAATCCATCAAATGAGATAATTAAAAAATTTAAAACTTTCGATCGCCTGTACAACATTGATTGGCCTATTGTACATTTAGAAACAGCACAACACTACCTCGACCAAAAAGGAGAATCAAAAGAAGCAACAGGAGGAAGTGAATGGAAAAAATACTTGCATCCAAAATATCAACAACGTCGATTTTTTCCTAGTATTTGGTCAAAAGAGGAAATTGAGAACTGGGGAAAGTAAATAACTATTTAAAAAATAAATTATGAAAAAACAATACATTACATTAGGAATGATTGCATCATTAATGAGCTGCAATACATCCAACGACACAGACAAGAAAGAGGAAAGCAAGACTGTTCAAATAGAAGAAACAATTTCAAAAGAAGGATCTTCGGAAATTTTATTATACAACGGTGAAAAATGGAAAGTAAACGAAGAGATGCTGCCACACATTGAAAAAAGTGAAGCTGTTTTTACGGCTTTTGAAGGTGAGGATTACAATCAACTATCGAAAGGTATGATGAGTCATACCAATAATTTGATTCAAAGCTGTACCATGAATGGAGCTTCACATGACGAACTACACAAATGGTTACATCCTCATATAGAATTAATCAAATCTTTGAGTGAAAAAAGTGCTCAAGAAGTCGAAGAAGAAGTTTTGCCTGCTATAGAAAAATCGTTTAATACATTCCATAAATATTTCGAGTAATATGAATTTAACAACATTCCATAATTCCAACAAAGCACTTTCTGCTAAACAGTTATTTAACGGTACAGAAGGAAAAGTCGTAGCTATTCATCTGAAAAAAAATGGTAAATTGAAAGAACACATTACTAAAGTTCCTGCTTTACTTGTCTGCGTAATAGGTGAGGTTATTTACGAAGATGAGACAGCTATAAAAACCATTTTGAAGTCAGGTGATTTCTTTGAAATTAAACTAAACGTAAAACACTGGTTGGTTGCAGCTAAGGATAGCGAAGCAATTTTGGTGAAATGAAAAGGTTAAATTGTTCTTGGTAGAAGAGATACATTCAATAATAACTAAAAAGACTATTTTTAGCATTGATAAAGAATAACAATGAACAAGCCATTAGAGGAATATCTAGGAGAGCATTACGTACATCGCAGTAATTGGCTTCGAGCTGGTGTTTTGGGTGCAAACGACGGTATACTTTCCATGGCGAGTTTAACGGCAGGAGTTGCAGCCGCGAGTGTTTCCCGAGAAACTATTGTTTTAGCTTCATTAGCTGGATTAGTTGCTGGTGCTTTATCGATGGCAGCAGGTGAATATGTTTCTGTAAGTTCACAAACAGATATTGAAAGAGCAGATATCAAACGTGAAAAAAAGGAGTTAAGAGATAGCCCAGAAGAAGAATTGGAGCTGCTGACTCAAATCTATATCAACCGAGGATTAAAACGCGAAACAGCTTTACAGGTAGCCAAAGAAATGACTGCAAACAATCCTTTGGAAGCGCATGTTCGTGATGAATTAGGAATTAATGAGCAAAACAGTGCTAATCCTATACAGGCAGCATTTACTTCGTTTTTAGCATTTGCAGCTGGTGGACTTCTGCCATTGTTCGTTGCGATTTTTGCGCCTTTAGAAAAAATGGAGTTTATAATTTATGGTGCATCCATATTATTTCTTATAATCCTTGGCTACGTTTCTGCAAAGGCTGGTGGAGCCTCTCCAGGAAGAGCAATTATTAGGCTGGTGTTTTGGGGAACAATTGCAATGGGAATAACCATTTTTGTTGGTCATTTATTTGGAGTAAAGGCAGTATAACTCTAGCCTATTAAGAGTTTATATTCTGTTCTTTTATCGGCAAAAATACTTCTGCCATCATGCAGCGCGCACTTCCACCTCCATATGTTTCTATAGTATCCAGTGAACTAGAAATAAGTGACGCATGCTCTTCCAATTTACCCAATTGATTATTGCTTAGGCTTTGTTTTGCTTTATCACTCATAACTAAATAACTTTTGCCTCTTGCTCCTTTTACTTGCAACATGTTTCCCGCAAAAGAATTAACTTGATCCTCTGAAATACAAATCAATTCTTTGCCGTCGTTACGCAATGACTTTGATACAAAATCGCGTTCATTTAGATCATCTATACTTTCCAAACAAACAACTGCAAAAGTTTCCCCTATGGTTAATAAAACATTTGTATGGTAAATTGGTTTACGTTCTCTTTCTACGGTTTGGTTGGCCTTAAATGCAACTGGGATGTAATCAAAATCTTTACAGAACTCAATAAGTGGTTGTTCCAAAGATCTTGAAGATAAAGCACAATACGCTTTTCTGTTGATTCGATCTAAAATTAAACTTCCCGTTCCTTCCAAAAAGAAATTCTCATTTTCGAAGAATGAATAATCTATCACTTTTTGAACATAATATCCTAAATGAATAAGGTGGTCAAGAATTTCTTGTCTTCTTTCTCTCCTTCTGTTTTCAGCCAACATTGGATATAGACCTACCGTCCCATCTGTGTGAAATGAAACCCAATTGTTAGGGAATAAGGCGTCTGGTGTATCATTCTTTAGCTCATCCTCAATTATAATTACTTTCACACCAACACCTCTCAACAAGGATACAAGGCTGTCAAACTCTTCTTGAGCTCGCTGGTTTATTGAAACTGCTGAAGGTACTTTTTTCTGAAAAAAATTGGTGGAAATCGTTTCCTCATTCGCCCTAAAACTTGCAGGACGAATCATTAGTATGGTGTTGGTGATCTGTTGCATAGCCACAAAAATAAACATAAATTATACTTGATAACAAATAAATATTTAGAGATGTTTGTGTTCTAATCAAGCATTTTGTTATCATTGTTTCAAACAATACCTCAAATGAGCGAAAAACAACCCAATAATCCATTACACGGAGTGAAACTTGCAGATATCTTATCTTATTTAGTTGAAGAACTAGGTTGGGAGCACATGGCAGATGAAATACCAGTTCGCTGTTTTCAATTTGACCCTTCTATTAAATCGAGTCTAGTATTTCTGCGTAAAACACAATGGGCTCGTGATAAAGTAGAAGCACTATATTTAGAGTTGATTCAACAAGATAAACCTTCGGACAAAGCTTCTCACGGGAAATACAATACAAGAAAAAGATAATTTATAAAAGTTAAACCCCCAAATAAACAGAAGTAAAATCAAGCCCACACCTCTGTTCCTTCTGAACAATTTTGACAAATGTCAATCGTTTTACGATCCGTGAACACTTGCTTTCGAAAGGCCTGGTATTGCGGATGACTCCATACTTGCTTGAATGGTGTTTTAGTTACATCGCCGAGTACGTGCTTAGCATCTTTGTCAAAACAACAGGGAACAACCTTCCCGTCCCAAGTTAAAACAGTTGAAGACCACATCCTCCAGCAATGATCTTTAAGGTGATACTTTGGAACAAACTTACCCTGTTTATTTTTTTTATATCGGGCGTATTTTTCATTGGAAGGCATCAATGGATTACCATTTTCGTAATCATATAGTTGTGCTGTTTTTAGACGCACCTCATCAATTTCCATTTCTTTTCCTAATTTAAAAACATCATCCACTTCGTGCTCATTTGGTTTTACAACCAAAAACTGAAAAATCAGGTGTGGTGTTCTACTTTTTAAATCTTTCTTCGCCTGAACTATATTTTTCGTTCCTTCTAGTACTTTTTCAAGTTTCCCCTGACGACGATATTGCTCATAAGTGTCTTGTGTCAAACCATCAATAGAAATAATCATTCGGTCTAACCCTGAATTTACGATTTCAGTCGCTTTATCCTTTGTTATAAAGTGAGCATTTGTTGAAGTGGCCGTATATATTTTACGCTTATTTGCTGCTATGATCAAATCCAAAAATTGTGGATGAAGAAAGGGCTCTCCTTGAAAATAATAGTTGATATAAAACAGCTGTTTACCAAGTTGATCTAACATTTTATCATGCAAATCCAAATCGAGTTTACCTGTAGGCCGGGTAAACTGTTTCAATCCACTTGGACATTCAGGGCAGCCTAAATTACAAGCTGTGGTTGGTTCAATACTAGCGGCAAAAGGTAGTCCGCTACACTTAATGTGTTTAAGTCGCTTAGCTAAAAAGTATGACCAACGAAGGTTTAACACGTTCCAAACTCTTTGAAAAGTGAGTTTACTTATAATATTACGTTGATCATTCCAAAACATTAAGGTAAATGTACGGGAGAAAAGCTGATTCAAAAAGAAATATTTAGAAAAATCAATATAATAGCTACGCTATTATAGATTATAAGTCAATGATAGTTTATAAACAAAATTATCTTTCAACGCTGGATTTGCATATGGTCCATATCTATGGAAAACACCTATACCCAACCCAGTAAGCCCTGATTTAAGCAAATTTTCGATTATTAAACCAGATTCATAATACCCTTTTTCTGGAACTTTAAACGCATAATTCAAATGATCTGTTCGGTTGTACATTGTACCAAATCCAGCAGCACTGTGTAAAACAAATTGCGGCTCCGTCCAATCCGTTTTATTCTTTAACGGTAGGAATCTCAACCTAAAGAACAAATTGGACTGCGCATCACTAAAAAATTCTGCAGGCTGCATTGTTTCAAATGTATTGGGAACTACCAAATTCCAGTTTTTCCCTGTTCCATATTGGATTTGTTGTAAGGCTAATGGAACATTTCCTATAGTCATACCGTTAGTACTTTGTAAATTTATTCTACCTAGACCACGTATAGTAAATGTCTGATCAATATTAAAGTTCAAACGATAATATTCGTACTCTCCCTCAAATATTTCATCCCATCCTTTCATCGCTTTGAATGTAAGTCTCGGAAACTTTGTTCCCATAGACACTCTTCGATCTCCGAGCATCATTATCTTCTCTCGAATATTCCATGTCACAATTAAACCCGTCTCCGCTACATCAAACTGATCTACCGCTGGATTTATATCTTCAAAAAGAGGGGCATACGCATAATCATCAGTAAAGCGGATTCTACGATAATTTCCTACCAATTGAACTTTGAAATTTGGAGTTACTAATCCACTAAAAGTAACACCTGCAAAACGCTCTCTATCCAAACGATTAATAAAGAAGTTTCTATATAGAGATTGACCGGTCAAATCAAAATTATCTTTTTGAAAGTCTACTCCACCTCTTTCAAATAAGTCATCTCTATAGCGTAATTCAAGATTAATTTGACGCTTTTGGTGAAAAGTTACATTTAAATCTCCTCCCCATTTCCATGATTTATCTCTAAAACCATAAGCAAAATAGCCTCCGATTCCAAAGACTCTACTAAACCGCTGATTCGTTTCTAAACCAAGACCCAATCTAAAGCCTTCCTGTTGGTTAAAATCCGTAATTCTCCTAAGTGGAATACTAATTTTACCTATTGGGATTTTGCCAGTAGCCAAAATAGAGAGCAATTCTGCCATTCTTTCAAAGTTGGCTTCTTCACCCAAACTATCAATCACTTTATACGTTTGTAATTCTTTATCTGTAGACTTATTACCACGAGCTTCTTCTAGTCCTACTGTATCATTGGCGGCATCAACACTAACTTCTAATTGAACAGGATTAAATCCTTTTTTTACGGGGACGTCAAATTCTACGTCATTTATGTACAAGCTACTTCTGCCTATTGCATTGCTATAGTTCCCAAGTTGAAGTCCTTCAAAAACTATTTCTGTACTCAATTCATAGGGAAACCATTTTTTATCATTGGTGAATTTATACTCTTGAATTATTTTAAGGTCTCCCAGTGAATTATCACCATAAGGTGAAGCAATGACCCTCTCTAATGCCCAACCGTTTGTGTGAATAAAAAGATATCCACTTAAACCATCAAAGTTTTTCCCTTTTCGAGGTCTAAAACTAATTGTATACGTCGTGTCTTGGTCATGAAAAAGGGTGTCTTCCAACACAAATAAATATCTTCTTATTCCACCTGGGGCAATTGGGTTCACGTAATCGCTTCCTCCTATTGTAAAAATATTATCATAAAAACTGAAAGATTGCAACTGAGAAGCTAAAGTTGCAAGCATCGGGTTATTCAAACCTGAAACCTTATATGAAGTAACTTCTTCTTTGTCATAACTCGGTGGTGAAAATGTTCTTTTAGAAGCTGTTTCTGTTAAAAACAAATACTGTTCATCAAGTAATTCAAACATTTTTAACTCACTTGTATCACTTATTGTGTCACGAACAACGCCCTCTTTCACTTCACCCGTTAAATAAAACTTAGAAAATGATTTGTATTTAAATGAATTATTGCGAAGCGGGTCGTTGTCTTTTCTCCGATCCATAGCGTTTTGAACAATACGATGTGCGGGGTTTTCACCAGGCGTAATAACAACCTCATCTAAGATCTGAGAATCTGGAGTGAGTAGAACGACCTTCTCATTCAACAATACTGAACCTAAAATACTCGTGTCCTTATAATCATAAAAAGAAAAATGATACTGAAGTGTTTCGTCAACTTCAAGTGTCGCCTTACCATCGATATCAGTCAATATAGGTTCAATTGCTTTATTTCCAATTTTAACAAAAGAAACGGGTTCTTTCGTTTGTTTGTCAAGTACTACTATTTCAACTTTGTCTTGAGCAAAAATAAAAGTGGATAGGACTAAGAAAGAAGTTATTAAAATCAGTTTCATTAATTCTTGAGGTTAATTCGTAGTAATGCTCAATATTTCAATATCGAAAATTAGATCGGCATAAGCTGGAATTTGAGGACGTTTCCCTCTCTTTCCATAGGCCAGAAAATAGGGAATAAACAGCTCTATCTTTGTTCCTTCTTTCGACAAGCCAACACCTTCATTAAATCCTTTTATTAAATTCATTACTTGATATTGAAACTCCAGAGGTTGACCTCTATCTATAGATGAGTCAAATTTCCCTCCAAAAAGATGTGTTCCAGTATAGTGAAGAGAAACTTTATCATCTTTTTGAGGTTGCTCACCCTCTCCTTCTTCTTTTATCACATAAACTAAACCACTTTCTGTCTGCTTTGCATCTGGATGTTCCTGTTTTACTAAATCATAAAAATAAGACTTATACTCTTCTTGTGTCTTCGCTTTTGCTTCGATCAATCTTACTTTTTCTTGTGCCTTTAGTTTAGCAATTCTTTCCTCCTCTTTACGTGACTCTGCTTCCAATTTTTCATATTCCTTTTTGAAAATTTTCGAAGGATTGTAAAACCATTTATATTTTAGTCCCTTTTTTATAATATTGACATCCAGCATATAATCACCTTGTTCAATTGCGTCAACCACCTCTTGTCCTTCTAAAACTCTACCGAACACAGTATGTTTGCCATTCAAATGAGGGGTAGCTACGTGTGTAATAAAAAATTGACTTCCATTGGTATTTGGTCCAGCATTAGCCATCGATAATGTTCCCTTAGTGTGTTTTAATCCGTTATCTGCTTCATCAAAAAACTTATATCCTGGCCCACCAGAACCAGTACCTGTCGGATCTCCACCTTGAATCATGAAGTCAGAAATTACACGATGAAATTTAATGCTATCGAAATAGGGTTCTTTAAACTTAATTGTATCAAAAACTTTGAGTTTACCTTGTGCCAACCCAACAAAGTTTGCCACAGTTAAAGGGGCTTGTTCAGGATAAAGCTCTAAAAATATTGTTCCCTTTTCCGTAATCATTTTAACATATAAACCTTTATCCAGTTTAAGATCATCTGATTGTCCAAGTACACTAAAAGTGAGAAGGGTAAAAAATATATTTAAAATTAAGTTTTTCATCGTTACTATTTTATTGAGTTCAAAAATAGAAAATTACTTTTAATATCCACGTTATTAGCACTATTCATTAAAAACAAAAACTCCCGCCGAAGCAGGAGTTTTCATCACTAAAACACTATGTTTAACTACTACTAACCAGCAAACACACCTAACACTACATAAGTTGTTGGATCCGTTGTATCAATTGCTTGAAGTGGATCGTGAATTACAAAAAATGCGTTATAATTAGCTGTAAGATCAGTATATGACATTGAACTATGTTGACTATTATAAGCCGTCATACCATTTCCATTAACCATTATTGCTAAGACATCAGCATTTGGAGTTTCATCGTAAGGTGTTCCATTTGGAGTTGTTGCTGGATCAGCCATATCATGTGCATGAACCATATACGTTTCTCCATTAATTGAATTCATAATAGCTACAGAAACACGACTTTCACCGTTTGCTAATTCCTGAACTTTCAACGTTGCTCCAAGGTTTGAAGCGTGTGCTCCACTATATGCATAAGCAGGATCAACCTGACCTGTATTGAAATCATAACTATATGTCATTGAAGACAAATTTGTAGCCGTTTGCGTTCTTGCAAAACTTCCAACAACAAGGTATGTTGAAATATCTGCTGTATTAATCGCTTGAAGCGGATCGTGAACAACAAAGAACCCTTCATAATCATTCACTATTGCAGAATAAGACATTGAAACGGTTTGTGTTACTGTAACATCTCCTCCATTACCATTCGCCATTTGTACAAAAACGTCACCATTTGGTGTTTCGTCATAAGGCGTTCCATTTGGAGTTGTTGCTGGATCCATCGCATCATGCGCGTGAATCATATAAGTTTCTCCGTCTACAGTATTTGTCAATGTTACTGAAATTTCTGTTTCAGAACCTGAAACTTCTTCTACTGTCATGGTAGCCATCAAGTTATCCATGTGCATACCATCATAAGCTGCAGTTGGGACAACTTGTCCATTGTTGAATTCATACATATAAGTTGAAGATTCCATTTCTGGATTCGTTTCTGGATCAGCGTATACACAGGAACCATCATCTTTTTTGGCCTCAGCATTGTAGTTTGTTGCAGCTTCATCTGTACAACCTTTCTTTTTACAAGAAGTCATTATTAAGCCAGCTGCCAATATCATCATCGGTAGCGCCATTAATCTGTTAAATCTAATTGTTTTCATAACTGTAAATTTTAATTGTTTGACCTACATACGTACGGATTTATAGTTTGGATTTCGAAAAAGCAAGTTTTTTTTAACTAATTTGATTTTTTCAGAAGAAATACAATATTTAACTGATTCCCCCACAAAATACCAGCACGTAAATAGAATAAGTTCTGCCGGTCTAGTTTTGAAGAAAAAAGCAAGATGAATATACTAAAATTTATGGAA
>NVXV01000023.1 GCA_002734085.1 Fluviicola sp. | reverse complement strand
AATACATTGAACAGCAACGTCAGCTGGAGCAGTTCCAATTGGATTAGTATCATCATTGATTGTGATAATTTGATCTACTTCGATAAAGTTACCGCAATCGTCTTCAACTCTATAAGTTCTAGTAATTACTTCAGGACAAGTATTCCCATCTGAAGCATCACCAACGTGGGTAACAGTTGGATTCACTGTACAGTTGTCAGAAACACCAGTTACATTTGCAATATTCGCCGCAGGAACATCTCCAATACATTGAACAGCAACGTCAGCTGGAGCAGTTCCAATTGGATTAGTATCATCATCGATAGTTATTATTTGTGTAACATCCGTTATATTTCCACAATCATCTTCTATTCTATAAGTTCTAGTAATCACTTCAGGACAAGTATTACCATCAGAAACATCTCCCACATGAGTAACAGTTGGAGTAGCACAGTTATCTGCTTCGTCTGTAATTAATGTAGGGTCCGCGGCAGGAACATCGCCGATACATTGTACCGCAACATCTGCAGGAGCAGTTCCTGTTGGAGCAATATTGTCATTCACAGTAATTATTTGATCAATATCTATAAAGTTACCGCAATCATCAGTAACTCTATAAGTTCTGGTAATATTATAAGGACAGGTTGCTCCACTCGTAACATCTCCCACGTGAGTAACGGTTGGATTTGCAGTACAGTTATCAGACACACCTGTTACATCTGCGATATTAACTGCAGGAACATCTCCAATACATTGAACAACATCATCAGCTGGTGGATTTCCTGTTGGGTTAATATTATCATCAATAGTAATTTGTTGATCTACTTCTATGAAATTACCACAATTGTCTTGAATTCTATAGGTTCTTGTAATGATCTGAGGACACGTATTTCCATCAGAAACATCCCCAACATGAGTAACAGTAGGGTTTGCTGTACAGTTATCAGCCTCATCATTAACTACAGAAATATTTGGAGCAGGAACATCACCAACACATTGAACTGTAATAGGGGCGGGGGCAGAAGCTGTTGGAAGTTGATTATCATTTATGGTTACTGTTTGAGTACAAGTAACACTAACACCACAATCATCAGCAATTTGGTAGGTCCTTGTAACAACTTCAGGACAAGTATTGCCATCGGAGGTTTCACTTATCATTGTAAAGGATGCTTGGTCTAGCGTGGCAGAGGGGTCTAGTGTTACACTTCCCCCAGCAGCCTGAAAAGCATTATAATCGTTATAGGGGGGCTGTTCACTTATGTCACAGACGGCATTTAGTCCAGGCGGACAAGTCATATCAATAATCCCTCCAACGGTTATAGTTATTGATGCAGTAGCTGTTAATTCAGTACAGATTTCATAAACTTCAACACTATATGTAGTAGTAGTTCCAGGACACACATTAATTGATTGAGTAGTGGCTGCGTTGGACCATGTATAAGTTGGTTGTAATCCACATCCACCAGTAACATTTGCTGTTAGCGTTGCACAATCACCAGGGCAAACTGATGTTTGAGAGGCAGCTATATCTATAACCAAAGGATCCATTGTTCCTGGTGCAGTAAATGTCAATTGATTACTCCATGGACCAGCATTTCCATTATTGTTTTCTCTAACTCTTACCTTATATTCAACCCCTGGACAAAGACTCGAGTAGGGTATGTCTACAGTGGGATAAGCCTGAACAACACAGCTTGGTTTTAACATTTGAGCTGATTGGAAATAAGGATAAGTGTTTAAAGCTAAATATTGAGTTGGATCAAATGGTGCTCCATCAAATGCAATATTGACACACCTTATTTCAACATCTAACCAATATTCGTCACATCCACATGTTGGAGAAGTTGATTCAGCATCGACCTCTACACCGTTAGCAACCTGAGTTAATGTGAAATTTTGAATAGCTAAGGCGTGACAAGCTTTTACTTCACTTATATTAAATAATAGAGTTGTACATACTAATAGTGTTGCTTTAAAGAAAAATCTCATTTCAGATCAATTATTTTAATACATTAACGTGGCCGATTTCAACAACTCGTTTGTCTTTACCTGTCTCTTTAAAAACTATTTTCCATAAATAAGTACCATCGCGAACAATTTTAGTATTATCAGTTCCATATGTTCCATCCCAACCAACTTCAGTATTGTTTGACTCAAATAGTACCTCTCCCCATCTATTATAGATTGTTAGGTTATAGTTCATTGGATCAAAACCGCTAGTAAATATTGGTTTGAATACTTCGTTGAAATCATCTTTGTCTGGTGTGAAAGTATTTGGCACATAAAATATTAGTCTATCTAATACATCAACTACACCAAATGCAGTGTCAGTACACCCTTCATCAGTCAGTGTGATTAATGTTATATCATATGTTTCTGGTTCTGGATTAAATTCAATTTCAGGGCTGAAATCCGAACTTGATCCCCATCCACTAATATACCAGTCATACGTATCAGCATATTGAGAACTATTATTCAATTGAATCGTAGGGTCTAGAATATCAACCTCGTCGGGAGAATAACCAAAGTTCGCAATAGGATTGTGAAATACTGAGATATAATTTGCTTCAGAGTGAGTGTCTTGACACCCTTGATCAGAAGTAACAACTAATTCAACAGCGTAATTCACGGTATTACCAGTGAAATTATCAAAACATTCCTCGAGATTAGGGCTTGAAGAGGAGTATGTTGAGCCATCACTAAAGTTCCATTGATAATCAACAATACTTGAAGGGTTATTTATCACTGAGGTAGATTCTAAACTAAAACATACTGGAGAACAACCTGATAAGTTCTGCCCTGTAAAACTAGCAACTGGTTTAGGATGAACTGTGACATCAATGTCTTCATCATTTACACAACCATTATTAGATGTTACAGTAAGATTAGCGGTAAACACTCCGTCACTCATATATGTGTGAGTTGGATTTTGTTGATTAGAACTGTTACCATCTCCAAAATCCCAAGCCCAGTTTACATTATTATTAGCCGTATACTGATTCGAGATAGTAGATTGATCTTGAAACTGTGTGTTGAACTCTAAACAAACATCAGTAGGGCTAAAGTCAACTTGAGGGAGAGGCCAAACAATAGCATCATCAACATAAGTATCCTCACAGCCATAGTTTGTTGTTACAGTTAACGTTGTAGAATACACATTTTCACCAGCATACTGATTCGTTGGGTTTTGTACATTTGAAGTATTTCCATCTCCAAAACTCCAGTCCCAACCTGTAATTGCATCACCAGTTACTGGGTTTACAGTTGATTCATCTGTAAATTCTGAAATCGTTTCAAAACAAGTAGGATCTACAGAGAACTCAGCATTTGGTTGAGCGTAAGCTGTAATCGTTTGTGTAATTTGATCACTACATCCATCATCTGTGGAGATAAACAATGTTACATCATAGGTGCCAGAAGCGTTGTACAAATTAGTTGGGTTTTCTTGATAATTTGGATTTGATCCATCATCAAAATCCCATTCAAAATTAGTTGCATTTCCAGAAGATGTATTAGAGAATTCAATGTCGTTATAAAAACAATCATTTACGAAATCAAAATCAGCTACTGGTAAATCATAAATTTCTATAGCTTGAGTAAGGTTTGTAACACAACCGTTATCAGTTGTAACCTCTAAGTCAACATTATAAATTCCCGCTGTAGCATACGT
This sequence comes from Fluviicola sp., assembly GCA_002734085.1. Classification (GTDB taxonomy): domain Bacteria; phylum Bacteroidota; class Bacteroidia; order Flavobacteriales_D; family Crocinitomicaceae; genus Brumimicrobium. The sequence continues at coordinate 48,457 of NVXV01000023.1, read as the reverse complement.
GTTTTGAGGGTTTTGAGTGTTAGCTGTGTTCCCATCGTCAAAATCCCAGTTCCACGTATTAACAACTCCCCCATTTGGGACAACTGTTAAGTCATCAAAGTCAGTAGGATTACCTAAACATAATGGAGTAGCATCAAAATCAACAATTGCAAGTGGATATACATCAATAGTTTGCGTTATGTTATCTTGACATCCAGCATCTGTTGTAACGGTAAGATTCACATCATAAGTACCCCAACCACCAAAATCATGATTGGCATTTGCTGTATTATATTCAACACTCCCATCATTACCAATATCCCATTCATTAGTTTGAATAACGCCAGGAGCAGGTACTGCAGAAGTAGAATTTAATGGAGTCTCAAGGTCTTCACAAACATTGTTGAAATTAAAATCCGCTGTTGGTATTGGGTTAACAATAACATCGGCATTATCATTAGCGACACATCCGTTTAAAGTATAAGTGACAGCATAATTTGTTGTCGCATTTGGAGCAACGTTTATCGAGTTAGTAACCTCACCTCCAGGTGCCCATAGATAGGTACCTCCTGCGATGTCAGGAGTAGCAGTCATAGTTGCATTTTCTCCATTACAAATTTCTTGCTGTACAACATCAACAGTTGGAACTGGGTTCACAATGATATCTACAGATTCAGAGTAAGTACATCCGTTTAAATCGTAATCTATAGTGTATGTATTTGTACCTACACCTGGAGATACGTTTGCCGTATTATTGTTACTAACGTTTGGAGTCCAAGTATATGTACCTCCTGGTTCATCTGGAGTAGCAGTAATCGTAGCATTGTCACCATCACAAATTGTAGAACCAGCTAAAGCTAAAGTCGTAGGTTGAGGGTTTACAGTAACTGTCCCTGATTCATTTACTATACAGCCGTTCAAGTTATATTCCAAATCATATACCGTTGTAACTGCAGGGGAAACGTTAGTTAAGTCTGCTGTGTTTTGGCCAGTTGGGGTCCACGTATAAGTTCCGCCAGGTAAGTCAACATTACTTGTTAACGTCGTAATTTCACCTGCACATATTGTTTCACTGGTAACACTTAAGACTGGGGTGGGCGAGACTGAGACGCAGACGACATTTGAGATATCAGATGGGCCACAACCAGAAACTTCGGCCCTAAAACATATATCATTGGTTATAGGAGGACTCGTTTCATTATCGGTGGTCGCTCCGGGTATATTTGTCCAAGGACCTCCGGCATTTGGTGCACTTTGCCATTGTATGTTACCATCATATCCATTTAAGGTAAGATTCGACGTTTGACCAATACAGACTGTAACTGGATTAGCTGCTGCAATTCCTGCGATTGGTGTTGGTACAACATAAATCGTTATAGTTTCAGTAACTGTTAAATTACTGCATTGTTCTGTAATATCAACCGTATAAGTAGTAGTTACTGCAGGACATACATTTATACTAGGTGTGTTTGCTCCAGTACTCCACTGATATATGGGAGCTAAACCACAACCTCCAACTACTGAAGCAGTTAATGTTGTGCAATCACCTACACAAAGATTCACATTCGAAGCGTTTACGTTTCCAACTAAGGGATCTATTGTTCCTGGTACAGTAAATGTAAGAGCTGCCGACCAAGGTCCACCATTACCATTGTTGTTTTCCCGAACTCTTACTTGATAATCAATTCCTGGACATAAATTTCCAAAAGGTATTGTTACTTGGGGATAGGCTTGAACGACACAATTTGGTTTTAACATTGTCGCAGACTGAAAGTAAGGGTAGTTAGATAATGACAAATATTGAGTTGGATCAAAAGGTGCAGCATCAAAAGCTTCACCTAGACATCTAATCTCCACATCAAGCCAATAAACACCACAACCACAAGTAGGCGATGTTGACGAAGCATTTACTTGAACGCCACCGCCAACAACATTTAAAGTGTAATCTTGAACAGCAAGAGCGTGACAAGCTCTACTTTCATTTGAATAAAGAAACAGTGCACTGATTAAAACGAGTATTTGTAGTAGATTTTTCATAATTTAAAAATTACGTAAGTATGTTGTTAGTTAAACGCTTGCTCTATTTATGAGGTTGCCTATTTGTGTTAATTTTTTATTATTTTTTTTACGATTGATTCATTTTGAGTTCTAATTTGGATAAGATATATACCATTTGAAAAATTTGATAAATCTAATTCTAAACCATTAAAACCTGATTGTGTAGTGATAAATTTATTATTAAGATCTACTAAAGTAACTTCTATAAATCCTTCGTGATCAATAGTTATGTGGTTTTTTGTAGGGTTAGGATAAACATGAATTGTGTTAAGAATTTCTTTTTCAATCCCTATAGTCGAATAATCAAATACTTCAGAAGTGTCTGGGCACAAACCATTGTTGCTTGTTATAACGTAATACTCCCCATCATTACTTGGTGAGATGGTTTGTGAGTACTCATTTAACGGACTTTCTTCAAAATACCAATCATACTCGTCTGCATTAGTAGATATTAATTGACCTTCATTATAATGAATTTGAGGTTTAATTGGTTGACAGAAATAAGAAATGAAACCATCGGACGTTCCTCCACCAAAATCTTCTTGATGAGCATTTATAGTAGTGAAGTTCATAGAAGATGCGTCACTGTTTCCAGACAGAATTATTTGTTGATTACTGGATAGTACTATACTTGTAATGTCTTCATTCGCAATATCACCAAAATAAGTACCCCATTGCAGTAGCCCAGTAGTATCAAATTTTTGAAGGAAAATATCATAACCGTCAGATTTAGTTTGTTGAAAAGCGTTGGGTGTAACTATATCAGTTTCACTCAATGTCTGTCCTCCAATATAAATAAACCCACTTTTATAAGTGATTTTATGAAGATAGTCAGAATTGTACCCACCTGTATATGTGCCCCAAATCTGCTGACCATCAGAGGAGAATTTTGATAAAAACCCTTGTTCTGCACTCAGTCTGTTTTCTTGGTGTGCACCAGATGTTGAAATTTGGTTCAAACTGGAAGCGTCTCCACAGATGTAAATATCGCCATTTTCGTCCAGCGCAATTCCATTCGAGACATCAGTGTATTCACCTCCAATATATGTACCCCAAATCTGGGAACCTGCTTTATTAAACTTTGAAATAAAACCATCGACAAATCCACCAAGTGATTCTTGATGTGTACCAGAAGTTGAAATCCCAGTAGAGTTATTAGACCTTCCGGTGATATATATCGAATTATTATTTACCGCAATACCCTCAACAGAATTGTTACCACCATCTCCAAAATAAGTACCCCATAAAAAATCTCCATTCACAGAGAATAAAGTTATATGTCCTGCCTCTGATGTTGTATTATTCTCTAAATGTACTCCTGAACTTGCTAAATTATTAGTACTTGTGGTGTGTCCAACAGAAAATATTGTATCATTAATGATTAACATATCTGTTATGAAGTCATGACCATTTCCACCATGATAAGTACACCAATCTCTTTGTCCATTAGAGAATAATTTTAAATAAAATATATCATCAGCACCATCTATATATTCTTGATGAACACCTGTAGTCGCAATGCCCGTTGTGCTGAAAGTAGATCCGGCGATATAACAATTTCCAAGGGTGTCTAAAGCAATATTATACACCCTTTCAGTTTGGGGGCCTGCATAATAGGTAGACCAGATAATATTACCATCTAAGTCAAACTTGGAAACGAATGCGTCTAAATCACCTTGGTAATTTTCTAGAAATGCTCCTGAAGTTGAAATATTATCCAAACTCATCGTAAAACCAGTTTGATAGACTTTATTACTGTTGCTTAGTGCTATGTCATTTACTAAATCGTATTGACTTCCACCAAAATATGTGTTCCAAATCAAGTCAGGAACAGGGTCAATGATTAATGTTTCGTCCCTTTGTTGTTCATCCGTTTCAAAACTTAATGTACGTCCATTGAGTTTGTAATTTACTTCAATCTCTTTTTTTGAATTATTTAAATAACTAAATGGAATGCTTTCAGTCAATTCACCCTGAATGGTATTTAAGATCAATTTACCATTGTTCAACGATGGAGATTTTTCACTTTTAATTTGAACAAAAAACCTAGACAAATCCGCTTTAGAAGTTACCAGTATGTTATATTTGAATTGCCCATTTTTTATGATGAATTCGATATCAATTCCTGGAGCAACATCTTTATAGATTATTTTTTTATAATTAGAAATATTTTCAAAATTCCCCTCAGCACTATAGACATTGGAATAAGATACGCTTTTATTGTCAGTTATAATTTTTGTAGGTTCGTCGGGAAATTCAAAGTCTATTCTTTCAATATAAGTATTAAACTTATAATCTTTTGAAAGCGTTTGTAGATCAGCCGTTGAACTTGTAATTTTTTTTACTTCATAGGAAAAGCCATTATTCCTTAATGTAACTGTAAGTCCATTGCCATTGTATATATACAGAACATCATTATTGGGCTCACCAAGCGGATTTTTAATTTGTCCTATATTTTCGGTGAACCATTCGCCTGAATAAATAAAAGGGCTCAACATTAGTAGAGTAAATAGTAGTAATAACTTCATAAAATAAATATACAACAATTTTAATTAAAAATCAAGAAATCGTTGAATTCACAAAGTTACTATTTCACTGTAATAAACTGCTGTTTTTGGGTGAATTTATTTGATAATATTACGGTGTAAAATCCAGAGTTAAGTTGAGGTACATTATTTATTATTTTTTGGTTGTTGTAATTGTTCTGAAAAATAATCTGTCCCATACTATTCGTAATTACGATTTTACATGATTGGACATTACTTGTTTTGATCTTTATGAGTCCATCGCTAGGATTAGGATATACCGTAAACTCTAAAGTATTACTCTCATAATCAATGGTGTTAACCCATTCATTTATTACCCCTACAGCTTCTAGATCAAATCCTCCCGACTCATAAGGAGTAGAGAAAGGCTCATTAATTTTATTCCCGAAACTGTCGAAAGTACCACTTTCACCAACACTTCCAATTACATCAATGATTTTTACATGTGTAATCTTATTTACATCAATGTCAATACTATCTTTGATTTCATCTAAATCGAAAGGAGTTCCGTAACCACCACGATATTTACCTGCAAGATTATAAATACGTCGAGTATCTGTTAAACCAAACCCATGAATTTGAACGTCTGACTGAACCTCAGAATGAGAAGGAAATCTCACATAATTTATTCCGTCAGAACTGACTTCTACATGAGCAAATTCCAAGTAATCATCGCTAAAGCTATTTTCAAATACAGCAAAATCGAAGCTTGGACCGTTTATAATTGGTTGCTCAAAAGTAAGAATAGCTATTCCAGAATCACCCAAAGAAACAATGTCACCTGGATCTCCTGTAGATGCTCCAAGTGCATTCTGTGGATCTCCAAAAGTTGTGCGATTTGACCCAAGCGCCTCGATTGTTGTATCTTCAATATTGACAAATCCGCGTTCAACTGATATGCCGGTAGCCCACGAGGTGAATAACGGACTGTCTTTATCTATAGCGGTTGTCCCTTGTTGTCCTGCAGGTGGAGCATAGCTCTGGGAAAAACAAACTGTTGGTATTAAAAACACAATTATTGCTAGCTTATTCATAAATTATAATTTTATTTGGGTTTAAACCAACCTCGAATGAAGAAAGAAAACTCCCTGAGTAATCAAAGATTTTCAAGTAACCCGTATTTGTAAAGTTCATAGCATCTAAACAGATGACTTGATTGCCTTGAAAAGAATAGGAGCCATATAAAGTAGTGATATCATTGTTTCCTATTATGTTGGAATTAATAACTGCCTCTGTGTTTAAATCATATATTGCAACACTTGAATTGTTCGTATTATAGTTATAATAAGAAATGTAAAGTGAATTTCCGCTTTTTGATAATGAAGAGGCAGGTAAGGAGGTGTTCTCAACGGTCCCTGTATTCACATTTACCTTAATCATCTCAGAAGGATCTACATTATAATCACCTCTTTTAACCACGTAAATGTTTTGGTTTCCATCAGAGATTACATCACCAGGATTTTCACCAACCACAAATGTGTCAAGAATTTGATTTGTTGTCAAATCGATTTGAAAAACAGTTGAATCGACGTTCGGAAAACTTAACCCTCCGGAGTTTGCTACAAACAAATGGTCATTTAATACTGCAAGTCCTTCAGGATTCTGTCCAACTTGAATACGATTAACGACATCCAGAGAGTTGGTGTCTATAATATTTACATAACCGTCATAACTTGAGACGTATGCTTTATTACTCCAAAAAGTTATTCGTCTTGGCTGTTGTCCTTGAGCTTGAAAATTTAACTGAATTTGTTTGATGCTATTTAAAGTAGTGGCATCTAAAACTTCTATTGTACTCGATGAATTTACTACAACGTATATTTTACTTCCGTAACGTTGTAAATCATTCCCAGTGTCACCCAAAAGGCGATTATTTGTATTTAGAAATACATTTTGTTTGACATCATTTGTATTTAGATCAATCCAGGATAAAGTAGAATTGTTTTGCTGAAAAAGTCCTTCATTTAAGACAAGTATCCCATTACTGTAATTTTCTGGAAGATCATTGTCGGGGTCGATTTTATCTTTCTTACAACTGACAAATAATAAAATTATGAGAATATATTTAATTGAATTCATAAGCTAGTTTTATAAAGTAATTTCTACCTGGCATCACAAAATATCTAATGTAACTGTAAGAGGTGTCGAATATATTTTTAATTCCAACCTGGGTTTTTAGTGTATGTTTTCCTTTTATTTTAAACTTATAACTAGCAGAACAATCAATTAGCTTAAAAGCGTCGACTAAATTGGAGGGAGTGTTCTGGTTTAAACTGTATCTGTCACCGACATAAAATATTGATGAGTAAAATGACAAAGCCTTATAATTAATAGCAAGCCTGCCTGATGAAGTAATTTTAGGAGTATATGCTAATTGATGATTATAAGTAGGGCTTTCCTTGTCAGTTCTATCTGTCACCTCTTGATATGTGAAATTCCCACTTACTTTAGCTGAGAGTTTTTTGTTGATCTTATGAATTAAACTGACCTCAAAATCACCTCCTAAAACATGTACTTTACCAATATTTGAAATGGACCAAACAAATAAGTTTTTAGTAGGTAATGCCAATATTTTATTATCGATATAATTATTATAAATATTAGAACGAATACCAATGCTTGTATTGCTAATAGTTTTATTAAAAGTAGCACCAATATTTAGCTGTAAAGCATCTTCTGGGTTAAGTGAAGTGTTTCCAATTTGATTGTAATATAGTTCATTAAAACTAGGAGGTCGCATGGATTGTTTAAACCAGACAAAAAAGGAAAAAGATTTAGAAACTTTCTTGCCACTACAAACACCAACCTGAGCATTAATTTTATTGTACTCATTTCGATGCTCACTTTCTTTGTTTTTGTCTGCATAGTATTGATTGAATATCGCGCCAAAAATTTCTATAGCAGGATGCGTATAATTAACTTTAATCATGCTAGTACTTGAAAATCGCTCAGGCATCCCAAGGTTTTCTCTATTGCTAATCAAACTACTATTTTCAGCATCTGTACCAAGTGTTAGTGAAAAAGACTTGATCTTATAAGAAACATTAATCCCTCCTTTCAGAATAGATGTATTATATTGATTGTCTATAAATCCATCTAAATTGAAATAGCTTGGATCGAAATATCTTAAGTGTTTGTTTTGATAGATAGCAAAAGCTTTTAATTTGAAATGTTCCTGATAAAATGAATAGTTTCCACCGACATTAAAATTTTGTGTCTCCAGTTTTTCATCTGCGTAATCATTATACAAAATCACAGCACCAGGAAGTAGTTTGTTTGAACCGTTTATATTGGCAAATAACTTAAAAATATTTTGACCTCCGTTGGTAGAGTCTCTACGCCATTTGAATCCAGTCCCTAGATTTATAAAGTATTCTTCAAAACTGTTATTTCTTCTTGTTTCTCTCAATTCAGTATTGCCTATTTCTATGCGGTATGGATAATCACCATCCACCTGCCGGTATTTTCCTGAAACACTAATGAAATTAGATTCGCCTCCCTTTTTAGCAGCTAGATAAGCTTCTTTTTGCCCAAAACTTCCTAATGTTGTACTCGCGTTGGCACTCACTTTTTTATTTGAAAAAGTATTTTCAAATGTTTGGAGTGATATGACACTGCCAAATACTTGAGCAGAAACGGGAGCCAGATTTTCACTTTCACCAATATGGACAGAAACTTCTTCTATGTTATCAATTTGAATTAAACCGAAATCTGTTTGGCCATTTTGGACATTGGAATTGGGCAGGTCGTTCACCAATAATTTAGTGTGTTCTCCTCCTAAACCTCTCAGTGAAATTGTTTTCATTCCACCTAAACCGCCATAAGAGCGCATCGAAATACCAGAGACACGTTGAAGGAGGTGACCTAGATCGTGAGGGGAAAGTTCATCAATATCTTCTTTATTTATAGTTGTACTAGGCAATAGTTTTTTATAGCTTCCTAATACTTCTACACCTTCAAACTCTTTTACTTCTTGACTTAAAAAGGCAAAAGGAAAAAGTGAAAAGAACAAAAGAATGAAAAAAGCACACTTCTTCTCCTCAATCGATCTAAGAATAAATGAGAATTGGCTGAAACAATTTTTGCTCAGGATGAGAAGTGTGTTTAACATTTTATTTAGTAATTACGATTTTCTTTGTCGTGATTTGATTGTCTGTTTGAAGATGAATTAGATACAATCCTTTCGGGAGAGTACTAACCTCAATAGTTGAAATGGCATTGTGATTTTTCATAAAAACAACTTTACCATTTAAATCAATTAGTTTAATAATTCCTGCCTTGCTATCAATTGTAAGCTTATCATTTACAGGATTTGGGTACACAGAAAAATCAATCTCATTTTCTGCTAGACTAGCATCAGCCGCTTGATATTCTAGATTATCCATTGCAAAGTAAAGCGGTGTGTTTATTCCCCATTGACCAACATCAGAAGAAGTAAATCCAAATGTTAAGTAAGAGGATCCATCAAGTGACGAAAGGTTGAATTCAGTCCACTCCTCTAAAATATAGTGGTCATTCGCATCTGCTGATCTATAATCAGCCAAATAGATTTCTGATGAATCGACTAATACATCATTATCATCCCAACCATATACTGTAACATAGAAATAATCCTCACCATTCGTTCCATCAGGATCACCATTCGCATCAAGTGGACTTCCAAACTGCTTAGCAAATTGATCTCCATCTCGCATTGAGATTCCCGTATAAGTAGTATTTACGATTGAAACATTACCAAAATTAGAACTACCAGGAAGGTATAAAGTGTCGCCAGAATTGTATACTGCGTAGTTTTCTGAATTATCGGCTCCGACACCCGCAAAAGAACTATATTGATTGCCAAATCCTGCAGTAGTATTGTCTGTCATATTGGAATAAGCAAAACCACTCCAAACAATATAAGTTCCAAAATCTTCAAAGGAATTTCCAAATACTGCACTGTTTGAAGTGAATTGTCCCGCTCCATCTGCACCGTTATAAAATGTGTCAACAGCTGGAAGTGTCAAATCTTCAAAATCAACAGTTGTAAACTGCGCTTTTAAGTTAGTTACAGCAAGTAGCGCACTTGCCAAAATGTAAAATCTCTTCATTTTTTTAATTTTAAATGAGTTAAACAATTAATAAAAAAATGAAGACAACAGAAGAGATGTATAATCCCTTTCAAATTAGAAATATCAAGAAATGATAAGACTGACTTTAATCTGAAGTCTTCTTTAACGCGCTTATGGCAAGTATTCTGACTTACTCCGTATTTTTCTCACCTTCCCATTAGTCTGGAGACCAACAGTGGCATCATGAGAAAAACTGTTAGAGCTTACAGCTGCAGATACAGTTCTTGATTTTCACAAGATTCCTTTTTAAGAAATGTGTATAACACAAATCACCTAAAACGTGAAGCAAAGGTAATGGGATTTTTTTTAAATACAAATGATGTTTATATTTCAGCATAATTTACATCTTTGTAATTATGGGTAGACTCATTGTGTTCTCGATAATTCTATTTCTTTTTTCTTGTTCTGGAGAGAAGAGCAAACCTATTTCTACTGTAGATTCTCCTGATTTTATTGAAAAAGCAGACACATTAAAAAATCAATATGCCGAGGCATTTAGAATAATAGAACACGAAGGCAGCACTGAAATTCAAATTCTAAATACTCAAAAAAAGGAAGTAGAGTTCAGATATACTATTGGAGAATCAGCTGATGAAAATAGCGTTGAGATAATGTCGGAGCTGAACAGAGTAGTGGCTTTATCAGCTACGCACATTGGTATGCTTGAAGAACTAGATTTGCTAGAGAAAATAGTTGGGATTTCTGATGATAAATATTTATGCTCTTCTAAATTAAAAGATCGAATCAGGGAAGGCTCATTAAGATCAATCGGTGATATTGGAATGACAGATATTGAAGGGTATATTGATGTTAATCCAGACATTGTGATCTACTCCGGGTTTGATACGAAGGCTCCGATACTTAAAAAGCTACATTCTGCTGGAATTAAAACTTTCACTAATTACGATTGGAAAGAAACACATCCTTTGGGAAGGGCTGAATGGTTAAAAGTATTTGGTGTGTTATTTAATAAGCGTGAAAAGGCTGAAAAATTGTTCAATAACATTGAAACGACATATCTAAATTTAGTGGAAGAGGTAGCAGAATACTCGTCTAAAGAAATAGTTTTGGTTGGGACTTTGTATGGAGATGTCTTTAATGCGCCTGCTGGAGGAAGTTATATGGCTAAAATTTTAGAAGATGCTAACATCAAATATAAGTATGATGAAACGAAAGGGACTGGGAGTATTTCATTAACATTAGAAGAGGTTATATCGGACAATAGGGAGACAGGTATTTGGTTGAATGTTGCAGCCCAGAACAAAGACAAAGTTCTGGAGATGAATAATCGTTTTAGATTACTACGTTCCTTACAAGAAAATGAAGTTTACAGTTATTATCACGAAGTGAACTGTTTTTGGGAGCAATCTGCTATTCGTCCACACCTTTTACTTCAGGATATTTGTAAAATTGCCTATCCAAACGAATTTAAAAGTAAGACTCTCTCTTTTTATAATAGACTAGACTAGAGTTGAAGTTCACGTTCTTCAGCTTCTCTATCATGAATTTCCTTTTTCATTAAGAAGGAATGAATAATCGTAAGGACGATTATTACAGCGTATAAAATTTTATCAAAAAATGAAACGTCCTCAAGGAAGTATTGAAGTCCAAGAGTGAAAAACATCAACGAAAAGTGGATTGCCAACCCACCAAGAAGTAGGAAGGGATAAAAAGCTTTTTTACGATACATTAAAATGAGACCAATGAAGATGATAATCCAAATAAAGTTATTTAAAAAGTAAAATTGAGTGATAGCATCAAGAAAATCTTGACCATTAAATCCAAGTTTTTGACCGTTTCTTCGAATAATAGCATTCACGGAAAATCCTTTATTCTCTTTTATAATATCTGACGATAGAAGTACAAAATAGCTGATCATGTTCCACATGAAAAGTAAGAACCAGGAAAAAAGGTTTATTGAAAAAATGATACGAGTAAAGCCATCTGGCTTTTTCTTTCCAAAAATTAATCTACTTATCTTTACAAATAAAGGAATAGCGTCCTCTGGGGAAAGTTTGTTTATTTTTTCCTTATCTATTTTTAATTTCATATTTATAGATTATCGTAAAATAAATAAGAAATAAATATTGCAGCAATTATTCCTGCTAAATCTGCAAGAAGTCCAACTCCAGCCGCGTACCTGGTTTTTTTAATTCCAACAGATCCGAAATAAACCGCCAAAACGTAGAACGTAGTTTCTGTGGAACCCTGGAATGTTGCCGCCATTTTTCCAACAAAAGAATCCACACCATGAACATCAAATGTTTCAAGCATCATTCCTCTTGCTGCACTTCCGCTGAACGGCTTCATAAATGCAGTTGGAAGTGCGTCAACAAATTCAGTAGCAGTTACACCGATGTAAATCAATACTTGTTTTAACCCGTGAAAAAGTAGCTCCATAGCTCCAGAAGCTCTAAATACAGCAACAGCAACAAGGATTGCAACGAGGTAGGGAACAATTTTTATTGCAATATCGAAGCCTCCTTTTGCACCGTCAATAAAGCATTCGTAGACATTAACTTTTTTTCGAACACCGAGAAAAATAAAAAGAATAATTACAGAAAACAGCAATATATTACCACCAATATTTGAAACAGGTTCTATGTAATCTGGTTGATTTGTTAACCAAACTAATAACCCGACAATAAAAAGCGTAATTGAACCAATATAGGTTAGTACAACTCGATTGAATAAGTTTATTTTTTGCTTGATTGAAACCAGAATTAGACCAATAAGTGAGGCGAAAAATGTTGTAAAAAGTATTGGCAGGAAAACTTCGGATGGAGAAATAGATCCAGCTCCTGTTCTGTAGGCTAAAATACTAACAGGTATAATGGTAAGTCCTGATGTATTTAATACCAAAAACATTATCTGAGCATTGGAAGCTGTGTCTTTGTCTTCATTTATTTCTTGCAATTGATTCATCGCTTTCAAGCCAAGAGGAGTTGCAGCATTGTCAAGCCCAAGCATGTTGGCACTAAAGTTCATCATTATTGAACCTTGGGCGGGATGATTCTTAGGAATATCGGGAAAAATTTTCGAGAAGAGGGGAGCGAAAGCTTTTGTCAATAATTGTACAGCCCCTCCTTTTTCACCAATTTGCATGATGCCCATCCATAAACAAAGAGCTCCCGTTAAATAGAGTGCAATTTCAAAAGCTCCTTTTGCACTACTAAATAAGGCATCAACAATATCTTTGAATACGACTAAATCACCCAAAAAGATGAGCTTTACAAGACCCATAATCATGGCTATAGAAAATAATCCTATCCAAAGACGGTTCAATAACATAGCAGCGAAGTTCGAAAAAAATAAGCTATTTAAGTATTATACTTTAGAGAAATATTCACAAAGTTTTCAATAACAGTGGCGCCGTAGTTTCCAGACAATTCTGGAATAAATTGAATGCCATAAAAAGGCTTCGTATTATGTTGCATTGCTTCATTAATTGATTGGTCGGAGCTTGCAAGTAATTTGAAATCTGGAGGAATAGATATTGTTCCTGCATGATCTTGCATGACCTCGACAACTAGAGGTAATTTATCGAATAGGGGAGTATCCTCAATTATACCAATCTCTGTGAGTTCATTTGCATAAGGCTGGTATGCAGTCAGAGCATCAAAACATAAGCCCAGTAGGTGGTGCCCAAACCCTATTCCCAAAACAGGTAGGTTTAAATCAAATATAGGTTTGATTTTAGCTTGGTAGTTGTTTGTATTTGTTTCATGAACAGAAACTTGAGCATTTGATATGATAATGGTATTTACATTTTCAGGCAATTGGCTTACATCAAAATCAAATATGGAAATGGTTTGATAATCTACATATTGATCTACAAGATCTTCGAGACGATAAATGAATTTGTACCCACAATCTACTATAACTACCATTTGGTTGGTTTTGGTAAAGTCTTCAATATCCAAAGTCTATTTGCAGAAGAATCCTCTCTCTCGACCTCCATTAAATGCAGTTCTTTCGAAGTGCATTTTTTAAGATGAAAAGTTTTATACTCATTGTTTTTATAATTTAAACTAAAAACGGTGTCTTGAGTTTTAGAAGATAGGTTTAAGTAATAAATACCTTGTTTGCCTTTACTGCTCCCTAAATGAACCATTTTTTGCTCTATAAATTCCCCATCGCTAAAAAAGATAAAAGCGGTTTTGAAGTCTTGAATTTCAGGTGTTTTTTCGTCGTTTCCAACAATTTCACTTTCCAGTACCCATACTTTTGAACTATTGGAATGGATAATTTGCATTGGAATGACTGGTTTCAGATTACTTTCGGAAATACATCCATAGATTATAAAAAGAAGTGATATTGAAAAAATGATTTTCAAAATATTAAATCTTTTTCTTCAATACGTTCTTTTATCATTTTCGAAGCCCTTTCTTTGAGTTCCTTGGTGTCAAAAGTTCCGTATAAATCACCAATAGCTTCAACAAAATGATATTTTCCGTCCGTATAACGTATTAATACATCATATCTGTCGAATTTATTGTTACCTAAATCATCTATTATTGCGACAACAAGGTCATCTATTTCATTTGGTCTTGTGCGTTTCTCAACCAAATAACCATTAATCCCATTCATTTGAATTAACTTACCTTTTTCACGAGTAAAAATTAAGAGTCTACGATAATCATATTCATTAACACCTGCTTTTACTTGAAGTAGGAAAGCGTCCTCAAGAGGTCTTTTATGATTATATTCATAAAAAGCAAAATGCTTAGGTGTACAAGCCACCTGCCCCGGAGCCATGGAGTCCGTATAGAATGGTTGACATATTCTGGTCTCAGCCAGTAATTCATATTTTATTTTTTCGTCAAAACTGATTTGATCGAAAAGTGTTGTGACTTTAGTTGTGTCAGACTTGAAATCTTCTGGCTGTTCATTCTTTTTTTCTTCTGATTTACAAGAGAATAAGAATGTGCATGTTGCTAAAAAGACGAATATTCTCATAGTGCTTCAATAGTTCCTCCAAGGCGAATTTTTTCTGTGAGTTTAGGTTTGCCTTTATAGTTAATAGTCCCTCCGCTAGTAATTTGTGCATCTAAAATCTCACTTGCGTTACAAATGATTTCTCCACCAAATGAAATTTTAGCAGTAACATTGTTCGCTTCTAAATTAACTGCGCCGATTGTACCTCCAGTTTTTACTGTAGCATTAAGAACCTCAGTTCTACCAGTTAATCTAATTGAACCACCTTTAGTGATTTCAGCCGTTACAGATGGAACACTCAACTTTACTAAAATTTTGCCACCCGCATCTGACTTGATTGAAACGGGTTTATTTTTAAAATCAAATTCATCCTCAACACGAATCTCTGCACCTTGTTTTGCTTCGAGATACAAAAGGTTGTTTGCATAAATTGTAATATTTAAATCTACATCATCCAAGAGACTACCACTGTATTTTATTTTAAGTGTTTTGTTGGTATAAGAATAAGAGAGATTGTCTAGATCAACTTCTTCACTGTGCACAACTGCAATCGCTTTCATTTCATCAGAATACTTGATATCTACAGTAAATCGACCTTGCACAATTAGTTCGTCAAAGTCAGCCAACTTTTGTTCAGCAGTTTTCTGAGCGAAAGAAAAGAGTGTATTTAATGAGATAAAAAGTAATATGAGATATTTCATTTTGTTTATTATTTAGTGATTGAAAACGTATACGCTTTGTTGAACAACATGGTCTAAAACAGTTCTATTAATTCCTGAAGAAATACTGTGCTTATCAAACCAATCTACCATTTTTTCAGTTGGCATATTTCCTGTTAACCTGTCTGTTGCCATAGGGCATCCACCAAATCCTTTTATAGCTCCATCAAATCTACGACAACCAGCATTATAAGAGGCTTTTAGTTTTTCATCGTATGAATCTGGAGTTGTATGTAGATGAGCCCCAAACTCTACATTTGGCATAGCAGGAATGAGTTGATTAAATAAGCTTGTTATTAATCCAGGCGTAGCAATACCGATTGTGTCAGATAACGCAATTATTTTTACACCATATCGGTCATTAATTTTTTTTGACCAATCAATTACAACTTCAGAATCCCATGGATCACCATAAGGATTTCCAAACCCCATTGATAAGTAGACCACCAACTCTTTATTGTGTTTTTTTGCTGTATTAGCAATGTACTCTAAACGGTCAACACTTTTTTCAATAGAGGCATTTGTGTTTCGTTGCTGGAAAGTCTCTGAAATTGAAAAAGGATAGCCCAAGTAATCGATTTCTTCAAAGTTACAAGCATCATCAGCGCCACGTTCATTAGCTACTATAGCAAGTAGCTTGGAAGTTGTTTTGGATAAATCTAGCTTTTTTAAAACTTTATCTGTATCAGCTAATTGAGGTATTGCCTTTGGAGAGACAAAACTTCCGAAGTCAATCGTGTCAAATCCTACTTTTAATAGTTCGTTAATGTAATTTACTTTAGTCGTAGTCGGAATTTGTTCTTTTATTCCTTGCATAGCATCTCTAGGACACTCAATAATTTTTAAATCCTCCATATCACGAATATAAGAAAAAGCGCTATGTTTTGAGGATTTCTTCGTTAATTTTTCTAACTAATTTTGGTCCTTCGTATATAAATCCAGTATAGATTTGAATTAAGTCTGCACCTGCATCTAATTTTTCAATTGCATCTTCAGCCGAATGTATTCCGCCAACGCCAATTATGGGAAAAGCTTTGTTTGATTTAGTTGCTAAATATTTAATAACTTCAGTTGATCTATTCTTAAGGGGCTTTCCTGAAAGTCCGCCTGCACCAATTTCTTCAATACTTTTAGTTTGCAATCCATCTCGGCTAATGGTTGTGTTAGTAGCAATAATGCCGTCAATTCTGGTGCTATTCACGATGTCAATTACATCATCAAGTTGTTCGTTTGACAAATCGGGTGCTATTTTTAGGAGTATCGGCTTTGGATTTGTTTTTTTATGATTCAAGTTTTGTAATTCAGAAAGCAATTTTTCGAGTGGTTCTTTATCTTGAAGTGCTCTAAGATTTGGAGTGTTGGGAGAGCTAACATTTACAACGAAATAATCCACATAATCAAAAAGTGCTTCAAAACAAATAACATAATCTTCATTCGCTTTTTCATTCGGTGTTACTTTGTTTTTTCCGATATTTCCTCCAATAATAATGTTAGTCTTTTTCTTTTTAAGGTGTTCAATCATTACTTCGACACCCTCATTATTGAACCCCATTCGATTTATTATGGCTTCGTCTTGCGTCAATCGAAATAGCCGCTTCTTTGGATTTCCGGCCTGACCTTTTGGAGTAACAGTTCCAACTTCTATAAATCCAAAACCACAATATGCCAATTCATTGAAAAGATGAGCATTTTTATCAAAACCTGCAGCCAAACCAACTGGATTTTTAAAAGTAAGGCCAAATAACTTTCGTTCTAGTCGTTTGTCTTTTACGACATACCATTTCTTCCACATGGCTTTAGCACCAGGAATTTTTAAAGTGAATTTAATTAGCTTGAAAGTAAAGTGGTGAACTTTCTCAGGGTCAAATTTAAAAAGTAAAGCCTTGATTAAAGAATACATTCCTATTGTTTTGACAAAAATAGAAATAAAAAAAGGTGAGGGGAGACCTCACCTTAAATATTTTAAACTTTATTTAGTTTAGAATTTCGTTCTACCTTTCCACTTAATTCTACCACCTCCTCTCTGCTTAGGATATGTAATATTTCGTGTAAGAGTAATGTTTGCGAAGAAGTAGGCGTCATTATCATTTGGGTTTCCACGTTGCATACCTGTTGTAAACCAACTGTGATTTTCAATAGCTGGATTAGCTGCATAAACAGCTTCTTGACCAACTTCGGCCGCAAGTACATTTGGATCATAATAATCAGTACTTACATCATCTATGTAATCTGTAAACGTTTTATTGTAAGAAACCTCCATTCCAATTCTCCAAAAGTTACCTATACCTAATTTGAATCCAACTCCGAATGGAATTCCAAAACTAATTGGACCATATTCTTCAGCTCCTCCAGGTAGCCCTTGGCCTTCAGTTTTTAAATCTCTAAGATTTGTCCACTTACCATTTATTTGAGTTTGAGGGTTATAATAAAAACCACTTAAACCAGAGAAAAGGTAAAGCACATCTGCTTTAGGGCGCATTCCCTTAAGACCACGAATTTTATATCGTGCACCTACTTTTTCATTTGCAAGTAAAATAAATTCTAAGCGTTGAGAAAGTTCTAGAATTGGTGAGCGAAACGAAAGGTTTCGGCTTCTTCGAATGATCTCATCTGTATGAGAATCATTACCGTCTACTAAACAAAAGTACAATTGAGTACTTGTTGCGAATCTCGGGTGAAATCTGAAACGATACCCTAGACCACCTCCAATTCGAGTTGATTTAAAGTCAATGTCAGCAAGTGATTTTTGTGTTCCGACTTGATTTCTACCTCCTAAATCACCTAGAAATTGAGTAGCTCCAAGTGCGAAGAAAATCTCATGTTTATTCATTGACCAATTACGAGACGAATTGAAATTAGACGCTCTTTGTCCCAAAGTAGTAGTAACAATAGCTAATGATAACAGTAGTAAAATAAACTTCATACTATATTGTATATATTCTTTCCATTATAACGTGTCAAAATTATAAAGGTTTGCCCAAATAAACAAGAAATTTTAAAACTTTAGTTTTCAAAGTATTATTGTTGATTCAATTAAAGTATGCTAATCGACATATAAAGTTAAGCTTGACAAAACGTTAATCTTCAAATTTCGTCTTGCATTTCAGTGGTTGAAAGATGAGATATGTCGCGAACTACTTCTTTGTTTTTATTGAATAAACTCTTTTTAAGCACGACTAATTCAATACTACTGTCTAAATACTCAGGAATTTTATTTTTTAAAATCCCTTTTGTTGGACCAATTAAATTTACGGGTGCCTTGTGCTTTATTTTTATTGTAATACGATATTTAATTTTCTTTATCGTGATCAAGGTGAAATCATAATCTCTTTTTACTCTCACTAGACTAAGCCTATGTGTTCCGAAATGAATTAGTTCACCAGTCATGATATAACCAATATAGACCTCTGGTCTAAAAAAGAACCATTTGGGTTTAGCTATCGCAAATTGAAGTGAAAGTTGCCTATTATTAAATTGGTTTGCATGAAGCCAAATGTATTTTTTAGGGAATGATGACCCCCAGTTTTTTTCAATGTACCCGTCTCCTTCTTTAAATAAGATTTTATGCTTGGCTAATTTAATAAATCCAGAAATTTCTGACTGTACGGTGATAATATCATGTTTGCATTCAACCCGAGGAATATAAGACATAAACCCCATAATATTAGGGTTCACAAAGCTTCGATTCCAATTGACACTATTACTTATTTGAATTTCGGCACTTACATTATCCAGATCGAGTAATATTCTATTTCGGCTAAATTCATTTTTTCCAATTTTAAAGTCGAATGCGTCTTTTGAAGATTTTAGATCGGTTAATGGAAATTTGTAAAGCACTACATCCTTAGAGTGACTAGAGGCAACTTGAATAAATGAATATTTTTCTTTGGGCGATATTGAAATTCCTGAGATGAGAATAACGATTTCTTTTTGCTCATTAATGAACTTAAAATAGTATCCTTCAAAATAAGGGTGCTTAGAGTCTTTTTTACGAAAAACGTGGGTTTTATTCAAGATATTAGTCGTTTTTAATCAATACTTTAACCCAACGTTTGAATAATGATTATTGTTTTGAAGGCGATGACTTTAATTTACCTGTAGCTCATTTAGGTTTGCATAAACGCCATCTTTTATTTGCATCAATTCATCGTGTTTACCTTGCTCCACAATCTGACCTTTATCCATAACAAGTATGTTGTCGGCCTTTCTAATTGTTGAAAGTCTATGAGCAATAATGAAGGACGTTCTGTTTTCCATCAAGTTATCAAGTGCTTCCTGAACCAACCTTTCAGATTCAGCATCAAGTGCAGACGTAGCTTCGTCAAGAATTAGGATTGTTGGATCTTTCAAGATGGCTCTTGCGATTGCTACACGTTGCTTTTGGCCTCCTGAAAGCTGAATTCCTCGATCTCCAACTTCTGTTTCAAACCCTTCAGGGAATTCCTTTATAAAATTATAAGCATTCGCTTTTTTGGCCGCTGAATCAATCTCCTCATCTGTTGCTTCTGGGTTACCAAATGCAATGTTTTCACGAATTGTTCCGCTAAATAAGATCACCTCCTGGGGAACGAACGCCATCTGGTCTCTTAAATACTCTATATCGACGTCTTTAACATTAACATTGTCTACGGTATAATTTCCACTCGTAGGTTCATAGAAGCGAAGAAGTAGGGAGGCGATTGTCGATTTTCCAGCTCCCGATGCTCCGACCAATGCAATTTTTCCTCCACTATCCACTTCAAACGACATGCCTTTTAATACTTCTACATCTGGGCGTTCTGGATAATGAAACTTTACTTCTTCAAAACTTACCTTGCCTTTAATGTCAGGTTTGTTCTTTCCAAGGTAAATCTCTTTTTCAGTGGATTCATTTATTAATTCCATCAAATGCTCTGTTGCTCCGATCGCTTTTTGCAAAGAAGCATAAAGGTCAGGTACGGAACCAATACTTGCTCCCATGAACACTGTGAACATAACGAAAGAAAAGAAGTCTCTAGAATTCAATGAAGGGTCAGGTCCTAGCGTCATGTGTAGTCCTTGCCAAATAATGAAAACAATTGCACCAAAAAGACACATGATGATGAAAGAAACAAATACTCCTCTCCAGTTTCCGCTTTTAATATTCAATTTCCGGATATCCTCAATGGTCTTTCTGTATTTCGCCATTACAAAAAGTTCATTGGTGAATGTTTTGACGTTGGTAATCCCCATCATGTTTTCCTCTATGATGGTATTTGAACTTGCCGTAGCTTCTTGAGCTTGTTTACTCAGTTTTCTAATAAACCTACCAAATAACACTGCAATTACGGCCATTACAGGTACGGTTGCCAACATGATTAATGATAATTTCCATGAAACGATTACTAAAAATACGATAGATCCCAGAATGATTATAATTTGGCGAACGAATTCAGCGATCGTTGTTCTTAACGTATCTTGAACCAGGGTGATGTCCGACGAAAGTCGACTCGTCAATTCTCCAACTTTATTTTTGTTGAAGAAATTCATTGGCATATATATTAGTTTGCTAAAGGCATCTTTTCGGATATCTCGCATTGTATTTTCTGTCACCTTCGTAAATAGTACTATTCTGAAAAAAGAAAATACACTCTGAAGAATAAAAAGAACTAGTAGCATTAGCGCTACTGTATTAATATTGTCAAAGCTCAAGTTCTCTAACATTGAAGTGTCTGTCTGACCAACAACAGGCGTGGCCGTCTGCTTTCCACCCAATAGTTGTCCTAGAAGGTAAGGAAAAAACAATCCTGCAGAAGAAGATAAAAAGAGGAAAATCCAACCTATGATGAAAACACCTCGATAGGGTTTTAAGTATTTGAAAATACGCTTAGCTTTTTGCACAGAGTCTTTACTCAGCTTAACGCGTTCCTTTTTCTCTTTTTTGGGTCGAAACATTCAGTATATATCTTTTATGAAAGGCACAAAGTTAATGGAACTACTCGGGAAAAATGGAAAAAAAGAATAATTTTGTCTTATCGGTTTTGTTTAATACAAAAAATCATTACCTTTGCCGTCCTCAAAGTTAGAGCACAATATAAAAATTACATAGGTTATGAAAAGAACATTTCAACCATCACAGAGAAAAAGAAGAAATAAGCACGGATTTCGTAGCAGAATGGCGACTAAAAATGGTCGTAAGGTTCTTGCAGCACGCCGTAAAAAAGGTAGAAAAAGATTATCAGTTTCAAGCGATAAATTAGCTAAGCGCTAATCAGTTTGACTGTTGTAAATATATTTAGTCCATCGTTTTCGGTGGACTTTTTTAGTTTAAATATGTATCAAATTACGGTAAATCACATGATTTAAGAAAAAGTTTTACCTTTTTTCATTAATGACTTGAAAATTGTATGAATTACTTTTACTTTAGTGCCGAAAATAAATCAAAGACAAGATGAATTTACACGAATATCAAGGAAAATCAATATTAAATAGTTTTGGAGTACCTATTCAAGAAGGTGTTGTGGTAGATAAATTAGAAGATGCAGTAGCAAAATCTAAAGAGTTATCAGAAAAAACTGGAACGGAATGGTTTGTTGTAAAAGCTCAAATTCACGCTGGAGGTCGTGGAAAAGGAACAGTAGAAGAGACAGGTTCTCACGGTGTGGTTTTAGCAAAAGGTATTGACAAAGTTGAAGAAACTGTAAAAGGAATCTTAGGTGGTCACCTTGAAACAGCTCAAACAAACGGAGTTGGTAAAAAAGTAAATAAAGTATTAATTACTGAAGATGTATACTATCCTGGTGATAGCGAACCTTCAGAAATATATATGTCTGTCCTTATGGATAGAGATAAAGGTAGAAACGTTATCATGTATTCTACGGAAGGAGGAATGGATATTGAAGCTGTAGCTGAAAAAACGCCAGAACTCATTTTTAAAGAAGAAATTGATCCACGAGTGGGAATTCAAGGTTTTCAAGCGAGGAAAATTGCTTTCAACTTAGGTCTAAGTGGAAAGGCGTTTAAGGAGATGACGAAATTTGTAACTGCTTTGTATAGTGCTTACGTTGGAGCAGATGCCTCACTTTTTGAAATCAATCCAGTATTGAAAACTTCAGATGATAAAATCATTGCGGTAGATGCGAAAGTAACGCTTGATGACAACGCATTGTTCCGTCACAAAGACTACGCTGAGATGCGCGATAAGTCGGAAGAAGATCCAGCAGAGGTAGAGGCGGATGAAGTTGGATTAAACTTCGTTAAATTGGACGGTAATGTTGGGTGTATGGTAAACGGTGCTGGGCTTGCAATGGCGACTATGGATATCATTAAACAGTCTGGAGGGAATCCTGCAAACTTCTTAGATGTTGGTGGTACAGCGGATGCTGCTCGTGTTGAAAAAGCATTTGATATTATTTTGAAAGACGACAATGTACAGGCAATTTTAATTAACATATTCGGAGGAATCGTTCGTTGTGATCGTGTTGCTCAGGGTGTTGTTGATGCTTACAAAAACATGGGAGGAATTCCAGTTCCAATTATTGTTCGTCTACAAGGAACAAATGCTGAAGAAGCTAAGAAGTTAATTGATGATTCTGGACTAGATGTTCAATCAGCAGTATTACTTCAAGAAGCTGCAGACAAAGTAAAAGAGATTTTAGCTTAGTTGAAAAGTTAATTTTTATATAATTTGAAAAGGGAACAATGTAATGTGTTCCCTTTTTGTTTTCTTTGCCTTTTTATATGACTTTATTTAATAGAAATATGATTGTTTACAAAACGAGAGAGGAGGTTGAGTTAATGCGTGAAGCAGCTCAGGTTGTAAGTAGAACTCTAGGGAAAGTTGCAGAGGCAATAGAGCCGGGTATTACGCCTTTAGAACTTGATGCAATAGCAGAAAGCTATATTCGCTCTCAAAATGCAATACCTGGTTTTTTAGGACTATATGACTTCCCAAATACGCTTTGTATCTCTATTAATGAACAAGTAGTACACGGATACCCTACAAAGGACCCGATAAAAGATGGAGACATTGTTTCTGTTGATTGTGGTGCTATTTTGGATGGGTACTACGGAGATCACGCATATACTTTTGCAGTAGGGGATGTTTCTCCTGATGTGTTAAAGCTGTTGAAAGTAACGCACGAGTGTCTGGATATAGGTGTGGAACAAGCAAAAGTAGGGAATAGAATAGGGGATATAGGTTATTACATTCAGCAACATGCTGAAAAGAACGGTTACGGTGTTGTGAGAGAGTTAGTAGGTCATGGAATAGGTAAGACGATGCACGAAGAACCTCAGGTACCTAATTTTGGTCGCCGAGGCCGAGGTAAGAAAATCCTTGATGGACTCACTATCGCTATAGAACCCATGATTAATATGGGAACTGAACGTGTAAAATACTTAGAAGATAATTGGACAATCGTCACTGCAGATGGTAAACCAAGTGCACACTTTGAACACGATGTAGCTGTTATTGACGGTAAACCA
Source organism: Fluviicola sp. (assembly GCA_002734085.1). GTDB lineage: Bacteria > Bacteroidota > Bacteroidia > Flavobacteriales_D > Crocinitomicaceae > Brumimicrobium. The sequence goes on along the minus strand of NVXV01000023.1, from coordinate 24,661 downwards.
GAAGTGCTATCTACTTTCAAATACGTAGAAGAAGCTTTGGCTAAAAAATAGGGCATGGAACAATTGCGGAAAGTTGTTGCCGTTGGTTGCTTGACATATTTTATCTATGGTATTACAAGCGCTTTTCAATTAGGAACTTTTTTGCCTCCCATTCCTTTAAAACCATTCCTTTACTTATTATTTGTCGTTGTTGGGTTGGTCTATGCACTACGGTTTAAAACGCATTTTATTTCTTATGCATTATTAAGTTGGCTGGTATTATATGCTCTTAATAGTCATGCTTTTTTGGAAATATCTTTGAATACAAAATCGATGCTTTATTACGAGGAATATATTTCTGTATTTGTATCCCTCGTAATGATGTTAATGTATACACTTCACAGCGTCTTTTTATTGTTCGGTGTAGTCAAAGAAAACAAACGACTTGCAATACTCTTTCTTCCACTAATCGGCGGAATTGCATTTCATTTTATTGACAGTACATTGCTTCCGTTTAATATCATCATTATATGTTGGACGTTGTTTGTGTTTATTTTGGAGAGAACTTTTGCAGAAAAACGCTCTAACTTATTTAAATTGAATTCAATATTGTATGGAGTAGGAGTGATTGAAGCCGTTGAGATGGTTTCATTCTTCTTTTAGTCGTCCACATACAATCGATAACCACTAGAGTGTACGTTTTCAATAGATACACTTTTATCTTGTTTTAGGTATTTGCGTAGTTTAGTGATATAAACATCCATTGACCTTGTGGTGAAATAATTATCCTCCTTCCAGATTTCTAATAAAGCCTTCTCTCGAGGAAGGACATCATCAAAATGCTGGCATAACAAAGTAAACAAAGCCCCTTCTTTAGGTGATAACTTTTGATTTTTAATCTTATGTTTTAAGAGTCTTTTTTTGACATCGTAGTTAAATTGCCCGACTTGATAATTCTCTTCTGTAGGAATACTTTTATTGTCACCTAATTCAAATATAGCTTTTATCTTCATTAACAACACCTCTATATCGAAAGGTTTGGTTAGGTAATCAACAGCTCCTAACTGATAGCCTTTCATTATATCTTCCTTCATTGTTTTCGCTGTTAAATAGATAACAGGAGTGGTGTGTTTTTTCTTTCTGATCTTTTCTAGCAATGTAAATCCATCTATATTGGGCATCATAACATCAAAAATGCAAAGATCATAGTGATTGTTTGAAAACAGAGAATACCCTGTAGCTCCATCTTTCATCCAGTCAACTTCATATTTAGAAAGTTTAAGGTAATTTTGTAATAGAGCTCCAAAATTTTCTTCATCCTCTACAAGTAAGATTCGTTTTGCACTCATTTCGCTGGAAGTTTAATAGTTATAGAAGTGCCTTCCCCAATTGAACTTTCTAGATTAATTTCTCCATTGTGAGCTTCTATGACGGTTTTTACGTAGGATAACCCTAAACCAAAGCCTTTTCGATCGTGAAGGTTACCAGACGTTGCACGGTAAAATTGATCAAAAGCTAGTTTTGTTGTCTTACTTGTCATTCCTATACCATTATCTTTAAAAACTATCAGAATTTCATTTTGACTTTCGAGAATACTGACTTCTATTTTAGGTTGTTTATTACAGTACTTAATACTGTTTTCAAATATGTTAGTGAATGCATGTATCAAGTGAAGTTGATCGCCTTGAAAGAAAATAGATTCTTTTAATTCAATGACCATTTGTCCTCCTGAATTTTCGATAGAAGATTGAACATTCTTTACGCTTTCGTTCAATAAATAGCGTAAATCCACTTGTTCTTTTTCTACAACGAACCTACCTTGCTCAGCCAGGGACATTTCAAGAATTCGCTCAATATGTTGATTCATCTTGGTACGTTCTTCATCAATGATCTTTGCCAGTCGTTTCACTTCGTCTTTTTTATTAATCATTTCTGGGTGTTGAATTGAGGCAGAAGCTAAAGAAATTGAAGCTAGGGGTGTTTTTAATTCGTGACTCATGTTATTGATGAAATCACTTTTTATGTTACTAATCTTTTTCTGTTTGTAAATGAAATATAAGGCATAGCTAAAACATATTATGAGCAGTATAGTCAAGATCAGGGAAAGCCAAATCATATTTTGAATACCAGACCAGATAAAAGCATCTTCATTGTTCAATTGCAATCGCAACTGATATTTATCTCTATCAAGTTGATCCTGTGGAAATAAGTTTAATTGGTAAAAATCATCTTTTCTATTGAAGTCGTTAGAACAAAAGTCTTCTTCGTAACGACCTTCTTCTAGATCATAAACTCCAAATGAAAAACTGAAAGCTATACCTTGTTTCACAAGTGCTTTCTTGATATATGAGAATAAAGAATCCTTTTGAATTCTGTGTGTTATGCCACCAATCAACATTTTCTCAAAGACAAAGTGTTCAGCCATTTTAGAAAGCTCTTCTGTTTTTTTCTGAACCTTACCCTGCCAGCTACTTATAGATTTTAGTTCGTCGTTGATTTTGACTTCAATGACTGTGTCAATAGAATTAATTGATTTAGAGACAACTGAATCGTGAGAAGAATATTTTATACGAATTTCTTGTTCTTCAGGGCTTGTAGTATCATCACCATAAATGATGACCTCTTTACGCAACGTGTCATTGTTACTCAGTTTAACATCTTTTTTAGAAGATAGATCAATCAGTAAAGAGTCTAAACCACCGAACTTACGTTCAAAAAATTCTAAATTTTCTCCTTTACTTATTTCTTTGTTAACTGCATCGAGTGCGTCATAAATTTGAAATTGGAGGACTTCTTTTCTTTGTATGGCAGTATTATTTATCCATAAAATTTGTATAAAGATGATTCCAACAAGTGCGATGGTCATTAATGTGATCAATATGACAATTACTTTGTTTTTCATTATATCCAAAGTTAATACGAGACTATGTTTAAAATATCTTTTTGTTTAATTTTAACCTAACTTTAACCTTCTTTTAGGCTCCTTTAACCCTTTGTAGTGAGGTGTTGAGGTAATTTAGCACCGTAAATATATGTAAAACCAAAATTGAGTATTATGAAAAAGAAAACTAAAATTTTAATGTTGTCAGCAGGAGCTTTAATAATGTCAGGAGTATTAATGGCTGCGGCATCAGAGACACTAAACTCATCAAAAAAGGTCGATGAAAATGAGCCTAAGAAAAAGTATGAAGTAATCAACTTTCGAGATGGAGAAGTGATTACGATTGACACGCTTTTACCAATGAATTCTAATTACACTGTAGAGCAATTTTTAAGCGATCGAAATATAGTCCCTGAAAATTTGAACATAATGCATATACCTTACGGGGACGAACCAACCCAGAGGCAAGAGGAACATAAAATGGTAATGAAAACGTTAAGTCATTCAGATGAAACTTCTTTTGAAGAAGGAGAACAGGTTGTTGAGATCAAAGTAGAAGTAGATGATCAAGGTAATTTGATAGCAACGAAAACCATAAATGGAGAGGAAGTTGAATTAACACCAGAAGAATTAGAAGGAATCCAAACAATGCATGAAGCACATGAAGGAGGAGAAGGAAACCACGAGGTGATGATAGATATCGATAATTTAGATTCTTTGGAGGGTGAGGTACATAAGATTATTGAACTAGAGTTATCTGATTTAGATATTGACATTGATAGTCTTATGAACAGTATGACTTCTGAGATAGATATTGATACAACTGGTAAAAAAATATTCGTTAGATCTCAGATTACAACGGGTGATTTAGGTGAAGGAGAACAGGTTATAGTTATACATGAGAGCGATAAGATGGAATGGAATAGTGAAGATGGAGAGAAACAAATTGAAGTTATTTCTTCGGAAAATGACGGAGACGTGACTATCGTTATTGTTACAGAAAATATTCCAGCCCAAAAGAATATGAGAAAAACGGATATGAGCATTTATCCAAACCCTTCAACTGGTAAGTTCAAATTAAAGTTTGATCAAAAAAATAAGACGTCAACAAAAATTCAAATTACTGACCTCTCTGGAAAACAAGTTTATTCAGAAGACTTGGGTGAGTTTAAAGGTGAGTATAACAAGCAGATAGACTTAAGTCAGTTCGGTAAAGGAGTATATATGATTTATATCAACGATAGCGAGTCGAGTGCTAAAGGAAAAGTAATTATTAAGTAAATAAAAGAATTTTCATTTTTATAATCCCATCGTTCTGATTAATTGGAACTTTGGGATTTTTTAATTCGCTTTTTTCACAAATTCAGATTTCAAAGCCATTGCTCCAAATCCTTTGATTTTGCAGTCAATATTGTGATCACCCTCTTTTAACTTAATGTTCTTCACCTTCGTACCCGCTTTAATTGGTTTTGGCGCACCCTTCACAGGAAGGTCTTTAATAACTGTAACGTCATCACCATCAACTAATGTATTGCCGTTAGCATCCACTATAATCAGTTCACTCCTTACTGGTTCATCTGACTCAGTATTATCAGACCATTCATGACCACATTCTGGACATATAATCAACATACCTTGTGGGTATCCATAAGGTGAATTGCATTTTGTGCAAGAGTATTCTTTTTCCATGAAGCAAATTTAAGTATTAAATTAGTTTGCGCTGCCGAAGATTTCATTTGTCGACTTTGTTCACTCACTTAAAGAAAGATAAGTCATGAGCAATTCTTTTCTTTACTTTTTTTGCTAAAAATCATTTGATTAATGAATTGATTTTATATTTTTGCACCCCGGCTATAAAATGTCGGTTGTTTTTTGAAATAAAATTTTGGTGAGGTGGGTGAGTGGCTGAAACCACATGTTTGCTAAACATGCGTACGTTTGCGCGTACCGGGGGTTCGAATCCCCCTCTCACCGCAAAAGGTTCTTACTGAGTAAGGTTATAGGGAAGATGATTTTTTCTTTTGAAAAGCAATTTGGGTGATCATTGACTGCAAAGGAAGTAATCCCCCTTTCACCGCATTTTTTTCATTTTAACCATTGTGATTAAAAAAGATGTACTATCTTTGCAGTCCAATTTTAAAATCCTAAGAACGATTAGGAATAGATTGAAATAAAAAACGAACTCATTATAGTTCGGGGTGTAGCGTAGCCCGGTCATCGCGCCTGCTTTGGGAGCAGGAGGTCGCAGGTTCGAATCCTGCCACCCCGACAAGGGGATGATTGATTTCATCCCCTTTTTTTAGTTTTAAGCGTGAAATAATTCATGCAATTTTTGAAATATCATCAGGTCGCGTAGCTCAGCTGGATAGAGCATCTGCCTTCTAAGCAGACGGTCACAGGTTCGAATCCTGTCGCGATCACTCAATAATAACAAGGGTTTCAGAGGTTTTCTGAAACCCTTTTTTTGTTTGTTGCGTGCTTTTTGCGTGCTTTTTTTGAATTAAGCGAGAAGTCTTTTAACAGCAATAGTTCATTGTTAATAACTTTTAAGAGTTAACATTTTTTCTCTATTTTTGAAAGAAAATAAACAACAAGTAAAATGTTATATAAGTTGATAACAATTAAAAGGACTAAATGGAAAATAGAACTGAAGGAGCTTGGATAGTACATCATACTAAAAAACTACAAGATGTTACAAATGCTACTGATTTTGAGGATATTGAAATAGCTGGAAAGTGTGGACTATTTTTATCAAGTTTAGCTGCTTCAGATGAAGAAAGTACTTTAAACAAGGATAAGGTAAGTGCCATTGCAGAGGCAAATAATATAAAAAAGAGATTAGAACTACCTGCAATCATTGATACCCTGTCAAAAGCACAGCTTATTGATGTTTCAAATACAGGAGATTTGTCTGTAATCGGAATTACTACTTCAAATGTTCTAATTCACATCTCAAACTTATTTAAGGAAACCAGTAATGATTTTCAAAAAGCAGCTATTGAGTTAACGAGCTATAGCTCAGAAAAACCAATAAAAGACAATATTCTTCAAGAATATATAGGAGATTGTTATAAGCTAGATAGTAAAACGAACTCAAAACTTTTTCAACAGGCTGAGGATATAGGATTTATAGATTATGAAAACTTTGATTCTTCTAAAACCTACTTTAATGGGAACCTTTTCAAACGCGATTCAGTAGAAAAAACTACAAAAGTGCTTGAATCACTTAGTTCTGATGATTCTAGAAAAGTTTCTGAACTAGATAGTTTAATTACCCGTGAAGGGTGTGTTTCTCAAGAAAAAGCTATTGCGATTCTCGGACAAACACTCTTATCAAAATTACAAGCAATAGCTATGTACGACTTCAATGAGGTAAGTAATAGTACTCATTCTAAAGTGTTTTTAACAAAACCATCTTCCTTTTCAAAATTCGGAAACCCTTTTGAAGAAGATGCTTTAGATATGGCAAAGGCTTTCATTTCTTCACTAATCTACGGGATGAAAATCAGTACAACTGGAAGAGGTCGAATCCAAGATTTTTCTATGCTCGTTAATACTATTAGAAAACTTCTAAGAGGGGAAAGAGTAGGACCATGTACTGCCATAGGACAAGATTATCAAGTTCTCGAATTAAATAGAGTTATTCAACTTGAATATAGCCATGGAAGTCGATATTATATGAGGCTTCTTAAATTTGACATTGGTACATTAGCATTAGCCGTACTAGAAAATGGAGATCTTGCTGAGCATTCAACTATTGAATCAAATTTAAACAGTACAAGTGTTTCGAATTACTCAGGTCCAGAGAATAATAGATGGAAACTTCGAAGAAAAAAAGAGACAACAGTTCAGTCTAATATTGGTGAATTATTAAGAACAATGCGCAATTAAATGGAGAAGAAAACAGAATTATTCAAAGGAGAATTAATGGAAGAAAAGTTACGTCAATATTTCTTAAACAATGGATATTATGTCTCCAGAGGAGTTAAATATAATTTTGAAGGAAATGAAATTACTGATATTGACTTATTCTTATATGGAAGGGTTTCAAGCTTAAGTAGAGAAAGAACCAATGTGGATATTAAAAATAAAAAATCTCCAAAAGCCTTTGAACGAATTTTATGGGCAAAAGGACTACAAGAATTATTGGAATTTAATAATTGTGTAGTTGCTACAACTGATAGGAAAGAAGCTGTTCGCAAGTTTGGATTAAAACACAATACAATAATTCTTGATGGAAATTTTCTTCAAAAGCTTACATATAACACCGAAACTAGAATTACAGAAGAAGAATTTTTAGCTCAATTGAATAAAGAAAAAAGTTTCAAAGAATTCAGAAATCAATCATGGAAAATATTATATGAAAATTCAAAATCTAGGCTGCTCAATGAACTTGATTTTAGTGGATATAATTCTACGTTAATTTATTTAAAATATTTTCTAAATAAATGTTATAATAAACAAAAAAAGGAAATTGCTTTAAGGGCTAGTTATGTAATATTATCACATAGTTTACTGATTTTAGATTTTTTATTGAAAGACATTGCTTTTCTTGAATCTAACTTAAGAAAAGAAATGTTAAGTGATGGGTTTAAATATGGTAATCTAGGAAAAGAAGGTGTAAATAGAACAATTGATATGGCTGTGAAAATTGCGAATTCTAATATCTCAGTTAATGAGATAAAACAATCATTAGATAGTGGAGAAATGGATTTCTTGAAAGAATTTTACTCCAAGACTGAAACTACAAAGAATATATTTAGTTGGTCAAAGTCTTTTGAGAGTTTAGCTTTTCAGAAGACTTTAAAGTCCCCTAATGATCTAGAAACAGAATTAAAAGGAACACTTGCTGTTATGCTTGATTTTTTCCAGATCAATAGGAAAAACTTTTTTGAAATAAATATTAGAAATAAATGACTCCAATTATAATAGGAACTTCTCTATTTGTAAAAACAAATAAATCTATTTATTTTTGTAACGATTTAGGTGGTTAGGTTAGGTTGATAAAAAAGAGGGCAGAACTCCCGTTCTAGCCCTCTTTTACTTTTGTATACGAAATACTGTTTAATACCTATCCAGACTCACTCTATTATCTTCAAGAAACTGTAGAATACTTGATCTACTATACCGAATAATTTTACCAAACTGACTGAATTCGATTTTTATATCATCTCGAAGTTGTTGAAGTTTTGATTTACTTTTAATACCAAGGAGTGTTTTTGCTTCTTTTTCCCCGATCCATTCTTTCTCTTTGAAGTACTTTTCTGAGTTTTTAATGATTCTGATAGTTAATTCATCTATGAGCTTGTTAAAACTCTCTTTTTCAAAAACGATTACATCCATAATATTCTCTTTTCTACTTTTTAGGGTTAGTAAATACTTGAGTAGCCATTAGCTTTCCGTGATCCATTCTTTGCTTGATTAGCTTTTCATTGACAACAAGTGGACTTCCAAGATCAATGTGCTGATCAGGATTGATGATTGTGGCATCAAATGATCTTAGCTGAGCTCCATTTATTCCAGTTAAGCTATGACCGTTAGACTCTGCTTGCTTGATGAGGTCATTAATCTTAATAAAGTGGTTAACATCATTATTAAAGATCTCATTCATTGCGATCTCATAGAGTGATCTGTAGGCAATAGCTCCAATTGACTTATTGGAATAGTCTTTTTGTTTAGGCGTTGGGTGACTACAGTTGATAACAATGATCTTATAGCGGTGCTTTGTATCTTGGTTAATGTGTTTGATTACATCACCAAGGGGTGATACATTTCTTACTCCTCCATCAATATTGTTTGTGCTAACAACTGTTTTTAATCCAGATTTAAATGATATTTTCTCAACTGGATTCCAAATCATAGGAATAGAAGCAGAAGACAACACACCGTTTACAAAGTCATCATCGGTTAAAAATTCATCGTGTGAAACACTGTGATACTTTCCACTATCCAGAGATACAAAACCACAAAAGAACTTTGTTCCTTGGATAAGTGATCTATCAAGATACTTTTGAAGCTTCTTTTTTAGTGGCGAGTTATCAGCAATGCTTTTAAATTTGGGTAAACTCACCTTTATTTGAGTTTGAAGCTCTTTAAGAATTGATTTTATGATCTTGGCTCTTTTCTTTTTGGAAAAGATCATACCGAGTTTTTCGAATACTCCAAGATCAAAATCAAGCTTCACATTTAGACGTGAGGATAATTGTTTTAAATCCAGTTTAAACTTTAGATCATCTGATTTACTGGAGGTATCAATAAATTCAGAGGTATAGATTTCAGATGCTCCTTTTCTTCCGATTTGGTGTACCCAAAGATCATTTAATAGATCGAGTTTATTCATCGCAAGAAGTGATCCATTCATTGACCCTCCGCTAATGCTTGAGATAAGATCAAACTTCATAGGGGTATCTAATCCTGTAATTTTTTTCCAGTTTTCACTCAGGTAGTTTAATGCTCCAAGCTGAAATGCTGCAAGAAAACCTCCACCGCTTAATACTAATGCATATTTTGTTTTCATAATTTTAATTTTTGTTTTTAAATATTTGAAGCTCTCCTCCTTGATTGTATCTTCCGTACTGAACGGCATGTCCTTTTTCAGGTACTTCGATAACTACGTCCATATCATGCAAGAACTCTTGGCTTCCTCTAAAGAGTCCGTCTTTTCGGGTTTGGAATATGGAAATAAATGACTTGTCGGGATATTTGGCTCTTAAATCCTCAAGGTCTTGTGGTTTTAACCTGAGCTTATTTACAGAGTCCAGGAATATGAAATCCCACATGGAAAGATCTTCTGGTATTGATTCTACCACATATAGATCGGGATGGGCAACACTAGCTAGTTTTTCTTGCAGTTCAACATCAATTCCCTCTTCTTTGGCAACATAAAGGACTGTACCGTGATTTCTTGCAAGGTATCCTGCAAAGTCAACAGCAAGAATTGATTTTCCAAACTTTGGTCTTCCAAAGATCATCACTTTGAAATGCTTTGATGGATTTCCGATAAACTCTAACCATTTGCCTTTGAGTCCAAGCTTATCAAACTTTAAGTTCATAACATCCATGCTGTTCATTACCTTGTCTTCAGGTATGCGTGTTGTTATGCCTGATACAGTTTTGCATCCGCATTCCCCAAGTATATTTTGCATTCCATTTAAGGTACGCTCCTCTGCTATAAGAATTCCTTCATTGGGATTTTTGGCAACAAAGGATTTTAAGGAACTAAGTACTTGTTCAACTTGCTCATAGTACTTGTCTTTTTTAGTTAGCTTGTCACTATTGATAGCTCCTGCAATTCGGTTGTAGAGGTTTTTTGCCTTTTGATTTGGAATGAGTTTCCCCTGTAGATTGATGTAGCTTTTGATGAGCTTTACTGATCGAAGTTCTGCATGTTTCCCAACAAGTGATAAGTACTCAGAAAGTTTTTCTTCACTTATTTCGATTTTGATATTCTCAGCCCTATCGAATTTACTCATTAGTCGAATAAGACTTTCTTGAATCTCTCTAATTTCTTTTGCATGAGGTGAAGTTTTACGGATTCGTTTTTCCATTATAGCTTTTTGGAGAGCATTTAGGAAAAGTCGAATTTGATTTTGTGTTTTAATTTTACCATGCATAAGAGCGAAGCGTTTGATCATTTTTAACTCATCACTTAATCGCTCAACTTTGTTTGCATTTTGGTATTTAAGCTCTGTAGCCGAAGGCTTTTTAGCCTTACGTTTTGTAGAGGATGAACTTTTAACTCTCGGTTGACTCGACTTCTTTTTAAGCATACTGGAAGCTCTTTTTTGTCTTGAGGGTACTACCTTTTTTTGGGTAGATTTTTTAGGAGTTGCTTTCTTGGATTTCGCTTCAGTTTTATTTTGATACTCTGATAGTTTTGTAAAATAAATGTCAACTGTTTTTTTGATGCCTTCACTTGTGTGATAAGCCTCCCATGATTTACCATGATTTGAAACCTTATTTACAAACTCCCACCCTTTCTGAAGTATCTCGGGAAGTGTAGCTCCGTTGATTTTATCAATAGTTGAATAATAATTGTGTATTGTAATCATAATGCGTTGTTTTAAAAGGATAATAATTCTAGTTCCAGTTCGAGGGCTTCTGCTTCAAGCTCTAAGACCTTGGTATTGACTGTTGGTTTTTGCTCTGGGGGAGGTGCTTTGATTTTTACTCTTTTTTTAGTCTTTGCTACTACAAGACCTACTGTATCAATTTGCGCTTGATTCAGGGATGCTGTTACACCTAATTTTTCTTGAAGAATAGTTAAGAATGACTCAAGCTCATTTTCTTCAAGATAGGAAGCCATTCGATCACCTACTTTTTCAAAATTGTTACCACGAACTAATTTAAGTAGATCCTCATCCAAAAATATATCACCTCCCTTTTTCTTTGAAGCAGGGACGGCCACTCTGAATGTTCCATCGTACTGTTTGAAAAATGCAATATTGTGACTTGCATAAATGGCATTACCATTGGAAATGGATCGAATGATTTTAAGTGCTTTAGCAATTGGAACGATTATTTTTCCGCTTGTTTCATTTTCAGCCGACCAATGCTCAGGCATAAGTATTCCTTTTCTTATTTCACCCTTATCGGTCGAGTAGCTAACGAGCTTCCCTTTAAAATCTGAAAATGCTTGGAGAATGTTGCCCGTGATAATGTAGCGGGTAGCTTTATCTTTTGTGTTTTCTTCAATTTTAGTTGTCCATTCAGAAAGACTTTGGTTGAACCCATTATCGGCAAGTCCAACACTTGCCCCTTTGATTGCATTTATATCTTTTACATAACTAGCAGGGATAGCCAAATACTTTTGAGAAGAAGCTATAGCAAAGGTTAATTTAATGGCGCTTGGAGCATAAGGATTGTTTCTTTTTTTGTCAATTTGAAAACCAAGAAATAGGGCAAGTTGATTGTTTGCTGTTCCATCAAAAGAGGGGATGGGGTATTGGAGTTTCTTACCTATGGTAAAGAACTTAAAGAGTCCAGTAATGTATTGTTTTTTATTTCTTGTACTTATCTGCTCATCCTCAATACGTTTTTCTTTTGCATTTTGTAGTTCTCTAGTGCGCTCACTTATTGCTTGCTGAACAAGATTAGGAGCTTCAGTAGATAGTTTTACGATTTTCTTTTCACTAGGTATAGCGTTAATAAGTGACTGATAACGATCTGCAATTTCATTGATACTTAGTTGAAGTCTATTAGCAAGAAATGATTTGTATTCAGATAGTAATTCATCTTTAATCTGATCTGCTGACTTTCCTTTAAGTGATTGCTCAACAATGTTCTTAACTTCATTAGCCTTGAATGGTTTTTTAAGCACATTTGCTGATACTTTTTCTAGGATACTATCCTCTCCAAAACTAGAGTTTCCTCCTTTACCTACTTTAATAACAGAGGATGAAATGGTTTTGGCTTGCAAGTCCAGCTCTTCTACCTCTAGGTCATAATCTCCTGATTGTTTTAAGTACTCGACATAGGTGTCATACCGATCTTTTATGTCTTTATAAAACTCTTCCTGCATTTTAGTAGAAAGCACAGCTACACGTCCTGATACCTTATGCGCTGCTCCTTCCTTAATTTCATTTGCTGAACCTAGTTTTAACGGATCACCGAGCAGTTCATTTACTTCGGACGATTCTTGGAGATACTCCATAACTACTTTATCACCGTACTTATTTAAAAAGTCTGGTACATCAAGAATGCTATTGCTTTGCTTTTGATTGGAAGAAGTATTGGCATCCAGACTCTTTAGCTTTTTTTGTAGCATCATCATAAGTCTTTGTTCTGCTGGAATAGCAGAGTTAACATAATCATACATGGGTTTTAGAATTTGTCCAGTACGGTTGATGCGTCCTCTTTTTTGAACTTCGGTGTTAATATCAAGTTCAGGTTGCAGAACAATCATTACACGCTGCTTTACTTGATCTTTAGATACTCTATCCGTAGTAATGGCGTGCGCTGAAGCCCCTGTACTTCCTGATTGATTAATAAGTAATACATCCACTTCATTATTGTTGAACTCTCTAAAAGCATCGTTGGTATTTACTTTCTTTCGATAATCAATTACTCCCATTCCAGAGTTTAAGTTGAGTTGAAGGCGTAATTTTCTACCCGTAACTTCAGCCACACTATATCCCGCTTTTTTTATTTTTTGAATAATTACATCAATTGGGGAGATGGTAATTCCTGTCGAAATTTCTCGAATACGCTTAAAAATTCTATTGTATTCTTCTTGCGCTTCAAAAGATAGATCTGTTATGTTGAAATACTTGTAATCTTTTTTGCCATTTGGAAGAGTCACAGTATATCGCATGACTCCCTGAAGTCCTTTTTCTAGAACAATTGAAAAATCAGCTTTTACAGTATCACCAGTTGTCACAGGCAGTCCGTTTTGATCTTCCATTTGTTCAATAAAACTTCCCATGGTGCTTGCAAAGGCAATGATTGGTTTTTTACCCTCTTTTAATCTTTCAATTGCTCTTTGAGCAACAGATTCTGCTTTTATCGAAAAAAGCATTTGATTTATTATATTGAATACTTTAGAAAAGTAGGGTTGATTATCCACTCCTGCTTTGGAAGTACCTTCACGCACATCCACTTCTTTTCCTTCTGCTGCTGCAATCTCATCCAGCTCATCCACTCTTTGATCAATGTGATTCGCTTGAAAAGCGATGATGTCTCGCACAATTTCGGTAATGTTATCAGCAATTGCTTTGTGCTCGTTTTCTTGCTCTTGAAGTGTTACATAGTTTACTTCAATTCCCTCATAGGTTCTTTCTCTTCTAATCATTTGCCCTTCAGCTACAAGTTGACTGGCAAGTACCTCTTGAAGCGCAACTCCACCTTTGGTAATAGAGTCAACGAGTTCTTCTTTTGACATATTAGCCTCTGATATAGCTGTTTTCATGGCATATATAGGCATGTTGTCAGGGCGCTTTGCAAATGTTGCCGACAAAAAAACAGCACCAGAAGTTTTTGCAAGTACATTTTGCATGAACACTCCTGTATTTGATGATCCACTTGAGTTGTGAGACTCATCCATAATGAGAATACTTCCCTTTGCAATAGAAGCTAGGAACTCTGGTTTTAATGGCTTTTTTTGTGGAGAATTAAACTGTGAGTAGGTAGCAACTACAAAATCAAACACATTGGGTACTTTCCCATCTTTAAAAATACGATCTTGATCAGGTTTAGTGAGAGCTTGATAAACAACGTTTCCGTTTTCATCTTTGATGTGTGTTTTACTTGCTTTTGCATTCACAATAAATGGGCGCAAATGTGGAGAACCAATGGCTGATAAGTCTCGATAGATGTCTGAAAAGAGATTGGATTTTTCAGTTAAAAATATGGGGACAATACCTTGCTCGGTTGCATAACGTATGATTGAAGCAGCTACACGCCCTTTTCCAATTCCTGTTTGATCTCCAATAATAACTGCTTGACTGAGGGCTTCTATGTTATAGATTGCCATTCCAACAGCATCTATTTGTTCTGCAGAAAGAGATCTGCAAAGTTCAGTTTTGGTTTGATACCCGAGTCTATGACGAACAAAGTTATCAATATCACCTCCAACGTCTTTTTTAATGCGTTTTACGGCATTGTGCATTTCAAATTCCATGGCATCTGGAACTTGTGTGTCTAAAACAACACAAGAATCTGATGCAGGAACATAGGGCGCTCCTAATTCTCCTGCCAGTAGCTGTGCTTCAAGTTCGAGTGCTTCTATTTCTAACTTTGTCATGGTATTGGTTTTTTCAGGGTGAGTAAAATGTGCGCTGACTCTCTGGTAGAGTTCATCAAAAGAAGTTTCCACTTGGCTGAGTAATTCAGTTTTAAGGGGGGCAACACCACTTGGAGGTGTTTTTCTACCGTCAATTAAAATAAGTCGAGTATCAAAGGAAGTTCCTTGTCTACTGTAGAGGCTTTTTCCATGGATAGGAATTATATCGTCCACGTTGTAGTGGTTATAGAGATAATTGAAAAAGACTCGCTGTGTTCCTTTTTGGATTCTACCTTTATCGTCCCATTTGGTGTGTCCTCCTATAATGATAGCTGCTCTTCCCTCATCCTTCATGGTTTCAAGAGCATTAAGTGCCATAAGGTGGTCGAGTTCTTTGATTTTATATCCATTAAATTCGATTGGAGATTCAAGTCTACCAAAGGGAGGATTTGTAATTACGGCATCAAACCCATGCTTGTATCCATGAAATGGTGTTGAAGCATCCGAGCTTGATACATGATGAAACCCTTGTTTTTCAAGGTTTGCTCTTCGAATAGGATCTATTTCATTTACGATTACTTTTTTAGGGTGAAAAGCAATGGTTAGTAGTCCATTTCCAGCTGATGGTTCAAATACGTTAACATACTCATCTGTTTTGCAATAGAGACCCATGAGATAACCAATGGGGACAGGAGTTGAGTATTGTTGTAATAATATACTCATGCTTGTTCGAAATGAGATATTGGTTTGTGTTTTATAAAGCGTAACGATCTTATCATAGATTGATCGTTCTGAACCCTCTGAGATGACTATTTTTCGAGCGACTTTAACAATTGCAAGTTCAGTAAGCTCTTTTATTTTTGTTTTATCAGTAATTCCAAAATGTTTTGCTGATCGCTCAACATCTGGGCGATTTCTTTTGACTCCTTTTGCATAAGAGTTCATAAGTTCATTTACAAAGCTATCTTCATGGGTTAGATTACTATCAGCTATGAGGGTTGATTTAGAAGGGATTAAAGGATATGGGCTTTTCACTCCCATAAGCCCCTCATCTGCAAGTGAAGTAAAACTGTTTTTTGTGATGATTAATGAGTCTAAAAGATTGATTTCTAGTTTTTTTCCATTCTCTCTTAGCCTTTTGCTAATCTTTACATCACTCTCACTGGGCTTTATATTTCCACTTGGATGATTATGTGCAACTATCATTCTAGTAGCAAGACATTTAAGTGCAGTAGCAAAGATGATTCGCTGATCAACTAGAGTTTCGCTTATACCACCTATGGAGTGTTTCATATATCCAATGGGTTGGATGCTTTCATTTAAAAAGAGAACAAACATGCATTCGTGTAGCTCAATTTCCCCCTCATCATAAAGCGACCGAAAAAGCGCTGCTGCATCTTCAGAGTTCGAAATATTTCGAGGAAACGAAACACTTGTTTTTTTTTTAAACTGTACTTTTACTTCAGGAATTACAATATGTCCGTTCTTATTAGTCATTGTGCTTCTCTTCAATTAGAATGTTTATCTGCTCTTTTAGTCGCTCGTTTTTGATTTGTAATTCCTGAATGGTATCTTGATTTCCAGTTGATGAAGAGTATACTTGTCTGAGTACTCCAAGGTAGAATCCAAGACTTCCAATAAATCCTATTACAGAAAGTAGGAATGTCATTTTGGCGTATGAGAATTTTTCTTTTTTCATGGTTTAATCATTTTTAATGAGGAAATATCCACCGAATACAAGTCCGACTAGGGCTGAAGCAATGGTGATTTGTTTGAGTGATCTGCGAAATTCCATTCGCTTGTCAAGAAGCGTGTAGGTAAACTTGTTACCGTGTACTTTTCTGTGCAGCTCACAAAGCTTCATAAAGAATTGAAAGTCGGCTGCATTTTTAAAAACTTGACAGCCTGCCGAAAATCGATCAACGGTGTAGGTTTCACCAACTTTTCTAGCTCTATGGATATTTATACCGTGCCATCCCAGATCCTCCTTTCCGTTATAAAAGTCAAGTACAGCATCTCGGTCATAATCCCTGATAACGGTTACTTTTTTTAACCTTTGACAAAGTGCATAGTATTTTCCTCTGTGTTTATCAATTTTGTAGGTATCGACAAATTGTCCTGGCTTTAGGATAGCAGTTCCTTTTGAATTGGATGGATTACTTAGCCAGTACGTACCTGGATCAGTTGTGATTTGAAATACCCAGTATGCCCAATTTGGTTTTTGAAGTGTTCCAATGTTTGTAAAAACATGAATTTCATCATCAAATGAGTTTGGGGTAGTGGAGTTTGCACGAATGCCCCAAATGTTTAGCTTGTAGGGATCATCATAAACAACGTATCCTCTTTGCTTTGCGATATTTTTGATTCTTCGAATGATCATGATACATAGCTTATTGCGCTTGTTGGAGCAAAGAGTCTTTTTCCGTCAAGTGTTATGAACTCTGTTGCTCCATTTACAGCATCCATGTACTCTCCAAGAATGGTGGCTTTTGGTACTTGAAGTGACCTGCCTTCACTATTCCATACTTTGGTAGGTTTAATAGTTACAAGTTGATTGATTGCTCCATTTAAACCTGATAGAGACCAATGAGAGCCGTTATATTTTAGCCCCATTCGGTAAAACTCTTCGTTGAGTTTCTTTTTTTGAGAAGAAGCATTGAACTCTTCAAGTAGGGCGGTAACAATTGTCATTCGAACAATACCAACTCTAGTTTGCTTAAAAATGGCATTGACTTCTGAATACTTTGAAACACTTGTGATATTACTTAGCGCTGCAATGGCTTTTGAAAAATTATCGTTATCAATTGCCGAGTGAAGCATTGCAGATATTTGACCTGCTGAACTAATAGGACTCGTTGGAGCGCTATCTGTTGAACTACCTCCAGAGCCAAGTACGATTTTAGTAAAAGTGTCACTTTCGACAACTGTTGGAAACCCTTTTGATTTTAAGGCGTTTTGAGTTTCAGATCCAAATTGTCCGTCTGCTCCGTACTTTGGAAGTATTGAACTTCCATATTTCTTAATAAGTGCGCTTTGAAGATTCTTAACTAGTGTTCCTCTACTTCCTTTTTTCAAAGGAAACCCGCTACTCACATTACTAGCGCTTGAAGATGGACGAGTGGGAGTAATTGATTCAGGTAATTGAATACTGTTTGTTTCAAATGCCTTTTCAAAGTCATCTGTTTTATTTTTCTTTTTTTGGTGTTGGAAATAAAAGTATGCTCCCGTACCAACGGCAACAACACCAAGACCAATTAACACATATTTTGTTTTCTTTTCCATTGCTTTGTTTTTTAAATTCAACTTTTAGGTTTTTGAGAGATGATTGCACGCCAGTCCATTGACCAGTCCAGATCACCATCAAGGTCAGCTTCTAGTGAAGTACCGTAGAGGATTTGGTAGGCTTGGGCGGTATCTACAAAAGCTGCTTGTGAGGGGAGTTCAGAAAACACCGCTTGAATAGCCTCTTCATCTGTTCCGGGTATAAATCCAGCATAGTAAATACTCATTGCATTGTAGAGTCTTTTTGCCCATGCATAAGGATCATATATCGGGGCAGATTCTCCGTTATCTTTATCGGGCTTAGATTGTAAAATGGCGAGCATTTCATTAAATTCTGTTGCCTTTAATTCATCGGTTAAATCCTTGATTAAGTTTTGTCCTTCATAGAGTCTTCTATAAGAAACCTGAACCTTTTGAAAATCCTCTTTTGAGGGTAGTTCTCGAATGACTCGTCGAATGCTTGCTTCATCAGTTCCCCACCAACCATCATTATCAAAAGCCATTTTGAGTTGTTTTGCCCAAGTGGCATGTTTGTCTTCTCCAAAACTTTGGTTTTCTTCCTTGTTGGAGACCACCTTTCTTACTTGGTTTGAGGCAAACTTTATAGCAATAAGGGCTGTTACTGATATTCCAAGAACAATAGCCAAAGAAACAATCATTTGTCGTTGACCATCGGTCAATGAATTCCACCAACTACTCTTTTGATTGTCAAGAACAATTTTTGTTTGAGCGGGCGAGTTTTGATTTGTTGTTTCTTTAGCCATTATTGAATTGATTTTAAGGGATTACTTTATACCTAAGTAGTGCTTTGCAAACTCTACTTTTGCGGGGTCTGATTTGACCACCTCAGCAAGCGCTGTGATAGTTTCTGCTGAAAGATGAGCAGCAAGTACTGCTAATCCATTTACTTTTTGGGTAGCTTCTTTTTTACTACCTGAAATACTGATTGAAAACTTATGCTTTTCCATGATTCTTTATTTTTTGATTAACTAATTCACTAAATTCTTTTTGTAGGTCGGGATAGGCAGTGAAAATCTCCCACGTATCGAGGGCTTTATCCATTTGATCTTCGTTGTATTCCTGCTTCATTGCCTGATAGCGTTCGTCTGATTTTGTTTGCTCAGTATCATCTTCTGCGTGTACCTCAACTTCTGTTTGTGGCGCACCTTTAACTTGAGAAGATTCTGGGGCTGGACTTTTCTGTCCGTTGTATTTTCCAAATAACTCAATACCCTCTTTTAAAATGTCTTTGAAGTTGACTTGTTTTCCATCTAATTCTTCAAGGAGTTCTTCATATTCTTTAAGCTTTTTGTTTTTTTCTTTGACCTTTTTTCGGAGTGATTCGAGTTCAGTTTCTACTCTTTGCTTATGCAGAGCTTCTTGTATGCGCTGTTCAATATCTTCATGCCCTATGCCGTTGAGACCTGAATTTTGCGTTTGGAAAATGTGGCGGTTACAGTTGGGTGAATCACCAAAGTACATGCGTACTTCAATGTTGTGCGTATCTGCCATCATGTAACGCTTGTAGCCATCGAAGTTTCTTGAATCTGAGTTGATGGTTACTACCATCTCACCATCCACTAAAATGCAATATCGCTTCTTTTTTCCTTGCTTGTAAAAGTCTCGAACGATACATTTTAATCGATCGATTCTTGACGGGTTGTAAGGCTCTGTAAATACCTTACCTGTTCCTTTTCTTTTCTTGATATTTGTTTGATCTATATGCTCCATTTCTATTCTATTTTATCTTGGGGGTTACCTGTAAAAATTTCACTTGTAAGTGGTCTTGTTTGTGTTGGTTGAATACCGTTGTAAGTCCTCGATGCACGTACTGCATTTCGTTGATGTCTGTATCAAGCATGTTGTAAATGCCAGCCTTTGAATACACCTTAACTTCATCTGGAGGCTTTATGAGAATGAATAACTCATTTTGTGCCTGTAGTTTAACTTGAGTGAGCGGTGAAATTTGCAAGTGCCTTAGATGAAATAGATACTCTTTTCCATTTCCAAGCTGTTGCATTTTTTGTTTTGCGATCTCTATGGCTAATCCTTCTGTCATAACTCAAGTTTTAAATAGATTTTTAATTGATACACGGGTTGATCTCCTCTGGGCTGATTCATTGCTTTTTCGCTAGGATTGTATCTGTCAGGGTTACCCACTTTTTGTTGCACAATTTGATTGATGTAGAATCCTTGAATGATATTGGAGTCCAGTTTCAAATCGAGTGAAAAGAATTCCTCCATTGTCCCTTGCGTCCAGAAAGAGCCATCATCAAAGTCATCTAGGGGTGAATGGTTTATGATCGTTTGGTTATGAAGGGGAAGCGGTCTTTTTACATCATCGGCAAAAAACACATCTTCAATTCCTGTACTTCTTAGCCAGAGCCAACCCGCCTCTTTTGGATAATCAGGAGCGATTTTTTTAATCAATCTGATTTGCGGATTTGCCGTTGCTTTAACTCCCGTGATTTTCTTTACCGTTCTTGGAAGACGGATCTGAAACTGAATTTTTTCTCCACTTTTTGAAACATTAACCGTATGTACCCAAACTCTTTCCATTGCTATTGATTGTTTTCAGATTCCACTAATGAAAAGGCATAGATGGTCACTCGATAGGGAACAAAGTTGGTTGACACATGCTCTTTGTCTTTGAACCATACTTCTAGTCTTCCGTTTCCTGCTTTGGGAGTACCCACTTTTACAATTCGATCATTGGGTGATACATTAATACCAGACATGAGCAGTCTACTTTCAAACTCTTCTGGGAAAAGCTCTTGGTCGTTGAACTGTATTTTTTGTGTTCCACGATAAAATAAAAGATCATCTCTATCGCTTGTGAGTACTATCCCTAGTAGCTCATTTGCGTGTTTATCAAGCTCGAACTCTCCTTTAACCACCTCACCTGATTGTGTGATTTTTAAGTCAAAGCGCTCCTTTATGATGTTATGTTTATAACTCATTTTGTGAATGTTTTAATGAATAAATGATGTTGCTAATTGCCTTTTGAAAAACTGTGGGGAACTATTCCCCACAGTAAAATTCAAGCATGAGCGATTTTTAAGGTGTGGTTCCTGTTCCGTCCAGTCCTACATATATAAACTGCTCTTTTGGGATGTTGAACATTGTTCCTAGTTCAACGGTAAACTCGATGAGTTCTTCATCTCGAATGAGACGAGGGTTGTCGAGTTTGTAATATCCAACAGGGACAGTTTGGTCATTGTCGGTTGCAAACCGTCTAATGGACTGGTTCTCTGGTATGATTTGTTTTTTGTTTGCCTTTAAGCTAAACTCACCATTACACAGGGCAGGAATAGATGAAACACTTCTAAAGTTGATGGCTTTGTTTGCCTCTGGATCATTTAGGTCTGCACTTTTTCCAGTAAGCAAGTAAATACCACTTACAAGGAAGACCATGTTTTTAGGAAGTTTTGCATTCGAAATGTTACGAACGCCCACTTCTTTATCATCTTGAGGCTCGAACATTTTGATGGTTTTGGAAGTGATGAGTTTTGTTGAGTAGATGGTAAAATCTGCCAGTCTCACACCTCCTTTTAAAAGTTCTCCTTTCACATGCTTTGGAAGTTGTTTGAAGAATTTTTCCATTTCTGCACGTGAACGTCTTGATGTATTGACACTCCGTGCGACTCTGTTAATGAACATGGCTTTTTTTAAGGGTGACATGCCACGTGTTGCTTTTTCAAGCTCACCGATTCCGAATAACTCTCCTACGTTGTTGTACTCGGTATTTAAAATTTCATCAGTCATGATACTTTTGTTTTGTTCCGCCAAATGACGGAGGATTAATAATTAATTGAATTTATATGTTGGTTAGGTCAGGTTCGATCATTGGAAATGAGATTCCGTCGATCTCATCATCGAATTCATCCTCAAATTCGTCCTGCTCATCGTATGAATCTTCTAGCTCGAAGGGTTCATCATTTTCCATCTCATAGTTGAGGGCTTGTTCTTGGACTTGCTGTTCAAATATATCGAGTGGTGTTAGATCAATTGAACCTACCTCACTAGCTCCATTTGATACTTCACTAGACTCACCCGAAGATTTTGATTTGAGTACCTTATCAAGGTAAAAGGCGTGTAGGACTTCATCTTTGAATTGAGAGAGTCTTGTTTTTGCCTTTGTCGTTTCACCAGCAAGTGTAATTCCATTTACTGTTGAGGCGATTTCTTTGTTTTGAATCACTTTACCAATGCTGTAGGCAATGGCTGCTGATCCAGCGACTCTCAGCACACCTGTTTCCTCTTCCATATAGTGACTACTTCCAATAAGTAGCAGTCCTACGGGGAGGGCAGCCCGTCCTGTTGTTGCTCCAACTCCTGCACCAAGTGTTGTACCTATAATGAGGTCAACTATGGTTTTGAGTCCTGAGTTGGAGATATTTCCTTTGGTTTTTACTCCCTTATATTTTTGGAGTAAACTTTTACTTTTCTTTCTCATCTTTTAAAATGTTTGAGGTTAATACTTAAAGCAGTTCTATTTTTTTGACCTTGGCTTTTTTAGCCCTTATGGTCTTCTTTCGAGTCGTTTTTGGTTTTGACTTTTTAGAACTGACTTTCTTTGCTGTTTTCTTTTTCTTACCCTTGGTGGACACACCCGAAAGTGATTTCTTCTTTTTGTTCTTTCTAACAAGCCATACTGTAAGGGCAGTTCCACCAATTACCGTTGTTGCAATTCCTGCGGTGAGGTAAGGGTGTTTTTTTACCCATGCAATGACTCCTTTTTCTTCCTCGGGATTATCCTCTGTTGAAAGAACTTCTTCATCTTCAGAAGTCGTTGCCCTACTTTTTTGAGGTATAAATGCCTCTGTTGAGAAATCCTCTACTGAAAATTGTTCAGGTATGGGGTCTGGATCAGTCGGTGAAGACCTTTTTTGAACTATTGGAGGCGGAGTAAGTTGACTTGCGTTTTGCTGAAATTTGGAGATAAGATTTTTCACACTAAACTTGCGTGTTTTCTCTTCTTTATTTTCAGTGTTTTCCTGAAGTACTTCCTGTTCGGCTTGTTTTGAGCCTTTCTTGAACATACCACCAAGCTGTTTTATGAGTGCAGCAATAGCTCCAATGACTCCTGTTGCTGCTGCGACTGCTGTTCCTGTTGCAGCAGCAGACCCAAGTCCGTCAACTCCGAAATCAACATCTGAGAACTCATCATCAAAAATGTCTTCTCCAACAATTGTGATTAAATCATCTTCATCCGTTACATTTGAAATGACTGCTCCAAGACCATTTAAGACCACTCGTCGATCTCTATTTCCACGCCCCCCTAAAATTGCTTTTTTCAGGTTTTGTGTTTTACCGCCTGCACCAAAGAATATTTTCTCTAGCTTTTCACGAATACGTTTGAGTTGGTTGAACTTACCCATATCCATGTTTTGGCGCTTTGCCTCTGCATCCGTCCAATAGGCAAACCGAAGTTTACTAGGTACTTTCATGAGATTCAGTTTCATGCTGGCTAGAATTCCAAGGCGCAATAGGGCAGCTCCTGGGTTAAGTCTGTTTACTACATGAAGTCCTTTTTTTAGTTTCTCCTTTAGCGATAGCTTTTTAAAGTTTTGAATCTTTTCCTTTCGCTTTGCTTTACGCACTGTTCGTTTAGCCTTGCGTTTGGCTTTTTTTGCTTTTCTTCGAGCTTTTCTTTCAGCTCGTCCTTCCAGTCCATCGAGATCTTCATCACCTAAGAGTTCTTGAGCATCCATGGGATATTCATTTTCGAGAAGYTCATCRAGCTGTTCAAACTCATTGATATTCTCTAACTCTTCATCGGTRAATCCTAGATCATTCTCMAGACCGTTCAAATACTGTAAATCCATTTTGATGTCTTTTTTTGAAGAATACGGYACTTCACGATTAAATTTGTGAACTACWGCATCTATGATTAYTATTCCGTTTTTTGTGTRGGCRATTGGGTACACGTGTTCAAATTCGGGYGAGGTGTAYTTTGTCARCCGAAATGAAAAGGGTAMCCCAAGRTTGGTTAGKATWGAKCCWATAAATACRCTCATGCAATCACAATCGACCCCWTKGTTTTTTCGGTCTTTCCAGACYCTTGCAGGGCGTCTTACTTGTTCWATTCCAGCTTCATCYTTTTGGTATTGMAGATGRTTAAAACAAAACTCCCAGATGTTTTGACACGTTTGYTTTTCGGTGTCRKCTTTRAGYAKYKTTGCWATTTCAACCGTATCRTCAAGTGTTTSKGCAACAACTTTTTTCATGAGCGGAAGKGTATGATCCAARGTGCTTGCATTTTTTTGAATGGTGATAAAYTCACCCTCTGCACTWGGGAATAGATGATTGTACTCATCTCCTGACTTGATATGTCTTTTTCCAGTTCTCATATTTCTATTGTTGTTTTGTCATCGAGTGGAAAGTCTGTGATYGGTGTAAAAACCTGWGAGATCGTTTCWATCTCWATGYTTACTTTCTCACCACTTTKTAATCGGTTATATAACTGTGARCTRACCTTTAGAATGGAAAGCCARGGAATAAGAACTTTCGTTGTTATTTTTCCTGTTTCTTTAAATGCGTCKATAATTATTCTTCCACTTTGGTCTTTGACTGCTTGTGGAATTTCTACTTGTTGCATGGTACTACTTGCCAGTARTGAACCGTTTGATGACAGTTTKAYYAGTGGTGCTGTCACCTTCATTTTTGCGCGTGTGGGGTTTTTRATGTTGTAGTTTAAYTCTACGATTACCCCTTGAAGTGAAATCTTATCCCGCTTTCCAGATACAGCAACCAGTATCTTCTCTTTTGCTCTGTTGAGTGAGAAGATGTAACGACCT
>NVXV01000022.1 GCA_002734085.1 Fluviicola sp. | reverse complement strand
AATTTTAGTATATTCATCTTGCTTTTTTCTTCAAAACTAGACCGGCAGAACTTATTCTATTTACGTGCTGGTATTTTGTGGGGGAATCAGTTTATTTTAAGTCTGTTTTTTTCTAAAGCTTTTTATTAATTTTTATTCACCGGTTTTGGAAAAGTATCCAGAAATATTTTTGGAAATGTGATACCACTAAATCCAAGACCTGCTGATCCTGATCGTGATGATATAAGTTCTCTAGGACTATGCAATGAGAACAGTAATAAAGTAATTGTGAAAAGTTTGATTCAGAAGGTAATTTGCTTTGGGTTAACCAATATATGTGTGATGATATAACAGGAAACACTGCTAATGACGCGGATTTAGGGATAACAATTCAAGTGGATGGGCTATTACTAATATTGATGGTCAAATAATGTAAAAGTTTGCGGGTGGCATACTGGAAATAATGGTGTACGCAAACTTTTTCTTCTAGACATAGACAAGCAAAGGTTGATTATACCTAATACAAGAAAAATACATGAGAATGGAATTCAAGATTTTAGTTCACGTTACATAACTCCAGAAAGAAATAGTGATTAATAGTTACTTTTAACTCCCATAGAATTCAATGCTGCCTCCAGTTTTTATTTTACGCACTATTGCGCTCCCTTTAAATGACGTTAGTAATCAGTTTAATAATCAATATAATACTTGTCGATTTTTGTAAAATATAAAATAGATAGTTATTTATACTAACTAAGTTAAACAAAAAAGCCAGATACACTTTCGTGTTCTGGCTTTTGTGCTCCCCCTCAAGGACTCGAACCTTGGACCCTCTGATTAACAGTCAGATGCTCTAACCAACTGAGCTAAGGAGGAATATTATATTATAAATAATCTCTCTATTTCAAATCGCTTAAATTATGCATATTCCATTCTTAAGCGGCTGCAAATATAATCAATTTAATTTTTGATAAACAAGTAGAATTCAAAAAAATACTCATTTTTTTTATAGCAATATATCATCTATAAGATAATCAGACAAATATAAAACCCTACTTATTATGTGCTCTAACAGAAAGAATAGGCAATGGACTCTTCTTCATTAAATCGCTGGTGACAGATCCATTGATTAGTTTAGCCAACCCCCTTCTTCCATGAGTAATCGTTGTAATCAAATCTGCATTTTTAAATTGAGCAAATTCATTAATTCCGTCTTGAACAGTCTCTGCACTAAAGACGTGGCATTCATAATTCTTAATCGCTTGACGTTTCGCAAAGTCTTCCATTAGAGACAACATCGGTGCAGCATAATAGAAATCATCTCTAGTGATAATTCTAACCATCTCTACTTTTGCATCAAACAACTTAATTAGTTTGCCTATTCCAACAAAAGAAGCTTCCACTCCTTCCCCAAAATCACTCGCAAATACAATGTTTTTAAATGAAGGTGATTTCACCTCATCTCTTACTGTTAAAACTGGAGTCTCAGATAAACGTACGATTTTATCAGTATTACTTCCAATAAAGAAATCATTTACATATCCTGAAGAACCGTGAGTACCCATAACAATTAAATCTATTTCATGCTTTTTAGCTTGTTCAACGACGGATTCATAAACCCCATCGAATTGAACCGCTTCGGCTACATTTAATCCTTTTAAGAAATCTTGTGCAAAAAGCTCTCTAAAGTCTTTCTTTACTTTCTTAAGAATAAAAAGACCTTCAGCAATATCTGCTCTGGTTTGTCCAGGAATAATTCCTGTTTCAACAGCTGGCATATCAACAATGTGTAAAAAGTAAATTCGTGCTTCAAACTTTCTTGCGATTTCAGCTGCATATTTAGCCGCGTTCATTGCATATTCTGAAAAATCCGTTGGTACTAGTATTTTTTTCATAGTAATTTTCTTTAAAGTCAAAATAATAAATTATAGTAAACTAAAAAAATGATGCAAATCATTTTTACACATGACAAACATATATTTTACTAAAAGTTAGTGCTTTAATTACTTCCTTGCTCTTAAAAGATGACCATAAAAGACTTGTTTTTTAGTAGTGGTTTCCATCCACAACTCGGATAATTCAAAGCTCTTGAAGAAAGCATTTGCATACCCTTCAATTTCGTGGAGTTCTACTTTTGGTGAATACGTATTCATGATTAACATTCCGTCATCCTCGAGTAATTGAGATACAGTATTCATTAACTCCTGAAGTTTATCTTCGATTTTCCATTTTTCCTTTTTTGCTCCTACTCCCCAAGCCGGTGGATCCATTACAATTAAATTGTATTTGTTTTCACGTTTCAACTCTCGGTTCGCAAATTTCATTGCATCTTCATGAATCCAACGAATGCCATCTAAAGATGAAGCTTCCATGTTTTTCCTTGCCCAAGTAATTAGCTGTTTTACAGAATCAACATGAACTACTTCAGCTCCTTTAGCTCTAGAAATAAGAGAAGCTGCTCCAGTATACGCAAATAAATTAAGTACCTTGTGATTGGGCGCTACAAATTCATCGATTACCTTCCAATTTACCACCTGTTCCGGGAACAATCCAACATGCTTATAGTTTGTTGTCTCTAAAACAAAACGTACATCTTCAAAACCAATCTCCCAACCATCTTTAGGTAAAGGATTTTTCTCAATCCAGTGACCAGATTTTTTACCGTCCAATACAAATTCTAGGTGAGCCAGTTCATTCCATTCAGAAAATGGCATCCCGGATTGAAAGTAGGCTTGTCGTTCAGGACGAATTGTTATAACTTCACCCCAACGCTCTAATTTCCGATTCCCTCCAGCATCTATGAGTTCGTAGTCAATAAGACCTGTTGCAAATGTTTTATTTTCCTTACTCATCAGATGATTGTTGTTTTTTTATTTCTACATCTACTAATTCTAACTCTTTGAAAAATGACTCTCCATACGCCTTGATTAGTGGTTCCTTTAAAAATCGATAGACCGGAACATCTAATTTATCACCACACTCACATGCAGGTTTACAAATATCAATTTGCTCGTAATTTAAAGCAGTAAAACTGTTGTACTTCTTAGCTCGAATTGGATATAACTCGCAAGAAATAGGTTTTTTCCAGTCTATTTTCCCATCGCGATTTGCTTGTTCGATACCACACTTGGCAGTTCCGTCTGCATCGAAATTAGCGAAAGCACATGCACCTCCTTCAACCAACATAGTAACAGGCTCATTAAACTGATCCATGTAAAAAACACCTTCCTCTTCAACCTTCTTTAAGCCTTTTTCTGTCATATATGGCTTTACATCATCCAATACTGATTCCAGTAAATCAATCTCATGTTTTTTTAGAGGAGCTCCGTCATCTCCTTCAACACAACATGCACCTTTACAAGCTGACAAATCACAGACAAATTTTTTTTCAAAAATATCTGATGCAATAATTTTATCATCTACCTCTATTAACATGGTGCAAAATTAAGGAATTGAAACGATTCTACCTGAATTATCTTTACAAAGTAAAACGTAAAAGACAGAACTGGTATCAACACTAAAAATTAATACAATTCAAATAGTCTTTACAAGAGAAAATCACTATTTTAGCACAAAAAGAAATCTTAATTATGAAGAAAACTATTTTATTTTCAGGCCTATTATTCGGACTTCTTGCAACAAGTTGCGGGGAACAAGATGTGGCTGACAACGAAGACGTAAAATTAGAAGTCAAAGAAATACAAAATTGTATCTATACTTTTAGCGCTGAAAAATCAACATTAGATTGGACAGCTTACAAGTTTACAAGAAAAGCAGGTGTGGGCGGAACGTTCACTCAGCTTCAAGTAGATGGGAAAAAGAAAGGTGCTGTTCCAAAAGATATTATTGAGAGCTTATCTTTTTCAATTCCAACATCTACTGTTGAAACTAATGATGTAAGCAGAAATAAGAAAATTGATTCTTTGTTTTTTGGTGGCTTAGAGGAAACGGCATTAATCACTGGAAACGTTGTATCTCTAGGTGACAACGGAAAGGCTACAATGATGATCAAAATGAATAATATTGAAAACGAAGTCGTTGGTGACTATACACTAGAGGACAACAAATTCAGCTTCAATACTGAAATTAGTATTAATGACTGGAATGCAGAAAAGCAATTAGAAGCTTTAAATATTGCTTGTAAAGATTTACATACTGATTTAGAAAATGGTGAAACTGAATCTAAACTATGGCCTGATGTGACCATTTCATTTTCTACGGAGCTCACGAAAGAATGTGACTAACATTTTTCATATTAATAACTATAATTAAAAAACCATCCCGAACGTTCGGGATGGTTTTTTTTATGTCCTTTTGAACCGATCAAATTCATAGTTGTACAAGATCAAAAAATAAATAATTATGAAAACTAAAAATTTTAAAATCGGTTTAATTTTAGGGTTAAGTTTAACCTTTACAACATTAACTTTCGGACAATACAACGAATGTGCAGGACAAAACAAAATTGTTGAAAAACGCAAAGTTGAAGTAATTGATGACGACACGGGCGAAACTACAATTCAAGTTGTTGAACAGGAAGTAGCAAAAGACACCTACGGAAACCCAGATGGGAACCAATATGATTTAGCTGTTGATGGTGCTTTCGAAGGCCAAACAGTTGCTGTATTGCACCTCTATACAGGAGAAGGGTTTGACTTTAAGCTACCAAAAGAAGCAATTGAGCAAAAAGGATTCTCCGTTTATCGTTGGATCAATAACCCACCAACACCAGAAGAATTAGAAAAGGCACTAGAAAAGGCATGTCAATTATGGGTTATTTCTAGTAGCCAAAGAAAATTAAATGACGAGCATATTGCAGTAATCAAATCTTTCTTCGACAGCGGAAAAGGAGTTTATATTTGGGGTGACAACCAACCGTTTTATAGTGATGCAAATGCTGTTTCCAAAGCATTGATTGACGTAGAAATGAATGGAAATACTATGGGTAATCAGACTGTTGACATTCAAAAAGGAGGAAAAAAAATAGGCTTAACTCCAAATCATTTAATCACGACTGGTTTGCAATATATCTATGAAGGAATTACAATTGCCACTTTAGATGATCATGAGGACCTTACTCCAATTATTTATGGTTCTGCAGGCAATCTTGTAACAGCAGTTTATGAAAAAGACAATAAAAGACTTATTCTGGATGGTGGGTTTACTCGCCTCTACATTAATTGGGATACGGCTGGAACAGGTAGATATGTGAAAAATGCAGCCGCCTGGTTGGTAAACTATGAGTTCTTTGGTGATGAAGTCGTTTCAAACTAGAGATATATAGTAGATGTTCAATAAAACGAGTCGATCAATATTGGTCGACTCGTTTTGGTTTAATGTCTCCCAATAAATTAAGTTATCAACAATAAGAGAAGCTAGTTATAAGAGTTGACAAGTAATTCTAATACTTATTAATACTTTGATAATATTTAGTTTTTGTAAAAAGGAACAAAATGATGTAAATTTGTTTTGAAAGTCTTTCAATGATATCCTTGACGGAACATAATTTGTTCACTGAAACCATTGAAAGATAAGATTAAGGTTAGTATGAAGAATATTTAATTCATTCTACTTTAAAAAGTGCTAAAATGTTCGTTAGATTTATTTCTTTTGTTTTTATAGGGATGTATACTCTCTTTTCGAACTCTGTGTTATCACAATTTTTTACAGAAGATTTCGAAAGCGGATCTGGAGCATACACAACGACAACTGCAGAATGCAACAGTGGAGCCGATTATTTTGCGTTAACAAATGATGCTGGTATTCCGGCTAACTTCATAGGAAGCACAGGTGATTATTTTGCTGCACAGGATATAGATGGTTGTGCGGGTTCATCTCCTCAGTCAATAGAATGGTCAAATATCAGTATTTCAGGCTGTACAAGTCTATCGTTTAATATAGATTTAGCCGAAGATGATGATGGGACAAGTGAGGATTGGGACAACGCTGATTATGTTCATATTTTCTACTCCATCGATGGTGGTGCAGAACAGAATTTAATCTGGATTCACAATGACGGGACTGGTTTTAACACTCCTCCATTCATCGACACTGATTTTAATGGTGTTGGAGATGGTACAGAAATAACTGATGCTTTCTCGACCTTTACTCAAGCCATTCCGGGTACTGGTACAACGATTGACATCCGCATTGAAATAAGTCTAAACTCAGGAGACGAAGATATTGCTTTTGATAATCTAGAGTTAACTGGGTCATGTGGTGCTCCAAATACGATTACGACTTCAAACGTCTCGCCTCTCACTTTTAACGTTGATTGCTCAACAGACGATACAGGAACAGTTGATTTTACTTCAGTTGGAACTTTTGCTGCTGGAAACAACTTTACAGCTCAACTTTCAGATGCAACTGGTAGCTTTGCAAGCCCAACAAATATCGGTTCAATTGTTTTAGGTGGTACCGATCCTTCTGGAACAATAAATATTACAATTCCTTCTGGAACAGCTAGTGGAACGACATACAGAATCAGAGTAATTAGTGACAACCCCAATACTATTGGTTCAGATAATGGCGTTGACATAACTATTAATCTTACAGGAGGACCTTGTTTCCAAGAGCCACCGCACATGACAAGTTTAATTATCAATTCTTGTAATACAACGTGCGGGGAAGGAGATAATGAAGTTGTTTTTGGGAATACGGGAGATTATTCAGTGGACATGACTACTTCCAATATTGAAGTTACTTACGGATCAAACCCTTCTCCAACAACAACCTACTCTAATCCTATCGTTTCAAATAGTGCAACAACATCATCATTAAATACAGTAACTAGTTGTCCAGGATTATTTATTGACGCTGCAGGCACAACAGTCCCTCCGAACTCTACATTTATGCTAGTTAACGATGCGTTTTGTCCAAATGACGGGTTAGATTTAGCCAACTTCTGTGGATCAGGACCGATTTATGTAATCTACACTACTGACGCTAATTGGAATTCGGGTGGAAACTTCGTAAATAGTAGCGGATGTTCAGGCGGTGTTCGTTACTTAACTACTACCATTACTGCAACGGATGGTTCTACGCATACCATAGACTACGAATTCGATTGTACACTAAATTCTGGAACAGACGGTGATTATGCAAAATGGAATTTTAATGGAGGCGCAGCGATTGAGCAAGGAAATAATGGATGTACTTTAGATCCAGTTGTACTACCTGTTGAATTGTTATTTATGATTGTTGAAAAAGACAAGAGCAATGCTTTAATCTCTTGGTCGACAGCATCAGAAAGAAACAACAGTCACTTTATTCTCTCTCATAGTACTGATGGTTATAATTTCAACCCTTTATCAACTATGCAAGGTGCTGGGACAACGACACAAACAAATTATTATAGCGACGTTCATTTTTCTCCCATAGAAGGAGTTAATTATTATAAATTACAGTCGATTGATTATGACGGCACAACTTATCTCAAGGGAATTAGAGCAGTTGACTTCAACTTTGGGAATACCTATTATGATTATTCTAATAATATAATTCATACATCATCTAAAGGAGATTACAATATTGTGAATTTAGCAGGGCAGGTTGTCAAGTACGCAGAAAACACAAATCAAATTCAATTTGTTGGTACTGGAATTTACATTGTTCAGAATTTAATCACTGGAGAAGCAGAAAAATTAGTGATTCATTAGTTTTAGCAATCCAAGTAAGATTGATTTCCTTTTTCTATCTTCGCAGCAATGAATTTATTGCTCACATTTGATTACGAACTTTTTTTTGGGAAGCCGACTGGCAGCCTTGAGAAATGTATCTTAGAACCGACAGAAAAGTTAGTTTCTATTGCTCAGAAGCACAATGTTCGCTATACATTTTTTATTGATATTGGGTATATCATTCAATTGGAAAAAGGAGCGAAAAAGTTTACATCTCTTTCAGAAGATTACAATAACATTGTTTGTCAAATCAAGAAACTACAAAATCTTGGTCACGACCTTCAATTACATATTCATCCGCACTGGGATTTTGCTGAGTTTAATGGGCAACAATGGAATATAGATATCGATGGACACTATAAACTTGCAGATTTTGATGATGAAACCGCCACAGAAATAATAGTACGATACAAAAGAGCTTTAGAGGATCTTTTAGGAGAAAAAGTTGAAGGGTATCGTGCAGGAGGTTGGTGCTTACAGCCTTTTTCTAGATTTAAGAAAGCGTTTAAGGAGAATGGGATCAAGAAAGATTCAACAGTTTTTTATGGTGCAACAATGGAATCTAAACATTATTATTTTGATTTTAAGAAAGCGCCAAACAAAGGAAGATATACATTTGAAGATGATATCTGTGTTGAAGACAATGACGGTTCTTTCTTAGAGCTACCTATTGGAGGTTATCAATATAATCCACTTTTCTTTTGGAGATTGTACATCTTGGGTCGACTTCTACCCAGCAGACATAAAATGATTGGTGACGGCAAATTCATTTCACAGCCTGGAAAGAAATATACTTCATTAAAAAAGAAAACATGGGACCATGTAAGCTGCGAAGGGTATTACGCACAAAAGTTGAATGAAATCACTAAGAAATTTGCCTCCAAAGGAAGAACGGACTTGGTCATTATTGGACATCCTAAAAGCATGACTCACTACTCTTTAGAGAAATTAGATACCTTTATTGCCAAAAATAAAAAGAAACATACTTTTTTAACGTTGAAAGAGGCATAATGGGAAAGTGGTTACATCAAAGTAAAATTAACAGAAAGGATTGGGACACACTTGTTCAAAAGTCCAAGTTTCCGTCTATTTTTACTTTTTCCTATTATATTGATGCTACAGCTGAAAACTGGTGTGCTTTTGTAGATGACGGATTTAATTATGCCATACCCGTAGCTTATACAAAAAAGCTTGGAATAGAATGCGTTTACCCCCCGTTTTTCCATCGCGCCATGGGACCAATAGGAAACATTGATAAAATAGATTGGAATGATTTTCAATCAGAACTATTATCGAGATTTCCCCGTGGAACTTATCATTTAGATGATGATTATCTTAATATTGAAGACAAGGAGGCACTTGTCTATCAGGTGTTAACTAAAAGAAATTTTAAACTTAAGGACAACCCAAAAAGAAACATTAAGAAATTTGAAAAATCCACGCTTCGATTAAAAAACAACGTGGATGGGGAAGACTTAACAAAACTTATCGTATCACTTTTAAGTGACAAACTAGAATTTTATAATACTGATGAGAGTAAATCCATTTATAATCTTGTTAAACAAGCCGAATTGGATGGCAGTTTAATTACTCTCGGCATTATGAATGGGCATTCTCTTGAAGGTGGTCTTATAGCAATACAAAGCGAACAAACCATATTATATCTCAAAGGCGCATGTTCTGATGAGGCAATGAATCAAGGAGCAATGTATGCAGCAATGAATAAATTAATCACATCGACTTTCGAAAAAAATTATAGCTTTGATTTTGGTGGTTCTAGAATTGAAGGGGTACGATTTTTCAATACAAGATTTTCTGGATCAGATGAAGTATACTTTAAATACTCCTGGGAAAACGGTCCCTTATGGTTTAAAACATTACAACAGTTAAGAAAATGGACAAAAAAATAATATTCATAACAGGTGCATCTGGAGGACTTGGAGAAGCTATAGCAAAGCATTTCTTACAATTGGGTCATCAACTAATCCTTCATCGTAATGAAAATCCAATTAATTTGGAAGAAAACAACCTTGTAACTCATGTTAAAGCAGACTTAACTGACACAGCAGAAATCAAGATGATGTTTGATGAAATAACTAATTCTGTTGGTCATATTGATGTTTTGATTAACAATGCAGGTATTTCAAAAAGTAGTATTTCATGGAAAACAAATACCGAAGATTGGGATGAAACCATAGCTTTAAATCTAACTGCTCCATTTAAACTTACCCAACATACTATTCCTTTAATGCGAAAAAACAATTGGGGAAGAATTATTAATATAACTTCTGTTGTTGCTCAAACTGGTGTGATTGGAACTTCTGCTTATGCAGCGTCGAAAGCAGGTATTATTGGACTAACTAAAACACTTAGTAAAGAACTTATCCCTTTTAATATTACTACGAATGCTCTTGCTTTAGGTTATTTTGACAAAGGGATGATTCGTGACATCCCAACTGAATTAAAAGATCAAATAATAGACACGATTCCTGCAAAAGAGTTAGGTCAGCCCAAAGTAATTTGTAAAACTATTGAGTTTTTAATGCAAAATGAAGCACACTATATCAATGGTCAAACAATTAACTTGAATGGTGGCTTGTTTTCTTGAGAAAAGGATGTTTATCTAGTGTGACCTATATTAAATTCACTACATTTGCCCTAAATAATTGAGGTGAAAATGAATACAAAACAAAGGCAGATATTCAGAATTATTATAGGCGCCATAATTGTAGGTGGATCTATATATGTCTCTGTACGTTATTTACTTAAAACACCTCCATTCATAAAGGTGCTTGTTTTGATAGCACTTATTTCAATTATATATTTAACAGTCGATTACATCGTCAAAAAAGGTAAAAAAGACAGATATGGAAACTAAACAAATGGTAAGGTATGTTGCAATCGGAGCAGTAATTCTGATTGGTTTATTTATATTTTTAACGTCGTGGGTAGATGTAAAGCCTGGTGAGCAAGGTTTTGTATTTAGACCTTATAACAGCCCAAGTATTGATGAGAATGATATTTATCAAGAGGGGACTTATTTTATTCTCCCGTGGAACAGCATGATTACTTATGAAATAGTAAACAAATCAAAGCAGTACAATCAACAGGTGATGGATATTAACGGTACAGATGTAACGTTAGTTGTCTCTGTGAATTACAATATAGAAGCAAATAATGTTGCAAAGATCCACGTAAAACATCGTGAGAATTACACAATATTTATTGATGATAAAGCCAGAGGTGCAATTAAAGATGTAATTGGCAGGTATACTTACGAACAAGTATATAGTTCAAAACGTGAAGCACTTGAAGGTGAAATCGAAGCAATCTTAGAAAGTGATTTCGACGGCAATTTCCTTAACTTAAACTACGTGGAAATAGCAGATGTTAACTTACCTCCTAGTATTGCAAAGCAAATTGAAGAAAAAGAAACACAAAAGCAAAGAAACCTTACAGCAAAAGAGAAGCAGCTTGAACAAGAATACTTGGCGAATGCTAAAATTGAAAAAGCAAGAGGAGATTCTGCATTAATCGTTTCTGCAAAATTTAAATCTGAAGCAATTCGATTAGAAGCTGAACAAATTGCGCGTAACCCACAATACATTGAATTGAAAAAATGGGAAAAATGGGATGGTGTAGGTTCTCCTTACGGAAGTAATAATGTATTTGGTGACAAATCAATTAGTATCTTAAAGTCAAACTAATAAGACTAAAATAATATTACTAAATCGCTTGTGTTTGTTCGCAAGCGATTTTTTTGTTTATGCAACTTCTGTTACAATTATACAGTTCAGTTTCTTGTATCTTTGCTATCAAATTAAGTTACCTCAATGAACGAATACCTCGATATATTTGTTGACGCGTATCAATCCTATGCGAAATACCTTTGGAAAACAATAGCAACGCCATTTAGTAAAGGTGAGTTTAACTTCTTTTACTTTCTAATCATTATTTCTCTAGTAGTTTGGGGGCTTGAACTCGTTTTTCCCTGGAGAATAAAACAAAAGGCTTTCCGTAAGGATTTTTGGCTAGATACTTTTTATATGTTTTTCAACTTTTTTATTTTTAACTTACTTCTCTATATTGCCTTATCGACCGTTACGATTCGAATGTTAACTGACCTGCTAGAACCCATAGGTTATGACGGTGGACATTTACTTGATTTGTCAACACTACACTGGGGCTCGCA
The DNA here is from genome assembly GCA_002734085.1 of Fluviicola sp. GTDB lineage: Bacteria > Bacteroidota > Bacteroidia > Flavobacteriales_D > Crocinitomicaceae > Brumimicrobium. The sequence continues at coordinate 40,621 of NVXV01000022.1, read as the reverse complement.
ATTAGTGATCTACTTTATTATTTCAGACTTTGTTCAATGGGGGATTCACAATCTATTGCATCGTGTTCCCTTTCTCTGGGAATTTCACAAGGTGCATCACTCCGTTAAAGAGATGGGTTTTGCAGCACATTTACGTTATCATTTTGGAGAAACTTTGATTTACAACAGTTTTAAATATATTTCACTTTCGATGATTTTCGGTTTTCATTTGGAGCTAGCTTTCATTATTCATGCAATAGCGATTACAATTGGACATTTAAATCACGCAAACATCGGCTGGGATTATGGACCATTGAAATACATTTTAAACAATCCAAAAATGCACATTTGGCATCATTCAAAAAAATTACCAGAATCGCACCCTTACGGAATGAATTTCGGAATATCTCTAAGCCTATGGGATTATGTTTTTAAAACAAACTACATTCCTTATGATGGTCGTGACATAGATCTTGGTTTTGACGAAGATGAAAACTACGCACCCGGTTTTTTTCAACAGCTAATTGCTCCTTTCAAATCAAAAAGAAAACATGAAAAACAATAGTTTTTTTCTCGCATTGCTGGCTACACTTACCTTGGGACTTGCTCCATTTGCACCAGAACCTCATTTCTTCGGGAAAATACGTTGGGTTTTAGGTGGAGCTGAAGGCATGCAAGCAATGGATTGGTTTGATCTAGTAATGCACGGAGCGCCATGGATTTGGCTGGTAATTGAGAGTGTGAGGTTAATAAAATCAAAAGTAATTAAACACTAAGTTCCGTTAAAAGAACATTATTCAGACTTCCAAAACACATTAATTTACTATATTATAGGGGTAAATGTGTTACTATATGGATGACTTAAGTAAAATTCGAAAGTATTTACACCAGCACCCCGAAATTTCAGGTAAAGAATCTGAAACAGCTGACTATATAGCTAAACAACTTAAGAGTATTAGAAACTTAAAAATTCATCAAGGGTTTTCACAACATAGTATTCTTGTCGAGATCAATGGTGACGCTAAAGGCAAAACTATTCTCTTTCGATGTGAACTGGATGCGCTACCTATTCAGGAAGAAAATAATTTTGATTATGCTTCAAGCTCTCAAGGCATATCACATAAATGCGGACATGACGGTCATATGACAATTATGTTGGGACTAGCCAAAGTCCTGGCTGAAAATACACCCAAATTTGGGAGATTTCTAATTCTATTTCAATCCGCTGAAGAAACTGGCAAAGGAGCTAAAGCAGTGTTAGACTCCAAATTTTTAGATCAATTTGATATCGATTATGCGTTAGCTTTACACAATGTACCTGGATATCCGCTAAGTTCAATTATCTGTAAAGAAGATGTTTTCACACCTTCTGTAGAAAGTATAAATATTGAACTCACCGGAAGAACGAGTCATGCCGGGGAACCAGACAAAGGCATCAACCCATCAAATGCAATAGCAGAAATCATCACGTATTTTAGCGCATTGCATCAGCCAGATATGGATAAGTCAAACTATTTTGTTGTGGCTCCTATTCATATAAAAATGGGAGAAGCAGCCTATGGAACATCTGCAGGAAAAGGTCAAATTGGATATACAATCCGAAGTACAGACTTTGACTATTTCAGTACTCAAAAAAAGAAAATTGAAAATAGTATTGAACAGATAGCGTCTCAACATACATTAGATTACAAAATCAATTGGCTCGAATCCTTTTCAGCAAACATTAACAATAAGGGCGTTGTTGATACTATACAAAGTAGTTGTAAGAAAATGGATTTAAAATATATTGAAAAAGAAACCCCTTTTGACTGGGGAGAAGATTTTGGGCTAATAACACAGCATTATGATGGCGCCATGTTTGGAATTGGGTCTGGTGAAGAAACATTCAATCTCCATGACAACAGATACGATTTTCCAGATGAAATTATAACTACCGCAGTTGATTTATTTACTGAACTCGCAAAACAACTTTCTAAATGATACAGAATAATAGTTCAATCGTAGAACTCGATAAAAATGCAATTGCAAACAATGTAGACTTCATCAGAAGTCAGATTGGGAAAGGTGTGAAACTATCTTGTGTTGTCAAAGCAAACGCCTATGGTCATAGCATAGAACAAATGGTTCCTGAACTAGAGAATAATGGTGTTAGGCATTTTTCAGTCTTTAGCTCTTTTGAAGCTAGAGAAGTCTATCAAGCTACTCGTAAAAAATCTACTATAATGATTATGGGAGATATTTCTAATGAAGATTTACCATGGGTTGTAGAAAAACAAATAGAGTGTTTTGTGTACAATTTTCACACACTTAAAAAACTCGTTGAAGAAGGCATCAAACAAAAAATAAAAGTTTGTATTCACGTTGAATTAGAAACGGGTATGAATCGCCATGGATATAGTAAGACAGACTGGGAAGAATTAATAGATTATTTAAGAAAAGAAAAAGACAATTATATACTTCAGGGTTTATGTACCCATTTCGCAGGTGCTGAAAGCTCTGCTAATTATAAAAGGATTCAAGATCAACAGGAGGTATTTTTAAATGGATTAAGTGTATTCAGAGACAACAACTTGATACCACAAAATGTGCACTCTTCATGCAGTGCAGCAATTCTAGCCTATCCAGAGTTTAATCACGACCTCGTAAGGATCGGAATCTTAACGTATGGTCTTTGGCCAAGTACAGAGATGGAACTGACTTACAAAATCAAAAACAAAACTCAAAAATCTCCACTTAAAAGAGTTTTGAGCTGGAAATCGAGGATTACTGATATTTCATTTGTTGAGTCGGGAGAGTTCATTGGTTATGGAAATTCATACTTAGCCGAAACCGATATGAAGATTGCATCTGTCCCAGTTGGCTATGGCTACGGGTTTAATAGAAGTCTTAGTAATACAGGCCGAGTAATCGTAAATGGAGTTCGTCTCAGTGTAGTCGGTATAGTAAATATGAATATGTTTTTAATTGATGCCTCCAATGTCGACGTTTCAATTAACGACGAAGTGATTATAATTGGAAGACATGGCGATAAATCCATAAATGTTAAGCACTTTGGAAATCTGAGTGACACTCTTAACTATGAATTACTTACAAGAATTGATAAGGCTATTCCTAGGGTAATTGTCTGATAATTTTTAGGTAGGGACGTATTGCAATACGTCCCTACCTAAAAAAATATATTAACCCATTTTCAATAACTTTTTCATACTCACCTTCTCATCTATAATACCATGTAAATCTGTAATAGCAACTCTGACCTGCTCCATCGTGTCACGATCACGGATTGTAACTGTGTTGTCTTCTAATGTTTGATGATCCACTGTTACATGATAAGGAGTGCCTATCGCATCTTGGCGACGGTAGCGTTTACCAATCGAATCTTTCTCATCATATTGACAATTAAAATCAAACTTCAATTCATCAATAATCTCTCTTGCTTTGTCGGGAAGCCCATCCTTCTTGGTTAAAGGCATTACGGCAACCTTGTATGGCGCCAATGCTGGTGGGATCGACAAAACAACACGTTCTGAACCATCTTCTAGTGTTTCATTTTTTAGTGCAGCACTAAACACGGCTAAAAACATTCTGTCTAGTCCTACTGAAGTTTCAATTACGTATGGGACATAATTTTTATTCAACTCTGGATCAAAAAACTGCAGTTTCTTACCTGAGAATTCTTCGTGCTTCTTTAAATCAAAATCTGTTCTAGAATGAATTCCTTCAAGCTCTTTGAAACCCATAGGGAAATCGAACTCAATATCAGAAGCGGCATTTGCATAATGTGCTAACTTAATGTGATTGTGGTCTCGGTAGAACTCCTCTCCTAATCCAAGTGCTTTGTGCCATTTATTTCTTTTTTCCTTCCAGTATTCATACCATTTAAGCTCTTCACCTGGACGTACAAAATATTGCATTTCCATTTGTTCAAACTCACGCATACGAAAAATGAACTGACGCGCCACTATCTCATTTCTAAACGCTTTCCCGATTTGAGCAATTCCAAAAGGCACCTTTAAGCGACTCGTTTTTTGAACATTCCCAAAGTTTACAAAAATACCTTGTGCTGTTTCAGGACGTAAATAGATTTTAGCTGCATCACCAGCGACAGAGCCTAATTCAGTAGAAAACATTAAATTAAACTGACGAACATCTGTCCAGTTCTTAGATCCAGCAACAGGACATGCTATCCCTAATTCTTCAATCATTCCTTTGAGTGCTGAAAGATCATCACTTTCAAGGATTTCAGTCAATTGTGCTTCTAGTGCATCAATTTTATCTTGACTCCGCTTAACATTTGGGTTTGTCGCTAAAAATTGAACCTCATCAAAATCGTCTCCAAATCGTTTTTTTCCTTTAGCAACATCTTTCTTGATTTTATCGCGATATTTTTCAATATGTTCTTCAACAAGAACATCTGCTCGATAGCGCTTTTTTGAATCTTTGTTGTCGATCATTGGATCATTGAAGGCTTCAGTATGACCTGAAGCTTGCCATGTTTTTGGGTGCATAAAAATCGCAGCATCTAATCCGACAATCTCTTCATTCATCTGCACCATTGCAGTCCACCAATAATTTTTGATGTTATTTTTTAGTTCAGCACCAAGCTGACCGTAGTCATAAGTAGCTGTTAAACCATCATATATTTCTGAAGATGGGAATACATATCCGTATTCCTTTGCGTGTGAAATTACTTCTTTGAGTTTGTCTTCTTTTTTATCCATGGGCGCAAAGTTAATATATTTTTAGAATGAAAATATTCTGAAAAGTAAAGAATTAAGCATGTTATCATTTACTTTTTGTAAAATATTTTTTACTTTTTGAATAAAATTTATTACTTTAGTAAAAAAATTAATATGAAAGCAACAACATTATTCCCAAAAAGTTATCGTAAAATAGGGTTAGTACTGGTAGTTTTAGCTCTCTTACTATGGACAGTTGATCTTATGTTTGGAGGCCTTTCATTTTTGCAGAACATAAGTGTTCTTGCATTATATGACTCAGGCATTCCATTCGATCAAACGAGAGAACAAAATACATTTTTCAGCATATTAGAGGATGATTTCAGGTATGAAGTCATAAGTGTTCTTTTACTTTTAGGCTTACTCTTTTTTGGTTTTTCAAAAAGAGAATCGGAAGATGAATTAATTCAAAAAATAAGGCTTGAATCACTTTTATGGGCAACTTACGCGCACTTTTTCTTATTTATTTTACTAACACTTTTTACTTTTGGGCTCTTCTATCTAAACATACTAGTCTTAAATGTATTCACTATCTTAATAATTTACATAGTTCGTTTCGAATTTAAGTTATTTCAGCTAAAAAAGTCTCTCAATGAAGAATAGTTTAAAAGTACATCGCGCAATTCATGATCTTACCCAAGAGGACTTAGCTCAAAAAGTGGGAGTAAGTCGACAAACAATCAATGCTATCGAAAAAGACAAGTACAACCCCTCACTATTGGTTGCTTTAAAAATTGCAAAATTGGTAAATGTTAATGTTGAGGATATATTCACTTTGGAGGAGAATGAATAATTTTATTTATTTTTTCAGATCCGAACTCCCCAAATAAGAATATCATCAACTTGTTCGTGCGTCCCTTTCCAGTTATTAAAAGTATCAAGAAGAATTTGTTTTTGTTTTTCTAATGGTTTATCAGAAATCTCAATAAGTAAATTTCGTAGTTGTTTAACCATAAATTTCTTTCCATTTCCACCACCAAATTGATCTTGATAACCATCACTAAAAATGTATATCATATCTCCTTTTACCAAACTAATTTCATTCGTTGTAAACGCTACATCTTCCTCAAAAGATTCCCCGATCGAATAACGATCACCTTTAAAGATGTGCACCTCATTATCTCGAACAAGATACAAGGGTCTTTTCGCTCCTGAAAACTCTAAAATATTACTGGGTTTAATTGCACAAATTGCCATATCCATACCATCATTAACATTAGTACCACCTTCTCTCAAGAAGTACTTTTTCAATTTAACATGCATTGTGGCTAAGAGCTTTCCGGTATTATCCAACTCAGGGTTATTTGCTACTTGGTTCAACAGATCATTCCCGATAAGTGACATAAAAGCCCCAGGAACGCCATGTCCCGTACAATCTATAGCAGCAAAGCAAGTAATATCATCTTTCTTGGTACACCAGTAAAAATCACCACTTACTATATCTCTTGGAAGGTACAACACAAAACTTTGAGGCAGGATCTCAGCAATCTCTTTATCACCAGGCAACATTCCGTTTTGAATTCGCTCAGCATAACGAATACTATCGGTAATATCTTTATTTTTAATGGCTAACAATTCATTTTGAGAACTCAACTTAAGATTAAATAGTTCTACTTTATCCTTTTCTTCTTTTAACTCTAACGTTCGTTGATTGACTAATTTTTTAAGTAATTCACGTTGTTTTCTTAATTTTCTGGTTCTGAACCTAAATACAATAAAAACTATGCAGATTAGCGCTACAAAAACAAAAGTTTGAAACCACCATGTTTCCCAAAAAGGCGGCGAAATACGAACCGAGAACTCAGCAGGCTCACTCCAAACTCCAGATCGATTTTTTGCTTTAACAAAAAAAGTATAATCCCCTGGCGGCAAATTAGAATAAGTTGCTGCATTTTCCTTTGTCACTGGAGACCAAACGTCATCAAAGCCTTCAAGTTTAAATGAAAACTCTACATCGTCAGGTGATCCGTAATGTATCCCATTAAAATCAAATGTAATATGGTTTTCATTATATTCTAATAGAACACCTTCAGTTAATTCTTTTTTCATTAAATAAATTCGAACACCTTCTATAAAAATAAGGGGAGGAGTTTTTGAGGGTTTAATTCTTTGAGGGAAGCACTGCATGACTCCATCGATTGTACCAAACCACATAGTACCATTATTATCTTTAAAAAATGCATTTTGATTTGTCTCAACTCCTTTAAATCCTTGTGATTTACCAAAAAAATCGATTTGCTCCGTGTCAACATTTAGCCTATCAACACCTCTATTCGAACCAATCCAAATATTACCTAGGTCATCGGCAGCAACAAAATAGGGGTTATCTGCCTGAATACCATCATCAGAAGTATAATTAACAAATGATGTACCATCATACTTAAATACTCCGCCCCCAATTGTACCTAACCAAATATTACCGTTTATATCTTCAGTAATTGAACCTGGTCGTTCGTTCGTTAATCCTTCCTCTACTCCAAAATATTTGAAATCCCCTTTTTCATATTTTGCTAAACCTTGATCATTTGAACCAAACCAAATTCGACCTTTTGAATCGTTAAAGACTTTCCATATCTCATCACTAAAAAAACCGTTTTTAGCATTGAAAATTTCAACATCGGCTGGAAGACCTTGCTCATTGATTCGGAATTTTGAAGCTCCATTCCCTAAACTGCCCAACCAAATATTATCATCATCATCTATCTCTACCGTGATATTAAATGTTGTTAAACCATATTTACTTGAACTGAATTGATTAAACTTATCTCGGCCCCTATCATAATATACCACTCCATTCATTGAAGATAGCAGAAAGTCACCTCGACTATTGTTTACAACAGCAAAAACCTCATTTTCGATTAATTTATCTCTGGACGTATAGTTCTTAATTCTCTCTATTTTCACTCTTTTCTCAGTTTGATAGAAGATTCTGGAAACACCTCCTTCAGTAGTAACCCACACCTCATTTTTAAAAGCACTTATGCCTGTAACCTTATCATCAATTAATCCAATACTACTATCAATCTGTAAAAAGTCTTCCCCCAGCAACTGATATAATCCCTGACCAAACAAACCAAACCAAACGTTACCTTCTCGGTCAACCTCCATTGACTCAACATGGTTCATTCCTAAACCATTTTTCAAAGTATATGTCGATGATACGCTATCTTTTAAATGGATAGCTCCTTCTTGAGAATAAATCCAGAATTCATTCTTATCGACAACTACAAAGTCTTTCCAGCTTGTGAGATTCGTTTGATTTTGAGAAAATACTACTTCTATTGAAGATAGATCATTCTTAGACACTTCAGCCTTAATGAGTTTATTTGTAGTTAAAAAATATAGTATGCTTTTATTTGACTTATCAGGTTTTATTGACAATATTTTGAGATTATCAATTTTTGAATTTGTCAATTTTTCTAGTGCGCCATCTTGTCGATAAAAAACACCCTTATTCGTACCGATGTACAACCTGTCATCTACTGTCAACAAAGTTGTTACCGTTAAGTCTTTGAGCTTATCATCTTTAAATGGGAGTACTTTATCAGAATTAATATCATAAAAGAAAAGTCCTTCTTTTTCTGTTACAAACCACATTTTGTCTAAGCAGCGTGTTATCCCCCATGTTGATGATCGAATTGAATCAGACCAACCACCTGTAAGCGCTTTTATAGAATCACCCGAAACAAAAGTAGGAGCATCATATCTATGTCCTAACCAAAAATCCCCTTCAATATCTTGATAAATTGAGGTGACATGGTTAGAATTCAATCCATCTTTTTGACTTAAGTTTGTGAACTTTTTACCATCAAACCTACTAAAACCGCCTTGAGTACCTAAGTGAAGAATTCCTTCTCTATCAGATAAGATTGATAAAACTGATTGTTGTGGGAGTCCTTCATCTGCACCGTAATATCGGAAATTGTATTTCTGACTCAACACGAAAAGGTGAGACACCAACAAGATTATCAAAAGAATATACTTCATATTTTAATAAAACAGACGTTACAAATAAAGCAATTTAATATCAGATTAACTACCTTACTAAAAGTTTTGCTTCTAAGTAATCTTTCATTGCGTACTTAACTCCCTCTCGTCCAAATCCAGAGTCTTTAATCCCGCCATAAGGCATATCATCCACTCGAAAAGTGGTCGATTTATTATGAATCAAACCACCAACATTAAGTGCTCTAAAAGCTTTGTCCCTATTAGAAATACGATCTGTAAATATAGATGCTTGTAGGCCCCACCGACTAGCGTTAACTTCATCAATTGCTGATTCTAATTTATCAAAAGACTCTATAATCACGACTGGTCCAAAAACCTCTTCATCTCTAACCTTTAATCCACGCTTTACATTTGATAAAATGGTTGGATAATAAAGACCTCCTTCTCGTTTGTGACCTAAAAGTAATTCGGCACCATTCTCTAATGCTTCTTTTACCCAGCCTTCAACTCGTTTGGCATTGTCTTCATCAATCATTACACCGAATTCTGTATCTTCTTTAATTGGCTCTCCAATTTTCAAGGCTTTCGTTTTCTCGATATATTTCGTCGTAAAATCATCTTTCAAACTACTATGCACATAAATTCGTTGTGTATGAATACAAACCTGTCCAGAGTAGGCAAATCCACCCACTATAAGTTCCTCAATAGCCAAGTCTATATCAGCGTCATCGCAAATAATTGCGGCAGCATTACCGCCAAGTTCAAGTACTACAGATTTTTTACCAGCTTTAGACTTCATATTCCATCCCACACCTGGTGATCCAGTAAAGGATAACAAATCAATATCTTTATGCTCCACTAATTTATTACCTAACTCACGTGAACAATGTACTAATTGAAATCCTCCTCTTGGCAAATTAGTCTTATTAATAATCTCAGCTAACAATTCCATTGTTAATGGCGTTTTAGAAGATGGTTTAAGAATTATTGGGCAACCTGTTGCGATTGCAGGCGCTATTTTATGCACTGCCAAATTTAATGGGAAATTAAAAGGAGATATTCCAAAGACTATACCTTTTGGAACGTAAATCACCTCGCCTTTTAGACCTTTTCCTTTTTGAGTAGCGTCTAAATCTATTAACTCGTGTGGAATTCGTTTACATTCTTCTGCGGCGATTGTAAAAGTTTGGATTGCTCGATCAACTTCTGCTTTTGAATATCTATATGGCTTACCGCTTTCTTCTGCAATGGTTATAATAAACTCATTATATTTTTTCCGGATGCCATCAATAATATGCAAAAGTATTTCTGACTTCTCGCCAGCAGACAAATCACCCATCTCTTGTTTAGCGCTGACCGAATCTCGGATTATTTGATTTATCTCCTCTTCAGATTTTAACTCAATTTCACCTAAGACTTCTTGACTATATGGATTAAATACTTGCATGGAATGAAACTAACAAAATGCTCAGTAAAACACAAGTATTTTCTATAAAAAGAGACTTTTTAAACTAAATAAAACAACAATAGCTCTCTTAGTAGATAAGGTTATTCAATAGCTTTGTAATATTTGGAAAAGAAAAGGACTTGGTTGAAGCTTCTACACTAGGAGATGCTGCAGTAGAGTTCGATTTTCTTTCTTTGTATTTTTGTTGATCAGAGGAAGATAAATCTTTTGTACTAATCAAGTTTGCTTTAAACTGCTTATCATTAATTAACTCAATAATTTCCTCCATTTTAGTAGTGGATATATTGTCTTTATTAAAATAGATTTTTATTGAATTAGAGGAATTTTCATCGGCATAATCAACTTTTACTTCAGAAACAAAACCCGTTTCAAAAAGACCTTTTTTTAATGATGTACCACACCCCATTTCACAAACCATTCCATCAATCTCAAATTCTGCTACGGCATTAGCAGAATTACTATCCTCTTCATTATCTGAACAAGCAAAAAACACAAACGACAACAACAAAGAGAACAAAATGATATTCTTCATTTTCTTATATTTTGACTCAAATTTACATAATTTACTTATAGTAAAAAAAATTAAAGGTCTATTTTACATTTATTTCAAGTAAAAAGTACCTTTGCCGCATGAGTAGAGAGTTAAAAAACTGGGGGATACTTTTATTTCTTGCGCTAATTTGGGGTAGTTCATTTTTACTGATGAAACGAGGAATGTTTGACAAAATTACGGGAGATCAAATATTCTCAAATAATCAGGTAGCATCAATGAGAATGTTATTTGCAGCTACCGTTCTACTACCATTTGGATTAAGGAATTTGAAAATCATTAAAAGCGGAAAAATCCTTATCAGTTTAATCGCGGTTGCGTTTTTAGGTAACTTTCTTCCTGCCTTTCTCTTTACCTATGCAGAAACAGGGATTTCTTCCGGATATGCTGGTATGCTAAACAGCTGTACTCCAATATTCACTTTAATTATAGGCTCGATATTTTTTAAACAACCTCTCATCCGATTACAGATTATTGGCGTTCTAATTGGAACGGTAGGAATAATAGGCTTAGTAAACGGAGTGAATGTCGTTGATACTTCTGGTTCAATATTTCACGTTTTTGCAGTGGTTCTTGCGACAATTTTCTATGCTACTGCTGTAAACACAATTCGATTCAACCTTTCTCATATTAAGCCGATTAAAATGACATCGGTCGCTTTTACCATATCATTCTTACCCGCTTTAATTTTATTTTTTGCATTCGACACATCTGAAACTATAATAGCTAATAAGCATTCCACGAGTGCTTTGGTTTACATTTTAATTTTATCCATAGTTGGTACAGCATTCGCCGTATTAGTATTCAATCACCTAATAAACAATAGTTCAGCTCTATTCGCTAGCTCAGTCACCTACTTTATTCCAATTGTAGCTGTATTAATCGGTTTAATCGATGGAGAAACAATAAGTTGGATGCAAGTATTTTCAATGTTAATTATTCTTGGTGGTGTATTTATGGCAAATGTTTGGGGTAGACGCAGAAAAAAAAAGAAAATAAAGACATAGTTTTCCTTTCTAAGAAATAATTTATTACATTTGCAGTCCGATTTTTGAAATTAATTAAATAAAATAAGCTATGTACGCAATTGTAGAGATAGCAGGGCAACAATTCAAAGTTGAAAAAGATCAGCGTGTATTTGTTCACCGTTTAGATGCTAAAGAAGGAGACAAAGTTGACTTCGATCGTGTTCTTTTAACGGATGATAAAGGTAAAGTCAACGTTGGCGCCCCAGCTATAGATGGTGCAAAAGTTTCTGCTAAGGTAGAACGTCACCTGAAAGGAGATAAAGTAATCATCTTCAAGAAAAAAAGAAGAAAAGGTTACGCTAAAAAGAATGGACATCGTCAGTTTTTTACTGAGTTGACTATTACAGGAATTAAAGGTTAATCATAATATTGTTTTAAACAGTATTAAAAAAATTAAATAAGATGGCACATAAGAAAGGAGTCGGAAGTTCGAAAAACGGTCGTGAGTCAGAAAGTAAACGTCTTGGTGTTAAGATTTTTGGTGGACAAGCTGCTATTGCAGGTAACATCATCGTTCGTCAAAGAGGAACTCAACACCATCCAGGATTAAATGTTGGAATTGGTAAAGACCATACACTTTTCGCGCTTACTGATGGTGTAGTAGAGTTTAGAAAAAAGAAAAACAATCGTTCTTTTGTTTCAATAGTTCCTTTTGAGGAAAAAGCTGAAGCTTAATTCAACGTTTTTAAATATTTAACAAAAAGCTGTCTCGAATATTCGGGACAGCTTTTTTTGTTTTTTTTAGTATATTTGGGGATAATATCTACATTAAACTAATTTATATGATTAAAACACTACTTTCTACCACTCTTTTTATTTTCTCTGCTCTATCAATATCTGCACAATGCACGATCACTTTAGATCCGATGACTGTTAGAGTCACACAAGACTCGACTATAGCTACAGATATTGGAGCAGGCCAGCATTATTTATTATGCCCTGGCGTTACTTTAACTTATGAAGGTAGTCAAAGTGTAGAAGTTGTTTATTATCTAGAGGACGGTGCTAAAGTTATTTCTCAGAGATCACATGTTGCTAAATTATATATGAAACGTTTTTCATCAATTGACGCTAATTACAGTGAATCTGGAAACTGGGCAATAACAAACGATGTATGGCATGATCCTTCTGCAATATTTGAAGACCACATCGAAGGTTCTAACTTCAATGAATGTACGGAAGTTGTTTTCAACTACGGAAATATTGGAAGTTGCGGACCGGCCTCTTTAGATAAAATAGACCAAACTGACCTCTTGAAAATTCACCCGAATCCAGCCTCGGATTACGTTGAAGTAGAAACGGGTTATGAATTCCATAAAACCATTTCAATTTTGAACGTTTTAGGTAAGGAGGTTAAATCTATGGAATCAAATAAAGCAACGACTAAAATTGCAATATCTGATTTGAAATCTGGAACTTATTTCGTGAAAATATCAGACCAATCTGGGAATCAGCTCACACGTAAGTTGGTTGTAAGAAATTAAAACATATCTATTGATTTTTAAATATTCTATCCTTTTATTGTTTGCTACGATCTTCTTTTCTTCATGCAATGTGCAGGACTTAGAAAAGTACAATGAAGATTTTAAAGGCGACTGGAAATCGAATGTTTATTTTTCTCCCTCGGCTGGAGATTCTATTAGAAATTATCTAAAAATTGACGGTAAAAATAGTGCTTTTGGACTTGCGTGCGAAAAAGATAATGAATTTACTAATTGTTTATATTTCCAATCTGGTAAAGCAAAGTTTAATAAAGCAAGTAATGGGCTTCAAGTTGGGAATTCAGTTCAAATAATCTATAGAGTTGATCAAGAACCAGTCATTAATTCATCTGGTGAGTGGCAGATAATTATTGATAGTATCATTTATACGAAGTACTAATATACAAGTCTAAAACAAACTATTGGTGGTGATAAGGTTCTCCTTTAATAATAGTCATCGCACGATAAAGCTGTTCCACAAAAAACATTCGTATCATCTGATGAGAAAAGGTCAATTTACTTAATGCAATTTTACCTGTCGCTCTTTTGTAAACTTCCTCAGAAAAACCATAAGGGCCTCCAACGACAAACACAATTCCCTGCCCCCCAATATTAAACTGTTTTTGAATAAATTTCGAGAAACTAACTGAATCAAAGTCTTTCCCTTTTTCATCGAGGAGAAAAACTCGTTCATCATCATTAATCTTAGATAAAATTTGAATCCCTTCCTTACTTTTAACCTCTTGGAAGGACATCTTTTTGGAATTCTTTATATCCGGAAGTTCAATCGTTTCAAATTTCAGATAACGTTTCAAACGCTTGGTATACTCTTTCTCTCCTTCTACTAAAAAAGACTTACCTGTCTTTCCGATATAAATTAATTTAACCGTCATATTACTGCTTCCCTATCGTAATAGATTCGATAAGATAATCCTCCCCCTCTTTTTGGAACTTCAGGCTTATTCTGAATTTTTTTGCTACTGATTTGTACACTCCAACTGCGAAAGAGTTAGACCCATTTTCTTTTCCTTTAAAATCAAATGAAAAAGATTTTGGTGGATTATCCTTAAAAAAGCTCTTGAGAACCTGTGTTCCTTGGGACTTACTGTAAACACCTTCCTTACTATCAATAGAAATAAGTATTTTAGTTTTTCCATAAGAGATCACTTTCTCAGCATCTCCTTTAGCAAATGCTGACTCTAAATCATTAAAGGGAATAGAAAGTAACGAAGACAGCGCAAATGCTAATGACAAAATATACGTGATTAAATAGCTCATTTTATTAAATTATTCATCTTATTCAAGCAAATTTTATGCCTAAGAATAAATCACATCTTAACCTGTGGTCCTTGGGCGAATTCAGCCCACCAATCATTTGATAAAATTTTCTCCAAACGGTAATGAGTATCTAATTTATCACTACCCCACTCTACAAGTCCATAACCTTTGGCGTAATATCGATTTGTAACAACAACTTCGGTTTTACTCGCTTTTGTATATGGATTCACCAAATGAACTTTAACGCTATCAATTAGTTTTATAGCGTCAACTGTGTCTCCCATTACAACTTTTTTTACGTTCAAATTAGAAATGCTCCTTTTAGACTTATAAATCATTGTTAAAGAATCAGCCGGTCCAGGAAAATCACTTACGAAGTATGAAACATCATTAAGATCTACAGGAAATGTTCTATTTGATAACAGATTTGCTTTTCTTTTAATACCATCTCCATCCACGATCATATAGTCGGTAAGTTTTAAGCTATCTTTTAGATTATGAGTAAACCCTTCAGTAATTCTAAAGTTCGCATTATAACGTTCAACAATTAAAGAAGTATCCCTATCATTTTGCAGTCGATAAATTCTAAAAAACTTTTCGTCCAATGGATTATGGGTACCCTGAAAAACATAGATATAAGGTATTAAACTATCTGAAGGAAAAAAATACTCTTTATAGTCAAAACCTTCTTCTTGTGCTATATTGGCAGAATCCTCCTCAATACATGAAGCAAAAACCAGCACAAATAATAAGATACTTAAAATCGACTTCATATTAACTCATCTTTAGGAAAGCTACTTCTTTTTCAGTCAAATGCCTATAATTTCCTCTTGGTAAATCTTTCTTTGTAAGTCCAGCAAATTGAACTCTATCAATATGCACAACCTCATAACCGAGCTTTCCAAACATCAATTTAACAATATTGTTCTTATTCGATTGAATTTCAATACCTATTTCACGATTGGTTTTACCTTTTATAAAACTAGCGTCTTTTGCACTAAACATAGTATCATCAACATACAAACCTGCAGTCAGTTTATCTAAATCTTCTTGCTCCATATTCTTATCAAGAGTGACATGGAATATTTTAGATGCTTTGAATTTTGGATGCGTTAGTTTTTGCTCCATATCACCGTCATTAGTGAATAGAAGAAGACCCGTTGTATCCTTTCCCATTCGTCCAACAGGAAAAACACGCTCTTTACAAGCTTTAACAATCAAGTTCATCACTGTCTTTCTACCCCATGGATCATCCATAGACACGACAAAGTCTTTCGGTTTGTTCAACAGTACATATCGTTTTGTATCGGGATTAATAGAAATACCATCGTACTTGACAGTATCAGTTGGCTTCACTTTATAACCCATTTCAGTAATGATTTCACCGTTTACTGAAACAACACCCGTCGAAATTAGCACATCCGCCTCCCTTCTAGAACAAATTCCTGCATTGGATAAAAATTTATTGAGACGTACGTCTTCAGAGAATTTGGGCAAAGGAGTTCCTTTCTTCTTTTTAAAACCCTGGTAATCTTTTGATTCACCTTTAGGTTTGTCGGAGCTTCTAGGCTTGTATTTTCCTGAACGTGGAACGCCTTTGCCTACTTTCTTTTTTCCTCTGCCACGGCTTCCTTCGTTCTTTCCTTTGTTACTTTCCATATTACTCTTCAATTATTCCGCAAAGATAAATAAAGCAGAGTGAATTATCGCATTGTAGACATTAAGATTTTAAGACACTTAGACCCGATTCAATGAATGAAGAACAAATCAATTGGATTACCAAGCTAAGTCACTATGTCATTGAAGAACCTATTTTGAATCTATCCTGACAATCAGAAATATTAGTTCGACAATAAAAATGATGAATTGAACTATTTAGACTTTAAACTCTTGGATAAAAAGCATTATCAATATGTTCTATTTTTGTTCCATAAGAGTTGTGTACTATTGAAACGATATCAAACCTACTTTCGAGGTCTATGTTTTTCGTGATCAGGTAATGATTTGCACATTTAATTATTTGCTTTTGCTTAGATCGTGTTACTGCTTTCCAAGGCGGACCAATTTCTGCGGTTTGTCGTGTTTTTACTTCGACAAAAATCATTTCATTGCCGTCTTTGCAAATTATATCAACTTCATTTCTTCCAAAACGGTAATTGGTTTCCAAAACATACAATCCTTTTTTTCGCAAAAATTGTAAGGCAAATCCTTCACCTAGATCTCCTAGTTCTTTGGTGGTCATATAAATATAAATTTAGGTTAATAATCAAGTTTATTATTTAAGATAAATATTTTTTCAAAAAGAGAGGTGCAAAAATTCTAATTAATTTTATCTTAGTAAAAAATGATCCGCTAATGTTAGAAAAAATTCAACTTGAAAAAATCTTATTTTTAGATATTGAGACTGTTCCACAGACCTATAATTTTGAAGATCTCGACGAAACCACAGCTAATTTATTTAGCCATAAAACTAGATTTCAACAAAAAGATGGAAAAGAAGTTAGCGAAATTTATAATGAACGTGCTGGAATCCTAGCTGAGTTTGGCAAAATCGTTTGTATCTCTTGTGGGTTTGTTCGGTCTACAGCCACAGGGAAAGAAATACGAATGAAATCATTTTATCATGATGATGAAGAAACTTTACTAAAGCAGTTTTCTGACTTATTGAATGAACATTATAATTCACCTTATCATTTGCTTTGTGGTCACAACGGAAAAGAGTTTGATTTTCCATACATTGCCAGGAGAATGCTTATCCATGGGTTAAAACTTCCCCACGCGTTAGATATAGCAGGTAAAAAACCTTGGGAGGTGAACCATCTTGATACATTAGAATTGTGGAAATTTGGTGACTATAAACATTTCACTTCCCTCCCACTTCTGTGTCATATTTTCAAAATCCCAACACCAAAAGATGACATCTCTGGTGCTGACGTAGCTAGAGTTTACTTTGAGGAAAATGACACGGAAAGAATAAAAGTGTATTGCGAAAAAGATGTTGTAGCACTTATTCAATTATTTTTAAAAATGAAAGGCGATGCGTTGGTTGAAGAAGGGAACATTATTTTTTCTTAGTATATTATTTTTTCTCAGTTGTAAACAGAATCAAGATAGTCAGAATTCGAAGCCTTTTGATATTGTTCAAAATATAGATTCAGTTTTTTCTCTTGCCCACGAGTGGTCTGAAGAAACTCCACCTATACCAAATCAACTATTAGACAGCTTAGCTATCCATTTAGATAGTATAAAAATTCATAGACTCAAAAATTCTCCAGAACCTAACACTATAACTTTCTCTGCTGATAGTAAAAGTCAGTTCAATGTTTTCGAAAAAACACCCACCCTCAAAGGACTGAATAAAGTCAGTTATGATTCGTACACGGTATGGAGATCAGTTATTCAGAATAAAGAAATTCTTGAGTTTAGCTTGCAACCTCATCCTACGTTATTCTGGACATTTACAATACGCAAAAGAAGTCAAGAATAATCGACGACCACCAATTGCCCCAAATTTATTTTTAAGAATTGTAAACAATAATACGATTTCAATGTTTTAATAGTAATTAACATTTATACAATAGTATTACTATTATATTTGCGTGTAAAATATATTAATATGGAAAGATTTCTATCGAATGTAAAATTGAAAGTGAATGAACACGTCTATTTAAAAGATCCTGAATCTTCAAAACTGGGTAAGAAAATTATTCAAGGTAGTATTGCCTTAATTGAAGAATTTGGTTTCGAGGCATTTACTTTTAAGAAACTAGCTAATCATATAAATTCAACAGAAGCTTCTATCTATAGGTATTTTGAAAATAAAACTAAGATACTACTATACCTAACTGTTTGGTATTGGAGTTGGATGGAGTCACGTTTACTTTTTCGTACTGCAAATATCGAGGACAAAGAACAACAATTGAAAATTGCAATTAAAATTTTAACCTCTAAAGTTGAAGAAGATGGGAATTTCGCTCATATCAATGAAGTCAAACTGCATCGAATAATCTCAGTTGAATCGTCCAAATCTTATCTTAACCAACACGTAGATGATGAAAACAAACATGGTGTATTTTCATCTTACAAAAATATTGTTGGAAGAGTAAGCGACATAATGTTAGGAATAAATCCAAAGTTTGATTACCCAAATATGTTGACGTCAACAATAATAGAGGGAGCACACCTTCAACGTTTTTTCGCCGAACACTTACCAGGATTAACAAACCAAACTAAAAACAAGGATGACATAGAATCATTCTACACTGTTCTTGCTCTTAACGCATTAAAAAAAGATAAATAATGTCCACTAAACTTTCCATAACAAAAAGATTCTGGAGGCTAATCAAATCTGACGCTAAGGAAATTAGAAATGTTTACTACTATTCTTTTTTCGTTGGTCTCATCGGCTTATCATTGCCTCTTGGTATCCAAGCCATTATTAACCTCATTCAAGGAGGCAGAGTAAGTTCTGCTTGGATAGTAATGGTGGTGATTGTTGTCTTAGGAGTCGCTTTTAGCGGGATTCTTCAAATTTTACAATTGAGAATTACAGAAAATATTCAACAACGCATATTCACGCGAGCTGCTTTTGAATTTTCATATCGAATTCCAAAAATTAAACTTGAAAAACTGTTCAACTTTTATGCACCCGAATTAATTAATCGATTTTTCGATGTGATGACGATTCAAAAGGGGATATCTAAGTTATTAATAACAATATCAACTGCAGGAATTCAAGTAGTACTCGGGTTATTATTGCTTTCATTGTACCATCCTTTTTTCATCATTTTTAGTCTTGTTCTAATTCTTATTCTTTTCCTAATATTTAGATTAACCAGTAAAAAAGGCCTAGAAACGAGTTTAGAAGAGTCTAAACACAAATACAATTTAGCACACTGGCTAGAAGAAACAGCACGAACTAGTATTTCATTCAAATTAGCTGGAAATACTGATCACAGCTTAAACCGGACAAATGTTCATGCTGAAAAATATTTGGAAGCTAGAGAAAAACACTTTAAAGTCCTTGTCAGTCAATATAGCCTTCTCGTTGTATTTAAAATATTGGTCGCTACAGGGCTATTAGCTATTGGTGGTGTTCTTGTTATGGAACAAGAGATGAATATCGGTCAATTCGTGGCAGCTGAAATAATTATTGTGATGATTATTAATTCCGTTGAAAAACTCATTCGAAATCTTGAAGTAGTTTACGATGTACTCACAGCAATAGAGAAAGTAGCCCAAGTTACAGATTTAGAACTTGAAAAAGGGGATGGACTTGATATAAACAATAACTCCAATGGTAATGGGTTATCAATAAAATTAAATGATGTTACTTTCAAATATCCAAAGAGCAAGTTTGAAACAATTAAAGGAGTGTCCTTAGACATCAAAGAAAATGAAAGAGTTGTGATCGCTGGAAAAAATGGCTCAGGAAAAAGTACTTTGCTGCATCTTATCGCCGGGTTATATGATTTACCAAGAGGAACAATTTCTTATAATAATCTACCGTTGGGAAATCTAAACCTCGAGTCATTAAGAAATGTAATTGGTGCTAACTTAAATCATGAGGATTTGTTCTATGGGACTATTCTGGAAAACATTTCCATGGGTAGGAAAAAAGCAACATTTGAAAATATCGAATGGGCAATTGGAAAAGTAGGGTTAACGGATTTCATCCAACAATTACCAAATGGTTATGATACATTGATTTTACCAAATGGTAAGACCTTACCCAAAAGTGTTGTTCAAAAACTATTAATTGTTAGAAGCATAGTAGATAAACCAAAAATCCTTCTGCTTGAATATTCTCTTGAGCACTTAAATTTTATGGACAAAATGAAAATCATGGATTTCATTTATGACAAATCAAACAATTGGACTGTTATTGCTACTTCTAAGGACAGAGAAATCGCACGCAAGAGTGACGTAGTTATCATTATGGAGGATGGTAAGGTAAAATCCAAAGGAAGTTATAATGAACTAAAAGAAGAACTTGATAAATTATAATTACAGATGTTAAACATTTCAAAAAACACTATAAGTAATAGAATTAATAGGTCTAAATATCCTGCTCTCCTAACTGCAGAGAGAAGATTAGCACATAAGATTCTACCGAGAATACTAACCTCTTTGTTAATTGTATTTGTCATATTTCTATTTGTGCCCTGGACACAAAACATTCGTGCAAGAGGTAAAATCAATACACTCAACCCTGAGCATCGTCCTCAAATGCTCAACTCAGTTATTCCAGGAAGGGTTGAAGACTGGTATGTTCAAGAGGGAGATTATGTCAGTAAAGGAGATACAATCTTAAAAATATCTGAAATACAAAGTAATTATTTCGATCCAAGTCTACTTGACAGGACACAAGAACAGGTTACAGCTAAAGAAGGTGCTGTTACAGCATATAAAGAGAAAGTAAATGCATTGAACAGTCAAATATCAGCTCTCACCAATATGTTAGAACTGAGACTTCAACAAGCACAAAATAAGTTGGAACAAGCACGTCTTAAAGTCATTAGTGATAGCATTGACTACGAGGCATACAAAATAAATCAAGATATTGCTAAACAGCAGCTCGAACGAATCGAAAAACTTTATGAACAAGGGTTAAAGTCGAAAACTGACTATGAAAATAGAGATTTAAAGTATCAACAAGCGTTAGCTCAAAAAGTGTCTTTCGAAAACAAGTTACTCACCAGTAGAAACGAATTAATAAATGCTAAAATTGAACTTTCCAGCATAAAAAGTGATTATCAAAATACAATTGCAAAAGCCAATGCCGAAAAATTTACTGCGGAATCCAATCAGTTTGATGCTCAAGGTCAAGTTGCCAAGTTGCAAAATGAGTATATGAATTACTCTGTACGTCAAGATATGTATTATGTTACTGCTCCGCAAAATGGATTTATTACGCAAGCAACAACTTCAGGAATAGGAGAAATTGTAAAAGAAGGTGATCCAATAGTGAGTATCATGCCTGCCGACTACCAATTAGCCGTAGAGATGTATATCCGTCCGATTGATTTACCACTGATAAAAAAGGGGCAACACGTTAGAATTCAATTTGACGGGTGGCCTGCCATTGTTTTCTCAGGTTGGCCAAACACAAGTTACGGGACTTATGGTGGAGAGGTGTTCGCTATAGATAATTTTGCCAATCAAAAAGGACAATACCGCGTACTAGTCATTCCCGATGAAGAAGAACACGAATGGCCTGAAGCACTTCGTGTTGGAGGCGGCGCTAATAGTATGCTCTTGTTAAAAGACGTGCCAATTTGGTATGAGTTATGGCGACAGTTTAACGGATTCCCACCAGATTACTACACTGGAAACAATACTGTTGAAGTAGATGAACAAAAACAAAACAAGAAATAATATGATCTGTGATTTGAAATTTATTTTTCTTTCTTTCAGTTGTTTTTTAGTCATTTCGGTGGGTGCACAAGACAGTATTCAAAAACTGGGATTTAGTGACTACATGACAATCGTTAAAAACAATCACCCTTTAGCAAAGCAAGCTGATCTTAAAAATGATTTTGCAGAAGCTGAATTAATGCGATCTAGAGGAGGATTTGATCCTATGGCTTATGGAGATGTCAATCAAAAATACTTTAGTGATGAACAATATTATAGTTTGATAGACGCTGGCTTAAGAGTACCAACCTGGTTTGGTATTGAACTCTACTCTGGATTTGAGCAAGGTGAAGGAAACTATATTAATCCGCAAAGATCGACTCCAAACAACGGACTTGTGTATGGCGGGATATCAGTTGCTGTTGGTCGTGGTCTTTTTATAGATGAAAGAAGAGCTGAGCTAAAGAAAGCTAAGATATATACTGATTTCACAAAAGAAGAAAGAAAAATATTAATTAACGAATTGATGTTACAAGCATCAAAAGTATATTGGCAATGGTATGCTTCAGCTCAAAAAGTTGATGTATTCGATCAAGCAGTCAATTTAGCTGAAATTAGATTTGAAGGAATCAAGCGGAGTGCATTCGTTGGTGAATCGCCTAGCATTGATACTTTAGAAGCCCTAATACAGCTTCAAAATAGACAGCTTTTATATCAGGAAGCTATACTTGATTATAACAACGCAAAAGAAGCATTAAATGTTTATCTCTGGGATGAAAACGAAATTCCATTAGAAATCTCGGAAAGAATTCAGCCTCCTTCAAATGAAGAATTATTGTCAAAAATTAATATAATTGAACAAACCGACTACCTGGATTCATTAATTCTGAATCATCCACAATTAGTTAAAAATAAACTTTACATTGATCAATTAGAAGTTGAGCGCAGATTGAAAGCAGAGCAATTAAAACCTCAAGTAGACCTGAAATACAATGCGATTAACGAACCTTTGAATGGCAATATTATGGAGGGTTATTCGATAAACAATTATCGGTGGGGATTAACATTTTCCATGCCTTTATTTCTTCGTGAGAGTCGCGGTGAACTGAAACGAACCAAACTTATTATTCAAGATCAAAAACTAGGTTTAGATAATTTGCAAGCTAAAATTAAATATGGTGTAAATACTTCAATTAATACGTGGAGAACCTCTCAATCTCAATTAGAAATTTATAATCAAACAGTTAATAATGTGGAACGATTAGTTGAAGGAGAACAACAAAAGTTCGACACTGGAGAAAGTTCCTTGTTCTTAGTGAATCAAAGAGAAATGCGGTTCATTAACGCTCAAATTGGATTTATTGAAATGATTGCAAAAAATCAACATGCCTTCATAGAAGTTCAGTATAGCTTAGGACTTCTCAATTAACCATAAATTTCATTGAGTAGCCCTGCCAAACGAACTCCTCCTTTCATCAATTGGCTCTTCATTGTATCCCAATGTTTATAACGGTATTCATAATTGATTTTACCATTGTCAGGAATATCATAAATACCATCTCTAAAAGTCATTGCCTCATGCGCCCAGTCGACAACAGATGTTGATTGCAATGTTTCTACTTCTTCCTCACTAGGATGATTGACGATTTTTGCAAGTTCTGTATAGCTGTATTGTTTACTATCAATCATTCCGCTATCCCAAACTCTATGAAGGTTCGAAGACTCCCAAAACCATTCGACTTTTACTGTGTTACCTCCTT
The DNA here is from genome assembly GCA_002734085.1 of Fluviicola sp. GTDB lineage: Bacteria > Bacteroidota > Bacteroidia > Flavobacteriales_D > Crocinitomicaceae > Brumimicrobium. The sequence goes on along the minus strand of NVXV01000022.1, from coordinate 17,034 downwards.
TATCTTTACCATTTCCAACATGCAATGGTTGGTGGATATCTCCAACGAGGTGAACTAATAATTTTACATAATCCCGTTCTAAATCTTTTGAAAGATCACCTTTTTTTAATGCTTTTACCAAAAAAGTAATTCCTTGAATCACATCTCCTTCCGGATTTGGCGTGGTTTCATCATAGGTCATTCCATCAGGAATAGTTGTATAATGCCAAGGTTTCAAAGAGTCGTAAGCATGATCCGATTTAATATCGTCCATCCAATTACTAACTTCAGCCAATGTTTCATGACCTAATAATTCTTTTAATGCTTCAGCGGTCTTATCTGATATGTGCTTTGAGGCAACTTCACCAATAACGCGGTGACCGGTCATACCCCATGCATGAAGTTTATTAGAGTTAAAAACAAAAAGCATCGTGATAAATGCCAAGAAAATAAATCGTGTCATATTTTTTTTAACAAATATAGTTTACAAAAAGTGATTTTGATATTAATCAATCATTAAGATTAAATTTTCATTACGAACAATTAATTGGGTATGGAAATCTTAAAAAAAAATCATATCTTGGTAGAACCTAATAAATGTAGCTGATGTACTATTTACTGTCCATAACAGAAGTCTTCAAAAACAACTTCAATTTTTACAAGGAGTACTTTGTTCAACAAATTCAAAACCCAGCTTGGGACAATCCATTTTACATTATCCCTGTTATTTGTCTATTGACTTTTTTATTAGAATTATTCTTACCCCGAAAACTCGAGTATAAGCCTTTATCCCGAAAAGGATTTACTTTAGATTTATTCTATGTGATCTTTTTCGACTATCTCATCTTGTTATTTGGATTTTTCGCTTTTGCCTCAACTACAGAATATCTTTTTAAAGAATTCTTAGGTCTTTTTGGCGTTTCTGACTACATACTTTTTGATATAAAGAAGTTGCCCTTTATTTTTCAGTTTTTGATTATTTTTCTTCTTTTGGATTTTCTACAGTGGTTTGGTCATTTCCTCCTACATCGTATTGATTTTCTTTGGCAGTTTCATAAAATTCACCACGCTCAGGAAGAACTTGGATTTGCATCTACAAGGCATTTTCACTGGGTAGAATACTTTGTTTTCAAACCTCTTCTTTTTTTACCTTTCATGTTTATGAATTTCTCGGTAAGTGAATTTGTAGCTCTTTACCTATGGATTGGTTACGGTTTTACCTTTTTCTCTCATTGCAATATACGAGTGAATTGGAATTGGTTAAACTATATTTTAATAACTCCTGAAACACACTATTGGCATCACGCGAAAACGCTCCCAAATAGATATGGTGTAAACTTTGCTTCAACTACAACCCTTTGGGATCATATTTTTGGGTTTTTCTACCTTCCAAAAGATAAAGGTCAACCCATTTTAGGAGTAGATGATCAAGAAATCATCCCTAAAACATTCTTTGGACAAATGATTCATCCTTTCAAGGTTGTTTTTTCTAAATCAAAAAGGAAAAATGCCTTATCGAGAGCTGAGAAGAGAAGGCGTAGAAAAAAGAAGTGAAATTTAACAAACATTTATACCCCAAACTTGTTCTTTAGTTAACTTTGTAAACTTAATACACGGTAAGTGATTTTATGAGTAAAACAAACGAACAACTATTTCCTCTGGGTAAGCTTTTTGGATTACTGACAAAGCAATATATAAGTATTCTCAGTGCAAAGCTAGAGGACATTCCTTTGAATAGATATTATTACCCTTTCTGGTTAATTGCACAAAACAACGCAACCATCACCCAGCAAAATCTTTCAAAACAATTACATGCTGACAAAGTTGTTATTGTGAGAATCGTTGATTATTTAGAAAGCGCTGGCTTTATTAATAGAATTGACAACCCCGAAGACAGAAGAAGTCACTTGCTTGAAATCACAAATAAAGGCAAACCTTATATAAATATTATTGAAGAAGCGATAAAAAGCACTGACCAATTGTTCCTTGAAAATATCGGGAATAAAAATCAAGCTGGTTTTTCAGAGGAGTTGATTCATCTTGCAGATAAAATGAAAACAGTCTCAGGTCACCGAATTGCACTCTTTTACGACAATATTAAAAATGATTAAAATGATTAAATATTCGATAATAGTATTAATTTTTAGCCTATTCATTTCTAGTTGTAAAAGTGATGAAGAAATTGTCGAGGACAACGATTCTGAAATAAACTTCACCGCTGTTGACTACACAGTTGTTAAAACTCAATCGATAGAACAAATACTGCAAGTTCCAGGGCGAACACTTCCTTTTGAAGAAGTGAAAATCTACAGTGAAATAAACGGAAGAGTAAAATCCATAAACTTTGAAGAGGGAGAAAAAGTACCGAAAGGCAAAGTTTTAGTAAAAATTGACACAGATATTCTAGAAGCAGAAAAGAAACAACTCGAAGTTGATTTACGATTGGCTCAAAAAGATTTCAATAGAAAAAAACAACTTTATGAAGACGAAGCGGGGACGCTAGAAGCAGTCGAAAAAGCTCAATCAAGCTTAGAAGGTCTCAAGGCTCAGGTCGCTTTGATCAACGTTCAAATTGACAAAGGGACAATTCGCGCTCCTTTTTCTGGAAGGATTGGTCTAAGACAAATTAGTGAAGGAGCCTATATCACAACATCAGATTTAATTACATCACTTGCACAAACTGAAAAACTAAAAGTTTCTTTTTCTATCGCTCAACGATACGCTTCATTAGTTAAAATGGGACAGGAAATAACGATAAAACCATCTTCAGACTCGCTAGAGGTTACACCAGAAAAAGCAACTGTTTATGCTGCAGACCCTACAATTGATCAAAAAACTCAAATGTATAATGTCCGTGCTAAACTAGATAAAAACAGTTCAATTGTCCCTGGAGGATTCGTTTCTATTCAATACAATTTAGGTAAAGCTGAAAACAGTATTCAAGTTCCAACTCAGGCGGTTGTCCCTGTTGTCGATGGACAGGTTATTTGGAAATTCAAAAATGGTAAGGCTGAAAAAGTCAAAGTAAATGTCGGTGTTAGAACAAGTGATAAAGTTCAAATATTTGGTAAAGTGAATGACAAAGACACTATCGTAATGACGGGTTTACTCGGAATGCAGGAAGGCAAAAATATTAAACCAAAAAAAGAGATTAAATGAATTTATCCTCTTTAAGTATAAATCGCCCTGTTCTTGCAACGGTAATGTCTATTATCATTGTGATTTTTGGCTTCATTGGATTTGATTCTCTCGGTGTTCGTGAATTCCCTTCTGTTGATCCACCAATCATAACAGTAACGACAAACTACCCAGGAGCAAATGCGGATATTATTGAGTCTCAGATTACAGAACCTCTAGAGGAAGCTATAAATTCTGTGCAAGGAATTAGAACCATGACTTCTATAAGTAGTGATGGGAGAAGTAGCATTAAAGTAGAATTTGATTTAGATTTAGACCTGGATAATGCTGCAAATGATATTCGAGATAAAGTTTCAGGTGCAATTCGTAATATACCTGAGAATGCTGACCCTCCAGTTGTTGCAAAATCAGATGCGGATGCGGAAACGATATTTTCTTTAACGGTTCAGTCTGACTCAAAAAGCCTGCTGGAACTAACATATCTTGGTATAAACGTATTCAAAGAACGACTTCAAACCATACAAGGCATCAGTAGAATTTATCTCTGGGGAGAAAAGAAGTACTCAATGAAGTTACTCCTCGAACCCACAAAAATGGCTGGATTCGGCATTACTGCAACAGATGTTCGATCTGCGCTGCTCACTCAAAACATTGAACTTCCATCTGGAAGAATTGAAGGAGAAACTGTTGAGTTGACTATTCGCACATTCGGACGACTCACTAAAGAGGAAGAATTCAACGATTTAATAATTCAAGAAAACGAAGGAAGCATCATTCGACTAAAAGACATTGGGTCAGCAGAGTTAAGGCCTGAGAATGAAAGAACTTTACTTCGTGGAAATGGAGGTGTTCCAATGATTGGAATTGCTATTCAGCCTCAACCTGGGGCTAATTACATCGATATTGTCGATCAAATTTATGAGCGTTTAGAGAAAATAAAACCCGATTTGCCTGAAGATATTCGATTGGGTGTTGCACTGGATAATACTGAGAATATCAGGAAATCGATTGATGAAGTACAAAACACAGTTATAATCGCCTTTTTACTTGTATTGCTTGTCATTTTGCTGTTTTTAAGAAATTGGAGAACGACCTTAGTTCCAGTTATTACGATCCCTATTTCATTGATAGGTACATTTTTTGTGATGTATATCATGGACTTTTCAATAAACATTTTATCGCTTTTAGGAATTGTATTAGCTACTGGTTTGGTTGTGGATGACGCCATAGTAGTGATGGAAAATATCTATACCAAGATAGAACGCGGCATGAATCCAAAAAAAGCAGCTCACGAAGGGGCAAAAGAGATCATTTTCGCAGTAATAGCAACTACAATAACCCTGACAGCCGTATTTCTACCCATTATTTTTCTTCAAGGCCTAACAGGTCGTTTATTTAGAGAGTTTGGTATCGTTGTAGCTGGTTCGGTAATAATTTCATCATTTGTGTCGCTGACCCTAACACCAATGATGAGTTCTCGACTCTTAAAAAAGAAGAAAAAACAGACCACCTGGTTCAAGAAATCTGAGGCCTTTTTTACTGGGATGACGAATATGTACAAACGTTCCTTAATTGCATTCATGCGGAAACCATGGCAATCATTTATTTACATGGGAATAATTGCGGGAATGATCTTTTTCTTTGGTAGCCGATTACAATCCGAGTTGGCTCCTATGGAAGACAAAGGTCGTTTGAGAATTATGAGTAATGCGCCCGAAGGAACTTCTTTCGAAAGAATGGATGAATTCCAACAGGAAATAATAGCATTGACCGATACTATGAAAGAAAGAGAATCTCTACTTTCAGTGACTTCTCCTGGATTTGGTAGCTCTATTTCAATCAACAAAGGATTTGTCCGCTTGACACTAGTTCCAAAAGATCAGCGTGAAAAGAGCCAATTTCAATTAGCAGATGAACTAACAGAGCAACTCAAATCTTTCAATTTTGCCAGAACATTTGTTGTACAAGAACAAACCATCGGCGGAGGAAGAAACTCAGGCTTACCTGTTCAGTATGTGCTACAGGCTTCGAGTTTAGAGAAAATCGAAGCAGTTTTACCTCAATTTATGGAAGAAGCCAGAAATCATCCTGCTTTTGACATTGTTGACGTTGATTTAAAATTTAATAAACCCGAACTTCAAGTAGAAATTAATAGAGAAAAGGCAAAGTCTGTTGGTGTAAGTGTTAAAGATATTGCTGAAACAATGCAGCTCTATTTTTCCGGACAGCGTTATGGATACTTCATCAAGGAAGGAAAACAATATCAAGTCATCGGTCAAGCAAAAAAGGATTACAGAAATGACCCTTCAGATTTAAAAGAAATCCATGTAAGAAATGACAATGGTGAAATGATTTCGTTAGACAACTTAGTTACAGTACATGACGAATCTAGTCCACCCCAATTATACCGGTATAACCGATATGTTGCTGCAACAGTTTCTGCAGCGCCAGCAAAAGGAAAAACAGTAGGTGATGGCATCGAAGTAATGGATCAAATTGCTGAAAAAGTATTAGATGAGTCGTATACAACATCCTTAGCAGGAACTTCAAAAGAATTTATGGAAAGCGGAAATAGTCTGATTTTTGCATTCCTTCTTGCTCTTGTTTTGGTTTATCTTGTTCTTTCTGCACAATTTGAAAGTTTTACAGATCCTTTAGTTATTATGTTCACAGTCCCCCTTGCCCTAGCAGGAGCAGTCCTCACACTATGGCTATTCGATCACACACTGAATATCTTTAGTCAAATTGGAATTATTGTTCTTGTTGGGTTAGTCACGAAAAACGGAATTCTGATTGTCGAATTTGCCAATCAAAGAAAGAAAGCGGGACTCAGCTTAAAGTCATCCATAATCGATGCAGCCTCCGAACGATTCAGACCTATTTTAATGACTTCTTTAGCAACCATACTTGGTGCTTTACCCATTGCTCTTGCCATTGGAGATGCTTCAACCAGTAGGATTCCGATGGGACTTGCGATAATTGGTGGTTTAACATTTTCTTTAGTGCTCACTTTATATATTATTCCAGGCTTGTATATTTACTTCACCCAAAAACGAAAAGAATCATGAGATACATTTTCTTAAGTTTTATAATTCTCTCAAGTGCCTGGTCATTTTCTCAAGAAAAATGGACGCTTGATCAAGTGATTAGTGAAGTCCTTGAAAACGATTTCGGAATACAAATCAGCAAAATCGATACGGCTATTGCTTCTAACAACAATAATCCAGGTGCGGCAGGATATCTTCCTACCATCAATGCATTTGCCGATCAAAATTTTACAATCAGCAGTGCGAGGCAAGAGTTTTTAAGTGGTCAGGTGAATGAAGCAGAGAATGCCCAGAACAGATCATTCGATATGGGTGTTGAATTAAACTGGACTTTTTTTGATGGTTTTAAAATGTTCGCTACTGATAAAAAACTCGACAAACTTGAAGAATATAGCCAGATGTCGCTCCGTGCTCAAATGGAAATGAAAATTTATGAGGCGTCAGTGGCATTTTATACGCTTTACACATTACAGGAGATGGAGAACATCTATAGTGATGCTATTGGATTATCACAATCCAGAATTGACTATGTACAAAAACAAATCAATAACGGAGCGGCTTCCAAAGTACAACTCGCACAAGCTAAACTAGACCTTATTGCAGATAGCTCTGCTTTTTTAAATAATAAAAGAGCAATAGCGGAAGTCTCTACCACACTGAATACACTTCTTGCAAGAGATCAAAATAATACATTAGAGCTATATGGCGATTTAAATGAGTTGAGGGAAGGTTTCACATGGGAAGAACTAATCGAAAGGGCAAAACAACAAAATACTACTCTGCTACAATCTAAATCAATGATTGCAATAAGTGAACTGGAAAAGAAGGAAGCGAAAAGTAGATTCTACCCACAGATTAGTTTTTATTCCACTTACAATTTTGGAAGCTCCGTGAATGAGGTCGGATTTTTAAGTTCCAACCGAAGTTTTGGTCCTAGTTTTGGAATTACAGCGCAGTGGAGTATTTTAGATCAACTTTCGCGCGTGACTCAAGTTCGAAATGCCAAATTAAATAAAGAAAGTGCTGAGCTGATTGCTCAACAAGAAGAGCTACTCTTGGAGAAAAGTCTTTACGAAGCTTACAGTATATATGAATTTGCCGAAGAAAAAATAAATTTCGAGCAACGTAACACTGACGAAGCAGAGGAAATAGCAGAAATTACTGAAAAAGCTTATGATGCAGGAACAGTTACTCCGTTTGAGCTAAGAGAAATTCAATATGGAATAGTTGAAGCCAGAGGTCGCCTGCTTCAAGCTCAACTAGAGTATTTGACTACCCAGTTGAATATTTCGCTATTGATTGGAGATTTCCAGAAGTTGATATAGCTCTTAAAGTCTCTATTTATAAAGGTTTAAAAGATAACTAGTCCACTTTCTCAAACTTTATATCATCAATCCAAATGGTTAGATCATTTTCTTTGGAGTTTGCCGTAATACCAATTTCACAACTGCTGTACATTCCTTTGGTTCCTTGTTGAGAATACAGGATGTCAGTAGGCAATGTTTTATTATTCTTGCTGTCAATAATTAGTTGCCCATCTTGCCAAAGTTTTACAGTTCCTTTTTTCTTTTGAGATAGTTTAACTTCCCAAATTAATTCTACCCATTGATTTCTAGGGAAATCTAACTCATCACCTTCGGTTTGAACAATATCATCCACATAATATTTGTGTTCTACTCTTAGTTTGTTATTAACCAAAGCTAATCTCATACCAGGACCTGCGCCAACAGCTGTTTGCTCTTCCAGATCCATTAAGAAGAGCCATTCAAGAGATTTTGTATCTTCTATAAAATACGAGGCTTTTAATCTCACTGTTTCTCCTTCCCAAAAAGCCATATTTTGCTTTGCTATACTTGTTTTTGAAGCACCGTCATCATCTGATCTTATTGCATTAAACTTTAGTGATTTACTACCTGAGTGAGCCTTTGAAGTATCTACGGAAATACTGTTGGCATTTCTCGTAAGTTGAGTGAATGACCACAGTTGATCATTTGGCAGAAGCAATTCTTCCAAAGTTGAATAGGATTCAAAATCATCTTGAAAGAAATTGGGACCGTCAAAAAATTTTTTCTTTTGACATCCCAAAATCAAAAGAAAACTTATGATAAAAAGCTTTTTCATTTCACCTTATTTTTAAACGTATAACCGACACTCACGCCACCCCAATGTTGAATCTGGAAATCAACAAGATAAGAAATGAGTGGTGTATAACTCACTCTCCAGAACCAGCGTTTTGTTGAGGGTTGAAAACGATATCCGAGAACAGCTGTTGTCAAAGCAAAAGCACTACCTCTTGTCGTTACGGTGATTCCTTGTCCTAAACCCATTTCCAATTTGTGAGAATTCTTACCCAATAATGCGTTAATCATTAAAGGAAAGACAATGCCCGTCCCATTATTTTTGTCAATTGGTGCAAAACTTAATCCAGCTCGCCAACTTAGTTCTGTGATATTTTTTTTGAAAAATATTTGTTCAAAATTTATCGATCCAAACCCACCGCTTCCAGCTAGTTCTAAGTAGATTGAGTTCTTTTTTTCAAATTCTCCTTGTCCTGTAGTGACTTGCGAGAAAAAGATCACGAGAATTATAAAGGTTATCCATTTCATAGTTTTATCTACTTTCTTTTGAATCAAATTTACTGTTTTTTTGTTTTCAATTTAAATTATTGATTTAATATGTTTAGAAGTTAACCTGGCTGTTTGTTGTTCTAAAAATAAAGATTATGAAAACCAATACCGTTTGTAGAAAATTCAACCGCAGGAAATGGCAGTTTGATATGATTTAATGTTTTAAATAGCGTTTTTAACCAAGGTTTTTTCACAGGAATTCTCGTTAAATCAACATCAAGCGAAAATAGGTATTGTCTCCGAGCGATAAACACTTCATGACTCTCGCTATTTCCATAGTAGTAGGTGTTTTCAACGCCTCTCAGTTTTTCATCTACGCTATACCCCAGCCCAATACTTAGCCATTTGGGAAAACGGGTTATTGAAGACATAAACATCGAAGGATTGATAGAGAGCCAATAGGTTTGCCCGTTGTAGTCTTTTAGTAAGCGTTCGGAAAAGCTACTTCCTAGAACATTCGGTCTATACTTTGCATAGGGAGAAAGGTGAGCACTAAATTTCAGTTTTATTCGCTGCTCATCCCATAGTAATTCTTGTGCTGTAAACCAACCTACACCAATGCTATTTGCTGTTAAATCACTCCACGAAAAACCCCATTCATCACTAAATCCATCAAGAATCTCAAAACTAGACAAGTACCCAAAACTAGCTGTTGCTCCTAGGATCAGACTTGTACTTTTATTCAATCCTGACCAACGATATGTGTGGTATACATTATCTGTGATAAAGCTACCGGCAAAAACGTGGCCAGCCTTATCCATTTGCATCCATTGACTAGCGTCATTAAATGTATGAAACTCTCCACTCCAGGAATCTTTGTACCAGACTTCTTTCAACGCAATGATACTTCCTACCCAAAATGCGCCGACGGCTGTACTTGTTCCTATTACTCTTGATTTATTAAACGAAGTGTCCCTTTCAAAAAAATGGGTTTGACCCTGTACAGATGAGTACATGATAAATGAAAGGAATAGTACCGAAAAGAATAATTTCACGTGATAAAAGTAAGGTATTCTTACCTTAGATGAAAACTATCGCTCTGTCAATTGAACTTCAAAATGGAAGTCAACAACATTTCCTTCTTTTGAAGATGGTGCCATTCCGAAATTTGTTCTGTCCAGTTGAGATTTTCCCCAGAGAACCATTATTCGTTTCCCTTCTTTTTCTCCTATCCCAACTAATTTTAATGTTAGTTCAATCTCGTTTGTTACATCCATCATCGTAAAATCACCTATCACACGGTAACCATCACCTTGAGGGTCAAAGGATATTGATTTAAACTTCATTGTAGGGTACTTTTCTTCATGAAAATAATCGCTTTCCATTAAGTGCTCATCACGCATGGAGTTATATGTAGTTAACGACTCAACGGGAAGGGTGACTGAAATAGTAGAGCTTTCAATATCTTCTTTCACATTGAACTTTCCTTCTACTTTTTCAAACTCACCTTTGGTGCGACCACCATCTGGACCTAATTCAAATGAGACCTTTGAACTTTCACTGTCGATCACCCAACTTCCAATTCCTTTTTCTAAACTCTTTCCTTTTGGAGTTTCGGGTTGTTTGGGCTTATCTTCATTTTTCTTTTCATTATCCTGACCATTTGATTCTTCAATCCCGAGGGTGGATAAATCTATAGAAGAAGTTCTTTCAACTGGTTTTACATACGGTGTAAGTAATAAGACAGCACCAATAGTAGTCAATTTCAATGCAACATAAGTAGTGTTTTTAAAAAGTGCAAAGGTAATGCTTAAAATTGCCATGCTCATCACAATTGCAGCTAAAGCCAATACTCCTCCCAGCCTCTCTAATTGTGTGTAGGCAAGTCCCAACAGACAAATAGCTAATAATGGAACAAACAATGCCTTAAAAGTTAATAGAAACTTCCATTTCCCTGTATTATGTCTTGCGAGACGCAACAACAAATCATAAAATATTATTATGAAACCAGCAACAAAAGCACCTTCCAAGACCTCTCCTCTAGTAAAATCTAAATTTTTAAAACCTCCTATCTCTAGTAAAATAGGTACGAACACAATTAAAAACATCGCACCACTCGCGGCAGAAATAATATCGTTTTTAAGTCCAAGCTTATTTCTAGCAATAAACGTTGCAGACAAATAGAAAGTACCTGCTATCAGCAAACCAAGATTACCTAGTAAAAACATTCCTAAAGCTGCTACTCCACCAATGAAAGCATAAGATACCAAACTCTCTAAATAATTCTCTTCATTTTCTGCCCACTTGATACTGCCAAATCTGATGATTAAATTTCCAATACCCAATTTGGCCAAATGCGTTAAAAAAGGTGTTACGGCGGATAATAGAGCTAACAACATCACTTCTACACTTGAATCAAGTGTAAAGCCCATATAACCGTAACCCATTAAGTCTGGCAATAAAAGAATACTTAAACTTGCTACAATTGGAATGAAGTTCCAAAAAATTGCCGTTTTCTGCTTTGTCACTTCCCCAATAAAGAAGTGAATACTCAGCACTGAAATTAAAAACAATGGTATTAATCTATTAGACTCGTCCTCCAGTTTAAAATAATCTATAGACAATATCAGTACAGAAATTCCGAGAATAAAATAACTAATCGATTTTATACTTCCGTAATTGTTGCGAGAATGTGCTACAGTAGCAATAATCCCAGAAAATAAAGCGAAAAATGCAATAATTGTTACCATGGTAAATATTTTAATTACAAATGTATGATTTTTTTTAATAAAAAAATAGACAATAAGATATTAAGACCTTAAGATTGTAAGACGTAACCCAATACTAAGAAAGCAAGACCTGAATCTAACTGCCACAAAATCCCACCCCTTATCTTAACATGTTAATTACTAGTACAATAAAATCAATATTATCTACTCCGTACTTCTCTTATGAATATCGTTATGCGCTTCTTCAATATCGTCCTTCACTTTTTTTATTGATTTTGTAAGAAGGAAAATATCCTGTGTACTATTTTTATTGATCCATTCGAACCCTTCATTTTCGTCATCAATAGCTCTTGCCATATTGTAAAAAAGCATGAAATTATTATTTCGAAGCCAATTGAGTGCTTGCGCATTACCTTCAGAAGCATTTATCATCGCCATTACATGAGGATATCCATTTTCCATCAACCAATCGCGTGCCTTATCCTTTAGTTTAATCGCATGAGAAGCCATCACAAGTTCTTCGTAACCATTCTCATTCAAATACTTCAATAACTCTACATTACCTTCCAATGCTTTTGCCCAAGCCAGAATGATTTTAGGATGATATTCAAACTTTTTAGCAGCTAATTTCGCGGGCCCTTTATTCTCCCCGTTACCTTTATAATCTTTTTTTCGTTTGAATAAGTTTTTCATTTAAAATGTATGATTGTTCAATATCAAAGTTAACAAAATCGATTAGTAAAAAGAAGAAGATTATTCTCCTTCATAGAAGCGCAAATGTGAGGATAAATACTTGCCAATGTTTAGCTCTTAAATATCGTTCTATCATCAAAACAAGTTTTAACTACCTACCTCCAATAACTTTGCAGCTTACCTGAAGAAGGTCGTGGTGCATCAGCATCGATCAAATTAAAATTTTCATCAAGCACCAAATACCTTGGAATTGTCTTCACCTGATATTCACTAATTTGATCTTGTTCTTCTTTTGAAATAAAGATATTGTGTTTAAACCCTTCTTCTTCGGCCATTTTCTTCCAGTCCTCTTCTTTACAATAAACACCAACGCTCACAAAGTTTACATTGTCACCATACTTTTCTTCGAGTACTTTATACGCAGGAAATTCAGCTTTACATGGACCACACCAAGTTGCCCAGAAGTCGACAACTGTTATTTTCCCTTTGAAATCACTAAGTGACACCCTCTCTCCATTGAGATCTATACCTTTAAAATCGATCGCTTTTTTATTTAGGAGTGGCTTCATGCTCTCCTCAAATGCCATTTTTTGTCGCACATATTTTTTTAACGATTTAGAACTTCTTTCAGCAGACTGCACTAGAACTTTTGCTCGTGTTTCGATTTTAGGGATTTCATTTTTATAATCTTCAATTATTTCTAGATAAGTAGTATTATTTTTCTCCTGGAGGTCAAATAAGGCCACTGTATCTATTTCATCTTCACTCATCAAGCTTTGTAATGATTTTGAATTTATCTCATTAATCAAATAAAGATTTTTTAGTGCATTATTCTTCTCACTACCTTCTCCAGAAAACTGAATTGTCTCATCAAAATAGGCTGTATTGAGTATCATATTCATATTATCATCTGGAGATAACAGCATTGAGAACTGTTCATTCCCGTCGAAAAATATAGCCTCATCGGTTTCACTAACTGATGCCGTTAATTCAAATGAGCCGTCTGCAGACAATGTGGTTGAATCATGATATTCTGGTGTGAATCGATTATTTACAACCGTTGGCTTGTATAAATATACTTTCTCACCTGTTGGATTAAGTATTTTCCCAGTCAATTTCACATTTTGCTGAGCAAATAATCCATGTGCTGTAAAAATTAAGGCTAAACCTATTAAAAAGTATTTCATTTTGAAGTTTTTAATTGATTATCCAAATATAAGAAAATAACTCACTGTTATATTTCAAATTCCAACTCAGAAAATACTATTAAGACTTATTACCTTCTTGAGCCTTACACTCTATAAAAAAACCAAGTTTATAAAAGTCAAAGAATTTAATGCTTACAAAGCCCTTTACTAAGAAATAATAAATAGGCTTTTTGAAGATCTTATAAATCAAATATTGAACTCCACGAAGAGTTTTTGTTTTGTAGTAATAATCCAAAAGGTTCACATTTTTGATGAAGTCTTTATCATACTCTAAAAAGTTAAGAATATGCACTAAATTAATTACTCCATATTTTGTCTTCTGAAGAAATACTTCATTGGTTTCAATATCTCCATTTAAAACAGGGTTGTCAATATGAGTAATCTCAATATTGCTTTTCGCCAGTTCATAGCCAAAAAGTGTGTCTTCGTGCCCATATTTTGTGATGCGTTCATCAAACTTTATTTTTTCAAGACAAGTACGTGCTACAACAAAATTGTTAGTCATAAATGACTTATTGGGGTTAAGTCTTCTAACTTCGGCAGGTAGACTTTCTTTATAAATCCCATGCTTCCATGATAACATTTTGTTCCTTCCTGGGGATTGATCTGGATAAATTCGTCCACCACAAATCACGTTGGGTTCATTTTTCAAAACTTCTAAATACTTAGATAAAAAATCCTCTCGAACAACTAATGAATCACAGTCTAAAAACATCAGGTATTGATAATTTGCATATTCTAGAAATCGATTGCGAATTTTTGCTCTACCAATATTTTTGGGAAGATCGATATACTTAACATTCTTAGAGACGCGCTGATTATCAGTTTTAAACTCTTCAGAACAGTCATCAATAACGATAATTTCAGTTGGAATATTCATCTGTTCACATTGCTTCACTAGCTCATTCACCAAAGCTGTGATATTAAAGTTATATACAGGAATACAAACTGAAATCATATTTCAAATCTAATTAAATTGTCTGAAACCCTAACTAAGTTCAATTGAGTAAAAAACGATCTATACATATTATAAGTATTCCCGACCAACGAATCTAGTTCGTGCAACTAAATAAAAATCCTTTTTTGTTATTCGATAAACTATTTATTCAATTGAGATTCCTATTACTATTTTCTCCTATTTTTACAGAGAAAATAAAAAACAATGATTGACGAAAAGATACTTTCACTTTATAAAAAGTCTAACAAATTTGGCGAGCTACTTGAAATGGAACTAACTATTTTAGAGCAGGGGTTAGTTCAATATAAACTTGAAATTAAGGAAAAGCATTTAGCAACTCCTTTAGCAGCTCATGGTGGCGTTGTAGCAGGATTAATAGATGGAACTTTGGGCGTGGCTGCCCTTTCCGAAGTTGCAGAACGTCAAAAAATTGTTAGTACAGTAGAGTTGAAAATAAATTTTTTAAAACCAGTGGCTCTAGGAGATATTCTAATCGCAGAAGGTCAAGTATTATCTGCGGGAAATCGATTGATTTACGCCGAAGCAAAAGTTATAAATCAAAAAGATATTCTTGTAGCAAAGGCAAGCGGGACCTTTAATGCATATCCAGTAGAAAAAGTATTCAAAGAAATTAATCCTTAACCTGATCGCTTTTACACTTCTCTTCAGGGCTTGCTCCACATAGACCACATGACGCTCCTTCTTCTTGAAGTAAAGGATTATTACTCGCACAAGTACCAGCAAATTCACCATCTTTCTTAGCCCAGATCTTAATTGCAATTCCTGCAAATCCCAAGGCTAATAAAACAATTGAAATAATTACAAGGTCCATTTCTACTTCATTTTAAATTCACTACAAAGGTACAAAATATTCATAAAAATATAGATATCTAAAACAGATAAAAAGTGTAGAATTGTAACCATTACACTTAAACTTGATTTAAATTATCTTCAAACAAAAATTTGAATTATTTGTACCTTTGTATAAAGCTTTTGAAATATGAAAATTCTATTATCTCCTGCAAAATCTTTAGACTTTGACAGAACTATAAAAACACCTGAGGTAACCATTGCTCCTTTTGTTGAAAACGCTGACTATTTAGCGAACAAACTTGCAAAACTTTCAAAAAAGAAGTTAGGAAAACTGATGCATCTTTCAGAGCAGTTGACAGATTTAAATTACGATCGCTATCAGTCTTGGTATAAGCCTGAAAAATCCAATGATAATATCAAACCAGCAATTACTGTCTTTACAGGTGAAGTTTACAAAGGATTTGACGTTGAATCACTTCCTCAATCAGATTTAAAAAACGCTCAAGAACAAGTCCGTATTCTATCTGGACTTTACGGTGTGTTAAGACCTTTTGATTTAATGTTCCCCTATCGATTGGAAATGGGAACCAAATGGAGCGTAACTCCAAAAACGAAAAATTTATACAGCTACTGGGGGAGTAAAATCTCAGATTATTTAAATAACGAAACTGAATCTGATGAAGTCATAATCAATCTCGCATCAAACGAATACTTCAAAGCAGTAGACAAAAAAGTACTCAAACCTCGAGTAATTACACCCGTTTTCAAAGAGCTGAAAGGAGACCAATATAAAGTTGTAATGATGTACGCCAAACATGCGAGAGGTGCTATGGCGCGAGATATCGTGAAAAACCAATATAAAAGTGTAGACGACTTAAAAGGTTATAATGTAGGTGGATACTCCTACAACGAAGCTTTGTCCAGTGACAATGAATGGGTTTTCGTAAGGTAGATTTGAGTATAAACCTTAAATATCTTACCTTTGTACTATTAAATTGGAGAGAGAGATGAAGATCAATATGCAAACAGAGACTTTAGAACAAGAACAAGTAGTTGAAACGTTAGTCAATGAACGAAACCTAATCGTTTTTAATGATGATGTAAATACATTCGATCATGTGATTGAATCGCTAATTAAAATTTGTGAGCATGATGTTGTACAAGCTGAGCAATGTACTACTCTTATTCACTACAAAGGAAAATGCGACGTAAAACGCGGAGATTATGACACATTAAAACCGATGTGTACTGGTCTGCTAGAAAGGGGGATTTCAGCTGAAATACATTAAATTTCACTTTTTCCTTGTCGATACTGAAAAAACAATTATTTTTGCACCCGCTTTACAATATAAGTTAAGCAAAATTAAAAGGCCCCGTAGCTCAACTGAATAGAGCACTACATTACGGCTGTAGAGGTTTCAAGTTTGAATCTTGACGGGGTCACTAAGAATAAAAGGCTCTGTGTTTTTACACAGAGCTTTTTATTTGAAATTCGGAACAATATAAGAGCTGCAATCTTGACGGGGCTTTTTGTTAGTACTAAATACAGTTTGAAAACAATGGTTGCAAGCGAAGTGGTACATCAACAAAAAAGTAGCTATCCAAGGAACCGAAAGGCCTATTTTTTTATAATTAGATACTATAATTTATTTCATCCCCCCAACGATATTCCAAAACTAAACAACTCTACACTTTCAAATTCAGGCGTTAAAAACAAACTTGGCACATTATACCGTGTAAATAAAAAGAAGTCCTTATACCCCACCCTTAGTGAAGGGCCGTGTTGGAATGCGTTGATCGGTATCGTATTCTTTTCATTGAAGTCATCGCCATCAACTTTGTATTTCATGTTATTAGAAACCGGGATGGTAAAATTGTAAGCTAGATAAAACTTTAGCTCGG
>NVXV01000021.1 GCA_002734085.1 Fluviicola sp. | reverse complement strand
TATAAACTAAATCGCAGGTACTTTGGTGAGAAGGTTTTCGATAGATTAACGTTAGCCGTTGCTAAATCCTACTGGTAACATTTGGGGGAATCAAAAAATTAAATCTATTATTACGAGAAATCTTTAGTTTTAGAGGGTTATTTAACCAAATCTCCTAAGGTCACTTCTAACGCACAAGCGATGATATATAATGTGTAAATATTTGGCGATACCTTGTTATTTTCAATCAGTTCAATGTGTTGCTTATCTTTTTCACAAAGTCTACCAAGTTCAGCTTGAGATATTTTTTTCTCATTACGAATTTGTTTAATTCTATCCCCAATCTTAGCTGATAATTCTTTTTTGGTAAGCACTTTTTATCGTCTCTGATTTTAATGACTCTAAAGGTGAAGTTTACCAATTGAAAAATAGTCATAATTAATTATGACGTTTTAAGTAATTTTATTAATTTAGTCATATTTTATTACGACTTTATTGACTATAAATTTGAAAATATGTTTGATTTTGTACATATCACTTACCATTCACAGATATGGAATTATCATAGCAGAGTATATTTTAATATAATCGATAAATGTTAATATTTTTTATACCTTCACACTCTAAATTGCTTTATTCCAGATAAATGGAACAGAATCTACCACATAAAGAAAACCAATGCTGCCTTACGTTCTATACATACGCTACTGCAATTACTGTACTTTTCCTAATCTCATTTCATAATTTTTCATATACACAAATCTCCAATCCCAATTCAGTAACATTTACTAAGCACTCTCCTATCAATACAAACACAAAAAAAAGTAAACAACACTCACCACAGAGTAATGGCAGTCAGAATCATAATCGGCAACCCAATGGATCAATGGGAGGAAATGCCAATGATTTAAGACGCCAGATGCAAAGACAAGCGCAGCAAAGAATGGGATTTAAGCCTCCACCGGTCCCATCATCTGACCCTGCTTTAAGACATCAATTTATTACTCAACAGGCACAACTTCAAAAACAAAACAAACAACAACAGCAAATAGCAGCAATCAAAGCATTATTAAATGAGAACCTTCCTTCCGTACGTACCCGAGATGATTATTTGTTTAAAATAACAAAACATTATCGGCAGGCATTTGATAAACTAATGAAAATGAAAGAGAATAAAACTTCTTTTTCGTTAAAGGAAAGTGTGTTCATTGTTGAAAATGCATACGCAGATGATACATTAGATTATAAACGTTATAACAGACAAATAGCAATTAAGGTACAGGCGCTTAATATGCTGATGAAAAAAGAACGCATTGCTACAGATAATAACTTAGGTAAAAATTATGCGATCCAAAAGCTTTTCTCTGAACGGATAGTTGAATTTAAAGATACCGTTGTTTGGCGAGTGCATAAACCTTATCAATACGAGTTTGATGATTTTTTAGGTGAAGAAGATTGGTCAAATATGTTTATTACCAAATTACTTAATACGGGTAAGGGACAATGTCATTCGATGCCATTGTTATATTTAATCCTTGCTGAAGAAATTAATGCAAAAGCATGGCTTTCCCTTGCGCCTGAACATTCTTTTGTGGTTTTTAATGATGGGAGAACTTTTTTAAATTTTGAAACCACCAACGGTTATCTAGTAACTGAAGCTTGGATGATGGAATCAGGATATATCAATAGTATGGCCATCAAGAATAAAATATATTTAGACACACTGGGAAAGGATGCTTTAATTTCAACGCTTTTAGCAGATTTGGCAATGGGATATATTGATAAATTTGGTTACGATGATTTTGTGGTAACAATGACGAATCAATTACTCCAAATGAATCCGAAAAGTATTCAAGGGCAAATTTTAAAAGCGGACCTGTTGGCTATGGAAACGAAAAGACGTTTACAAAAAGTAGGAAACCCGCCCATTGAAGAAATTAATCAATACCCCGAGGCGAATCAAGCGTATAACGCATTACTGGAACAGTACGACTTTATTGATATGTTGGGCTATAAACACATGCCAAAAGAAGTGTATGCTTCATGGTTGGCCTCACTGAATGATGAAAAACATCAACAGGAAAAAAAGAAACTAAAAACCTCAATCATAAGAAGTGCAAAAGCGGGGAATTAACATAGCATTAATAATAGGAATAAGCATTACATTACTCGTAACTGTAAGTGCATGTCATACTACAAAAACGGCAAGTTCCAATGAGAAAAGAAATACGAAAGATACAATAGTTGTCTCCGAAAAAACTACCGTAGATACTGTTCATAGAAAAACATTTGTACATAGGAATACACCTAGCCAACCCCAATCAAAACAGCTAAACTACTTAGATTACTACAACATTGCTTTTGATGAATTAGAAAACATGTTAAACGACAATCAACCCCTTGATTTTAAAAGAGCGGTTTTCATTACAGAAAAAGCTTATTTTAGAGATAGTTTGAGTTATGAGAAATTTAATAACCGAATCCATTCACTAGTTAACATTGCCGATATGTGGATGCGTTCTAACGCAATGAAAGATTACAACTTTCCTGATAGTAACGCTGTAAAGAAGAATGGCGCTATTTTCACTTTAATGAAGGATACGATTTATTTTATAGAAGATTTACCTTTTCATAGACCTTTTCAATATGACTTTGAAGATTTTCTGGGAGAAAAAGAATGGTCGAATCAATTTGTAACAAAACTACTTTTGAATGGTTCTGGAAATTGTCATTCATTACCTTATTTATATAAAATACTGGCAGATGAACTACAAACAGAAGCTTATCTTTCGTTAGCTCCCAATCATATTTATATCAAACACCGCTCTAAAAAATGGGGATGGTACAATACGGAGTTAACCAGTGGTGAGTTTCCGACAGATGCCTGGGTAAAAGCTTCGGGCTATATCACATTAGATGCTATTCGAAACGGAATCTATATGGACACTTTAGGGCAAAAAGAAAGTGTGGCGCTATGTGTATATGATCTGGCAAAAGGTTATTTGGTACAAACTAAAAATAGTCATGATGGCTTTGTTTTAAAATGTTGTGATTTGGTGTTAAAACATGATCCACAAAACATTAATGCTCTTATTCTAAAAGCAGAAACATTGAAAAAACAGTATGACGTTTTTAAAAGTAATAACGAGATAGGTAAAGCACAACAGACGTACACCCAAATGCAACAGCTTTATGTCAAAGGATTGGAAATGGGGTATCGAGAAATGCCTTTAGCAATGTATCTGGAGTGGTTATCCTCCATCAATGAACAGAAAGATAAATATGTGAACTCAGAAATAAATCGTACATTTAATAATAGATAAGATGAAAAATATAATTTTAATACTATTCACCTCAGTAGCATTTTCAATAAATGCACAGGAAATTAATCCCTTTGAACGTATTGGCAAAGAAGGCAAAATACTCACATTGTCTAAAGGAAAATACACCGAAGTACACATCAACGACAGCTTACAACGCATTGGCTCGGTAATTGTAAATATGAATACGGGAACAATTTATGAACTATTGAATACTGATACGTTGTATAGCGAAGCAACTTTGGATCCTACGGTGATTAGTAGATGGTATTCGCCAGATCCACTTGCGTCTAAATTTCCAATGGCTTCCCCCTATATGTTTGCCAATAACAATCCTATTATATACAATGATCCTGATGGTAAATCAGGTGAATTGACAATAGTGAAAGATGCTAATGGAAAACCAACTAAATTTGTTATAAAAGCCAATCTTCATTTTTACACAGGAGATCAGGCTTTATCAAAATTTGATCACAAAAGAGTAAGGAAGGAAATGATGCAACAATTTAATGATCAAAACATGCAATTGACTTATGATGGTCAAACTTTGCCCGTTGAACTTGATTTAACTTCTGATTTGACGTATTCGAATGAATTTAATGCAATAGAATATGATGAAAATGGGAATTCTCAAAATTTAAGTGCCGACATGAAAGCTTTAGGAAATCTTCCATTAGGAAACGAGGAAAGTTCTCACTTAAGAAATAACTTTATAAGAATTGAAGATATGAATTCAGTAAGTAAGAATTTAATTGGTGGACAGCTTGGTTTATGGAATGTGAACGAACTAGGGGTGGGTACAACTACAGCTTTACATGAATTTTTACATGGGTTAGGTGTGATACATCCACTGGTCTATCTTGATGATGGAAGTGGTGGATATTATGAGGAAACAGAAGTTGATGCAAAACCTGGAGAAAAGATACCTATTAGCTATGCTAAAAATGTAAAATACAAAGGTACCGACCAACAGATTAATAATAAAGATCGGGTTGTTACGAAAAAAGAGATTGATCAATTTATAATAAATGTGATAAACCTTGTAAATCATGATTATATAGGGATAGGAGACCAAGGTAAGGCAGGAACAAGACTAATAGACAAGGATGGTGAACACGAATTATCCCAACCTGAAAAATAAAATGATGAAAAATAGAACTTATTACACTTTAATTTTTAGTTGTATTGTTACTGTTCTAATGTCCTTTCCATTAGTAGCGCAGGATAAGGGTGGAGTGATAGCAACGTTATATGGAAATCGTTTTTTTATTAATTTACCCAATAAAATAGAGTTAGGGTTTCAAGGGTTTTGTGGTAACGAAAAAGAATTAACGTTTATTTGTGAAAAATGTGACTCTATTGTTAACGGAAGTGATAAGTATACTTATTTTGTATATACGAGAAAAATTGGTAGTCTAAAACTTGAGGTATATGCAAATACTGAAGAAGACACCACCGATGTACTTATTTCACAATCATGGTATAACGTAGATACTTTACCCTCACCAAGTGTGAAATTTGGATCATACTTTTCATCTCAGCAAATAAATTTAGAAAATAATTCGCATAAGCGTTTTTTTGCAAAATATCCACCAAGCATTGATTTAGAAGCTACATTTTCAGTTGATAGTTGGATGGTTCAAATAAATGATAAGGTATTTAAGGGTAAAGGTTCAAATTTTTCAGAAGAATTAAATCAGTTTTTATTTGAAGAAAATCACTCAGATAAATTTAAAATAGAGGTTTGTTTAACGGTTAATTCTCCTGATCAAATACAAAGAGAAATTTGTGATGTATTCAGGGTTAAACCAAATTAATGCGAGTGATATACTTAATTATGATTAGCTATATATAGTTTGCTTTAAGATAGAAATGAAAATACGAAATATAATATCAAAACATAAAACTACTTCTTATCTAGGGTCAGTTTTTCTCATCATATTGTTACAACTTCTATCTTTCTCCACACTAGCACAACAAGACAAAAAAGTGATTGTTTCTTCGAAAAATGGTAATACTTTATTTGTAAACTTTCCAAATTTAATAGAGTTAGGTTATCAAGGATTTTGCGGAGAAGAAAATAATGTGCAAATCATTTGTAATGACTGTGATTCTATAGTAAGTACAGGTGATTATCAATATAATGTATTTTCAAGTAAAGTAGGTAGTACAAAGCTAGAATTTCACATGAGTAACCATAAATACGATAGTAGTTTTTTAATTTCACAAACTTGGTTTTATACATTACCTTTACCCGATCCAAATATAATGATAGGACATTATTTTTCTAGTCAAAAAGTAGATCTAAATAATTTTAGATCTAAAATGTTTTTTGCAAAATATCCACCATCAATTAGTACAGTAGCCGTTTTTAGTTTGGAGAAATGGTATGTTAAAATAGGTGATGAAATTTTCATTGGTGATAGTCCGCAATTTTCAGATAAATTAAATAAGTTTTTATTTGAAGAAAATCACTCAGATAAATTTAAAATGGAAGTTTGTTTAACCATAAATTCTCCAGATCGAACACAAAGAGAAATTTGTGATGTGTTTACTGTTGAGCCTTAGTAAAGGGGCGATTTTAAATTATGGTTTGTTATATCATTAGGAAGTATCATGTAACTTACAGGAAAGCAACTTATAAATTATTAAGAAGGAAGTGTAATAAAGATGAAAAATTTAATAACTTTAAAACTTACATTTCTACTAAGTCTTTTAATAAGTACAGCCGTTTTTTCTCAAAAAGAAATTGAGGAAATTGATTCCGTTTATTTTGAAGTTGTAAAAAGTAAAAAAAGAGGACTAAAAGTTAAAATTACTAATAGTAAAACATCCGAAATATTTGTTATGAATTCAAAGTATACTGGGCAGGGAGCATATAAGTATATAACTAATTGCGATAGTTTAAACAGCAGTTCATATAGTATACCAATAAATATTCCATCAGATCACTATTCTAAAAAAACGATGACAAGAATTAAGGCAGGCACTTCTAAAAGGGTTAGGTTCAGATTGTCATCAGATTACTTCGGTGTTAACAAATGTGATTCTTCCAAAAGTGCTTATACTTACTTGAAAGTATTTATTTATGTAATTAATGAAGAACAGGACAAGAAAAAAATTGGGTATATTGAAACAATTGGGTATGTAATGAGCAAAGAAAAAATTATAGTCAAAGTTGAACATTATCATTCGGGTGACAAGAAGAAAAAACATTAGAGGAAGTATTTAAATCCTTAACAACCTAGACAATTAAGTAGATACACTTGGCTTCTCTTCCCCATGGCAAACATCAATCGCGTGTTGTGCAAAATCAACTCCTACAGTAGTTTTATAATCATAAATATAATCTACTTGTAAATTCTCAAACTTGTGTTTTTCATCGTCGTAATGACAAATAGCAGCAATTTTAAAAGGACGTTTCTTTAATTTGTTAATCTGCTTCAAAGTGTTGAAGTTAGAAGCATAATCACTCATTGCCAAAATTACCACATCTACATTGTTCCAATTTGATTCCTCCCAAAAATCTCTATCCGTAGTATCTCCCCATACTACATTGTATCCTTCTTCACGTAAGTTGTTAATTTTATCCGTATTATAATCTACTCCAATTACTTCTTTCGGGTACTGACTGTGGAAATGTTCAAAAGCAGGACCTCCAATACTACCTATACCCACAACAACATATTTAACATTGCCCTTTATTCTAGGTTGAGAATCAATTTCTTTTGAGGTTCTATTGATTTTTGTCAGCACCACCTTAAATTGATCAAATATCTCATACGATCGCACAACTAAAGGAGAAGATAACAAAAAGGAAAATGACATCAGTAAGGCGAGAATAACCAACCATTCATCTGACAGCATATCATTGTTCACAGCAACAGCTCCTACTATCAATCCAAATTCACTATAATTCATTAAGTGCAAAGAGGTCAGGAAATTTGTCCTTGCCCGTAAATTGAAATACGAAAATATTTTAAGGAATAAATATCCTTTGAAAAATACGACAAGAAGTAATACAACTGCCACAATCACACTTGTCCAGGAAGGAGTTTCTGCTAAACCGATATTAATAAAGAATCCAATTAAGAAGAAATCCTTATAATTCATCATTCGATCATACAGCTCTTCTGCCTTATGGTGATTGACCAAGAGCATACCAATTATAAGTGCACCCAAATCTGATTTCAAGTCTAACACTTCAAAAACCAAAGCTCCTGCAATAAACGGAGCAAAAAAGCCAAATACTGTCAAAAGTTCACCGTGTCCACTTCTGTCTAGTAACTTATAGAGCACTAAACGAACAACGTATAAATAAATGGGCAAAGTCAACACCCAAATACTGGGCATTATATTCTTAGAAGCAGTCAGGAAGATAACGGCAAAAATGTCTTGAATAATTAAAACACCAATAGCAAATTTACCATGCGTCGAGGTAATCTCTCCCCTCTCCTCCAAAGATTTTACAATGAATACAGTACTTGAAAAACTCAAGGAAAACCCAATAACCATTGCCGTTTCAACAGATATGTCTGTTAAAAACTGTAATCCAAAAAAACTTAAACCAAAGATTAGCCCAGAAAAAGCAAGTGTAGTAAGAATCATGTGGACACTGGCTGTAATCCAAATCTCTTTTCTCGCTAAGGCTTTAATTTTAATTTTTAACCCAATGGTAAAAAGAAGCAAGGTAATTCCTAAACTTGAAATAGTTCCTAGAACTTCTTTTATATTGCTATCTGTTAATTCAGAATAATTTAAAAAGAAACCCGTTGCCAAGAATCCGAGTAAAGCAGGTAAACCTAACTGCTTCATCACAATACCACTCAAAAAAGCTAACCCCAACCAAATGGCATCAATGTAAATGGCTTCCATTTCTAATTATTCTTTAGGTTAAAGATAATAAAAGGAAGAGTCCTTCAAACAAAAAATATATGAACTAATCTATCTAAAGAGAGAATGACGACTTAATTTGATCAATAAAATCAAGTTTCTCCCATGTAAAAAGCTCTACTTCTTTTGTAGATTTTTGACCTGCATTTTTAAAAGTGATTGTTCTTGTCTCAGGCTTTCTCCCCATGTGTCCATATGCGGCAGTTGGTCCGTAAATAGGGTTTCTCAATTTCAACCGCTTTTCAATTGCAGCAGGACGCATATCAAATAACTCTGCTATTTTCTCTGCAATTTCGCCGTCTGTCATGTCCACTTTAGAAGTACCGTATGTATTTACATAAAGTCCCATAGGCTCAACAACACCAATTGCATAAGAAACCTGAACTAAAACCTCATCACAAAGTCCCGCAGCTACCATATTTTTTGCAATATGACGTGTAGCATAAGCTCCAGATCTATCTACTTTTGATGGATCTTTTCCAGAAAATGCTCCACCTCCGTGTGCTCCTTTTCCTCCGTACGTATCAACGATAATCTTACGTCCTGTTAAACCACTATCTCCATGTGGGCCACCAATAACAAATTTACCCGTTGGATTGATGTGATATGTAATGTCGTCCGTAAATAACTTCTGAACATCAGGGTTATTCAATTTCTTCGTTAATCTCGGAATTAAAATATTTTTAATATCATGTTTTATCTTATCCAAGACTACTTTTTCATCTTCATCAAAATCATCATGCTGTGTAGACAAAACAATTGCATCAATACGAACAGGTTTATTATCGTCACTGTACTCAATTGTTACTTGTGCTTTTGCATCTGGGCGTAAATAACTAATTTCATTGTTTTCTCTTCGCAATTCAGCCAACTCAATCAAAAGTCGGTGTGATAAATCCAAAGCCAAAGGCATATAATCCTCCGTTTCGTTTGTTGCATAACCAAACATCATTCCCTGGTCACCAGCCCCCTGCTCTTCAGGCGCTCCACGATCAACACCTCTGTTGATATCTTGCGATTGTTCATGAATTGCTGAAATAATTCCACAAGACTTTGAATCAAATTGATATTCACTTTTTGTATAACCGATTCGAGCAATTACATCTCTGGCAATCTGCTGAACATCCAGGTAAGTTTCAGATTTAACTTCACCTGCAAGCACAACCAATCCAGTTGTAACCATTGTTTCACAAGCTACTTTTGAGTCTGGATCAAATGCTAAAAAATGATCAATTAGTGCATCAGAAATCTGATCTGCAACTTTATCTGGATGTCCTTCTGAAACGGACTCGGAAGTGAACAAATATGACATTATGTTTCAATTTTATATTTCAATTGCCAAAAGTAGCAAATGTTCCCGAAAAGGATTAAAAATATTTCATTTATTCACGTCTTAAAAGAACAATAATTGACAAATTATAAATTAAGGGATTGAATAGTTTCGTTACTTTTGTATCTATGTCTAAACTCCTACATATAGAAACGGCTACTAAAGTATGCTCAGTAGCAACTTCAGAAAATGGACAACTTGTATCATTAAAAGAATTAAATAGCGAAAACTACACCCATTCTGAAAGCCTTACACTTTTCATCGAAGAAGTTATGAAACAATCCAATTGGAGTTTTAATGATCTCGAGGCTATAGTTGTTACTAGTGGTCCCGGCTCTTATACCGGGTTGAGAATTGGAGTTTCCACCGCTAAAGGATTATGCTACGCCTTAGACATACCATTAATATCGGTTGATTCAATTGAAAGCCTGTCAGCCATAGCTCATGAAAAACATAGTGGAATTAATATATGTGCCACAATCGACGCTAAAAGAATGGAGGTGTTTAGCGCAATTTACAATAAAGATAATGAGTTAATAAAACCATTATCAGCAGATATCATCGAAGAATCAACTTACGATGCTTTCATTCCATTCCTTGTTGTCGGTGATGGTGCTATGAAGTTAAATGAACTTTGGAAAGAAAAAAACATCGAATTTGATGGAGAAATTATCTCAAGCGCTAGAGGTCAAATCAAACGAGCACACGAAAAATTCGAACATTCAGATTATGAAGACTTAGCGTACTTCGAACCGAAATATTTAAAAGATTTTATTGGAACAAAGTCAAAAAAGAAGTCTTTTTAGTCAATTTAAATATTAACTTTAAGTAGAATTTAACTATTCGATCACTACTATAACTATTACTGTAAAATGTATACTTTGCAACAAACTGCTTTACATAAATTATTAGGACTTTTTGTTCTACTATTAGGGTTACCTGTATTTATAAATGCGCAGACTTACGAGTCAGAAAAAGCATTTCGAGACCAACAAGACAGTATTTTCGGAATCTTACTTGCAAATCCAGATTTAGCAAAAGAAAAAATTGACGATTTGATAGCGCAAGAAGATCAAATGTCCGATACTACTAAAGGATTAAATTATAGCCTTAACGGAATTTATTATAACGTAACAGGAAATAATGATAAATCAATCGAAAATTTTCATATCGCCATTGATTTACTTAAAGACCATCCGTATCGTCTTGTTAAAGTTAGAACTAATTTAGGAACAGCACTAAGAAATAGTAGGCAGTTTGAAGCCTCCATTGATGAGTTTGAAAAGCTTCTGGAATATTATAAGAAAGAAGACGATTCCGCCAGAATAGCTAAGATGTATGGAGAAATAGCCGCCAATTATAATATGACATTGGAAAATGACAAAGCTGTAAATTACTTAACAAAAGCAATCAGTATCTTAAGTAGACATGACACAGGGGTTCAATCAGATTTGGGTGTTATGCAACAGCGTTTAGCAAACACCTACTTTAAGCAATCTCGATTTGAATTTGCCAATAAACTGTATCGGAAATCGATGAAGGCGTTTAAAGCATCAAATCAATTAAACAACTACTATTTGACACTTATAAATTTAGCTGAAAGCTATAATCATCTCGAAGAACATGATACCGCATTAATTACAATTAATGAGAGTATTAAAGGACTTGAAACATTTAAAAACAAAAATCTTTTAGCCATATCTAATGGTGTTAAAGCGTCCATTTTAGTAGAGCTTAATCAAAACGAAAAAGCAGCTAAGTTTTATAGCATTGCGTATAATTATGCGCTTGAATCAAATTCCGATCGATTCGTACAAATCGCACGTGACTATATAATATCTCTCGTTAAATTAGAAAAATTTGATAGAGCTAATTTAGTATACGAAGAAACAATGCCCTATCTAGAAAATTCAAACATTGAATATCAATATTCTTTTCTTCTTGAGGCAGCAAGATACTTCTCTAATGTAGATGATTTTGAAAAAGCTTTTGAGTTATCTGAACAATCCCACACACTTAAAGACTCTTCCTACTATACAAACAAGCAAGAGCTTGTAGACGAATTACAGACACGTTACAGAGTCCATGAAAAAGAACGGGCAAACACACAACTAAAATTAGATGTTCTGAAAAAAGAAAAAAACATTTCTATTTTAACGCTCTCCATATTAATAGCTGTTTTTATAATCTTATTTATTGTGATTATTTGGCGCTCCCGTATCAACTATAAAAATAAAGTTTTAGCTTTGGAAAAAGGAAACAATGCTGATCTCACGAGCAAATTAGAGGTCGAAAAAGAAAATTCTGAGCTCAAACAAAAACTAATCGAACAACAGAAATCTGAACTACTGGGTTACTCAATGGAGGTCAGTAATATGAATGAAAAAATTGAAAGTTTAATTAAGAAATTTGATAATAGTGACATTTCCACTTCTTTGAGTGGTGAACTAAAATCATTAATCACCGTCAATAAAAGTTGGGACTCATTTATTGAAAGATTTAAAGAAGTTGACCCAGACTTCATCCCTCGATTATCAAAAAAACACCCCAATCTGACTCAAAAAGATTTAGAATTTTGCTCGCTTGTAAGGATAAATATTTCCTATAAAGATATAGGTAACTTCTTACAAATTTCTCATGAAAGTGTTTTTAAGAAAAAGTACCGAATTTCGAAGAAAATGGAGTTGGGCCAAGAAACAGATTTTCAGAGTTACATTATTCAATTCTGATGAATTGTTGGTCGTAAAAATCTAAACCCCCCAATGATAAAACCAATCATTAAGAAATAGTCTGTTATAAAATACAAAACATAATTCCCTTCCAAGTCCATCATACTTTGTTCTGAAAGAATAACATCCACCACTGAATATATATGAATTCCTAAACCAATCAATGTAGATGAAATTGTAATAAATAGAAAAGCAAGTACGCTTTTATTTTTACGATTCTCAGAAACCAATTCATTCCGATTTAATGCAGACAAAAACCCAATAGTTACAACCAACAAAAGAATGTAGATTAACTTCAAAAAAGGCGATTCAAAGTACTCGAATTTAACTCCACTTAGTGAGGAAATTGCATATTCTGAAAACCCTTCCATAAAATACAGAAATACTCCAAATATTATCAAAATTAAAATAGGTATACGAAAGGTTTTATTTGCTAAAAAGTAAAACATCTTCTAGGTTTTACGTTTTTTCTTCTTCGCTGCTGGAAAAAGTACATTGTTTAGAATCAATCGATACCCAGGTGAATTTGGATATAAACTTAAATCTGTATGAGGATCTCCAACCCTGTGCTGATAATCTTCAGGATCATGACCTCCATAAAAAGTCCAGGTTCCACTTCCCATCTCACCGTGAACGTACTTCACTGTTCCTAATGATTTAGTTTCGCCCATTATCGTCACAGAAGGCTTGACATATTCTTTTACAAAATCAGTTGTTTGTCCATAGAAGTTATTAATAATTTTCTCATGTGACTGTGTTAACATTGTAGGTACAACGTCCCATTTTGCAGAGAATTCAAAAAGTGAAAAACGATCGTTCGACTCTGTAACTTTTCTGTGTCGATCTGTGCCATCAATAGCTGAATATTCGTATTCCATAGGGTCACTTGAAACTTCATAATCCTCAAAAGCAAAAGATTCATCAAAATCCATTTTTGATTGGAAACCAGGGTCCATTCCATCACCGTCATACATATACTCACAAATATCAGTCTCGTGTGCTGCTAAAGCAATGTCAAAACTATCTGTTCCACTACACATAGTAAACAAAAAACCTCCTCCAATAACATAGTTTTTAATCGTTTGAGCGACAGCTAATTTCATCTCAGAGACTTTTTCAAAACCAAGACTACGCGCACTATTCTCTAACGTATTGACTTGTTCTCTATACCAGGGAGCATTTTTGTATGCACGATAAAATTTACCATATTGACCAGTAAAATCTTCATGGTGCAAATGAAGCCAATCATACTCTGCTAATCCTCCAGCTAATACAAGGCTATCATACACTTTATCATAAGGTATTTCGGCATACTCCATAACTAAAGTCACAGCATCATCCCAAGGTTGCTTTCCATCTGGAGTATAAACAGCGATTTTTGGAGCTACTTCGAGTTGAACTACTTCTTGATTCGCTTCAGGAGATGCTATTTTTCTTTTGATGTCGTTTACCTGACCATCTGCCAAGACTTCATAACTAACTCCTCGAATAACTAACTCATCCTCGATAGCTGCTAAGTGAGGCATCAAAAAAGAACCTCCTCTATAGTTTAACAACCATTCTAAAGAAACATCATTTTCCAACACATAATAGGAGATTCCATAAGCCTTCAAGTGATTCTTTTGTGTTTGATCCATTGGAACCAGGATTTGAGAACCAAAAGCTGAAAAGCCAATGAGTATTGATATAAATACTGAAAGAAGTTTTGTTCTTATCATAAATCTTTTTTTAAAAAAATACAATTTTTGATCCAGACTCACCAATTAAAACGGATTATCTTCAACTTCATTGTTATTAAAGTCAAAATCATCATCATTGTCGTCTTCATTCATCTTACTGGGCATGGTAACATTTGTAGACGGTAATTCATCAAAATCGTTATTAGGATTTAATGCAGCAGGCTGAAATGATTCATCATCCCCTTCAAATGCTGTTATATTATCGAAACGTGCATACTTACCGATAAATTTCAATCGAACACTATCCGTTGATCCGTTTCTGTGTTTAGCTATAATAATATCTCCCATTCCTGCAGTTGGGCCTTTTTCATCCTCCATCAACCCGTAATATTCAGCACGATATATAAAAGACACAATATCCGCATCTTGCTCAATCGCACCCGACTCTCTCAAATCTGAAAGAATGGGTCGTTTATCCCCTCCACGTTGTTCAACCGAACGACTTAACTGAGAAAGAGCTATAACTGGAACATTTAATTCTTTTGCAATTTCTTTAATGGATCTAGAAATTTGAGAAATTTCTTGTTCTCTATTTCCAGCGCCTTTTCCCGTACCTGCAGTCATCAACTGCAAGTAATCAATAATCACAACCTGGATGTCATGTTTTTGTTTCATTCTACGACACTTCGCTCTCAATTCGAAAATTGAAATACCTGGAGTGTCGTCAATATAAATAGGCGCCTTTGAAAGCTTTGCTATTCTTGTATGTATTTGCTGAAATTCGTGATCAGCAATATTACCTTTTCTTAATTTTTCTGCATCGATTCTAGCCTCAGAAGATATTAAACGCTTAACCAACTGAACACTTGACATCTCAAGTGAGAACAAAGCTACCCCCATATTATAATCAACGGCAGTATTTCGAGCCATTGACAGTACGAATGCAGTTTTCCCCATCGCTGGACGGGCAGCAATTACAA
This sequence comes from Fluviicola sp., assembly GCA_002734085.1. Classification (GTDB taxonomy): domain Bacteria; phylum Bacteroidota; class Bacteroidia; order Flavobacteriales_D; family Crocinitomicaceae; genus Brumimicrobium. Next base: position 39,357 of record NVXV01000021.1, on the reverse strand, counting down.
TCATATCCGATCGTTGCCAACCTGAAGTCATTCGGTCTAAATCTTTGAAACCTGTCGGCACACCTGAGATTCCATCTGTATTTTTTCGAGCACTTTCTATTTCACTAATCGCCTCTCCCATGGCACTCTGCATAGTGTCATAACTCTTTTTCATGTTGTTCTGAGCTATGGCAAACAAATCTTCCTCCGCTTTTGATAAAACACTAAAAACATCTTTCGTTTCATCGTAAGCTTCTTTTAGAATTTCACTCGTCATTGAAATAATCTCTCGCTGGATGTACTTTTCAATGATAATTCTACTGTGATACTCAATATGTGCAGCTGATGCTACCTTATTGGTTAAAGAGGATAAGTAATATGCCCCTCCTGCAACCTCTAACTTACCAAGTTTTCGAAGTTGTTCAGTCACCGTTAATAAATCTATCGGCTGAGAACTTGTAAATAAATCTGCAATAGATTCAAATATCACTTTGTGTTTAGGATCGTAAAATGCTTCGTGGGTACGGAGGATGTCAATTGCGTCATTCACTGCATTCCCATCAATCATCATTGCACCCAAAACGGCTTGTTCCAAATCGATAGCTTGTGGAGGAACACGACCTATATCAACAGATGGAGCGCTTTTTGAACGCTGTACGCGGTTGGCACTTAGTTTATTTTCTCTTTTATCCTCTTTCTCCATAGTACAAATATATTCAATTCAATTTCGAAAAGCGCATTTTTTAATCCTTATTCCAACAATGTGAAAAACTCAATTATTGTGGATAACTTTCAATGCGCTTTACATCAGAAAATACTATCAATCCAACCTGTTTTTATTCTAAAACATTAATTAGTTTTGCACACATGTGCCAATAAAAAGATTGGCAAGCATCGAATTGTATGAAAAGAGAGGTAATTACTACAAATGATGGGTCTAAAACGATTCATTTGCCCGACTGGAATGAGAGCTACCATTCTATACACGGCGCTGTTCAAGAGGCTCAACATGTATTTATAAAAAGTGGTCTCTCAGAAATCACAAAACAAGAAGTGAATATTCTCGAAATTGGTTTTGGTACAGGGCTGAATGCCATATTGACTTTAAACAAAGCTAAAGAAACTGAACAAAAAATTCACTATTCAGGAATTGAAGCTTACCCAATTCAACTGGATGAACTCAAAGCTTTAAACTATGAAGACTTGCCCGAAATAAAAGAGAGTGAGGAACTATTTTGGCAACTACATTCTTCAGAATGGAATAAGACGAATAATATCACTCCGCTTTTTGACTTATATAAAATCCAATTGTTTTTGGATGACTTCCAACCACCAAAGAACGCGTACGATTTAATTTACTTCGATGCGTTTGGTCCACGCGTTCAACCTGAGATGTGGAGCAAGGAAGTTTTTGAAAAATTATTTAACAGCCTGAAAAACGAAGGCGTTTTTGTAACTTATTGCGCAAAAGGCCAAGTGCGTAGAGATTTAATTGAGGTTGGCTTTCAAGTTGAAAAAATCCCAGGACCACCTGGCAAGCGCGAAATGTTAAGAGGAAAAGTAGAAAAATAAAGAGTATGAAATATACGGTAGAAGTTGATATAGACAGACCACTAAATGAAGTAGTTGAAAAATTCGATAACCAAGACAACTATTCAAGTTGGATGAAAGGGCTTGAATCTTTCGAAAATATTGAAGGGGAACAAGGCCAAGAAGGCGCCAAAACAAAATTTAAATTCGACATGGGCAAACGCAAAATGGAGATGATTGAAACCGTTTTAAAGCGTGATTTACCCAAGCAATACTTAGTGAGTTATGAAGTAAATGGCGTATACAACGAAGTAGATAATCGTTTCGAAAAAATTGACGACGAAAAAACACTTTATACAACGCATCAATATTTTAAATTTAAAGGATTCATGAAAATAGTCGGACTCCTTTTCGGAAGATCATTCAAAAAGCAATCACTGAAATATGCGAATGATTTTAAGAAGTTTGTTGAAAGCACGGATTAATGACGAGTCTTAGGAGGTCTGTCCACAGATTTATTGGATTAGTGGGATTGCAGGGCGAATGTTGGGCGTGATGTTCTCCACAGATTTATGGGACTGATTTAGGCATGACTCTTAGCCATACTTAAGCATACACAAACCAAATATTTCTGTGTAAATCTGTGTAACCTGTGGACAACCCCATGAGCAACGCGAAAAAATCCTATAAATCCCATAAATCTGTGGAAAAACAACAACGCATTCCTCCACTATCAAAAAGATATTTACTAACTTTGTCCACCTCAAAAAAAGGAAGATTATGTCACACGGAATTAAACCTGGAGTTGCAACAGGAGATGATGTTCAAGCAATTTTTAGTTATGCGAAATCGAAAAGTTTCGCACTACCCGCTGTAAATGTTGTTGGATCCAATACCATTAATGCTGCAATGGAGACGGCAGCTAAAGTGAATGGACCGATAATTATTCAGTTCTCAAATGGTGGTGGTTATTTTAATGCAGGTAAGTCTTTGCCAAACGATAAAGAGCAGGCTGCAATCGCAGGTTCAATTGCAGGTGCAAGACATGTACATCAAATGGCAGAACTTTACGGTGCAACTGTAATTCTACATACAGATCATTGTGCTAAAAAATTACTCCCTTGGATTGATGGACTACTCGATGCAAGTGAAGAAGAGTTTGAAAAAACAGGGAAACCACTTTTCAGTTCTCACATGATTGATTTATCAGAAGAACCTCTAGAGGAGAACATTGAAATCTGTAAGAACTACCTTGAGCGAATGAGCAAAATGGGGATGACTTTGGAGATTGAGTTGGGAATAACTGGAGGAGAAGAAGATGGTGTGGATAACACTGAGGTAGACAATATTAAACTTTATACCCAACCTGAAGAAGTCGCTTATGCTTATGAAGAATTAAGTAAAATCAGTGACAAATTCACAATCGCAGCTGCTTTTGGAAATGTACATGGGGTTTATCGCCCAGGAAATGTAGTACTTACTCCAAAAATATTGAGAAATTCTCAAAAACACATTCAAGATAAATTCAACACGAATGAAAATCCTGTTGACTTTGTATTCCACGGTGGGTCTGGGTCAACTGTTGATGAAATTCGGGAGGCGATTGGATATGGTGTTATCAAAATGAATCTAGATACTGATTTACAGTATGCTTTCAATGAAGGCGTAAGAGATTATGTAACTAAAAACATTGAATTCTTAAATTCACAAATTGGCAATCCAAATGGTGCTGACGAACCGAATAAAAAATATTACGACCCAAGAAAATGGTTACGTGAGGGCGAAGCGTCTTTTGTTAGACGTCTCACAAAATCATTTGAGGATCTTAACAATATCAATACACTATAAATTTTATATTCGCACTTTATAAAACCCGTCTGTTCTATCAGACATAAACTTAAATAAATATGGGTTGGTTTAAAAGACAAGCAGAAGGTATAAAAACCTCAACAAAAGATAAGAAAGAGACACCAGAAGGCCTTTGGTATAAATGTCCAAAATGTCAAACGGTAGTCACTTCTGAAGATCATATAAAGAATGTGTACGTCTGCGAGCGTTGTAGCTATCACGATCGTGTCGGATCAGAAGAATATTTCCAAATCTTTTTTGACGACGGAAAATACAAAGAACTAGATAAAAAAATCACTTCTGGAGATCCCTTGAAATTTGAAGACACAAAAAAATATGTTGATCGTGTTAAAGACACTCAAAAGAAAACAGGTTTAACAGATGCCATTCGAACTGCCCACGGTAAAATAGATGGTCAGGAAACCGTTATTGCTGCCATGGACTTTAGTTTTATTGGTGGATCGTTGGGGTCTGTTATGGGTGAGAAAATCGCACGTGCAATTGATAAAGCAATAAAATTAAAAGCACCATTCATGATTATTTCAAAATCAGGTGGTGCTCGTATGATGGAAGCTGGACTTTCATTAATGCAAATGGCAAAGACAAGTGCAAAACTGAATCAACTCTCTGATGCAGGATTGCCGTATATCTCTTTCCTAACTGACCCAACTACGGGTGGTGTAACTGCCTCTTTTGCCATGTTAGGAGACATTAATATTGCTGAGCCAGAAGCTCTCATTGCTTTTGCAGGACCTAGAGTAGTTCGTGAAACAATCGGTAGAGATTTGCCTCCCGGTTTTCAACGCTCAGAATTTGTTTTGGAACACGGTTTCTTAGACTATATCGTTGAACGTAAAAACTTGAAAGAGGAAGTTTCGAAGTCAATTCGTTTCTTCATGAATTAAGAATATTGAGACAAAAAAAACGCTGTCTAAAAATTTAGACAGCGTTTTTTTGTAATACCTCCCTTTTATTTAATCTTTTTTCTCTTCTGACGAATCATCTTCACTTCCCCCTTCATCTTTCAACTGATCTTTTTCATTTTGAGTTTTCTCGGCATCAGAATCCTCACCATTTTTTATAGGGTCAACTTCTTTTGGAGTAATACTTTTATGTGATGCATGAGCAACACCACTTAACTCTCTAGATAGGTGTTTAAACCCAAGGTCACTTGCCTCTTTGCCTGTAAACTTCTCATCTTTGTTTTTATTAAACATCAGACCAAGCATCATAATAAAGACGGAAAGTAAAATAACCTGAATTACCAAAGGCTTATTCACAAGGTCAATCTTATCTTCTGCGCTTATATACAAGAAAAGAAGAATCGTTATTAACCCTCTAGGAGCAACAAACATCAACGGCATTGGAGGTAACTTTGCTAGCTTCAACTGCACGAACCTTATTAAAAATATTGCTCCAACGATACCAATCGCCCAGAAGAATGTCTCTTTATTTAAAAGCTCTTTGTTATCGATTAAAAAACCAAATAATAAAAAGAATAATGCCCTAATCAAGAAGGTTCCTTCAATTAAAATCTCATGAAATTTATGTACCTCGGTATCCAGTTTCTGGGGTTTAAACCGTTCTATTAACTTGAAGCGTTTTAGCTCGTCCAGATTCCCAATAAATAGTCCAAACAGCATAATAAAAATAAGCGCCGGCAAATGGTACATCTTAGATAAAGCATAGATTAAAATCGTCAAAATAATGATCGGTATAAATTTGATTTGGTGATCAATCTTCCCTAAAAGAAATGATAAACCTATAGTTGCTATAAAGGATATAACAGCAATGATTAAGAGCTGAACCAAGAAGATCCAAAATGAGTGGAAATCGATAGTGACGTTTCTAAATACAAAGTCGAAAAACAACACACCTAAAATATCTGATAGACTACTCTCGTAAGTTACAAATTCCTTATTTCGTTTACTAAGGTTAACTGCACTAGGAATAGCTATCGCACTACTGATAACACAAAGCGGTATCGCTCCTATTAAACTTTTTCTAAAATCAGGAATCGTGGTGGGATCACCATCATGTCCCATATAGTAATAAAAAGCTCCTGCCAAAAGAAAACCCAGAATCATCATCGGTATTACAGCTACAATTATGGATTTCCTAATCAATGAGAATTTCGATCGATTTAGCTCCAACTCTAAGGAGCCTTCCAAAACAATGACAATCAAACCAATGGTACCAAGAATAGGGAGTAAGCCTTGTAGATCAGGTACCGATATGTGGAACACACCTGTTAACTGCTTCATTCCCCAGCCTAAGAAAAGCAAAAGAATTACTGAAGGCACCTTTGTTTTAGACGCAGTAAGGTCAAAAACATATGCCAATAACAACAAACAACAGATGGTAATTATAAATGTATTCGTCATGAAATTTTACTAATGCTGAACTAATAATATTAACCATCGATGGTCAAAGTTGTTCTGTGAAAACCGATGTACTGTCTAAATATAATAACTTTTTGGATTTCTCAAAGCACAAAATTATTAACTTACGGTTTTGGTTCTGTGAATATGTAGGGGCGCACGGCCGTGCGCCCCTACATATTCACAGAACCCATTTCATCAGACACCGAGGATTAAAATTATATTTTTTTACAGAATGACCATTCAAGATAAAATACAATCACTTAGAAATTTACTTCGTGCAGAACAGGAAGCGCAAGAGAAAAGATGGTTTAATGCTTCTCTTTCAATAAAAGAATTACGTCACAAAGGAGTTGTGATTTCTCCGATTCAAATTACGCGCAAAAGATTCGGGTATGCGGATTATCCGATCATTCATTTTTCCTTTTCGCACGAATACAATCAAACGCAATTCAATGGCGGTTCGCCCATTGCTGTTTTTAGCGAGAATTCAGAAGAACTTTGTAATGGTCAACTTTTAACGATTGCGCAAGGGAAGGGGGAACTCACGCTTTTCGCAGATGACTTTCCGGATTGGCTAGATCAAGGACGAATTGGTATCAAATTATTGCCCGACAGTCGCTCGTTTAACCAAATGCATGGCGTACTGAAATCCATTGAAAAAGGCGAAGATCCACATCTTGAAAAGCTGTTTGGTTATCTCCATGGCATCAAAGCATTGCCTGAAAAGAACGAGCGAAAACCGGTAAAAAACTGGCACAATGCTTCACTCAACGACTCGCAGAAACAAGCGGTGGAGAATTGTATGATTGATTCGCCTGTCACTTTGGTACATGGTCCTCCGGGTACAGGGAAAACGACTACACTTGTGGAAGTTGTGGAACAATTAAAAAGCAACAAAAAGATTCTAATCAGTGCGCCGAGTAACGCTGCGGTGGATCATTTTGCGAAAAGCCTTATCCATCGCGGAATAAATGTGCTGCGTTTGGGGAACACGATAAAAGTCAATGAAGATGTTTGGAAACACACACCTGAAGGCATTTTGAGTCAAGACGAATTTGCGAAACCGCTGAAAAAACTAAAAATCAGAGCCAATGAATTCCGTAAAATGGCGAAGCAGTACAAACGAAATTTTGGAAAATCTGAACGGGAACAACGCAAGTTGCTTTTTGCTGAATTCAAAGCGCTGAGAGATGAAATAAAAAAGACGACAACGCATTATCTGGAAAAATCAGTCGAAAATGCAGAGGTAATCATTGGAACACCAGTCGGACTTTCCGATTCATTAATTCGCGATACGCATTTTGATTTGGTGATCCTCGATGAAGCTGCGCAATGCCTCGAACCCATGGCGTGGATTGTTCTACAAAAAGGAGAACGTTTTATTCTGGCGGGAGATCCTTTTCAGCTCCCTCCTACTGTAATTGATGATCAAGCAGCACGAGATGGTTTGTCGATTTCAATTTTAGAACGCGGATTTGAGTCTGGTTTAACCTCCAACTTATTAAATCTCCAATACCGCATGCCGCCACAAATTGCCGATTTTTCTTCGAGTTATTTCTACGACTCCGCTTTGCAATCGAATAAAGAAAACACGGGGGAGCACCTCCTCTTTTACGATACCGCTGGCGCCAACTTCGACGAGAAAAAAGAAGAAACGGGAAGTATTTTCAATCCCGATGAACTCGATACGGTGGTCAAATCTCTCGATGCCTGGAAAACGGACCAGGATGAAGTGGTTTTTATTTCACCATACGCAGGTCAAGTGGAGTTGGCCAAAACGCAATTGGAAAACATCAGAGTAAGTACAATAGATTCCTTCCAAGGACAAGAAGCGGATGTGGTCATTCTTTCTTTGGTGAGAAGTAACCCCGATGGAAATATCGGGTTCCTTAAAGATTACCGCAGAATGAACGTAGCGATGACCAGAGCCAAACAAAAGTTAATTATTATTGGAGATTCTACTACGCTGGGGAAAGATGGTTTTTATAAGGCGTTTATTGATTATACGGAGGAGAATGGGTGTTACCATAGTGTTTTTGAGTTGATGTATTAGGGGTTTAGTGGCGAATAACTGTCAGTTATTGGACAGGATTAAGGTTGTAAATTGAAACTTAGACTTTCAAAATACAAGTTTATTTTATATATTTGACTGATCAATCCATAAGAAATGATTAAAAGAGATATTCAGAAAAAACTAGAAAAGGCTTTGAATGCAATGCCTGTAGTTGCTTTATTAGGTCCTAGACAAGTGGGTAAAACAACGTCTGCACTAAAGGTCTCCAAGTCATTAGAGAAGAAAACAACCTATTTGGATTTAGAATCAGATGCTGATTTTAACAAATTACGCGACCCTGAAGCGTATCTCAAAAGATTTTCAAATGAATTATTGATTATCGACGAAGTACAAAGAAAGCCAGACCTATTTCGTGTAATTCGTGGAATCGTTGACGAAAGAAAAAGAAATGGAGAACGAGCAGGTCATTTTTTACTTTTAGGTTCTGCCTCACGAGATTTATTGCAGCATTCTTCTGAAACCTTAGCGGGTCGAATTAGATATTTGGAGTTAACCCCTTTTACTACTTCTGAACTTTTTGTACATGAAGGAAACAAGTTTGACCTTGACAAACTATGGCTAAATGGTGGTTTCCCTGATAGCTACCTAGCAGATGATAACGAAGAGAGTTGGAACTGGAGAAGTGATTTCATATCAACATATATGGAAAGAGACCTTCCTTCTATGGGGGTTGGAATCGCCCCTACACAACTCAAACGATTTTGGAAAATGTTGGCGCACTACAATGGAAATCAAGTAAATTCAAGTGAAATTGGTAGGAGTTTGGAGCTAAGTCATACGACAATTAAAAGCCACTTAGATGTATTAACCGACTTTTATATGGTCCGTCAATTACAACCCTGGTCAGGAAACATAAAAAAACGCTTGATAAAATCTCCTAAAATTTACATTCGAGACACAGGGATTTTACATAGTTTACTGAGATTACCAAGTATGGATGCCCTATTTACGTATCCCTCAATGGGTGCAAGTTGGGAAGGATTTGTTATAGAAAATATACTCAGCATTTTAGATGACCGATGGGAATCCAGTTATTTTAGAACAGCAACACAAGTTGAAATTGATTTGGTATTACATACCCCGAACCAAGAAGTCTGGGCTATAGAAGTAAAACGTGCCTCGGCTCCGAAATTAAGTAGAGGTTTTTATGAAGCCTGCAAGGACATTCAAGCAACACATAAATGGGTCATTAATTCCAGTCAGGATCGTTACCCCTTACCAAACGACGTTGAAGTAATCGGATTAATCGAGTTTATTGAGTTGATTAAAGCCAAGGTTGCAACCTTGTAATTTGAAAGTCTAAGTTCATTTTGCAAGGTTATCTTCTCCTTTTATCCCGTGCAACTTTCAAGTGGATTTCGCCAAATCTTCCGAATGGTAGGTACTTCGGTTGGAGGACTTAAGTGTAATTACCGCCGATTCTTTCCAAGGACAAGAAGCAGATGTGGTTATTCTTTCTTTGGTGAGAAGTAACCCCGATGGAAATATCGGATTCCTTAAAGATTACCGCAGAATGAACGTAGCAATGACCAGAGCTAAGCTAAAGTTAATTGTGATTGGAGATTCTACTAAGTTGGGGAAGGATGGTTTTTATAAGGCGTTTATTGATTATACGGAGGGGTGTGGGTGTTATCATAGTGTTTTTGAGTTGATATATTAGGGGGTACTTATTATCGAATTTTTGATAGGTGAGAATGGAAATTGTTCGTTTTTATTTTCTTTTCATCTCCCAGGTTCCCGAAGTATGCCTATTTATTGGAATTAAACCAAAGAACTTTCTTTGTACAAACATCTTCCAGAGTCCAGAAAATTCTTTCAAAGCTTCATCGTACCTACCTGAATAGAAAATTTTTGGTCCTTTTCGTGATTTATCGATGCTGTTGTTCTTGTCTGCAAGGTGCAGTGATCTATATTGCTTTACAAAGTTGATTTCATTTTCGGTTAATTTTCCTTTTATTTCTGCTGGATCAGGATTAACTCCAACACCATCAAGATCTTTCGAAAGTCCGGAAAATTTATTTTCAATTTGTGATAGTTCCATCTCGAACCTAAGAGTTTTTCCTGCTAAATCACCATACTCTTGCCCATAAGTTAGAGTACCAATCCATTGTCCTGAAATGTTCATTTAACTTGTTTTTAAAGTGGTGTAAACGCAACGTGTAAGGTGCGTATCCCGTAGTGTATAAATTACACCATTTTTTGTATGAAGCTTTTCGATTATCAAATTTTTACTTTATAATTCTGATAATTTTTTTCTAGGGCTTTTTGATAAATTGCTATAGAATCTATAAAAAAGCTAGCAAAAATAAGATGACTTACTTTATTTCGTTGCTTAAAGGTGTTTGAGAGTAAAATCATTTGCAAGATCAATCTCGGCAAATTTATTGTCAGAAACGTTCATGATAGCACCAGCATTCCTCAGTATTAAGTCAATTCCCCATTTTTGCTCACGTGATACTCTACGGTCGAAATTGTGGTTGTGTCCAAAAAGAAGCACATTGACGCGACCTTTGAGAATTCTTAGCAGTTTTTCACGTTTTTTGAGTTTCATAAAGTGATAATCCCATGGTCCAGGCACACCTGTGCTGATGGTGTATTCAAATGGCTCGTGATGCAGGTAAACAACAATAATTGCGTTGCTGTCAGCCTTCTTAATGTCGTTAAGAGCTTTTTTCAATGCAGAACGTTGTTTACGCTCAATTTTACCACATGCAGAGTAATTATTGTGCATTCCTTCATTTGAATCGAGTCCAATAAAAAAATAAGACCCATATTGGTGCACAAGTGGCCAGCTCAAAAGGTTATTATCATCTTCACTGTAGTAATGCTTTCCTTGTGGTAGAAGATCACTGAATATGTCGCTAAACATGGCTAGATTAGTATCGTAGAAACGAGCATTAAAGCCATTCCTTTTTTGATCATGATTCCCGGGGCATATGAGCATTTCAAAGCCTGCATCAACAAACTCTTGCAATTGAGTTCTGTGTGCTGTCATTTCGCTTTTAAACGCGTCTTCCACAAGGTCTCCTGTGTAGATGATCAATGGCTTTTCATTTGTTTCAGAGTAGTGGTTAATTATTTTCTTAATGAATTTATCGATTCTATCTTTACGGTCAGAAGCTTGGTACTGCAAGTCACTAATGTGAATAATTTTCATTCTTATTGTTTTAATTTAAAAATCTTAAATCAGGAGTTTATGCCTAGGAACTCTATAACATTATCTTTCAACATTTTCTTTTTATCATTACCAACTTTCATCATGAATTGTCTTGTGTCTTCTAATAGGTTCGACATTGGTAACACAACCCAGAAATCTGTTCCGAACATACATCTCGTTTTCATTAATTCAGATTCTTCATCTTCATTCTGAAGTTTTTGAACAAAATTATCAGTTGCACCTTCATCCTCTAGATTAAAGGAAAAGTCTGTATAAACAGAGTGATCTCTCATCAGGTCAAATATCTCTTGCTTTCTATGTGCTGTTTCACCTTTTGAACTTTCCCAAGCATCTGCGCCACCGAAATGTCCAAGATTAAGTTTTAAGCCTCCGTGTTTTTCAAGAACTGGTTTCCAATTTAAAGGTTCGTTTAACCAGCGAGCGCGTTCCTTTCTTGAGTTACCCTCACACCGAACTATTTCTCCGAATCGATCAACATCGAACCCCCATTTAAATGAAGAAACGACCTCTCCCCCACAATGCGTAACTACTGGAATACCTTTGGCTGCACATATTTCAAATAGCGGCTGTAATCGACTATCAGAAGGTAAGTATCCTAAGGCAGGGTATATTTTTACACCAAAATAATTTCTATCACTGTTTTTATCGAAAGCCTCTAAGAATTTATCGTATAATTGATTAAACTGATATTCATTACCATCCTCATCATTTTTCTCCTCTGCTCTCCTAGGATCGAGAGGTAAAAAAGGTATAATAGGTTTCCTGTAAGATAAATCTAATAATTCATAGAACTGTTCATCATATGACTCTTGAATAGCTTTACCCCAACTCATATTAAGGTCCATCCCTAGTACAACAGTTAATAAATCACCTCCTTCTATATTTTGGACTGAATACTTCTTATGAAACTCTTTATATACTTTACTCATTCTGGATGTCTTTAAGATTTTGATTATGGAGAGCAGTCTTCCTAAAAAGTTTTTCCAATCAAAGTCTAAGATTGACGCCAGTTCTTTTTCTTCATTAAACTGTTTTAATTCTGTTTCAACAGTTGTTTCCAACTCAGACAGATACCTATCAAAATCTTCATCATATCTTATTTTCAGTTTATCATCATATAATATATCTAGCAATTGCTCACGACTCATTTCATTTAATTTGAAAATCTCCCTCTCCCGTCTTGTTAATACTCTCCATACTCGTCTAAGAAATTTCTCAGGAACCGAACCAATAAATCGTGTCACAAAATATTTGACATCAATACACTTTCCATCAAAAATATGGGCATGAGCATCATAGACAAAGTTGTTTTTTTTTATAATATTTTTCACAACAGGACTTAATCTAGAATCAGCATTATTACTAATAGTTTCAGTAGCTATTTGCTTGAATAGGTTCAATTGGTCATCGAGCATTTTCATGTTATCTTTTTTTTAGTTTATCCATAATGTCTATACTGAAAAAGTCAATAAACACATTACCAAGTTTATACACCCATAAATATAAACAAAAAAACAAATTACAAATCCCTAACAAACATCACTAAATCAAGTTTTTCCATAAAGTGCAAGCCCTCCGAGCCAAAAACTTTATCTGACAACAACCATTTGCAAACGACTGAATTCAATTAACCTACCAAATCCCCTTACAATCCTCAACTCACCCATCACAATATTACACCTCTTTTCTACCTAAACTGTTTTGGTTTCAAATTTCTACTTGCATTTTCGACAATTTCTAAAATTCTTTTTTGTCTTGTTTCCTTTCGTTTCGCAGAGATGACCCAATACAGTAATCCCTTTTTAATAGATTTACTTAGCGTGTCATAGAATTCCATTGCCCCTTTGTTTGCATCCAATTCTCGTTTTAAATCTTCTGGAATGATAAGTGCTTCCACCTCATCGAGCATTGTCCAAGAACCATTTTCTTTGGCTATCTCAATGCTTTTGTACCCTTCTTCTGTCATCAGTCCTTGGTCTATCAAGGTTTTCACTTTATCCTTATTGATCTTTGACCAATTACTTTTTGCGTTGCGTTTGCTAAAATATTGGATGTATTTCTCTTCGTCTATTGCTCGTTTTGTACTGTCAATCCAACCAAAGCAGAGGGCTTCGTCCACGGATTCACTCCAACTGAGGTTATGATCCGGTGATTTTTTCTTGTAAAAAATGAGCCAAACGGCATCTTTCCGCTTATGGTTCAATTCGAGCCAATTTCTCCAGTCTTCTCTGTTGTTGGGGCAATATTCTTCGATGTCGTTCATTTTCTCTAATCTGTTAGCTGGTAAAATTCTTACGTCCTTTACCCGTTGTTGTCTGCCGCATTCATTTGGTCTAGAATCTTTATCTTTTTAAAGATTGATCTTTTAATTCCCTCCGAAAGCGGTGCTATATATCGTTCTTCGGTAAGTGTAGCGACTTCATTATACAGTTCCGGATACCTTTTAGTGATTTCTACAATGCATTCAAACGCTTTGAATCTCACAGAAGATTGTTTATCTGTGTCCTCCCATATATTCACACAACTATCAAATAGCCGTCCTTCATATTCTTCAGGAATCTGCATCTTTTGAAGGATGTTAATTAAATTACGTTGATGTCCATCTTTAAATGCATCTAGATTTTCTAAGATGGTAGGTATCTGTTTTTTTATTCGTTTGTCATTGTTTTCCATACAACTCCACAACAACCAAGCGGCCCTCCAAGAATAAGGTTGTTTGTTGGCTATGGCGAGTTCAATTAATTCTTCAAACGCATTTGGATGTGATGCTATATAAGCCATCATTTCCTGCTTGTACGATTTCGCTAATATTTTTTCTAATGGTGTTTCCAAGATTTAATTTACGTTACGTGTTTAGCTATGCGCTGTGTCCTGAATAGCATTGCGTATAGGACTTGTTGTGGCGTTTTTTTTATTTAAACATTTCGTTCATAGAGTTCAGACAAGGACTAATATCGAAATAAAAACCTTTAATATTTTGTGAATTCTTTGCCACTTTCAGATAATCGAAATGATCAATTAAACTCTGTTCCCCTCCAAACTCATAACCCAAAATATTTAGCAAATCATATTCGTGTGAAGTATAAATTACATAAAATGCGGTCTTCTTTTTTAACCCATCACCTGAACTTAATAAAGCATCAACTACTATTCTCATTTGATTGATTTTCTTATCAAACTCTATCTTTTTTTCAAGTTTATCAAGTGCGTATAGTTGGTAATTGATTACCCTTAAATCAAATGGGTTATCAACTAAAATTGAGTCTGACAATTCAATAATTCTATTTAACTCCTCATCTGTATGTTGTTCTTTTTGCAAAACTTCTCTTAAAGTATCACTAAAATCAGAATGTCCATACGGAGAATATGCATCTTGAAATGAATAGCCATAATACAAATATCTTTTTTCTTTTAGAGTCATTGTAGAATCAGAATTTATATATTTTTTCATCAGTTTTGGATAAAATAATTCGGATTTTTTCTTTGCTATTTCTTTTTCAATTTTTTTATAATCTGGGTTTTCAGTTTCTACATTTTGTGAGAATGCTAAAAATGAACCCAATAAAAAGGTTAGAATCAATAATTGCTTTTTATACATATTCGTTTATTTTAAATGCTACACAACGGTTCTGCACTAAGCCATGTGGCGCTTATTCTCGAGTGAATTATTGCGCCATTTTTCTTAGTGCATGTTATGTTTATTTATTATTTCAATTAATTTAGTTAATTCTAAATCATCAGATAACTCTTCTTTGATGATTATATCAGGAAAAACTCCATGATTAGGATTATCTACTTGGTCTACCGCGTATGTGTTGACCATTAAGGGGAAATGTAATTCGATTCCAGAATTTGAAAGGAAATACGAGCAATATAGATTACCGTTGCAACCAGCAGCTCTACCCCCTGTTTCAGTTCCTGCAATCTTCCCTAAATCATGCTCCTTAACAAGTGATGCAAAATGACTCGCGGCAGAAGCAGTTCTTCCATTAACTAAAACATATATATTGATGTCTAAATATAAATCTCCCTGAAAATCTACTTGCCTTGCAAGTTGTGATTTAGCAGGGGTTTTTAACACATTTTCATATGTCGTTCCGTGAAAGACTAATTCCCTTGAATATTTTGTCAAATTGGAAGTGTCAATAGTAGAGCTCATTAATTTAAAAGAAGTGGAGGTGAAATTTCTAAGAAGCAAATCGATTCTATCTCCTCCGCCATTATCCCTAATATCAATGATAACATCCTTGATCTTCTTGCGTTCCAACTTACTTAGGGTTTTCATACAGAACTTTTCGAAATCGGCAATGGATTTTTCATCACTCGGAAAGTTGATGACTTTAATCAACCCAATATTCTTATCTGCACCTACAATGCAAAAATTAAAACTTTGACATATACGCGGTGAAGCTGCCATTCTAGAAGCGTCGAAATCGCTTTCAACTAAAACTCCATCATGTAATGTGACAGCCTTGAAGTCGACGGGATTTCCCAATATAATTGGAATGTCAAGATTATATCTTCTTTCAAATAATGCACCATTTAATGGAGAATCACCATCAGAAGAATGTAGGTTCTTTCCTTTTACAAAAATTGACTTCCAGGCTATATTGTTTATCGAAACAATTTGATCTCCAGTAAAAAGATTCAAAACAGGATAGTTCCGTGCTATAAACCCTTTTTCTTCAATGATTTTTATTTCGACAGGAAACGGGTGAATTGTAGAATCCAATTCTTTCGTTCTATATGCACCTGAATGAGCACATTTTATCGAACTAACAAGATTTGCATAGCATTGGAAAGCAGTTAAAACTGATATTGAATCTTTGGAGTTATGTTCATGAAGAATAGAATCCTTTAATTGGATTAACCCTTCTTCAGTTTGAAAGGCAAAAGGATTGGCATGGACATCGGTTAGAACCAACACGGCTATCTCTATTTCTTCCTGAAACTCTTTTCTAGATATTTTCTGAGAATGTGCAACTTGACAAGCACAGACGAACATGAGGAAAAATAGAGAGCACTTCATAGATTGAATATAACGTTCTGGCTATGCGCAGTGTCCCGAAGGGCATTGCGTATAGGTGTTGTTGTGGTTAGTTTTTTATTAGTTTAATTTTTTCACATTTAAATATTAAATCAAATGAGGGTTGTCCTGAACCAAGTAAGAAAGTCATTTTCCCTTCAAAAAATTCATTCAACTCGTAATCAAAGCTTGTAATCTCCACGTCTGAATCAGCATTCAATGGTAATTGGTCAGAGTTCAACTCACTTAAGCCGTTAAATTCAATAGTCCACTTGTCATAGTCTTCAGACTTCTCATTATATAGTTCAAAGTCGATTGAGAAAAAGGAATAATAAAAGTTGATATTCAAACTATCAACTTCTAAATCATGGAATGAAATATTGTCAAGTCTTTTAATCACTGATTTTAAATCTTGGCTCCAATACCTATCATATTCAACGTGATTGTAATACCATAAATCAATTTCTTCGTCAAGAATGTTACTTCTCTTAAATTCCTTAGCGGTTACAGTATGTCGATTAGATTCAGGCGTAGTCTTTTTTACATGGGAAATAACAGAGCCTGCTTCAAACTTGTCAATATGAGCACAAATCATCCGCTCACTTGAACTATTATCATTTACGAGCATGTATTCAAAATAATCCTGTTCAGGAACTACTCGTCTTAATCCCGTTTTTTTCTTGATAAATCTTGCTCCGCCCCAAAATTCATCTTGATCATTTATGTCTTTAAATGGTATTAAGTTCATGTTTCTCTAATTAACCACAACAAGCATATAAACGCACTATTACGTTTATCCACACTATAAATATATACAAAAAACCCAACTACAACATCCCTCCAAACCTCTAAAAACCCTCATACTCCCACAAAACGCTAACCAACCAAAAGAAAAAAGTTATCCGACAATAATCGTTTGTAAATAATTGTTTTCGATTAATATAAAAAACATACGTTTCTATTTCAATTCCTTTTCCATTGAATCGATTTGTCCACAGATTGCACAGATTTCTTTTGGTTGGTATAAGTTCGGTTTAAAATAATCCCAAGTTTCTAAATCAAACACCAATTAAACCCTAAAATCTAGCTAATCTAGTCACGCCCTACAATCCTATAAATCTTAAAAATCTGTGGACAATACCCACAAGATTCCAACTATTGGATAACTATTTTGAAAAGTTACTTTAATTGTAAGTCAATTTGCTTTTGAATTGTTGTCAAACTTTCATTTCCTACGTTTAAGGATTGTGCTATTTTCGGCCATTGGTGAACAGCCTCTTTTACTTCATCTATGATCTGTTGAGCGTTGTTCATTTGAAATTTTTCCGCCAACTTCAAAAGGTGAACCGTTCCGGGATTTCTACCTTCACCCATTACCATTGAACTATGTTCTCCTCCCGGACCATAAGAAAAAGTAAGATCATAGGCAGGAGCGAATTTCCAATTTCCCTTTGCATCCATGATAAATGAAAAATTTTTGCTATGATCATCTCTATTGTGTGCAAAGACATTGAAAACAGCCAGTCGAAAAACTTTTTCAACTTCACGCATGTCTTTGCTTAAACTCAATGTAGCCCGCATTAAATTTTCATAATCCAAACTAGGGTAGCGATGATCGGCATTTAGCAGCCCACAAGCCGTATGCACATGAATACGCTTATTTTTAAGCCTGTCGAATCGTTTAGTAGCAAAATAATTTTCCCCTGATGCACCTTGTAAAACTGTACTGGCACTCATTTCTATTCCAGCCGCTTTTGCCATTTTTGCATACGCCAGTTCAATCAAAGCAATATCAGGTAAATCGAGTGAGGAGGGAAATTTCACTAACCAATGCTCATACTCGGGAGGGATTTGTTGTTGTCCGCTTATGATTTGATTTTGTTTGGGATGGTAGCCAACCAATACTTTAGGCCGAGCTCCGGCAGAGCTACCTCCCATAGCTACTAATTGGTGCAATATTTCGGAAGTTTCACCTTTTAGAATAACGGCCGATTCATGCGCGAGTCGATCTAAATCCAATATTTCGTTTTCATTTTTCTTGTCTAGTTCCGGTTTATATGTCAATGCACCCATTCCAGATTTACCCACAAAAGCCAAACGGTCCAACGGATTTAATTGCTGAGGAGGAATACCTTTTGCTAACAAGCTTCTATCTAAAAGGAGCTTTCCCCATCCATCAGGCAAAGAATCATTAAACACACCAGGAAGTCCATCAAACAAATCTGCTTTTCCAATTTGAACGCCTGTTTTTAAAGGTAAATGAAAGGGAGAAACATTTAAATTCTTTTTTAAAAAAGCAGCGTCATATTCAAAAAGGACTTGTCCTTCGTGCAACAGTAATCGACCCAAAGGTACATCTTCCTCAAAGTGATGAAAACCAACCTGAATGAGTTTTGTAGTGTTTAACTTCATTTTTGTTTCTTTTTGATGATTTCATCCAGGGATTTAGGGAGGTCTTTTGGAGTTCTAAAAAGCTCTTCAAAACCTTCCAATGCATTTAAAACATAAGCAATTTTCAGAAGAGAACCGAACGCTATTTTTCCTTTTTGCTCAAAACGTTTTAAGCTAGCCAAACTAACCCCCGATTTTTGCGCTAGTTCTGCTTGTGTGAGTTGTTGCTTTTTACGAAGCTTTTTAACCCTTCCAGCAATTTCTTCTTGTATCTCTGCAGGTATTTTTATATTCATAAAAAGCTAATATATTATTTTTATAGTATAAATATAAGTATTATAGCTAATATACTAGCTTTTTTATAACATTTATAACTAGTAATTATTCATCGCTGTTAGTCTTACGTTTCGTTAAGCTTTTCTTGTAAAATATTAATGTCCAATAAAAATCCAACTAATCTAATCACGCCCTGCAATCCTATAAATCTGCGCAATCTGTGGACAACCCTCTCCGCACTCACTCATACTTCCGAATCCACATCCGAAAATAGAAAAACGGAATCGCCGATCGTAGTACCATCCAAGCAATAATCGCCCACCAAACAATTTCGAGTCCTGGGGAATAATAATGTCCGATGAGTAGCACCGGTAAGAACCCGCCGACGGTTGAAATGAACAATACATTTCTCAGGAATTTCGCTTTCCCCATTCCTTTGAATACGCCATCCAATGTAAAAGCGACAGCGTTTATGGGTAAACAAATGGCAAAAAGTGGCAGTACTATCGGGTAGACTTCCCAAACGGATTTGTTGTCGATTAACAATCCCATGATGGATTGATCGAACGTCATTACCAGAATAGCGAGAAGACAAGAAACGCTAAAACTCAACAACAAATTTCTCTTTAAATTGAGTTCCATGGAGAACTTGTCTTTGGCGCCTAAGAATTTTCCGGCCATGGCATTTGCGGCTGTTGCAAAAGCGTCTAGGAAAAATGCGGAGAACAACCATAAATTTAAAAGTACGGCATGTGTAGCCGCTTGAACGGAACCATAGATATTGGCAAATTTATGCGTTAGGATGAGTGCGATGTTGAGCGTTAATGTCCGCAATACTAAATTCCCTGCAATCAGCAATAGTTCAGGAAACATCGGATTGATTCTTAAGGTATTCATCAACCTGATTTTAGAATGGAAAATCAAAAAGTAGATGGTCATTAGGAACATCACCATTTGCGCGATAAAACTCGCAAGCGCAGCTCCTTCCACTCCCATTGGAGTTACTAAATCCCACCAACCGAGCACAAAAATAAAATCGAGTAAGATATTGAGGCTTCCTCCCACAATTGAAATCACCATCGCCCACCACGTGTTTTGGATGCCTCTGAAAACGCCGAAAATGGAAAACGTAATTAACGTAAAGGGAAAACCTAAAACGCGGATATCATAATAAGCGACGGCATCAGTCAAAATAGCTCCACTGGCAGAAAGCAAGTGTTCAAAAATCCAAGCCGAGGCCATCCATGTTCCGAACATTGCTATTACACCGACAATCATGTTAAAATAGATCATTTGTGGAATCAAACTCGCCATGACGCGCATTCTGAATGCTCCATACGCTTGAGACACCACCGCAGAAATAGCACTTTTCATTTGGGCGAAAATCCAAACAAGTGCTGAGATCAAACTCCCCGCCAATCCAACAGCGGCAACGGCAGATAAGTTTTCGTTTGTAGGATTAAATTCGTCGTAGCCAATATTTCCAACGACCGCTAAATCGGTTAATGAAAGTACAGGTTCAACAATCCCACCGAATAAAGCGGGCAATGCCAACTTCCAAATTGAGCGATATGTGGGTTGTTTGACAGAAATAATCTCCGTTTATTGATTGCTCATCTATCGTACTGAATACGGTTTTCCAAATAAAAACATCGTTGGTCGTTTGCTTAGATCAAAAGCGTTTTCTCTCCAATTGGCTACAGACATCGTTTGAATGCGTTCTGTCGGCATTGTCAAATCACAAGCGATACAAAGTTGCGTTGCATCCATACATTCGTTGAGTAAGTCTTCGAGCAAATTCATATTTCTGAATGGGGTTTCCATAAAGATTTGCGTCTGACCTGTTTTCGTAGCTGTTTTTTCATAGTCCTTAAAAGCACGAACACGTTGTTTTCTGTCTTTCGGAACATAACCGTGAAACACAAATGATTGTCCGTTGAATCCACTACCTATTAATCCCAACAAAATCGAAGACGGTCCAGTCAACGGACTCACAAAAATTCCTTTTTGATGTGCAAGGGCTACTAAATCTGCTCCTGGGTCTGCTATTCCGGGACAACCCGCATCTGAGATGATCGCCACATTGTGTCCTTCCTTAATTGGTTTTAACATCTGAGGCAATTCTTCAGGCGGTGTCTTCTTCGAAAGAATAAAAAACGTACAATCATCAATCGGGAAAGTACGGTCGAGTCTACGTAAATAGCGACGCGCACTTTTAATATTTTCCACTGCAAAATGACGTGTTTCGATGGCAAACTTAGCCACTTCAGCAGGAATCACGTGTTCCCAGTTTTCTGATCCCATTGTTGTTGGGAGTAAGAATAATTTAGCTTTTGCCATTTATCGTTTTAATTTCATCAATGATTATATCGGTTGCTTCATCCAGCATTTTAAATACATTTTTAAAACCTTCATCTCCTCCAAAATAAGGATCTGGTACTTCAAGGTCTTTACCGGGTTGAGAAACATTCAGTATTAGTTCTACTTTATCGCGGTCGTCATTATTGCGCGCCAGTGCTACCACATTTTTATAATTGCTTTGGTCCATTACATAAATGCGATCAAAACGATCAAAGTCCGAGGTTTCAAACTGTCTACCTCTCAAATCATCAATCGGCACACCGAATTGTTTTCCCGTTTCACGCATACGATCATCAGGCGCTTGTCCTACATGCCAATCACCCGTTCCAGCAGAATCTACTTCTACAGATAATCCTTCTTCTTTCACTTTTTTGCGCAACAATCCGTCCGCCATCGGTGAACGACAAATATTACCCAAACAAACCATTAAAACTTTCATTTCAATTGTATTTAAATGCTCCACAAAGGTATTGATTTTTTTGGTTGTGATTGCGCAGATGGGTGTCCACAGATTTCTCAGATTTTCACAGATTATTTTTTGTGCACTCGCTTGGTTTGTCCACAGATTAGATTGATTTTCACAGATTTTTTTTGGTTGGGGTTGCTCAAGGTGGTGTCCACATTTATGCTGAGTGAGCCGAAGTAGATTACA
Organism: Fluviicola sp.; assembly: GCA_002734085.1. Lineage (GTDB taxonomy): Bacteria > Bacteroidota > Bacteroidia > Flavobacteriales_D > Crocinitomicaceae > Brumimicrobium. Next base: position 17,658 of record NVXV01000021.1, on the reverse strand, counting down.
CAGACTTTTCACAGATTCTATTTTTTTAGGGGTGTAAAAGGGGGCAACATGTATGCTTTTCAGATTCATTATTTGTTTAGTCTAATTAAATCCCGCCATACTAATCCAACAAATCTTAAAAATCTGCGGATAACAATGATGCCCTACTCACACCCTACAATCCTAAAAATCCATAAAATCTCTGAACAACATGAACGACCTACACACAACATCCATTCAACTAAAATCTCAGAAAATCCTATTCCTCTTCGAAATGCTTTCCATTCTTCTCCAGAATATCCCACGTATGATCTGCGAGCAATCTTACGGTGGCTACAAACTCAAAACTTTTCTTGGAGCGGCCCCATTGATCTGGAGCAATGAGCGATAGTAAATAGGCTTTGTCTTCTTTTTGATATAAGTGATAGACGTGATTTATAAGTGGCTCAAAGCGCATCTCAGCGCCATAAATCTTTTCTGATATAGTCTTTCTATTCTGTAAACCTTTCGCTTGTTCTGCCAGTAATTGCATCTGTTTGTAAATCTGGTCGAGTTGCATGTCCGTTTGATGTTCCATGGCATTCATGGCATTACCCTTAACTCTTCCTTCGTCTTCAGGTTTTACAACGGCACTTCCCGTATTGTGGGGATAAGGCAAATTGTGCGGATTCTCGGTGATTTTATCCGGGTCAATAGGGTTTATGAAGTCCTCATTTATCTTTTTATCCTTTTTTTCTTTTTCAGACATGCTTAGAATTTGATTTACATTACACCTTAAACACTTAAATATATCAAAGTGTTTAGTGATTTGCGTATAATTCAAAGATAAGAAAAAGGTGTGGAAATTTGGAAGAAATTCCTTTTAAAGGATCAGGGGGTATGATATACCTGTAGGGTCGCACGGCCGTGCGACCCTACAGGTATATCACAAACAATCTTTTCATGCACCGCGCAATCGTTTAACATCCCATACCCTCCAACCACATAACCCCATTTACAATCTTTCAATCACCACAAATCAAAGAATAATTCTATTTTTGTAATTAAAGATTTTAAAAATGGCAAATAACATACTTAAAGGAAAAAGAGGAATTATTTTCGGCGCATTGAACAATCAGTCAATCGCTTGGAAAGTAGCTGAAATGGCTCACGAAGAAGGAGCTGAATTTGTTTTAACCAACGCTCCTATCGCGATGCGTATGGGTGAAATCAAAGTTTTAGCAGAAAAGACAAATAGCGAAATCATTCCTGCTGATGCAACAAGTGAAGAAGATTTGGATAACCTCATCGAAAAATCTATGGAGATTTTAGGTGGTAAAATTGATTTTATCCTTCACTCTATTGGAATGTCTCCGAACGTTAGAAAAGGAAAGCACTATACAGACATTAATTACAAGTTCTACAATCAAACTTTAGATGTTTCAGCGGGCTCTTTGCATAAAGTATTAGCTACTGCAATGAAAAAAGATGCCATCAATGATTGGGGTTCTGTTGTTGCTTTAACGTATATCGCAGCGCAGAGAATTTTCCCTGATTATGGAGATATGGCAGATGCTAAGTCATTGTTAGAATCAATCACAAGAAGCTTTGGATACCATTACGGAATCAAGAAAAAAGTACGTGTGAATACGATCTCTCAGTCTCCAACAGTTACCACAGCTGGACAAGGGATCAAAGGATTTACAGAATTCATCAACTTTAGTGAACAAATGAGTCCTTTAGGAAATGCTTCCGCTGAAGCGTGTGCTGCTTACTGTATTTCAATGTTCTCCGATTACACGAAATATGTAACCATGCAAAACCTTTTCCACGATGGAGGGTTTAGCAATACAGGAGTTACTCAAGAAGTGATTGAAAAATTCGGAGACGAATAAAAACACAGGTCTGCCTGCCGACTGAGCAGTAACCATTGAGCGAAGTCGAAATGAATCGAAGCCAGTCGGCAGGTTGAATTTTATAGTTTGATTGGAAATCAATACCTACTACTTTGTAAAAGATACATCTAACCTACTCATTATCAAAATTATATTGTAGTGCCTAGAAAAGGATCATATCATTTTCCTTTATGAAAGATTTTGAATTACAAATTTAATCCCTTATATTATAAAGGTAATCAGACATTTACTACATTTATTTAATCCTACAAAGATGAGTATACTTAAACTTGTGATTCCGATAGACTTTACTGAGTCAACTACAAATGCACTTCATTATGCTAAAGACTTAACTAGAAATGAAGATGATGAGTTAGTGTTAGTTCATGTATTAAACGACATGACTGAAACTGAAGCCAAAAATAAATTAAAAAGAATTGTAGAGAAAGAGCTAAGTAGATTTGAAGGTGTTGTGAAGACCAAAGTGATTACTGGTAAAGTCAAAGATCATGTTGGAAGTTATGCAGAATATGTTGATGCCAGTTTTGTTGTAATGGGGATTCATGAGGAATCATTCCTTGACTCATTACTTGGAAGTAAAGCAATCGATGTTATTTCAAACAGCAAGGTTCCATTTATTACCGTCCAGGAAGACACCGTATATACTCCAATAAGAAAAATCGCCATGACGATAGATCTTGATAAAGACAGTATTCAAGTGGTAAAGGCAGCGGCATCATTGGCGCATAACATGAATTCCGAATTGATTTTGGTTGCAGGTAAACATACCGATCCAGAGTTTAAAAAAAGGGTTCAAATCAATTTAAAAGTTGCTACAAAATACCTTGAAAGTCAGAATGTTACTGCTTCTATTAAGCATCTTGAAAGAGACGATTTTATAAATGAGTTTATTGATCTTTGTAAAAACGAAGGCGTAAGCATGATTTCGGCAACGTACTACCTCAAAACACTCAGTATGTTTTCTCCGAAATTTGTTCAGCACTTGATGTCTAACAAGCATGGGCTACCTGTATTGACTGTTGATGCTCAGGTATTTTCATCAGGCCCTCAATTCCCATTTATTACTACATAGCCAGAAAGAAATATCTCTTTTCATTTTTAAAAAGATATCCAGGAAGTTCTTCTTCCACAAGTGGATCTCACCAAATAACCTAGTGAATAATTGAGTTCTATACAAAGCATAGCACTGAATACATTAACACTTCTTGAGTCTCCATATTGAGCTTGAATGGGAGCAATTGGTCTTTCGTCTAGATCAATGGGAGTGATACCATAAGAAAAACGAAGTCCCATCATCAATGATAAATGATCACCACCAATCACATACGAGCCAAATCCTAAATCCATACCATAATAGGTTCCTATTAATTCATCACTTATATCTTGTCTTGCTCCTCCATCGTCAATTAATTCACCGCTCTGAACTAAGCTAATTCTTGGACCAACTTCAAAATAGCCTGAATTGCTCGTTCTATGATATAACACACCGATTTCAACTAAGTTCGAAGCGAATTTTCGTTCATCAAATGGTGCATTGGGATATTCGTTAATAAATTTCTGCTGAACTTTTGTTCCCCCAGCGTGAATAGCAATTCCATTTTGCTCGCCAAAATTAATCCCAATCTTCGCCCCATAGAAATAAGTCGGTGTCAACTTAGGATTAAACTGAGTATCATTTAAAAAATTCTTGTTCATTAAAAAAGTAGTTGCTGGCCCACCTTTAAGCCCCACTTCGAACCAGGTTTGAGCACTAGCAGTAATAGACAAAAAATAAATGGAAAATGTAATCAGTAGTAGCTTCATCTTAAATTTCTTTGTTGTAAAGAACACAAAAATAGTAGATTCATTAAAACCTACCTAAAATGTTTACAATTAATATTGATTCTCACATTTCACTTAGTTTCAGTGCAGCAATTTATCGTAGTGGTCAAAGATGAAAAAAATCGGCGATTAATCATTCATGCAGATCCAAATTCCATTTTAGTTGATAAAGGTAATCTTCAATCAAAAAGCATTGAGGATTTACTATTTATTCATCCTAACAATAATGAACTCTGTCCTTCGGTTCATTTGGTGTAACCTTTCTTTTTCTGCTTCTGTTTTTACTTTTGCTATTTCTTCATCACTGTGCTCTAAAACCTGTTGACCAAACCCTTTCCCTGTAATACGGTCAACTGATATCCCTTGAGACACAATATATTCTGCACTTGATTTGGCACGTCTATCTGAAAGCCACAGGTTATATTTTTCCGAACCTCTCGAATCTGTATGTGATCTTAGTTCAATGACAATTTTAGGGTTATCATTCATCATTTCAACAATTTTATCCAGTTCCTTTGCTGCATCTGGACGAATAACGGAACTGTTCAAATCAAAGTAAATAGGATTAATGTCAATTACATCGGCAAGATCTGTTTTCCCCTCTTCAATTTTAGTTAAGTTAACGTCTAACAAATTACTCAAATCAATTTCAGTAGTGTCTCCTAATTTCATTTGTAAGTTTACTGATTTACTAATGTAGCCTTCTCTCTCGATGACGATTTTTAAATCTATCATATCCTTATAACCAAAAGGTAGTCGCTTACCATTTAGTTTACCCTGACTATCTGAATAAAGCTCTTCGACTATATTATTATCTTCTTCAATATTTTTAATGACTAAGTGAGCGCCTTCCAATGGTTCTAGTGATTCTTTATCTCGAATTGTTCCGATAAAACAATAGTAGATTGCTTTTGTCTTGAAGATATCTGAACGCAAAGTATCCCTATTACTTGAGAAGTAAATGACATCATTAGCAATATTAATATAAGCATCAAACTTACTAGAGTTTACGGGGGGGCCTATATTAACGGGTTTAGACCAGGACTTCCAACCAGAACCAGTTTTTATAGAATAAAATATATCTGCATCACCAAACCCTCCAAAACCATTACTTGAAAAAAATAAAGTGTCCTTACTACTCGTTAAAAAAGGAGCAATTTCATAACCCGTTGAATTAATAACATTCCCCATGTGCTCTGGTTTTGTCCAAAGTCCATTAACAAACTCGGAGTAATACAGATCTTCTTCTCCAACTGGCGCTTCCCCTTTATAGGAGATAATAATAACTTTTTCATCAGGAGAGACATAGAATCCGTAAAAGTTACCCCCAATTTTTAGTTCTGGAATGTCGACTCTTTTAGGTGAACTCCAGCTACCATTATTATTCCGTTCAGCCACTGCAAGTCCTTTTTCCTGATCTTTTTTTCCTCCATAAGCATCCAAAAGATAAATTCTGTTTCCATCAGAGGATAAACCAACAACAGCATTATGAAACTTATTATTTAAACTTTTTAAATTTTGCGCTTCATTATAAGACTCTCCATTTTCAGTTCTTGTAGAATACCAAATATCTTGATCCCATTCACCACCTGTATTTCTTGTATCATAAGTACGGGTAAAATAAAGTATCGAGCTATCTTGTGAGAATAATGGTGTACTTTCTTCCGCCTGTGAATTTACTTCAGAGCCTAGTATATAAGGATCTGATATCTTCCAAGATTGAGCATTTAGCAAAAAGGATTGAAATATTACTAAGGTAGTTAACCAATAAAGCTTGTTCATTTCTTATTAATTACGAGAATTATCTAAACATTAGTCCCAAAACAATTTCGTGACCTCCTGCAGTGAAGTTATTAAATCTTGAAGTTGAATAATCAAAACTATAACCTAGTTTAAATCTTTTATTGATGTTAGCGCCTATCATGATTACAGCGGCATCAGTAAAGCGATAACCAAGACCCATCCACAACCATTCTTTGTATTCCACTTGAATGTTTAGCTGAGCAACTGGGGGTGCGGGATTCATATATTTCATAGAAAGAGAAGGCATCAAGGTTAAATCATAATTTAAATTGAAGTAGATCCCTCCCATAAGATCAAAATGCATTACTGGATTAAAGTTAGAAATTCCGCTACCCATCCTCACAAAATCTTGTGTTAACTGATTTCCCGATATACCTACAAAGAATCTTTTGGAATACACATATAGTCCTGTGCTTACATCCATAAACATTCTACTATAACCATTTTCAGAAAAGTTTTGATAGGTTTGATCCGTAGGTCCACCTTGCATATGTGATAAAACTTGTGCTTTCTCTGCTAAAAATGTGTGGTTTGATATACCAATTCTTGCACCAAGAGATATGTTTACTTTTTCTGTTATTGGAACATGTATAGCGTAAGTTCCAGAAAGTCCGATTTCACGGAAAGCGCCATATTCATCCGCAGTAAGTTGACCGCCTATACCGTGCTTCAATTTCCCAGTACCCAATTCAGGGTTTTTAATTGGTCCAACAGAAGTACGAAGTGAAGGGTTATGACGAATTTTCTTACGCTTTAACGTAGTCGCAAAATTCAAATATGCCGAACGTGGCGCAACGTTACCCTGCATATCATTATTCAACCCTAACCATTGATAACGTGAGCCTAGAGTGATATCCATAAAGTCATAAGAACCTATCGCTCCAGGATTTGTCATTCCTTGGTTTCTGTGAAACTGACTGTATTGAGGCAACTGTTGGCTAAAAACAACTGTTGACGTGAAAGTCAGTAAGAGAAGTATGTTTTTTAAGTAAGTCATCTTTTAAAATTTAATCTAAGATTATTGATACTGCTCCGCTAGTAGTTTCATCTTCATCATTGTGATGATCGATAACAAAATAATAAGAACCTACAGGCAGTGCTTCACCATTCTTGGTACCGTCCCACGGATTATTATTATATGGACCTTTCTTAGCAGAATTATGATCAAAAATAAGGCTTCCCCACCTATTGTATACCCTTACGTGATTATCTGGGTAAGCGGCATCCAAATTAGGAATAATCCATGTGTCGTTTAAACCATCTCCATCTGGAGTAATAGCAGTAGAAAGTTCAATACCGCATTCTATGATATCAATTACAATCTCTGAAGATTCACTCTCACAACCGTCTATTGTTTCTGTAATATAGTAGACTGTTGTTCCAATAACGTTTTCTGGAAAGGCTTTATCACCAGTCCCCATTACTTGCTGAAATTGATTCATGTACCATGTAAGTGTTCCACCTGTACTACTCTCTGCTCTCATACTGTCTATCTCTTCATTTGAACAATACTCAGCATTCTCATATACAACTGGAGCAGGAGGCGTAGGTTTAATTAGCATTTCAAAAATCTCATTAATTGTATCTGAACAAATATCGTCTTCAATTAATGTGATGTTGTAAACACCAGGTGTATTTCCAAGGTTTATATTGTTTTGAGACGATGTTGCAGTTTGATTAGCGCCATCCACGGTATACTCGATCGTCCAGTCTGGTTGACCACTAACTGTAATAATAACATCTTGAGGTACTTCATAATCACAATACTCTGAATCTTCCAGTAAACTTGTTATTTCAGGAACATCATTAATCGTAACTTCTACCATTATCTCATTTGAGCAGTTGGCTCCACTATCGTAGATATAGAATGTCCCACTTGAAGTTATTGTTCCTGTCACAACTTGACCGCCATTCGCTTGAGTGTCGTCATAATAAGCTTCACTACCTGATAAGTTACTACCTGTTATTGGTGGTAAAGTTATCTCACCACATGCTTCTAGTGGTGCTAATGCATCAATTACTGTACTCTGTAGAACGGTTACAGGAACAATTTCTGTTGCGCTACAACCATTGTCATCTTCCACAGTATATGTTAAGTCATAATTACCGGCAGTATTACTGTTAAAAGTTGGGCCTTGAATGGTTTGATCATCAAGATAAACAGCGCCTGTATTTGTCCAGTCGTGAATAACATAATTTCCACTTCCTCCAGAAGGATTCCCATCAACTTGTATATTTTCATCCGTACAAACTGAAATTGGATTAGGCGAAACACTCACCGTAGGATTCTCATTAACATAAACAATAAATGAAGTTTCCGATTCACATACGCCATTATTATCAAATACATAGATTGTCATTGGAGACATTGGATTTGTAATTGTCGTACCTTGTGTTAATTCATCTCCGGCGTTTCCTCCAGATGCAGAATAAAATGCTTGGTTACCAGTCAAGTTTGTTCCTGTTATATATGTTGAAGGATCTGGAATAACAAAATCAACTTCACAAGAACTCGTATCACTAATTGGATCAATGATTGGCGCTCCAGGATTATTAAGACTAGTAGATTCTTGATCCGACTCACATCCTGTTACTGCATCTGTAAAAATCACATCGTAATTTCCTGCAGCTAAGTTTGTAATGTCATAAGGTAAAGTAGCTGAGCCATCTGAACCTGTTGCATCACCTGACCAATCCACTGTTCCGTTTCCAGCACCATTTACTGTAATATACCCGTCAGTTCCATTACATGTGGTTGGATCATTCGGTGTTAGCGTAATCACTGGTTTTGGGCTAACCACAATAGTTATGGTCTCAGAACAACCATTATCATCTAAAAATTCAATATCAACGGTTCCTCCTGATACACCTAAAACATTTCCGCTTGCATCGACTGTTGCAATYGAAGGGTCTAAAGATGTCCAAGGTGTACTCGCATCCGGTGTACCTGTTGAACTTATTGTTGTCGTCTCATCTTCACAGATATCTTGATCTCCTGAAAGAATAGGCRTTTCTTTTATCTCTACATTTATATTATCTGTACCTGAACATCCATCATCATCAGTGACTGTGTATGTAATGTTATAACTTCCATAAGTTGCACTCACTAGTGTGGATGGAGATTGAATATTTGTAGCACTTAAAATACTCACATCACCGGTCCAATCATGTGTAGTGTATGTACTACTACCTCCAGAAGGGTTTCCATTCAGGTTTATAGAACTACCTTCACAGATTTCTGCTGGGTCAGGAGAAATTGTGGCAACTGGGTTATCATTTACATCGACAATGAAGGAAATCTCAGAATCACACGTTCCACTATTATCGTAAACGTATATAGTCATTGGTGACATTGCACTTGTAATTACAGTACCTTGAGTTACCTCATCTCCTGCATTCCCTCCTGTTGCTGAATAAAAGGCTTGATTCCCAGTTAAATTTGTTCCTGTTATATATGTAGATGGATCAGGGACTACATAATCAACTTCACATGAGCTCGTGTCACTAATTGGATCAAGAATAGGTGCGCCTGGATTTGTAAGCACTGTAGATTCAATAGTAGAAACACAACCATTTACATCTGTGAAAGTAACGTTGTAATTTCCAGCTCCGAGCCCCGTAATATCATGAGATAGTCCTATAGAATTATTAGATCCGGTAGTTGTACCTGTCCAACTTAAATCTCCTGAAGCTGAACCACTAACACTGTTTACAGTAATATAACCATCTGTTCCGTTACAAACTGTCGGGTCAGTTGGTGACAAAGAAATTTGTGGATTTGGATTTTCTGTAACTGTAAACCCTGGAGAAGTACCCACACATCCATTTGCATCTGTTACCGTAACTGAAACTGGACTATTTGCATTTGTAACTGTAGTATTTTGTGATGATGCTCCATTCGACCATGAATAACTAGCATAACTTTGCGTGGAAACTACGGCTGTACTTCCTGCACAGTATTCGCTATCTCCCGTAACCGTTGGTGTCGGATTTGGATTCTCCGTAACTGTATAACCTGGAGAAGTACCTACACAACCGTTAGCATCAGTCACTGTGACCGTTACCGGATTATCAGCAATTGTAATCGTTGTATTTTGTGAGGATGCTCCATTCGACCATGAATAACTAGTATAACTTTGTGTTGAAACGGATGCTGAATTGCCCGCACAGTATTCTGTATCTCCTGTAATTGTTGGCGTTGGGTTTGGATTTTCCGTAACCGTATAACCAGGGGAAGTACCCACACAACCGTTAGCATCAGTCACTGTGACCGTTACCGGATTATCAGCAATTGTAATCGTTGTATTTTGTGTTGACGCTCCATTTGACCATGAGTAACTTGAATAACTTTGAGTGGAAATTGAAGCAGAATTGCCCGCACAATATTCCGTATCTCCAGTAACCGTTGGCGTTGGGTTTGGATTTTCCGTAACCGTATAGCCCAGAGAAGTACCTACACACCCATTGGCGTCTGTTACTGTTACCGTAACCGGATTATCAGCAATTGTAATCGTCGTGTTTTGTGAGGACGCTCCATTTGACCATGAATAACTAGCATAACTCTGGGTAGAAATTGAAGCAGAATTACCTGCACAATATTCTGTATCTCCAGTAATCGTTGGTGTCGGATTTGGATTCTCTGTCACTGTAAATCCTGCAGAAGTACCTACACAACCATTGGCGTCAGTGACTGTCACCGTTACTGGACTATCAGCATTTGTAACTGTTGTATTTTGTGTTGACGCTCCATTCGACCATGAGTAACTTGAATAACTTTGAGTGGAAATTGAAGCAGTATTTCCTGCACAGTAATCGCTATCTCCCGTAATTGTCGGTGTTGGGTTTGGATTTTCCGTAACCGTAAATCCTGGAGAAGTACCTACGCATCCGTTGGCATCAGTTACTGTTACCGTTACTGGACTATCAGCATTTGTAACTGTTGTATTTTGTGTTGACGCTCCATTCGACCATGAATAACTAGCGTAACTTTGTGTTGAAACTGAGGCAGTATTGCCCGCACAGTAATCGCTATCTCCTGTAATTGTTGGTGTTGGATTTGGATTTTCTGTAACTGAATATCCTGGCGATGTTCCAACACATCCGTTGGCATCTGTCACTGTTACCGTAACTGGATTATCAGCATTTGTAATCGTGGTGTTTTGTGAGGACGCTCCATTTGACCATGAATAACTAGCGTAACTTTGAGTGGAAATTGAAGCAGAATTGCCTGCACAATATTCCGTATCTCCAGTAACCGTTGGTGTTGGATTTGGATTCTCTGTAACCGTAAATCCTGCAGAAGTACCTACACACCCATTGGCGTCAGTGACTGTTACCGTTACTGGACTGTCGGCATTTGTAACTGTTGTATTTTGAGTTGAAGCTCCATTCGACCATGAATAACTGGCGAAACTTTGCGTTGAAACAGATGCTGTATTTCCCGCACAGTAATCGCTATCTCCTGTAATTGTCGGTGTCGGATTTGGGTTTTCTGTTATTACAAATCCTGGAGAGGTTCCTATACATCCATTCGCATCAGTGACTGTTACCGTAAGAGGACTATTCGCATTTGTTGCAGTTGTATTTTGAGTAGAAGCCCCATTCGACCATGAATAACTAGCATAACTTTGCGTTGAAACTGAAGCTGTATTACCAGCACAATATTCCGAATCACCTGTTATTGTTGGTGTTGGATTTGGGTGAACATCTACGTTTATATTTGAAGATGTTGGACCACCGCAACCTTGTGCTGTTGCTGTAATAGTGGCAGTTCCAGAAAATCCTGAATTCCAAGTAACCACTCCCGTACTAGGATTTATACTTCCAGCACCAGCTGGGGACAAACTATAACCAATCGAAGTTGAGTTGGAGGCTGTAGCTGTGTAATTATCTGAACCGGCTCCTATACAACGATCTGAAGTATAAGGAGAGGAAAAAGTAGGCGTTGCAACATCTCCTGTCACGTCTATTGTTATCTGATCCGTACCATCACAAGGAGCATCTCCAACATCATACGTTATAATGTGAGAACCTACACCTGCACTTGAAGGATTGAATACACCTGTACTAGGGTTTACACCTGCGCCGCTCCAAGTACCACCACCAGTTGCAGCATTAAGTGTTGTTGAAGCATCCGACTCACAAAAAGGACCGGCAGGGTCTATTGTGGCATCAAAAGCCCCCGAACCTGCTGACCCTGGAGCAGTAGAAAGTGTTAATGAAAAAGTGTTATTTCCCGAAGGGTTTACGTTAAACGCACCCCAATCTTGTACAATAATCATTATCTGATCTCCAACATTAACAAAAGGGGCTGGTGTTACCGATGACCCACACGGGAAGGTATTCCCTATTTGATTACACCCCGTCTCTGTTTGTGCATAACTACATATCAGTTGATTAGCGGGGTTCTGCACAGCAGTACAAGGGTCGTCACCTGGAGGTATATCATAAATAATAAGATCTAAAAATCCTCCTCCACCATCAGCATCTATCAATAAGTTTAAAACTCCCGCAGAAGTGATATTTAATAATATAAATCCATAATTATTATAACCTGGTTCAACATTAAGACATCCCTGATCAAAATCAATATCGTTGATCGCATAATCAAAAGAAAAAGGACCAGCGCTTCCAGCTGTACAAACAGTCGCTTGTATATTACAACCTACATAAGGTCCAGGAGCACATACAGATGAATTCGTACTCGGACAGTACGCACAAACATCTGGACAACAATCCACCCACAACCAGCAATCAGTATCACAACCACAAGTTGCAGTAATACCTCCACAGTTACCATTACACGACTGAGAGAAACTGTTGAATCCTGACATTGAAAACATCAGAAGCAATAATATTGGGTATAATTTTTTCATAGTAGTAATCGTTGTATAATTAAATCTCGATTATTAGAAAATTAATTTCTGTACTTAATCATTATTTCCTTTAAGTAATTTATATAGGCCTCATACTCATCAGGATGATTTGTAATCCAGTCTTTAAACAAACCTCTATTCCCCTCGGGGTGTTCTTGGCCTCTTTTAGGATAATTAGGACAAATTATTTCTCGATTTTCATGGACTTCAACAACGATTACATCTCTGATAAAATCTTCACTTTTAGGCAACAAAAACAGTTCTTTATGTTTTTGCTCTAACTGAAAAATCAAAGAAGTTGTTTCATCAGAAGTTCTCTGTTGTTGTCCATAAGATAAACCGACTGATAAACTGAATAAAACAATAGTAAATATTAAGGTTTTCATAGCAGTTGTTTTTCTTTGTATTGGTAAATAATTGCGCTAAACTATTAAAAAATATTTGCTTAACAAACTTATTTTCTGACAAATACACGATCGGTAATTTCAGTTTTATAACTGAAACAGATGAAAGATGAGTGGTGATATATACTGAAGACTTGTGAAAATAAAATAAACCCTGTGAAATATATAACCTTTATTTTTCAAATTAGCATTATGTTTTTTTATCAGTTGTAAAGACGACTATAAATAATGTAGATTATTCATACCTTTGATAAAACTGAAAAAAATAACAATCTAGTATGCATAAAGAATTCATGGCAAGAGCTATTCAACTATCAATTGAAAATGTAGAAAAAGGGGGAGGCCCATTTGGTGCTGTAATTGTAAAAGACGGAGAAATAATCGCTGAAAGTTCAAATAGTGTAACCATAGACAATGATCCTACGGCACATGCCGAAGTAAATACAATTCGAAAAGCCTGTAAAGCATTAAATACATTTGATCTTGAAGGGAGTATCATTTATTCTTCTTGCGAACCATGCCCTATGTGCTTAGGAGCAATCTATTGGGCACACTTAGATGAATTATATTTTGCAAACAACAAAAAGGACGCAGCTGACATTGGCTTTGATGATGCTTTTATTTACGATGAACTGGACTTGCCGTACGAAAAGCGTAAGCTAAAAACGAACCAATTTATGCGTGAGGAAGCACTACAGGCATTTAGAAAGTGGGATGAATTTGAAGGTAAAACTGAGTATTAGGGTTGGTTTTAGATGTTAGACTTTAGACTTTTTGTTAACTGAAAATTTTAATTGAATGATTACACAGATTGAGATAACATTACCCACGTACCCTCGAGGGTTTCATTTAATTACCGAAAGAACTATTGACCAATTAGACTTACCTCAAACGGGATTGTTGAATATCTTTATCAAACATACCTCCGCTGGATTGACCATCAACGAAAACGCAGACCCCACAGTAAGAACTGATTTGGAGTCTTCATTTAATCACATCGTGAAAGAAAATGAGCCTTTCTACGAACATACTTTTGAAGGGCCCGACGACATGCCAGCCCACATTAAATCATCAATGGTTGGTTCTTCTGTTACTGTTCCTATTACTGAAGGGAAACTCAATCTAGGTACCTGGCAAGGTATTTACTTGTGTGAATTTCGAAATAATAGTGGGAATAGAAGATTAGTTATGACCATTTATGAGTAAGGAGTGAACTGATTTTAGTCAGTTTTATCGACAATGAATCATTACTTTTTTTAGTAGCAATATAATTAATTATCTTTGCAGCATCTTTAATCGAAAATATACATAGCATGCAACTGTGGAATACATTGAGTAAAGAGGAGTTGGTCGAGAAATTAAAAGAACATGGAACAAAATTCGTAACCGTTTCTTTTTATCAATATGCTTCTATTCCCAACCCTCAAGTTTTTAGAGATCACTTGTTTCAAATGTGGTCAAATCTCGGAATCGTTGGTCGAACTTATGTCGCGACAGAAGGAATCAATGCACAAATTGGTGTTCCTGCCGACAAGTTTGAGAAATTTAAAAATGAACTTTACGAAATCTCATTTTTAGACGGTATTCGTTTAAATCTGGCCGTAGATGAATCGGAAGCTGAGTTTCCTTTTCTAAAGCTAAAAATTAAGGTACGTCCTAAAATTTTAGCGGATGGCTTAAATGACAACACTTTTGATGTAACCGATAAAGGAAAACACCTAAAAGCAGAAGAGTTCAATCAAATTGTAGACGATCCCAACACGATTTTGATCGATATGCGTAATCACTACGAAACCGAAGTAGGTCACTTCAAAGGAGCGATTACCCCAGATGTGGATACATTTAGAGAGTCACTTCCAATCATTGAAGATGCTTACCTCAAAGGGAATGAGGATAAAAATATCGTCATGTATTGCACAGGAGGAATTCGTTGTGAAAAAGCTTCCGCCTGGTACAAACACCGCGGTTTTAATAAAGTTCATCAACTAGAAGGTGGAATTATTAAGTACGCCAGAGATTGCGATTCAAAAGGTATAGAAAACAAGTTTATCGGAAAGAACTTTGTTTTTGATGAACGACGCGGTGAGCGTATTTCAGATGAAATTATCGCGGTTTGTCACCAATGTGGCGAACCTTGCGATACACATACGAATTGTGTAAACGATGCATGTCACTTGCTATTTATCCAATGTGAGAAATGTAAATCCAAATACGACGCATGTTGTTCTACAGATTGTCAGGAAGTTATTCATTTACCAGAAGAAGAGCAAAAAGCTTTGCGCAAAGGAATGGAGAACAGCAATAAAATTTTCAAAAAAGGTCGTTCGGAGAAATTAATGTTTAAACCGAATAATAAAAAACCGATTAATATTGTTGATCCGATTAAGGTAGAGAAGGGATAACTGAACGAACGGTGGTCTCGATACATTTTGTTTTTCACTCTGCTACAAACAAAACACTCGACCACCTTTATTATTTAATCATCTGATTTTCATTTGCTATTAGTGTGTTTTTTAACAAACAACTGATTTTTCTTTTATTTTTTAAAAAAAACGGCAACCTAACTCTTAATCCGAACGTTAACTCCATGAAATAATATCATATTACTAAAACTATGTTAAAAATCAGTTTAATTACGCTCATGTCTTGTTTACTTCAAGTAAGCATTTCATTTTCTCAAAAACAAGAAGCTAGTCCTAAAAATAAGATTAAAGCTTCTGAAATCAACAGTAGTAAGTTGGAGAAACCTAGAAAAGTTAATTATAAACCCAATACTATTGAAACGAAGACTGAATCAAATAAAAATATTGAGTCAGAAGAAAACCAAGAGTATCCAAAGAGAATATCTTCTGGTACTCCACATAATAACTCCAGTGAAGAACCCTCAAAAGAACTAACTAAAGAAGAGAAAATTCAAAAATTGGAAAAGAAGATTACTTCTGCAGAATGGAAAATAGAGTACTTGAAAGAAGAATCTGAAACAGGGAATGCAGATGAAATTCAAGAGAAAGAGGCTGCTCTTAAAAAGCTGAAGGAAGAATTAGAAAATCTTAAGAAATAATACTTATAAAAATGCTAAAACTATTTAAAAGATTACTCACATTCGTACTATTCATTTCAATTAGCCACTTTTCTTTTACACAGGCTGACTGCGGTTGTACCAACTGCCCTGTCGCAATTACCGATAACGGTAACTTCGATGCGGAAATATTCATACAAAATACGGGACCTAATATTTTAGGAGGAGACAACTGTCTAACAGAAGTTTGTTTTACTGTTGATCATACTTGGATAGGAGATTTAGATTTCACACTGATTGCACCAGATGGAACTTGTTACATTATCATGGGAGACGCAAATAATAACGCTGGCGGTTGTGGATCGAGTTGTGACGATATTGATATTTGCATCCAAGTAGGAACTGGTAACCCAGCAGGAACTGGTGGTTCCGAATATGCAAGTTTAAGTGGTGGTGGTGGAAACTGTGTCTCAGGTAACTATACAATAGCTACTGGTGTTACGGACCCCAATGGACCTTGTGGAAATTCAACAAATAATTTAGATGCATTCAACAATGGAACTGGAACGGTTTCTGGTACTTGGACTTTAAGCATTGGTGATAATTGTGGGCTCGATACTGGATCTCTAACAGATTGGTCACTTGGCTTTTGTGATGAGTCAGGAATTAACTGTTCTTCAGATCCTTTATGTAATATTAATTTCTTTGATGCAAATATTGGTGCCTGTGTTGCTGGCACTGGAACATATAACGTAAATGGTACTGTAGATTTTACAGACGCTCCGCTTACGGGTGATTTGGTTGTTGAAGATTGTTTTGGAACGCAACATGTAATAGCAAGTGCTCCTTTTGGAAATCCAGGTAGTGTGAACTATAACATCAATGGTCTTCCAGCGGATGGAGCTGCTTGTTCATTAACAGCTTATTTCACGGATGACTTACCATGTATGAATGGACCTATAAACTATGTAGCTCCTGCATGTCCTTGTAGTTTCACTAATATTACAACTAACGTGTCTGCTTGTGATCCTACGGATAACACTTTCGATATTACGGGATTGGTAGAATTTACTAACCCACCGAACACGGGAACATTAACAATAGCAGATTGCAATGGAAACTCACAAGTTTTCAATGCTCCTTTTGCGAGTCCAATAAATTATGCCTTAAACGGTATTGATTCAGACGGGACAACGAACTGTGATATCACTGCAACATTTTCAGATGATCCTGGTTGTAATATAGTCAATGGTCCATTTGACTATCCGCAAAATTGTTCTTGTGAAACTCAAATCGGTACTTTTAATGATGCAGTTAACGGTGATGCAAACTCTAATTCTCCATGGAACCTTTGTTTTGGTGATGAATTAGACGTTATTGGGAATGGAGACGTAACTCTACCACAAGACTTTAATGTTGGTGGTGTAACGTATGACCCTGGTGTGTGGCTTCTTGCTTACAGTTGTCCTCCAACGGTTTTTCCTCCGAATGACTTGCTGTCAGATCCTTGCCTAATAGGTACTGCATCTACAGCCGATCAGGCATGGACAATCGTAAATAATGTTGGAGACAATTCTACTGTATACTTTGTTCCTGTAACAATGTACAGTATGGTTGATGGAGTCTATGCTATCTCTTTAAATAATGGGGACTGGTGTTATGACTTAGGTCCTGCTTATCAAGTAAACTTTTTACAAGAAATAACAACTTCTCAAACACAAGACTGTCAAGCAGGTACAGCGACTGTTACCATAAATGGTGGAATGCCATCTTTCGACGGCTCTCAATTCACCGCCTCCAACCTCGCTCCTGGCTCAGCAAGTTTTAATAACACCACAGCTAATGATGGAGGTACAATTACG
>NVXV01000006.1 GCA_002734085.1 Fluviicola sp. | reverse complement strand
ACAAATCGTAGTCGTTCCTGTAATACCTGTTGGTGCTGTGCTATTAGAGTTTATCGTCACTGTTTGTGATGCACACGTTGTAGTGTTACATGTTCCTTCGTACCTTACAAAATAGGTTGTATTCGATGTCGGTGATACTGTGATTGAGTTTCCACTTCCTACAGAGGTTCCTCCGCACGTTCCTGAGTACCACTGCGCAGTTGCACCAAGACCTGCAGAACCACCAACTAATGTTAATGTTGTTGACCCTCCAGAACAAATTGAAGATGTTCCTGATATTCCAGTTGGAGCTGTACTAGAAGCCGACACAGTTATATTATAATTGCTACTACAACCAGCATTATCAGTAAACGTTATAGTTGCAGTTCCAGAAGACTGCCCTGTAACAACACCTGAGTTATCAACTGTAGCTACAGAGGTATTGGAACTTACCCAAGGATTTGATGCAGCTGGTGTACCTCCTCCTGTTAAAGTTATTGTTGCTCCAGTACATACAGAGTTACTACCTGTTATTTGCGGATTTAAGTTAAGCTCAAAAATACTAAACGCAGGACTTGAAGTGGTAACAGAAGGATCATCATTAGTCGCGTCAAAATAAGCACCTCCCCCTGGATCAACCATGGAAATAGCTGTATTATATGTGCTAGCCCCAACATATAAACGATTATCCAAGTTAGAAAAAGCAAGAGAAGGAACTCCTCCTTGTCCTATATAAGAAGACCATTCAGCAGCGTAGTTACCATCAAACTGCATTAAAAATGTTTGATTTCCAGTTGACTGATTATATCCATATGACAATGGGATAGTTGTATGATCTGTCGATCTAGACCCTACGATAAATTTATTACAACCAACAAATTTCCCATCATAAAGTAAATCTCCACCTATATCGTCTCCCCAATAAGTAGCCCAATCTCGTACACCATTATTGTTGAATTTTATAATAAAGCTGTTGAAATCCCAATAAGAACCTGAGTTCGGATCTGTATTCGCTGGAGGAGTTGTTTGATTAAAAGCTCCTGCCATTGTCTGCACGGGAAAGTTGGAACTATTTGTTCCTCCAATCACAATAAGGTCATCATTAGAAGGGTCAATAATTACTCTTGATCCATTACCCATTTGACTTTTTAAACCATCAGAAGAGTCTCCACCATACAGTGTGTGCCAAATAAGAGCTCCTGAAGAATTGAATTTTCCGATTATAAGATCATGATTACCCATTGCTGCGGAATAAGTTCCTTGATAATAGGACCCAGATAAATTTACAAGCATTGTATTGGAAGCAGTTGGACCAAAAGTATTGTTTGCTTCACCTACAAAGAATATTTCATCGTTACTATCGAATGCAACATGAAAATTATCTGTTGTATTTGGCCCTCCTAAGAATGTTCCCCAAATTGCGTTATAACTACTATTTAATAGCATAATATGCATATCAAGATAACCACCGTTTGTAGCCTGATTATAAGCTCCAGCTCTATTAATAATTACAGGAGCACTAAAATCATAAGCATGCTGAATAATTGCAACAAGCCCTGAATTACTAACTGCTATACTCGGGTAGGAACTTGTATGCCCAGGAAATGATGTAGCATGTAATAATTCTCCAGTATTTTTATCCAATCTTAACCAATATGGATCACTGTTTGGTGCACCATTATAATATCCACCTCCATTAACGAGGGGTGCATCAGAGCTCAGCTGATTCCCGACAAGATGTAAAGTGTTACCAGCAAGAACAAATGGTTCGGTTCCAAGTGCCCAATCTAAATCTGTTGAACCTCCATAATAGGTAGCCCATACCAAAGATCTATTTACATCAAATTTAGCAATATATAAATTATTTGAAACATAATTCTGACTATAGGCCGACCCTCCTGGGTCTACAACAGGATAATCATTTGCTGCGTTATTTATATATCCTTCCAAAAATAAATTCCCTTGGTCATCGGCAACAGAAGCATAACGATCTAAAGTTCCATCTCCAATCGGACCTTCAAAATAAGTTGACCATGTTAAAAATGGATCTATTGTGAGTTTTTCATAGTTCTTTGCTTTAGATAAAAATGAAATAACTCCATCTTTATCCACATCATAATTAACCTCTACTACCTTGTTCTTATCTCCATTTAGAAACGAGACTGGTATCGTTTCTATTAGCTCTCCAAAATTAGTTTCTATTTTTAACTCACCACTCTCTGTTAATGTGATTTTTTTAGCACCATTATACCTCAGCTTAATATCAGTTATATCTCCACCTTCGTAAATTATGAAATCATATTTTATTCCTTTCTCAGAGTTATAAAACACTAGGTCAATGTTTGGATAAACATTCGGATAAGTCAGTTTTTCAAATGAACTTACACCACTAATATTAGCACGTTTGTTCAACATGAAATTAGTACTGTATCCTGTTTTATCTTCAGGTCTGATTTGAGCATCAAAACCTGAACCCACAAAATCAAGGTCTATTCTATGATGAGTTGCACCTAGTGTACCTTTTATACTGTCCTGTAATTTTGCATTATTTTTATATGGTGTGTTTGAAAAATCGATTTTTTCATCTTCTCTAAAGTTATAAACTACTTTATCCTTCAAGAAATAAACAGAAGCATTCCCAGAGGAAGAATAATACTTCACTTCAGGGTGAAAGTTTTGATTATGATCAACAACCTGTCCTTTATTCTCAATAAACTGGTTATAACCAAATAATGGGAGTCCAAAAACAGCTAATAAAACAAAATTAATTCTCTTCATCATAATAGTAGTGTTTAATATTTTTATTTTGTGCAAAATTAATTTATACCCTTTTATAATTTAGAGGTGTTTTCACCCCAATTATCTAATGTTAATATTTTTGCTATTCTAACTTTAGTAAACTTTTAAACAGTAACAGTTACTGCTGAAAACAAAAGACAGATTTGGATAAGTGAAGTTTGAATACACGGGTGAATAGATTTTAATTAAAACTTAATTACTTGTTTATGTAATGTATTAATTCAAAGGTAAAAATACTAATAAAGTGTATTAGGATAGGAGTACCTTACACTATCGCTAAATCTTAAACCCAACAACCAGCACATCATCTATCTGCTCTCTATCTGTGCTCCAATCGACAAAAGTATTATGAATGATCTTCCTTTGATCTTCCATACTCCTACTAGATATATCCAGCAATAAATTTCTAAAAGGCTTGGGATAAAACTTCTTATTCTTAACACCGCCTTTTTGATCAACAAAACCGTCAGTGAACAAGTAAAAAATATCATTTGATTGAATTTCAATTTTCTTTGATACAAAAGGCTCTATATTCAAGTTTTCTTTAGAAGATATATCGATAGAACGCCTGATACCTTTAAACTCCTCGAGTCTATTTTCTCTAATCATAATCAAATTATTTTTAGCCCCGCAATAAAGCACATTCTTCTCATTTGTGTCAATTGTCATAAAGATGGCGTCCATTCCATCTTTAAATGATGTTAAATCTTGTTCTTTAACTTTTTCATAAAGCATGCTTGAAGCAAGTTCTAAAATCTTCCCTGGGTCTTCAACCTTTTCTTTTTTAATTATTTCATCTAAAATATTATTAAAAATAATTGACATAAATGCTCCTGGAACACCATGACCTGTACAATCAGCAACGCAAACAAACAATTTAGAGTCCATTTTATGGGTCCAAACAAAATCACCACTTACTTGATCTTTTGGGTTTAAGTAAATAAAAGCATCACTAAAATTATTAAGCATTTTTTTAGATGAAGGCAAAATAGCTTCCTGTATATGAGTTGCATAAATAATACTTTGATTGATGTTATCCTGCTTCTTTTCAATTTCAGCTTTCTGACGTTCTATTTCCCGGTTCTTCTGGGCAAGCTTACGATTACTTCTACTTTTAATCATTAAAGCTAAGAGTATCAAGATAATCGTTAACAGCAGAGCTCCTAAAGAGATAAATAGCCGCTGATTTTCAATAGACTTTTTTTCAGAAAGCAACTTTTCATTATCCAATGCTAGTTTCAAATTTTCTTTTTCTAATTTCTCCTGTTTTAAAGCCTCTTGAATTTCAAACTTTTCTAAGCGTTCAGCCAAAATATTTTTTTCATATTCATCCTGTTGCACTCTTATTTTTAATTCAACAAGCTGTTTCTCTTTACTCAACTTTTCTATTTCTTCTAAAGTTTTTGATCTTTGATTGACTGCTTCAGATAGCATTTCTTTCTGATTTTCAATTTTTTCTCTTTCAAAATCTGTTGTGGAAGACTCATCTGACTCCGCATTTTCAGTAACAATTTTCAACCGTTCCTTCAACGTTTCAAACTCATCAATTAAACCATGCTTTATTACCAAGTCATACGCCCTATTTAGTGCTATTTTAGCAGATTTATAATCTCCATAATTACTATATACTCCTCCCAAAATTGATTGCGTCACTATCATTTCTCGGATATTTTTACTTTGCTTAAAATGCTCAAATGCCTTTTTATGCCAATTTGTAGCCTGTTTATAATTATTCAACCTTTCATAAGAGCTCCCCATTTTAGAAGCGACAAATCCAGCATTTTTATGATCGCTATTTTTATCATAGTAATCAAAAGTTTCTTTTAAATGCTTTACCGCTTGTCCAAAATCTTTTTGTTCAAACGAGATATCTCCAAGTAACTCTTTTGTAATATAAAAACTTTCGAGGTCATTGTTTTCAAAATAATTCACTGCTTTAACTGCATTACTATAGGCTTTTGAATAGTCTTCTTTAATGAAATTTGCCTGACCTAACAACAAGAAGGCATATGACTGTATTGAAGTCGTGTTACTCTCTTTACCAAATCTTAAAGCATCCGAAGCATAAATTATTGACTTTGATTGATTACTTTGCAAGTAAGCTTGACTTAATTCTAATTGTGCTTTTGCTTTATTAACACCTTCTAAATTTTCAAGTTGTGATTCGAGCTTGTTTATGTCCTGCGCGAATAGTGATAACGAATTAACGATTATAAAAAACAGTAGTAAACAATTAATCAGCGACTTGCAAAAACAAAACAAATATTTCATAATAGATTTACTTATGTTTATTGAAGATTTAGCGTGAATTAAGTTCCCAATAATAATTAAAATTTACAATTCATTTGGAGAAAACTTATTTCATAATATAAAAAAATTATTTGTATTACTGTCCATGTTTTGTCTAACATCAAAATAATATGATCTCGTGTAATATTGTATATTTGTTAAGCGCTAAACTTTAAATATTACAAAGCAAATATTTAAAGTTCTGGAGGGAGATAGAGTTGGACTCGTTCAATTTGAAGTGGTGAACAAATCTAGTGCAATGTGGTGTTGTACATAGTATTCCCAGTAAACCAATCACGTTCTTCCTCTGGATTTTTTTTACTGGATTTTCTTTCTAAATTTTGATTTGAATCACTTCACACGGCAATACTCTACCTTACTCCTTCCAGCATTTTTAGACTCAGAAACACCAATACAATTCTCATTCTTAAAAACTGCGTTCCAATCTTTTGATGTGGAATTTCCGTATTGAGAAAATAATGGCGCTGCGATCTTCTTTTCAGTAATTACAAATTCATAATTAGAAGTTCTTCTGATGTCTTTAACCCACTCATCTCCTTCTTCGAGAAATAAACTTACATACTTATTATCGTTAAGCTTAACAATCTTAGACTGAACCTTACCCTCTTCATCCAGTCTTATTTCAATCTGCATGTTCTTGAACATGTCTCTACCTTTCAGCTCCCAAATTCCTTCAAATTGATTTAACGGCGTTTTTGAAAACTGAGTGGAGTCACACGAAACAAAGATCAGAGTGACTAGAAGTATAAAGAATTTAATAACCTTCACTTTTCTCATACGTTTTACTTTTCACAAGGTAGTTTATAATCCCAGTAGAAATCTTTGAAAGTAATTCGAGATTCATACCAAATTGTTTTAGCCTCGACTTCTAATGTATCATTTTGCTTGAACGTAATATATTGTTCTGCTTTTGCCAACATCAAGTCACTCTTATCAAATATAATTTCCCCTGTGGATTCCATACCTGAAATTAAATCATCTTGATCTTTCGAAGCTAGCCCTCTTGCTTTGCATTGTACAAAGTTCGATTTATCAATGTAAACTAAAGCCGAGTCTTTTGGTAAACGTAAAAATGTACCAACACCTTTTAGATCCTTATAACGCTTTGGTTTTTCATCTTTTTCGAGATAGTGGACAACGCTAATATAACTGTCTTCGTAAAGAGAGAACTGAACACGCTGCAGATTATTTTCCACCTCTCTTTCAATAATATAGACTTTTGGATAAACACCTTGCTCTTTTAAACTCTCACTAAAATTCACATCGCCTTGAGCCATAAATTCGTAAAGCACTTCCTTTGTGATATTATTCTCTTCAAGCTGAATCATTTCATCCTGTTGTGCAACAATCACTTTATCCAAAATTGTATTCTTCACCCTGTTTTGAGGAGTCCATGCGCAACCACGATTTTGAAAAAAGAAAAATACGAAGATTAGACCAATTGTAAAGCCAATCAAATAGAACCTCAAACGTTTCCAAAAACCTTTCATGAATAAAGAATTTAATTTGAGGCAAAAATAGGAGTAAAGTTACATTCCCATCAATAAAAGTTCGATTTCTTTATAACGAAGGTCAAACACTTTTCCTAAAATCTCACTGGTTAGTGTTCCCTTATACATATATACGCCGCTTCTGAAGCCGTAATCATTTTTGATTAGTTCTTTACAACCGCCATGTTCTCCCATTTCAAGAAGAATAGGTGCGAAAATGTTTGATATTGCGAATGAAGCCGTTCTTGAAACACGTGATGCGATGTTTGGAACACAATAATGGGTCACACCAAATTTATCAAATGTTGGAGATTCGTGATTGGTGACTTCCGAAGTCTCAAAGCAACCTCCCTGATCGATACTAACATCAATAATTACAGCTCCTTGCTTCATATTACTCACCATTTCTTCTGTTACAATACAGGGAGTTCTACCAATCGAAGAACGAACAGCACCAATAACGACATCTGCTCGCATCAATGCTTTAGATAATACTTTAGGTTGAATAATGGAAGTGTACATTCGCTCACCGATTGAACTTTGTAATCTTCTCAGTTTACTTAGAGAGTTATCAAATACCTTAACAGAACTTCCTAATCCAATAGCAGATCGAGTAGCATATTCACCAACAGTACCTGCCCCTAGTACTACCACCTCAGTCGGTTGAACACCAGCAATACCGCCAAGCATCACTCCTTTACCGTCATTAAACGAATTGAGTAATTCTGCTGCAATTAATAGTGAAGTATTTCCAGCAATTTCCCCCATTGCACGAACAACTGGAAAATGGCCTTCGTTATCTCGAATATAATCCCATGCAATGGCTGTCACTTTCTTCTCCATTAACTTTTGAAGAATTTTCTTTGGCTGCATGGTAATTTGTAGAGCGGAAATCAGGGTTTGACCAGAAGTCATCATTTCCACTTCTTCTTCTATTGGAGGGGACACTTTAAAAATAATATCACATTGAAAAACTTCTTTCGGATCATAAACAATTTGAGCCCCAGCTTCGCTATAATCTTTATCGGTAAACTTAGCATTTACTCCCGCTTTGGTCTCTACCTTAATTTCGTGACCATTGGCTACTAAAAGTGATACTGCTTCAGGTACAAGTGCGACACGACGTTCTTGAAAAGAGCTTTCTCGCGGTACACCAATATTTAAGCGCCCCTTCTTTCTTGCAATCTCCAACATCTCTTCCTGCGGAATGAGATGCCCTTCTTTCATAAGGTTTTTAATGATCTCTGGATCTGTTATCATAGCTCTACTTCAATAGTCCGACCGTCGTTGTCGTCCTTTGTTATAGTTACCCATACGGAGTTTTCAGGTAAAAGGTTATCAATATTTTCTGCCCACTCTAAAAAAACGTAGTTATCGCCATATAGATATTCTTCTATACCTATATCAAAAGCCTCTGATTCATCATTAATTCTATACAAATCAAAATGATAGACAATTCCGTAAAAAGGACTTTCGTATTCATTAATATAGGCGTAAGTTGGAGAAGAAACCTCATCCGTAATCCCCATAGCTTTAGCTAAATAGGAAATAAAAGTAGTTTTACCTGCACCCATTTCTCCTTTAAAGGCAAATACGCGATGCCCCTCAATTGCTTTTAAAAAAGCTGTGCTAACGTGAATAAGATCAGATTCCTTACTTGCGTAAAACTTCATTGAATCAATTTATTCAGTAAAAATACTACTTTGGAGACATTTCAACGTACGGAATTAGTATTTCTTCTAGAGAAATGCCACCATGTTGGAATGTGTTTTTAAAGTAATTCACATAATAATTATAGTTATTTGGATACGCGAAAAAATCATTATTTCTGCAGAAAACAAACTCACTTGAAATACTGTCTTTCGGTAGAAAAGCATCTTCTGGATTCTTTACTTGAAAAACTTTCTTCGAATTGTAATCCAAATTCCTACCTACTTTATACCTCAAGTTTGTATTGATATTTTTTGGACCTACAATTTTCACCGCATCATCCACCCGAACAGTTCCATGATCTGTGGTCAATATAACCTTCGCTCCTGTTTGTGCAATTTTTTTAAATATATCTTGCAATGGTGAGTGTTCAAACCAGCTTTCTGTTAAAGACCTATATGCCGCTTCATCATCTGCTAGTTCACGAATCACTTTCATGTCTGTTTTAGCATGAGAGAGCATGTCTACAAAATTATATACGATAACATTCAGATCATTGTTCTCCAATTGATTGAAGTTATCACTCAATTTTTTACCCGCATCCAGGTTTGTGATTTTATTGTAGCTTACTTTGAGGTCTTTTCTTCCGAGTCGTTCCAATTGCTTTTTCAGTAATTCAAATTCAAAATTATTTTTCCCCCCTTCATCTTCTTCATTTGACCAAAACTCAGGATACTTTTTAGCGATCTCAGACGGCATTAATCCAGCAAAAAAGGCATTTCTTGCATATTGAGTAGCCGTAGGCAGGATAGAATAAACAATCTCTTCCTCGTCGAAATTAAAATACTTTCGCAAAACAGGTCTGAGCATTTTGTATTGATCATAACGCAAATTATCTACAACAACCAAATAAGTAGGTTGATCTAGTTTAGAATGAACTCTATCCTTAAACAGTGTATGCAACAACTGAGGACCTTCCTCTACTCCGTTCACCCAATTTAGGTAGTTATCTTCTATGAAACGGGAGAATTGATTATTCGCTTCTTTTAGCTGCATTTCTAACACCTCTTGCATCCCTTGATCCTCCAATTCTGCAAATTCGATATCCCAATAAACCAACTTCTTATAAATATCAGCCCACTCTTCAGCATCCAAATTATCCGTTAAATCCATTCCAATTTGACGAAATTCTCTTTGATAATTAGTGTTTGTTGTTTCTGAAACAAGCTTGCTTTGATCTAAGTTCTTTTTCAAACTCAGTAAAATTTGATTCGGGTTAACTGGTTTAATAAGGTAGTCAGCAATTTTACCACCGATAGCTTCTTCCATGATACTTTCCTCTTCACTTTTTGTGATCATCACCACTGGAACGAGAGGTCGAATCAATTTTATCTTACTTAAAGCATCTAAACCTGAAATACCAGGCATATTTTCATCTAGAAAAATAATATCAAAAGCAGTTTCTTCGCATTTTTCGACAGCCTCTCCTCCGCTATTAACGGTCTCCACCTCATATCCTTTCTGTTCTAGAAACATTATATGTGGTTTCAATAAATCTATTTCATCATCTGCCCAAAGAATTTTTACCTGCATTGTCTATATATTTTTAATTTTACACTGATTTCTAAAAGTATTGATTTGCGACCAAATCTCAACATAAATAACAAAAAGAAAATTATTAACGACCCGGTATACGGTTTTATTTCCCTACCGAACGATATAATTTTTGATTTAATTGAACACCCTTATTATCAGCGCTTGCGCAGAATAAAGCAGTTAGGGATGTCTCATCTAGTGTATCCAGGTGCTTTACACACAAGGTTCCATCATGCATTGGGCGCAACTCACCTGATGACGAAAGCTATTCAGAGCCTACGAAGAAAGGGACATGAAATCACAGATGAAGAAGAAACAGCTGTTCTCATAGCCATTCTTTTGCACGATATTGGTCATGGACCATTTAGTCATACGTTAGAACACGATATAGTCAAAGATATCAATCACGAAGAGCTATCACTCTTATTCATGAAACGCTTATCTGAAGAATTCGATGGCAAACTTGATTTGGCAATTGAGATTTTTGAGGATAAATACCATAAATTTTTCTTACATCAATTGGTGTCAAGTCAATTAGATATGGATCGTATGGATTATCTAAACAGAGACAGTTTTTATACTGGAGTTTCTGAAGGGGTTATAGGTAGTGATCGGATCATTGAAATGCTCGAGATTAAAGACAATCAGTTAGTCGTCGAAGAAAAAGGGGTCTATTCCATTGAGAAATTTCTTGTGGCCAGAAGACTTATGTATTGGCAAGTTTATATGCACAAAACAGTTGTTGCCTCTGAAGTAATGCTCACATTTGTATTGAGAAGAGCAAAAGAATTGATTAAAAATGGAACTGAGCTTTTTGCTAGTCCTGCATTCAAATTATTTCTTCAAAACGACTTCCAAGTTGAAGACTTCCAACAAGACAAAAGTCTATTGGACACCTTTTCAAAGTTAGATGATACAGATATTTTGGGAGCTATTAAAGTATGGCAAGAATGCGATGACAAAGTACTTTCTTTACTTTCCAAACAACTCATTAATAGAAAACTATTCAAAATTGAAATTGGAAAAGATCAGTTTTCACCAGAACGAATAGCATTTGAAAAACAAACCTTAAAAGATCATTTCGATTTAAAGGATGATGAAATAAAGTATTTTGTACATACAAACATCTTAACAAACAATGCTTACAACGAAAACAGGGAAACTATAAATTTATTAATGAAAGATGGAAGCGTCAAAGATGTAAGTAAAGCAGCTGATAATTTAAATATTCATGCATTGTCAGGACCAGTAGAAAAATATTATTTATGCTATTCCGTTGAAAGATTATGAAATTAGAACAATCTAATGTTAAAAAATAAATATTAATTCACCTAAGTAGTTTATCTCTTTTTATATTTTTGAGGAATGGAATTTTCAGCAGAGCAAATTGCAGGCATACTTGAGGGGACTGTGGAAGGCAACCCAGATGTTACTGTATCGGGACTTTCTAAAATTGAGGAAGGTCAACCTGAGACGTTAACATTTTTAGCAAACATGAAGTACGAAGAGTATATTTATTCTACAGGAGCTTCTATAGTAATAGTTAATAATGAATTTACTCCGACTAAGTCACTGCCAAAAACATTGACACTTGTAAAAGTTGAGGATGCTTATTCATGTTTTGCAAAATTGCTGGAAGTTTATAATCAAATGCGTCAAAAACAACCTGGAATTGAGAAAAATGCTCACATTTCAGATTCGGCTAAAATAGGTGATGAAGTTTATATCGGAGCCGGCGCTTATATTGGTGACGATGTTGTCATTGGTAATAACGTTAAAATATATCCAAATACTTTTATTGGTGATAATGTATCTGTTGGAGACCATACTTTAATTCACCCTAACGTATCCATTTATCACGACTGTAAAATTGGACAGAACTGTCTGATTCACGCAGGAGCTGTAATTGGTGCTGACGGATTTGGTTTTGCACCTGATGAAAACGGTGAGTTTCAAAAAGTACCTCAGATTGGGAATGTGATATTAGAAGACAATGTTGACATTGGTGCAAACAGCACAATAGACCGTGCAACACTCGGCTCTACAATTTTAAGAAAAGGTGTTAAGATAGACAATCTTGTTCAAGTGGCGCACAATGTTGAAATAGGGAATAATTCTGCAATGGCAGCTCAAGTTGGAATCGCTGGATCAACTAAAATCGGGAAACATGTTATGGTAGGTGGCCAAGCCGGAATTAGTGGACACATCAAGATTGCCGATAAAACACAAATTGTGGCACAATCAGGAATCCCTGGGAGTGTAAAAAGATCAGGAAAAACGTTAATGGGCTCTCCTGGAATAGAAATCGATGACTTTAAAAAATCGTATTTTGGCTTCCGAAAACTGCCTTATATTTTGAATAAATTAAGAGAATTAGAAGAAAAACTTAAATAAGACCATTCGGTTTCAATAGACTATGGCTGATAAACAAAGAACATTAAAATCTTCTGTAAAACTGCAAGGTGTTGGTTTACATACAGGAGAAAAGGTAGAGTTAGAAATCTGCCCTGCACCAGAAAATCACTGGTATAAATTTCAAAGAACAGATCTCGAAGAACAACCAATTATTGATGCAGATGCAGATAACGTTGTATCAACAGAAAGAGGAACTACTTTAGAACAGAATGGAGGTAAAGTATATACTACCGAACATGTATTAGCAGCGCTTTATGGTATGGAGGTTGACAATGCTTTAATTAAAGTTTCAGGTCCCGAAATGCCGATTATGGATGGAAGCTCCGCTCCCTTCGTGCAAGCAATTGAATCCGCAGGAATCGAAGAACAGAGTGCTGATAGAAACTATTTCGAGTTAGATGAAAATATTCCTTGGGAAGATACAGAAAGGGGAATAGAGTTTCTAGCCGTTCCAGACAAAGAATACCGTCTTACCGTTATGGTTGATTACAATTCTCCTGTTCTAGGTACGCAACACGCTACAATTTATAAAATATCTGATTTTAAAGAACAGATTTCGACTTGTAAAACATTTGTTTTTCTTAGGGAATTAGAATATTTAGCTACTCACGGACTAATAAAGGGTGGTGATGTGGATAATGCGATCGTTCTCGTAGAAAGAGATGACGTCAAACAAGAAGAACTAGATCATTTGGCAAAACTTCTCGATAAGGAAGGACTGGAAGTTGAAATCAAAGGTATTGGTACTTTGAACAACTATAAAATGAAGTTCCAAAATGAACCTGCTCGTCATAAATTACTTGATATTGTAGGGGATTTAGCTTTAGTAGGCAGACCAATTAAAGCACATATTTTAGCTGCTCGTCCAGGACATTCTGGAAATACTCGTTTTGCGAAAGTTCTTAAAGAACAAATCAAGAAGCAAGCGAAAGCACCAAAAAAATTCGATTTAGAGAAAGATCCTTTATATGATATAAAGCAAATTGAACAAATGTTGCCACATCGTTATCCATTTTTATTAGTGGATAAAGTGATGGAGATAACTGAGGATACAATTGTTGGTGTCAAAAACATCACCATGAACGAACCTCAGTTTACAGGACATTTCCCTGGTAACCCTATTTTTCCTGGAGTGCTTCAAATAGAAGCTATGGCTCAGTGCGGAGGAATCTTTTCTTTAAGTAAAGTTGAAGACCCTCATTTGTACTCGACCTACTTCATGAAGATTGATAAAGTTAAATTCAAACAGAAGATAGTTCCAGGCGATACTGTTGTATTTGAATTAAAATTAATTTCTCCAATTCGAAGAGGATTAGTAAATATGTCAGGAAAAGGCTATATTAACGGAAATGTTGTTGTAGAAGCAGAAATGCTCGCACAAGTAGTTAAAGATAAAACAGAGAATGATAAATAAACTTGCCTCAGTATCAACTAATACCAAAATAGCTGATGATGTTGTCATTGAGCCTTTTACTTCTATCTACGAAGATGTAGAAATCGGAAAAGGAACTCATATCGGTCCAAATGTTACAATATATCCTGGTACTCGCATTGGTGAGAATGTTAAAGTTTTTCCTGGAGCTGTTTTAGGTGCTGTACCTCAAGATTTAAAATTTGGTGGTGAATATACCACCGTTGAAATTGGAAATAATACAACTATTCGAGAATGTGTTACCATCCATAGAGGTACATCAGATAAAATGAAAACAGTTGTTGGAAAAAACTGCCTAATCATGGGATATGTGCATATCGCTCATGATTGTACACTAGGAAACAATGTCATTTTAGCAAATTATACTGGATTGTCTGGTCATGTGCAAATTGATGATCACGCTATTTTAGAAGGAAAAGTTGCTGCTCAACAGTTTATGCATATTGGCTCACATGCATTTATTGCAGGAGCAAGTTTAGTACGCAAAAATGTTCCTCCTTTCGTAAGAGCTGCTAGAGAGCCACTAAGTTTTGCTGGGGTTAATGCAGTTGGTATGAGAAGAAGAAATTTTTCTGAAGATGACATTAAATTAATTGAAGACATCTACCGTATTATATTCGTGCAGAACAATAATATTTCAAAAGGACTTCAATCACTAGACGAAGATTTACCAGATTCAGCATTAAAACAAATGGTGATTGATTTTATTAAGAATAGTGAAAAAGGAATAATCAGAGGTTTATTATAGTTCAATATGCTATCAAAAAAGACTAAATATGCTATACACGCACTCTCTTTTTTAGCAAAGAAAGAAAAAAAAACACCTCAACTAATCGCACATATATCAGAAGAAACACATACCCCGAGAAAATTTCTTGAAACCATTTTACTAGAATTGAAGAAAAATGGAATTCTCGGATCAAAAATGGGTAAAGGTGGTGGATACTACTTGATAAAAGATCCTCAAGAAGTTAAGCTATCGACCATTTTAAGGCTATTTGACGGTCCTATTGCTTATGTTCCATGTGCTAGCTTGAATTACTATGAAAAGTGCGAAGAATGTGATAATGAGCAAAACTGTGGACTTCATCACATCATGGTTGATGTAAGAGATGAAACTTTAAAGCTTCTGGAGAACAAGTCTATTCAGGACATCCTTAACAATGAAGTTCGGATTTAACAAAGTTCGCATTCCTCCTTTTTATACTTTTCCTCTGTTTATTCCCTATTAATTTTAATTACTTTTGCCGCACAGTTAGTAGAACATTTTAACGCAAATTATTTTGGTAAACAGAGGGCAAGAATTAGAACTAGTAATAGAAGATTTAGCATTTGGGGGTAAAGGTATTGCCCGAATGAAGGATGAAAAAGGTGCTTTTGTGCTTTTCGTCCAAAATACTTTTCCTGGTCAACGTGTTTTGGCAAAAGTTAATAAGAAAAGGAAAAAGCATGCCGAATGTAAACTTGTGAAAGTTCTGGAACGCTCTCCCCAAGAAGTTGATATTTCTTACCAAGAAATTAGTGGAGCCCCATATATACATGTTCCTCCAAAATTACAGGAAGAAGGAAAAAAGAAAGTAACCTTGGACGTCTACAAAAGACTAGGTGATCTTCAAAAGATGGATGAGCTTTTCGATGAATTTATTTCCTCGCCTGACCATTTCAATTATCGAAATAAAATGGAGTATTCATTTTCATGTATAGAGCACGATATTGAGACAGATGAAGAGTTAGATGATGCTTTTGCTCTTGGTTTTAAGCATCGAGGTACGTGGTGGAAGGTAGAGAGTCTAAATAAAGCTTCTGGACTATTTGACGAAGAATGGGAGAATTTTTTAAAGGAGTTTAGACTGTTTCTCGAAAAAACGGGTCTACCTGCTTGGCATCCACCTAAAAAAGAAGGCTTTTTCAGACATATTGTAGTCAGGAAATCATTTCATGAGGATAAATTACTGATAAACTTAGTGACTTCTTCCCAAGGAATTAAGAAATTCGATCTAGCATCTGTGGGAGCTTTTTTACAGGAAAAAATGGGTGATCGTATAGCAGGTTTCCAACACACGGTAAACGACAATGTTGCTGATCGCGCCAAAATAGAAAATGGTAACTGGACACTGGTTTTCGGGAAAGATCACGTTATAGAAACTTTAAATGGCTTACAGTTTGAAATTAGTATGGAAAGCTTTTTTCAGACCAATCCAAAAAGTGCAGAAAGATTATATAACAAAGCAATGGATTATGTTTTTGAAGGCGAAAAAAATCTAAAAGGTAAAGCTGTAATGGATTTGTTTTGTGGAACAGGAACGATAGGTCAACTGCTTTCTCAACGTGCTGGTGATGTCGAAATTGTTGGTGTTGATATTGTAGATGAAGCGATTGAAGATGCTAAACGAAATGCAAAAAGAAATAAAATTGATAACATTTCTTTTTATGCTGCCGATGTTGGTAAGTTTCTTAAACAATATCCCGATTACATCGGCAAAATAGACACTATCGTATTAGATCCTCCAAGAGCGGGTATTGCACCAAAAACGCTACTCAAAGTTATTGCGCTGGGTGCTTCACGAATAGTTTATATATCTTGTAACCCATCAACTCAAGCAAGAGACATCAAAACGCTGGAAGAACATGGCTATTCATCAAAGAAAATTAGTCTGGTTGATCAGTTCCCTCACACAAGTCATATCGAGGCTGTGGCTTTGTTTGAAAAAAGTTAGCTTAAATATGTAGTTCATTTCCTAAATGAATTAAAAGAGCATCACTTTTAAACTATTCAGTCTATTTCAGAAAATATAGTCTGCAAGTCTGCTTTTCACTCCATCCTTAAATATAGATAAGTAAGCATAAATAAAAAATGGGATGCAATCAACTTGCACCCCATTTTAATCTATATCATTTTATTTATTCTCTACTTAAAGATTATTTTAAACTCAGTACGACGGTTTCTTGCTTTTCCTTCTTCAGTATCATTTGATGCAATTGGTCTATGGAAACCATACCATTTCGTTTTAATTCTTTCTCTATCAATACCTTTTGCAACAAGATACATCTTCACTTTCTTTGCTCTATCTTCAGAAAGTGACTCGTTATGTTCTTCTGTTCCATCTGTACAAGTATGCCCTTCAACAAGTAGAGAGTATTCTGGATGTATCATCAATAGACTTCTCACTTGGTCTAAAACTTCAAAAGAAGACTCTGTCAATTTATCGCTGTCTTTCTGAAATTGAATATTTCGAATTGATTCGTTAATTATTCTTTGCGATTCCTCATCAATTTCGGGACAACCTCTATTTACAACTAAACCAGACTCTTCAGGACATAAATCTAAATAATCAGAAACGCCATCACCATCTGTATCAGGACATCCGTCCATTGACCATAAACCTGCTAGATCTGGACATTTATCTAGTTTGTTTGGAATTCCATCATTATCTGTATCAATTATTGCTCTACCTTTAGAATCAACTTCAACACCTTCCGGAGTATCTTCCTCTTCATCTATGTAATTAGGAATTCCATCGGAATCATCATCCATCATTTTCTTTTCCAACATTAAAATACGATTTTCGTACTCTTCATTTGTTAAATCACCCGTAGGACCATATTCAGTCGGAACCCAATCAGCATGTTCTTGTTTTGACCCAATGTAGTAAGAAATACCAACCGTTAAGTTCGCCATTAACCCATCGAATCCTCTACGAGATACTGGTTGAGTTAAATCCCAAGTTCTTTGTTGATAAATATGATTAACAAATGCTATATCAGCATTAATAGACATTTTACTACTCAACTTGAATTGTGGTGTAAGTCCTACAATAAAATTAACCATGTTATCTTTATCAGTACTATCCCAATTACCAAATAATGGACCGTTTGAATTTTTATTAGTTGAATAACCCGCACCACCATGAATAAACAATCCAAAGCGTGGAGCAAAGTCTTCAAAATGCATGAATCTTCCCATATTAGCAATTAACTGAAAAGAAGATCTTATATACTGAGAACTGAACTCATTAGATGCTCCATTATCTCCAAATTCATCATTTTTTATTCGGTCAAATCCAAAATCTAGCTTTATACCAAAGCTATTATTGAACATATATCGCACTCCTAAATTAGTATGAAACAACCCAATACTATTCGACCAATAGCTTGGTGCATATGGCTTTATAGCATTCGTTGCACCAATATTTGCATCAATTGAAAGCTTGTTCATATTATCAACGCTTTGTTGCGCTCTAGAAGTAAATAGAGTGCTCAAAAACATAACAAGCAATATAAAATTCAACTTCATAATTTTTATTAATTAGGATGTAATCTGACAAATATAAGGATTAATATGATACTTGATTCTTATATTCATTAAAATCAGGTTGTTCATAAGTCAAAAATAAACTAACCATTTAGACATTCTTTTTCAATAATTACTCCTTTTTAACTACTTCTCTAACAATAATATCATAGAAAATATCTTCATTTGGTTCAATAATGTCAGTTAACCCCTTTTTACTATAAGCTTCTCTTGAAGGAATTAAGATCATTAGTTTATCACCTCCTCGAGCAAAGTGTAAGGCTTTATAGAGTCCAGGTACAATATTACCATCGCCCATTACCAACTCAAAAGGTTTACGTCTTCGATAACTATTATCATATCTTGGAGTCGATTCAGAGCTTGCCCAATAATCAATTAAAACTTCGTCTTTAAAGTCAATAGAATCTCCTGGTGACTCCAAACTATCTACGCGCCAAATCTTAATACCATCAACCTCTTTAGTAGGTTCAGGTTTAGACAAAACCCTTAAGGATAAGATGTTATTAGCATTTGGTGGAACGAGTCCTTCAATTCCTTTTTCACCTCTGGCTAATTCTGAGGGAATAAATATATCCACATCATCCCCTACTCTTAATTTTTTCAATGCTAGATCCCAACCAGGAGTTTGCTGGTTCCACCCTACTAAAAAGGGAATATACTTTTTCTTAATCAAATGATTCCCGTCATAAACAGTACCATCTTCAAGCTTATTTCTATAATCAATATTAATTAGATCACCTTTTTTAAGAAGTTCTCCATCGCCTTTTTTGTACCATGTTATTTTCAACCCATTACTCATGGTTAAAACATCCAAAGTATCCTCCTCAATTACTTTTTCGGAACGTTTATTTGAAGTGTCAAGCAAGCTCATTTTACTACTGTCGTTAGGTTTTAGAACCTCCTTAGAATTACCTCCCTCTTTATCATTATGACTAACCCCTTCAATATTGCATGAAGAAATAGCCAGTACAATTACACTTAAAAAAAACAATCTCATCATTGGTGAATTTTTATTAGCTCAATATCAACCACTAATACTTGAAGCGGTGGTATTTTTCGAAAATCGCCAAGTAGACCATGTCCTAAATGACTCGGGATAATGAACTTTGCTTTATCTCCTACAGACATATATTTAATTCCTTCCTGTACACCTGTTTCAATATTACTTTTATCGACTTTAAAAGAGCTCACTTCATTATCTTCTGTCTTATAAATTAATGAATCGTTAAGCATTTTAACTTCAAAAAGTACATCAACATAATCATCTTCCTTGGCGTTTTCACCTAGTTGATCATCATAAATCCAATATCTTAATCCAGACCCGGTCTCGTTCATATCCCATTCGGGGCGTCTTTTCAAAAATAGTTTTATATCAAATTCTTCTTCCTTTGTAAATTGCTTATTGATGTGGGTAGAATGATCTCTCGTCCAGTTGACATCTTTTTTTTCAACAATTTCCTCCTCACCACAAGCAGTGATAAATATCAGAAATATAGTATAGATGCCTACTTTATTCATTTGCAAAATTCTGGAATAACTTTTTTAACTTTTTGAATTGCCTCTTCAAGTGAACCACTCCACATACCTCCTGATGCATTTGCATGTCCACCTCCTTGAAAATATTCGTTTGCCATAACATTAACAGGGTTATCACTTCCTTTTGAACGAAAAGAAATTTTAATTATTCCATCTCCTTCTTTAAGAAATATAGATTTTTTTATTCCTGATATTGATAAAGCAACATTTACTAAACCTTCAGTATCTCCCTTAACGTAATTAAACTTTTTTAGATCTGCCTTTGATAATGAAATAATTGCAGTCTGATATTCATCGAGAATCTCTAGCTTTTCGCTTATAGCATAGCCCCTCAATCGCAATCTATCTAAGGTATTTGTGTCAAAAACATTCTCATGTACTTTGTGATTTTTCACTCCTGCCTTCATCAACCCAGCAATAACTTCATGTGTATGCGGTGTGGTACTTGGAAAACGAAAAGAACCACTATCCGTCATTATACCACAATAAAGTGGTTCTCCAATATTCTCATCTAACAAATCAATATCTCCTAAAGCATCAATTAAATCATATATAAGCTGTGCTGTTGAACATGATTCTATTTCAGAAAACTGTAAATCAAATTCGTCACTTGGATTTAAATGATGATCTATCATAATTTTCTTTGCAGTAGACTCTTGTAAGAGTGGTTTTATCCCATTCCCTACTCGACTAAAATCATTAAAGTCAAGACAGAAAACAACATCTGAATTACTAATAATTTCTTGAACTTGAGACGAAGAATCCTCATAGTTCACTATTTCCTCAACTCCATATATCCAATGTAAAAAAGAAGGAGATGGATCGGGATGACATATTTCTACAGTAAAACCTTTCTTTTTTAAGTAATGATATAACCCAATTGAGCTACCTATGGAATCACCATCAGGAGATTTATGAGCTACAATTACAATTTTAGGTGAATTTTTTAACAGTTCGTTAAGTTGAGCAACTTTCTGCTCATTAAATGTATGCATATAATGTTGCTATCTCTTATTTTAAAATCCGACTTGAAGCTCTCTTTTCGTTTCAACGAATACAATGACACATTGAACCAACTTAGAATCTTCAACACCGTTGAGTTGCATTTTTAATTTCAATTTTCGTGTTTTAGGAGTAGAGAAAGTCATTTTCTCACCTTCCTCTTGATTTCTACTGTCAAAATATACAACTTCTTGTCGTTTATAGACCATCTTACCGTTTTCCTCCACTTTATTCACTTCTGAACCCACTAGTTGAAAATCAATATTATCATCTGTATATGGTCCTACACCAGAAAGCAAAGTTATCCTATACTTTAACCCTGCTTGGGCAATAAAATTCATCTCATAAGTATCACCAGGTCTTAAAGAGCCAGATTTTGACTGTGAATTATCACCCCAACCATCTTTGTAATCAGGTTTTAAAACCTGATCGGGCTGAGGGCACTGACTAAAGCTTAGACCAGTAAGTGATAATAGTATTGATAATATCGATATTCTAATAATTTTAAACATAATTTCTTTTTTTATAGAATGATTGAATCTCTAGTCTCTTTAATTAAGTTTTCTAATGAAGAATATGACTCTTTAGTAAATAAGCAAGATTCTCCCCCATCTAAAACAAACGAATTATCTCCTTGATCTTTTACCTCAACACTCGCTTGTGTGCAGTCAAGATTTTCAAATTCTTTTTTAATCTTATATAACTTATCTAATGTTTCATCTACTTCTTGTTCACCTTCATATTCAGAGACAAAACCAATTAAGTTGTCAAGAATATAACGTTGTTCAATAATCGCTTCTTGTATGTCGAAATCTTTATCAAAACCACCTGCTGATTTAAAAAGAATGTGCATTGTTTCAACCCAAGCCCCACTCAGCATTAATGAAAGCTCCTTTCCTTTATCATTCTCGATCATGTTATCAAAAACCTTCAAATAGTTATCTGAAGATAATTCAAATAATTTATCAGAATCAGCACCAATCTCTTCTACTTTCTGAAGTAAATCATCTCCATATACTTTAGATACATCAAGACTTCTTCCCAACTCATCAAGTGTTGATACATAATCAAGAAAAACCTTTTTTCCTTGATTAAACTTCATCATATAGGCAGCGTCAGACATATATACTCCAAAATTCAACGCTTTTTGTTTCGTTGTAGTATAGTTAGACACTCTCGACAAATCATTAACATAAGTAGGATCCACTTCGCCTCCTAAAAAGTATAATAGATCATATTGCTCATTTGGAGAAGGAATAGAATATACTACTTCATTCTTTGGTTCATTGTCTGTCTGCTCAGTTTGAGTATCAACATCTACTGACTTTTTTTCAAGTGATTCTTCTGAATTACATGAAACTATTAAATAAAGTAAACAGGTTACTATTATTGTCTTGTTCATCATTTTAATTTTTCGTGATGTCTCAAAAATACATTTTTTTTTAAACAAAAAAATACTCTAACTCTTTTATTTTAAATAAATCAGTTGGTTACTGAATCAATGGATATCGAAATCAGTCAATATTTTTCAATAATTGTAAAACACATTAGTGCTTACTTTACTCTTTCAAAATGATTTGTTAATTTCACTATATAAACTGAAATTCAATTATATTTGATTTCTGAAACAGATTAGAAAAATAAATCAAATGACAAGAAAAATAATTTTTGGCACTTTCGCTTTAGCTTTTATATCTCTTAATTCTTGTGCACCTGTGTATAGATGTGGAGAAGAAAAACCGGCTGGAACAATATCTGGTAGTAACCGATTAATAGCCGTAGTGGAGGAAAGAGATGATCTTTGCGAGACCGTTAAAGTTAAAGAAGAAGAGAATGAATATCTAACTAAAAGGAATCTTTCTTTATCTTTTGAAAATGACAGTCTTGCTACTCGAAATAGAGAGTTAGTTGGAGAGTACGAAGATTTAGAAGAAACACATGAGGCATTGCAAGAAAAGCATAAACAACTTCAAAGTGACCATGTAGATTTAGGAGAGCGTTTTTCTAATATGATGACAGATAAACTCAATCAAGGTTATTTATTTGATGAGCGCCTTAAAGAAAAAGAACGTAGACTAGCGCTAAAAGAAAAAGAGTTAGAAGAAAGAGAGAAAAGAATTTCTGAATTAGAAAGAATAATCGCTCGACAGGATTCAATTGCAAAAAGATTAAATCGATTATTAAGGGAAGCTTTATTAGGGTTTAAGGCTGATGAACTTTCTATAGAGATAAAGGATGGAAAGGTTTACGTTTCGATGTCTGACAAGCTAATGTTTGCGTCAGGTAAAGCCGAAGTTCAAGAAAAAGGTAAAGAAGCACTTGAAGTATTAGCTAAAGTTCTAAAAAAGAATCCAGAATTTGAAATTCTTGTGGAAGGACACACAGACAATGTTCCTATTAGTACAGACAGATATAAAGACAATTGGGATTTAAGTGTTGCTCGTGCAACATCTATGGTTCGTTTATTAAACGAAAAACATGGATTAGATGCCGATCGATTAACTGCTTCAGGTCGTGGAGAGCATGATCCTAAAGCTACTAACGAAACTGCTGCAGGGAGAGCTCAAAATAGAAGAACTGAAATTATACTTTCTCCAAATTTAGATGAGATTATGGAGTATTTAGGAGAGTAATAAAGACTCTAATTAGTTATTAAAGACTGGTTTTGTGAAAATCAGTCTTTTTTTGTTTTAAATTATAAGTACTTATAATATTGGCACGTACCTTGCTAATAATTAATTAGTTCATTACTAAACTAAAGTCATAAAAGCTTGTTATGAGATATCTACTATTACTAAGTATCATTGGATTATTTTTAACTCCTAATGTAAATTCACAGGAATCAGACGAATTAGCTGTGTTGTTTCCAAAAGACATAAGTTTACTTTCTCAATCAGCAAAACATTACTTAGATTCAGTGATAGAGCAGTTAAAGACTGAATCAATTAAAGAAATTACTTTGTCAGGACATACAGACGAAGAAGGAAGTAAAGAGTATAACCTTGACTTATCAAGAAAAAGGGCTATAAATGTTAAGTCATACTTGATAAAAAACAAAATTGACAGTACTAAAATTAAAATCGATTACCACGGCAAAGAAAAACCTATTTCAACAGAGGATAGTTATAACAGAAGAGTTCAAATAACTATCTATTATGAAAACGAAGTAAAGAATGAAACGTGTGTAGCTACTTTTGGTTTTTTGCCAGGTAGGGAAATACCAATTGATGTAGATCAGGATGAAAAAGCTGATTTTTATGCCAGTTATAATTTAGTAGGAAATGGTGTGAATTCTAGTGCTAGTGGATCTTTTGGTTCTAAAAATGATAACGAATTTATCTATTGTTCAGATAAAAGTCATATGCAACTAAATGTTGGAGATACAATTTTTCTAAATTCTAAAGAAGGGTGTATGTGGAATAGCCTTCACTCAACTATTGTTTCTTTAAATAAAGAAAAGAAAAAATGGCTTACACCTTATACAAATAACTCCACCCTTTATGTGGCTATAAAATTAAAATATACTGATACTACAAAGTTAGGTTGGATCAAATTTGATTTTGACCCTTGCACTGGTCGATTTGAAAAAGAAATTAAAGTCTTTGATCAAACTGATTATATAGTTATTGAATAATTAAGTCTTCTACTAAGGTAGATTGAAAAAAAAAGGACATCGCAATACCGACGTCCTTCCATAATTTATCTTAAAAGAGATTATTTTTTCTTCTTATGACTGCAGCATGCTTTTTCTTCACCTTCCTTTTTCTCACAAGATTTAGCTTCAGCATTTTCAGCTTTATCTTTCTTGCAACAGTCTTCTTTCTTACAATTTTTCTTTTTGCATTTTTTCTTATCGTCGTCTTCAGCTTGTTCAATTTGAACGCCATTAGCAACGGCAACAGACGTATATCCAATTGTTCCTAAGAACAATCCTAGTGTCAAAATCATTAATGTCTTTTTCATAGCTTTAAATTAATTTTATATATAAAAGTAACGTTTTTAATCTAATTCACCAATTTTAGTTAACTGACCTTTTACTTTATCGCCAATTTTAACATTAATTTTGGTGTTGAGAGGTAGTAATAAATCTATTCTTGATCCAAATTTTATAAATCCATACTCCTCACCAGCCTTCACTTTATCACCTGGTTGAATGTAATAACATATTCTTCGCGCTACTGCTCCAGCAATCTGTCGAAACAAGACTTCTTTACCAGATGCATGCTCTACTACAAAAGTTGAGCGCTCATTATCTGTTGAACTTTTCGGATGCCAAGCAACTAAAAACAAACCTGGATGGTATTTTACATACTTTACAATTCCTGAAATCGGGTTGAAATTAGCGTGAACGTTCAATGGTGACATGAAAATTGAAATCTGAATTCTGCGATCATGAAAATATTCTGATTCATCAACTTCCTCAATAACAACCACCTTACCATCTGCTGGGGAAATAATTTCGTTATCTAATCCCTGAAAAATTCTTTTAGGTAATCTAAAGAATTGGATAATTAAATAAGCCATAACCAAAACACCAATGGTTAATAAAGCAAACAACCACCATAAACCAACGATTGTCCACAACCATAGATTTAAAATTTGAATTCCAATTAAAATTAAAATCCCAATAG
Source organism: Fluviicola sp. (assembly GCA_002734085.1). GTDB lineage: Bacteria > Bacteroidota > Bacteroidia > Flavobacteriales_D > Crocinitomicaceae > Brumimicrobium. The sequence goes on along the minus strand of NVXV01000006.1, from coordinate 185,981 downwards.
TTATTATTAAATATCCTTCTCTATGCAGTTTCATTCAATTTTATATTCTCAAGACTAAACTTGAATAAGTCGCCAAAAATAAGTCAAAAAAACGATTATTCGATTCTAAATTGAGGTTTAATGAAAGTATTCAATGAAGAGAACACACCAAGCGTAAAAAAATGGAGCTGCAAACATAATTGCATCGAATCGATCTAGAATCCCACCATGTCCCGGCATAATATTACCTGAATCTTTAACGCCTGTTATTCGTTTAATTTTTGACTCTATCAAATCACCCAGTACACCACCTATTGAAACAATACAAGCACCTATTCCCCAGAACAAAAAGCTTTGTTCCGTAAAAAATGCATAAACAAGTCCTGCTATAATTGCGAACAAAAATCCACCAATGCTACCCTCCCATGTTTTTTTAGGAGAAATACGTTCAAACAGTTTATGCCTACCAAAAAATCTACCGCTTAAATAGGCAAATGTATCATTCGACCAAATAATTAAAAACATTCCCGATATAATCAGCCAATCTGAACCAGAATTTGGGGTTTTATAAATCAATAGGAATATGCTAAAAGGTAGTACAATATATAACCAACCTAAAACAGTTATTGAAACATCAAGAACAGGATTCCCTTCCTTTCGTATCAAGACAGAAACTAAAACAATTAAGGATAGTGGTATAAAGAGTAATGATAAACTGAACTCAAACCATTCTAATAAGTAAGCCAGAACACCTAAGTAGCACAACAACCCAATAATTATCCCTAAAAATGAGAAAGGGTTGGCAACTCCTTTGTGAATAAACATTTTATAAAATTCATGAAGTGCAATCGTCATAAAACCTCCAATAACAATTGCCGTAGTTGTTATACCAAGTAAAAAAGCACCGATTACAATAACGATGAATAAAGCACCTGAAAGCGTTCTAATCAGAATATTACTCATAAGGTTTATCAATTAAGAACTTTGCTTTAATGTAATTTTCAGCTTTCACATAAAGTTCCAGTTCGCCAAAATTATTATAGGAAGAATCCCGTTTATTTATAAGAATAACATAAATTCCCTCCTCTTCTAATTTCAACTTCATGATATGCGCTAAATGGCTCTCTCTTGTTCGAAAAACCATTCTTTGTGAATCAAAATCAGTCTTTTTTGGTAGAATTTTCAGAATCCACTGATTTATCTTCTTCCACATCATCGTTGTCTTTAGAAGTTTTGTTAACTGTATCTTTCTCTGAACCAGGAGTCTCATTTTCTTCTGAAGTACCAACATCTTTTTTTGAAGATTCATCTGATGCCTGACTATCAACTGGTGAAACACCATCTGACTTACCAGCTTCTTTAATTTTTTCAGCAGGAGTCAATTGATCCCACGGACGTTCACCAAAAATAGCTACTAAATCTTCTTTAAAAATAACCTCTTTTTCCAATAATTTTTCAGCAAGCGAAGTTAGTTTATCCTTATTATCTTTAAGCATTTGTACTGCTCTTTGATATTGTTCTTCGATTAATTTGCTAACTTCTTTATCAATGACTCTACTCGTTTCTTCAGAGTAGGGCTTAGTGAATTGATTTTGACCTTGAGAATCGTAATACGAAATATTACCTACCTCTTTGTTTAATCCATAAATTGACACCATTGCATACGCTTGTTTTGTCACTTTTTCAAGATCGCTTAGCGCTCCTGTAGAAATTTTTCCGAACATCACCTCTTCAGCAGCACGTCCACCTAGAGCAGCACACATTTCATCAAGTAATTGTTCGGTAGTTGTAATACTGCGTTCTTCAGGCAAGTACCATGCCGCACCCAGAGATCTACCTCTAGGAACTATAGTTACTTTTACTAATGGGTGAGCATACTCAGCCAACCAAGAAATTGTTGCGTGACCTGCTTCGTGATAAGCAATCGACTTCTTCTCCTCTTTGGTAATGATTTTATTTTTCTTTTCTAAACCACCTATAATTCTATCAACAGCATCAAGAAAATCCTGTTTTTCAACAGCTTTTTTATCTTTTCTTGCTGCGATTAAAGCTGCTTCATTACATAAATTGGCTATATCAGCACCAGAAAACCCAGGGGTTTGTTTTGCTAAGAAATCTATATCCATTTCTTTCGCCAATTTCAATGGTTTTAAATGAACTTCAAAAATTTCTTTTCGTTCTCTTAGATCAGGCATATCAACATAAATCTGTCTGTCGAATCGTCCAGCTCTCATTAAAGCCTTATCCAACACATCTGCTCTATTAGTTGCTGCTAAAATGATAACTCCAGAGTTTGTTCCAAACCCATCCATTTCAGTCAATAGCTGATTCAAAGTATTTTCTCTCTCGTCATTTGACCCCATGTTGTTATTCTTCCCACGAGCTCTACCTATTGCGTCAATCTCATCGATGAAGATAATTGAAGGTGCTTTTTCCTTTGCCTGCTTAAACAAATCCCTAACACGAGAAGCTCCAACTCCAACAAACATCTCAACAAAATCAGATCCTGATAATGAGAAGAAAGGTACATCTGCTTCACCAGCCACTGCTTTGGCTAGCAAAGTCTTACCCGTTCCTGGAGGTCCAACTAAAATTGCTCCTTTTGGAATTTTAGCTCCGAGTTCTGTATATTTTTTAGGATTCTTCAAGAAGGCTACAATTTCTTCTACTTCTTCTTTAGCACCTTCTAATCCAGCAACATCTTTAAAGGACACATCTGTTTGTTTACCTTTCTCGAACACTTTCGCTTTCGATTTTCCAATGTTAAATATTTGACCACCAGGGCCACCTCCACCACCGCCAGACATACGACGCATGATGAACATCCAAATTGCAATTATGATGATAATAGGTAACAAGAAACTAAATATCTGACCGACATAGTTATGTTCTTCATCCACTTTGTAGTCAATGACATCAAAACCTTCTGCTTTTCGTTTATCGTTTATATCTTGAAACTCTTTAATAAAAGCCTCTGTTGAAGCTATATCAAAACTAAAGCTTGGTGAAGCTGTTCCCATTGTACTTCCAGAATTCGAAATTGCTCTATCAATGGTCTTAAAATCAGAACCACTAAAATCATTTTGTTTAATCGCCTGAACACCAGGATTAGTTACTTTAAAATCTACTCGTCCAACATTTCTCCAAAGGATAACATTTTCGACATAACCTTCTTCCATTAAGGTTTTAAACGTCTCTTTTGACTGAAGTTCTTTGGTAGAACTTGAGCTCATAAACAACTGCACACCAATGATGGCGATTCCTATTGCAGCATAAATCCAGTATATAGAATATGGATTTTTCTTGTTTTTATTATTCTTGTTATTTTTATCGTCTTTTGCCATTTCCTTAATAATTAGTCGAAATATCAGTTCTTTTACCGTCTGCCCATAAATTTTCTAACTCGTAATAATCACGAAGTTCTTTATAAAATACATGTGCAACAACATTAACGTAATCAAGTAAGACCCATTCACTATTTCCTTTTCCTTCTTGATGCCATGGTTTTTCCTTTAATTCTTTTCGCGTTAACCTAACCACAGAATTAGCGATACCTTCAACTTGCGTTGGAGAATCACCACTACATATTACAAAAAAGTCAGTTACGGCATTCTCTACTTCTCTCAAATCAATAACAACAATATTATCCGCTTTGTTGTCTTGCATTCCCTCTACAATCACCTCTGAGAGTACTTTTGAATCAATTTCTTCAATAATTTTCGCCATTCTAAATTTTCGTTGCCTACAAAGCTAATTAAATTTTAATTTTACACATTCAAAAAAGAACTCGATTCATTTTATGTCAAATACAACAATAGGACAAAAAATCGTTCATCTTGAAAGCGTAGACAGTACCAACAACTATGCTGCCAATGTGTTTAAAGAAGGTCGCATAGATCATGGAACGGTAATATTGGCAGACATTCAAACAAATGGCAGGGGTCAGCGTGGAAATACGTGGCAATCTGACGCTTTTGAGAATCTAACAATGAGCATTGCAATCGATCCAAATTTATGTAAAATTAACAATTTGATTAGCCTAAACCATATCACAACTATTGCTTTGTACCAACTTATTAAAAAGTATTGTCAACATGTAAAGATCAAATGGCCCAATGATATATTAGTTAATCAAAATAAGATTGCTGGAATATTAATTGAAAGTCAGTTTTCTGGAAATAAAATGTATTCAATTATAGGAGTTGGACTCAACGTTAATCAAACTTATTTTGAAAGTAGTAAGAGCACTTCCTTGTCTATCGAAACGAATAAAAATCTAAATATCAAATCATTGTTATTTGAATACATTTCATTTTTTAATGAGTCTCTTGACGAATACCTTAAACACGGAGAAAAACATGTTCATAATTTATTTGATCAACAACTTTGGTTCAAAGGAACAGAGACACAATTCATCTTTAATGACAAAATATTCAACGGAATTATTAAAAATACAGATACGAATGGGCAAATAAGAATTGAAGTTGATGGTGCTCTTCGTTTATTTAAAAATGGTGAAATAAAATATATTCAACGTCTACTCGACTAATCAATTTTTATTAGTGAGTAACTTTCCTTTGTTCGAACAAATCAGCTTCTCATAGTTCTATTAAAGATTTCATATACAGCTACTTTAAAGTGCTTTATTTCTAATAGCCGAAAAAAATCTACATGTTTTTACGTATACAAATTAAGTGATTCATGCTATAACACTTTGTAATAATATGGATGGAACAATATAAATTTTCATATAATTCATGAAATAGGTAACTATAAAATTCTTAAAAGCGCTATTTGCATATGTAACTTTGTCAAAAAACTAAATAAGATGAAAATAAATACAAACAAAGAAAACATGATTAATGACATTATTAATCACTCTCCATTTTATGATAATCCAGATGAACTAAGGATTAGAGATATTAAATCAGTCGAATTTATTCACAAGATGATTTCAGCTCGTAAAAGTAAATTCATCAGTCATTTTAGTTTAGCGGGGTTATAAAGAGATATTTCAGCAACATCCAATATTATGGCTTATTCTGTAATTTCTCTTTCATTTAAAATACGAAGACTATCCCTACACGTGACCAGATCGTATGAAAGAACTTGATTGTCCCCTTCAAGCATTTGATTTTTTAATTCTAATTCTTTCTGAGTTTTCAGTAAGCCTTCAACTTCGTTGATTAAATACAGATTCCAACCAAGCAAACCAAGAATCAAAATTATCGACAAAACCAAGGTTAAAAAAAAATTCTTACTCATCACTGGCGGTTTTTAATAATTTCCTCAACACAATCAGGGTTAAGCAATGTAGATATATCTCCTAAATCATTTAACTCACCAGCAGCAATTTTTCTCAATATCCTTCTCATTATTTTTCCAGATCTGGTTTTTGGTAGTCCATCTGAAAACTGAATCCTACTAAGCCTTGCTATTGGACCAATACTATCTGCAATAAGAACATTAATTTCTTTTTTAAGTTGGTCTTGTTCGCTTTCAGAGCAATCTTTTTTAAGCGTTATAAACCCATAAAGTGCATTCCCTTTTACTTCGTGAGGATATCCAACAATCGCACACTCAGCAACTTTGGAATGCTCATTGATTGCATTTTCTATTGGGGCTGTGCCTAGGTTATGCCCTGAAACGATGATCACATCATCTACTCTCCCTGTTATTCGGTAATACCCAGCAGGATCTCTCAAAGCTCCATCACCTGTAAAATACATTCCTGGATATTGTTTAAAATAGGTGTTTATATAGCGCTGATGATTTCCCCAAATCGTTCTTGCTATTCCTGGCCACGGGAATTTAATACACAAGCTTCCTTTAACTAATCTCCCTTCTAATTCTTTTCCATCAGCATCCATTAATGCAGGTTGAACACCAGGGAGTGGAAAAGTAGCATAAGTCGCTTTGGTTGGCGTAGAAAACGGAATAGGTGAAATCATAATACCACCTGTTTCTGTTTGCCACCAGGTATCGACAATTGGGCATTTTTCCTTTCCAACATGATTATAATACCAATTCCAAGCTTCTTCATTGATTGGCTCGCCGACCGTTCCTAGAACTTTAAGCGATGATAAATCATGCTGTTCCACGAATTTAACATCTTGTTTCGCCAGAGACCTTATTGCTGTCGGTGCCGTATAAAATTGATTCACACCATATTTTTCAACTATTTCCCAGAATCGATTATAGTTTGGATAGGATGGAACTCCTTCAAACATTACTGTCGTTGCTCCATTTAACAAGGGGCCATAAATAATATAGGAATGCCCTGTAATCCAACCAATATCAGCCGTACACCAATAAACATCTTCTTCTTCATATTGAAAAACATTTTTAAAAGTATAGGCACTATAAACCATATAACCCGCTGTTGTGTGAACCATTCCTTTTGGCTTTCCAGTTGAACCTGATGTATACAGAATGAAAAGAGGATCTTCAGACTTTACGATTACAGGATCACAGTGGTCGTCAACTTCTTTCTTTAAATCATGATACCATAAGTCTCTTCCATGTTGAAAATCGAGTTTCTGGCCCGTTCTTTTAACCAAAACAACACTTTTTACTGTGTTGCAGTTCGTTAATGCCTTATCCACAATAGATTTTAAATCAATTTGTTTGTCTCCTCTATACGAGCCATCTGCAGTTACCACTAGTTTACACGATGAATCATTAATGCGAGAAGATAAAGCATTTGCAGAAAAGCCAGCAAAAACAACTGAATGAATAGCACCAATCCTAGCACAAGCAAGCACTGTATAAGCCAATTCAGGAATCATGGGAAGATAAACACAAACTCGATCTCCTTTTTCAACACCTTGGCCTTTCAATATATTTGCCATCTTTGACACTTCTTCATGTAGTTGTTTATAAGAAATGTGCTGCTCTTTTTCTTTCGGATCGTTTGGTTCAAAAATAATCGCAGTTTTATCACCTCTCAATTTCAAATGTCTATCAATACAATTTTCAGACATATTTAATTCCCCTCCATCAAACCATTTGATTTCAGCTTTATGCATATCATAGTCAAGAACTTGATTCCATTTTGTTTGCCAAGAAAACTCCTTTGCTATTTTCTTCCAAAATTTTTCAGGATTATTTATTGCTTTGTCTTGTATGTTAAAATAGGACTTTAAGTTTTTAACTTGATATTTCATTTGAATAATATTTTAAGGTGAAAACCAGCTTCTTCTTCAAGATTTAGTATTCTCAAATTTAATAAATTAATCTGACTATAATTTCAAGATTTGAATGAGATTATAAGATTCAAAAATGATATGTATAGACCAAACTATCGCTGAATAACCTAGTGATATTACAAAGGTGCAATCTATATTTTTTTAAAAGGGCAATAATAATTATGTAGATTTGTCTAGTACCAAAATAATTTTTAATCATGAAATCTGATATCCAAGCTATTGAGAAATACGTAAAAGAAAAGTTCCAGGACGAAGGCACAGGACATGATTGGTTCCATATAGATCGTGTAAGGAGACTATCTTTATATATTCAGGAACAAGAGGGTGGAGACAGGAATTTGATAGAAATTGCTGCTCTACTCCACGATATTTCAGATCATAAATTTAATGGTGGAGATTTTGAGAAAGGAGGAGACGAGGCAAGAATTATTTTGCAGGATTTCAACGTCGATCAAAAATTAATTCAAAAGGCTATCACTATTATCAATGCAGTTTCTTTCAAAGGAAATGGAGTAGCTAACAACATGACTTCATTAGAAGGTAAGATTGTGCAAGATGCAGATCGTTTAGACGCCATTGGTGCTATAGGAATAGCTCGAACATTTGCCTACGGTGGAAGCGTAAATCAACCTATTTACAATCCCAGTATTAAACCTAGCGTACACAACTCAAAAGAAGAATATCAAAACAGAACACATACCATTAATCATTTTTATGAAAAACTTCTGATTTTGGAGGAACGTATGCACACAAAAACTGCAAAGTCAATTGCAGAGGAAAGAACTTCAATTATGCGTGAATACTTGAAAGCTTTCTATTCAGAGTGGAATTTCAAAAAATAATGTAAAAAAAAAGAGACTCACAAATGCGAGCCTCTTAAATAACCTTTTGGAAAACTAAATTACATTACAATGTACTTAGTTGTTTCAACTTGTTTTCCAGATTGAACTTGAATAATATAAGTACCTTGAGGTAAATCAGAAGCGCTAAATACTATTTCATTTCTACCAACAAAAGCATTTGTTTTTTCAATTCTTTTCACCATTCTACCAGAAATATTGTAGAACTGGATATCTAATTTATTACTTTCCTTTAAGTCCACTATAAGTGTACTATTATATCTCGAAGGATTTGGGAATACTTCTAGACCAAAAGAAGGTTCTTTAATCTCAGCTACAGGATTCTCTTCAGAAACATTAAGTATAGAGCTTGAAGACCAAATACCACGTCCAAATGTACCGACATATATTTCACCTGGCCTTTTATTTCCTTCTTCCCAAGTTCTCCAAGACTGACGAATTTCGTATGCTGGCGTTCCAAAGAATTGAGGATCTGAAACATCACTCCATGTAGCACCACCATCTTCAGATAAACTAACGCCGAAGAATGTCGAAGCAAACAAAATGTCGCTATCATCACGGTCAATTATAACATCGTAAAATGCATTACCATTTTGCGAACCAACAACTGGCATACTTGGAGCTGCAGATGTTGCATCTGAAGATCTATAGACACTACCATTAAAGCTTTGAGTTCCTACTAAATCATCGGCGTTATTTGGATTAACTCCAATTCCAGTAAATGAACCAGTTCTAACCGTTGTTTTTGACACTAATGTAGGATCCACAGTATCTGTTGTGTTCAAATCTACTTTTTCTTTGAAATTTGGGTCTGAAGTATATGCAGATCCTAAACTATCAATTCTATAAATAGATCCTCCAGCAGCAACATACATATGATTTAAGTCGCGACTAAAAGCAACATCAACCTGAGAACCACCTAAACCTTCTGCAATTCTAACCCATTGAGGATTATTAACAGATAAACGAGTTGCATCTCTTGTTCCCCATAATTCTCCCCCATTTGAAGTTGTGCTAACAACAAACCAAGATTGATAAGGATCTTGAACAGTTATTGTATCCCAAGCTATTCCTAAAATAACAGTATCTCTAACTAAATCAATAGTTTGACCCGTAGATGAATTCGAAGCTATATAATAATCATAAGCCTCTGAACTTCCTACTATTACAGTATCTTCAACACCTGAAGGTAATTCAACCAATAATGAATCTCCGTTGTCAGGAGGGTAATTACCAGCCTCACTTGGGAAATAACTAAAGTTTAGTATTCCTAAATCATACTCTTCACCCGTATTAGCATCAGTAACAACGTACTCTGTTTGAGTTAATCCTGGATCATAATAAAGCGTATCATCATAATACAGGTTTGTTGGAGTTGTATATTCGATTGTATCTCCAGTTGCCAAACTTGGCACCTTAACAATATCACCAATATTATAATTTGCCAAAGGGATAAAAATCACAGAATCCTCAGAATTTTCGTCATAATATTCTCCTAAATGAAATTGGGTATGAAAAGGGTGATTACTTCCTCCATCACCAGTTCCTGTAAAAGTATTTGGTGTAAAGTCGTTAAACGATTCAGCCCCATCACCTGATCTTCTGATAACATTAAATTGACTACTCGTTATTATCACATTTGGATTAAAGTAAGAGATCTCACAAGTAAATCCATCACCACCAGTTGCTCTAATAAATTCTTTATAAGTCGAGTTTGTATGATCGTTATACAAGGCTCCGTTATCCTGAGTACCACCAATCACACTACCATTTCTATCATAAGCTATAGCGTAAAATTGTGTTACATTATAACCTCTATTCGCATGGTAAAAAGTATTTGCTAAGTCTGTAGAAATACCAATTCCTCCGTCATTACCAATATAAAGACGATTATTACTATCCCATTTCAACTCGTGGTTATCGGCATGTACATACAAATCCGATTGAACACTAGCATTCCATAAAGAAATTTTATTCCAACCACCTGAAGGCGGATTGTTTATTGTTTGTTTCCATTCATGTAAATCAATTCCACCTATAATTACTCGTTCTGGGTCAGAAGGATCAAAGCTTACAACAGAGTTATAAGTTCCTTGGTTACGGTAATCAATAACACCACTCGGCTCATTTGCACCTGTAGAAGGTGTATGTTCATGCCAAGTCACACCGTTGTCAATTGATATCCATTGTCCAGCATTATTTGCCGTAGTTGTTGCTGCATAAATTGAATACGTTCCATTTGACTTTGGACTTGATACAGCGTACTCTATCCTATTGAACCCACTAGGGCTAATTTCTCCAGCACCTGTTCCAGAACGATCTGTAAATGTCTGCCCCCAATCTAAAGAAACCCAAGTTCTATTGTTACTAGCAGCAACAACTATTACGTTACCGTCAGTTGAATAAGCCAGAGTTTTTGCTCCAGTACCACCATATGATGATACATTTTGAACATTACCTCCATAAGTGTATTGTTTCAATCCACTTGTTGTTGTAAAATATACAGTCGAACTTGCTTTTGTTGCAGCTACTCTATTAATTCTTGTTTCTGAAGCAGTACCTAGAACAAGCTCCCATGTATCACCGAAATCTGGAGTAACATAAAGGCCATCTCCAGTCCAAGCTTCATCGTTTGATCCTGTAGCAACGTAAATATTACCTCCAGCATCCTGTGCAATCGATGAAATAAACTGATTCCCTGGGAAGTTCAAAACTCTCTCCCATTTGTTTCCTTTTATCTCAGACATATATAAACCTCCTGATACACCACCAGCCCAAACTCTATTTTCATCTACATGATCAACGAGTATAGCTCTAGTTCTACCACCAATATTATCTGGACCTTGCTCTGCCCAATCAACAGTGATTGCCTTAGTTTGATTCATTGACTTATAATTCTCAACAACCTCGCGAAGTCTACTTGGAGTAATCTCCTCGCCTGTCTCGACGTCAATCATGGTTCCTTTAAGCCACTCTTTAAAATCGTTTGCATCTTGCTTTGTTGCTAAACCATCTCTACTTTGAGTATATTTTGAATCTATATCCCCATTAAATTCGTTTGCAATAAACATCGATGTAGCAATAGCGGCAAACCCTACACTAAAAACAAATAATCTATTTCGCTTCATTTTCATAATATTCATTCGGTTTCATAACATAATTGAAGGCGCCAATTTAAGCATAAAATTTTAAATTAAATCATTTTATTAAGCGCAAATCAATTTTATGTAAAGATAAAACCATTATTTAAGTTAATAATCTCAATACTGTATAAATATACTTTAAATTTTACATGTCTAAAATAACATTAATTACATATCAAATATATGTCGTTCTGCATGGTATGAAGATCTTACTAATGGTCCAGATTCAACATACTTAAACCCCATTTCCAATCCTTTAACTTTATATTCCTCAAATCTTTCAGGTGTTATAAAATTAGCCACTGGTAAATGTTTTGGTGTTGGCTGTAAATACTGCCCTAAAGTTACTATATCTGTTCCAACAGAGCGCAAGTCCTGCATCGTTTCTAACACTTCTTCATGTGTCTCACCTAGACCTAACATTATCCCAGATTTTGTGCGCATTCCTGCTTTTTTTATTCTAAAAAGAGCTTCGAGACTTCTATCATATTTCGCCTGAATTCGAACTCCTTTTGTCAGTCTTCGAACTGTTTCCAAATTATGAGAAACAATTTCTGGAGCAACATCAGTTACAATTTTTAAGTTCTCCCACTTACCAGCAAAATCTGGAATCAATGTTTCTAATGTAGTTCCTGGAGATTGATGTCTTATCGCCTTAACAGTTTGCGCCCAAATATTGGCTCCACCATCCGATAAATCGTCCCTATCCACAGAAGTTAATACAGCGTGTTTCACTTCCATCAATTTAACGGACCTAGCTACTCTACCCGGTTCATAAATATCAACCTCATCAGGACGGCCAGTCTGCACAGCGCAAAAACCGCATGAACGAGTACAAATGTTACCAAGTATCATAAAAGTTGCAGTTCCTTCCCCCCAACATTCTCCCATATTAGGGCAGCTCCCACTTTCACAAATTGTATGAAGCTCATGTTCATCAACAAGCTTACGCACTTTTCTGTACTCCTCCCCTGTCGGCAATTTCACACGCAACCATTTTGGTTTTTTAACCTTTGATTGTTTTTCTTCTGCTATTACTGTCATAAATTAATTCTGTCAACTCTTCCGTTATAAACAATACGTAAACACATTCTGTTTGGTTGGAATGTAAAAAACAACCAAAAAGTCATTTACTTGTCAAATGAAACTCTTAATTTTAACCTCAATTTTTTCAATATACAAATTTAAGCAATATTCGCTGTTATGACAAAGATAAATGTTTCATATTTGGGTGGTTTAAGGACAAAATCAAAACATGTCCAATCAGGAAATGAAATATTAACAGACGCTCCAGTAGATAATAATGGCAAAGGAGAAGCTTTTTCTCCTACCGATTTAGTGGCAACAGCTTACGTAAACTGCATGCTGACTATCATAGGAATTTACTGTAATCAAAGGGATATTCCATTTGAAAAGTGTACAGCTGAGGTTGAAAAACATATGATTGATAACCCAAGACGTATTGGTCAATTGGATATTAAAATTTATATTAATGAAAAAAATTGGGATGATAAACAAAAGAAAAAAATTGAAAGTGCCGCGTTAAATTGCCCTGTAGCTAAAAGTGTCTCTTCCGACATACAAGTAAACGTTAATTTTATTTATAACTAAATCATGCTTAGAACATTTATTACAATTTTCATTGCATCACTATTTTTTGCAGCTTGTGCACAAAATGAAATAGTAGAAGACATCTCTTCTTCAGGTTCAACAAATGTAAAAGTTGTACCTAAAGAAAAAGTTTCATTCTTGTTAAGTGATTTTTTTAAAGAGGATGATTTATTAAATAACTATATTGATTCTATATTCAATAGTCTTAGCCCACACGCAAGAGTTGCCCAACTAATTATGCCAGCAATTGGAGATCACGGACAGACTGAAGCGACTATCAACAAGTTGGTGCTAGAAAACAAGATTGGTGGTGTATTAATGCTCAATGGGACTAAAAATCAATTTACTAATTGGATATCAAAATACAATCATTGGAATGACTCTTTGAATCACATTCCTTTTTTATACAGTGCAGATGCAGAACCGAGTTTAGTAAACAGAAAGATTATCAACTCAACACCTGTTAAAAAAGCGAATAAATTACAATCAAAAAAAGAAGTAATTGAGGTTGCTAATACTATCTCAATGGATCTCAATGAAATTGGAATCAATTACAACTTCGCCCCAGTTGTTGATATGTCTCCAAACAAAACTGTTGGCTGGAGAAGTTTTGGGCATGAACCTGACAGCGTAATTCCTTGGTCCGCTGCATTTGTTAGAGAAACACAAAAGCATCAGGTAATGGCTACCGCTAAACACTTTCCGGGTCATGGCTTTGTCGAAGGAGATACACATAAAAAGTTAGTTTATATTGATGGAGAAATGAAAGAGTTGATTAATTATCCTGACTTAATCAAAAATGAGATTATGAGTATAATGATAGCCCATATTGCCGTTAGAAACAATTCTAAGTACAGTACCTCTGGGTTACCCGCCACAACTTCAAGAGAAATCGTAACCGACTTACTAAAAGATAGCTTAGGTTTTAAAGGGTTAATTGTAACTGATGCTATGAATATGGGAGGCGTAAGTAATATAAAAAACGCCAACAAATTAGCAGTGATGGCTGGTTGTGACATTCTGTTAATGCCTTTGGACGCAAGCAAAGCTCATGAAGACCTACTTGAACTCTATGTAGAAGATGAAGATACCCAAGCCGAAATTGATAACTCTGTCAAAAAAATAATAAGAGCAAAGTTGTGTTTAGGGATATTTTGAACCTTCAAATAAAAATCCAACTCACTAGCATATATTAGGAAATAAAAACGTCTTATTGATTCGAAATAAGGTCTAAATTGTTATTACTGCTATACCAACACCAATTAAAAGACTGATTAGTTTAACGAAATTAAAACGATGATTTTCTGAAGCCTCAAAAATAATAGTGGTAGATATATGAAGAAACATACCAACCACAACAGCTAAGATGATTTCCATATCTACTACAAAATGGGCTACACCAAAATGGCCTAAAACTATTCCGAGAGGCGCCATCAACGCAAATATACCGAGTACTAGCCAAGCCTTCCATTTTTTAAACCCAGATGCAATCAATAGAGTCATCAAGGCAATGGCCACTGGTATTTTATGAAGAATCACACCTAAAAGCAAGCCTTTAACTCCATGAATTGCAGACTCATGACTATGACCATGATGAGAATGAACATCAATAATCTCATTCAAAAGTTCTCCTTCATGAAATTGTCCTTCCAAAGGAATACCCTCTATGATCGAATGAATACTCAAAGAGATAAAAAGCGTCCATGGGATTGCTCCGTGCTTACCTTTTACATGAACGTGACCATGTTCTATTCCACCAGAAAAATACTCTAAAAAGAGTTGTATTAAAAACCCAAGCAAAATGTAATAACCTATAGTATCACCATTGTGGACATATATTTCGGGAATGAAGTGAATAAAAGCAATCGCCAATAAAAACCCACCACTCAAAGAGAGTAATAGCTTTATTATCTTGCCCCTGTTTAAGTTTTCAAGTAAAGCAACTATAACACCTCCAAATAATACAGCACCTACTAATAGAGCCGCTCCTAAAAATTCATTCATGCTTTTTTCGCAATTATTATTAACCTTTTAGAAATCGATTCATCAAACGGATTCAATTCAAAATCACCGAACAACTGCTCAATTCTAAAACCGCTTTTATTTAACAGCCTTTCAAAGTCTTCTTTGAATAATGCTTGGACCCTTTCGTTAAATTCAAAATCTTGACTTTCATCTTCAAATTGAATATTCTTATGAATATGTTTACCGTCAAATGAGCGTTTAATTTTAAAGTTTATTCCATCAATTTCTTTCATTTCAGATTCAACCAGACTATTTATTGATTTTTTTGCATTCATGAAATCAATTATAAATATTCCGTCATCTTTTAGCATCTTATGAACAGAGTATAAAACCTTTAGATTATCCTCATTACTATCAAAATAACCGAAACTAGTGAACAAATTGAAAATAGCGTCAAATTTTTCATCTTGATAGACCTCACGCATGTCATGAACATCAAACTTTAGCGTATCATTCTCCATTGACTTGGCACTTTCTATACTATTGATAGAAAGATCTAAGCCAGTAACATCAAATCCATTTTTATTTAAAAAAAGGGAGTGTCTCCCTTTTCCACAAGCTAGATCTAAACATTTAGATCCATCTTTTAATTTCAAATACTCAATTAAATTTGAAATAAAACTCTCAGCCTCATCAGTATCTCGATGCTTATAAAGCGTATGATAATAGGAAGTGTCAAACCAAGTCTCAAACCAATCGGTAGAATTTGTTTTTGTCATAATATTCACTGAAAAATTCTGTACAAATCTATTTATTCCAAAGCTATTTTGCAATAAAGTTGCATCTTTTAACTTCAAAGCGACTAATTTAGTTTCAAATATACATTACAATAAATTCTGGAACGCTTAAAATAAAGTTTTTAGGTTTTTAAATAGAATAGTTGCGTTTATAGAACATTTTGATATATTTGTCTAACAAAATAATCTGTTAAGCAATAATGTCTTTAAAAAGCATTTACGAATTATACCAAGCAATGGAGCGAGACCACACGATGCTATCGTTCAAAGGTGTAGTCACGCCAGACCTTCTGTCCTCGGTGCTTCAGATAATGGAATCAAAGTTAAATCACGTAGAAAAATCGAATAAAACAAAGAAAAAAGTATACAATGTTTTAGTTGAATGCCTTCAAAACTTATATCATCACAATGAAAATATTCAGGAAGAAGACGGTATAAATTTTTTATTTTCTAAATCAGCATTATTGATGATTTCTAAAAATGAAGGAAACTATGAGGTTAAAACTGGAAATTACATTCTCAAGGAAAATAGCGAAGATTTAAAAGTAAAGCTTGATGATATTAATGCCTTAAACAAAGAAGAATTAAGAGTCCTATACAAATCTGTATTAAATGAAGGTGAGATGTCTGAAAAAGGCACTGCTGGACTAGGGATGATTGATATTGCAAGAAAATCAGGGAATAAGTTGGAGTATAGTTTCTTACCAGTAGATAAGAAATATGACTTCTTTTGTCTAAATGTAAAAATTAATTAAACAAATTATGGGAAATCTAAACATGGAAGGTTCACCAAAAACACCTACTATCAATTTCGACGAAAGTACGGGTGTTCTAGAAGTGAAGGGAAGATCAATTCCCGAGAATTCTGTTGAATTCTACAAGCCTTTGAACGAATGGGTAGAAGCTTACGGTAAATCACCTAAGTCTGAGACTATTTTTGATGTTAAATTAGAGTATTTTAACACCTCATCTTCTAAATGTATTCTTGATCTATTTAAACTTTTAGAATCTTTAAATGGAAATGGAACTGAGGTTAAGGTAAACTGGTACTTTGAAGAAGATGATGAAGATATGGAAGAGGCTGGAGAAGATTACCAAGCAATCATTAGTCTACCTTTCAAAATGATCGAAGTTGAAGAGATCTAGAAAATGAAGAAAATCGGTATAACCGGTGGAATTGGATCAGGGAAATCTATTATTGGTAAAATATTATCCATAAAAGGCTTCCCTGTTTTTTATTCAGATCTTGAGGCTAAACAGATTATGTTGCACGATAATAAGATCGTTGCTGAAATAAAACAGACTTTTGGGAATGGAGCATATCTTGACAAGGATATAAATCGAAGTTTTTTAGCAGATAAAATATTTAATCAACCTGAATTAAAAAATAGAATCAACGCCATAGTTCATCCAGCAGTGCGGCAAGCCTTCGAAGATTTTGCAAAAAACCATCAAAACACATTGGTATTTAATGAAGCTGCTATCCTTTTTGAAACTGGAGGATATAAGAATTTTGATTCTACTATTCTTGTTATTGCAGATGAAGATTTACGTTTAAAAAGAGTCATGGATAGAGACAATGCATCCATGAAATCAGTTAAGGAAAGAATGAAAAATCAATGGTCTGACAAAAAGAAAGCTGATCTAGCAGACTTTATTATTGAAAATAACGAAAATAGCCTGCTAGTTCCTCAAGTAGAAAAGATTATTTCAAAATTACAATCTAACTAAGCGTAACTTTTATTTTATCTCTGTATAATCATCAAAATCATCGTTCGAATCATCTTGATTGTTATCATTATTATTCATTGAGTTACCTGTAATCAATGCGGTAAAGCCTTGTACTACCTTCATTATTATAGAAACCATAAAGAAGAAACCAATCACTTTAAAGATAAAACCAAAAACAGGCGTATCTTCTATGTCTACAATTGCTTCGTAAAACCAATTACTTATCGGATTGATTGCGTAATTAGGGTAAAGTATAAAACCAATAAAGAACAACACTGAAATCACAATAACCACAGCTTCATATCGGACATTAAAAACTGGCTTCATTTGATTCATAATATTTTGCATCCCCATATTCCCTTGAACAGAAAAAATGCTTTGTCGCAATTGTGCATTCTGAATCTTTCCGATAAAGTACATTAGTAATACTAATCCAGCAATTATTGTATTATTCAGGTCTATCTGTCCTTGAGATTGATCCAAACAAAATAAAATCACCACGTCAACAAGGAAAAAGTACCTTACTAATTTGATAATATATGCCTCTGTAAGCATTTTTTTTCTACCCCCACGAATAACATTCAATCCAAGGTTAATTAACCACCATAAGAATCCAAAAATTGCCAAGACAACTCCAAGTCGAAATATAAAGTTTAAAATATCCACACTACAAAATTGCAAAATTCTATTGTTTATAGCTATAAATTACGTTAAATTTCTATACAGTTCGTATCTTTACGACTTCAAATAAAATAGATATGAAAAAATTCACATTAATAATTGCTTTACTATTTTCTACATTATTCGCTCGTTCTGAGGAAGGAATGATTATCCCAACATTGTTGGGAGCATTTGAATCAGAAATGCAGGCAATGGGAATGAAACTAAGTGCATCAGATATTTATGACGTTAACAATGCAAGTATTAAAGATGCAATTATTCATTTCGGTGGAGGTTGTACTGCAGAATTAGTTTCGGATAGAGGTCTACTTTTAACAAATCACCACTGTGGATTTTCACAAATCTATTCTCACTCAACGCTTGAAAACAATATTGCGAAATACGGATTTTGGGCTAAAAACTTATCTGAAGAGCTTACTAATCCAGGCTTAACTGCTGCTCGCATGGTAAGAATAGAAGACGTAACAAAACAAGTCCTTGAAGGAACAGAAAACATGGAAGGTGACGAACTATTGCTTACCATTCAAACAAATATCGCTAAAATTAAAGCTGCTTCAATAAACGGAACTCATTTCGAAGCCGACATAAAACCATTTGATTTTGGAAATAGTTATTACTTGTTAGTGAAAGAAACTTTTAATGATGTCAGGTTAGTGGGTACACCTCCAACGACCGTTGGTAAATTTGGTGGAGACACTGACAACTGGGTTTGGCCTAGACATACTGGAGATTTTTCTATGTTTCGTATTTACGCTAACGATGAAAATAAACCAGCTGAAATTAATGAAAATAATAAACCTTACACACCTATCCATTACCTACCTATTTCTTTAAAGCCAAGACAAAAAGATGATTTTACGATGGTTTTTGGTTTCCCTGGAAGAACAGATCAACATACTATTTCCACAGAGTTGGACTTCATCATCAATGAAATGCGTCCTGCACAAATAAAAATGAGAGACTTGTCGCTTTCAGTAATTAATGCTGCTATGAAGACATCTGAAGAGACAACTCTCAAATACGCTTCAAAACAAGCAAGAATTGCCAACGCCTGGAAAAAGTGGATTGGACAAATCGACGGATTAAAAAGAGGATCAGCCATAGAAAAGAAGTTAGATTACGAAAAAGGATATACGAATGAAGCCAAATCAAAAGAGAAATGGCAAGTAGAGTATGGCACCGTTGTAAAAGAGCTAAGAGAACTCTCTACAAAATACAATAATTCAGATTTTGCTTATAATATGTACATTGAGTATATCTATGTTGGTCCTGAACTTTTTAAAAGAGCGAGAACTATTAGTGATTTGATTAAACTTAAAGAGAATGAAAGTGAAGAAGCTTTTTCCGATCAACAAAAGAAAATTGTTGAGGGTGCTCCAAACTTTTATGATAGTTATGAAGTATCAATTGATAAAGAGATTTTTAAATTACAAAGTGATTATTATAAAAAAGCTATCTCAGAAGAATTGCTTCCGTCATCATTAAAATCTGAAGAAATAAATGATTTGGCAGACGATATATTCGATAACTCCATATTGACAGACTTAGACAGGTTTAATTCATTTATAGAAAAGTTCGGTAAATCATCATTAAAAAAGCTTTCAAAGGATCCTGGTTATAAGTTGTACCAAGAGATACAAAAGATTTTTGAAGAGAAATTATTGACAGATCTTCGTGCCTATTACAGTACTAAAAATGAACTAATGAAGACTTATGTCAAAGGTAAGTATGAAATGTATCCAGAAGAAAAACATTGGGCTGACGCGAACAGTACAATACGTGTTACTTATGGAAAACTCGAAGGATCAACACCGAGAGATGGAATGAAATATACACCTCACACTACACTAGATGGAGTTATTGAAAAGTATAATACGGGGGAAGATGACTTTGATCTACTTCCTAGAATGTTAGAGTTGTACGAGGAGAAAAACTATGGACAATACGCTCAAGACGGGGAGCTTTGGGTTTGTTTTACTGGATCGAATCACACGACTGGAGGTAATTCAGGGTCACCTGTAATTGATGCAGAAGGAAATTTAATGGGAATCAATTTCGATAGAAGTTGGGAAAGCACCATGAGCGACTACATGTTTGATGCTTCTCGATGCCGAAACATCTCTGTAGATATTCGATATGTACTTTGGCTTATTGATATATATGGAGAAGCTCCACATATTGTTGAGGAAATGAAATTAGTAAAATAAAAGTTCCCTATTTTAAAATATTTATTCCTCAATATAGTTATTGATTACAACTAAAATTATTTATGAAAGATCAAAATTCAAACGGCAAATCAAATGAACTATTATTGTTCATTTGGAGAAATCGTAAAGTATTAATCTTCACCGGGATAATCGCTGGCGTTATTGGAATTGTGGTTTCACTTTCAATGACTGTACTTTATAAATCAAATGCCATTGTTTTTCCAGCCGCGACGAGTACAGTATCTTTTAGTGAACAACGAAATGCTAAAGCAAGTGCAATGGATTTTGGTGAAGAAGAACATGCGGAACAGCTTATTCAAATACTTCAATCATCAAGAATAAAAAATCGAATTATAAATCAATTTAATCTTGCCGAAGTTTACGAAATCGAACCCGATGATGAAAATTTCAATTATAAATTAGGTCAAGCATACGGAGAACACATTAGTTTTGAAAGAACTCGTTTTGGATCAATTAATATTTCTGTACTTGATGAGAAACCTGAGCAAGCTGCGAAAATTGCCAATAAAATTGTTGCTTTAATTGATACGGTTAAAAACAACCTAATTAAAGAAAGAACTATCCCAGCGTATGAAGTAAATAAGCGTAAACTTGACAAATTAAACCAAGAACAAAATGATTTAGTTGAAGAAATGGATAGCTTATCTGCATTAGGAGTAGTTAATGCAGAGGCCAGAGCAAATTTATTCTCTGCGTTAAATGAGTCCAAAACTGCAGAAGACAAAGCGTTTTTTAAGGATAAAATTGATGTCAACTTGAAATATGGTGCAAAATATGATGCACTAGCAGATTTAAGAGAATACCGAATCGAGAAGCTCACACTACAAGAAGTTGCATACGAGCAGGCAATGTCCGATGCTTATGAAGATTTCAATCACAAGTTTGTTGTTGAATGGGCCGTTCCGTCTGATAAAAAAGCTAAGCCTAAAAGATCAGTAATCGTTATTGTTATCACTTTTGCTTCTTTGTTTTTCATGATTATCACTTTACTCATTCGTGATAAAATTCGTGAAATTAAGAAACTGGCTTAGTTTGAAATCAATACTTCAATATCCATGGATTATAGTACTTACCCTTTTATTTATTGGGCTAAATGGGTATTTGATTTATAATAATAACTACTATCTAAATGCTGTCCCCTTAGTACTACTAATTATTTATATGGCTTTCTATTATTTGGAAAGCACTTTTTTATTGGTGGCATTCCTCACTCCCTTATCCGTAAACCTAGAGGAATTCTCTAATGGTGAAATTGGTTTGTTTCTGCCTACCGAACCTATTCTTTTGGGACTTCTAATATTGTTATTGCTAAAGCAGTTAATCACACCATTTGTTGACAACAAAGTCTGGCGAAATCCGATAGTGTGGTCGCTTGGTTTTTATATCGGTTGGATTTTTATAACTTCCATTACAAGTACTTCTCCGATTATTTCTTTTAAGTTTTTGCTAATGAAACTATGGTTTATTCTACCATTGATACTAATTGGGTCTATGGTTTTTAAAAACCACAGAAACATCATTCGATTTATCTGGCTCTACTCTATTGGCATGACCATCGTAATTTTTTATACACTCATTCGTCACTATGGTTATAGTTTTGGCGAGGAGGAAGGTCATTGGGTTATGAGTCCATTTTTTAAAGATCATACTATTTACGGAGCTTCAGTGGCAATAAGTATATTTTTTATTCTTGGTTTATTACTATATAAACAACAAGGTCCACTCCTCCAGTTCGTTTTATTGGTAATGTTTAGTATAACGGCATTGGGTTTATATTTTAGTTACACACGAGGCGCATGGTTAAGTGTGTTTGTAGCTGTAATGGTTTGGTTATTTATAAAATATAAGGTGAAGTTCAAATATTTGTTAGTACTTGGAATAATCGTACTCTCAACAATCTACTTTTCTTGGGATCAAATTCAAATGGAGTTGGCACGTAATAAAGCTGAACACACAACAACTGCCTTTGATGAACGACTTCAATCAGCAACAAACGTTACATCGGATGCTTCAAACCTAGAGCGCCTCAATAGATGGAATGCTGCATGGGAAATGTATAAAAAGAAACCCGTTTTTGGATTTGGTCCAGGAACCTATGCTTTTGAATACGCGCCTTATCAGGATCCAGATATGCTCACAATAATATCCACCAATTTTGGTAATGCTGGAAATGCTCACTCTGAATTTCTAGGACCTATGGCAGAAATGGGGACATTTGGGATATTAGCTATGGTTCTATTTGTTGCAGCACTTTTCTACAAAGGAATAACTCTATATATCAAGTTTCCGGAAGACAATGAAACTAACATCCAGTTAAGACGGCTTTTACTCTTTGTAATTTTAGCAATGTCTACCTATTTCTTTCATGGATTACTTAATAACTATCTAGATACAGACAAAGCTGCTGTTCCCATTTATGGAGCATGCGCAATATTTATTGCTTTGGAAATAAAAATGATACAAGATCAAAAAAGGATAAAAACAACTACTGAACAATAAAGCGAACTGTTTTATTTGTATTTTTTACTTGCAAGAAATAAATCCCAGTATCTAATTTGGTTAAATTATTTAAGATCACTTTATGTGAATCTTGCTTTTCAAAATTTATTTCATCCGTTACATCTCTACCTAAATTGTCAATCACTTTCATTTGGTTTGTATTGACATCAGCTTCACCGAAAACAACATTTAGTTTTTCAGATGTTGGATTAGGATAGTATTGAACGCTACTCTTCTTTTCTATCTCGTTAATTGACAATATACCAAAAGTATTTCCAATATTTATTCTTCCAGCACCTAGCTTCCCTTCGTAACCACTGTTTAATCCATCTATAAAATCGCAACCATCTATTATTGCACTCTCAATATCGTTGGGCGTGAATCCGGGATTAAAACTCAAAATCAGCCCTCCTAGCCCAGCTGCCATTGGGCAAGACATAGACGTACCATTACTATATCCATAATCATTATCATTTCCTCCAAGAAGGTTATAGATTGAAAGACCAGGGGCCATAAATGCGATACCACTACCATAATTGGAGAAAGAGGTGATTTGATCATTTTGATCAGTTGCACCTACTGCCATCACTGAATTATGCGAGGCAGGGCTTAATAGACTTTCTTCACCGTCATTACCCGCTGCTGCAAACATGGTTATTCCATTAAGTACTGCTGTATTAATCAATGCGTCTCCTGTGAAAGAAGATGCTCTACTTCCCCACGACATGCTAATTATATCTGCACTAGCATCAATGGCATACCTTAAACCTTCATACGCATATTGAAGAGATGTTCCTTGTTCTGCATCAGGCGTGCATTTCACGGCCATGATTTTACAATTAAAGCCCACTCCCGAAATTCCAATACCATTATCTGTAGAACCAGAAGCTGTTCCTGCACAATGCGTTCCATGAGAAAATGCACCCGATGTAAAGGAGCCAGGAGGATTTGGGTTATTGTCGCCATCAGCAACGTCGTAACCATTAATATCGTCTGGATATCCATTTAAATCAGAATCAAATCCGTTTTCACTTTCCCCAGCGTTAACCCAAATATTGCTAACAAGATCTGTGTGCGTAGTTCGAACCGCATTATCTACAATGGCGATTACAACGTCTGTACTACCTTGCGTATAGTCCCATCCATCGAATGCTTCAATTTTAGACAAATACCACTGATTCGAATTGAAATCATTTGGAGTAAAAGTAGTTTTATACAAAGGCGCTTTTTCACAATAGTCAACCCAAGATAGATTATTGATCTCACTTACCAATTGATCGACTGCCATTGTATCATCAAAATGCAATTTATATGTAAGATCCAAAGTATCACTTCCTATTCCAGAGAAAGGCTGAAGTATATCTGTAACGTCAAAATCATTAATTATCTGATTAAAATCCACATCTGTACTATCGTAAGGGATTAAATTTGTAATGGCTTGGTCACTAATTTTCATATAGACGACCCCATCCAGATAATCTGAATTTGCAGTCTGTCCTATAGTATAGGAAAGACTTAAAATATAAAAGCATGTAATTAAAAATCCAAATTTCATAAATTAATTATTTTCCACCATTAGCAATTAAATCATTTTTACAATTCTGATCTAATTCGGGAATATCATTTCCAATCAAAAAAGAGGCTATTTCCGTTGTCTCCACAGTATAATACATTAAACAGTCGCTTTCGTCACAATGTTTACCATGATCTGTATCTTGATGATTTTCTACCATATCAGAACCTAAATTCACCAATCCAAGCAAATGTCCAAATTCATGATTAAAGATTGTAGACTCAAGCTTAGTTCTTGTGGGCTGAGAAAGTCCTCCAGAATTTTCAGCAATAATACCACCGAAAATTGCAATGCTTGTATTTCTATATGCAATACCTAGTACTTGGCTATTTTCAGCATATTCACCATCTAGGATTAGTATTGATGCAGTTATTGTCTGGTCTGCATTAAACCTCTCTCTATTTTCTGATTCTATCGTTGTGATATCATTTGTAGAATAATTTTCCTGACCATAAGAAGGGATCTCTCTGGTTAAAACCTCAATTCCTGAAGATTTATTTAAATGATCTATTAAAAATGATCTTAAATTATTAACTGAAGACTGTGTCGGTTCATAGCCAGGCATATATAATATTTCAACTGTCAGTCGATTGTAAAACGCCTCTGATAAAAAAGAATTTGCTGAAGCACCTGTACTTAAACTATTACTCTGAGCCAAAGGATCTATGTCCTCATGTTCTTTTTTACAGCCTAAAAAAGTTATCGTCAAAGCTATTAAGGAGGTTATTAACATCAAATAATTTTTCTTTTTCATAGTGTCTCTTTTTAAGTTCCACTGAAGATAAAAAAAATTATTAGATAAAAAAAATACTATTCAACAATTAAGTAATTGACCTTAGAAATATCTATTTTCCATCAAGTAATTTTGTACATAATCCTGAACACCTTGCTCCAAGGTATGGAATCCATCTTCATAACCAACTTCTATTAACTTATTCATATTGGCTTCAGTGAAATACTGATATTTATCTCTAATGTCCTCGGGGGTATCGATAAAACTAATTTTTCGATCTCTTTTCATTGCAGAGAACGTGTTTTTAGTTAAATCCAAGAAAGTCCTAGCTCTACCCGATCCAACATTGTACAAACCATTTTTCGGTCGTTTATCCATTAAGAAATAACAAATATTTAGAACATCTTTTACGTAAATAAAATCTCTTTTTTGTTCACCATCATCAAATTTTGGATTGTGAGAACGGAAAAGTTTCATTTCTCCAGTCTTTGTGATTTGACGATAAGCATGTAGGATAACAGAGGCCATTCTACCTTTATGATATTCGTTTGGGCCATATACATTAAAAAACTTAACTCCTGCCCAGAATGGCGGCTGAGTGTGTTGTTTCAGCACCCAAATATCAAAATCATTTTTAGAATCACCATAAGGATTTAATGGTTTCAATCTTTCTACGATAGAATGATCATCCTTATAGCCGTGTTCTCCCAGACCATAAGTTGCAGCTGAACTTGCGTAAACCAATGGAATCCCATGATGTGTACACCATCTCCATACTTCCTTAGAATAATCAAGGTTTAATTCATCAAAAATAGACTTATCGAATTCTGTTGTATCTGTTCTGGCTCCGATATGATAAACAAAGTCCACGTCTCGACCATTATTTTTAAGCCACTCAATAAACTCTGAACGATCCACTCTTTGTTTATATTTCTTACCCACTAGATTGTGCTCCTTTACAGAGTTATCAAACTTATCTACTAAGGTAATATGGGTTATTCCTAGTTCGTTTAGTTTACCTACTAAACAACTACCTATAAATCCTGCGGCTCCTGTAACAACAATCATGTTCTATTTTTTGAATCAATAAGCGGCAAAGATATAAATTTGAATTATTTGAATGTTGTTTTTAAAAATAAATACAATAAAAAAGCTCTACCTTTTGGATAGAGCTTCTCAATAAATCGTTTTATCTTATTAAGCGTTACTATCTTGAGCTATTTTTACATATTCGTCATAGTCAACCGCTTTTTCATTTAACTTCACTGTTTCCTTGAAATAAGAGATCAACTTTGTCTCTGCTAGCATATCAAATATTTGTTGTGACTCCTTTTGATTACTCAACACTTGCTGAGCAGCTTGATTTAACTCTTCTTCTTCAGGAGCCGGCATTCCGTATTGAGCGTATTGGTTTACCAATAGACCTTTTGTATGGTTTAAAACTTCTTCTTGTTCTATTTTAATATCATTTGCTTTAAAAATAGCACTTTGAATCAATTGCCACTTTAAACTCTTTGCATAGCCATCATACTCCTTCTCGATTTGCGCCATTTCAATTGGCTCTTGTTGAGATGCAAGAATCCATCTTTTTAAGAATTCATCTGGAAGATCAATTTTTGTTTTTTCGATAAGATCATTTGTTACACGTCTCATTAAAATCTTATCGCTGTCTTGCGCAAACATTTGCTCTAAATCAGCTTCAATTTTTGCACGCATTTCTTTTTCAGAACTAACTGCTCCTTCGCCAAACAACTTATCAAAAAGTTCTTGGTTCAATTCAGCAGGCTCCATGATTTTAATCTCGTTGATTGTTAATTGGAACTTATCTGAGATTCCATCTAACTCGTCCTCTTTAACTCCCAACATTGAGGCCATGTCCTGGCTTCCTTTAGAGACATCAGCTGGATTAACAACCACTTTATCTCCTGCCTTTTTACCAATAAGTTCTTTTTTAACCTTTTCTTTTTCAACAAACTCAAGAGAGATCGTAGAACTATTCATTATTCCACCTTCTTTGATTTCTCCTTTATCATCAAGTTCCACAAATTGACCTAGCACCATGTCTTTCTCACCTACTTTCTCGCCAGCAACTAGTTTTCCATAGCGTTTCGTAAGATCTTCAATTTGTTTATCAACTAATTTCTTGTCAATTTTAACTTTAGTGTATTCATATTTATTTTTACCAGAAAGTTTAATATCAACCTCTGGAGTCATTCCAATTTCGTAAATAAACTCAAAAGTTTCAGGGTTATTAAAATCTCCTTTCACTTCTTCATCCATTTTCGGGATAGGGTTCCCTAGAATATCTAGCTTTTCTTTTTCAATAAATCCGTGAAGAGCTTCACTCACTAGTTTGTTCAATTCATCTGCTAGAACTGAACGACCGTATTGCTTTTTCACAATACCCATTGGAACTTTACCTTGTCTAAATCCTGGGATATTTGCTTTTTTGCGATAATCAGCGAGTTGTTTGTCTACTTTTTCCTGATAATCTTTTGGTTCAATCTTAACCTTTAATACTGCGTTGAGATTGTCAACACTTTCTTTTGTAACATCCATACTTTTCGAATTGTACTTTTAATTCACTTACACCACAAAAGGTGCTTTAAACAAAAAATGGTATAAGCCTGAACTCATACCACTTTTGAATTGGTGCGGATGGAGGGACTCGAACCCACACGCCTCGCGGCACTAGATCCTAAGTCTAGCATGTCTACCAATTTCACCACATCCGCATATAGTTCTTTTCAATGAAACGTTTTTCTTGAACTATTGTCAAAATGCCTTTTTCAAAGCGAGTGCAAAGTTAAATAAAAAAACGAAAAGAAGAAATATAATTTTGGAAGTATTTTTTTGAATTAATCGAATGGGACTGTTTCGAGATGGATACAGCCTTTTGATGTTTCTTCATCTCAAGAATTACCGCAAACTTAAATCAAAAGCGAATCAAGTCTAACGCCTTAAAATCAATCGTCTTAAAATCTTAATATATCAAAGTCTCCCTACTGCTTCACAATCCTATACGACCGAACCATTGCATTCGTATAAATATTAATCGTATACACCCCTTTAGAAAGTTCCGAAGTATACAATTTAAAATACGAGCTCGGATTATCAATCACGATGTTTTTTTTCGTTAAAACTTTTTTACCAGAGATGTCTACCACTTCGATAGAAACATCGGTTGCTTCGTTAGCACCCAAGTGAATAGTGATTTCCGTTGAGAATGGATTTGGATAAACGCCAAAAACAGCCGTCCCATTTTCCTCTGCTTCGTTCTCTTCAACATTCAGGAAGTTGTCGATGTTGTATGGAAGTTCCGGAGCTCTGATACAGTTTAAATATCCCACTGAAGTTAAAGTTGACTGACGTAGAAATCTTTCGTTGTCGTTAACATAATAAGCATTTCCTAAAGATTCATTCGTATTGTGCGTTTCGATATCGTCTAAAAAATACCATTCTGACTGCGTTCTATTCTTATTAATATCAAGAATAATATATCCATGCTTGTTGAGATTCACAAATTTATTGTGTGGGTTGAACGATTGTATGATGCTTGTTCCAATGCCCAGTGCAAAACCCGGTGATGTAACACTTGTTGCAACGAACTCAACCCCTGCAGAATTAGCTCCTGTGGCAGCGTCGTAATTGTTCATCGGGATATCGTTTGCCCAGGAAGTATGAATATCACCAGTCAGCACAACCAGGTTTTTAATGTCTGAGTTAATCACGTGATTCAATAAGTTGCCTCTTTCTGGTGCATATCCATCCCATTGATCGGGATTCATAATAACACCAAATGCTTCCAGTGGTGAAATCATCACTTGTTGTCCCAAAATATTCCACTGTTTATCGCTGTTGGTCAATTCATCTTTCAACCAATTGAGCTGCGTTTGTCCCAAAAGTGATCGTGATGGATCATTTACATCTGAAGACGTTGCACCAACTTGTTCGTCTCGACCCTCCAGACGGGTATCCAGCATGTATAAATTCACTAAGTCACCATACTCAACTTTTCGATAGATCGAACTATCTGATCCGTTTTCGCGAATGGGCATCCATTCGAAATAAGACTTTTTCGCATTTGACTTTCTACTCGTCCACAACCCTTCCGTTGCTTCGTCGTGGTTTTCTGCTCCGTCTATATATGCATCATTCGCCGACTCATGGTCGTCCCAAACACAGATAAAAGGATATTGTTGATGTAAATCTTTCAAGTCTTGATCCAATCGGTAATGACTATAACGCAATCTATAGTCTTCGAGAGAAATTATTTCATGCTCAGGTGTATTTTCTCTGCCGCTGATGTTTGCACTGTAACCGTTCGCTTCATATTCATATATATAATCACCCAAATGAAGAATGGCATTCAAGTCATTTCGATTCGCTATGTTTTTATATGCATTGAAATAGCCGTGTTCATAATTCGAACAAGAAACAACAGCAAAACGCACGAGTTCATTATCACCAAGATCTGCCGTTCGTGTTCTACCTCTCACCGAGTAATCATCTCCTACTTTGAAATCATAAAAATAACACGTTGAAGGAGATAATCCGCTCACATCAACCTTCACTGTGTAGTCGCGGTCTTCGGTCGTTGTAAAAGTCCCCGAGTTGATGACATCGTACATACTGGTATCAGTTGTTATTCTCCATTCGACATCAATCGGTGCTCCGTTTGCCTGATCTGGAGTGACGCGCGTCCAGATGATAACTCTATCATGCATTGGGTCTCCAGAAGCAACACCATGATAAAAAGGAGCTTCATTAAACTTTAAAGCGTTTCTCTGTTGAGCAAACGACGTAATCGTAAATGAATAACTTAAAGCGATAAATAGTAGTGATTTAAACATGTTTTAATTTTTATTAGTGAGAAATAATCTTTTTAGAAACTGAGAACTGCTGATTGGAAAGCGTCAAAAATCCGATTCCTTTGTAGTCGAAACCATAATCAGCGAGGTTGTGTTTTTGCCCCGCTAAAAGTGACTGACTAAATACAAGTCTACCATCGGGAGCGTATATCTTCACTTCAACCTCCTCATTCGTGTTGATATCAGATAGGTTAACAAAAATATTTTCATTGTATGGATTTGGGTAAACTTCAACATTCTCCAACTCATTTACCGCAAGCGAAGCGTCATTTTCTCTGTAGTAAACATGTAAACGTGCTGCTTTTTGTGAATCATTATCGTACGAAAAAGCCGATCTTCTACCAGAACCTTCTGCAATAAACGTCACGGAGTTTCCACTTTGCCACAGCTGCTGTTGAATGATTTCTTTAAATATTCCACTGAAATTCGGTGAAGTTTGTAAATGACCGCTCTCATCTTCGTTGTTCCAGTTTGAAACTGTCCAGTATACAGAGGTATCCGTTCTCGTTCTGGCCGAGATATTAAAATCCAAATCGCTAAAGGCTGGCGAGTTAAAAAACTTATCACCATAAAATTGAATAATGGCTGGATCATCATCAGACGATTTTACTGTAAATTGTAGAAATACAGAGTCAATATAAGCATCCTTTGGTATATCAATATTTGTAAATCGAAGACCGATCCACTGATTTTTAGAACCAATTCCCAAAACTCCACTATCATAACACATTTCAATGTCAGAACTTGTCAAGTCTATTTCCCCACCCGATTTATTCTCTTCGGCATCATCTGCACTGCTTGAAATTTGAGTGGTAAAATAATTGGTTTGCCCGTTCAACACCGGGGTCAAAAGAACAATTAAAAAGTAAAGTAGTATTCGCTTCATTTTGTAGTTTATTATTTTCTACAAAAGAAAATGATTCGCTTATGAAAGGCGTAAAAGGAGAATTAATTCAAAATTAATTTTGTGTGATTTGTGTTAAATAAAAAAGAACAGGTATAGATGTAAAGAAATTGCATACTTGTTCCCAAGTTAGTGTCCATAAATTCCCCACGAGAACCACGAAAATCGCATCACTATTTTAATCTAACCTTTTGCATTTAAAGCTGAATATTTTTCACTAGATCGTTTAGAGAATAGTGCGACTAATTATTCAAAACTATTTTCAACGTTTGGCTTTTTTGCTGTTGAGATACAGTAATCATGTACGTTCCAGAAGGCAATGAAGAAAGATCTAATACCGTTTGCTTCTTCGTTAAACGTCCATTTCTTACTGTCTTACCTGATACATCTGTAATTTCATAACCAGCAGGCAATTCGGTTTCATTTAATGAGATATTCACCTCACCTTTTGAAGGGTTTGGATAAATGGCGAAATCTTTGAACGCGTACGCTTCAATACCTAGAGGTTCGTATGAATACGAATTCGACTGACATGTACTGTCCAAAGCGCTTACCGTGTAGTCCCCAGCTACTGTTGGAATGATATAATCGTTCGTCTCTCCTGAGATGATTACTCCGTCTAAATACCATTGATATCCATTGTTCCCAGTTGCCCACAATGTGTCGTTGCTAAATGAAAGCGACATGTTCGTTCCTTGCGTAATTTCAAAAGTTAGGTTTTCAACTTGTCCACTAACATTGTCCGTGATAATCAACGTGTGCGTTCCAATGTCTTGACTTGAAACGGTCACTGATGCATTTGTAGAACCAAGTGTTGACCAATTGTATGATAAATCATCAGATCCACCAGAAATTAGTGGTGAAAGGATAACATTATCACCTGTACAAACACTTATATCTTCTAATTCAACTTTCATATCTTGTTTCACGATGGTAAATTCATCTAAAATTTGTCCACTCGCATGAAGGTATTTTCCATCCAATCGGTTTCTGTAGATGTCCATTACAAATGACCCAACTTCTGTATCTCCACCAGCTGAATAGTGCATAATAGGATGATCAAGCGTAGAGCTACTTGTTTTACTACCAGAGTTTCCACAGACTACGTAAACTGTACCATCTGCGGTGGAAGGCTCGTCATCTTTCACATAGGCATTTCCCTGAGTAAAGTTTCCGTTGCTGCCGTCCTTGAGCATGGTACTCGGATCAAAAGATCCTGAATTTCCATAGTGTCCGTGAATCAAATGACTTCTTTCAAATACATGACTGTGACCACAGACTACTAAATCAATATCATATTCTTCGAGGAGTGGAATTACTTTTTCACGCATTGCAATCATGACTCTCTCATAGATATCATCACTATCGTGTGAACCCTTAGAGTATGGCGGCTGATGAAAATAAGCTACTGTAAAAGTCTGTTCATTTTGGATAAGGTCCTGCTCAATCCATGCCTTCATCTGATTTATTCCATCATACGTTTGTGTAAAATCATAGACTTCAGAATTCAGGGATAAAAAGTGAACATTACCATAGTCGAATGAGTAAAACAATTCATAGTCCGAAGGAACTCCTCCTGCTTCACCTTGTTCCGGAACATCTACAATTTCATAATAAGGCCCTTCATGCTGACTGAATGGTATATTGGAATAAGGAATCCCTAATAAAGTACTCTGCTCCCAAACTTCGTTATAATCGTGATTCCCTGGAGTGGGCCAAAAAGGTTGTTTCGAAAAGATATCTGAAAAACCTGCAACAGCAAATACCTTTTCATCGTACTCGTGATCTTTACCGTCGGCATAAGCATTATCTCCGAGCCAGAACCAAACATCTGTATGTGTGGTATCTGTATAATTAACGTAGGATTGCTTCACTTCAACTTGTTGGGTATTCCCCTTACCAAAGTCCCCAATTGCCCAGGCACGTATTGGAATTTTTGTTCCCGGAATTGGATTTGTTTTAAACGAATAATCGGATGAAGGAGTCGTTAGCATATTTGTGGTATTTCCAACGCTGTAGAAATACGATCTATAATCATCTAATCCCGTCAATTGTATAGTGTGATCTGTTCTACTACCGGGCAAGACTGTTGTTTCAGTCAAATTATTCACATCGGTACCATACGTTACTTTTGAATCAGTAGCAACATCTGTTCTCCATTTGATTATTATGGAATTTTCATTTGGCGTTTGTAAATAAGGGCCTCTCAGTATGGTTTGTGCCGATATCTGTGTTAAAACGAATACACACACAATTATTAAAACAGTTTTCATAGTAGGAATTTTCACCAAATTTAGCGCGACGTTATTCGTTTTATATTAAAGCTGTATTATAAATAAATGATAATTGTGTGAGGAGAGTGTTAAAGAGTAACGATTCCTTCAATAATCAACGCTTCACAATCTTATGCACCTGAACGCTTCCGTTTTCGCTTTTGATATACATATAACTTACACCCGAACACACAGGCGTTAAGTCTACACTTTTTGACGTACCTGAATAATTTTCAATGACACACAACTTACCTAGCGCATCATATACTTCAATAGTTCCTTCGTCGTGTTTATCAAATGCTACATTTACTATATTTTCTGCGGGTATCGGATAAACAGAAGTTGGATTCATTTCAGTATCTTGTTCACTTAAACCAACCGATTCGTTGGTTAAAATTACGCGATCACCATTTGACGGTGACCAGATAGTAATCCCTGTTGGTAGGTCCTTGCCGAGTTCATCACTTGTAGATGCCACAACGTTGGATATGTTTTCAAATTTCACACACCTAATAATTGTGGAATCCTGCTTTACTTGTATGTAAAAAAAGTTGTCAAAAACATCTTGGTCGCGTATGTAAGGTTTTTGATTTGCACCCGCAAAATCCAACTCGCGATGAGGAGCGCCCCATTGACCTTCACCAATATATACTATCCCGTTTTCTGTATCCACTTCAAAATCAGATTCGCTGCTATTCGCAACACACGGGTGTGACCATTTTGTACAGTGTCCGTGAGATTCAGAAACCATACGGACATCGAATTGCTCAAAAAGGTTAACCCAGCAAGTCATTTGCTCTGGAACCAAACCATAATCATTGGCCATACCATAAGTTGGGATGTGATACTGCGCAAATTTCCAGACCGGATCCGTTGAACCACCTGAAGAATGCAACTGTAAATCATTCAGTAACCAATTCAACTGATTCGCCTCAGTACAAGCATTCAGTTCTGAATTTAAGGTATAAAGCCTTAAAAGTCCACCGTGCAAACTAAGCGCGTAATACTCTTCCTGTGGTATATCGAACAAGTTATAAACGTCTTGATTATCTTCATGATTTCCTTGGGTATGAACCATTGGGTACATTCTACCATCTTGAGAAATGGATAGTTGCCAATCGTCAAACCAATCATCCCATTCATTCGTTGTGTTCGAGGTAATTTGATTCATCACAAAATCACCGTTAAATGCAACAAAGTCTGGACGAATTTTTGCCACCAACTCATTCCCTTCTCGTCTTTCATCTAAACAATTCCCACTTGGACAATCTTCAACATAAATCCCTAAAACTTTAAAGCCATCTCTTGAATCGCCACCTGTGATATAAGACAATGGGACATTTGGGTCGTCGGAAAGCGTTTTAAATTTAAAACGATCAGTTACTACTCCATTGTCGTCACGAATCACAAAATAATAGATTGTATTTGGCGTTAGTCCTGTCAATCGGGAGAAATGTCTTGTATGTCCATGCGCATTCCCTGTTCTATCAGAAGGGTGACTGTTGGGATAAGCTGTATAGTTTGTTCCTTCATCTGTGGTTCCATAATGCACGGTACCATTATCTCCTCCCCAACCGATAACCATCGTAGTAGCTGGATCATCTCTCAGTGTTAGACAGTATTGTTTTGTTAATCCGAAAGATAGAAAAGGGCTACATATAACTAATAGCAGTAAAAGTAATTTTGTATTCATTGTGTAAAAGTTTTCTGATGTAAAATTAGAACCTGTGCTTTTCATTTAAATGATATCATTATTAAATGAGTATTATTTGTTTGATTTGGCGTAAATCGAGAAAAGATCTTTAAAGTTTCGAGGTAATCCTTGTAAAAATAAAAGTACCAGAGGCAATGTCCAGTTAGCACTTCTTTCCACAAAATCCAAGAAATGAGTACCACTTATAGGTCGTATTAATGCTGCAGAGAAAGCCCATATTGCTGCCCAAATCAAAATAATTCTCAACGGTAAAACTAACACCGTAATCGCCACGAGAATATCAAGTGCTCCAATTAATATCATAATCAACGATGCTGATTTAACCGAGAACCCAACCGTAGTCAAAAAGGGAATCCACTCGGGTTTTACTGCCAAAGCAAAAATACCATGGCCTAAGAATGTTCCAAAAATTCCAATTCTTAAAATTAACTGCAGAAATACTTGACTTTCCATCATAAAAATTTATCACAAATGAAGTGCAAGAAATAAAGATTTATATTAAATAGATATTATTTATAAATTAACTTGATTTTTGTAATTCAGGTTAATTATTGTTTTAGAGATTATAAATACCTTAGCAGAAGAAACACTCATACAATGACAGAAGATCAAGTTAAATACTTTCAAACTCATTTTAAGGAAATAAGTTCGGTCGACCATATTGATCTAGAAAAATATGCTCATGATGAAACAGAAGACCTGAAATTCCCTCCACATATTGTCATTAAACCAAAAAGCGTTGAACAGATTTCTGCAATCATGCGTTTTTGTAATAGCGAAAAAATTCCAGTTACTCCTGCCGGGGCAAGAACGGGACTTAGTGGGGGTGCTTTACCTGTTAAAGGTGGAGTATTGATGAGTATGGAGAAATTCAATA
Source organism: Fluviicola sp. (assembly GCA_002734085.1). Classification (GTDB taxonomy): domain Bacteria; phylum Bacteroidota; class Bacteroidia; order Flavobacteriales_D; family Crocinitomicaceae; genus Brumimicrobium. Next base: position 150,334 of record NVXV01000006.1, on the reverse strand, counting down.
AGATCATTAGTATTGACGAAAATAATCATCAAATAACCACAGAGCCAGGAGTCATTACCCAAGACCTTCAAGAAGCCGTAAAAGAAAAAGGATTATTCTACCCACCTGACCCAGCAAGTAAAGGGAGTTGCTTTATCGGAGGGAATGTTTCTGAAAATAGCGGCGGACCTAAAGCGGTAAAATATGGAGTAACTGCTGATTATGTTTTAAATCTAGAAGTTGTTTTACCTAATGGAGAAATTATTTGGACCGGTGCCAACGTATTGAAAAATGCAACTGGATACAATTTAACGCAACTTATAGTTGGAAGTGAAGGAACACTTGGAATCATCACTAAAATTGTATTAAAGCTTATTCCCCACCCTACGCATGACTTATTGATGCTAGTTCCGTTCTACGATGCTGCAGTTGCTTGTGAAGCTGTCGCAGCAATTTTTAAAGCTGGTATAACTCCAAGCGGTCTAGAATTCATGGAACGAGATGCTTTAACCTGGACTTTAAAGTATATTCCCGATATTCAGTTAAAAGTGAAGGATAATCATGCAGCACATTTATTAATTGAGGTAGATGGTTTTGAAGAAGATGTTTTGATGCGCTCTTGTGAAAAAATATCTGAAGTACTAGAGCAGTTTGAAACAGATGAAATATTATTTGCAGAAAGTCAAGCCCAAAAAGATAGTTTGTGGGAAGTAAGACGAAAAGTTGGTGAAGCAGTTAAAGCACATTCTATTTACAAAGAAGAAGATACTGTTGTACCAAGGTATGAACTACCACAATTACTTACTGGAGTAAAATTGATCGGGGAAAAGTACGGTTTTAAGTCTGTTTGTTATGGTCACGCTGGCGATGGAAATCTACACGTGAATATAATCAAAGGAGAACTCAGTGACGAACAGTGGAATAATGAACTGCCAAAAGCAATTCGGGAAATTTTTCAACTTACCATTAAATTAGGAGGTACAATTTCAGGTGAACATGGAATCGGATATGTTCAAAAAAATTATATGGATATTCCTTTTTCAAAAACCAGTTTAAGCTTGATGGAAAACATTAAAAAACTATTTGACCCTCATGGAATATTAAATCCAGGTAAAATTTTCTCTGATAAAAAATGATAGAAATAAAAAGCCCCGTTAAATAACGAGGCTTTTGAGCTAAAACAAAAACTCACCACCACTACTCTTTTTCAAACTTGAACTTGTATTGGTATGTTGTGGCATCTTCGGCATCCGTTCGGATAACCATATCTTGTAATTCTTTTATCATCATTTCTGTTAGTTCGTCTTGAGAACCCTTTATATCTATAACTTCAATTTGCTGATTTGTTACTCTAAATTTCACAATAACAAATTCTTCCTTGTCTTTTTCAAGTTGAACTTTACTCAAATCTAAAAACACCTTACGCTTTATCTCCTTTAAGAGCTTTGGGTTCTTGCCAGCATAGGCTGTACCAAATGAGAAAAGGATCATCAATATTGTAATTAGTACTGTTTTCATAACTTGTTATTTTCTGTTTTGTATACGTAAGACTAACAAGTCGCTAAAAAGTTACAGGTGAATTAAAAAAAATATTTATTTATGGAATCAATTCAAATCACCTCCAAGGGGCGCATAGATTTTTTTTAGAAGTGACAAAGGTTTTTTGTTCTGTCTTTCCGCTTAAAGCAGAACGACACTCTTTATTTGAACCAGTGTCGTTTCAAAGAGCATAGTTCTAGAGGTCAAACTGGTTTATAGGGGAAGAGTATTATAGAGCCGCAGAATTTTGAATACGGAACCGCAGAAGTAAGAAGTTACGGGTTCAACATTTGCTAACCCGTATTCAAAATTTTTCAGTTCCTTTTTTGTCTTAAAACCACAAAGCTTGGATTCTATTCCTCACTACGAAGTACAAAAAAAGGAGAGCATGATGCTCTCCTCGTATAATATATTTAGAATAAATCTATTTCTTAATGTGACGTGCGTATCTATTTTTGAACTTATCAATACGACCTGCAGTATCAACATATTGTGTCTTACCAGTAAAGAATGGGTGTGACATGTGAGAGATATCCAATTTAACTAATGGATATTCATTACCGTCTTCCCATTTCACAGTTTCTTTCGAAGGTGCGCAAGAACGTGTTACAAATGTATATTCATTTGTCATGTCTTTAAACACTACTAAACGGTAATCTTCTGGGTGTATATCTTTTTTCATCTCAAATAATTATTTCTTGTTCTCTCTAAAATGGACGGCAAATTTAATAAATAAATTTTGAATGAACCTCCACTATCCAACTTTTTTTATCGAATTATATTTAATCATCTGATAAAATCGACAAAAAAGCGGGTTAGACTTAATAATTACAAAGGTACGAAAATATTCCTTCAATTATTTCGTTAATTTAGCGACTAAGATTGGATCATGAAACTAAAATATATTTCTTCTTTTATCCTTTTGATAACACTGAGTTATTTCACAGTACACTTATCCAGTTGTAAAAAGGATTTACTAATGTCTAACGAAGCCCTTGAATTCTCAAAGGACACTGTTGTTTTTGACACTGTATTCACTACAGTAGGTTCTTCAACACGTTTATTTAAAATATACAATCGCTCTTCACGACCCGTTCAAGTTTCTAACATCTATCTAGAAGGTGGCGCTTCATCTCCTTTCCGATTTAATTTGGATGGTGTGAGCGATATTCAGTTTTCAGACATAGAAATTCCTGGTAATGATAGTTTATTTGGTTTTGTTGAAGTTACATTAGGAGAGAATAATCAACTAAATCCTCTGGTTATAGAAGATAAAATCCGTTTTTCGACCAACGGTGTTGAGCAAGAGGTGTTATTAGTTGCCTGGGGTCAAGATGCTTATTTCCATTACAAAGACCTCAACGAAGGTGTTTGGCCGAACGACAAACCACATGTCATTTATGATTATGCAGCCGTTGACTCTGCTAAATCTCTAATAATACAAGAAGGGACTAAAATACATTTACATAAAAATTCATTGCTTTACGTATATAAAGGAGAGTTAACTATAAATGGAGATGTTAACAATAAAGTTGTTTTCGAAGGAGATCGGTTAGAACCGTTTTATGAAGATGTAAAAGGGCAGTATTATGGTATCTATTTTGAAAAAGCATTGCCCTCAACAATAAATCACACAATTATAAAAAATGCTACGGCTGGAGTCCATGTATTTTCAGAAGATGAAAACAATCCTGATTATACTGTCATGATTACAAATACCGAGATTTTCAATTGTAGTAGCTACGGAATATTCAATTATTCAGGAGGATATATTAAAGGAGAAAACTTGAATGTTCATAATAACAATCAGTATGCTTACTTCTCACTTGAAGGTGCAGACCACGATTTTAGACATTGTCAATTCTTAGGATATGGAACTGACGGGGATCAACCAGCAGTTGCAATCAAAAATTATTTCACTAGAAGTGATGGCATTACATATATAGGCGCGATAAACGAAGGCAATTTTTATAATTCAATCATAGATGGTTCTGGCAATAATCAACTGGTATATGACACTATTTCAAGTACAAACCCAATTAATTATAATTACACTAACAACCTTATTAAAAATGAAGATAATCAAAGTGGAGAAACTGGGTTTACTAATAACTTATGGAATTTAAACCCGAATTTTGAGAATATACAAGAAAGTATATTCAAAATTAAATTAAATTCTTCTTTAATAAATGCTGGCGCCCCATCTTTTGCCACTACAAATGATATTGAAGAAAACCCAAGAGGCCCGCAGCCTGATATTGGCGCCTACGAAGTCAATTAATGATTATGAAAGGTATTCTTATCCTTTTATCAATAATTCAAATCAACGTTGGTCTTAGTCAGTTGATACAAAATGATCATTGGGGTTTACAGGTAGGTGTGACTGCAAATTTCGGATCACACATTAATCAATTTGGGATTAAACTCCAAGGTTATTATACGCAAGAATTCGTTCAGATAAATGCGGGAAGTCTGTTTTTAATAAACGCTTCAAATCTAGCAAATCGAAAAAACTATATTGAAAACAGAATCAATATCGGAGCTGTTTTGTTAGCAGGAAAAAGAACTAGTACTCCAACATTTATTTTAGATGGACTTAATCACCAAACTAATTATGACTACGGTATTGGATATAACTATTTATGGTATCTAGATAATGCGGATTCTTATCAAACCTCAGGGGGCTTCGGATTTCACGTAAAACAATTCTCTCTACTCCTCGAAAATGATTTGTTCTCTGGAAATGGCCGCGATCGCTTTAGAACTAGCTTTACCCAATTAAATTATCATGATGAAATGTTGAATATTAAGCTAAACACTCAACTATGGACCGGCGAAACATGGGGTACTAAACTTAAAAACATTGAACCTAATCCTTACCAGGTTGGGTATAAAGATTTAAGGAATACACTTTACGGTAAAAATAGTCACGGTATTCTATCCGTAGGAGTTGACTATTATTTATTCTTTGGAAATAGTCTGAGCGCAGAAGTAGGCATTGACAGTGAAAGAATAAGAAATGGACTCCAAAATCGATTCATGCATGACAAACCATTTATTCCTAAAAAATGGAGGAAGCCAAATGTAAACTATCCTATGCTTGACAAGTATGGATTACCTGTACACGTAAAAGATCAAGCACGTGGTAATCAATTCTATTTCCAATTAGGATTTAATCAACCCACGACGTTCTAAAAAATAAGGGAAGCCTTTCGACTTCCCTTACCAAAATTAAATTTATGAATTAATCATTAGTGGCTCACTACTACTTGCATAGTTTCAACCATGCCATTAGCTAAGTAAACTTTAACGATATAAACACCATTTTCTAAACCATTTACATCAAACTCAGTACTTGACTTACCAGAGATAAGCGATTGTCCAGCTACACGCTGACCAGCTAAGTTTAACATTTCGATGTTCTCAACATCATAACCATTAAAGTCAATCGTTAATACATCATTCGCTGGAGAAGGATATGCATTCATCTCAATTGAAAGTTTTTCATTTTGTAGATTCAATTCAGCTGCATCAACAAAGTTAATTGTTACACCAGGAACAGTTTCTGCTCCAAATCCATTTATGTTCCAAGTACCATCAGCTTGAATTGGAAATAACGGTTGCAAGTAATTCTGTAAGTTCCATGAATAATCCATATCAGGATCATGACCGAAGAATAGCTCTTCGTTAAATGTTGTTACACAGAACAAATACCTTTGATTATCTTCAAGTGCAAATGGTGTTTCAAAATCAGCAGTAACACCTTCGCCTGGCATATCAGATGGATAGAAATACTCATCAAATGCTATCTCCTGAATATCAACTGGAGGGTTTTGATAGTTCGCATCATTCATATCAACGAAGTTATCATTCCATTCGTATACTGAAATATTAATAGGCTCTCCCTCTAAAGAAGGATCTGCTGCATCGTTTGCTTTTATTGAAGAAAACGAAATTCCAGTTGGAGCAATACGGCTCGCGTTTGGATCTCTAAAATGGATACATGACAAATATGTTCCCACTGGTGTTCCGTCACCGTTCACAGGTCTCAAACCACCAGATGTGCTAGGAAGCATTGTCCCTTCGTCTATAGTAGCATAACCATATAACGACTCTGTAATAGCAAATTCTGCAGTAATCATATTATCGAATGAATAATCTTCCGTAGAATCACTAGTAATCGTATAGTTTAAGTCGTAAAAACCTAAATCATAACTTGTTTCAGAAAACTCTGGTAATGCAAAGAAAACACTATCACCAGCAGGAATATCAACTGGAGTAGCAGATTCATTGTACAACTCAGTTGGTCCAAAATTAACAATCGCATTTAAAGAAACATTTGTTTGATCTTGGAATCCGTAGTTATAAACCCATGCTCCAACATCAAAACTATACTCAGTATCATCTTGTGCAATTAAAGAAGGTGTTGCGAATTGTTTTGGTCTTAAAATAGTTGATGGAAGTGTTCCCGCATCATTTGGATAGAATCCAGTTTTATTTCCAATAAATACTTCAACAGGTCCATTTTGCATCTCAGCAAGTAAAGTTGCACCATCAACATCTCCAATCATAACAATTGGAATAGTAATATTTGGCCCGTCTGTACCTGGAGCCATTCCTACAGGTCCACCTGGAACATTATTAATAATCACACAAGCAATTGCGCCATTATTTTCAGCATTCAATGCTTTTGTTCCAAATTCACACTCTCCCCGATATAGAATAGCAATTTTGCCATCAACATCATTATTCGCACCTGTTGCATCACAACCTAAAGAATCTGCAGCCGTAATATCTAGGTACTGAGCTAATGTGTCAAGTACAGCATTTGCTGGATCTAATAAATCTGGAGAACCCCATCCTGCTCCTGGATCACCGTACTCCATCGCGTACGATCCTTGAATACTCGCAGGAGATTCCCCTGAAAATATTATTTGTGCATTTGTTGCCCAAGTAAATAAAATTGAACAAATTATTAGTAAAGATTTTTTCATAGTAATTTAATTTAAAAATGTTTAAATTCAAAAGTAAGGAAATATAACTTATAAACCAATTGTTTAACTTCTCTAGAATAATTTATTTAACATCTTAAATAAAATTGATTTAGAAATTACACAATCCTTTAGCTTAGCTATTTACAATTTAATCTACCTAAATGCTGAAATTGAATATGTACTTAAAATCAAATCTTAGAGTACGCTATAGACATCAAGGAATTTTTGAGCTATCACATCTACCTTAAAATCACTCGACTGAGATATTATTATATCTTTCTCGTAGTCCTCTCTATTAAAATCTAATATAGCCTTAGTTAAAGCTTGGGTGTCATTCTTTTCAATTCGGACTCCGAGTTCAGGGTTAGAAATTTCCGTTAACCCCCCACATCGTGAGTAAATAGTAGGAATACCCGACATCCAAGCCTCTGCAATTACAACAGAGAAAGTTTCATAATTACTAAATAAGACAAAACAATCCGCCAACTTCATAGCTTCTGCAACTCTTGACGGTTTTGCCTTTTCTTCTACTTCACATTTCGACGGCTCAATTCCAATTTGATCAATTAATTTCCATACTTCTGATTTATCGCCTTCAGTAATCAAATGTAAAATAAAATCATGTTGTTTTTCTTGCACATTTTTAAATGCTTTAAGCATCTCAACAACGTTCTTTTGTTTATTTTTAAATGAAGAGACATGTAAAAACCGGGTTATTACACTCGCATCCTTTTGTTTTTTTGGATAGAAAATCTCATTATTTACAACATTAGGGATAACTTCATATTCATTTATCAAGTTTAATTTCTTCAAGGAATTTCCTAAATGATCAGACACTGGAAAGACCTTCGATGCCCTTCTGAATATCTTTTTATGCAAATAACGCTCATAAAAAGAAAGTTCTTCAAACGTTTTGGTATGGTCCAAATATCCTGTCCAATGCACAGTTAACACATAATTCAACGACTTCTTATTCTTTAAGTAGAGCGCAAACAGTCCTGCTGGAAATGCTTCGTTTAAATGAACTAGATCAAAATCTGTGTTCAAGTAATCGAATCCCTTTTTTAATACGTTTAGGTATTTTTTCTTGGATAAAAGTTGCTTTATTAAGGGGAGATTAGTTTTAACTTTTGGGTAGAAAATAATCAATGTATCTACTCCATTAATATTCTTTCTTTCAAACTCAATAGAGTTACTTTTAAAACTTGAAACAGCGTAAAGTACGGTTACATCTGCAACTTGATTTGCGACTTCAGCATGGCGTTGCACAAAATTGCCTAACGCATCATTTTCACGACTTGGATACCAACTGGCTAAAAATAATATGCGTTTTTTTTGCACCACAATTAAGTTTCTAATTCTCAATAATAAAGAAATAGTTGCATCCCTGCAATAGAAAGTTAAATTAGTTCAAACAAGGAATTTACTCCTGGAGTACGTTCCACCGTAAAACCTTCAGCATATTTCACATTTATATCTCGACCAAATTGAATCATTCTAGATTCGATGTAATCCATAAAATCTTTTCCAGAGATTGGTGTTTTTGGGCCTTTCATTCCTTCTTTGTAAAACTGAGTTTCATAAGCCTTTATTGCTTCTACTTTCTGGTCTTTAAACTCAGTTACATCGATAACAAAATCTGGTTTAATATATCTATCCTGTATGTAGTGATAAACCGCTTTTGGTCTCCATTTATCCTGTGGAACATCATCTCTAGAAGTTTCTATCTTAAGCAATCCTGCTAAAAAACAAGCTCGGGACACAAAAGAAGCCCCTCGACCGTGATCAGGGTGTCTATCTGAAATAGCATTTGTCAAAACAATTTCTGGTTGATAATGGCGAATCTGCCGAATCAATCGAACTAAACTATCTCTATCCTCCTCAAAAAAACCATCTGCCAAACGTGTGTTTTCCCTATGTGTAACACCTAATATTTTTGCTGCATTAGCTGCTTCTTCATAACGTGTTCTTACAGTCCCCCGTGAACCTAGTTCACCTTCTGTGAGATCAACAATTGCTACTTTTTTACCCTCTTTAATGTGTTTGGCTATAGTTCCTCCCGCAGAAAGTTCCACATCATCAGGATGTGCGCCAATTGCTAATATGTCAACTTTTTCAGCCATTTTTAAATCTTTATGAACGTTTTTAAGAAATACACTAAGCTTTTTGATATTTATCTACTAGGTACTTGATAATACTTGCTAATGTAAATAACGCAAAAAATAAAGTAGTCCAAATTACCCAGGAAGGAGTTTCAGCAACACCATCACCTTGGGCATATGAGTGAAGTCCTACAAGTTTGAAGTTTACTCCAAAAAAGGTAAAAAGGATTGCCGAATACCCCCAGAAGCTAACGATATTAAAAACAAACTTATTACTTAGTCCAGGAATAAATCTCAAGTGCAGAATAATTGCATACGTCAAAACAGACACTAAAGCCCATGTCTCCTTTGGATCCCATCCCCAGTATCTTCCCCATGATTCATTTGCCCAGACTCCTCCTAAGAAAGTTCCAATTGTTAGCATGAACAAACCAATAATCATAATCATTTCTGAAACAGAAGTGATTTCATTTATATTCATTTGAAGACGTTTTTTATTTCCTTTATTTTTTGTTAAGTACAATATTAAATTTAACAGTCCTAGAATTGCAGAGACACCTAAAAAACAATAGGACAAAGTAATTATTGCCACATGAATCATAAGCCAATATGATTTAAGAACAGGTTGTAAAGGAGTAATTTCGGGATCTAATAAATTTAGTTCTGTAACGAACAAAATCATAGATGCCAAAATTGCTGTAACTGCAAGTATAACGGGGATTCTCTTCGTAAAAAACAAACCGACCAAAACAACTCCCCACGAGATGAATAATAATGCTTCATAGCCATTACTCCAAGGGGCACGACCCGTAATATACCATAGAAAAGCTAATCCAACTGTGTGCGACAGGAACGCAACAAAAATGATCAAATTGAATGGAATACTTATATTTCTTATCCTTCTTTCTGTTTTCTCAGTTGGAAGCATAAGTGTTCTGATAAAAAACAGAATAAGCAATATAAATCCTGTCAAAAAATATACATTCTTAACTGTATCATAAATATTATATTTATTATAGGCAATCTCTGCCTTAACCTTACTTTTTGTAGGAAGCTCCTCAAACGGTCTTAATTGTCTGTACTCCTCTACTTTCTCCCATTGCAAAGTTTTTAAAGGAGTTAAATATTGCTGTGCATCAGAGAATTTTGCTTTCCCTTGCGTGACAGCATACATAGTTCGTAAGAAATTCGTTGCTAAATCATTTCCTGTTCTATCCTTGTCTTTCAATTCTTGAGCAAATGGCCAAATCCATGTACTATTTGGATCGTTAGGAATTGGAACAACGCGGAAATGTTGGAAAGCAAATATCTCTTTCATTATTCGATACCTCTCTGCTAATTTGATTAGCTTTTTATCATATTCATTCTTTTTAGAATCTGGTTTACCATGTGCTTTTTCATAGTCCTCTGTCCACTTAAATGCACCACTTTCATCTTGCAAGTCTTGGAGTGATGCATGTTTTTTAGTACCTAATTGATCTCTAATCTTATTCGAAACGAAAATAAGCTCTTTATCCATCCAATATCTAGGTCCATAAAGATGAAATGCCATCATCACTTGAACTGGATTTTTACCTTGATACTCATCATCACGATAAACTTTTCTTAGTACCTTATCTGAAAGGGTATGAAAAGGAATGATCCTTCCATCGTAATCTTGAACCAATAAACTGGCAATTTCATCAGACTGCTCTTTCGTGATATAAGAAAATGAAACCTCCTCTTCTTTGAATTTCGGAGCTTTTGATTCATTCTCGTGATTGTGTTCAGCAGAATGATTGTGGTCATGATCTGCACTACCTTCATGCTCATGAGAATGGTCGTGATCGTCATGTTGGTGCGCATGATCTACATTTGTAGAGTCCTCATGTGCAATAACTGACTGAGTTAAACCAAGTCCTAGAAACAATACAAGAACTCTCATCATTTTGGCGCGATTATATCTTGATTTATCGATAGCGCGATTCAAATCTCTAAATCGCCCCACTGGAGCCAAAAGCGATAAAACCATTCCAATCGCCATTAAAAGATAACCCAAGTAAGTAACATTTGTTCCCCACCAATCGTAATTCACGCTTAAAATTGTTCCTGACTCATCTGGATAATAACTCGATTGAAAAAATCTAAATCCACGATAATCCATCACGTTATTCATGAAAATTCGTTGATTCTTTCTAACATTATTTGCCTCATCAATAACTGTTACTTCTGAGGCGAAGGAACTCGGTAAAGTAGAACCAGAATATTTATCGAGTTGGAAGTCGTTACATTTTACTGAAAACGGAAGTTCTATCGGCTTTGCGCCATAACCTACCTCAAATTTCAATCCAGCAAATTCAAAGAAGTTACCATCTAAAATCCAATCAGTATTTGCAGGAAGTTCTACAAGTTTTTCAGCCTCTCCACTTTTAAGTCGAATCGTTAAGAAATTCGTTCCTTCCTTCCTTTTCTTAAGTTTAATACGTGTCTTTTCAATGTTTTTACGATACTCTCTGAACATTAGACTTTCGTTACCTATCATATAAAGTCTTCCCGAGTTAAAACGTACTGCAGTATCAGCTGGTATAATATTGACTTGACTCGAGTCGAGTTTGTTTTTCATTCTGTCTTCACGAGTTAATTTAGACATGTCAACACTCTGAAAGGGTTTGATAGACTGAATATATAGCACTCTGTTTTCCTCCCAGATTCGCACTCCAGGAATAGCATTCTCTTTTTCAAATGAAAAGTTTAGACCTCCTATTTGTTTTTCTTTGCCCGCAAATAAATAGTTATTCTGACCAGCAATAACAAACTCCAGCGCTTTACCATCTAGCGTATCATTTATTAGAATCGTATCACGCATGTTTTCTACATACGAAACGTATTCAATCTCAACCTCGGGTTGATTTGGTAGTTGAAAATCTATTTCAAAAGGGTTTTCTCTGCCCTCAGATAGCCAACGTTGCTCTTCGTAAGTAAATTCATTAACTCCGTCATTTGCCTTTATGGATAAATAGGGATCACCACTAAAAATCACATTTGTAGTTTGCCCTTCTTTTATTCTCATTTGACCTTCAAAACCAACATAACGCGTTAATGCAGCTCCAAAAATGATTATTAAAAAAGAAAGGTGAAAAGCGAGAATAGCAATCTTTCCTTTTTGGTACATTCTATATCGAAAAATATTAACGATTAAGCTCAAAGACAAATACAACAACAAAACTTCGAACCACCATGTGTTATAAATAGCAATTTTAGATGCAGGAGTACCAAAATCAGATTCGATAAAAGTTGCTTTAGCTATAGCCACTAGAAAAATGAGCAATCCTAACGCCATCATTCTCATGGAAAACAACTCTTTAATTAACTTGTCCATATTATACTTGTATATCTATATTTGAGTACAAAGATACATAAACAAAGATGGCTGGTTTTGGTTTTTATGATTTTTTTGGGAGATATTGAACAACAATTGTACTTTTACGACAGATGAAAGAAATCAAGCGAATATCAATTGTAGGAACGGGTAATGTAGCACATCATCTGGGGAGAGCATTAAAAAAAAACAATTTCCAAATAGATGGAGTTTGGGGAAGAACGAAGAAAAATGCATTGCAACTAGCTGATGATTTAAAAACAATTTCTTTCGAGAATATAAATGATATACCGAAAAGCACGGATTTGATCATGATATGTGTTAGCGATAGCGCAATCGAAGAAATTGTCGATACTATTCCTAATCATTTACCAATTGCTTACACTTCTGGTAGTGTTTCTCTAGAAAGTTTTCCAAAGAAAGACAAAATTGGTGTTTTCTATCCGTTACAGACATTTACAAAGTCACGCGATATATCGTTTGATTCGATTCCATTGCTGATAGAATCAGGCAATGAAGAATTTGCCAATTCATTAAGAAATTGCGCAAACGAATTAAGTGAGACAGTTCGATTTACTAGTTCGGCAGAGAGATTTCAAATTCATATTGCGGCGGTTATGGTAAACAACTTTACAAATCACTTATACCACTTGGCGGATTTACACATGAAGAATCATCATTTGCCATTCGCCATCTTAAAACCTCTAATTCTTGAGACTGCCGAAAAAGTACAAGATGTTACACCTTCAATGGCACAAACAGGCCCTGCGAAACGGAAGGATTCAAAAATAATTGAGAAACATTTGAGTGAATTAGATAGTCAAACAAAAGAGATTTATCAGATGTTAAGCAAATCAATTATAAATCATAACACAAAGTGAATGAGTTACAAAACTAAACTAAAAAACATCGACACATTTATTTTTGATGTCGATGGCGTACTAACTGACGGTAGTGTTTACTTAATAAATGGTGATGTCTGTCGGGTATTAAACTCCCGAGATGGTTACGCCTTGCAATATGCTTCAAAACTCTCTTACAATATTTTTGTAATGACAGGAGGTAACTCTGTTTCAGTCAAAAAGCGATTACTGGATTTAGGCATTAAAGAAGTCATTCTAAAGTCAAAAAATAAAATAGACGTATATGAAACTCTCAAACAGAAGTACAATTTCAAAAATGAAAATGTGCTATACATGGGAGATGATATTCCAGATTATAATGTCATGAAGCAAGTAGGAGTAGCTACATGTCCTCAAGATGCCGCTGTTGAAATAAAGGCTATTTCTGATTATCAATCACCATTTAACGGAGGCAAACACTGTGTAAGAGATGTTATAGAACAAACACTGCGAGTACAAGGTAAATGGTTTGGTGATTTATCTCATCAGTGGTAAGCGAAACTAGATTCACGCTTTCGCTACAAAATAATATTCTTTATTCTTCTCGTAAGCTTTACCGAATGACTCCTTGTTGAAAGGCTCATTTTTATTTACGAAAGCATCCAGTGTATATATTGAATAGTTGAGATTAGTTAAAAACTCAAACAACTCTATTGGTTTAACATTATAAAAATCACTTGCTCCTTTGCCAAATTCAAAAATCAAAAGAGGATGATACTTCGCTAAAATATTTTTACCTCCTTTCAAAACATCAAACTCCCCCCCTTCAACATCAATTTTGATAAAATCAATTTTAATATTGTCAGGGATTACTTCGTCGAGGCGTTTCACCTCAACATTTATTTTTTCAATATCAGGTTCTTGAACCGCATACTTTCTTTTTTGAATACCACTGTACGCTGGTGCATTTTTCACAAAATGAAAAACGGTTTCGCCCGATTCATCTGCCAATGCATACGGGAAAATAGTTGCTTTATTCTCAAAGTTGCTTACCAACTCTTTATAAAAAGTGGGAAGAGGTTCAAAAGCAAAATGACGACCTTTTGGGGCTTGGGTTAGCACCATTTCAAGAATCTCTCCTTTGTGACAACCGATATCAATACAATTGCTTTCAAGAAGAATATTCTGTTTGATTATTTTTTTTGTTAATCGATCGTACTTTAAGTTTTGAGTTAAGTCCAAATGAACATAATTCAACAACGACCTCATCTTATCTTTAACACTCATATTTTAATTTGCCCTCGCAAAATTGGGAATTTAATTGGATAAAAAGATTATTTCTTGATAAATCTTACAGTTGAATATTTATTCTCTTGGAGCACCTTTATATGGTAAATCCCTGACTTAAAACGAGAAACATCTATAAAAGAGTCAACCTCCCCAGCTTGAACTTCTTTACCTAAGTTATTGTAAATGGAGTAAGTCATGCCTTTTAGTGTTTCAGGTAAAAAAAGTTTTTCAGCAGTTGGATTTGGGAAAGTTTTAAAACCTTCTTTATTATTAAACTCAATTATACTGACTAAATCATTTCCATTATCAGCAGTTGTGATTGCTTCATCATTCGGCCCAATTTTAACAATCATAATGTCTGATCCCATCGAAGGCTGCACTCTGTCATCACTGCAAGTCCCTGTAAAAACAATTCCATTATCTATTGTATTAATCATTTGATTTGTAACATCTGAATTTACACCCGAAAAACTTTTCGAAAATCCATTATAGTCAAAATTAATATTGAACTTAGTGATAAATACATCTGTGCCTTCGGGAAAAACACCTAAATCTGGAGAATCTGAAACAATCGCAATATAAAAATCACTAGCGCTCTTAACTGCTATACTCGAAAGAAAGTCCGTTCCCTCCAGATCATCCGTTAAATCCTCAACAAAGTTTCCATTCATATCTGTTTTCAAAGCCCATAAATCCCAATCGTCTTTAGTGATTTGAACTATATAACCACCTGCATATAAATTATTGTTGTAATATTTTAAGTCTCGTATTCCCGTTTCAACTATATCTCCATAATATGTTTGCCAATTTATGAATCCATCAATATGCATACTAATGATAGTACTTCTTGGCTCATCGTTTTCCCAAGAGTCACCGCCAATTACAACTGTAGTATCATTAATTATTTCAGCCGCGTAAGCAACATCATCGTATTGCGTAGATATTGTTCTAGTCCATAAGGTATCACCTTGATCATCTGTTCTAACGATATATATATCTTTCAGTTCAGAACTCTCTCCTTCTGTTTCACCAACGAGTATTAAACCATCATCAGGGAGCATTACCGCGTCCCAAAGTCGCTCCCAATTCGATGTTCCAAAATTCTTTTCTGAAACAAGTACACCAGACTCATCTGTTTGAATAATATAATAATTAAAACTACCATCAACTGTAGTACTTGTGTATCCAGCAATTACGAATCCGACTCCAGGCTTATGAAAAACTCTCCTTCCCCAATCACTACCATTCCCTCCATAGGATTTTGTCCACAAATGATTTCCTAAACTATCCACAAGCATCAAGTAAGCCTGACCAGAAAGTTCAGAAAATGCCGCAGAACTTCCTGTTATAGCATAGCTGGAGTCAGGTAGTTGTGTTACACCTTGTCCTTCATCAAATGCCGATCCCGTATAAGTTTTATAAAAGTTAATTTGGCCTATAGATACATAGGATAAAAATAAAACTAATATGACTAAAATTCTTTTCATATATTCAATAATAACCTTAACACCAGTGACTGACCGTATTGATTCTTCATTATAAGCCCCAATAGGTCTTCAGATCCAAGACCTAAACTGAATTTTTCTGCCGAGTAGCTTCCATACATTCCTAATCTAAACAACCCATAACCTCCATACGTTCCTTGAGCACCTAATGAAAAGTTCTCAATAGGCTTGTAATCTACACCAGCAAATATAAGTGGTCGATATAAAAAACTAGTATACATTCGAATCCCAAAAAAAGATTGAAATTTTGTATCACTATGTTTATCTACAACCTTACCTATTTGAATAAATCCAGGAATAAATTTCCAAAAAGAGTTATTTCCTTCAGTGATATTGAGAGAGTCAGTTATTGGAGAACTTGATTCATTCTCATTGTTGAATGTAGCCCTTAGATCTTCAATTGAGAATCCGCTAAACTCTGCATCAGCATCAATTGAAATTCTATCAACACTATTCAATTTATATACTCCAATATTTCTACCCGACACTCGGAAAGTTCCAGAAAAATTATTGCCTTCTGATTGCCCGAAAGGGAAATTATAATCAAAACTAATAGCGCCACCAAGCCCTTGAAAATAAGCTGGAGAAGCAGTCCTATTTAGCTCTCCTTCTAGTAAGATGTCAATTTTATCTCCCGATTCGCTGGTAAAAAATGACCCTCGATTTATATAGAAATCTGAATAGGCTCTTGGCAAAACGACATTTAAAGTAATGAAAGACTTTGTCTTTTTATTATGAATCCCTCCTCCAATAGTAATGTAATCAACAAAGCTCCCTACTGAATTCGAAAGATTTGCTTCTTCTCCTAAAAAACGTTCATTGCCAAAAAAGAGTAAACCAAATAATCCTTGAGCATATTCACTTGAAAAATGAGTTTCGTTAGACACATTTAACATCCAACTCAAATCAGAACGTTTTTTAAATAACACCTTATCAGATCTATATTGAATATTTAATCTATACCCTCCTCCGATTCGATCATAAAGATTATGTTCACTAAAGGTACTTTCTTTTATTTCATCTGTAATTTCTCCACCGAACAACCATTTGCGTGCAAATGAATTTTGAATTGCAGTACTGAAATGAAACGCATTCCCGTTTATTAAAATTCGAGCACTTGTATTTGTTGTGTCGTATTCTACAGGCAGTAATTCTTGACTAAAACCAAAGTTTGTAATCAATGCAAAAGATAAAGTTATTTGTATAAACTTCTTCATAAATTGGAATTAAGCTTTAGTTTAGTCTGTAGTAAAAACTTCAATTTTGCATTTGCATAAACTACATTACTCGAAGCATAAGCGCTGTTCATTTGAACTTTCAGGATAATATTTTTCACTTCTGGAAGTTTTTCAGCAGCCGAGTTATTAATATCAAAAGTAATAATCTGGTCAATACTTTCATGGCTATCATTTGTTACGCTAACATTTGCTGCCTCAAGTATTTCGCTAGAAACTATGGATTCTATTATTTGACCATCTTCATTTAATAAGATAAGCTCAGCATCTCCTCCAAAAGGAAAAGAGTTTTTAGTTTTAAGAATGAACTGACCTTCTTTTACTCTTAAAAATCGCTGATCAGATGTGAAATCTACTTCAAACGTATCTTGAACCGTTAAATTACTCATTGCAACATCCAATGGAAAGTCTGCATCTAAGTTTAGCTTTACCCTACTCGACGGAAATATTTCATCATTACCATTGGACGTGTTTCCCCAAGGATTGATTTTAATTTCATATCCAATAACATATTTGTTGCCTAAATTCTCAAGGAATGGCACAATGTTGGAATTACCCGTTTCAAAGCTAAGGACTCTTTCTGAAGGTATATGATCAGACCAAAATCCCTGAGCCGGATCTAAATTTAATAATTGATTTATTTTTGGATGTGATAATACAACACTATTATTATCGTAGTTAACACTTTCCATCATTGTAATCTTACCTTGTGCTGCAACCTTAATACCATTGGCAATAGTAAGGTCAAAATTTATTTCATCAAGATTTATTGAGCCTCCTGTAATATTGGCCAAAGCATCGATAAATACTTCTGTTGTATCTGTAATCGTTGTTGATCCAAAGTATCCTTGCGCATAATCAACAGTTAAATCTTTAAACATAATATTAAACTTAACTATATCTTGATTTGTCATTGTCACGGAAGGCCCATCAGGATCCGTTTTCACCGTCATTTTAGACTGTAATTTATTGTAGTTGTTTCCGCTCACACCACTCATGTCAATAAAGTATTGTTCCAAATCAAGTTCGAATGTTCGAACACCATTTGCGCCTCCGCTTGCAGCAGGGACTTCTTCTGTTTGAGAAAAAACAACCCCATCTTTAGAGACACCCGGTAATTCAACATTAAAAATTCCTTTTGTTTCAATGGGGTTTTCAATTGTGATAATGGCTCTGCCTGAACTCATTCTAGCATTAACTAAAGCTACATCACCTAATGCGAAATCGTGCTCTTGAACTTCATCAATAAAATTTGTTCCAGGAAGTAACGATAATGATGGTACACCTAACGTGAAATCCTGGATAACTGTTGTATCTGGAATAACCACTAGATCACTTAAATTTAAGTCAATAAGGTCTCTGTTCAAAATGACTTGAATAGAATTATCAGCGTTAACCTCCAAGCTACTGTCATTCACTAAATTAGAAACCGAAAGGGAATCATTAATAACTGGCGATATCCAGTCAGTATCCCAAGATGTTCCTTCTTTTCGACAAGAGAATAAAGAAAAAACGATGACTATAATAATAAATATATTTCTAAGCATGATCACTTTACACTTTAACGTGTCAAACAATAAAATCGTTGGTTGGTAAAAATAGTTAATCTTAGATTAAAGGAGTCATTACAATCAGAATTTTTGATTCAATAGAATATTTTCACTTAAGTTCTATCATATTTTGCGAAGCAATGTTACTTTTGAAGGGAAATACATTACATATAGAAAAGCATATGGAAATTTTAGCTCAAATGATTATTGCATTAATACCTGCAGCAGCTGTTGTGGCTGTTGTTTACGTATTTCTAAAAAAACAAGGAGAAAAAGAAATCTCTAGTTTAAGCATTCAATTGAAAAAGGAACGTCAACAGTTTTTTCTTGAACCTCGTGTTGAAGCCTATCAAAGAATTGTTCTTTTAATGGAACGAATCAATCCACACAGTTTAGTAATGCGGACCCATAACCCTCAAGCGACTGCTATCACAATGCAAACCGAGTTACTAAACACTATTAGAAATGAGTTTGACCATAATGTAGCGCAGCAAATTTTCATTTCCCTAAACGCCTGGGAGATGGTTAAGAAAAGTAAGGAAGAGACTATAAAAATAATTAATATTGCTGCTAAACAAATGGAAGCAGATGCTTCCGCTACAGATCTAAGTAGTAAGATTTTTGAAATTATCTCCGAAATCGATGAATTGCCAACTGAAATAACAATTAAGCTTCTGAAAGAAGAATTACAAAGATTATTCTAATTAGCAACAAAGCGGATTGTTAAATTTCTACAATTATTGGATAATCGGTATTTATTTTTTATATTTTGGTTGAAAATATTAAGTTTTTAAAATGAAATTAATTATATCAATTATCTCGGTTCTCTTATTCACAACTAACGTTTTCAGTCAAGATGAGGATGAGAAAGAAGAAATGAATTTAGTTCAATTCTCTGGAGTCTTAGTTACAAGTGATAGTTTAGATCAGGTTTCATACGCCTCAGTTATAGACAAAACCACTGGTAAAGGGACCATGTCGGATTATTATGGTTATTTCAGTTTTGTGACACGACCAGGTGACACAATTTTATTTAATGCTTTTGGATTTAAACCAAACTCCTACATTGTTCCCGATACATTGACTGAAATTCGCTATTCTATTATTCATTTAATGGTTCCTGACACAATGGACTTACCTCAAGTAGACGTCTACCCTTGGCCATCGAAAGAAGATTTTGCGAGAGCTTTTGTTGAAATGGAGCCGTATGATGATGCATTAAGAAGAGCACAGCGACAACTATCTGGCGAAAGCCTGGCATTCGCTGCAGCCAAAGTACCAACAGATGGAGGCTTATCCTACAATTGGCAATTACAACAGCAACAAACTCGACTTTATACTCAAGGACAAACTCCAGTAAATAACTTACTTAATCCTGCGGCGTGGGGTCAGTTTATAGATTCTTGGAGAAATGGGGATTTCCAAAGGCAGAAGTAAGGAAGTGGTTAGCTTACCATTTTGTAACGCTTAAAGAACGCGTCCCAATTCCAAATAAAATTTTTCATCACCTCATCCATTCTCTTTAAGAACAATGGGTTTGGGCAGTCTAGGTTTCTAAAATAATCGTCTTGATGAGCATTTAGCTTGTACTTATGAAATACTCCTTTAGACATACTATAGAGTGTGCTTTTCGAAGGGTGATTTACCCTCGTCATAAAACTAGAGTACTCTTTAATCAGTTTATCAAACGCTGTTTCTTCCATGTCAAATATTCCAGCAAGCTTTTGAATAATTAATGGTTCGAGAGAATGAAGTTGGTTTGGCAAGAAGTTATCTTGTAAAAATTTAATGTTACCAACAATTACGATCATTGTAAAATGGCCGTCGTTTTTAACAGACAGGTTAGGTCTAGTAATAAAAGCTGGATCTTCTTCAATCAACAAAGTTACTTCAGAAAACCCTTTATCTACAACTTCTAACACGCCATTAACAAAAACATTTGCCAACTGTTCATCTGATAACTTTTTCTTAAAAATTGTACTCAACATAATACTACACTCATTTCGTTTAATAAACAAATGTAAGTATGAATAGCAGGCTATCGATCAATGGTTTCTGTAGGTTTTCAACAATATTATTAACAATTTATACCACTATTGTTAACATCCAAGAGAATACCTGTTAATAACTGCAATAAAAAAAGCCATTTGCGTGCAGTAACCAAACAGCAGTAAAAAAAATTCAAATAGCCATTCTACCTATTATAATGAGATTACGACCTTTTATGAATAACTTGTTCTATTCTGCACAAAATATGATTCCGCGTGTTAATTATTAACTTAATTTTGTCATTTAATAGTTCGAACAAATCATCATATGAAAAAAAGACAAATCATCATATTAATAAGTGTTTTAGTTGTCTTAGGCTTAATCTACATTCCTATCTTTTCCAGTAAAAAAATAGAAGACAACAAAAAAGCGGATAAAACATCTAATTATGTCCCCGTACTTTTGGCCCAAAACAAAATACACAATCAAACTATTTCTTCTTACGGACAAATTTTAGGCAATGCTCAGCTCAATGTGTCAATGCAAGTACAGGGTGAGGTTGATCGTGACAACAGATCGTTAAAACCAGGGTCTTATTTTAAGAAAAATGAAATACTAATAAAAGTAGACCGTGTAGAAGCGCTTTACAACTTACTCTCAAGAAGGAGTGCGTTCATTAATTTAATATCTGGAATCTTACCTGATATTTATATGGATTTTCCTAATGAAAAAGCTAAATGGGATAATTATTTAAATAAAATTTCTGCCACCTCTCCTTTGCCAGAATTGCCAACATTCAATTCCCAAAAAGAGAAGCTATTGGTGAATGGTAGAAATATACCGTCCGAATACTATTCGATTAAATCTGCTGAAAACCAGATTGAAAAGTTTTTCTATGTCGCACCTTTTAATGGTGTCATTATTGAAAGTATGATTGAACCAGGATCAATGGTTTCACCAGGTGCTCAACTTATTACAATAGCAAAAACGGGAGATTATGAAGTCAAGGCTCCTATCGATATTAGAGATTTAGAATTATTCAAAAAGACGGAGAGTATTTTCTTTGTAGACGCTAAAAAAGACACTGTAGGGTACGGAAAGTTAAGTAGAGTTGGTAAAACAATAAACCAACAAACACAATCTGTCGATGCTTACTTCTCAATACAACCTTTAAAAAATAAAGAAATTATTATTGGGAGTTTTGTCAATTTAGAGATTAGAACACCACTTTTCGAATCAAGTGTTTTAGTTCCTGAAAATGCTGTTTACAATAATACTGTTCAAATACTAAGAGACAGTATAATCCTTGAAAAAAGCATTAAAACAATTGGAACAAAGCCAGATTCTATTTTCATCGAAGGCATCGATGACAATACTCAAGTGGTTTTAGAACCGGTCAAAAAACCAAGTGATTCAACTAAATTCGTTGGGATAACAAAGTAAGGCACCATGAGAAAAATCATCCAATTTTTTATAGAACGCCCAATTTGGACAAATGCATCAATTGCATTGGTTTTAATGTTTGGTCTCTGGTCGCTTTTTAACTTAAATCGTTCATTCTTTCCAGAGTTAGATCCCAACAGGATTATCATATCAGTTGCTTACCCAGGAGCCTCCCCAGATGAAATGGAGGAAGGTGTTAGTATTAAGATAGAGCAATCGGTAAAAGGATTGAAAGGAATAGAGCACATAGATGTAACTTCACAGGAAAATATTGCTCAAATTACAATAAGCGCCTTTCAGGATGCAGATATGGAAGAGCTTTTGAGCGACGTAGAAAATTCAGTCAACAGTATTAATAGCTTCCCACAAGGAGCTGAGAAACCAATAATTACGCGACTCAAGACCAATGACATGTCAAGCAACGTTGCTTTTGTTGGTATCACAAGTAAAAATCCATCCAAAACTTCAAAAACCGAGTTAACCAAAATGGCCAATAAGGTTGAGCGGGACTTACTTGACACAAAAGTTATAACTCAAATTGAAAAACAAGGTTTTCCAGAAAACGAATTGGTTGTTAGTATTCGAGAAAACGACTTAATACGTTACAACCTATCGCTTGAGGAAATTGCTACAGCTATATCTCTAAAAAACAATGATGTCACTGCCGGAGTGATACGAGGGAGAAATCAAGAAATGAACATTCGTTCAAATAGTAGAGAAACCCATCCTGATGAAATTGAAGAAATTATTGTTCGAACATCAAGTAAAGGAGAAAAAATCAGAATTAAAGATGTTGCAGATGTAAAACTCGACTACGCAGAAGGTTCTCAAGAGGCACGGTTCAATGGCAAACCATCTATTTCATTGCAAATTCAAAAAACAGCAGATGAAGATATCTCTGCTATCTCTGAAGCAATCAAAAATTACAAGAAAGAGTTTAACGAAAAACACGACAATTATTCGTTTGAGATTTATTTTGAATTCAATGAAATGCTAAAAGATCGAATTAATTTGTTAAGTGAAAATGGCATTTTTGGTTTGGTCTTGGTATTGCTTTCACTCGGACTTTTTCTAAACATCAAACTTTCAGCATGGGTTGCATTTGGAATTCCGTTTTCATTCTTAGGTATGTTTATTATAGGAACATTTTATGGAATGACCATCAATATGATATCATTGTTTGGGATGATCTTAGTTGTCGGAATTCTCGTTGATGATGGTATTGTAATCGCAGAAAATATATACTCCCATTTTGAAAAAGGAAAATCGGCCTCTAAAGCTGCTTTAGATGGGACTATGGAAGTTTTACCATCTGTCTTCACATCTGTACTAACTACAATACTTGCTTTTTCAGTATTACTGTTTGTTGAGGGGCTGGAGATGATGCGAGAAATGGCATTTGTTGTTATTGCGTGTCTTGCTTTTTCTTTATTTGAGGCGTTTTTTGTACTCCCCTCTCACCTATCCAACAAAAAAATCCTATCCGAAACTAAAAATCCACGATATAAAACAGTTACTGGTGTATTTTTTATGATTGTCGGCTTAGTAGTTATTTATTTAGGAGCTCTACTAGTAAGTGCGTCTGAAGGAGGTTTTGAATCGTTATTTCCTTTTGCTTTAATTATAACAGGAGCCATTGCTGTTTACATCGGATTTTCAACTTCGCCAATTGAGATGAAAGTTCGTAAAGGGGCGGAATGGTTTATTTCTAAGGTAAGAGATATAATCTTTAGAGATCTGGTAAAAATGTTTACGTCGGAATACAATGTTTTCAACTTCAAACTTTTCAAGGTGAGAAGACTAATGTTTTTTATTCCATTTATATTTACGTTTACCACAATATCATTAGTACAAAACGGACAAATTGGTGCTACATTTTTTCCTGATATTCCACCTGACTTTTTTAATATTGAAGTGGCATTTAACCCCGGAGACACAAAAGTAAAAACAAAAGATTTTGTTGAAAAAGCTTCAACTATTCTACTTGAAGAAAATCAACGAATTATCGACGAAACGGGGGACACACTTCTTTCATATTACACAAGTACAATTGGTGCATCCATGAATTTAGGACAGTTTGGAAATCATGTTGGGATGATTAATGTTTACTACAAAACTGCAGACGAAGGCACTCCGGTTGATACTTTAATGAACAGGATTATTCGAAGAGTTAAATCTACTCCTAGTGGTAAATTAGCCAGTGATTTTTTCGTTGGTGGATTTAATCGTTTTGGAGCTGATATTGAGTTCGGACTTTCATCTGAAGATGATCAAGAACTTGAATCCGCAAAAGTCATGTTCAAAGAAGAACTTGCAAAAATTGATGGAATTCAAAATATAAAAGACAATTCACCTAACGGTCGAAGAGAAGTATATGTTGAGCTACTTCCTCAAGCAGATATTTACGGGATTGGAAAAGCWGAGGTCATATCACAAATTAGAAATGGTTTTTTTGGAAGAGAAGCTCAACGCGTAATTATTGGAACTGATGAGGTAAAAATCTGGGTGCGTTATCCTGAAGAAGACAGAAATAGCGTTGCAGATTTAAAAAATATGCGATTAAAAACCATGAATGGTTTGGCTATTCCACTAAATCAAGTTGCTAAATTCTCAATAGGTCGAGGACCGGAAAGTCTTAAAAGAAGAGATGGAAGAAGGGAGATCAAAATAGACGCAACGGTAAAAGATCCAGACGAAGTCGCCAAATTAAACACTCAGATTAGTGAGGAAATCATACCAAAACTTTCTGCCATCTATCCTAATATTTCCTTTGAGAAAATGGGGCAGTTTGAAAGAAGCCAAAAAACAGGTAACAGCATGATGTACATGACATTGATTGTGCTTATTGCAATTGTTATTGTCATCTCTCTTCACTTTACGTCTCTTTACCAAGCATTTTTAATACTTCTTGTTATACCGGCTGGTATCGCAGGCGCTATTCTAGGTCATGGCATAGTTGGAATTCCAGTGTCAATTCTGAGTGCATTTGGTATGATTGCTTTACTCGGAGTCTTGGTAAATGACTCTGTTGTATTCCTCGACAAATACAATTCATTGGTACTTGAAGGTCATTCAAGTAAAGAGGCTGCTTTTAAAGCTTCTATTGCTCGTTTTAGACCAATATTATTAACGACAATTACAACTGTTGCCGGCTTATTGCCATTGATTGCAGAAAAAAGTATGCAGGCTCAATTCTTAATCCCAATGGCTGTTTCTATTGCTTTTGGGGTTCTATTTGGAACATTATTTATACTTGGTTTTTACCCTGCGGCAATATTATTTGGCAATGACTTGAAACGCGTAGCTTCCTATTTTTGGAAAGGAAGGCTTCCAGAAGAAAAAGAGGTGGAAACCGTATTAAAAAATCATAAGAATATTCAAGAAAAACAATTTTAATGAAACTTTCATTTTTAACGATCCTATTTTTATCAACTTGCTTTAGTGTTTTTTCGCAAGAAGAGCTCTCTGCCAAAAAAGCTGTAATGGTTGCGCTAGAGAATAATTTCCAAATGCAGATTGCGGAGAAGCAGATTGAAGTTGCAGAGAAAAACAACAAGTGGTCTGAAGCCGGTTTGTTTCCAACCGTGGATTTAACAGCGGGCTACAATCATTCAGTAGTTGATAATACGAATAATCCTTTTACGTTTACTCCTGGTCTTATTTACAATGGTCAAATCAATCCGGGGATAAATGTAAATTGGAATATATTTTCAGGCTTTGCAGTTAAAATTTCAAAAGATCGACTAAATCAATTAGAGAGTCAAAGTAATGGAAACTACTCGTTAATTTTAGAAAACACTGCTTATGACGTACTACAAGCATATTACAATGCTTTGTTCCAAGATAGTCAATTAGAAAACTTAAAAGACATTTTAGAACTCACTAAAAAACAGTATCAATACGAAGAAAGCAAACAAAAACTAGGGCAATCAAATCATCTTGAGGTTGTTCAAATGCGAAATCAACTTCTATCAGACAGCATCAATATTATGCAACAAAAGGTGGTAAGAGACAATGCTTACCGAAACCTACTTCTTTTAATGAATGTACCTGAGGAAGATTTAACTGGAAATAGTTTTCCATCTTTAGTAGACTCTTTAGGAGTTCCTTTAGAATCATTTCAAAAAGAAAAACTAATAGAAGAAATCACAGCAAACAATCAGAATTTAAAAAATCAACTGATCAACTTGGAGCTACAAAAAACAAACACTGACCTGCAACGTTCATTCTTATACCCAACCCTCACTGCTCAACTTGGTGCAAGTCCGAGCTTTGGTAATTTCAGAGCCCTTAATGATGAAAATCTAAACGCTTCAACACAACAGATTTCTTATTTTGCTAATGTTAGCTTAAGGTATTCTCTATTTGATAATTGGAAGAATAAAAGAGCTGTTGAAGTTTCGAAGATCCAAGAGGAAATAAGCGAAATGAATGTGAAGGAACTAGAGAAACAACTCCTTGCGAATAGTCATAATCTTGCAAACCTCTATGAAATCAGAAATCATCTTGTTAATGTATCCTCAGAAAACGTAGCTTATGCACAACAAGCATATAAAATGGGACTAGACAGATATAACCTAGGTAGTATCAACAGTATTGATCTTTTACAGTTGAGAAATTCTTATCTAAATGCCAAGCTGAACTATACTAACTTGCTTTTTCAACGTATTCAAACTTATCTTGAATTATACAAGTTAACTGGAAGCTTAAGACTGGAATACTCAAATTAAATATGCGTAACCAAGTTATGTTTTTCGATAAGCTTTCTCATGTTTATCAAAGCGTACCTCATTCTTCCTAGAGCCGTATTTATACTAACATCTTCCTTCTCTGCGATATCTTTAAAAGACATTTCCTGAAAAATTCTCATTTTAAGAATATCTCTTTGAGCGTCTGGTAGATGTTCAATCAATTCTACCATTTGAGCTTCAAGCTCCTCTCTCGTTATTACGTCTTCAACATTCTCATCTTCCAGTTTTAATACAGAAAATATATTAAAATCATCCGATTTAGAACTAGATTCAGAAATCATACGAACTTTATTAGCCTTTCTAAAATGATCAATCATAAGGTTATGCGCAATACGCATTGCCCAGGGTAAAAACTTACCTTCTTCATTATAACTACCTTTTTTAAGTGTTTTAACCACTTTAATAAAAGTATCTTGGAAAATATCCTGTGAAAGTGCTGTATCACGAATCTTAGCGTAGATATAGTTGTATATCTTATTCTTGTGACGCATTAATAACGTCTCAAATGCTTTTTCGTTACCTTTTAAATATAGGGAAACAAGCGACTTATCTTCAAGTTGTAGCAAATCCATAATTACTCAGTTTTGAGATTAATAATTAAATCAAATTTTATTCAGAGTAAAAATGTTTCTATAAGCGCTTCTTTTTTTAGTTTGTAATTGAGTCCAAATATAGGACTTTAAATATATTCTACAAAAACCAAGCCTAAAATAAATATAAACTGAGCCTTCAATTGATTAAACGGGAAAAAGTAATAAAGGGTTGGAAAAAAGTTATTTTTTTTTGAAAAATTCTCTTTTAAACAAGATTAGATGCCTATTTTTGGCGCTCATTATTAAAAAAGAAACTATGCCAAATTTATCTCAGAAAGCACTTTCTATGCCCGCTTCACCAATCAGGAAATTGGTTCCATTTGCTGAAAAAGCGAAAAGTCAAGGAAAGACGGTGATACATTTAAATATTGGTCAACCAGATATAGAAACGCCTGAAGTTGCAAGAGAAGCAATTCGAAATACTGAACTTAAAGTATTAGAATATTCTCACT
This sequence comes from Fluviicola sp., assembly GCA_002734085.1. Classification (GTDB taxonomy): domain Bacteria; phylum Bacteroidota; class Bacteroidia; order Flavobacteriales_D; family Crocinitomicaceae; genus Brumimicrobium. Next base: position 122,712 of record NVXV01000006.1, on the reverse strand, counting down.
CTGCAGGTTTCGAAACTTATCGCAAAGGACTCTCTGAATACTATAAAAAGTTTGACATTGACGTTAACCACGAACAAATCATAGTAACCACAGGAGGATCTGAAGCATTGAGTTTTGGTTTACAATCTTGTTTAAATCCAGGAGATGAAATAATAATTCCTGAGCCTTTTTATGCAAACTATAATGGATTTGCCGTATCAGCAGGGTTGAAAGTCATTCCAGTAACTGCAACGATTGAAGATGGATTTGCACTCCCACCTATTGAAGAGTTCGAAAAAAGAATTTCTTCAAAAACGAAAGCGATCATGATTTGTAACCCTGCAAATCCTACAGGGTATTTATATACACAGGAAGAAATGCAGAAACTTGCTGAATTAGTTAAAAAGCACGATTTATTTCTTTTTGCTGATGAAGTATACAGAGAGTTTTGTTACGACGGAGCAACTCCTTTTTCTGTAATGAATTTAAAAAGCATTGAGGAAAATGTTGTTCTGGTGGACTCAGTCTCTAAAAGATATTCAATGTGTGGAGCAAGAATTGGTGCTTTAATCACCAAAAACCAAGAAGTGCTTGATGCAGTGATGAAGTTCGCACAAGCAAGGTTATCTCCGCCAACTTATGCTCAAGTTGCAGCGGAAGCCGCTTTGCAAACTCCACAATCTTATTTCGATCAAGTACAAGCGGAATATGTAGAACGTAGAAATATAATGGTGAATGGCCTTAACGAAATTGAAGGTGTTCGTTGTCCTATGCCTAGAGGTGCATTTTACTGTGTAGCGGAATTCCCGGTTGATGATACAGAAAAATTCTGTCAATGGCTTTTAGAAGATTTTGAACACAAAGGAAAAACCGTAATGATGGCTCCGTTAAGTGGATTCTATGCTACCCCTGGATTAGGAAAGAAAGAAGCACGAATTGCTTATGTGCTGGAAAAAGAACATTTGCATGATGCTTTAGAGTGCCTAGAAGAGGCGTTAAAAGTATATCCTGGCGTAATCAAATAATCAAGGGTACATGAAGGGTTTAACATTTTCTAATGACTGTTATTCAATTTTTTTTAATCTTTTCCTTCAAACCATTTGTGATTAAATCTAAGAAGTTATATCTTTGCAGCCCCAATTTTGGGATATTGTCTTATTTTAAAATATAAAGAAGTGGATACATTAAGTTACAAGACTGTCTCTGCCAACAAAGAAACCGCTGATAAAAAGTGGCTTTTGGTAGACGCGGAAGGCGAAACGCTCGGGCGTTTGGCTAGCAAAGTAGCGCAATTGATCCGAGGAAAACACAAACCAAACTTTACTCCGCATGCTGATTGTGGTGACAATGTCATCGTTATCAATGCTGAGAAGGTTGTTTTGACTGGTAATAAATGGACGGAGAAAACGTACATTCGTCACACAGGTTTCCCTGGAGGACAGCGCTCACTAACAGCAGAAGAATTGAAAGCTAAACGACCAATTCGTTTGGTAGAAATGGCCGTTAAAGGAATGTTGCCTAAGAACAAATTAGGGAACCAACTTTATTCAAACTTAAATGTTTGTGAAGGTGCCGAGCATAATCATGCAGCACAAAAGCCAGAAAAATTCAATCTTGAATCAATCAAATAGTAAGTATGGAAGTAATTAACACATTAGGGAGAAGAAAAACTTCAGTTGCTCGTGTTTATCTTAAAGATGGTAAAGGAAATATTACCATAAACAAGAGAGACTATAAAGAGTTTTTTCCAGTACCAACGCTCCAAGCTAAGGTAATGCAAGCATTTGACCTTACAGAAACTACAGGTAAATATGATTTAACAATCAATGTTGCTGGTGGTGGAATCAATGGTCAAGCAGAAGCAGTACGCCTTGGTATATCGAGAGCACTAGTAAAAATAGATCCGGAATACAAGCCTGTTTTAAAAGCTGAAGGTTTAATGACACGTGACCCAAGAATGGTTGAGCGTAAAAAACCAGGACAGCCAAAAGCACGTAAGCAATTCCAATTCTCAAAACGTTAATCGTAGAGAGACTTTATTTGGCGCTTGTTTAGTATCCAAGTTATTGAGCACTTTTCGGAAGAACCCTCAATATCTGATTACTAAAGGAACGTAAACATGAAAAAAATTAAAACAATGTCAAAAAAAGCAGATTTTAAAGAACTTTTAGATGCAGGTGTACACTTTGGTCACCTAAAAAGAAAGTGGAACCCAGCAATGGCTCCTTATATATTTGATGAGCAAAAGGGTATTCACGTTATAGATTTAAATAAGACAATCGCTCATTTAGAGCAAGCTTGTGCTGCTGTTAAGCAGATTGCTAAGTCGGGTAAAAAGATTTTATTCGTTGCAACAAAAAAACAGGCAAAACAAATATTAGCAGACCGCGTTAAGGCTGTAAACATGCCGTACGTAACTGAACGTTGGACAGGTGGTATGCTCACTAACTTTGCTACAACGCGTAAATCGATTCGTAAAATGGCGTCTATTGATAAAATGGCGACAGACGGAACTTGGGAAACACTTTCAAAAAGAGAGCGTTTATTCAAAACGAGGCAACGTGAGAAATTAGAAAAGAATTTTGGTTCTATTGCAGAAATGACTCGTATTCCTGCAGCAATTTTTATCGTTGATGTATTAAAGGAAAATATTGCATTGAAAGAATCTGTTCGTTTGAACATTCCAACTTTCGCAATGGTTGATACAAACTCTGATCCTAGAGATGTTGATTTTCCAATCCCTTCTAATGATGATGCTACAAAATCTATTGCAATTATCTTAGACCACGTTACTGAAGCTATCCGTGAAGGATTAGCAGAGCGTAAAACAGCTAAAGAACAACAAGAAGCTGACAAGAAAGAGCAAGAAGCGAAAAAAGCAGAAGCGAAGTCTAAAGCTGACGAGAAGAAAGCTGAGGACAAAAAAGAAGCTGAAGGCAAAGTAGAGGATAAAAAACCTGCTGAGAAAGAAACTAAAAAGGCAGCTCCTAAGAAAGCTGCAGCAAAAAAGGAGGAGAAAAAAGAAGCTAAAACTGAAGATGCTCCAAAGAAAAAAGCTGCCGCTAAAAAACCAGCTGCTAAAAAGAAAACAACTGCTAAGAAAGCAGAAAAAGTAGAAGTAAAAGATGAAGAAGAGTAATAATCTTCCAAAATCTATTTAAATATTTATAGTAATTATAGGATTATGGCAATTACAGCTAGTCAAGTAAATGAATTAAGAAAGAAAACCGGTGCAGGGATGATGGACTGCAAAAAAGCTTTAGTTGAAGCTGATGGTGATACTGAAAAAGCGGTTGATATCCTTCGTAAAAAAGGTCAAAAAGTTGCTGCTAAGCGTGGTGACAATGAGGCTAAAGAAGGTGTGATTTTTGCTGAAAGCAAAGGAAATGTTGGATACATTCTTCAACTCAACTGTGAAACGGATTTTGTTGCAAAAAATGAAGACTTTAGAACTTTTGTTCAGTCTTTATTAGATGTAGCTATCAAAAACAACGTTGAAACTCTTGAAGAGTTAAAAGCATTGTCTTACAATGATAAGTTATCTGTTGAAGAGAAAATTACAGAACAAGTTGGTGTTGTTGGTGAGAAGTTAGATTTATCTAATTACGCAAAAATTGAAGCAGACACGGTTGTCGCTTACAATCACCCAGGAAACCAACTTGCTACATTAGTAGGGTACAACAAGGCTGGAGACTCTATAGAAGATGCTACGAAACAAGTTGCTATGCAAGTTGCAGCAATGAATCCGATTGCATTGACTAAAGAAGAAATCACTCAAGATGTTGTAGACAGAGAGCTTGAAGTAGGGAAAGATCTTGCTATTCAAGAAGGAAAACCTGCTGAAATGGCTGAGAAGATTGCTCACGGTAGATTAAATAAATTCTTTAAAGAGAATACTTTATTAAGTCAACCATTTGTTAGAGATAACAAAGTGTCTGTCAAAGACTTCTTAAACTCGACAGAGTCTGGTTTAACAGTTACGAAGTTCAAACGCTTCTCGTTAAGCTAAAAATATTACATTGAAAAAAGAGAGAACGTTGTTTCTCTCTTTTTTTTGTCTTAATTTGGCACAAGTTTTTATTCCATATAATGATTAAATAAAATGAAATACAAGAGAGTTCTTTTAAAGTTGAGTGGTGAGGCACTTATGGGAGATAAGCAATTTGGAATCGATAATGCAAGAATCAGCAAATATGCTCAACAAATTAAAGAAATCACAGAACTCGGTGTTGAATTAGCAATCGTTATTGGAGGCGGAAATATTTTCAGAGGAGTTCAAGCAGAACAAGGTGGAATGGACAGAACTCATGGAGACTACATGGGGATGCTTGCCACAATGATTAATGCGATGGCACTTCAATCAGCTTTAGAAGCGGCAAATATTGATTCTCGCCTCATGTCTGCTATTGAAATGAAAGAAATCGCAGAACCATACATCCGAAGAAGAGCTGTTCGTCACCTAGAAAAAGGAAGAGTTGTAATTTTTGGAGCTGGTACTGGAAATCCATTTTTCACAACAGACTCAGCTGCCTCTTTACGAGCAATTGAGATCAATGCAGATGTCATTTTAAAAGGAACTAGAGTCAATGGAGTGTACACTCAAGACCCAGAAAAAGATCCATTAGCTAAAATGTATGATACTATATCCTTCGACGACGTTTATTCTAATGGATTAAACGTAATGGATATGACTGCTTTTACTCTTTGTAAAGAAAATGACTTGCCTATTATTGTATTTAATATGAATACCCAAGGAAACTTAAAGCGTATCATTGAAGGAGATAAGGTTGGAACCATTGTAGCATAAAAACATATTTTTCATCTAATTTTATTCAGTACATTTTAAACTAAATGTTATTTTTGTTATCCTAAGATTGAGCTATGACGGAAGAAATAAACATGACAAAGGACGAGCTGAAAAGTGCAAACGATAAAACTATCAGTCACTTAGATTCAGAATTATTAAAAATTCGTGTAGGAAAAGCTAGCCCAGATATGCTTCACGGTGTAATGGTTGATTATTATGGTTCTCCTACTCCACTTCAGCAAGTTGCAAATGTTGGAACTCTTGATGGTCGAACAATTACTGTTCAACCTTGGGAAAAAGGTCTTCTAGATGAATGTTCTCGAGGAATTATAAATTCAAATGTTGGTCTAACACCCCAAGATAATGGTGAAATGCTTATTATAAACGTACCTCCTCTTACTGAAGAAAGAAGACGTGATTTAAGTAAGAAAGCAAAAGCAGAGGGCGAACAAGCTAAAGTTGGAATTCGTAACAACCGTAAGGACGCAATGGATTACGTTAAAGAGCTTAAGAATGAAGGTTTATCGGAAGATATGGCGAAAGACGCAGAAAGCGATATTCAAGCTATTACTGATAAATATACAGCAATGATTGATCAACGCGTTGAGGATAAAGAAAAAGATATCATGACTATATAGTCTGATTGTCTAATTTGTAAATTCTTCTACTTCACTAAGTAATTGATCTTTCTTTTTAGCTCCCAAAATACGTTTTACAACATTTCCTTCTCCATCAATTAAAAACAAAGTTGGATAAGCCCTTACGTTATATTTTCTAGCTAATTCAGGGCCTTCTCCTTTCTCCATATCTATTTTTAAGTTTATGAAATTTTTATTGAAAGCTTCTCCTACCTCTTTATCACGGAATGTATTTGCTTCCATCCATTTACATGGACCGCACCAAACAGCATAGGCATCTACAAAAATCAATTTCTTTTCTTCCTTAGCTTTCTTCAAAGCATCTGCAAATGAAATATCCATAAACTGAATACCTTCAATATCATTGGATGGAGCGTTTACAAAGGACATGCCTATTAAACCCAGTGTTATTACTACAATCGTTAAGACTTTCATATCTTTATAATTTATCTGTGAAATTACAAAACAAACATTAATTTCACTATTTTATTATTGTTTAAACTGTTGGCAACTATCGTTCCAGTTATATAAAAAGTCGAATGAAATTTAATTTACTTACAGAAAACAAGGATACAGTATCCGATTTCAAGGGCTTTTTAGCTATTTGGAATAATGAGTCAAACACTGTTCTCCAAAAGTCTTCAGGTTCAACCGGACCTCCAAAATTAATAGAGATACCAAAATGGAGGATGAAAGCCTCAGCAGAAATGACAGGTGATTTTTTTGAACTAGACAAGATGAACACTAGTTTACTCTGTATTTCACCTAAGTATATTGGTGGGAAAATGATGGTTGTTCGTTCAGCTCTTTATAATTTGGAACTGACTATAGCTGATGTTTCCAGTAATCCAATTAAAAATTTAACTAAAAAGATAGATTTTGCAGCCATGGTGCCCCTCCAGGTAGATACCATACTTGATGAAACTCCTGAAAAGCTCGACTTAATAAAGTATCTTATTATCGGTGGTGCTCCTGTATCTTTAAACTTAGAAAAACGCTTACAAAGTAGAAAATGTATGGCTTTTTCAACTTATGGTATGACAGAAACAGTATCTCATATTGCACTTAAAATATTAGATAACCAAAATGCTCCGTTCAAAGCAATAGGTGAAACCAGTTTTAAAGAAAACGATGGAGAACTAATTATACATTCACCTCAGCTTAAAATCCAAGCACTATACACCAACGATATTGTAGAATTAATTGACGAGTACCACTTTCAATGGAGGGGCAGAAAAGATTTCGTAATCAATTCAGGCGGTATTAAAATTCACCCTGAAAAGTTAGAAGAAAAGATTAAAGATAAAATAGTAGAGAATAATTTCATTATAAGTAGCACTTCAGATGTTACTTATGGAGAAAAAGTCATTATAATTTGTGAAGAAGGAATATTCAGTAAAATTCAACAATTAGTTAACAATTGGTGTTTTGATCGTTATACTAAACCAAAGGAGATATTTATAATAGAAAAACTACCTTTAACAATTAACGGAAAAATTGATCGACTAGCCGCGCGGGGTAAAGTTATCCATGACTAAAAGATATTTTGACATACTCGGTATTGCTCCTACGAAGGATGAAAAGCTCATTAAAAGAGCCTACCGCAAACTTGCATTAAAATATCACCCTGATAAAAACCCTTCGCCCAATGCACATAAAAAGTTTATTGAAATATCTGAAGCCTATGATTTTTTAATGATAGCAATAAACCAATCAAAAAAATCAAAGGATGAGAAAAAGCAGGGTAAACAATATTCATACAATGATTTTACGAAACCGAAACAATCTAAAACTAAAGAAGAAATATTTGAAGAGCGATTGAAACAAGCTCGCCGCAGATATGAGTATATGAAGCAGAAAGAAGCTGAGGAAAATGAAAAATATTTTCAAGAAATATCGACGGGTGCCTCATGGCGAACTTTCAAAATGATTATGTACGGATGCTTGTTTCTATCCTTTATTTTTACAATTGATCATTTGATTCTACCTTCAAAATGGGAAGAAGATGAACTTGCAAAAGGCAATAGAATATTAACCTATTCTGGAATAAGACACAATAAAATTGTACCCATAATCTCTAAGAATAAAGAAAAAGTCTGGGTAAAGACTTCTTTTTATGCTTCAGCGGAAAATTTTCAAACGATCTACTTGGAACGTACATTCATTTTTAGAGATATAAAAAGAGTTTGGACTTGGGAAAAGGATGGTTGGTATTCATCTGCTACTGATTTTAGTGTCTCTGGCTCATTCCCGATATTACCTATATTCTTGATTATTCCTTTTATTACTTATTTTATTAAAGGTAGAACATTGGCTTATAGTTTACTTTTCAACGTCAGCAAATATATTTTTGGATTAATTTTAGTATTTCTGCTTTATTCTAATGATCGATGGGCACACTTAATTACATTAGGGTTGCTCTAGCTACTGAGCACATCTCACACAATATCTACTCTCTGGGCGAATAAAAATACGTTGAATTGGAATTTCCTGTCCACAGCCTGCACATTTACCAAAAGTTGCTTCATTAATATTCTCTTTCACATAGTAGAGTCCTTTTAATCGCTCCTCAGCTTTTCTTAAAGCGGCTTCTAAAACACTGCGATTATTTATTGCATCCATTCGAGAAACACGCCCAATCGCAACATCTGGCGCTTCAGGTTTTGTTAATTCTTTATAGTCATGGATATTCTCAACCGTTTTTTCAATCTCTCGCTCTATTATTTTCTTAATTTTTACTTTGTCCATTCGGTATGATGTATTACCAAATATAATAAATATCTTTTTTTCTACTAAATACTCTTTTAATTAAAGTACTCTCCATAAGATAATGTGTATTAATCTTTTATTTTAAAATTATTAACTTTGAGGAAAAGAAAATTAAGAGATACTTAAATAATTGAAACAGTCCGAAAACATTAATAAGAAAAAAGAAATTGAATCTGAAATTAGGAAAACAGAAAAGAAATTATCTGATCTTAAAAGACGACTTTCTGAAAATTCAAAACTTGATAATGTTTTTAGTTCTCCTAAAGATTATGAAGAAATGTTTCTTCATATTCAAGACAAATTTTCAGATTATTTTAATGATAAAACGTTTTACCCCTCAGAAGGTAAAATAGAAATTAATAATGAACGCTACATATTGATGCGTTCCTCTTCTATATCATACGACTTCTTTCAAGGATTAATGGGTTTATTAGAAGAAAATGGTGAAAACTCATCGTTCGAATTGGCTGCAGATATGCTTTTTGATATTGCTCATATCATCGGAAAGAAAGATGCAAGCAAATACCATAAGGCATTAAAGCTAAAGGATCCTTTACATAAACTCTCAGCAGGGCCTGTGCATTTTGCTTTTACAGGTTGGGCGAATGTCGAAATTCTACCTGATTCAAATCCTGTAGCAAATGAAAATTTTGTTCTAAAATACAACCATAAAAACTCTTTTGAAGCTGAAGCATGGATATCTGCTGGAAAAACAACTCATGAAGCTGTTTGTGCTATGAGTGCTGGATATTCATCTGGTTGGTGTGAAGAGAGTTTTGGAATCCCACTTATCGCTGTTGAAGTTACTTGTAAAGCAAAAAATGATAGCGAATGTACTTTTATCATGGCTCCACCAAACAAGATTTCCAAATATTTAAAAAAGGAACGGATTGAGCGGAAAAAATTACCTAACTTTTTTGAACGCAATTTGATAAAAAAAAGATTACAAGAAAAAGAAGCACTATTAAGACAAGCAGAACGTTTTTCTAAACTCGGAAGTTGGACGTACTATTATAAGGACAATGTTGTCAACTGGTCTGAAGAAGTGTACACTATTTTTGAAGTTGATCCAAATATTAAAAATGAGCTATTCACAGTTTATCATAGTCGAATCGATGAAAAAACCAAAAAGGAATTAGACAGGCTCTTAAACGATACTAAAACCAAGGGGTTACCTTATGAAATAAGGCATATAATACATTGCGCAAACAACGTTAAAAAATGGATTATCGCTTCTGGAAGTCCGATATATGACGCTGATAATAATGTTATTGGAGTAAAAGGTTTAGTTCAAGATATAACAAACAATATTATTGGATCCCGCGAACTCGATCATTTTTTCAACCTCTCTGTGGATCTTCAATGTATCGCCAATAACGAAGGGTACTTTGTTAAAGTTAGTCCTTCATGGACGGAACTACTAGGTTATTCTGAAAAAGAATTATTAAGTACTCCATACATTAATTTTGTACATCCTGATGACCGGGTTATAACTGAAAATGAAGCTGAGCAATTAACAAATCACAATCAAACATTAAATTTTGAAAATAGATATATCTCTAAGTCAGGTGAAGTACTAATACTCAACTGGAACGCTTCCCCAGATAGTATAACTGGATTGATCTATTGTACCGTAAGGGATATCACAAAGGAAAAGAAAGCAAAGGAGAAACTACTGTCTAATTTATCTGAAAAGGAAGTATTACTTCGGGAAATACATCATCGAGTAAAAAATAATCTGCAAATAATTTCAAGCCTTTTGTCCTTACAATCTGGATTAAAAACAAAATCAGTGAACTTAGAAGATCTATACATGGACAGTCAGAACAGAATAAAATCAATGGCTGCTATTCATGAAATGTTTTATAAATCAGAAAGTTTGGATAAAGTAGATTTCAGTCTCTATTTAAAGAAATTAATATCTGATCTAATACATACTTTTCGTGGACCAAAAAATGAGATTTCACTCGATCTTAAAACAACAAAAGTTTGGGTTAATTTGGATACTGCCATCCCTTTAGGACTAATCATTAATGAAATCATCACAAACTCTATTAAACACGGAGTAAAACCAGGTAAAAAAGGTGTAATTACTGCGAAATTTGAAAAGATAAGTGGTCAAAGATTAAAGTTAATAATAGGAGACAATGGTGTTGGGACAACTCATTTATTCGATGATAAAAAAGAGCCTACTCTTGGCATCATGTTAATCAATTCGCTAGTAGAACAACTTGATGGCTCGATTAATCAACTCACAGAATTACCAGGTACAGTGTATGAAATAATCTTTAAGCAGGTTGAGTCCAAAGTATGATTTGATCATTATACAACCAGTGACAAATTTCATCTAATGATATCAACTGCCAGAATGGCGCGAGTAGTTGAACGGAATAGATTTTGACTGAAAATCAATATGCAGTTTGTACAAACAAAAAAAGGAGCAACTCTTGAAGCAATAATATATCCATTACTGATCATTATCATTATGTGGAGTATTTTTCTTGTTGACCGCTATTACTCAATGGACTTGTATAAATATGGAGTAAAGCCTTCAACTGTTGAGGGATTAAAAGGAATTTTATTTATGCCTCTAATTCACGGTCAAAAAGACTTCTCACATATTATTAATAACTCTATTCCAATCTTTATTTTTTTAAGTGCACTTATTTACTTCTACAGAGAAATTGCATTTTATGTGGTACTCTTTATTTGGATTGGTGGGGGCTTTCTATTGTGGTATATGGCCGCAAACACACAATCTTACCATATTGGAATGTCAGGTGTCATTTATGGACTTTTTGGTTTTTTATTTACAAGTGGAATGCTACGAAGATATTTACCCTTACAAGCCATATCTCTATTTGTAGCCTTTTTATATGGATCGATGATTTGGGGAGTGTTCCCAACAGAGCCAGGAATTTCATGGGAAGGACATTTGTTGGGACTAGCTGTTGGTGTAATTGTAGCTATTGCATTTAGAAAGAAAGGACCAAAAGCTCCTAAATATCGTTATGAAATTGAAGAAGAATTGGGAATTGAACCTCCAGACTTAGAGGGAGAATGGCTTGAAAGAAGAAAACGATGGGAAGAACAAGTTAAAAAACAGCAAGAGAATAAAAGAGAAAAAGAGCAAAACCAATCTAACTTAAATAATATTCAAGTTACTTACCATTATACTAAAAAAGAGGATGAAGAGAACAACACTGATAAATCAAAAGCAGACTAACCAGCTCTTTAGCAATTACTTTCCACTCAACATACATTATTGCCGTTTAAAAAAAATAGAAATTAAGGTTTACAAAGAATGCTTAAAATTACGCAGCTAAACAGCAGTTTTGCTACATAAACCAATGTTTTTAAAGCGCTCTTCATCATTGATGTTGAGCGTTTTTTTATAACTCGAGTTTTTTAATTTCTTTGACTTTAATCTTTTTGAAGTAATCCTTTAACACCTCATCATTTTTCTCTCTAGGTGTAAATATTTCCATAAGAACGGGGCGCTCGTTTGACTGAATTTCAAAAAATGAATTCAATTGGCTATCAATTTCATCCATCGAACTGGCACACATATAGTTTACTTCAAAAGCCTCACAAATGGACTTTGCAGAAAATGATTGATTGGCAACAAAATACTTTTCTTTCACTTCAGATTTTTCGGGACCAGGAATAATATTAAAGATTCCTCCTCCTCCATTATTGATTACAAACATTCTAAAGTTTGAGGGTAAATGATGATTCCAAAAAGCATTACTATCATAAAAGAAACTGATATCACCTGAAATAAAAGTATGCAGATGATCTGGATCTGCAAGACAGTTCCCAAGCGCTGTGCTTGTTGAACCATCTATTCCACTCGTACCTCTATTACACTTATGAATTATAGACTGAACAGGATCAAATAATTGCGCATAACGAATGACTGAACTGTTTCCAAAGTGTAACTGACTCTTTTCAGGAATTGCATCTAATAGCAATTGAACTACACTTAGGTCAGAATACGCTACATCATGAAAGTAATTATTATGTTTATCTTGAATTAAATAATCTAATTGCTTCCACTGCTCTCCGTACCTCGATAAACCAAATTTAAAATTACTCTCTAAAATCGAGCTCAAAAAAGTATTAGGAGAAATTGGAATCGATGTGGTTAACGACTGAAACGTATCCATAAACTGGAAATCATTGCCGATTTTCCAATGGTTCTTTGGTTTATTCGAACGCAAATAAGATTTAATCTTTTTAGAAATCACAGCACCACCAATGGTAATAAGTAAATCAGGACGAAATAATTCAGGATAATCACTAGTAATACTATTGATTGTTCTATCAATACAATGGATAAAACTTCGATCAGAAAGATTACTTGTGTTTTCCACCAACACAGCCACAGAGGAGTCCTTAGTCAATTGCTTTAATTGTTCTTGTAGATATCCATTTTGAGACATTTGTCCACAAATAATTAATTTTCTTTTGGAACTGTTCCAAACCTCTGACAATTTTGAAATTTGCTGCGAAGAAAGAATGCTCTCCAACTCCAACAGTTCTGTTTGAACAGTTCCTGAAACTTTATTATCCCCCAAATTATAGAGCGGTTCGTTAAATGGAAAATTTATGTGCACAGGGCCTTTCTTACATTTTTGTAGAAGCCTATCAATTTCTCTTTGATTAAACCACTTCTCATTTTCACTCTTTGGAGATTCTAGAAGTGAGGTTTGATCGATAATATGATTTTTAAAAACGCCTTCTTGTCGTATTGTTTGTCCATCTCCCATGTCTGTCCATTCTGAAGGGCGGTCAGCAGAAATAATAACAAGTGGAATAGTTCTGTAAAACGCTTCACTAACGGCAGGGTAATAATTGAGAAGTGCCGAACCCGAGGTACACGCTACTGCAACAGGTTTTTGAAGTTGCTCCGCCATCCCCAAAGCGTAAAATGCCGCGCTACGCTCATCAGGTATAACATAACAGGTGAAACGTTCATCTTGTGTAAAGGCAATCACTAAAGGCGCATTTCTCGATCCTGGAGAAAACACAATTGTACGTAAATCATTTAAAAAGCATTGTTCTTTTAACTGTTGTACACCGTATTTCTCACTATTACTAGTCATTTTCGTCAAGATCTAAAACAATTTATTTAACAAACAACTTTGATTCGAAATCGTTTGTTTCCTCTTTTGTTATAAGTCGTAATTTAAGCAAATATTCTACAGTTTTACTGAAATCATCAATAAAATCAATTCCATTATAATTCCAATCTGTTTCTTTCAACCATTTCTGAACGTCTTGCATTTTTAACCCATATCGCCAAGCAATAACTTCTGAAGCATCTGGATTAATTTTTAATGCTCTTGCTCTAGAATTAACAATTTCACAAATTTTATTTAAATCATTACCATATTTCTCTATCACTTCAGTTCTCACCGCAATTGCAAAACATGGCCAAGGAGTAACTACTTCATCAATATAGCGACATTTGTCTTGTTCTGTGTAAGGCTTTGTGGTATACTTTTCCCAAAGAAAAGCTTGTGCTTCATTATTCTCGAGTGCCCAAAGTCCGCCGTAGATATCTCCAATGATGTTAAACTTCAACTCATCAATATCCCAACCGTTTTGATCAGCAAGAACATATGACATCAAATGTGATCCAGAGCCTTCCCGAGAAATAGCAAATGTCTTTCCTTCCAATTGTTCTAACGTGTGTATATCAGATTTGAAAGGAACATGTATTCCCCAATGCAATGGAGACGTCACATAAATTTGAAGAATTTTGGCATCCAGACCTTGTAAAATAGATTTAGTGATTCCTTCCGTCAATAAGACAGCAACATCTAGTGTTTTATTCTCTAGACCACGAATCATTTGACCTGTACCTCCGGACATATCTTCCCAATGTAAATGGATATTTTCATCGCGAAACTTCCCTTCTTCCATAGCCAATTTCCATGGTAAATTGAAATGTTCTGGTACTCCTCCAATTTTTAATCTTATCATACTAATCTCTTTCACTGGCTAAAAACTGTCTTTCATACAGATTTTTATAAAAGCCATTTTTATCAATTAATTCTTGGTGACTTCCGATCTCCATTATCTCACCTTTGTCTAATACAATGATCTTATCCGCTTGTTGTATCGTTGATAAACGATGTGCAATAACAATTGATGTTCTACCAACCGTTAGTTTTGTTGTTGCATTTTGAATAAGTTCCTCACTTTCGTTATCCACACTAGATGTTGCTTCATCTAAGATCAAAATATGAGGGTTATAAACATAAGCTCTAATAAAAGCAAGTAATTGTCTTTGACCAACGGATAATACGCCTCCTCTCTCACCTACTTCATAATCATAATTGTTTGGTAGTCTCATTATAAAGTTATGAGCTCCAACAGCTTTTGCAGCGTTTATAACTTCTTCTTTAGTTATCGACTCATCACCCAAAGTAATGTTATTGTAAATTGTATCTGAAAATAGAAAAACATCCTGGAGAACGATAGAAATATTTTTTCTCAAGTAAGCCAAGTCAATTTTTTCGATGTTCGTTTCACCAACTTTAATTGCCCCTTTTTGGTATTCATAAAACCGGGAAAGTAAATTGACAATCGAAGACTTTCCGGCACCAGTAGCGCCAACAAAGGCAACTGTGGTATTCGGCTCAATTTTTAAGTCAATTCCTTTTAATACCCAGTCATCATCTTGGTATGCAAACCAAACATCTTCAAATTTTATAGGTTTTTGAAAATCAACCTTGTTAATATTTCCTTCATCTTGAATTTGTTCATCTGTATCTAAAGTACTAAAAACTCTCTCTGCACGAACAACTCCTCTTTGAAGTACGTTGAATTTATCTGCAAGTTGACGAATTGGTCTGTACAACATATGAACCCAAAGTGTATATTTCACAATAGTTCCCATTGAATCACCAGCTATACTCATATCATTCGATAAAGACCAAGCACTAAAAACGATTAAAAAAGCTATAGACAAAGAACTTAAAAACTCTACAACAGGAAAGAAAATTGAATTCGCCCATATTGTATCAACATGTGCTTGTCGGTGTCTAGCATTAATTTCTGCAAAACGCTTCTCTTCGACTTTTTCACGATTGAATAGTTGTAGTATTGCCATACCAGAAAGTCTTTCCTGTACAAAAGTATTCAATCGATTCACCTCTACCCGTTCTTTTTGATAAGCTTTTTTCATCGCTCGCGCAAAAATTCTGGTTGCGATAATTAATAAAGGTATAGGGATTAATATAAATAAAGCAAGTAAAGGATTTGTCCAAAACATCCAACCCAAAATGGTTAAAAGCACAAGGATATCTCCCATCATATTGATTAATCCTTGTGAAAAAACTTCTGATATAGCTTCAAGGTCTGAAACAACTCTAGTCACCACTGAGCCAATCGGTGTCTTGTCAAAATATTTCATTTTAAACGCCATCATGTGCCTGAACAATCGTATTCGCATATCTCGAATAACAGATTGAGCCAACAGATTTGCGAAAAACGTATTGAAAAATTGAAAGAATGCTTCGAGTAAAAGCATTCCAATCACGATTAGAGTCCAGAAAAATAAAGCATCGGCGTCTTGAGTCTTTTTTATGTAATCATCAACCATGTTTCCAATTACACTAGGACGTAATGGCGCTACAATAGAAAGTCCTATAGTAAAAAGGAAAGCTAAAAACAGATATTTTTTATGGGGTCTTGCATACTGCAACAACCGCTTAAAAACATTCATGTTAAACTTTGAAGCTCCTTTTTCAGCCATGATGCAAAAATAGTTAGCTTGATTAGATAATGACTGATTAATTGAGAAAAAAGAAGACGAATGTTCAATTAAAACTAAAATATAGGTAAGAGTAACTTTTCTTTATAAAAAGAAAAAACAATGCTACACATCTGTTTACCATATATTTAATTACATATATTTGTTAAAATAACTTATATAATTATGACTGTATTATTCATTTTAATCGTTGCCTCTTCTATTATTTTATCAATTGCATTACCTTATTTTATGAAGAAGAGGACAGCCCAAAAAAACGACGCTTATTCTATTGATGGTGAAACTAAAATTGATCCTAAAGTAGTCAGTACAAGTGTATCAAACAAAAATGGCGATTTAGTAAAAAAAGATAAACCAAAAAGAAGACCTTTAATTTCGGTAATTCTGGTCCTTTCAATAATTGTTGTTCCAATATTTATCGCATTTAATGGATGTGAAAGTGATTACTCGACTGTCACATTTGCTCTAGTGAAAAACGGTAAAAATTATATTTATAGTCCAAACGAGTATATGGTTAATAAGGCTATCACACAAAGCGAGGTGCCAACAGGGCTGAATTCTAATGTTATATATTTCATAGACGATCAGGTTTACCTAAGTCCTAATAATCTAGAAAGAGCCATTAACATCCTATCAGGAAATTATAAAACTATTGATCATAAAGAGTTGAGTTACGACGGTTATGCAGTAAATGATTCTTTGGAGGTATACAACTCAAAAGTGCAAAATAAAGCAGGAGAAAAAATTGGAGAAGTTGAAGCTATTAATGTTGTAACTATTTCAAGTAAAACGAATAACAACCAAACTATGACTGTTAAATGGAAGACATTACCAGAACTGATCGCTATTGAAAATTGTAGTATAGAAAGTATATGGGAAGTTACTCACCCCTATCCAGGTAAAACTGTTGGTAATTGGGAGGATGCAATATTGGTTAACTTAAATACTATCAATTCATTTTACGGTAATTCTTTTGAGTTAGTTTTCGATGAAGAGTCATCCGTCTTATATTTCAAAATGCTCAGCAATCATTGAAAAACATACATTTTTTCGTTAAAAGCAACAGCATTCCATATCATCTAAGTACTTTTGTGACATAATTAATAGTTATGGCTGGAAGAAAAGGCGAAATAGAGGATTTGATTTTTGGTGTACGTGCTGTAATAGAAGCAGTTGAAGCACGTAAGGAAATCAATAAAATAATGATTCAACGAGGAATGGATAAAGCACTCTTTAAAGAGTTGAAAGAAGCCTTAGCGAACAAGAAATATACACTACAATTTGTTCCTGTTGAAAAAATCAATCGATTAACAACAAAAAATCATCAAGGAGTAGTTGCTTTTATTTCTCCAGTAGTTTATCATGAAATTGAAAACGTCCTCAATGATGTTTTTGAGGCAGGTGACATTCCAAGTGTACTTGTTTTAGACAGAATAACTGACGTTAGAAACTTTGGTGCAATTGCAAGAACAGCAGAATGTGCTGGAGTGCATGCGATTGTCATTCCAGATCGAAATTCTGCCTTAATAACTAGTGACTCTATTAAAACTTCATCAGGTGCATTACATAAAATTCCAGTTTGTAAAACAAGAGATTTAGTTGAAACCGTTGAATATCTTAAAAATGCAGGTTTACGAGTTGTGGCGTGTACTGAAAAAACGAACGACTTTGTTTTTGACGTAACATTATCAGGGCCTACGACAATCATTTTAGGATCTGAAGAAGATGGTATCTCTCAGGAATTACTTTCTCTTGCGCATCAACGTGCTAAGATTCCATTACTAGGTACGATTGGTTCATATAATGTGGGAGTATCCGCTGGAGTTATTCTTTACGAGAAAATGCGTCAGATGATTTTGGAGTAGATCTCTTCTGATAGATTAAGAACCCAATACATACTAAATATCCAATCAAAGCGATAAGTGTTGTCCAAGGTATCCATTTCGATGAATACTCGAATACTACTTCTCCCTTTGAATTTGGAGGAATTTCAACACCCATTACCATTGTATTCACATTTTGTATTTTGAGTTCTTGATTGTTGAATTTAGCATTCCATAAATGGTGATAGTTTTGATTCAGAACTAAATATTGAACTTGATCGATAGAATTAATTACATGTACTTCGAACTTGTTATACTCTATTTTAGGATTAGAAAACTCTAATAACTGATTCTTTGAGATTGAATAATCTTCTTCAACATCCCAAATTAATCCACCTTGAATCGTGTCAGATTTTTTTCTGCTCCTGTGAGGTGCAAAAAATAGTGGATCCTCAGTTATGAATTTCAAGTCACCATTTTTTTCAGCTTTTACTTCATTTTTAAATCGCATTGGATTAACGCCATTGTAAGAAGGTCTTTTGTAAAACATTGAGAGATTTAACCAAAGTCCATCAGCAAAGGGTATTTTGTGTTTATGGTCTAAATACTTGAGAGGAGTCTCATTAAATGACTGATCTATATCACTCGGCAAATTATCAAAGTAATTTTGAACATTTGCTTTTGACAATGTATTATATATGGTCCTTGGTCCGGTTAATTGTGTATTGATTACGATGTCGAAAACACAGAAAACAGCTAATGCTGTCAAAATTGAAACTTTAAAATATTTCCTTAGGAGAATTGCAATTGATATACCTAACACTAAAACGAATCCATTTACAAATATTAAGGTAGCTATCAACTGATCTGAATTATCAATATACTCTATAACACCTCCTAAGGAAGATGTAATTTTGTTCCACGAAGTAAAAAAGAAGCTGATAACCATTGCACAAACACCAAAAATCAACCAGAAATAAGTACTTCTCTTAACCATTGAATTCAATTGGTCTGATTTTATCAAATGTAACAATCCAAAGCCTGCTAGTAATAAACCAAAAAATATAGTATATGTTCTATAAATTGAAGGATGCCTAAACGTACCAAACCCAGGAAGATTCATCAGTAATTTATAAAAAGCAACATGGTATCCCCAAGCTAAATATAGTGAGATGAGCACCCCAGCCAACAGTACCCAAATTTTTCTCTTTCTTAGTTTAACTATTGCATAAATAAAAAAAGTTAGTCCTACAATGCCGAAGTAACCACTACGCAAAGTTAGTGTTGATCTCACAAAATATTCACTATCTGAAATTGTAGTAAATGGAAATAAAAAAGATATATAATCTCTCGGTGTAAATGGATTTGTCAGGTAATCTTCCATTGACATTTTCTCGATCCGGTTGAAGTATGAAGAAAAGTCATAGAAAGCAATCAGATAAGGTAAAATTAGTATGCATATAATAAAAAATGATACGAATAACCTTAGGATTGCCTTTTTATAATTGTATTCACTTTTGCGCTTTCTTATGAACAAGTAAAGAACTAAGATTACACAGAAATAAAAAAGTAAAATTGTATATGCAGGACTCGCGGAAGTTATATGCAGTGCTACAACAATAGCTAACAAAACAACATACCTCCATTTAAATGAATTTAACAGCTTGTATATATACATGAAAATCCAGGGTAAGTAAGCTACACCCAGTAGGAACACCATTAACTGTGCTGAGTTCACCATAAACCCTGAAAGCGCATAAGATATTCCTAAAATAAAAGCAATTTTATCATTTGAAAAGAGTGTTCTAGCCAGTTTAAACATGCCAATACCCGCAATGATATAACACAGTAATAGTTCTGTTATCAGCGCACTAATATCATATCCACCAAACAAATAAATTAATACAATTACTATCGGATTCCATGCGCCACTCTGTAAATCAGAATAAACAGGACTTCCCATATAGTGAAATGGATGCCAAAAATGCCACTTGCCATCTAAAATCATTTCGCCTACTGCGTGTCTGTATGGAAGATAAGCATCCAGGTTATCCCATTTAGGTATATAAATATGAAATGACAATGGCCAAAGCGCTACGAGCACTAATAAAATTAGAAGTCCTTCGTATCGATATTTGAATAGTAGAGATTTCAAGTGTTAATTCTTAGCCTTGTTCTTGTAAAAACGATGAATTTTAATCAGTTGAAAGAAAGTCTTAAAACTGTGTGTCCATTTTACTTTTGAATCATTGATATGTATGCATTCTCTTAAAGGAACTTCTAACGCCCTTTCAGGTAGTTTGTCTCTACCATAAAGAACGATCATTCTCCAAAAAAGCTCGACATCAAATAACCAGGGTGAAATAAATTCTTTTTCAAACAAAGGTTGAATCAATTCTTTCTTGAATAACTTACAACCGCACTGTGTATCATAAACAGCCACTTTCAAACTATTACTTATACAAGTGGCAATTATTCTCCCAAATATATGTCTTAATACTCGACGTTCAATCTTATTGTTCAACGTCTTGATTCTTGAGCCAAACGCCATTTTCATGGAGTCATGTTCCTTTATTCTTTGGTACAATAGATTCACTTCATCCAAAGGAATTGACAAGTCAGCATCGAGATAAGCAATATATGAATAGTTAAATTCAGCGCAAGTTTTTACACCGTGATGTACAGCCATAGCCTTCCCTTTATTTTTTTCCATTTTAGAAACGAATATAGAGTCAGATTTATCTACTAATTTCTCCAGTACTTCCTGAGTATTGTCAGTACTCCCATCATTAACAAAATGTAATCGAATGTGTAGATTGTTTTGAGCGAATTTCTCAAACACCTCTACCTTTAGGCGTTTAGCTTCGTTATAACAGGGTATTACAATTCCAATAGTTTCCATTAAGTTGTACTATGCAGGTAAATGTAGTAAATTATGTTAAACTTATTAAAGTCCAATGATTTTCGCAGGGATTTCTTTTAAAGATTGAATCCGTTCAACCCCAGATCTTTCAACATGATGATTATGTGGATCGAAAAGAACACCACGAATACCGCATTTTTCAGCTCCTAATACATCTGCATTAAAATCATCACCAATCATAATTGATTCGATATTCTTTGCTTTTGTGCGTTCAAGTGCTTTTTTAAACACAAGCGGATCAGGTTTATTCACACCTACTTCTTCACTGCACAAGATATCGTCGAAATAATTTAAAATTCCGCTATTCTCGAGCTTGATAAATTGGACTTCTTTGAAACCATTCGTAATAATATGGAGTTGGTGGTCATTATTTTTTAACTCGGACAAAGTTTCTACTGTGCCAGGAAATAAATTTGTTTGATAAGGTGAAACCTGAATGTATCTTTCTCCTAGTTTGTGACTCAACTTCTCATTTATTATACTGAATTTCTCAAGGGTTTGCGCAAAACGCCCTGATCTTAAATCTGCTTTACTAATAATGCCTTTCGAATATTTGTCCCAAAAGTCAGCGTTTACAATTCTATATTCTTCATAAAATACATCAAACGTAGGAATATGTTCGGCTAACTTTAACTCATCAAATATTTGCACCAGGGCAGCTTTGGAATTAGTTTCAAAATCCCAAAGCGTTCTATCTAAATCAAAAAAAATGTGGTTCAATTTGTTCATCAAAATATAAAGTTAAACAAATAAGTTGCACTCGTTACAATAAGGCAGTTAATGGAAAGAAACAAAATGATAAGAAAGTAAGTTTTCTTCTGGTGTTTATAAAACTTAGCGGTAATTATTGAGCCTAATGGAATGGATAGAAAAAAAGGAAACAAATAGCAAGCACCATAAATTCCAATCGACTTTTTAATACTTACTATTCTTCTATTTGTTTTAGTGAACACCTTCTTAGTTTTTGTATATCTCCCTATTGCTTCTCGTTTTTTATTTCTCTTTACAGTACGTTCAAGCGACTTTTGCATAAAATAATTACTACCGAAATAAAAAACACTTGATGAAATCAAGGCTCCAATCATACAAGAAATAAATGTTTCCAGAAAAGTAAATCCCGAAGCAAAACCCAATATGGGAGCAAACATAAATTTCCATGTGCTAAAAAACACAAGTGTGGCATAAAGCATCATTTTTCTAGATTTTATCGCCAAATGCCAAGTCTCCAGCATCTCCTAGCCCAGGTACAATATAGGACTGAGCCGTTAATTCATCATCAATTGCTCCTACCCATATTTTCACATTGTCTGGGAATTTTTTCTTCACTAAAGCAAGTGCTTCTTGTGTAGCTATACCTGCCACTATATGTACTTGTTTTGCTTTTCCATATTTTTTGAGTACATCATAGACCATAACCATAGAACTCCCTGTAGCTAGCATAGGATCGCTAATAACAAGTGCTTTCTTATCAATATTTGGAGAAGCACAATACTCAACATGGATATCAAACTCTTCTTCACTAGTATGTTTTCTAAAAGCACTTACAAACGCTGACTCCGCATTATCAAAATAATTAAGTAAACCTTGATGCATAGGTAATCCAGCTCTTAAGATTGTGGCCAATACAATTTGGTCATCGGGCGTCATCACTTGAGCTTCTCCTAAAGGAGTTGTTACAGTTTTCTCCGAATACTTCAAAGTTTTAGAAAGCTCGTAAGCCATTATCTCCGAAATTCGCTGTAAATTACGTCGGAAACGCATTCTGTCACCTTGCACGTCAATATCTCTGATTTCAGATAAAAATTGGCTAAAGATGGAGTTCGATTTTGAAAAATTGTGAATCATAAGAGCAAATTTAATTTAAAAATAAGAAAGTAATTCATTTTCAATATTAAAATTCTTTCTTGAAGATTGATAAAACACCTATAATTATAGTCTTCCGATTTTCTTTATCTTTACAAAAAAAAGATACCATGCCAGAAGTTGGAATTATAATGGGAAGTAAATCAGACCTACACATCATGCAGGAAGCAGCTGATATTTTAGATCATTTGGGGGTAGACTATGAAATGAATATTGTTTCAGCTCACCGTACGCCTGACCGAATGTATGATTATGCGAAAAATGCACACAAACAAGGTATAAAGGTTATTATCGCTGGCGCTGGTGGAGCTGCCCACTTACCAGGAATGACTGCTTCATTAACTCCACTTCCCGTAATTGGTGTTCCGATTAAATCGAGAAATTCAATTGATGGTTGGGACTCTGTACTTTCTATTCTGCAAATGCCTGGTGGTATTCCAGTTGCGACCGTAGCACTTGATGGTGCCAAAAATGCTGGGATCTTAGCAGCAAAAATTATTGGTGCTCAACAACCTGAATTACTTAATAGACTTGAAAAATATATGGAAGAGTTAAAGCAGAAAGTATTAGACTCAGCTCATGATTTGTAGACCATTAGGTTAATTAAAGAAATCCCAGGTCACTCCAATTCTAATAATAAATGGCATAATCGGGTAATTAGTATCTATTCGAGCAGTTTGATCATTGATGAAATAATCGAGATGCTCCGCCCTAACAAAAAATCTAAACTCATCAATAGAAAGCGCCATAAATGCATTTAAACGCATCAAACTAGGAGTTTTCTCATTCGTTTGAACAGGTTGTACCACGCCCAGTAAGGTATTGTACTGCATGAACTGATAGCCTGTCACATAACCCACATCCACACCAAGAGCAACTCCTAAACGCTGTGCTTTGAAAAGCTTTGATTGAAAAGATATACGATTCATTGTAGAGAACTTAGGTTGATAATTAAAATTATCCGTGTTTACTCCTAACTGAACACTTGGGTAAAAACCAAACTTACCGAGATGCAAAGCTCCTTTTAATCCAATAGTACCGACAGAAACAAAATCCAAAGTATCTTGTCGCCAATCATTTTGAATAAAATAAAGTCCGTTGTTGATATTTGTCCAATTCACTGTTGCTTCAACAAAGTTGGTGTCGCCATAACGAATTCCTCCAGAGATATTCAGAATTTGCTGTGTTTTTAGTTCGTTTAACTTCCACTGAACATGATTTGCATTGTGAAAGCGTTGGTAGGGCATTGGAAGTCTGTTATCAAAATTCAATCGTCCAAAAATCACTGTCTTTCTAGAGGGCTTTAAAGTTAATTTTGCATGATTGTAAAACTCACCTAACGCTCCTAACAAATTAAAATAAAAATCATTTTCGATTGTAATCCCCTTCCATTTTGTCCAAAGCTGCGATTGCAGATAAACCTCATTTGTATCTCGATATTTTGCCAGGTTTTGATTTCTCCAATATCGATGGTTGATTGTAGCATCTATTTGAAAAGCATTAGAACTAAAATATATACCACCTCCATTGGAAATCGATGAGGTCTGATATTGATCACGAGTTGAAATAGAGTCTATGTAAATATTTTCAACCAGCGTATCAGAAAAATTTGGTTCGTTAAAAACCCTCCCGTTCAAATCAAATTTATGCTGTGTTTTAACTCCAAAACCATTGATTGAATCACCCAGCAAACGAAAATAATTGTCCCAAGCAAGATTAAGTTTCCTAACGGTTGATTGCGCATTATTTCTAAGAACAGGAGTAAATTCAATTGGAAACTCTTCAATCAGTTCATCTGTTTCAATTCCTGTGTTTTCTCCATATTCATGTCCGCCATAATACGCATCTAACTTCGTAGACCATCCGTTTTTAGCGTGATAGAATTCAAGACTTACATCATTAAGCTTAAAACCTCCATTTCTCAATAACCCATTACTTGTTCTTCTATGATAACGAAAATGAAGATGAGTTTGTGGGGTAAAATACTGATGGTAATCTACATTCAATGCTTGATTTAATGCACTACCAAAGGCATACTGAAAGCCTAAGTAAGGAAGACCTATATATTTGGGTTTTACTTTCTTCTCGTTCATCAAATAAGAAAATCCAGCTGGAGATTGATATAAGTTTTGAGCGAGATTATATTCAAAAACCTGACTAAAACCAGCGGCTGGTCGCAATGTGAGATTACCAACGTTAATTGCATCAATTGAATCGAGACCCACCCCTCCAGAGCGATATTCTAATCCGATTGTATCCACTTTAGACAACATCAATTTGTCTTGAGCAAATATGTTCAAGGTTAAAACTAAACCTGTTATAAAAAGAATCAATCTCACGTTAATACAATGTTGGCTATCACAATTTATTGTGTAATTCTAAAGAAAAGCAATATTACGAATTTAATAAGAACGAAGGTCAGTCTAGTGCTAGAAAGATGAGATAAAGACGATGAGATTTTAAGATATTAAGACTATAAGATACACTTCCTTTAGGCTTAAAAAAATAAAAACCCACGTAGCTACATTTTCTGAAAACTTCAGAATGACATGGTTAAGGTCTCCGACTTACTTCTGTAATCCTCTGGGTTATCCTTTCTCAAAGAGTAAAGGGAGGCTCGCCATTGGCAAATCAAGTTAAACCCTAAATAGATAAATGTTAAGTTTCAAAAACACGCTACATGGGCGGTCTTACGACCTCAAACAAATACAACGCTATGCGCGATTGTTTGTATCATAAAGATATGAAAATTTGATTAGAATATGAACAAATTATGTAAATTAATCTTCGCACGAATAGTTGTTAACCTTAGTCTTTATATTCTAACGAACTCAAACATCTTACAAGTTCCTTTCGATCGATCTCATTGGCGTAAGAAAGTGTAAAAATAACAGCATAACCATTCATAATTTCGCAAAACTGAGTAGTTTTATATTTATATCCGTACTCAACATTTTCTATAGTGTGTCGGTCAAATTCATTTCCACTCAGTTCTACTCGAGCAGCTTCTTGAAATATCACGGGTTCATTAACCATAGCTTGCATATTCCTACGAGCTAGTCTCATATAATCCTCTGCATCCTGGATGGGTTCAACGTCATTAATTCGTTCAGTATTAATTACAAAACTTGGGTTTATAATCGCATCAAACGTATATGGATTATTTAACTGAGCCATGAATAGATCAGCTGAGCGTACCTTTCCTTTTTTAATTATCTCTCTACCGTTTTCATTGAAACTCTCATCTCGCTCAAGCTCACCCATCACTTTTTTCAACTCATCTTCATTATATACATACCAACTTTCTGGGATTTCAAGTGTGAATCCTAAGAATTTATTAATGTATTTTCCATTTTCATATACCCCGTAAGAAAATTCTTCGGCATGTCCTTTTTCTTTACAACTATTTAATAATAGTGTTGATGATATAAAGACGGTGATTAGCGTTAGCGATATTTTCATTGTACATTAATTTACATTAATAAACCTCCTCCGAACTGCTCCTTTAGTTCATTTCTATAAGAATTTAGAATCTGATTCAATACATTCTCATTTTTCTCCATTAATTGGATAACCATTTTTATTCCTTTATTGTCGCCTTCTATAGTTATATAATCTGTGAGCTTCAAGAGTATTTCAGCGTCATTTGCAAATCCTGACATTTCAGCTTTATTAAGTGCTTTAACATCAATAAAAATAGACAATGGCTTTTCACCAAAACTGTTAACACCTCGAATTTGGTTTAATTTCCCTGTCTTAAAATTCTCCTTCTCGACAGCATTACTTTGTAAAATAATAGACTCTTTACTTAGGTGAGCAATAGATGTTTCCTGATATCTGTAATAACCATCTCCTAAATCCTCTATGACTTCTTCTTCACTATATACTTTTGCCAAATCTTGTAAAAATTCATAGTTCTCACCAACACTTGCATAAAAGTTAAACGCGGGAATCATACTAGACTCTAACATATCCGGAGATGAATTTAATGCAAAACCAAACTCTCCATCAATGATATCCCCCACTTTTTGATCACCTAACCCAAGGTATTTAATTGGAGATTCTGCTCCTTCAGGTTGAACAAGCATCATCAGCGACTCCATTTGAGGAATGTCCATAGCCGCAGCAAAAGCCACTAAAGGTGAACCAGGTCCAAGCTTTTCAAAGATGTTAGACTCAAATTCCGATTTAAAAAAGTACTCCTCTTTTAGCGCATCACTAACTCGCCCAGTATTAACTTCAGCTGTAATATTCCCATCATTAAAGTCAATTGTTGAAGAGTAATGCCCATCTTCAAGCATCGCAATTATTTCTTTCTTTCTTTTCTCTGGCAAATTATTTAAACTTGTGTTGGATGTATTATAAAGGTTTGATAAATTAATTCCTAGTAGTATATCCGTTTCTAAATCCAAAATTTCAACAATTTTAGGATTTTGAGTTTTACTTGTAGTTTTGATGAATGCCGATTTTAAATCCTCTTTTGGATTCTTTCCAAATTGCGTCAAAACAACAATTGCTAATTTATCATTAAACCCAATTGCAGTAGACATATCGTCATACATCATCAATCCATCTTCTTCTTCAAATAAATATCCCATTTCTTGTTCAAGCTTCATTCTGAGAGAATCTCTATTCTCAACAAGGAAGAAAGCAAAAACTTTATCGGGCATTCCGCTTCTATCCATCGGTCCTGTCAAAGCATAATGAACACCACTTTCTAACTTCACTCCTGATTCAAGTGAAGTAAAAATATCTGCAACGCCATTTCCAATTCCTTTTAACTCGGCTAACTTGGACTTATTCAACATCTGTTTGATATCAATATAACCATAACCTATAACGTCCTGATGACTAGTCGCAAAAGATGCTACAGCTGATTTAATGTCTACCTTATTTTTATCTTTTCCACAGCTGGAGAAGATCAACAAAGCGCAAAATGTGATTAAAAAAAATATACCTTTTGACATAACTCGATTTTTTCCAAATTTAAACATTAAAGTTTTACTCCGAAAGGAAAAGAATGGAAAAGTGACGAGTGACAGCTTTGATACAAGATCCTTCATTGAGAATATTACAAAGTACAAATCGTATGAAATTTGAGGTATTACTGTGGAATTTATCAGCTTCCATTCTTTCTACTTCTCTAAAATCATACGTACCTTTGCATTATGCATGATATTGAACCGTATTTTAATTGGAGACATTATTATATTTCATCAGAAGATGAACGTTCTCCTTTTTACGCTCGCGAATACAGTGAATTCGAATTTACAGATCAGGTATATAATTACATGATTCACCCGCAATGGGATAATATCGGCTCTCCCACTTTATTTATTAAAATTATTTATACGGATTATGAGGAGGGATATACCGTAATCGAATTGATTGGTGAGTGGAATGATGCTATAAATAATGATATCATGACTTTGAAACGGGATATCATCGAACCATTGATTTATGAGGGAGTTGATAAATTTATCCTCATCGGAGAAAATGTGCTTAATTTTCACTATTCAGACGATTGCTATTATGAAGAGTGGTTTGATGAACTTGAAGATGGTTATATCGCGTTAATAAACTTTCACGAGCACGTTGTGAAGGAATTCAATGAAATTCATCTGGATCAATATTTTGTGCTTGGAGGTGAACTCGAAGAATTTTCCTGGAGAACTTATACACCCAATCAATTTTTTGGAAAAGTAGATACTTATGTTCAAAAACGCTTGAATTGATTATTACTTTTCACTCAGAATTTTAGCTACTTTTCTATCAATTGGAAAAGTCATGTCTTCTTCCGACAATTCATCCAACGAAATCCATCTATGCACCTCCTGCTCATCTAACTGAAAATCAAATAGTTTATCTGTTGTTTTTATTTTAGCCGTTAATAAACTCCTAACACTATAGTAAATACTAATAATTTGATCTTTTGCATCGAAAGCTGATTGCTGATAAAAATCGGTAAGATAAAGCAGTTCCCCTACCTCAACGTTTAACTGTAATTCTTCAATAAACTCACGTTTTAGACAATCTTTCAGTCCTTCGCCTTGCTCCAATCCACCTCCAGGGAATTTAGTAAACTTTCTTCCAAAACGATTTTCATCAGAAAGTAGAACTTCATTCTTTTCATTAATCAAGATTCCATAAACTCGAATATTGAATGCCATTATTTATCCAAAATTAATTTTATATTTGGTTTGAAATAATTTTCCCCTTTCAATACTTTACCATCTTCTCTATAAATAGGCTTACCATTTTCATCTAATTTACTCATATTCGATCTATGAATCTCTTCAAACACCTCTCCGATTAGATCTTGCATCCCATGTTTCAGAATTGTACCACACAAAATATAAAGCTGATCTCCCAGAGCATCAGCTACTTCCACAAGGTCATTATTTTTGGCTGCTTCTAAATATTCGCTGTTTTCTTCACTCATCAAACGATGGCGCAACTCAATTTGATCTGATTCAATGTTTGCTATTGGCTCAAGATTGTTCTTAATACCAAAACTGTTGTGAAATTCCTCAACGGACGCAATTGCTTCTTTTAAAGTTAATGATTTACTCATGTTGAATTGTTTTAAAAACGAAAATATATAATCTTCTCGGACTTTGTATGGAAAACACTATTTTTACTTCAGTATTTGATCAAAATCAATTGATTTTCTTTAATTTGCGCACATGAATATTCAACCCAAATATTATTTTATTCTTTTGGTCACGACATTTTTTTGTCAGTTTAATACTTTTTTTGGGCAAGATTTCTTTCCTCCAATAACTAATTACACAACAGATGATTATGGACATGAATATGCTCCTGACAATCATGGGGTCACTCAAGATCAATCTGGTGTTATGTATTTTGGAAATACTGGTAACATTTTAGCTTTTGATGGCACAAGATGGGAAGAAATCCCAATTGTTTCCTCTCGAGTAACAAGATCTCTTTATACTGCAGAAGACGGAACGATTTACGTTGGTGTGATGGGGGATTTTGGATATTTATCAATTGATAGTGTTGGTAGTTATAAGTATCAATCGCTTGTAGATTCAACCTTACGTGAGTCTAATCCTTTTAATGATGTCTGGTCTATCATTGAAACTTCCGATGGGATTTTCTTTCAGAGTGAACAGCAAATATTTCAATATAAAAATGAAGAAATAATCTTGCTTCCTATGCCTTCTACCGTGCATACTGTTTTCAAAGTGAATGACAAACTTGTAGTAAGAATGCGCGACTTTGGATTAATGCAGTGGAATGGTGACGCTTGGGAAAGAATAGAGGGTTCTGAACCATTTGAGATTTATGCAGCATTCGGAATAATACCAATGAAAGATAAGAAAGAACATCTTATCATCACACAGGAAATTGGTTTATACAAATTGACGAGTCAAAACAAAGTCGAACCAATCGAAAATCCCAATAGTGACTTCCTAAATAAACTACTCATTTTTGGTGCCCAGAAAATTGGTTCCAATAGGATTGCATTAAATACTTTTGATAAAGGCTGTATAATTATTGATTATCAAGGAAATGAACTCGGTAGAATTAATAAGCGTATGGGACTTCGCTCGAACGAAGTTAAAAATCAATTCATTGATTACGACGGTAATTTATGGATGGCATTAGGTAACGGAATTGCATTGGTTAATTTAGATTCGCGTTTATCTTATTTTGGAGAAAATCAAGGACTCATTGGAGGTGTAGAAGTTGTACTCCAAACCAACATTAATAATAACGATCATTTATTTGTCGGAACAAATGAAGGGTTATTTCGAATCAATCAAAAAAATGAGTCACTTTTTCGAATTTATGAAAAAGTTGAATCCATTAAACACAGTGTTTGGAGCTTAAAACAGCTTAATAATACCTTATATATTGGTACGAGTGAAGGTTTATTCACTTTAGACCTCACTATTCCAAACGCTGATCCTAAACGCATCAATCGTCAGAATGTAAATGCCCT
This sequence comes from Fluviicola sp., assembly GCA_002734085.1. Taxonomy (GTDB): domain Bacteria; phylum Bacteroidota; class Bacteroidia; order Flavobacteriales_D; family Crocinitomicaceae; genus Brumimicrobium. The sequence continues at coordinate 92,152 of NVXV01000006.1, read as the reverse complement.
TTACATTAATGAAGATCTTAATCAGATTATTACTGCTGGAAAACAAGGCTTACAAGTGCTGAATTCAAAATCTTTGGCTCCGATATTTACCTTTCCTGAAGCATTTTCTTCTGTCACGAATATAGAAAGTGAAACAAAAAAAGATACAACTAATTATTGGTTAGGTCTTCAAGGTCTAGGTGTTCTGAAGTTAAGTTATATTCAAAACAAATTTAATGTGGAATTCTTTAGTGGCGTTTCTTATGGTTTCCCAAGTGATCACGTGATTGTTCCTCAAAAATTAAATGGTGAAGTTGTTTTTGGCACAACTGATGGAATCCTAGAAGTGGATCAAACGGATTTTGATGGAGAGTTATTTACCGTTTTTATGCCTACTAAATTAGGAGATAGCATTTTCAAAAAACCGATATTCTACTTTACAGAAGACGAGAAGCATATTTGGTATTGCATTGACAACGACGTTGGGATATATAATAAGAAAGAAGAAACCTATATCAATAGACCTTTTTGGGGAATCAAAAAAGGACGTATTAACACCCTTTACCGTCCAGAACATAAAGAGTATTTATGGATTGGTGCTACAGAAGGCTTAATTCGTTACAATATTAAAGGAGAAATACCATTTAAGGAGAATTTCAACACCTTAATTCGAAAGGTGATGACTAAAAAAAAGTCAATAATCTATGGAGGGCATCATTCCAAAAAAAACAGATCGATTGAATTAGAATTCGAAAAAAACTTCATTAATTTTACATTTAGCGCACCTTATTTTGAAGACCATCAACCCATTGAATACAGCTACAAACTTATAGGGTACAATGAAAAATGGTCTGATTGGACGGAGAAAACTGAAATGGATTTTTCTAATTTACAGGAGGGCGAGTATACTTTTATAGTAAAAGCTAGAAATGTATATCGTCAAGAAGCTAAACCAGCCAAAATTAGCTTTAAAATACTTACACCTTGGTATCGTTCAGCAACTGCCTATACCGCTTACGTATTATTATTTATTGTTATCATTTATTTTGCAATAGTTATAAGTTCTTATCGACTAAAGCAGCAGAACAAAAGGTTAGAGTCCGCTGTAAAAGAGCGTACCAAAGAAATTGAAGAGAAAAATCACCGATTAGAAGACCAAAAGACTGAAATCTTACATCAGAAAACTGAAATAGAAGACAGTATCAATTATGCACAACGAATTCAGAATGCAATTCTTCCACTAAAGGATGAAATGACAAAACATCTTGCCGATTCTTTCATTTTATTTTGGCCAAAAGACGTGGTTAGTGGAGATTTTTATTGGTTTTATCAACGAGGAGATGAATCAATTATCGTTTGTGCCGACTGTACAGGACATGGTGTTCCAGGAGCATTTATGTCCATGATTGGAGTAGATAAACTCAATGTTTGTGTTGGTGAAAAAGGAATTACCTCTCCTGATAAAATTCTATCTTTTTTAAACGAAGGAATTAAAACTTCTCTGCGCCAAGACGAGAGTAAAAAAGCTACTCGAGACGGAATGGATGCTTCTATTATCACTATTAATCAAAAGAAAAAAACAATTAAATACGCAGGTGCGCATAGACCGCTTTGGTTTATCCAAGATGGAGAACTTCATGAAATCAAAGCAACAAAAGTAGCAGTCGGAGGATTTACTTCTATTGATCAAGTGTATGAATTGCATGAGTTTACGATAGATAAAACGACATCATTTTACATGACTTCTGATGGTTATGCTGATCAATTTGGAGGACCTAGAAATAAAAAATTCAAAGTTAAAGTGATGAAAACGTTAATCACTGAAAATTATCAAAAACCAATGTCAGAACAACAAGAAATTCTTGAAAATGAAATGAATTCATGGGCAGAGGGATATGAGCAAGTAGACGATATTTGTGTTATAGGGGTTGTTGTAAATTGTGATGAATAAATGTTAACGACACTACCTCCTATCAAATTTCACAATTGCTTTTATGTTTCCATTAATAACTCTTAAACGCAACAAATGCCTTCTATAAATTACATTTATGCATTGGTTGGAGGACTCATATTAGGGTCAATTAATAGCTGGTATTGGTATAAAAGAGGATATCGTGGTGGAAAATTATTCTTTTTAGGAACTATTGCCTTTTTTGGAATGATTACTTTAATTTTGAAGCTTTATCACAACGCACAATGAAAGCAGTTAGAAATCATTTTTACGCAATTCAGCTCTCTTTGAAACTATTATTTCAAGGAAAATTTCTTTTATTTTTTATACCAGGAATCGTAATCGCTGTTTTTTTTCTAATGTATGCGCAAGGGCTTGAGTCTGCAAATTCAGCTTTGGGAGTTGTCTCTTATGTTCCTTGGATTGGTGATTCTTTGCAAACTGGAGTTGACACGATTTTTAGCTGGATAAAAGGAGTATCAATATTTATTTATCAATTTACAATAATCACCTTACTCTCCCCTTTTCATACTATTTTAAGCGAAAGAGTTGATGAACATCAAACAGGAAAAAAGTTTAAGGCGGGTTGGGAAAAGTTTATGAATGATATTCTCAGAACAATCGGAGTTGCATTCCTTGGTGGTTTGATGTACATGTTCATTAAGTTTTTCTGGTGGATTTTTGCGTGGGCACTCGGAATTTCATTTCTAGACCCATATATTTCAATGATACTTCTTGCCTTTTTTACTGGTTTCAATTCTTATGATTATTCATTAGAACGGTATGATGTAAGCGTAGGAAAAAGTTGGGGATATGCTTTCAGTCATCCTTTACATATGATTTTCACAGGATTGATATTCACGGCATTTTTAATGATTCCCTATGTTGGTGTGGTAATAGCCCCCGTTCTTTTAACAATGGTAGGTACTATTTGCTACCTAAGAATGAAAGAAGCAAAGGAGAAAACAACAATTTAATTTGCAGCATTTCATTACATTTTGCGCAACATTGTGATTCTCTGTCCAATTCAGTGACAAAGTAAAAAACAATCTACACTACTTTTCACTTACAAGATAATCACATTTTTTCCATATGATTTCATCGAAAATAAGCATTGCTGCAAGTGCAAGCTGAGTATAGTTTTGAGAAGCATTTCTAAAATGCCCTGCTTCAGTTTGCCACATTGTCTGAATTAACTCAGTCCCTCCTTTTTCCGGTTGAATTTTATCAATGACTGCAGCAACATTATATGCTCCAGCGTGATATACATGTAGCACAAATAACCTAAACCACAAATCTTGTTCGTTATACGAAATATTATGTTTTTCAAGAATATTCTTTGCTTCTGGAATACAAGTGTTTGCTATTAAGCTGCTTGCTCCTTCTGCGGACTTAACAAAATCTTTTCTTTCGTCAATGTGACGATTTACCTTTAAACCATGACTGCGAGCTACTGAAGGCATCAATTGAAATGGTCCATAGGCTCCAACATTAGATTTAGCAAGTCTACCTGGACTCTCTATCATCAAAATTGCCTGAGCATACCATGGATCAACATTTTGTTTAGCGAAAACTTCAACGCCTTTTGCTACACTTGGCAAAACTTTTTCAAATGCATAAAAGTCACTCTTCCCAGAAGTCATATAGATTTTATCGTCGCTACTCAAACCGTGAGCAGTACGAATAGAGTCTCTCATCTGATCTTTTTCCAAGTCAGAAAATTTATTCCAATCTTCTAAACTCATTTTTGTGATGATTGTTCTGGATTTTGCAATGTTTACAACACATGAATCCGAAGACAGTGTCATAATAGTCTTCCAAAAAATAGGCTGAGCTAACTTATCCCACCTTTCAATAAAAAGTGACGAATTATCAAGATAAGCGACATCAACTGTATCATTAAGGTGGCGCATTTCAACTACTTCTTCTTTCCACGAAACAGGAATAGAGTCATTGAAATCAGCGAAAGCGGAAAATGTTGCAAATAATGCAACGCATGTAACTAGTTTTTTGAGCATGGTTTAACAACGATTTATACAATTATAACGAAAAAAAATTGATTTTGTTACGATTTTAATCGTTCTTTAACTAATTCTAGTGCTACTTCCAGTTGTTGACCAGGTGATAAATGAGAATTATCTAACACTACTGCATCATCCGTTTGAATTAAAGGACTCTCTTTTCTAGTAGAATCCATTTCATCACGTTGTTTTAAATTGCTTTTAACCGCTTCAATAGAAACATCTTCCCCTTTTGACTTGAGTTCTTCAAATCTTCTCTGTGCACGAATATCAACATCAGCAGTAACGAATAACTTTAGCTCAGCATCTGGAAAAACGACAGATCCAATATCTCTACCGTCCATAACAACTCCACCAGAATCTCCCAGTTTACGTTGCAAATCAACTAAATGCTTTCTCACTTCCTTTATAGTAGCCACTGCACTAACAACATTGGAAACTTCGATTTTACGAATCTCTTTCTCCACGTTTTCACCATTTAGAAACAGGTCTGCTTTACCGGGTTTTGTCGACTCAAAATCTAGTTGAATAGAGTTCAAATTATCAATAATCATAGAATTATCTGTATGACTAGCAGAAACCCATCCTTTCCTAAGAGCAAAAAGCGCAACACCTCTGTACATTGCACCAGAATCAACATAAATATATTCTAACTTTTTTGCTAAAGCTTTGGCAAGAGTACTTTTACCACAAGAAGACCAGCCATCTACAGCTATTGTAATTTTCTCTTTCATCGATCCGTTATTGTTTTTTCATATAATGTTGAACAGCTTTTCTTACTGAACCATGTTCAATTAATAAAGCTTTAGCCAATTTCATATCTATATTACAAGATTCAGCTACCATTTGAGTTCCTCGAATCACTAACTTTGCATTACTGAGTTGCATATCCACCATTTTATTACCGTGAACATGTCCTAATCCAATCATTAGACTTGTAGATATCATATTAAGCACTAATTTTTGAGCAGTACCTGATTTCAATCGAGTGCTTCCTGTGACAAATTCAGGACCTACAATAGGAACTAATGAATGTTTTGCTGCTTGATCCAATGGACTATCAGGATTACAAGTGATTCCAGCAGTTAAATTACCGTTTCTGTTTGCTTTCTCTATAGCCCCAATCACATAAGGCGTAGTTCCAGAAGCGGCTATACCTACAACAACGTCATTTTCTTTGATATTATGCGCTAATAAGTCATCCCAACCTTGTTCAGAATTATCCTCAGCATTTTCTACCGCTTTTCGGATCGCTTCATCTCCTCCAGCAATCAAACCAATTACAACACCGTGATCAACACCAAAGGTCGGAGGGCATTCAGAAGCATCTACAACGCCAAGTCGACCACTAGTTCCAGCACCTAAATAAAAGAGTCTACCACCTTTTACCATGCACTCCAAAGCTTTTGTAACGAAAGCATCAATTTCTGGAATGATTTTCTCAATAGCCAGAGGTACAGTTTGATCTTCACGGTTCATACCAACGAGAATTTCTCTCATTGACATCTCCTCCAAATGATCATAATTACTCGCAGACTCTGTGATTTTCTTCAAAACATCAATTTTTATCAAAAATAAAGGATAAATTGATATAGAAAATGAAATTCACGGAAGTTTCGAAATATTTTTAAGAATTTTAATCAATCAAATTAATACTTAAATCAATTAAAAGCACCGTTCACAATTTTTGAGTCAAACACTTAAAATCAGTTTGTATATTTGAGAAAGACAATTACCAAAGTTGTTTTTTTCATAATAGTTAGTAGTGGAGTCTGATTCTTGTTCATATTGTTTCATTGGGTTTAGGTTGCGTTTTGAACAGGAGTCAGACTTTTTTATTTCCCCAAGTCCACAAGATGTAACCTTGCGGCAGTTTAAGGATACAAAAAAAATGTCTTACAACGAAGTGAGTCTAAATGCCATAATCTCTCACCGTCTTCCCCTAATACATCAAATGTTTCTTAGAAGAATTCTTCCAACCAGCTCGACTAGAATAGTCTGCAAAAAATATTTTTAGATCGGCTCGACTCTCATATTCTACAAAAAAGATACTCTTATCGGCACGACTTTCGTAATCAACAAAAAACCAATTACCATCATTGTCACCTGCTCGACTTTCATAATCTACTTTATAAACGACTAAATCAGCACGACTTTCATAGTCTACAACGAATACTTTTACATCAGCACGACTTTCGTAATCAACTGTATATACTTTTTGGCTATAGCTCAAAGATGAGATTATTAGTAGGGCAACAAATAAAATTAATTTCATAAGTAAGTTTTTTAATATTGTTTAAATATAATAATTATTTGTGCTGCAGGGACAAAGACCATTCCAAAACGTTTTAATTACAATCTCTTACAAGACCATTATCACTTGCTACAGTATTGAACTCTGAATCTTTCAGGTTGAACCTAAAACGAACAAAAGTAATTTTCAAAATAACCGAGGCTTTAAAAAGAAAGTACTATTTTTGCACCTTCAAAACACAAAAGATATGAATTTTAAAATTACTCCACCTTGATTTATTTAATGCAAGCACGAGTCGCCAAGCAAAATAATCAATTTTAATATTCAATTTTTAAATGAAAAAATATTTTAACCTTTTTGATTTAAATCAGAAAGTAGACTACAAAAACGAAGTTTTATCAGGACTTACAGTAGCAATCGCGTTAGTACCAGAAGCAATCGCCTTCGCATTATTAGCAGGATTATCTCCATTGACAGGATTATATGCTGCCTTTACAATTGGGTTAATAACATCCATTTTCGGAGGTAGACCAGGTATGATTTCTGGGGCTACAGGGGCGGTAGCAGTAGTTTTTATCGGTATGATAATCGAACTGAAGTCTAAAGTTGATGTTACTGGTGATCAAATCGCACAATACATTTTTGCTACTGTAGTCTTAGCAGGAATAATTCAGATGTTGATCGGTTTTTTACGTTTAGGTAAGTTTATTAGACTTGTTCCACACTCCGTAATGTACGGATTTGTAAACGGATTGGCGATTGTAATTTTCATGTCTCAATTGAACTACTTTAAATCTAGAGGAGCGTCTGGAGAGTTAGAGTGGATGACTGGAACACCGTTATTAATAATGTTAGGACTTGTTCTATTAACAATGGTAATCATCTGGGGACTTCCTAAAATCACCAAGATAATTCCTAGCTCACTTGCCGCAATTCTTGTTATAGCGTTTATTACAATTGGTTTTGGTTTAGATGTATCTACCGTAAAGGACACCTTAGATGGTGGCTCTATCGAAGGAGGCTTTCCACCTTTCAATGTGCCACAAATACCATTTACTTGGGACACACTCCTTATTATTCTTCCTTATGCTGTGATCATGGCAGGAGTCGGATTAATCGAAAGTCTATTAACATTAAATTTAATTGATGAAATAACACAAACACGAGGGCGTACAAACAAAGAGTGTATTGCACAAGGTGCCGCAAATACAGTTACTGGTTTCTTTTCAGGGATGGGTGGTTGTGCAATGATTGGCCAAAGTTTGATAAACATATCCTCAGGTGCAAGAGCTAGACTTTCTGGTATTGTAGCGGCAATAGCTTTATTACTATTTATAATGTTCGGTTCAGGACTTGTCGAGCAATTACCAATGGCTGCATTAACGGGGTTAATGATTATGGTTTCTATTGGAACGTTTGAATGGGCAAGTTTGAGAACGTTCAACAAAATGCCAAAAATAGACATCTTTGTGATGCTCGTGGTAATGTTCGTTACAGTCTACTTCCACAACTTAGCATTGGCTGTACTTGTTGGAGTTATTATATCATCTTTAACATTTGCCTGGGAGAATGCTACGCGTATTCGAGCTCGTAAGAAAATTGATGAAAACGGAGTTAAATACTACGAGATATACGGACCATTATTCTTTGGTTCTGTTTCGATTTTCAATGAGAAATTTGACATTGCCAATGACCCTGAAGAAGTTGTGATTGATTTTTCAGAAAGTCGTGTTGTAGATATGTCAGGGATTGAGGCACTTAATAAATTGACCGAGCTTTATCAAAAAGCAGGTAAAAAGGTTCACTTAAAGCATTTGAGTCAAGATTGTAGAAAACTATTGAAAAATGCAGATAAAATCATTGACGTTAATGTTCTGGAGGACCCTACATATAAAGTGATGGCGGACGAGTTAGCAAACTAAACGGAAATACTTATAACTTGTTACTTACTAAACAAATCAATTAGCTCTTTTAATTCTACCAATTTATACCTGAAGTAAGGTAAGTTTTCACAGCTTTTTGATATTTGAATGAGATAATTTCTAATCAACACTGTATTTGGTGTTGGTTCAAATTGATCTTTTGAAACAGGTAACCCCTCCATTTTAAACACTTCTTCTAGTCGCTGAGGATCCACAACCACACCTTTGTTACTTACACTTATATAGAATAGAACACCATTATTGTGTACACCCCAGTCTAAAATTTCTAGAATATTATTCTTATCTAAATAAGCTAACAGAAATGTTTTGTTTGGTTGATCTACACTAACTCCATAGACTGGTAAATCAAGAGATTGTGCGACCAGACTATAAATCAAACCAAGAGCTGTATCTGAGCCTTCACGAGTTTCTAGGACAGCATTTGTAAAATAGTCAAATGGAGTATGCTGAATAACATCAGAGCACTTAAAATCAAAATGATCAAAAAAGATGCGGTTAAACACTTTGATTGTTTCAAAACTAGTTTGCTTTGGGTTTATCTCTAACCAAACGGCTTGTTTAATTTCGAGTAATTTATTACTGAGTTCACTAATCGTTAAATCTGGGTATTGGTATTTGCAAACCAGATAAACTCCTTCCAGTAAAAGCTTTTCTTCAGAATCAACCCAATTTGAAAATGACTTTTTTAATGCCTTAAAATGAATGCTATGAATCATTTGGTCAATGCGCTCAGATTTCTGAGGATTATCTAAAAATCGATCTTGTAGTTTTTCTAAATAAGGAATGACTTTCTCCCCCTGCTCTACAATTTTAGACTGCACATGTGTTGATACAACCTCATCTGGGTCGTCTAACAGTTCAACTAGCGCGTTAATCGATTCATTTACTCTCACAGTACAAAAATACATTGGTATTCGCTACTTTTCTGAGATTTAAAGAGTTCTTTTAAAGAACCTTTTGTTAATTTCTGTTGAATTCAATATAGAATGACCTGTTTTGAAGTTGGTTTTATTAGAAATAAAAAGAGGAATAAATGCTGTACACTTATTCCTCTTTTTTGCTAAACCATGCTAAAACTATAAAACCCAATTGTTTCAACTATGAAATGAAACAACCTTGGTACAAATTTAAGTATTTATTTTCAATCCAATAAGGTTTTATTATTATTTAACAAATATTAATTTTCAAAGTGATTCCTTAAATTCTTCGAGCATCATTAGTCAGCTATCCTAACCCTACATCGAGCATCATCATAACTACGAAGCCAAAGATGAACCCCATCGTTGCAATATCTGTGTATTTATCTCTTTGTGTTTCAGGAATCACCTCCTCAACAACAACATAAATCATTGCCCCTGCTGCAAAAGCCAATGCATAAGGTAATATTGGATTGAAAAAACTAACAGCCAAAGCTCCAAGAACCCCAAAAATCGGTTCAACAATGGCAGACATCTGCCCATAATTAAAGCTTCTCCAGCGAGATGCCCCGTGCCTGCGCATAGGCATAGAAACGGCAATACCTTCTGGGAAATTTTGAATACCAATCCCTATAGCTAAAGTAACAGCACCACCGATTGTTGCACCAGGCACATCAGCGGCAACACCACCAAACAATACTCCTATCGCTAACCCTTCAGGAATATTATGTAATGTAATAGCTAGGAATAATAAGGTACTTTTTCTCCATGGAGTTTTAATCCCTTCTTTCTCACTTTCCTTGAAATTGATATGCAAATGTGGTAAAATCTGGTCTAAACCATATATAAAAAATGCTCCAAGCGTAAATCCAATAGCTGAAGGAACAACTTTCATAAAGCCTTCTCCGTCACTCATTTCGATTCCTGGAGCCAACAAACTCCAGAAACTCGCTGCTACCATAACTCCCCCTGTAAACCCTAGCATTCCATCTAAAAGCGCTCGATTCATCCCTTTAAAAAGAAATACAAATGAAGCGCCCAAAGTAGTCAATCCCCAAGTAAAGAGGGTTGCATATAAAGCTGCTAAAACAGGATCTATATTTTCAAAAAATGCAATAATTGAATCCATTTACTATACTAATTGAACAGTTATTTTTGAAGATGCAGCAGAAGATAAGCTTAAAATCGTATCATTCAACTCCACCTCCATCGAGTCATCAAACTCAAATCTTTCCTTAATTACTAATTTTGTTCCAAGTGTAATTTGATGCTTGTCTAAATACCTTAAAAATGATGGAGACCCATCTGCCACACCAATAACAATTGCCTCAGATTCTAACTCCAAATCCGATAACTTACAAGATTTTTCTCGTTGAACTATTTCTCCATTTTTATCAGGAATTGCATCACCATGCGGATCAAATTTTGGGAAATCCAAAAATGCGTCCAATTGATCTGTTAATTTAACTGAGCGAATATGCTCTAATTGTTCTGCAATATCGTGCACTTCATCCCATCCAAATTTTAATTTCTCAACTAAAAATGTTTCCCAAAGTCTATGCTTACGTATCGTTTTTAAAGCTGTACGTTCACCTTCCTTTGTCAATTCACATCCCTTGTATTTTGTATAAAGCAATAATGATTTTTCAGAGAGTCTTCGAACCATATCGGTAACAGAACTAGCTTTTGTTTCCATCCTTTCCGCCAAATCATTGGTAGAAACAGGAGCATTTGTTTGTTGGTACAACGAAAAAATTGCTTTTATGTAGTTCTCTTCACTTTGTGTCAATATCTCCTCCATCCTATTTGAATTATGGTGCAAATATAAAATATTTTTAGATAAGACTAAAAAATACAAAACTAATTATAGACTCACTTATATACGACTCCTTACAATAAAACACAACCTTACATCTTCTTTGAACAGTATATTTTTGATAAACTTTAACATTTCTCACGCTTAGAGACAAAAAGAACACTTATTTTTGAGAAAAATTAGTCAAATGCGCGCATTGTATTTAAAAGAGATTAAAGGATTTCTGAGTTCCATCATTGGATATATATTTATGCTGATTTTTGTAGTTACCTGTTGGCTATTCTTATGGGTGATTTCAGACTATTACAACTTATTAGAAGGCGGTGTTTCAGACTTAATACCTTTTTTTAATCTTACACCTTTAATTCTACTTATCTTAATTCCTGCAATTACTATGCGTTCATTTGCTGAGGAGAAAAGAACAGGAACAATTGAGCTATTATATACGCGACCCATTTCAGATTTTAAAATTTTAGCTGCTAAATACCTAGCTGGTGTTACTTTAGTTGTCATCACTTTACTTCCAACAATTACATTTTACATTTCGATGCATTATTTGGGTGATCCAGTTGGTGTCTTAGACGATGGTGCAGCAGTTACATCATATCTTGGCCTTATACTATTAGGCGCTACTTTTGTCTCTATCGGAATTTTCGCAAGTACAATTACGAGCAATCAAATAGTTGCATTTATTATTGCCATGTTTTTATGTTGGTTTTTATTTAGTGGTTTGTCTTTACTCGGTTCTTACGCTACTTTCGCTGGCTTTGACAGTATAATAAGGTATGCAAGTATTGACTTCCACTATGAATCTATTAAAAAAGGAGTCCTTATCTTTAGTGATCTATTTTACTTTTTAAGTTTGATTGCCTTTTTCCTATTTGCTTCACACAATGTACTAACAGCATTAAGAAAATAACGCCATGAAGTCAAGAGTTTTTAAAAATCTATCGAATAGAGCGTTTTACAGTGTTATTACAATCATAGCATTGGCGGTTATTATTTTATTGAATATCATCGTTTCATTTATTGATTTTAGAGTCGACTTCACAAAAGACCAACGCTACTCCTTAACGGAGTCAACAATCAACTTTCTGGAAAGCGATACTATATTAACGGATAAGGTTTTGTTTAAAATATATCTAGAAGGAGAATTCCCCGCTGAAGTAAAAAGACTCCAAACTGCGGTGAAGGACAAATTGGAAGAGTTTAAATATTATGCTGGCGATAAAATTCAATACGAATTTATTAATCCAAATGATGGTTCACTAGAAGACCAAGAGGCACTAAAAGAACAACTTTTTGATCGTGGAAGAGGAATTAGACCTGCCGACATTACTTTTCGAAGTCAGGGAGCAGCAAACATTGTAGAAGTTTTCCCTGGTGCTGTTGTAGAATATAGAGGTGTAACAGTAGATCGTATTCGTTTCATCGAAGGTGGTCAATACAGACTAAACCAAGGTTTAGAAGCTAAAATTCAAAATGGAATTAATGACTTGGAATACAAGTTTATGCAAGTCATGGCAAAAGCTACCCGTAAGGATAAAAAAACACTAGCGTTTATTCATGGTCACGGTGAGTTAGACATTCGAAATACACAAGGTGCACGATTAAAAATTGAGGATGCTTACAAGATAAAAGACTTGGTAATCAATGGAGCTATTGACGCCTTAGAAGGCATTGACGGAATTATATTAGCTGATCCAAAGTCGAAGTTTAGCGATGAAGATAAATACATTATTGACCAATATTTAATGAATGGGGGAAACATTATGCTCTTCCACAATCCGCTAGAAATTAATAATGATACGATACGTAGAACAGGTAAAGTTCATAGTGTTAGAAAAAGAACTGGATTAACAGACCTTGTATTTGATTATGGAATTAAAATAAATGAAGACTTAGTGATAGACGCAAACTACGATCCTTTCATCTTCCCGGGAATTCCAAAAGGTTATGTAAATTGGTACTTTTATGTTATTGCAAAAGGAACAAAACATCCTATTTCAAGCATGGTTGACCCTGTCAAACTGCCTTATGCTTCTAGTTTACAGTTTATTCAAAATAAAAGTAATATTCGGCCATCAGTAATCCTTACATCTTCAAGTAATTCAAAATCTTTTGGAAAGGCGCCTCTACTGTCTGTTGCCATGGAAAGTACCTTTGGCGAAAATCCACAGTTTCAAGACAACCCAGAAGACGAAAGAAATAAGTTGATGTTAGGAGCAATTGTAGAAGGAGAATTTGAATCTGCTTATAAAAATAGAATCACTTCATCGTACACGGATAGTCCAGATGTTGAATTTCATGAGAAATCCGTAAAGCCAGGTAAATTAATGGTAATTGGCAATGGTACATTCATGAAGAATGAGTTTTATGATTCTGTTCCTTTACCTGAAGAAAATCGATATAAATACCTCCCAAGAAAACCAAAAGGAAATGAAATAGATGAGCTTTTGGCAACAAAATACAGAATTGGAAATTTTGAATTCTTTGAAAATTGTGTGGATTACATGTTAGGTGAAAGTAGATTATTATCTATAAGAAGCAGAACTATCGACTTGCACCCTACCGACAACTTGAAGGTTGAAAAACATGGCGGTTTTTATAAATTCATCAATATTTTTGTTCCTGTACTCTTCATTTTAATCTTAGGTGCAGTAATAATTTTCATTCGCAGATCACGTTACGTTAATAAATAAATTTACATGAAAAAAATTGTAATACTTTTAATTGGAGTTGGAGTTATTGTTGGATTAACATTCCTGGCAATGGATCTTTCAAAAACTTCAAAAGTTTCTGATATGAGTTTAATTAGCTTCGCTGTTCAAGATACCGCAAGTGTTGACAAAATAAGCATCTACGACAATTACTTTGATCGCACTTTTACAGTTGTCCGCAACGAGCAAGGAGTATGGGAAGATGAAGATGGGAATTGTGTGCAGCAACAAATAATTCAAATGATGCTTGAAACGATGACTAAAATCACATTAAAAGGATATGTTCCTAAATCGGCCATGAGCAACATGAAAAAGCAAATGATGTCGAGGAACAAAGAAGTAAAAATATTCCAGAATGGTGAATGGATAAAAACATGGTATGTTGGACACCCAACACAAGATCATATGGGCACTCATATGCTTCTAGAAACACCAGAAAAGAAAAGTGACAATCCCGTAATTATGGGAATGAAAGGTTTTTACGGTATACTGGACCCTCGTTTTTTCACAGATCCAAGAAAGTTTGCCTGCTCGGAATTATTTTCACTAAAAAGAAACGAAATTCAAAAGATCCAGTTAATTAATCGCGTTGTACCATTAGAAAGTTTTGAAATTACAAAAGACGGCTCAAGTTATAAAGTGACTAGAAAGGGACAGGAACTCGAAAATATAAATAAAGACAACCTACTATTTTATCTTAACGGGTTTGAAAATATTCACTACAACCAAGCAAATTACACTCTTTCACCTGAAGATATTAAAAAAATGAAAAGTGAATTACCCGATTATGAATTAAATATAGAATCTACGAGTAATGATACTTATGAACTCGATATGTATAGAAGGTTAGATCCAGAATACTCTTCAGATACTACAGTTTACGACAAAGATTATTTATGGGCTGTAAAACAAGACGGACAGGTTGTGCGTATGCAATATTATACAGTTGGTCCTTTGATTGAAGGTCAGACAGTTTTTGTCGATAACTACGTTAACAACTAATTTATTGTAGGAGTATTTTTTTAAGATCAAAAAGTTATATTTGTCTTTCAAATTATTAAGCACTAGAAAATGAATTTTGTTGTTTCAAGCTCGAGTTTATTAAAAAATTTACAAACAATTAGCGGTGTTCTTACAACGAGTAATACACTTCCAATTTTAGATAATTTTTTATTCGAAATTAATGATAATGCACTAACAGTATCAGCTTCAGATCTTGAAACAACGATGAAGACCACTTTTGATGTTGAAGCAAATAAATCTGGAAAAATTTGTGTTCCTGCAAAGCTTTTACTTGACGTTTTAAAAAATCTTCCTGAACAGCCTTTGACTTTTACGGTAAGTATGGATAACTTCAGTATTGAAATAAGTTATACAAATGGTAAGTCTAAGATGGTTGGGTATAACGGAGATGATTTTCCAAAAGCTCCTGAACTTAAAAAGACTGAACATACTGTCGTAACTGGTGAAATTATATCGGAAGCAATTAACAAAACACTATTTGCCACTGGTAACGATGACCTTCGTCCTGTAATGAGTGGTGTATTTTGTCAACTCACTCCTGAAGACATGACTTTTGTTGCAACGGATGCACACAAGTTAGTTCGCTATAAAAGGACTGACTCTAAAGCTTCTGGTAACTCTTCATTCATTCTTCCAAAAAAAGCATTAAACATGCTTCGAAATAATTTAAAAGGTGAAGAAGAGGTTAAAATAGAATACACTGATTCTAATGCAGTTTTCACATTTAATAACACTGAGTTGACTTGTCGTTTAATCGATGGTAAATATCCAAATTACGAAGCTGTTATTCCAAATGAAAATCCAAATGTATTAACGGTGGATAGAAATTCAATTTTAAGTTCTATCAAGCGTGTTTCAATATTTGCAAACAAAACAACGCATCAAGTAAAACTTAAAATCACGGGTTCTGAGCTTTCAATTTCTGCTGAAGATGTCGATTTTTCAAACGAAGCAAATGAACGTCTCACTTGTAGTTATGAAGGTGAAGATATGGAGATTGGATTTAATTCAAGATTTATTTTAGAGATGTTAAACAACATCGATACGGAGGAAATCAAAATTATGATGAGCCAGCCAAACAGAGCAGGATTAATTTTACCAGCTGTTGCTGAGAATGAGAATGAAGACATCCTCATGTTGGTAATGCCTGTAATGCTCAATAGATAAATTTTTAAAACAGTATCTTCAAATTTGCACGATTTTTGCTTATTTTAGTGTATGCAAAATATATTTGATTTCTCTACTAAAAGGCAATCCGCAGTCAAGTTAAATTCAATACATTTTTTCATAGTTATAGTGRCCTTTATTTCAATCCTTAGTAGTTGTGGTATTAAGTATAACCCGGTAGAAACTTTTGAAGGACAAGATAAAAAGAGGCACGAAAAAGCGGAAACTTATGTAAAATCCAAATATCCTAAAAAAGAGTATAGTTCATTAGCCTTTGGAACAACAATCGTTTATAAACCAGCCTCTTTTAATACACTGGACTCACTCTATGCGGTTAAAAAGGAGTATATCGATAACGACGAATTACGAGAATTAAAAATGTCGGGGGTAGAAGAAATGATAGAGGCATACCGACCCAAAGCTCAAAAAGATTTAGACCAGGTAGAATACGAATTTGAACATATTTACTACCTGGAAAAAAATGATAGTATTGAAGTGAATCATGATTTCTTTGTTTTTAACTACCAAGACTCTATTATTAATTATACGCCATTCTACAACTATTCAATTCCTAGAAATAAGAAGGAAATTCATAATAGTTACCTTTTTGAATTCCATTTTACTACCGATAGAGACTTGTATATCTCTCAAAGAGAGAAAGATTTCCTGTCCTATTTTAAAGCCAGAGAAGAAGAGTTAATTCGTGAACCAGAGTTAGATTCGTTTATTAATCATACGCTTAAGTTAATGACACTTGCAAACAGAATCAACTCGATCGATTTCAAACTATTATCTCAGCATATCTCACTATCCTTTATAAAAAAGATTTCCAATGACGCAATAGTCGAATCTTTTGGTACTCTTATTGCATTGGAAGATTCATATAACAATGTTATCGGTTATGAAAGAACAATAAAATGGTCTGAAAAAGATAAAATTTATGAAACAACTATTACATTTAACCAATATCTTGAACTCGATAATATGAAAACTATAACTAAAGAAAGTTAAAATGAAATATCTTGTACTAATACTACTTCTTCCTATTTTACTCCATACGCATTCAACACTCGCTCAGAATAATGAGGAGGAAGAGGTTGATAAAGCGAAAGTTGAACAATCCGTAATAAGTTGGGCTGATACTATTTTCAAAGAGTATAACGAACCTAGATTTGAAAAATATAGAGCGAATTACACCGACGAATATTTGATGGCTTCACTCCGAGCGAAGGGAATTGAAGATCGAATTTCAGAATTAAGAAAACAATACTCATCTGGAAAATATACTGGAACAGAAAAGGAGTTTACGGCGATAATGGAAGATTTAAAAGCCAGGAGAAAGGAAGCCGAAGAAAACATGGTTGGTTTTCACCCTAAAGTAACTAACTACGTTATTAATTTTTGGGCTAATATTTTACTTGACTCTGGTGTTTTAAATTATGTAAACCACAAGGTTATTCTTGACGATAATTACAAAGTCATTAAAACTAAAGTTGTTGGAAATATCGGGGATAATGAAAACGCTAAAATCGTTTATCGTTAATTATGGTTTTAAAGTAAAAGCTGATCTAAACGCTTTTATATCGACATATTCTTGAGGTATATACTTATTCCACGAACCACCGATTAATAATGATGAGGGTTTTCTTTGAGGATCTATTTTATCAACCAAATATATTTCGTGTTTGAAATAAGTAATGTTCCATCCCTTTTTATTCGCAACTAAATTAAAATCATTACCAAGTAGTACTTTATTATTTACTTTAACTGGCGTGTATAGAATATCACATCCCATTTGTTTTCCGTATCCACTAACCAAGAATTCTGTTTTATCTAATTGTGAATCTTTGTCTTCACTAAAAAAACAGTAAATCTTATTTTTTGTCTTCACTACAATAGTCTTATTGTAATTGTTAAACACGACAAGTTCACGCGTTTGCTTATTCATTTCTCGTTCGACGATTAATCCTAAAGACAGCATGAATAAAACTAAGCTAGCAAATCTAAAACCAGCAAGAAGCCGTTTAGATGCAAAATAAAGAATAGCAACTATAGCTGAGTACATCAGTAAAACGTGCACCCAAGACGGATTAAAACCTGTACTAACAGTAAAAGGCAATTCATTTATCCAAGTAACAAAACCTGTGAGTGCATTAAAAACGAAATCAACAATTTTCCCTAACACTTCATTCACGAATGGAATAGTATGTAATATGAATAACATTATCGCACTTATCAAAGCTGCTCCAGCTAAAATCAGTAATCCAATATTGGTAATAATAAAGTAGTTTGGAAATTGATGGAAATAATATAGACTTATTGGTAAAGTTCCTATCTGTGCTGCTATACCGATTGAAGTTCCCTCCCAAAAATAGTTGATCCACCTGTTCTTTATATTCAGTAAATTTCTAATCCTCTTGTAAAAGAATATGATTCCCAACATCGCTAAAAATGAAAGTTGAAACCCAATATTGAATAAATAGTTTGCGTCTATGATTAACAAAACAAAGCCTGAAAAAAGCACCGCATTTAAACTAAAAAAAGAATATCCCCTAAGCTGTCCAATTCCAAGAATTGTAAACATAATTGCTGCTCTAAAAACAGAGGCTGATAATCCAGTTAAAAATGCAAAGCACCATACCACGAACAAAGCGAAATAGATATAAAGATTTCTTTTACGTAAAAATGAGATCCGATAAAAAATGAATTGTAAAAATCCCAACAAAATCCCTACATGCATCCCTGAGACTGCCAGTACGTGCATCGCACCAGAATTGGCAAAAACTGCTCTCTTCTCTTTGGAAAGACTTGATTTATCTCCGAGTACCAGCGCAGAAACTACATCAAAATTTTCATCGCTAACATATTTCCTTATGACATTTTTGAAATACTCGCGCCAATCATTCCAAAAAACTCCGTAAAACCCTGCTGATTTGACGAGTTGAACAACGTCTTCATTTAGAAAGGATAATTCTGTAATACCCTGTGTTTCCCAGTAATTTTCAGCATCAAACTCACCAGGGTTGTTTTTATTTTTTATCGGGAAAATTCTTGGAGAGATGATGAGTTTATTCCCTAAACTAATGTTTGAAGCATTTTTATCAATATAGCAGAGTAATTTTCCTTCAACCGATTTTTCTCTGTATTCATTAACAACATGCTCAACTTGAATGATTACCTTATTGTATTTTCCATCTCCTGCTTCTAACTCAACAATATCACCTATTAATTGATCTTTTGGAAGAAAATGTTTATAAAAATGATTATCAATATTTTTAGTCAAAGAGGATGAGCCACCTAATATTCCCGAACCTAAAAATACCAAAAGTAAGTTAAGTCCAATTAATTTTCTAAAATGAAATTTATCTCTACCAAAAAAAACGAGCAACAGTAGACTTATCAATGTAAAAGACCATATTGTAAAGGCTAGTATCCAGTCAATACGCAAATACTTTGCTAAAAATATTCCCAATATAAATACAAGTAAAACTTTAAAAATGTGGTTTTTAGAGATCATCTAGTAATTAGTATTAGCAATAATAAATATAAAAAATTATTCTAGATAAATAATACCTATCCTCTAATATTTAATCAGTTAACTCTCCAACAGCTTTCGATTTTAATAATCTTTAGTATATTAGCTCACATAAACTAATACTAAATAAAAATGAAAAATATCACTAAGATATTTGTAGCACTACTTACTACTGGGATTATTTATTCTTGCAACAATGAAGAAGTAAAGTCTGAAGAAGACACGACAAAAAAGAAAACTGGACTTATTGATATTGACACCACAGATGCCTTCACATCAGATGAGTTTGAATTTATCTTACCCCGTCCATTTGCTTTAGCTGCCTCGTTCGAAGAAGCTGGAATGACGTATGATGAAACTCGTATGAACTCATTAGAAAACCTGGATTCATATAAGACAGAAGGAAAACAAATCTTAAATTTTGGGGTGTACAGCACTGACCTTGTTTACAACATTATAAATGAACAACCACAGTACTCTATCAAATACTTCAACGGTCTTAAGACATTGGCAGATCGAATTGGGATGGGGCGGATCTTTACAGAAGATGAATTAGCTCTTAAAATTGAAAAAAACATCGCCGATAAAGATAAAATGGAAGACTTATTAGTTGATGTACACGAAGCTTCTCAGGAATATTTACAGAACAATCAATTGAGGTTTCTATCCATTATCCAATTTGCTGGTGCATGGACGGAAGGAATGTATCTAGCTTCATTTGATTTTGAGAAAAAAGATCAAAACGTTATCTCTAATAAAATAGTCGATCATATGACGCTATTAAACAATACGATTAAAGGCATCAAATTATATGAAGATAGAGATGAAGATCTTCAAAAAGTACTTGATGGTCTTATTGATATTCAGTCTGCATACAATAACTATGAATCAGTTAAAAGTGCCGAAGGAATGCCTAAATTAACTAGTGATGAAATCAATACTTTCAAGAATAAAATTCATGAAGTTAGGTCTTTAATAATCTCATAATATTTTTAATATGAAATTTTTACAAATTATTTTAATCTGCTTTACATTTGCTTTTAGTTCTTTGGCTCAAGATAGCTTTATTGATAAAATGAATGAAGCAAAAAAAACTACTAAAGAAGAACTCGGTGACCTTAAATTTGATGGCTCAAAATCAACGTACTTTCAAGTAAGGGAAGAAGTGTCTTACAAGGAAGTGGAAGTAGCTATATTTTTAAGAAAGAACTACCATTTGTTTTTTAATGGAAACCCAACTTCTGCGAAAGTTACAGTTAGAATTTATGACAAGCCAGCGAATAACCCCAATCGCATTATGCTTTGGGAGGTAAAAAACATTTCTGGCAAACAAAAGTCTGTTTCGGTTGAAGAACTTAAAAAAATGTATGCCTATTACGTCGAGAATGTGGACAATTTAAGATCCATTTTTGTTGACTACGAAATCCAAAAAGGAAAGCCTGAGCGTGGAGGAGTCGTTATGGTTTTGGGGTATTAAAATATTACTCTAAATTTATTATACTAGTAAAAAAGCCTTATCGGATCGATAAGGCTTTTTTACTAAGGTTTCAGTTATTTCTATAAGTGAATCATTACTTTCTATTTTGGGTGAATTAGCATATATCCAAACTGTTTTCGTCCATAATAAGTTATAAATAACCCTTTTTCTGATCCAATACTTGAAAAGTCAGAATTAAAATTTTGTTGGCGGTACTTCTTAAACTTCTTTTGCTTATAGTCAATTAAAATACTCCTATTTCTATTCGCTTGGTCATCTACTTTTACAATAGATAAACTTGACCTCTTCCATTTACGCGTATAAGCTCGCACCCCTTTTTCAGACATATCTATAGCGTTTTCTCTATGGTCATTGAAAATCAAATAAACATTATTATCTCTTGTACAAGCAAAGAATCCGTTATCGTAATTTATTGATGATTTAAAATATCTGGGAACTTTAGTTGTATGAAGAATTTTTCCTTCACTATCCAAACGTGTAACAAACAAATCTTTGTAAACGTAATAAGTTCTCGTTGTCCAATTCCCTGTAGAAGCGTTATAATTTGTTACAACCTCAATCTGAAAGTTCTCGCCTACCAAAGAAGTCGTACCATCTGCATGATCAATAGTGTAGCGCAGAGTTAAACTTTCGTGCTGCTTGTTATCTTTACCTTTATCCTCTCGTTTGTCCAACTTTTTCTTCTTACGCTCAGACTTTCCAATTTTAAGAAGCTCCGTTCCAATGAGCTTACTCGAATAGTTTGATGTAGCACCTGTTTGCGGATCAACTTTCATAGAAATTATGCCTTGACCTCCATCTTTTTTTATATCCTCATAGTAATATCCAGCACATAAAATTGTATTATTTCTGGATATTGTAAGTCTTACATGCTGAAATACAATTCCTTGATTATTTATTTCATTCAACTGTAAATCTTCATCGAACAACGTTATTATATTGGCCGATTGTTTTTCATCCTTTTCCTGAGGAATTCTAAATCCTACCATATAGATATTACCATCGTCACTTATTTCTGCTCCACTCACTTTATAATCAGAGCCTGAAATTGACATTTCTTTTTTATCAATAATCTTAATACTTTCTAAATTCTCGTCGAACGATGCAAAGGAAATAACGTCGGGATCTTTTCTTTTTGAAAATTTAACCCACTCTCTAAATGGATTATACTCAGAAACAGATTCGTAGAAATAAAGTAATAATCGCTTACGATTTGGAGATCTTTTTATGACATGTCTTAAAGCAAGTGATCTACCTTCATAGGATTGACCGTAAATCACTCTTCGTTCCAATAATTTACCATTTTCAATATCTACTTCTTGAATATAGAAATACATTGTTTTCACATCTTCTTTGATTCTAGAACTCAACAAGTAAAACTTATTATTATAAGCGAAAAACTGTTCTACATCGTATTCCTCTTCGTTTACATATTTAGATATATCATGAAAACTTGTTCTGTTCAGGTCTTTATCTAAAGTTTCCATATAATAATTAAACCCTCCTGGTCCTCTAATAACATGACGTCTGATTACTAAGTAACCGTCGTCGATACTAAAAGCTTCTTCCATTATAGGATCTTGCTTCACATCCCAAACTAAATCGTTCCATTTGACTGTAAAATCAGAGGATTCATATTGGGCATTAATACTTGTCGCGCACAGGACGACACACAGGAAAATAATAAAATAAGTTTTCATAAATAGATTTTTAACTGATGGTCTTGCTACTTTTTATAAAGATTTTAACCAGTTAGTTTGGTTATAAAGTTAATGATAAAAATAAAATGAAGTCGATTTTACTTACTATTTGATTCAACCATTAAAATCATTCTCGTATTTTTGCACTAATATTTTACTTACAAACAATATGAGTATAGAAATCACACTTCCAGACGGATCAATTAAAAAAGTTGAAAAAGGAACTACTCCACTCGATGTTGCAATGGGCATTAGCGAGGGTTTGGCTCGAAATGTATTGGCTGCCGAAGTAAATGGAGAAGTTATTGACTCCATGTCGCCATTAAACGAAAACAGTGATTTAAAACTACTCACCTGGAACGATAAAGACGGGAAATCAACAATGTGGCACTCCTCTGCTCACTTGATGGCTGAAGCCTTACAACATTTCTATCCAGGAATTAAATTGGCTATTGGTCCTCCGATAAAAAATGGATTTTACTATGATGTAGACTTCATGGATTATACTTTCACAGAAAAGGATTTAGAGAAAGTAGAACAAAAAATGAAGGAACTTGCCAAAGAGAAGAATCCTTATATCAGAAAAGAAATAAGCAAATCAGATGCAATCGATTACTTTAAAGAAAAAGAAGACCCATACAAATTAGAATTATTAGAAGGTCTAAACGATGGCGATATCACTTTCTATACACAAGGAGAATTCACTGATTTATGTCGTGGACCACACATTCCGCATACTGGTTATATCAAAGCGATCAAATTAACTTCAATTGCTGGAGCGTATTGGCGTGGTGATGAAAAAAATAAGCAGTTAACACGTATTTATGGAATCACTTTTCCAAAAAATAAAGAACTTCAAGAGTATTTAGAGAAACTCGAGTTGGCTCGCCAAAGAGACCACAGAAAACTGGGTAAAGAACTAGAGTTATTTACTTTTTCTCAACGCGTTGGACAAGGACTTCCTTTATGGTTACCAAAAGGTGCTGCATTAAGAGAAAGATTAGAGAATTTCTTAAAGAAAGTTCAGAAAAATGCAGGTTACGATCAAGTAATATCTCCGCACATCGGAAACAAAGAACTATATGTTACTTCAGGACATTACGCAAAATATGGTGAAGACTCATTTCAACCCATTCATACACCAGATGAGAATGAGGAGTTTTTATTGAAACCAATGAACTGTCCACACCATTGTGAAATTTACAAAACAAAACCTCATTCTTACAAGGAGCTTCCAGTAAGATATGCCGAATTCGGAACGGTTTACCGTTATGAGCAAAGTGGAGAACTTCACGGTTTAACGCGTGTTCGTGGGTTTACACAAGATGATGCACATATATTCTGTACTCCAGATCAGGTGAAATCAGAGTTCCAAAGTGTAATTGATATTGTGCTATACATTTTCAAAACCTTGAAATTTGATAACTTCACTGCGCAAATTTCATTGCGTGATCAAGACAACAAAGAAAAGTACATCGGGAGCGATGAAAATTGGGAGAAAGCGGAAAGTGCAATACAAGAAGCAGTTGCGGAAAAAGGATTAAATACCGTTATCGAATACGGAGAAGCCGCATTCTATGGTCCAAAATTAGACTTCATGGTTGAAGACGCACTTGGTCGTGAATGGCAATTAGGAACTATTCAGGTTGATTACACTTTACCTGAAAGATTTGAATTAGAATATGTCGGAAGTGATAATCAAAAACACCGTCCTGTTATGATTCACCGAGCACCATTCGGCTCTATGGAACGATTTGTAGCTGTTTTACTTGAACATTGTGCGGGAGACTTCCCATTATGGTTAAGTTCAGAACAATACGCGATTCTTCCAATAAGTGAAAAATTCAATGATTACGCTGAAAAAGTTTCGAAAGTCCTAAATAATTACGATATTCGCGGATTCGTTGATGACCGAAATGAGAAAATCGGTAAGAAGATACGTGAAGCAGAAATGGGTAAAACACCATTTATGCTAATTGTTGGAGAGAAGGAATTTGAAAGCGAGCAAATAGCTGTGCGTCAAAGAGGAGAAGGAGATTTAGGAGCAATGAAGGTAGAAAACTTCGTTGAAATAATTAATAAATTAGTTGAAGAAGAACTAAATGAAAATGTTTAATTAGATTCATTTAGTTTATAAAATGTATAAATGAGAAGACCAAAAAAGAGATTTCAGCCGAGGAGGCAAGAAGATCCGAATAGAATTAATGAACGCATTCGGGTTCCTAAAGTAAGATTGGTAGGTGAAGGTAGAGAGCCAGAAGTGCTTGACACCAAAGTAGCATTAGAAAGAGCGGAGGAAGAAGGACTAGATTTAGTCGAGATTTCTCCAAATGCAGACCCACCCGTTTGTAAAATAATGGACTACAAGAAATTCTTGTACAACCAAAAGAAGAAAGAAAAGGAACTCAAAGCGAAACAATCAAAAGTTGTTATTAAGGAAGTTCGATTTGGTCCAAACACGGATGATCATGACTTTAACTTTAAGCTGAGAAATGCTGAAAAGTTTTTGAAAGACGGTGCAAAAGTAAAAGCTTTCGTATTCTTCAAGGGTCGTACAATTGTGTTTAAAGACAGAGGTGAAGTTCTTCTCCTTCGTTTTGCACAAGAGCTCGCTGAACTTGGTACATTAGAAATGATGCCAAAATTAGAAGGTAAACGTATGACAATTATGATCAACCCGAAGAAAGGAAAATAAAATAGGTAGTGAGTTAAACTTTAAATAAAGAGAAAATGCCAAAAATGAAAACGAAATCCAGTGCTAAGAAGAGATTCCAAGTAACTGGTAGTGGGAAGATTAAAAGAAAGCACGCTTTCAAAAGTCACATCCTTACTAAGAAAACAAAAAAACAAAAACGTAATTTGACGCACGACACATTGGTTGACAAAGCTGATGAGCCGAATATCAAGATACAACTTTGTATGAAGTAAAAAATTTCTGTCATAGCGACAGATGGTTAGTATTTAAAACCCGGTGACGAGTAACTAAGCTTTCTGAAATAGAGAAGCACTTCTTACCAAAAAACATTAAAATTATGCCAAGATCAGTTAATCACGTAGCAGCTAGAGCAAGAAGAAAAGCAGTAATGAAGCTTGCTAAAGGATACTACGGAAGAAGAAAAAACGTTTGGACAGTAGCGAAAAATGCTGTCGAAAAAGGATTAGTTTACGCTTATGAAGGTCGTAAGCAAAAGAAAAGAAATTTCCGTTCTTTATGGATCATGCGTATCAACGCTGGTGCAAGACAACACGGAATGAGCTATTCTCAATTCATGGGGAAATACAATAAATCTGGAATGGAGTTAAATCGTAAGACACTTGCGGATTTGGCTATGAACCACCCAGATGCTTTTAAAGCAGTTGTAGACGCTGTGAATAAATAAAAAGATTACAACTCACTACAGGAACCGTCTCGATTTTATTGGGACGGTTTTTTTGTAACTGATCGTTAGGTATTAAGAGGGTGAGGTTTTAAGATGTTAAGAAGGAATAGTGACTGGAGATTCTTAATCGATTGGCAATTCAGATTGCTAGATATTAAGAAAGTGTGACAAAAGGGTGCTGATAAGATTAAGGCTTTTAAACAAAAAATGATTGTCTGCATTGAGATTCAAATCAAATTAGTATTTTTGCCGTCCACTACAAGCCCAGGTGCTGGAATTGGTAGACAGGCATGGTTGAGGGCCATGTGTCCTTTAGGGCGTGAGGGTTCGACTCCCTCTCTGGGCACAAAAAACAGAGTGAGAAGCAGAGCGAGAGCGAAGATTCTCACTCTGTTTTTTTTCTTCACTCTCTACACTCACACTCACTCTTGTAAAACAGGGCGAGAAGGAGAGCGAGAACGAGGTAATCAAAAAAACATATCGGCTGTATTTAATTTTTTTTGTACCTTCAATAGTATTAACCACCATAAATACAATTACCATGTTTGATTTCCAAAAGCTTCTCGTTTATAACAAAGCCAAAACGTTTCACGTTTCCTGCAAAAATATAATCCTCGAAAACAGGTTTGATAGATATGTAAATGACCAACTAGGAAGGGCATCCTTTAGTATTGCTTTAAACATTGCAGAAGGTTCTGGTAAGTTTTCAAAAAAAGATAGGAAAAACTATTTCACTACAGCTAGGGCTTCTCTATTTGAGTGTATTGCAGTTCTTGATATCCTTTCAGATGATAGAGAAATTACAAAAGAAGAATTTGAAACATTATTGAAACACGCTGATGAACTGTCAAGAATATTATATACTATGATTAAAAATCTTTCTTAACTTGATTTGAATACGCAATCGAAAAACAGTAAGTTTGAATGGATATGCACCACTAAAAAGTATCATTAGTATGACAACGGGGGTTGGGTAATGATCAAAAAGGTATTATTATTCGCATTTTACTTGCGCAAATTTCACCATTACAAATAGCAGGCTCCCAATTAGGCATAGACTTGACTAAGCGCTTCGCTTCTCTATCAAATTCGGTCTGAACGCCTTTCAGAACTTTAACATTGGAGATGCTTCCATTGCGATGCACATAAAACTCCATGTAAACTTTATACTGTCGGCCGTCCGTTGATACTTTTGGAGAGACCATATTCGAATCGATCCATTCTACCATTGCTTCTTGCCCTCCTGGAAATTTGGCTTCAACATCAGGAAACTCTTCAACTCTTTCTACATGTGCAAGTTCGGCTCCTTCTTGTTTGAGCTCGAAATCCGGTTCCCGAGGCGGATCCCATGGATAGCGATGTCTTCTGCGTTCTATCTTGGTGCCAGATTTGTTGACGACGGCCAATTTAAGTGCAGCAAGGTTTATATAGTCACTCATCCGATAGCTAAGGTTATTACAATTCACTGCTTGTAAATTTTTAAAATGAGCTAATTCGTTCCAATTAAAATTTTCAACCTCATCATCAGTCAACCGAATTGATAATGATGTCAACCCATTGAGTTCTCGCTGTTCAACCCAACCATTCATATTTAGATCATTTCGTTTCGCGGCATCAAGCAGTTGCTTTTCTTTAAGGTTGACACGAGGATTCCATTGAATAACTCCATTCACTACTTTTTCAGTATGTGTTAAACTCTCATGTTGATCGTAGTAATAGATGAAACCATTGTAAAGTTCAAAATGTTTGAAACTCCCTTTTTCGACAACAGACATACCATCTTGTAAATTTCTTGCCTTTCCACTTGATGTGGTGGCAACTGCATCAAGTTGAGTTACTTTATGAAGACTTCTAATTTCAACGAGTTGATTCTTTTTATAAATCAGTTTACTGCTATGCCCTTTTCTCCCTCCTATAATTTCGCCCTCATTTTCATCAGAGTAATTTACCACAACGCTCAAACCATTTTTCAACTCATAACCTTTCGATTTTAGATACCCATCTTCGTGATATCTCAATCCAATCTCAAGTCCTTTTTTTATGCGCATTTCTCTGTCTATCAAATAACCATAACCTTCTATCCCTCCATAGTCATGTAAATAAACTACAGCACTAGTATCTCCTTTCTTGTAGATATAATTACGCCAGGCAAAATTACGTGCGTCTCTCAATGATTTTTTAAGATTGGAGGGGATATGAATGGGGATAGAGTCATTAGACTTCTGCATAACCCACAAACCTGTTTTCCGTCCCGATTCATCAAAGAGGTTAATTTGATTGCCCTGTTTCTCGTATCTAGTGAGGACATTATCTCGTTTGCCATCTATAATTTGACTGGTGAAGAGTAATTTATTTTGCGTAGAATAATAGTTCACATAACCATCGGTAAGTTGATAACCTTCAAATGTTCCAATATGCTCTACGTATTGTGTATACCCTACGATTAGATAAAATTTGATTCGCGATATCTTCCCATCTTCATAGTATGCTACCGAGTTACTGAATATTGTACTGTCCTTAATTGTTTTTGCGATCAACTGATTGCAGTGGAGTGAATCATATTCTTTTATTATCGACTCATTGAGAAAGACCTCTTTTTTGAGACATCCATTTTCGAAGTAAAAACTGAGATAAGGTTCTTCAGTGGAATATCGGTCCACCCCAGACATGAATTTTCGATTTCCATTGGGGTAATATTCTGTGCGAACACCCTTATCATCCCAACTGTTTTTCAAATATCCTGAACGATCATAAGCTTCTTTAACAATACCTTTTCTTCTGTATACTTTTAAGCGAACTGTACCGTCATCGTAATACGTTGTTCTAATTGGAATTGAATCATGTTCAGGATTCTTATTTACAATTTCTCTTAATTGTCCGTTTTCGAAATGATCTTTCAGGAAATCCTTACGTTTACGATTTTCTATCTCTCTCACCTTCGCTTGCTCCTGTTGTATCTTCTCTTGCTCCAGTCGTATTTGATTTGAATCTATAAAGTACCCACGCGTATAAACTGAAAAAAACTGCTTATTCATATTAGAACTACTCCGATATTCAAGGGTCAAAGGACGAGTAAACGGACCGTGTCTTCTAGCCCATTTTGTGCGTAACCGAATCGTGTCGTTTGGTAAAACTAGCTCACTTCGACTTGTACCTTCCAGAAACCAATATAGCGGATGATTTCTACTCCCTACCCGTTGGATTAGAAGCGAGTCTTCAGTATTATTTATAATAAGTGCATAACATACTTGATAACCGTTTACCTCACCCCAATTGATGGATTGCTCAGTCTGGCTTTCAAGATAGAAGTAGTATTCAGCGACATCAGATGAATACTCATACTGACGATCTTCAGGTATGTCAACCTGTGCCCAAAGAAAATTGGTGATTAGCAATAAAAGTATGAGTTTAACAATTTTCATGATACAGATAAAATTAAAGAGAATCCTTGTGGAGGAAAATATATTAACCTTAAGTTAACAGGTAAGAACTTACCCGTGCTCGTTGTTATTATCTATGGTTTGCTGGTGTCAATTTTTTTTAACTAATTTTCAATATTGTTTTCAAATACATCAAAAGTTTAACCTCGTTGAGTCAATCAAATTCAAATCTCACATTTATCTGAACATAACTTAAAAAAGTGACTGAGTCATGAGTGCAACAGAGCAAGCTGTACTAAATAATTCTTATGAGCTTCTTAACTTAGGCAAATATTACACCACCTAAAAAAACACTTCAACATTTGCACTTCGAATGATAAGTCATCCAAGCTCAATCATCCACTTTCAAATTAATGCTTAACTTTATGGAACAGCAGCGGTTTTTCATAGACCTGATCGTTAGGCTCAATGATTGGGCTACCAGATGATGAAAATATAGGGGAATTATTGCGATGGACTAAAGAGTCCGACTTATATCTTGTTGCTGCTTGCCATGGTTCTGCGGTAATAATTCAAAAATCTTTTTAATCAATAACATTCGTCGAATTTTAGTGTTATATTTAACAGGGTTAATTTTTCATTTACTATGATAAAACAGTTTGTTATTGTAATAAGCATAGTTTTAACTTTTGCTGCAAGAGGACAAGTACAACATGATTTAGAATCATGGTCAGGCCTCAAGATAGATGTTGAACTCCTAAAGAAGCTAGAATTCAAAATGGATGGTCAAATTCGTTTTGATCAAAATATATCGCGACATCGATCTTCACTTTTTGAAATTGGTATAGGATACAAGCCTTTTAAGTGGCTGATGTTAACACCCGCATATCGTATTACACGTACTGGTGATGTAAATAATGATTTCGGAAGGGCAAACATGGATATTACCTTTGATACTGATATCGGCAAGGATTTTAAAATCAAGAATAGAACACGCGGACAATACGCATATTTCTATAATCGTGTTGGTAGCGAAATTGAATTGAGAAATAAAACGCAGCTTGATTACAATTTATCCAAATTATTTGATCCTTTTACGAGTATTGAATTTTTCTATTCAGAAGAAACAATCAGTGATTTTCGATTGCGTTTAGGTGGAAATTGGCGAATAAATAAAGAGATTGATCTGCGCACCTTCTATGCTATGGAAAGTCAAATGGGAAGAAAAACCAATGACAAGGAGCATATTGTTGGTATAATTTTGAAAATCAACGTAAACGCCAAGAAAAAGAAGAAGAAATGAAACAGATCTTATTCATAGCGTTTCTTGTGATGACCACTTCACTTTTTGGCCAATCGGTTAGTAGCCATTTACCTGTGATTAATATTCAATCGAGTGGAGAAATCCCTGATGAACCTAGAATACAAGGTACAATGGGGATAATGTCCAATAGCAACATGAATAGTTCGGACGGGCCATTCAATGAATACAACGGAGATATTGGGATTGAAATCCGAGGAAATTCAAGCCAGGATTTTGATAAAAAGTCATACACCATTGAGTTACGCGACAATAGCGGGAATGCAATGAGCCAAAGTTTGCTGGGAATGGGAGCCGATTCAGAGTGGGTTTTACACGCCTTGTTTATTGATAAAACATTGTTACGCATCCCAATGAGCTTTTATCTGCACGAACAAATGGGAGAATCTGTGTGTAGTTGGCAATATGTGGAGGTGGTTGTAAATGATGATTATAAGGGAATATACGCCTTAATTGAAAAGATTCGTCAGGGTGCTGAGCGAGTAAATATTGCCGATATCAACGCAATCGACAATACAGGAGGTTATTTATTCAAAGTGGATTGGGTGAATGAAGAAGAAGCCTCTTTCAACTCAGAGTATTCTTCAATGGGAGGCCCTCGGACAACTTTTGAATATATCTATCCAAAGGGAAGTCAGGTGACTATAAAAATGGAGAGTTTCATTGAACAACGTATGTATGATTGGGAATCAGCATTGTTTTCTACTAATTTTATCAATGCAAAAGGAGAACATTACACCAAATGGATAGACAGTGAGTCATTTGCGTCATTTCTATTGATCAACGAGTTTAGCAAGAACTCTGATGGTTACAAATTAAGTTCCTATTTCCACAAGGATAACGATGGGTTGGATCCGCGCTTCCATGCCGGACCTATCTGGGATTTTGATCAAACCTACGGACTATCAGCAGTATGTTCAAATAGCAACCCGCGTGGTTGGACCTTTTTACAAAACCAGCCAGGTTGTGAAGATTTAGAGAATATGCCATTATGGTGGGAGCATTTAACGAAAGACCCTTCTTTCTGTAATTTGATTACCACTGATTGGACTCAATACCGCAACAGCTTCCTTAACAAGGACAGTTTGTATATATGGATCGACAACCATGTGAATTATCTTGGTGATGCAATAACGCGTAATTTTGAACGGTGGAATATTATTGGTGAAGATGTCTGGATCGTAGATTATGAAACTCCAACGACGTATGAAGGGGAAATCACTTACATGAAGAATTGGATAGATCATCGCCTAGCCTGGATGGATAGCAATATTGGGAATATCTGTGCATTTAATAATCAGGACGGAATGGTGAACGTATTTCCCAATCCAGCCAACGATATAATCACGGTTAAAATGGTTCCTGGTAGTTATACTGCTATTACTGACATTGGAGGTAGACTAATGGCTATTCACAATGAAAGTTATTCTTCTTCCTTTTCCCTCGATATTTCAAGCTGGAGTGCAGGAATATATATTGTTTTTGTGAGAACCACACGAGGCACTTATATCCAGAAATTCGTAAAGGTATGAGTTTTTGTTATTAAGTGAAACGCACAGGAAAATTGCAACAAATGTCCTTTATCACTTTCGAAATTAAAGCAATTAATCTATATTAGAGGCTTTTCAAAAAGTAACAAGTATGAAAGACAATAAGGTGCTAAATTATATTGAAGATGTTTTAGAGAACATGCCATCAGACTGGTTAAAGTTAACAACCCATCGACTAGATATTTACGATGAGAAATTAGCGAAAACTCAATTTTTGGAACAGTTTGAAAGCTTGTTTGAAGCAAATAATTCTGAAACATCAGCACTGAGTGCTTTACCTACTGCTTTTGACTATATTCGTCTCGGTCACCCCCTGTCTTCCATTCTAGAATGGGCAATTGCTGACTTGAATGACACAAAACCTGACAATGTAATTAGTTTTTCGTCTCAAACCATTCCTGTATTAGCTGTCCTTAGGAAAAATTTATTTGACAAAAAAAGAACCCAAATTACATATTCTGGTGAACTGCCCGATTGTTTTGACTTCGAGGCTCTAAAGGACATATATGGATATAATTTCGATTTAAAGCAAGTAGAGAAAGCCGAAGATGTTTCTGAATTTGAAGGAAGCACAGTTTATATTTCACAACAATCAAAAATGGGGGAATATAAACTCACTTCAAATATTGACTTTTTCATTAGTATATATTCAGATTTGGGGAGCATTTTATTAGTGAATGGTCAACAAAATGATAATTATATTCCAGATATTCAGCACGTCCGAAGAAGAGAGACTATTTCAATGACACCTGCTGATTCTTTTACAGCTTTAAAAGCTTTGGTAGGAAAGTCTACCCATCAAAATAGAAGTAATACTGAAGCAAATAAGACAAAGGTTGTCGATTCAATCAACAAAATTACTGCAACGAAGTCAAAAGCACTTCTCGGTTCATGTGGTTTGTCTGTTCAATATGCAATCATGATGGGACTTATTGATGATGCGCAAGAAAAACATCCAGGAAAGACTATAAAAATTGTTGTCCCACCAAACTGTTACGGAGGAACGAATGATCAGGCAAGAAGAGTTGCTGCATGTTTAGACAATGTTGATATTGTGGATTTACCCGTTGATGGAGACAACGACATGGTTCAAAGTACTGATCAGGTTTTAGAGCAAGTTGCCAAAGAAAATGCTGTACCTTACATTATCGCTGAAATCCCTACCAACCCAAGAGTTGAAGTTCCCGATCTTGAAAAATTAAGAGACGCTCTAAGTAAAAAACGTAATACGAATTCAGGTGAAACAGCGGTAGACCCCGTATTTATTTTAGATCAAACATTTTGTCCCAACGTACAATTTTTAAGTGAAGATGGAATTCTTTCTGGAGTCCGTACAATTTCATACGTGAGTGGATCGAAATTCCCAAGTGGTGGAAAATGTACTGCTGGATACTGCGTGGCAAATCAAAAAGCAGATGGTCTGATGGATAAGATAGAGAAGCACCTTATTCTATGTGATAACGAAGCCACAGATCTTCAGGTTGAAATATTGGCAGAACAATTGCCTTCCATGAATCAACGTATTAAAGATGCTTACAAGAATACTCGTGAATTCGTAAACTTTATCGAAGCAACTTTGCCTACAGCGAAGATTAATTTTGTTTCGGAAGAATTGGCAAATGAAGATTTTACACCTTCAGTATTTTCATTAGACCTGCCAACAAAAGGAAATACTCATGAAGAAAGAGAAGCCTACAAACGTGGATTGAATCAAAAATTGATCAACATGATGATCTCAGAAATTCCTAATGAAAGTAAGTACTGTGTGAGTTATGGTCAGCTAAAAGGTTGTTACTGGACAATTCCTGCGACATCTACTCAAGGAACAACGAAAGAAGACGACAAGGACTATATTGCAAGAGTATCCGTCTCCCCTGATTTAGATCTTGAACATCATAAAAAAGTCTTTAAGGATTTTGTTGCAGAAATATGATTTTTGCAATCCCATGAAATTCAAATATCTTCGTTAAAAGAATCAAATGAAAGTATTTGAGGTAATTGTATGGTTCATCTATCGATTAATCATTTTAAATGTACTTATTCTTGCTTTTCCTTATGCTCTGGGTTTTTTACGAAATGTTTTTGAAAAAACTGATTTGTTAATTATCAAATTCCCCTTTGAGCTATACATTTCGGCATTATTTCTAACAAATCTGGTGTATATAATGGGCAACTTTTTTGAAATTGTCTACCTCAGGCTTTGGAATAAGAAAGTTGAAATAAAATTATTTGAGAAAAAATTTTTCACTGGTGGTATTGTTATGCTCTTGTTTATTATGATGATTGGAGTTTTCCGATACTTGATATTTTATTATGACCCTATGAATAATTGACTATTAAAAAATATATTATTTTTCAAACTTACTTTTCTAATTAATAAATATTGTAGATTTACTTCTCTAAGAACGAATTAAATACAATTATGAAAAAATTTAACCTAAGATCAATACTATTTAGCCTACTAGCCATTTCTGTAGTTACATCATGCGGAACTTCAAAATCTGGTTCAATGAACAATTTTGTGGCTCGAATGCAAGTAGATGAGCCAATTGAAGGTGTTTGCGACAACTCGAATGTACTTGTAATGTTGCCTTTAGAGAATAATGGTCAAGTTGAAGCAAAAGCTTCGATATCTGATGAAGAAATAATGAAAGAACTCAAGGCAAAAGCGAGTTTCCTGAAAGATAAACCAGATTACGAAGATGAAGGAATGATTAACTTAATCATCAATTGTAAAGGTGAAATGGTTAGGTGTGAGATAGACAACGAAACGAAAAGTCCTGAATTAGATGACCAAATTGTTGCTGTCTTTTCTAAACTGAAAAAATGGACTCCTGGAAAAATACACGGAAAATCCGTTGATAGTATGGTGATATATAGCTTTAAGATTAAAAATGGCAAGATTGATATATCCTAGTCGTAATTTTTTCAAACTACCTGAATTAATCTTAACGCAGGGTCTTTTAACCTAAACTTCCTTTATACTATTCCTAGCGCATGGTTTATTTAATTCAATAAAAAATAATACCGAACCTTTTTGGAACAACTGTGTATTACGGATAAATATATAGTAACATCATTATTAGTTAACTTATAAATCGAATTGAAGTCATTTATTTCTAGTAATTCTATAAACCACAAGCACATGAATAACATCATTCACTTTCTTTCAACCTCACTCATTTTTGTACTTTTAAGTTCTTGTGGAAATACTCAGGAAACTGATTTAATCAAGAAAATCGAAGTTTACGAATTGCCTAGTGACTTAACTACCATTACTGATGAGAACCTTTCACCGATCCTTAAGTCATTAGGAGATGCTAAAATAATAGGAGTAACAGAATGCGTTCATGATATGATTGAGCCATTCCACTTTAGAAATGCCCTAATCAAAAAATTAGTTGAAGAAAATAAAATTGGTGTAATAGCGATCGAATCAGGATTGCCCGAATCAAGACTATGTTATGATTACATCCTTGGAAAAGACATTCCTATTGACAGTGTTCTTACAGATGGATTTTCATGCATCTTTGGAAGTCTTGAACCCAACAGAGAACTACTAATGTGGCTACGGAAATACAACCACGATAAACCGTCATCTGAACAAGTTCACTTTTACGGATTTGACATTCCGGGATGCGCTCCTAACCCCGTGTTGGAAAATACCAAAGCCGGATTTAATTACGTACTTGATTATTTGGATGATGTGGATAAGGAGAAGTCAGGCATATTTCGTCAAGCAATAAAAGAGTATGAAATTTATTTACGGATAAGAGATAATGCACAAGATACTCTTCCCCATTTTTGGGATCTTGATTCAGCTGGATGGAATAATATAGTGTCAATACTTGATGGGATTGAAAATACATTTAAAGAGAATTCAGATGTTTATATAAAAAATAGTTCAGATCTAGATTACAAATGGGCATTTCGTTCAATTTATAATGCTCGTCAAAACGTGATTTTCTTAAGATCAATTGGTAAACCTGACATTGGATACGATATCCGCGATTTAGGTCAATTTAAAAATATTCAATGGATTATGGAAAACGAACCTGATAAGAGAATACTACTCTTTGCTCATAGCACCCACTTAATGAAAGAAATTCATAGTGAAAATCCAAAAGTTATTCCCTATACAAGATGTGGAGAATATTTAGCAAATGAATACGGTAAAGATTATAAGGTCATCGGAAATTTCTTTCGTAAACTTGAGTGGTTTGATGGTGACCCACTTGAACTAGGAGAAGGATATCTCGGTTATGAACTGTCAAAACTTGGTCCTAATAACTTTTTAGTAGAAGTAAGCTCTCTTGACAAAAAATGGATGAAAGAATGGTGTATTCGAGAATCGAATAGCGGTGATAAATTACTAACCCACCTTGAAGAAGCGGTTGATATTATTTATTTCAATGATATACAGACAACCTTATTTCCACCAGAAAATAAATAATAAAAATAACATTGTATAAGTGACATTAAAACCACCGCTTATACTTCAACTTAAAATAGTATAATTATGAAAGCAGGAACAATTTTAATTACGATGGTGTTGAGCACGATGTTCTCATTTGCTCAGGATAAACCACAACCCGTTTTATCACTAACAAAAGAGCAACATTCATTAGAGTGGTACACCAATCAATATTCACTTTGGAAGAAAGAAATAAAAAAAGACAAGAAAAACGGTGAAGCCTGGATCAACTTATATACTGCAGCTCGATATTCAAATTATTTTGCTGAAGACGAAAAATCTAAAGAAATCTGGGCTACGAGAGAAGCGGATGTTTTGACCGATATGAGCAAGGCAATAAAAGGTACTTTTGCTTATTACAGAATTTTAAGCTGGAACGGAGCTAGGAGACTGAAAGACAAAGAAGAACGGGAAAGAAATATAAATTACGCGTTAAAAGCGTATGAATTAGAACCATTAAATCCAGATATGTACGGTATCCTGATGAATACCTATGAAATCTATAGGTATGATAAGGAAAAACTAAAAGAAATCGCTCAACGATGGAAAGCATCTGGAGATCATACTCCTCATTTAAAGACCCTTTCTTACAACGCTTTGATGAATACTAAAAAGAACTCAATACTGATCACAGGGGGCGATAATGATACTTATCCACTGTGGGTTGCTCAGCACGCGGATCAATTCAGACCAGACGTTCACGTTTGGAATATCTTTTTAATCACTATTCCTGAATACCGTAATAGATTGTTTTCTGAATTAGGGATTCCCAAACTAGAAGGTGAAAATGTCGAAAAATCTGATATCATTGAGCACATTGCAAAGCATAAAGGAGAACATCTACTCTACTTTTTTAACAAGGGAATTATAGCTGAAGATTCTACACTTTTCGATAATTTATACAATGTGGGGCTCATATATCAGTATTCAGAGGAACCTTTTGATAATTCAGCTCTCATTGTTCATCATTTTGAAAACAAATTTTTACTTGATCATGTAAAATATGACTTTTATCAAAGTAAATACACAACACTAGATCAGAGACATAAATTATCATACTTACCAGGATTAATATCCCTGTATAAGCATTATGAACTCATTGGAAATGAATCTAAACGCGAAGAAACAAAAGAAATTATTTTTCGTTTAGGAAAGGACTCTCCATATTTTGAGGAAATTAAACAAGAATTAAATCTTGACTAGTTTAGCTAATCTTTCTGATGAAATGTTGATGTCGTCTCTCCAAAAGGGGGACGAATTAGCATTTAATATTCTTTATGAGCGTTATAGTGACCGTATTTTGTATTACATGTTTAAAATGTTGCGTCAAGATGAAGGGAAAGCACAAGATTTTACGCAAGATGTCTTTCTAAAAGTAGTCGAATATTCTGACAAGTTTGATACAAACAAAAGCTTTAAAACATGGATTTTCACAATAGCGGCGAACCATTGTAAAAATCACTTTAGAAGTAACAAACAAATGGTGGAAATGAATTCATCTGTTTCATCTCATTTGTTTCAAGATACGAAAGAAGATGAATACGATAAAAATGAGTTTCGCAAACGATTAAATACTGAGGTTGATAAATTGAGTTACACTTATAAAGAAACGTTTTTACTCCGATATAAAGAAGATTTAAAACTCAAAGAAATTGCCGAGGTAATGGATTGTCCATTAGGTACTATTAAGTCAAGACTAAATCACATCAATGGAGTCTTGTCGGAAAAATTAAGAGCCTACGAAACACTTTTTAATGATAAAACAAAATGAAAATGGATTATAGATTAACAGAACTACTCGAGAAAAAATCATTTGAAGAACTTTCTGAAGAGGAGAAGTCGTTTGTTTTAACACATCTCTCAGAAACCGAATATCGTCAACAGCATCAACTGATATCTGAAGTTAAGAGCGATATAAAGGAGGAAGCTAAATTACTTAAAGCAAATGATCAAATTCGAGTAAATGCACTAGAGGCACTGAGTCTGAAGCATAAAGAAAAAGACGCTAAAACTATTCCTTTGTGGTTAAACTATAAAATCCCTTTATGGACTGCTGTGGCCGCGTTACTATTGATATTTATACTCACGACCCCTCTCCTATTTAATACCAAAATGAGTGAATCTGCTCCGAATGAGCAGCTAGTTATGCGAGATACGGTTTACATAGAGAAAATTGTAAATGATACGATTGAAATAACACAACCTGCTGACACAGTTATTAAAACTGTCTATATTTCGAATAAAACAAAGTCAACAGAAGATGAGCATCTGATAACACCAGAATTCACCAATGAGAGAAATGATCTGAGTAAAACCGAAATTGATCAAACTATTGCTTCAGAAAAGTCATTTAACCCAATGAATATAGGAAACCGCACTTCAGGTAAAAGTTTATCGGAGGATCCAGTTGGTCGGGTTATTTTAAATATTTCAAAATGATAGCCAAATTCATTTAGGATGAGTATTCTAACTCTTCCAAAAACCGCTACCTTTGGTTTCTTCAAAGCGAAGCTAATTATTGAAGAAACCAGTATAAAATGTCAGCAGAAAAAAGTCCAGAAGAAAAAACCAGATTACATCCTCGAAACAAAAATCGAGAACGATATGACTTAGATGCGTTAAGAGAGGCTGTTCCAGAACTTTCTAAATATGTTCGTCCGAATAAATACGGAAAAGATTCTGTCGACTTTTCAAGTCCAATAGCTGTTAAATTACTCAACACAGCATTACTTAATCATTATTATGGAGTAAAGTATTGGAGTTTTCCCGATGAGAATTTAAGTCCCCCAATCCCTGGAAGGGCTGACTATATACATTACATGGCTGATTTATTGTCCGAAAATAATTTTGGAGATATTCCAACAGGAGATAAAATCACTTGTTTGGATGTTGGTATAGGTGCTAGCTGCATTTATCCTATTATTGGTGTTACAGAATATGGTTGGAACTTCAGTGGGTCCGACATTGATCCAAAATCGATTGACTCAGCAAAGAAAATTGTAAATGCAAACCCATCACTTAAAAACAAAGTGGACTGTAAGTTACAAGAGAGTAAGAAAGATTTTTTCTATGGAATAGTCGATAAAGAAGAAAAAATTGATTTATCCATTTGCAATCCTCCTTTCCATTCTTCTTTTGAAGATGCTCAGAAAGGAACGCGAAGAAAAGTGAAGAATCTGACAGGAGAAAGAATGAAAAATCCAACACTCAATTTTGCGGGAATTAGCAGTGAGCTCGTATATGAAGGCGGTGAACATACCTTTATTCATAACATGATTAAGGAAAGTAAAAAGTTTTCTAATAACTGCTTTTGGTTTTCAACATTAGTCTCGAAAAATTCCAATCTTAAGGGGATTTATAAATCACTGGAAAAATTAGGGGCGAACCAGATTAAAACTATCCCACTAGGAACGGGAAACAAGTCAAGCCGAATTGTAGCCTGGACCTTTCTTTCCAAGGAAGAGCAAAAAGAATGGAGAGAGACAAGGTGGAGTAAGTAGTTTCAATTCCTTTTATTAAACCTGTTCTTCATCTCTCCATCAAAAACTACTATCTTTGCCATTGTCAATGAAAGAAACACGTATAAATAAGTACCTCAGTGAAGCAGGTTTTTGCTCGAGAAGAGCAGCCGATAAGCTTGTTGAACAAGGTAAAGTCACTATCAATGGAAAAGTACCCGAAATGGGCACTAAAGTACAACCTGGTGATAGCGTTGAAGTAGACGGAAAGAAAATCACAAATGAAAACATCGAATTCGTTTATCTGGCACTGAACAAACCTGTTGGAGTTGTTTGTACGACTGACAATCGCGTTGAAAAAGATAATATTATTGATTTTATTAATTACCCAGAACGAATCTTTCCAATTGGTAGATTAGATAAACCCAGTGAAGGTCTGATACTACTTACAAACGATGGAGATATAGTGAACAAAATTTTGCGTGCAAGAAACAATCACGAAAAAGAATACATCGTTTACGTGAATAAAACCATTACACAAGATTTTATAGATCAAATGGCTAGTGGTGTTCCCATATTAGATACCGTTACAAGAAAATGTCGCGTAGAACAGCTCAATAAAAATACCTTTAAAATTGTGCTAACTCAAGGATTGAACCGTCAAATTAGACGAATGTGCGAGTATTTGGGTTATGACGTAATTAAACTGAAGAGAACACGCATAATGAATATTCAGTTGGATACAGAAGTGGGTGAATGGAGGTACTTGACAGAAAAAGAACTAGAGCGACTTAATGAGCTTCTAGATGACTCTGCAAAAACTCATCAATAGCACTAATTATTAATAAAAGGTATATTCTCTCTTTATCAAAAACAATTACTGTATTCTACCTATTCTATAGATTTTAAATATATTTGTAGTCGAATTGATTTCATAAAACATGAGTTACTTAGAGGAATTAGAACAACTGGTAAGATATAATAACAATCCAGCTGACTTATTGAAAGGGTTGAAGGAAATCACAGATTCAAGAGATGTTACTTTTTCTACTTCTTTTGGAGCAGAAGACCAGGTAATAACACATCTACTCTATACTCACTTTAACAATTGTCCTATTTTCACATTAGATACAGGAAGATTATTTCAAGAAACCTATGATACTTTCCACAGTACAATCAACAAATATAAATTAGATATTGAAGTATTTTCTCCCGATTCGGATGATTTAAAAAATCTCTATCAAAACCAAGGTGCGAACGGATTCTACGACTCGATAGAAAATAGAAAAAGCTGTTGTGGAGTTCGCAAGGTCATTCCGTTAAAAAAGGCACTGGAAGGCAAAAAAATATGGATCACAGGATTAAGGTCTGAGCAGTCTGACAACAGAAGCGATCTTTCACAAATTGAATATGATTCACATTTCGACATTATCAAAATACATCCGATTCTCGACTGGTCATGGGAGGAAACAATGCAGTATTTA
The DNA here is from genome assembly GCA_002734085.1 of Fluviicola sp. Taxonomy (GTDB): domain Bacteria; phylum Bacteroidota; class Bacteroidia; order Flavobacteriales_D; family Crocinitomicaceae; genus Brumimicrobium. The sequence goes on along the minus strand of NVXV01000006.1, from coordinate 50,581 downwards.
ACAGATAATGGCATTCCAACTAACCCACTTCACAAAAAAGGATTCCCCAGTATTGGGTGTATGCCATGTACAAGAGCGATTGATCAGGGCGAGGATTTTCGAGCTGGTAGATGGTGGTGGGAGCAATCGGCAAAAGAGTGCGGCTTGCATTCAAAATAGTGAATTACTCTTCGTCTACAGGTTTAATTCCTTTTTCAGGATATTTTCCTTTAAACTGACTTAGTCGATTTTTAATGTATTTCAAATCTTTTTCTATATCCCCAGTAGGCTCAAATAATTCCAAAAACCCACCTCTTTTATTAGCATAATCTATGTATGCCAGATATATAGGAACTTTTGCTTTTATTGCGATATAATAAAATCCCTTTTTCCAATTTGGATTATACCCCCGCGTACCTTCTGGCGTAAACACCATAAACATAGATTCGTTCTTATCAAAATACTCTTTTGCCTGTTCCGTAAAATTATTGTTCTTGTCTCTACTGACAGGAATGCCACCAAGTGCTTTAAGAATCCAACCTAAAGGAGGAAAAAAGAGTTCCTTTTTTATTAAAAATCTGGCTTTAACACCATAAGTATTAAATGCCATTTTACCAATGATAAAATCCATATTACTGGTATGAGGACCAACCGCAACAATAGCCTTTTTAACACCATCAGGACTGGAAGGATCAATTTTCCAACCGAATAATTTAAAAATTCTTAAATTGAGTTTTTTCACTCTTCTCTCTTGATTTAATGACAATTAATGTATAAAAAAACAAATGTTAACCATTCAATTTGAATATGATTTGATTACATTTGTTTTAGTTGTCTACAAAGATAATGAATTTGAATAAGATACTATAGATTGAACACTTTATCAACAGCAAAAAAGGTTGTCTACAGCCTATTATTATTGACTATTTTCTGGTCTTCTGTGTGGATTGTATCACTATTAAACACATCCTCTGATAGCTCCTTGATCAATCACTTACCTTCTGGCGTTAACACAGTAGTGAAAGTGAATAACCGTCAAATTTTCAAACGAGTTATATTCGATGCTCTTTATTCTTCAGAGTTATCAAAAAATGAATTTGAACAACTTAAGTTCAATAAACAGGATATTGAAATCCCAAGCACTGGAATAGATATCTCTCAGAATATATTTATTTTTCAGGATGCTTGGGAAAATGAATCAGTTACAGGTTTTTTATTTAAACTAAAAGACAAAAATGCATTTGCTGAATTTAAAGTAGATAAGCCTAATGTTGTCAAAACATTTAACGATGAAGTGGGTTGCATTCTACTCTTACCAAAGAATGCTTCTCAACAAGCTATAAGTTATTACGAATTATATGCTGCAGACCTCTTACTTCCTAATAAGGATAAATTAAAAGCCAAAATTGCTCTGTCAAGTTCTCAGAAAAAGAGTCTTTTTCACTTATTCTTCGCAGGTTCAAATCAAGCTTACGTACAAGACTTAAGTATAGAAGCATTTATAGATAAATCCACTATTTCTTTTGAGGGAATAGGTTCGAAAAACCCGACGATATCATACGATAGCGTAAAGCATTACTCCATGACTTCTCCCGAAAAAGAATTGTTTTTGGAAGTTCAAGCAGGACAATTACCGGATAGTGTTTATAGTTATATTGATGTGCTTTTAGAGGATTTCGATGTCAAATTACCACATGTTGTTTCACAGCAGGTATTTATTTATGGTTTTATGATCGATAATCTAGATGGCTCCACAGCATTTCTACCAAAATTCGATGGAATTTTCAGGTTTAACAAAGCGATAGATATAGTTGATGAGATTGATAGCCTCTCTACCAACAATAAAAAAGTGGAGCGATTAGATACAAATAAAATAAGAATTGGGGAGATTGATTATTACTTCAAACAAATTACAAATAAGGAAATTTGGATTGGTGTCACAGAAAACATTGTGATAAACAAAGTAGAAGGCGCCCCCCTTCCCCGTTTAAGAGGCAACCCAGCTGCAACATTAATGATTGAAGGAAAAGGTATCATTGCTCAATTTGCTCAGATGTTTCCTCCTGTCTTATACTCTAAGAAACTGTTCAACGACTTAGAGTATTTTGATATTCATACGGAGTTGACTTCCGATGATAAAATAAGAGTTACTGGAGAGATGCGTTTTGAAGATAACAAGACCGCATCAATCGAATTGATGAAGTTTTTAATGAAATTTTAGAAGACTAAGATTACTTTGCTCAGGGTTTTGTTAAAGCTTTTCACATAATTCCTTAAAATACGCTGGAGCTTTTATCAATCTCGATCCATACCACGAAAAGTATTCACCATCAACCAGAACAACTTTTGCATTTGGAAAAATTTCACTTATTTCTTCTTTGTGTTTCTCTTTAAAAGGGTAAGGTTCCGAACTTAAAAACACATAATCTGGAGAATTTTTAACATCAGTTAATTCAATATTGGGATATCTTTTCTCATCGGACATTACATTCTTCAGACCAAGTTGATTCGTCAAAATAGAATCAATAAAAGTATCTTTAGCTGCCACCATATATGGTTTTTTCCATATAAAATATAGCACCGACTTTCCTTTTATATCCGAATCTAAAAAGTTGAAATTATCAATAATTTGCTTAGAGATTTCACTTGCCTTAGGAGAAACATTACAAACTTCACCTATGCTTTCGATCATCTTAATGCTTCGCTCTAAATCATTTACATTGCTTATCCAAACAGGGGCGATTTTACGAAGTGCTTTAATATCTTTTAAAGTATTCTCCTCTTTGTTACCAATTATTAAATCAGGATTAAGGGACTTCACAGCATCAATGTCAACATCTTTTGTTCCACCGATACGGTTTTTTGACCTAAACCATTCCTCAGGATGGACACAAAATTTTGTGATTCCAATGACTCTATCATCTAAACCTAAATCAAAAAGCAACTCTGTTTGAGAGGGAACTAAAGAAACAATCCTTTTTGGCTGCTCCTTTATTTCTACTTCATCGCCAATTTGATCTTTATAGAGCATGCGAACTATCCGATTGCAGCAATTAAATCATGTCGAGTGACAATGTGATGCTTATCATCATCCAGCTTCACAATTACCGCTGGAACATCTTTACAAATCACTTTAGACAATTCTTGAATCGAAGTATTTCCAGAAACTATAGGTAAAGGAGGATTCATGATTTTCCCAATTACCTCATCTTTAAATTGTGGGTTGTCAATTAGCTGAGAAATTAATGCCTTTTCATCTACCATCCCTACGAATTCACCATCTTTTGTAACCGGAATTTGTGATATATTAAAGTTTCTCATTTTTCCAACGGCGTGAGAAACTAATTCCTCTACTCCTAGTGTTACCAATGGCTCATTGATATGGTTTTCAATTAAATCTTTAGCGGTTTTATGTTGTTCTTCTAAGAAGCCTCTTTCTTTCATCCACTCATCGTTAAACATCTTTCCGACATAACGGCTTCCATGGTCATGAAATAAAACAACAGCAACATCACCTTCTTTTAGGTCATCTGCCATTTGTAAAACACCTTTTATTGCCGATCCAGCTGAATTCCCAACAAAAATACCTTCTTCTCTAGCCAATTTACGTGTATAAACTGCAGCATCTTTATCGGTTACTTTTTCAAATCGATCAATTATACTGAAATCAACATTTTTTGGTAAAATATCTTCACCAATACCTTCAGTGATATAAGGGTAAATTTCATTTTCATCGAATTCCCCCGTTTCGTGGTATTTTTTGAAAACAGAACCATAAGTATCGATACCCCAAATTTTAATATCCGGGTTCTTTTCTTTTAGATATTTTCCAACTCCTGAGATGGTTCCTCCAGTACCAACTCCCACTATGAAATGTGTGATCTTACCTTCAGTTTGTTCCCATATTTCAGGTCCCGTTTGCTCGTAATGAGCCACACGGTTAGATAAGTTATCGTATTGGTTTACATACCAGGAATTCGGAGTTTCTTCCGCCAATCGTTTAGAGACTGAGTAATATGAACGTGGATCTTCTGCAGAAACATTTGTAGGACAAACAACAACTTCTGCTCCAACGGCACGAAGAATATCTATTTTCTCCTTACTTTGTTTATCCGCGAGTACACAAACGAGCTTATACCCTTTCACAATACATGCAAGAGCTAATCCCATACCTGTATTCCCCGAAGTTCCTTCTATAATTGTCCCACCTGGTTTGATTAAACCTGCATTTTCAGCATCCTCGACCATTTTTACGGCCATTCTATCTTTTACTGAATTTCCTGGATTGGTTGTTTCTACTTTCGCTAAAACAGTTGCCTTAACATCTTTCGTAAGTTTATTAAGTCTTACTAAAGGAGTATTTCCTATTGTCTCAAGTATGTTATTGTAAACCTTCATTTATGAATTTTTTACAAAGATAATAAGACCATTTATCACACATAGGAAAAATGGTAAGAATCTTTGAAATAATGGAAATAAACAACAGAAAAAAGAATTCTATCTCTTTACTCGCGTAATACTTCTCAAAACTACAGCTCGGCAATCTTCGCATCCTTCTGGCAAAGGTGCTCTACTTAAATCATACTCAAACTGCAATATAGCTTCGTTTACACGAAACATATCGGCTAATCCAACTGGATAAAGTTTTTCTTGTTCTTTTCCCTCAGTGAGGATGAATATTTCACATCCATCTTTATCCATGTGAACCTGTCCGATTACGTAAGTCGACTCCATACCAGCTTGAGTTTCTTCTGCAGATTGATTGTCTACTTTATTAGAAGAACCACAACCTGACAACATCAAAACTGATATTGTCAGGGTATAAATTATGTGTTTCATATTAGTATTCTTAATAACCTCTAATGTTTTAACTTATGAGTTAGGCTATTTCGTGATTGAAATCTTCTTAACTCTTTGGAAGTTTTCTTTCCCAACTCTTGTTAAGTAAATACCACTGTTTAGTGTAGATTTCGAAAATGAAGTAGATAATTCTCCATTCAAAACCTTCACTTCTTTTTTTGCAATCAATTGACCACTAACAGAGAACAACTCTACCATCATCATTTCATCATCTGGTAAATTAACACCTTCAACAAAAATGAAGTCATTATCTTGATTCAGACTAATTTCAGGATCTTTCAATTCTCCGTGGTTTTCAGTACTAACCTGATCATCCAAACTAAATGAGAATATTTTCGTTCTTCTCGAGCCACTATTTCCAATGAATTCACCAGTAAACCAAAATGTCTCTCCATCCGGATCCAAAGTCATTTGAGAGTAATCTCCATATCTATTTCCTCCAGATTGGAAGTACAATCCTTCTTGTGCAATCGTTTCTGGTAATCCCATTTCGCCTGGAGCAAACCAATTGAATCTTCCTGTAACAGCCAATCCTGGATAATCATTTGGTCCTGAAATTGAATATGCAAGTGCAATATGACCGTTATAATCCATTGAAACACTACCTATAAATCGGCTTGCGCCATCATCAGGTGAAAATGTACTTTGCTGCTCTATTTCCCAATTCCCCCCATCTTCGCTTTGACGGAGTTCGTACCAACGTATACCCGCTGTATTACTATTATCAACGTCTACAACATTACATAACATAAGCGTATTATAACCCGGCCATCTTAAATATTGAGCTCTGTAATTAAATATTGAAGCAATAGCATCAATTTTTTGAGAAGTACCTTTTTGAGTAATATCATTCCAACTTGTAGTAAAAACAGAGTTAAATGGTTCCGTAGGAATATCTTGCTTATTTGTAATGGTAGAACTTCCTGGGTTATCCCAATCCACAGACATTTCCAAAACTCTAATCACATCTTCAGAAACGCCACTCCACGAATCATCCTGGAACAAGAATAAGTGCATTGGAGTGCCATAAGGAGCTAAATCTCCATCTGCATCAGCAGGAAGTACACTCTTAAAGCCGTAATGCGTAGCAAAACTCGGTAGGTTTAAGGATATCATTGATGCAGTTGGATCCCCTGCTATCATTTTTTCTCTTTCAAATGCCACAACATTCTCCGTATAAGTATTAGAAGTCATGTAATAACCATCTGACCAAACTGAATATTTTGGATAATCTGGAAAGGACGGAAATTGAAACTCATATAAATAATAAGTGTCAGTAGGATCGGCAGAAGTTGATACCGCAAAAAGAATTTCATTTGATCCCGTTTGAAATTGAGTTATTACAAATCTTTCCGCATGTCTATCCCACATAACAATTGGATCACCTGAATTAGTTGATCCCGGCCATAGTGTGTTTAAAGCTGATGTACCAGATGCAGATGAACCATCTTTATTATAAATTTTAAACGCTGTATTTACTGCTTGAACATAATAATCGTCACTAGCAGCTCCAGATGGATCGGGCGGAAATGCCCCAGAAAGTCCATTGAAATTAGCTTTAAAGGTTATTTCACCTCCACTTTTCTCAATTGCTTTTTGTCTTATTGGGTCTTCCCCTTTTGGAAGTGCATTGTCATTGACAGCTTCTGGTCTTTTTCGATTTTCATGAACATCACCCTCGTCATGTGCATCTTTATCAAAAGTTAAATCACTATCATCCCAAATTTGAGGTAAATCCCTCATTGRCTCTGATATTCCAAGGTACTTACCTTGTACTTTCTGAACATTGTTTTCAGTTTCACTTGTTTCTTGGGCAAATAAAGTACTACTTGCCATCAATATAGTTCCTAAGAGTAGCTTTGTATTTTTCATAACTCAAATATAACGAATGTATATCATAAAGAAAAATAGTTATGACTGTTTCAGTAAAGAACAATCAAAAAGTAACAATTTAGGAATCCAAAGATACAGCAAACGAATATAGCTTTAGCTATTGAAACCAGACATCGTTAATAATCTGAAAACCTGCCTTTTGATTCACTCTTTCTATAATTACTTGTTTGCCAAACAACAGTTCATCACGCATTACAGAAGAGTTGAGTTTTAAATGGAGCACATTATTTTTTATAAAAATATTATCCGTTCTTGTTGCAACAGCTTTCCCCATCATTTCCTCCCAAGCATTAATGACATCCATCTCTTTCATCTTCCCGTCTAAACCGTATGCTTTTAACATTCGGTCAATCACCTTACCTATCTCCTGGTTTTCAGAGCTTCTTTTTCGATCATCCATGAATCTCTAGTTTATTGGTTTCAAACTCTTCGATGGAATTATCATTTACATTAAATGCTTTAAAAGGTGTATTAATATTTTGAAAGATACTTTTAATACGATCAATGTCTGTATCTGTAATTAAAACCTGTCCAAAATCGTGATTACTTACCATTTCCATCAATCTCTCTACTCTATTATGATCTAATTTATCAAAAATATCATCCAATAACAATACTGGTTTCATTCCCAAGTTCAAATTAAGCCATTCAAATTGAGCTAGTTTTAATGCAATGAGATAAGATTTCTGTTGCCCTTGCGAACCAAACTTTTTGATCGGATGCTCATTAATTGTAAATACTAAATCGTCTTTATGAATACCAACTGTAGAATATTGTTTACGCTGGTCTCGTTTCTCTGCATGCTTTAGCATTTCACGAAAATCTCCTTCTAACAATTGCGACTTATACTCTAAATTCACCTGTTCTTTATTCGAGGACAACCACTGATAATATTTTTCAAAAATTGGAATAAAATCACCTAAAAACTTTTTTCTTTCCTGATGGACAAATTCACCATAGCGTACTAATTGCTCATCCCATACCTCTATCCCTTCTCGATCAAAAAAACCATGAGAAAACATATTCTTCAATAAAGCATTACGCTGTTCCAGTACTTTCCCGTATTTAATCAATTGATCTAGAAATGTTCTATTGAATTGTGAAATGATTCCATCAATCCACTTTCTTCGCACCTCACTTCCTTCCAAAATCAAATTCCTATCATACGGTGAAATCATAACCGCTGGGAATTGACCAATATGCTCAGCCAATTTTTCATAAACCACTTTATTTTTCTTGAAAACTTTCTTTTTACCCTTCTTAATGGCACAATATAAGCTGTCATTTTTACCCGACCTACACCAAGTTCCTTGAAGCACAAAAAAGGATTCTTCAAACCTTATATTCTGACTATCTATTGGATTCATGTAGGACTTACACATACTCATGTAGTACACAGCGTCTAATACATTTGTTTTACCCGCACCATTTGGCCCTACAAAACAGTTAATCTCACTCGTAAGATTAATTTCTGCTTCTTGGTAATTCTTAAAATTCACCAATGCGATCTTCTCAACAAACATTTCTTTATTCACCTTACAAAGGTAAATATTTTAGTTGCTTTTATATTAGAAAACGCAACCCATTTTAAATATTATCAGTTACTATTCTAACTAAAAAATTAACCTTTTAAGTCCTCGAACCTTGAAGCTATCAACATTTAAAAGTCGGACTGTTGAAAAATTGTTAGCTAAGCATAAAAAAAAAACTTATTTTTGCATTCGCTAAAAGCAAAAACATGAATGAAGATTTAACGAAAGAAGAATTAATAGAACAGTTTAAAGGAAATAAACTCCTTAAGTATTCAACTTATGTTGTTGGAGCAATTGCTGCTGTAGTTTTAATCGTTTTGGCTTATCAGAACTTTGTATCTGGTCCAAATGAAGAAGCCTCTAAAGCAGAAATTGCAAAGGGTATCCTTTTCTTAGAAAAAGACTCAACTCAAATGGCAGTTGAAGAGTTTGAATACTTAACATCTGAATACGATGGATATAGTGGTGGTGAAATCGCTCAGTATTCTTTAGGAAACTTATACTTTGAACAAGGTAATTATGAGGCTGCATTGAAAGAATTGGAAGGTGTTGAAATCGAAGATACTTATTTGCAAACTTTAGCGATTGGTACTCAAGGAGACTGTTATTCAGAGTTGGGAGAATATGAAAATGCAGTAAACATGTATGTTAAAGCAGCTGAAAGACAAGAGAATGAAGTAACAACACCCATGTTTTATTTCAAAGCAGGTTTACATGCTGAAGAAGCTGGGGATTTTGAAAAAGCTGCGTCATACTACAAAAAAATCAAAGAAAAATACTTAACTTTCTCTAGTCAGAAAGGTATTGAAAAATATATTTCTAGAGCTGAGAATTCAATTGTAGAATAAAGTGGCGACAGCAAATACAAATTTATCAAAATACGATATATCAACTATTCCAAACGGTGCCGATTTTAGAATCGGCATTGTTGTTTCTGAATGGAACTCTTCTATTACTTTTAACTTATTGAAAGGTGCTAAAGAGACATTACTAAAACACGGAGTAAAAGCAGATAATATATTTGTTCATTTGACACCAGGATCCTTTGAACTTCCACTAGGTGCACAGTTTTTACTTGAAAACAGTAACATAGACGGCGTAATTGCCTTGGGCTCTGTAATTCAAGGTGAAACAAAGCATTTCGACTTTGTTTGTAATGGCGTTGCACAAGGAGTGAAGGATGTTTCATTAAAATACAATAAACCTGTCATATTTGGTGTATTAACTGACAATACTATGCAGCAAGCTGAAGATCGGTCAGGAGGCAGACATGGTAATAAAGGTATCGAGTGTGCTGTTGCTTGTTTAAAAATGATTAAGCTTCAAAAAACATTAAAATAAAAAACTGTGACATTAATTAAATCTATATCAGGAATAAGAGGTACAATTGGAGGCCAAGTAGGCGAAGGCCTTTCTCCAATCGATATTGTCAAATTCACATCTGCATTTGGTGCATGGCTACAAGATAAAAATAACGCAAAAAAATTAACTCTTGTGGTTGGTAGAGATGCTAGAATTTCTGGTCCAATTGTAAATGATATAGTTATTGCATCACTACGTAGTTTAGGTATCAATGTTGTTGATTTAGGATTATCTACAACTCCAACAGTTGAAATGGCGGTTACTATGGAAAAAGCGCATGGTGGAATTATCTTGACGGCTAGTCATAATCCAAAAGAATGGAATGCACTTAAACTGCTAAACGAAAAGGGTGAATTTATTTCGTCTCAAGACGGACTTGATGTTCTTGATATTGCTGAAAAAGAATCTTTTGAATATGCAGATGTAGATTCATTGGGAAAGGTTAGTTATAAAAATGATTATATCCAGAAACACATTGATGCGGTTATCAAATTACCATTTGTTGATACAGAAAGTATAAAAAAAGCAGATTTCCATATTGTGGTTGATGCCGTTAATTCAACTGGAGGTATTGCTATTCCTCTGCTATTACATGCTCTTGGTGTGGATAACGTAGATGGTATTCATTGTGAACCGACAGGTGAGTTTGCTCACAACCCAGAACCACTTCCTGCGCATCTAGTTGATTTATCTGAAACTATCTTAGAAAAAAAGGCAGACTTAGGTATTACTGTAGATCCAGATGTTGATCGTTTAGCGATGGTTTGTGAAGACGGAAGCATGTTTGGAGAAGAATATACACTCGTTGCAGTTGCAGACTATGTACTTTCACAAAAAGGCGGCGCAACGGTTTCAAACTTATCCTCTACTCGCGCATTGAGAGATGTCACAGAAAAACACGGTTATCAATACTTTGCATCTGCTGTTGGAGAAGTGAATGTAGTTGCTAAAATGAAAGAGGTAAATGCTATTATCGGAGGTGAAGGAAACGGAGGTGTTATATTACCAGACCTCCATTATGGTCGTGATGCGTTAGTTGGTATCGCTATATTTTTGACATTGCTTGCGAAAAAGAATGTTTCTGCAAGTGAATTAAGAGATAGTTATCCTAAATACACAATCTCAAAAAATAAAATTCAACTTACTCCGGAAGTGAATGTTGACAAAGTTTTACTCGATATGGCTAAGAAATATAGCCAGCAAGAAGTTGACTCTACTGACGGAGTAAAGATATACTTTGAAAAAGAGTGGGTACACTTAAGAAAGAGTAATACTGAACCTATTATTCGAATTTATGCCGAAAGTGAAAGCGGTGAAAAAGCAGATCAATTGGCAAATAATATTATGACAGAAATAAAGAATATCATTTAATTCAGGATTTCAATAGTAAACCAAACTTTTATAGAGCGTTTTTACGGAACTACAGTTAAGTATTAAATATTTTACTGAACTTTAGACTCTGTTTAAGAAACGGAATAATGTTTCCTCAGTAATTTTAAGGTATGAAGGTATATTTAGATAACGCAGCAACCACACCTCTTGCGCCAGAAGTTTTTGACGCAATGGTACCCTATTTAAAAAATGAGTTTGGGAATCCTTCCTCAACCCATTTTTATGGCAGACAAACGAAAGCAGCTATAGAAACTGCACGGCGAAAAGTAGCTGAATTAATTCATTCAAAACCATCTGAAATTATTTTCACTTCTGGAGGAACAGAAGCCGATAACATGGCTCTAAATTGTGCTATTTCAGATTTAGGAGTACAACGCATCATTACTTCGTCAATCGAACACCATGCTATCATTCATACCGCTGAACATATTTGTAATAAATCTAAAATTGAATTAGATCTAGTCAAACTCACTGAAAATGGGCATGTAGATTTAAATCATCTAGAAGAGTTATTAACCAAATCTGAAAAGAAAACAATCGTTTCTTTGATGCATGGTAATAATGAAATAGGGAATTTATTACCCCTTAATAAAGTGAGTAAATTATGTCGTAAGCATAACGCTTATTTTCATTCTGACACCGTTCAAACCATGGGACATTACACGTTTGATTTGGAGGCACTCGATATAGATTTCATAACTTGTGCTGCTCATAAATTTCATGGTCCAAAAGGCGTTGGTTTCTTATATGTCAATAATAAACTTAAAAACACACCTTTCATTCACGGTGGTTCACAAGAAAGAGGAATGAGGGGGGGCACAGAAAATCTCTATGGTATTATCGGATTAGCGAAAGCCATGGAATTAGCCTATTCAGGTTTAAAGGACCATCAAAAGCAAGTTCAGTCTTTAAAAACTCATATGATTAATTCTTTAAGATCAAGTTTTAAAGAGGTTGACTTTCATGGGGATATAACTCCAGAGAACAGTCTATATACTGTGCTCAACGTTTGTCTACCAAAAACGTCTAAAGCATCTATGTTGTTATTCACCCTTGACTTAAAAGGTGTAGCTTGCTCAGGCGGCTCAGCTTGTACATCAGGATCGAACAAAGGGTCACATGTATTAGAAGGGATTGCTGCAGATGTATCCAAACCAAATGTTCGCTTTTCATTTTCCAGGTACACTAAAATGGAAGAAGTGGATTATGCACTTGAAGTTCTCAATGAAGTCTACAGAAAAAACCTAGTAGAATAAAAAAAGAGACTGCCAAAATTGACAGTCTCCAATACTTCTATTTCAATCACTTTTACTTCTTCGAGAAAGCAGTGAGCATCCAGTGCTTCTTCTCTCTTCTTTTCATAAATCCAGTGACTAAATCGTTAGTCGATATATCACCAATCTTCTCTGATGCTTCAACAGAATCAACCATAAAAGACAATAATATTTCAAAGTCTCTCAAAATTTCTTTAACCATTTCATCCGCTTTTAAATCCGTTCCAGTTTCTTTAATCTCCGAAACTTCTAAATACTTTGAAAGCGTGCTATAAGGTGTTTTGCCAAAAACACGAATTCTTTCAGCGATTTCATCTATTTCTAATTTCACTTCATTGTATTCTTCTTCAAATGTTTCATGGATATCAAAAAAATCAGGCCCTTCTACGTTCCAATGATAATTTCTCAATTTTTGATAATGAACATGTAAATTTGCTAATAGTTTGTTTAAATTTTCTACCACATCTTTGGTTTCTTCTGAATCGAAACCTAACTTTTTGTACGTTTTCATTTTATATATGTTTGTGTTTATTAATTACAAATTATGTATTCAATAGATTCTCCAGATGTTTTTCGTACTTCTGAAGGGCATTAATGAACTCCTCTTCATTTTCCTTATCTGGAAGCGTTTGAGGATTTTCCATCAAATGCTTATAAACCATTGGTTTTTCATCTCGAAGCTTATTCGTCAAAACCAAAATCTTCTTCTCTAAGATATCTTTTTTACCCATCAGTAATCGTATTTTTATTTACCTTTAATATACAAAAATATTTACAATTTGGTCATAAAATCAACAGAAATTATGAGTAAAAGCAACTTTTGAAACTATACTGATTCAACTTCTATCTATATAACACAATTTTACTCTAAATGTTCATTTCAAAAGTGATAATTTACTTAAGCAAAAGTTAAATTCTATTAACTTTAAAAAACATTTTATGGAATTTTCCATAATCACGCATCATAACATATGAATGAAGAGAAGTAAACGCAAATATCAAAAAATCAGTGATAACGAACTGGCATCTTACTTTAAAGACAATTCTTCGAACGAATTATTGAGTGAAATATATTTGCGTTTTGGTCATTTAATGATGGGGACATGTTTGAAATACCTTAAAAACAAAGAGGAAGCAGAAGATACTGTAATGGAGTTGTTTGAGGTTTTACCACAAAAGTTACAAAAACATACAGTTGAACATTTCAAATCGTGGCTTTATATGACAACCAAAAATGCTTGTCTAATGCGATTAAGAAAGAAAAATATTCCTTCTCAAGAAATTGACGAACGCATTCATGCTGCACCAGAAGAAATAAATACTAAGTTTCTGGAAGAAGAAAAATATAGCACCTTGGAAGAAGCGGTGGAAAACTTGAAAGAGGAACAGAAAACTGCTGTTCGACTATTCTATTTTAAACGACAATCATATCAAGAGATAAGTAAAAATATGAACTTACCCATTAAAAAGGTGAAAAGCGCAATTCAAAATGGAAAGCGTAATTTAAAACTGAAATTAGAGAAAAATGATAATTTTAAATCTGCTTAATAGAATTTTTGGTCATAGAGGTTCTTTATCTCGTGATGAGATTTCTTCTTATCAAAAAAAGAAAAACACCCATGACATTGAAGAGAAGTCATTATCTGATGATTTTGATAGTGACGCAATAGACGGATGGACAGATAGTGGTATTCCAATTGAAGAAATGAGTAGTCTGGACGAAATGTTTCAGTCTAAATACAATTCTTCTGTTTGGTCATCCAGTACAATCTTATTTTTCACTCTTTTCTTCATAGTTAGTGGTGTTATATTAACCTTTACTTATACTTCGAATCAACACGATGAAACTCAACTTGTGGAAGTAAAAGAGAATAGACAACCTAATACAATAATACCTATAGACGCAATTGAACATAGTACTAGTGAAGAAGATAAAGTAATAAATAGTTTAGAAACTATTTCAAAAGAAAAAGAAGTTCAACCGAGTAGTTTAAAACGAATTGCTTCTACTTCTGATTCAGATAAATCTGATACGATACAAAATACTCCAATAGATCAAGTGACTGTAACTATATCTCCTGAAGTTCAGAGTAATATTCCGGTTGAGGAAAATAGAAATACATTGGTTTATCACTTCGTTGATGAGTTTTACTTGCACGATTTCAAATTAATCGATTACAGAAAATTCAGAGATGCTCCTATAAAAAAGAGGAAACTTGTACCAGCGGGAACACCTGCCGATCAAGAATATTATGAAAGTGAAGATCAGGAAGACTTTGTATGGAAAGATATTGACATATCTTATGTAGATTATCTCGATGAAACCATGTCGTATTTTGAAAAATCGAACTACAAAAAAGCCTTAAAAAGGTGTAATGTTATACTAACAACCTATGAGGATGATATAAATGCGCATTTTTATGGGGGGTTGTGCTATTACAATCTTGGTCAGTACGAAAAAGCCATTACTCATTTCGAAAAATCATATAATTTGGAGTTCGGTAATTTCAGACAAGAAGCAATTTGGTTTAAAGCAAAAGCTCTCATTGAAATGACTGAACTAGAAAAAGCAAAACAATTACTTCAACAAATCGCTTCGGAAAATAAATTTTATGCTAAAGAGGCCAGTAGTCTACTTCAAAAGTTAAAATAACATTTAGCGAGAAATTATTTTTATTCTTAAGTTTCACGCTTATAAAGTTTTAAATTTCGATATATTTGTATTATATTTTTGAAACTAAAATAGATACATTATTATGAAAAAATCACTTATTATATTATTCGCATTATCATTGGTTTTAACCATACCAAATCAATCAAATGCTCAAGCTTTTGGAGGGAAAGGAAGTAAAGCATTTTTAGTAGGGGTTGGGTTTTCTAATTATCCTACATTCTTCACAGAAAATAACGTTGGCGTAAAAGGTACTTACAATCCTTTCGGTTTTAATGTTGGCGTTCAAGGAGAGTTTGGAATCCACGAATATGTTGGTTTAGGTTTTACAGCAGGGGCTACATTTTCTGGTTCTTTAGGTTCTGCGCCAGGATTTGGCAACGTTTTCGCGTCAAATTGGAGCAATATAGGAATTCCCTTAGGTATGATCGGTAACTTCCACTTTCTTCAATTAATTGCTGACAAAACAGGTGGTTCATTTGCTGAGCAAATGGATGTATATGCTGGTTTGGCTCTTGGAGCAGGACCTTCATTTGCAATTCCTAAACCGGGGAGTAATGTTAGCGGTGATGTAGGTGTTCTTTTTATAGGAGAAGTTCATGCTGGAATTCGTTATTATTTCAATGATAAGCTAGGAGTCTTTGCTGAGGTAGGCCAAGGTAGATCTTCTAGATTACAAGGAGGTTTAGCATTGAAATTTTAGTTAAAACCATATAGTCATAAAAAGAGGAATTCAGCTGAATTCCTCTTTTTTCATTTACAAAACTTATGACTTAAAATGATTTTTTATCACGTACCATTCTTCTTAATAGAGGACTTGGTCGATATCTATCTTCGCCGTATTCGTGAAACAAACCTTCTAGTTGATTCAATACTTTTTCTAGACCAATCTCTTCGGACCACTGTAAAAGTCCTTTAGGATAATTTACTCCTTTTGTCATAGCCAAATCTATGTCCTCTTTACTTGCGATATTTAAGAACAAAGCATCAATTGCTTCATTGAATAACATTACCAAAATACGGTTTTTGATTTGCTCACCTAAAGCGGAATCTTTATTTGGCTCAATTTTTACAGCATTTTCAGAGTAGTCGAAATATCCTCTTCCCGATTTACGACCTAAATAACCAGCCTCTGAGTGTCTTTTCTGTGTAAATGAAGGTTTATATCTCGGATCATAATAAAATGACTTAAACACTGATTCAGTTACTGCGTAGTTTACATCGTTCCCAATGTAATCCATCAATGTAAAAGGCCCCATTCTAAAGCCACCCAATTCAGTCATAGCCCAATCAATTGTAGCAAAATCTGCAATCCCCTCTTCATAGATTCGTAAAGCTTCTCCATAGAATGGTCTGGCCACACGATTCACAATAAAACCAGGTGTGTCTTTTGCCAAAACAGTCACTTTGTTCCAACCATCAATTAGCTTTTTCGCTCTATTCACTGTATCATCTATTGTTTGTACAGCTGGAACAATCTCAACTAACGGCATCAGTGGAGCTGGGTTGAAGAAATGTATTCCAATAACGCGGTCTGGATTTTGCAACACAGCACCAATCGATGCAATAGAGAGTGAAGATGTATTTGAGGCTAAAATGCAATGATTAGAAACTATACTTTCCAAGTCTCTAAATACTTTATGTTTCACATCTAAATTTTCAACAATGGCCTCAATAACAATTGAGCAGTCCTTAAAATCATTAACTGATTGAGAGAATTTTATTCTACCAAAAGTTTTATCTGCAAAATCTTGTTCCCATTTTCCTTTTTCAACAAGGCGTTCCATTATTTTTCGTAAACTATTAGAAGCTGTCTTTAGAGCCTCTTCATTAATATCTACGAGAACAACATTATGTCCATTTTGAGCTGCAACTTGTGCAATTCCTCTTCCCATTGTCCCTGAACCGAGAACACCTATCGTTTCTTTTTCCATTTTTTAATTTCCTTTAAAATTTGGTTTTCTTTTTTCTAAAAATGCTTGCGTACCTTCTTTAAAATCATGAGATCCCCCTGCCACTGTTTGAAGCTCTTCCTCAAGCGATAATTGTTCAGTTAGCGAGTTATTGAATGATTCATTAACTGCCCTTTTAGTCAAACCAAAACCTTTTGTTGGCATCTTAGCCATCCTATTCGCAAAGTTCTCAATAAACTCTTCAAAATCATCGTCTTCTACCGATTTATAGATCATATTCATTGCTTCGGCTTCCTCAGCACTGACCTTGTCTCCTGTCATCATTAAAGACAATGCTTTTTGAACACCAACTAATCTTGGTAAAAAGAATGTTCCTCCTGAATCTGGAATCAACCCAATGGCAGAGAAAGCCTGAATAAATTTGGCAGAATTTTTAGCAATTACGATATCACATGCCAAAGCAATGTTTGCGCCTGCTCCTGCGGCAACGCCATTCACAGCAGCTATTATTGGCTTTTCTATAGCGCGAATTCTTTCTATTATTGGATTGTAATGTTTTCCTACAATAGACTGTAGTGGAGGACCGTTTGGATCAGTAGCTTCCGCTAAATCTTGACCTGCACAAAATGCTTTTCCTTCGCCCGTTAAAACTATCGCGCGAACATTATCATCTTTCTCGCAATCATCTAAAGCCTTCTGAACCTCAAATGCAAGCTTTTGATTGAAGCTATTAAATTTATCTGGACGATTGAACTTTAAAATTGCTACACCGTTTTTATTTGAAATATCAAGTACCATTTTTATCTTTTTCGCTAAGATAAAAAAGTTTCACGTATGATGTAAACCCTAAAGTGAATAAGGGAAATTATTGTTTTTCAAAAATCACTACTACCTTGTTGAAGTCAGCTGCAGCATTTATTACACGTTGATAATCTTTATAGATATCCAAAGGATAATGTACCTCAGTATAGTACTCTGAAATATGAACGGTAATCTCATCTCTATTTTTCTCATAAACAGATTTAAATTCCATTATTCTTTCTCCTTCTTCATTCTCATAGAATTCGTGCAAATTCAATCCTTCTAATTTACTCACTGTATATCCCTCAGGAACGGTAAAAGTAATGGTTCTATCATAATGTCTAGCAAAAGCTTCCTCTATTGGTAATTCTCTTTCTGTTTCACTATACATTTCAGCTTGTGGCCCAATCAATTCACCCACCTTAAAAAGATAATTATCTCTCGCCTTTTCAAAAAACTTATTAGAAATTAACGTTCCAGTAGAGCACAAAGGTTTTAAACCATAATTTTCAATATTTAAATTTTCAACCTCCATATCCTCTACCTCACCATCGGAGTCTAAAAAATTGATAAGTGATTCTTTCAACTCTTTTGCATCCTCTTCATCACTAATTTCATGGAAATAAGGTTGAATATATTCCGCTTTATAGCCATTAAGACTGTGGTAAACATCAAGCTTAACGTCAACGAATGATTGGTTTTTCAAATCAACATTAACTACAAGGCTATCTCCCGACTTTTTGTAGTCGTTTTTAGGTATAAAATCAACATTTCCGACACCAAATTTTTCCCCAGCTAAATCTACTACTTTTATAAACAAACCATTATTATGGAAAAGGTTATAATTCATTTGCCCTAATCTATCAAAATTTTCTGGCGTGGAATACGCATCAATATCGGGGAAGTATAACACATACTTATCAGCAAAACTCCAAAGTTCAAATTCTCCATCAAACTTATAATCATATCTATTCGAAGTAAGGGCTGCTTGACAATTGATTTCATGATGTTCGAACAGACTTAATAAGAGACGCATGGCATAAGCCTCATTTAAAATTTTAGCTTCCCATAAGTCCTCTAAAGTAACCTCATTATTAAAATTAGCATCTATCACTCGGGCGTGCGATTTCACAAACTCTTCGATAGCTCTAATTTTATCAAATTCAGATGCATCATCAGCATAGTCGATTTTTTTACTTAGTTTCTTTATGAATTTATTTTCCTTTTTAGATAAGTTTTCATACAAACTAGAGTATATCATTTTCGAAAGCTCACCATAAGAAAAAAGATCTGATGAGTTATTGTAATAGTTCTTACTCAATTTATACCCAAAAAACATTAATTCTGCGCTATATGCTGAAGACCTTTGTTTTGGTAAACCTTCGATGCTATCAACTTCTAAATACCAACGATTTTTTTCATCACTCTCGATTAAAGTAGAGTCATATTGAAATTCCAAATCTGTATTATAGGTTTTAAAATCAATTACTAAACGCTGAGGACAAATAATTTCAAATGAGTAATTAATGATTTTGGAATTGGTCTGAATATCTTTTAATTGCCCTGTTAATTCTGGACTTCTCTTAAACATATAGACGTACTCAATTTCGGCGTTTATATCAATACCTTCAAATGCAAAATATCGATATTTTCTTTGACTCTCTTCATCAACTCCTTCTTTTATATCGCTTTCCTTGAGGTTAATGATTTCTCCTTTACTGTTTATTACTCTTGCTTTTTCAATTAAAAATTTATCTTCACCATAAACTGGCAGATAAACTTTATTAAATCCTTCAATACCTCGGTCTGTGAAAAGTTTTACTTTGGTGTGAATAAGTACAAACTCCTTAAAGCCCTCATCCGTATCCATAAATTCAATGCTTTCATACTTTTTTAGGTAAACAAAAGCTACGTTCGTATCATTTGATTCGATATTTGAAAGTTCAGGATCCCCTTCCCAGTCATAATCAGCATGCTCAAGCTGACCAAAAGTAAAAAATGTTGATGTGAATAAAATAAAAACTATAAATAGGTTAATTTTTTTCATGGTTAATTTTTTTAAGTATAATACTTTCGTTATATGCTTTTTTTAGGGTTTTACCCATTTCATATATTTCTGAAACTCGTTCTTGATCCATCACTAAATAGTTCAGATCAATCTCTAAAGAGTAGCTTAATAAATTTTCATTCACGAGTTCATAAGTGATTCTGACATCGTAATCTTTATTTTTTATCACTACATTCTCTGGTAAATAATCTACTTCATACCCTTCTGGGATAGTGAGATTAAAATAATAATTGGTATTGCTACAGTATCTTTCTTTAACATCTAACTCTCGATCTTCAGTATAAGGGTTGAAAAATGATTCTAATGGATCTAGATTAAGGTTAATATAGATCTCACCCTCATTTTTAAAGATATAATCTGAAAGTTCAAATCTATAGTCATAACTTAGTGAAGTCTCATCTACTTTGATTTTATAATCCGTTAGTTTGTATTTATTACTTCCTTTTTTTGTAATTACTTTTACTTGATTCTTTTTAGATTCTTCCGTTTTAACACTACTCAAGTGGTGCTTGAAATCACCTGCGTAGTATCCTGTCATAGTCAGGTTACCGGCACCTACTAACATATTATCCTTAATTTTTAAATCGACACTATCAACTAATTTATTTTTAATTGAAGGAACGATTGGCACTTCTCTTATTTCAAAAGTGTCTCCTTTGTGAATTAAGGCTTCTTTACCTTGAATAAACTGTGTTGGAAAACCAAATGTCACTTTAGAGTCAGTGCCATCCAAATAAATATATTCATTTTCTTCTTTATCGTAATATGCTGCAATCATATGATTATCAACCAAAGGTGATGGGAGCTCACGATATGTATATGGTATTTCATCAGTTCCAATCCAAACTTTATGCGCCTCTATGTCTAACATTGAAAGCATTTGTACAATTAGCGTTGCCATATCCTTACAATCACCATATCGGCGATTCATAACTAAATCTGGATTTCTCGGAATAAATCCTCCCAGTCCATCTTCGATAGCAATGTATTTTATGTTATTTTGTACCCACTCGAATACTTTTTTAACTTTTTGTTTTTCTGATAATTCTGACAAGTCAAGTTTTTCTAAAACTTTTGTCAGTTCCTCTTCATTGTCACAAGTAACTTCATTCAAGAATGATTTATACCAATTATGAAGGTCTCGCACGTCTCTGAGAACATTGACAGTATTTCCATCAGAGTCTATATAACTTCTTATTCTTACGACAATATGCGGCAAAAAGTATCTAACGCTTAAACTTGATGGTTCAAGCTTAATCAAATCATAATCTTTTTGGGTCCAAGAATAGATCGTAGAATTTCTGCCTTCCTCTTTTGTGAACAGCACGTCATCCTGCTCCATGTTAAAATAACTGATTGCTATATCAATTGAGTTGTCCACTTCAACAGTCAATGACTTATTTAAAAGTGGATAATTCGAGCCGAAAATTTGAGATATAGCCAAGTGAGGATCTGTCAATTCAACTTCATACGATAGATTAATAATGCTTTCTTTTTTTAATCCTTCGTATTCAAAATTAGTAACCGAAATGTCATCATAAAAAACGTTATTACTAATTGTTTCTTTTGTTTCAAAATCCTTTACTTTTGATTTTTTATACCTGCTTCCTTTCTTATTTAGCGCGAATGCTTCAATGTTTAACG
Organism: Fluviicola sp.; assembly: GCA_002734085.1. Lineage (GTDB taxonomy): Bacteria > Bacteroidota > Bacteroidia > Flavobacteriales_D > Crocinitomicaceae > Brumimicrobium. Next base: position 29,192 of record NVXV01000006.1, on the reverse strand, counting down.
TTTTTTCAAAATAAGAAGAACGTACGCGATCTTTTTTAAATAAGGCAGCATCATCTGAGGTTAGATAAATACGTATATTTTCCTTTTTAATGATTTCAACTCCTTTATCCTTATTGCTTGTAATCTCAACAGTTGTTTTGTCATCAAGAACAACATAATCTTTATCCTTATATTTATCTAGTAGATGTTTATAGTCTTCAGGTTTTTGAGCCAAACTCGTAAAAGTGGCAAAGATAAGTAGAATAAGAAATGGAATTTTAATCATTTTCAACTTGTATTTCATTACTGTTTACGTAGTAAATTTTCATTTTAATACTACCGTCTTTGTTGTAATAATATGACCAGCCTTCTAACTCTCCATTTTCATAATTGAATAGTTCTTTCACTTTTCCAGATGGATAATACACTTTATATTCTCCTTCAACTTCACCATCAACATAATTTCCTTCTGATTTTAACTTTCCATTCGGATAATAAGTAATGGAAGATCCTTCTCTGCGGTCGTTCACATAAGTTTGTTCATTTTCAAGTTGTCCATTTTGATAGTAAGTTTTGTATGGTCCTTGGAACCAACCACGCTCAATATTAAAATCTCTAGCTAATTTACCGTTACTCCAAAATGTTTGAACCTCGGCAGTTTCATTCTTCATTTCAATATTCACCTCTTTTCCATTCTTTGTATAAGAATAAGAAACAATGTGTCCATAGTTATATTCTCTTTTAGAATCCGCTTTATTACCAACATAATAAATAGCTTCTCCATGTAAATCACCATAATAGTAGTTCGCTTCAAAATCAACATTACCATCTTCATCAAATGTTTTTCTTGTACCGTGACGCTTACCGTTTTTATAATTTACTTCAGCTGTCATTATTCCGTAAACATTATAATATTTCCATACTCCCTCTTTATCACCGTATACATACTTTCCTTCAGTAGATAATTCACCATTTGGATGATATGTTTTCCATAATCCATTTTTATTATTATTGAAGACTTCACCTTCACCACTTAACTGACCATTTGGATGCGTAAAAGTTTGAGTACCATGATAAATATTATTTAAAACATCTACAACCATAAATACAGGACATTCTGCACATCTTTTAAGCTCTACCTTTCTCTTACCTGGTAATTGATAAACAGTGTCAAATGCAACTCCAGCAGTATCATAATAGATCATGAATTTTCTTAATCCCGACTCGTAATATCCAGCAATTTCCTGGTCACCATTGTTCGCATATTCATTGTGAAATCCTGTTTTTTGATTATCACTATAGAAATATTCTTGAGCAAGATCAGAGTTTCTGTAATAATCTCTCCATGGACCGTCCATATTACCATCCTTCAAAAACCCTTGTCTATATAGATTTCCATTTCTGTAATAGTTTTGGTAATAACCTTCTGAGTCACCTTCATCATTGAATTCATATTCAATTTCTACATTACCGTTTACGAAGTAATCTTTATAAGTTCCTTTTGATACTCCGTCCTCATACTGTGTAGTCGTTTCTAAAGTTCCATTATAATCATAGTATTTCCAAGCACCATGTTTACCCGTTTTATTATAGTTCCCTTCAGCACTTACATTACCATTTTCAAAATAGCTTTTGTACTCTAATTCGCCTCCTTTACGATTTCCTTTTGAGATAACTTCACCATTTTCATCGTAAAACACATAAGAATCTACAACGCCTTTATTAAAAGTATGCTCTGACAACTTCCATCCGTTCTTAGTGTACAATTCCTCAACACCATTTTCTTTCCCATTTTCATCAAAGTTCTGAACTTTTCTTTTATTACCATTCTCAAAATAAAAGACCCATTCTCCAACTTTATTACCTTCATCAAAAGAGCCCTCAGCTTCCAATTGACCATCTTGATAATAACTTAGATACTTTCCTTGATTTAAGTCTTCTTCAAAGTTCTCCTTGACGCTAATTTCTCCAGACCTATAGTATGTGATACGTTCGCCTTCAAGATTACCTTCACTAAAGCTTCCTTCTCTATATAACTCTCCCGAATCAAAATAAGATTTGAATGGACCATGAGACTTTCCATCTTTCAAAGTATAACTAAAATCAACACTACCGATTGCATGGAATTCTTTAAACTCCCCTTCTTTCATTTCTCCAGCAGTATAAGGTAATGATCGATATAAAATTTCATTTCTATAAAACAATACATCTCCATCGATTTTACCATCCTTATATGGTATTTTTAATCGCAGTAATCCATTATCATAATATGAGAAATTCGTATCCACGGGGGCACCATCATCCAAAACTTCAATCTCCCTTAAATATCCATTCGGGTAATAGTATTTCCACTCACCTTCCTTATTCCCGTTTTTATTGTAGGTTCCAATTGCCGTTTTTCTCCCATTTTCAGAAATCACTGTAATATCACCGATTAAATTACCAGAAGATTGATTAAGTTCATAATCTCCAACAATCTCAATTAAATGTGAGTCTTCGTTTCTTGTTACTTTTGTTTTACCAAAACCAATAAAATCCAAATTGACCATACGTTTAATCTCGTCAAGATTTGTTTTCCCCCAACTAAAAAATTCTAGTGCATCTTTCTTTTTCTTTTTTACCGTTTTTGCTGTTTTTTCATTCTCAACATAATTACAAATCAAGTAGGAGTATCCTGCAAATTGCTTTTCCTTCAACATCTTACCAAAGAACTCTGCATAGGTGTTATACCAAAAATCGTCCTCATCTCCATTCATTCCTTCCAATTGAGTAAAGATTATATGACATTGATTAATAAAAGCAAAGTCCAATTTACTGGGTGTCTTATATTTATCTCGAAGACCAACATAATTATGCACGATTTGATCAATTGAAGAATAATCAGAATTACTCCCTAAATCAACATTATTTGAACCTTCAAAATCCTCTGCTGTCCAATATTTTGAGCTCGCCAAGTAATTCCCATATCTCAACTGCTGAAAATTATTTCTTTTATCCACAGACAACCACATATACATTCCTAACGCCATTAGAGCTTTAGTTGTTTGTTGCTCATTAACAGCCATATTTGCTAAGGCAAGATGAACTCGGTCATAAAAAGGATTAATAGCCACAGTTTTCTTAAACGTTTCGTAAGCCTCTTGGTGCTTTCCTGAAAGTGATAAAGAAACACCATAATTGTACCATAAAGAATGATTAATTGGGAATTCTTCAAGAATTGAAGTATACATTTCTTGTGCTTGATCATATTCTTCCAACTTATCCAAAGCAGTTCCATAACTCAAGTAAAATTCAGTCGGTAATTCATGTCTAAAGTACCAATACTTGTCTCCAATTTCTTTTACTTCTTCATATCTCTCAAGCTGAACAAGACTAGCCATTTTCATGTGAAGTGCATACCTAAAAAAGAGAGAGTCTCCCTCATAGACTTTATTAAATTGTTCTAAGGCCTTTTCGAACTCTCCTTCATTTTGATATTCTTCCCCCTTCAAGAGTGGATTTAAGGATTTTTCATACTCCAATTTATCTTGAGCAGAAACATTAAAAAAAAGTATTAAAGATACTACCAAAAGAAAGTGGTTAAGCTTCATAAAGTTCATAATGTATAATTTAAGCCCACTAATATAAGGAATTATTCAATTCAAAATCTAAATTCTCGATAAATATCGGTGAACTTCTTTCCTTTTTTTAACAATTTGTTTACGTTTTTGAGAATGCCTTATTTAAATCTATTACAATATCTTCAGTATGCTCCAACCCAATAGATAACCTTATCAAACCATCTGTAATTCCAACTGCTAACCGATCCTCTTTAGATAGTTTTGAATGGGTGGTACTAGCAGGATGAGTTGCAATTGAACGCGTGTCCCCTAGGTTTGCCGTAAGTGAAAACATTTTTAGCTGATCTAAAAATTGCTTACCTTTTTTAATACCTCCTTTTATTTCAAATGTAATGATTCCCCCTCCTTGAGACATTTGCTTTTTAGCTAATTCATACTGTGGATGGGACTCTAAAAACGGATACTTTACCCAATTTACTTCACTCTTTGTTTCTAACCACCTTGCTACAACTAAGGCGTTTTTACAATGCCTTTCTAATCTAACATCAAGTGTTTCCAGGGATTTTGATAAAAGCCACGCATTAAATGGACTTAAACAAGGCCCTGTATGCCTTGCAAAAGCTTGGATTTTTTGAATTAAACTTGACGTACCAAGAATTACACCTCCTAGACTTCTTCCTTGTCCATCAATGTATTTGGTTGCGGAATGAATAACTATATCAGCTCCATGTCTAATCGGTTGCTGAATAATAGGTGTAGCAAAACAATTATCTACTACAAGCAAAATACCTTTCGATTTACAAATTTTTGACACTCGAGACAAGTCTATAATATCAAGTCCAGGATTTGATGGTGTTTCCAGGTATATCATTTTGGTATTTTCATTCACTTTCTTTTGAAACCCTTCATAATCATCAAAATCAACATAGGTGTTTTTTATACCGAACTTGGGAAGTATTTCTGTAAGTAACTTATGTGTACTACCAAAAACGGAACGACAAGAAACAATATGATCTCCTTTCTCCAATAAAGCACCAAAAGTGGAAAAAATAGCCGCCATTCCTGAAGCCGTAGCCCAACCATCTTCCGCCCCTTCCAAAAGAACCATTTTCTCAACAAACTCAGATGTATTAGGGTTGGAGTATCGCGAGTAAATATTACCTTCTCTCTCTTCAGAGAACAGGGCACGCATTTCTTCAGCATCCTCAAAAGCATAACTACTTGTCATGTAAATTGGTCCCGAATGTTCTTTAAAGTGACTTCTCTTTGATTGTGTTCGAATAGCAACTGTTTCTTTTCTCATAATTCAATTTTAAGCAAATAACAATTCTTCTTTTTCTGATCTCTTGAAATACTCACTTGATTTAAAAGGCTCAGGCAACACAGCAAAAAATAAATCCTCTTCTTTATTAAAATCAAGCTTTAAAAGTTCGGAAAACGAAATCCATCCGGTTATATAATTGTACTCACGGCTTTGGAATATCTCATCTTTTTCATGAAAATCAAATGTCTTTAATTTTATTTCATTTTTAGAACCTAAGTATATCTTTATAGCAAAATCATTAGAAAAGTAAAGCTCTTTTGCTGATTCTGCCTTCTTATACTCATACTGGTAATTATATTGAAGTGCACTTATATCGGATAAAACGGCACTAGCTGTGGGATGACTTCCAGCGCCTTTCCCTACAAATAATTGACGGTCTGTAAACAAAGCTTCGACTATCACAGCATTGAATTCATTTTCTACAGCATACACTGGATGATCAGCCTTAATAAAATGTGGCGCAACAAAACCAAAGACCTTGTCTGCTAATTTCACAGCATGAGAAATAAGTTTAATATGATAATTCTTCTCAAGCGCATAGTTTACATTTTCTTTTGTTACGTATCGAACGCCATAATTAAAAATATCCTCTGGTGAAGTTGAAATACCAAATGCATGTTTGATGAGAATTTGCAACTTGTATTTAGAATCAAATCCATCAACATCTAATGTTGGATCTGATTCTGCATAGCCCAGGTTTTGCGCTTCTTTCAATGCTGTTTTATAATCTTTACCATAGTTAGTTTGCGTTAAAATATAATTTGTTGTTCCGTTGCAAATACCTTGAATACCAGACAAAGAATCATTGTTGTAATATTCTTCTAAATTTCTAATTATCGGAATACTTGCACACACCGATGCTTCATAGAGAAAAGATAAATTCTTCCCCTTAGCAATACTAATTAATTCATCCAAATGTTCTGCGATCAACTTTTTATTTGCAGAAACTACATTCTTTCCTTTCTCAAACGCTTTCTTTACAATTATATAAGCTGCTTCAGCATCATCTATAAGTTCTACAACGGTATTGATTTCCGGATCTTCTAAAATTACATTTGAATCATATGAGAAATAGCTCTCATCCAATGTGCGTTTTTTGTTCTTCGTTTTTACAACGATTGATTTAATTTCAGCGTTTAATAAGTTGGATTTATTCAAGACTTCGTAAAGCCCTTCTCCAACACATCCAAAACCGAAAAGTCCTATATTTAATTTTTTACTCATTTTGTTTTAATTTAATATTGTTGTTTTAAAAGTTGTAAATGAATGTGGTCGCAATTGATTATTTAAAAATGACTTTACAACCTCATTCAATTTCTCTGATTCGATTAAAAAACCATCGTGACCATAATCTGAATATATCGTTTGATAAAACCCATGTGGAACATTATTCGCTATGAATTCTTGTTCACTAGTAGGAAATAACACATCAGAATTTATTCCTATAACTAAAGTTTTTGCTCTAATTTTTCGTAAAGCTTTCTTCAAACCTCCTCTATTTCGACCTACGTTATGACTATCCATCGCTTTCGATAGTGTCCAATATGCATAGGCATTGAATCGATCAACCAATTTCTCACCTTGATAGTTTTGGTAGGAAGAAGCAAAAAACCCTTCCTTTTTTTCATCATTTGATTCGAATTGAGTGACGTTATATGCATCATAACTACGATAACTTAATAAAGCTAATGATCGCGCTGTTTTGAGTCCATACTTTCCTCCATCTGGCATATTTGCCCGAAAAGATTCATCCGCCCATATTGCCAGTCGTTGAGATTCATTAAAGGCAATGCCCCAAGGTGAATGTTTTGCATTCGAAGCTATCACACATAGATTCTGAATACGTTCTGGTTCTTCTACTGACCACTCCAACGCTTGTTGTCCACCAAGTGATGGTCCAATTAAAAGATGGATTTGATCAATTTCTAAAGCTTCTGCCAGTAGCTGATGACCATGTACGATATCAGTGATAGTAATTAGGGGGAAATGTCTTCCTTTCAACCATTCTGGCACTTCAGAGCTCCAGGGATTGGTACTTCCATAGCTAGAACCAATAACATTTGCACAAACAATAAAATTCTTTTGAGGATCTAACACTTGATTTCCACCAAATATTCCTTTCCACCAATCTTTTACATTAGTGTCACCAGTTAGTGCGTGACAAACCCAAATCACGTTGTCTTTATTTTGATTCAATTTACCGTAAGTGGTATATACGATTCTAACCTCAGGAAGAACTGTTCCATCAGATAGTTCGAAGTCGTAAAATGTTTTTGTATTTGGCATTGTATTCCTTTTTTAAGGTTCCGAAGTAAACTCAGAAAAGCTACTTCGGAACATTTATTAATTAAACAAGTACTGGTTTTTCAATTTTGGCAAAAGCCTGAAGAACATCTTTTTTCAAATCTTCTATATGCTCTATACCAACTGATATTCTAAGAACTCCAGGCTTCACACCTGCTTTTTCTTGTTCACCCGCTGAAAGTTGTTCATGGGTTGTAGAAGAAGGGTGGATGATCACAGTTTTAGCATCCCCGACATTGGCAAGATGAGAAATGAGTTGTAAATTATTTACAAATTGATCTGCAGCTTCTTTACCTTCTTTTAGTTTGAAACTAAGCACTCCACCAAAACCATTTTTCAAATATTTAGAAGCATTTTCATGGTAAGGTGAAGAAGGCAAGCCAGGATAATTTACATACTCAACTTCTTCTCTTTCTTCTAACCATTTTGCTATAGCCAATGCATTCTGAACCGTTCGTTCAACTCTTAAGGAAAGTGTCTCTACCCCTTGTGTTAACTGAAAAGCATTGAATGGAGATAAAGCTGGACCAAAATCTCTAAGACCTTCTACTCTAGCACGAATAGCAAATGCGATATTTCCAAACGGGCCTTCCTTACCAAAAACATCTGAAAACACAAGTCCGTGATAACCTTCAGAAGGCTCAGAAAATTGAGGGAACTTCCCGTTTCCATAGTCATACCTTCCAGCATCAACAATGACACCTCCAATACTCGTTCCATGACCACCAATCCATTTTGTTGCCGAAGCTACTACCACGTCTGCTCCATATCTGATGGGTTGAAAAAGGTATCCTCCAGCACCAAAGGTGTTATCTACAACTAATGGAATGTTGTACTTTTTTGCCAACTGAGCAATTTTCTCAAAATCAGCAACACTAAAGGCTGGATTACCGATTGTTTCTAAATAAATCGCTTTGGTTGTACTGTCAATTCGAGCTTCAAAATCTTCAACTTCAATACCATCTGCAAATCTCGCTTCAACTCCAATTCTCTTGAAGGCAACTTTAAACTGATTGTACGTTCCACCATACAGATGCGGAGAGGTTACAAAGTTATCACCTACTTGTAACAAATTATTCAAAGCAATAAACTGAGCCGCTTGTCCTGATCCAACAGCAAGTGCAGCGACACCACCTTCTAACGCAGCAATTCGCTTTTCAAAAGCGTCAGTTGTAGGATTCATAATTCGTGTGTAAATGTTCCCAAACTCTTTCAGACCAAATAATTTGGCCGCGTGTTCCGAATCGTTGAACACGTAAGATGTTGTTTGATAAATAGGAAGAGCACGAGCACCTGTCGTCTGATCAACTTCCTGTCCTGCATGTAATTGCAGCGTGTCAAAATGATAATTTTCTTGTGACATAATAAAAATTTTAAATAAAAAGTGAATAAATAAAGGGTAAACACGGATCGCGGAATGCGTCCGATATAAATTATTGTTCCTACTGCGAATTAAAAACTAACAGCAGCAGCAGCAACAAGACATTTGACAACACCACATCATGGTGTTATCAATACGAGAAATGTTATGAATTGAAAGGTCGGCACTTCGATCGGAGTGCTCAATTGAAAAATAAGAATGTCTTACTAACTTCATTGTTTATCTTTTATATTCTTTGCTCAAAACATTTTGAACAAATCTGGAGTTGGCACCTGTTTTCCAATTATGATTTTCACATCACAACTTAAAGTTGGTTGCCAGAGGGTCATAGAGCCAGTCTCTCACCTCATTCTTTATAAAATTTCATTCCCGGAATTGGGAAAACGTTGGCACAAATGTAAGTACAGATTTTTGAATTAAACAAACTTTTGAGTTATTTTTTTAAAAAAATACTTAAAACAAAAGTTATTTAAACACAAAAGAGCCGCCAAATGACAGCTCTTATGCAACAAAAATTAAAAATACAATATATCTATTTCTTTCTAATTATTTTAATTCGCGCAGGTTTAGCATTAATTTTAGCTCTTGCTTTAACAGGTTTTGCTTTTAATTTACTTTTTTTGTGTAAATCATCTTTTTGCAAAGCTCTTTTAACTTCTACCTGCACTTTTTCAGTTTTAGTTTCGTGCAGCTCAGCCTTGTTTCGTTCCTGTACTTGCTGAGCGAAACTAGTACTTGCAGACACAACGAGAACAAGACTCGATACTATCAATGAGGACATTATTCTTTTCATGGTTTAAAGTTTTAAATTCAATCAAGGAGATTCAATAACTGTGCCAATTGAATATTTTGATTATTTAATTTCCAAAATTTTAACCTCAGTTCTACGATTTTCCTGATGCTGTTCTTCGGTACACTCTACACCATCTTTACATTCGTTTACCAGTCTGGTCTCACCATAGCCTTTTGCTACAATATTATATTTTGAGACGCCTTTTTCTATTAAATAATCTACACAACTTTGTGCTCGACGTTGAGAAAGGTCTTTGTTATAGCGTCGACTTCCACGTGAATCCGTGTGTGCGCTCAACTCAATCTTAAGGTTGTTTTCAATTAAAAATTCTGCAAGGCGATCTAGAGAAGTTTTACTTTCTGCCCTCAGTGTAGCTTCATTCAGATCATAGAAAATGTTTTCCAATTTGAATTTTTCTCCTTTGTTAATTTTTAGTAGTTCTAATTCTAACTCAACAAATTTATCGCTATAATTCCCAGTTTTAAATCCAACTTCATCATCAATGAATCCTTTTTTCGATGCCCTCACCCAATAATCTTGGTGTCGGTCGACTTCCAGTTTAAGGTAACCTTTTTCATCTGTAAGAGCAGTTGTATCATTTTTTGTCTCTTCATTTAAAAAGTTGATTTTTGCCTGAGAAACTTCATTTCTCGTTTTCTTTTCTACAACCTGAATTCTAACGGTGATCTTGGTTGGATTAAGATTCAAATCTCTTTTTAAAACAGTATCTCTTCGGATGCTGTTCGTTGTGAAGTCTACTTTTTCATCTAATTCAAAAAACTCTTTTTCAGTTCTGAGGGCATAGGACTTTCTTTCCTCCAACGTTGTTTCAAAATATCCCATGTCATCCGTTTGAAAAACGGTGGAATCTGATTTGTTGTTTGAGTACAATACGACACGTTGGTTTTTTAATGGTTCTTTTGGTTTATAAGCCGCATAAACATAACCATTTAATTTAATTTTTGGAGACTTCCTTTCCCAAGAGTAAATTTTATCTATAAAGTTATCTCTATCAGATGATAAATACCCATTTTCACCTGTATCATCAACGATAAAACCGAAGTCATCAGCAGATGAATTTATTCCTCCACCCAGATTTACAGGTTCCGTTTGTAGGTTATTAAGGTCGATCATAAAAACATCTAATCCTCCTAAACCTAAATGTCCATTGGAAGCAAAATACAATACGTTCTCATCACTAACGTATGGAAACATCTCTTCACCAACAGTGTTTACTATTTCGAGGTTTACAGGTTTTTGCCATTCTCCATATTCAAAATTTGAATAATAAATATCTGTTTTTCCTTCTCCCCCTTTTCTATCTGAAACAAAATAGAGCGTATTGCCATCTGGAGAAAAGCATCCATGCCCTGTATTACTATTTTTAACATCGTGAGGAAAAGCTTCTAGCTCCTTCCATTCACCCTCTTCGTCTTTTTCACTTAGATACAACGCCAAATATCGAACACCCTCTTTCTTTTCTTTGTTGCTATAGTTATGAGTAATAACCATCTTTGTTTCGTCCGAGTTAAAAGCCACAGGTCCATCGTGTTTTCTTGAAAAAAACTGATCGGATAGTGCCTTCGGTTTTTTCCATTCTCCGTCTTTCTTTGTTGTAAAAACAATATTGGTAAAATTAGCATGGTCCCAGGCATACCTTCCTGTGAGAAATCCTTTATGCACAGATTTAGTTGTGTAGACCAGACCGTCTTTAAAGTAAAATGGTGCAAAATCCCCCAGGTTCGAATTAAAAGGCATTAGTTGAACTTTATTTAATAAGGAATCAGCGAATATCTTTTTCAACTTGGTTCCTTTGGAGGCTATCATCTTAAAATATTCGTTTTCAGGATATAACTGCAATGCACTTTGCGCAATTGTCACTGACTCCTGATACTGTCTTACCATTCGGAGCTGATTGACATACTCCATATATTCTTGCTCATTTAGCGCTTTAATATCCAACTTTAAAAGTGCCTTATAGTATTTGTTAGAAGTTTTAAATTCAAATATTTTACCATAAGAGTATGCGGCACGTTTTACGCTTTCCTTATCTCCTTTTTTCTTTGAAAGAAACTTGTCAGCCAACTCTCCATAAATAGGAGCAGCATCATAATAAGCCATATTTTCATAATGGTTATCAGCTAATTTCTGCTTCAATTGGGAAAAGGAGCAAAAACTTATTAATACAGCACAAAGAGTTATTAATATCCGCATTACTTAAAAGTATCGTGGTGAAGTGAATAAATGTTTTTTTGACTGAATATCAATCTGTAATAACACTTCGTGAGACCCAGATTGGTACGATGAAAGTCGGTTAATTGGAAATTCAAAACCATACCCCACGTGAATGAAATTTTTGTAATTGTACACAAAGTTTAAACCAACTGCTTCATGAAATCTGTAAAAGGCACCTGCCCAAAAACGCTCATAAAGTAAAAAGTTTGTATTGGCATCAAAAGTAAGTGGAGCATTTGGAGTTACCTTAATTAAGGTCGTTGGCTTAAACTTAATTACACTATTGATATCAAATACCTTTCCCGCGCTAATAAAAAAGTGTCTTTTATTTAAAGCTGTCATTACATTTTCATTATCTAGAGCCTTTGACTCTAACAAACGAGGGCTTGAAACACCAACATAATGTCTATCAGAATAATAGTAAATCCCTCCTCCAACATTTGCTTTAGTAGTTGATAATTGCTGGCCATAAAACGGGTCACTTACATCGTGTACATTTAGACTTGAAAAATCATAAGACATCACATCCATTCCAACAGAAAGTCCAAAAGCTAAGCGATCGTTCTTCTCATTTAATCTTATCCCAGAACTTACATTATAGTAAGCAGCTGTTCGTTGCCTTGAGCCAACTTGGTCATTCACGAGATTTAACCCCATCCCAAGAGACTGTCCCATTACTGGAGTGTGAACTGATAAAAACTGGGTATTTGGAGCCCCCTCAAAATTCACCCATTGAAATCTTGCCATAGCAACAACGCTTAGTGCGCTTTTACTACCCGCATAAGCAGGGTTATAGTATAATGGATTATAATTGTATAAAGAAAGTTGTTCATCTTGCTGACCATAGCTTACACTACTAAGCGGTACAACAAAAAGCACTACAAACAATACGCAACAAAATTTAAATATACATTTCATAGTAAACTAGTATTGTAATTCAATATAACCTTTGAATGGATCGGTTACTCCATCATTCAACTTGACAATATAGAAATAGGTTCCTGTAGGTAATCTTCCTGAACCGTCTCCTACATTAACACCTCTATTTACTTGACCTCCCCAATCATTTTCATAAGGAGAAACAAAATACACCAAATTACCCCATCTATTAAAGATGGATATTTCAGCATCAGGGTAATTTGTTATTCCCGTAATTACCCAAGCATCATTTCTGTTGTCATCATTAGGTGTTACCAGACCAGGAATAAACAAACAATCAGAACTCATTTCGACCACTATTTCAACTTCATCTCCACCAGTACATCCAAAGGCACTTGTCCCTTCAACATAATAAGTACCCGATTGATTCAAAGAAATATTGTCAATTGTTATATTTTGCCCCGATTCAGAAAACCCATTTGGACCTGTCCAAACATAACTTTCAGCTCCACTCGCTGAAAGCGAAAGTAAATCACCAGGACAGAGTACCGTATCTCCAGCGTTTATCGAAACATCTTCAAAAACAGAAACATCCAAACTAATTGAATCTTGATTCTGACATCCATTTACATCCGTAACAGTTAAAATATAAGTTCCGACATTCGTTGAGTCGAAGTTTGCTATTGTAGGATTTTGATTTGATGAGCTGAATCCATTTGGTCCCATCCAAACAAAATCATCACCTCCAGATCCATAAAGGAATCCAACACTACCTTCACAAAAGGCTGTTTGTGAATCGCTACTCGCTGCTGCATCAGCTGTTGGCAATGGTACTACTTCAACATAAGTAGAGTCTACTGAAGAACAGTTGTTCCCATCGGTTCCAGTTACCACATACCATCCGGTAGAATTCGTAGAACTATTGGTTAATGAAACAGATGCTCCATTTGCGTTAAATCCATTTGGTCCATTCCAGACTAATGAGCTTGCACCACTTGCTGTTAATTCAACATCACTATTCTCACAAACCAAGGTGCCTTCACTATCTGAAGTAACATTTAAAGTAGGGAGTTCATTTAGCACAATTGATTCACAGGCTGAAGGACTAGTACAGTTAGAAACAGTAGCAGTAACGCAATAATTTCCTTCCGTAAGTTGATCCATTGTCACTGTAAAATTATCGGCATTAGAGCTAAAACCATTTGGTCCTGACCAATCAAAAGTTGCTGAAGGATCCGAAGAACTCACTGAAAAAGTAATACCTTCTCCATCACAAGCTTGATTTGTACTAACTGTAATAGTCGGTGCGCTAGGAGCTCCGGGATTTGCAACACTAAATGGTCCGAAATTGTCTGAACAACCATTTCCATCTGTCACTTCTAGCGAATATAGACCTGCTGGAATATTTGTTAAATCCATATTATTTCCAACAACTGTTCCGCTGCCATTGGTCCATACATAAGTAAAAGAAGGATTACCTGCAGCTACTCCGCCTGTAAGTGCGCCATTTGAAACTCCACAATCTGCATCTGTTGCAGAAGGATTCGTTGATAATGTTGGTAATTGATTTACATTTACTAATACCTGTTCAACACTTTCACAACCATTTGTTGTTCCAGTAACTGTATATGTGGTGGTTGAAGATGGCGAAACAGTAATACTCTGTGTGGTTTGTCCAGAATCCCAATCATACGAATCTGCACCATTAGCAATTATAGTAACTGATTCTTCCGCACAAATTGTTGTACTTGGCCCTGTTGAGAAAGTGATTACTGGAAGTGGTTTAACTTCTACTTCAACGTCTAATGTTTGCTTGTAATCACACAACCCTTCTACTTCACAAATAAAAGTGGTTGTAGCTCCAGGTGAAACCGTAACACTTTGAGTGGTCGCTCCATTGTGTTGCCATTCATAACTTGTTGCTCCAGATGGTGCAGTTAAAACAACCGTCTCACCAGGACAAATTGGGGCAACGTCAGGAATGTCTGGGAATTGCACACCTGAATTTGCACTAATTGTATAACTACAAATATCTCCTGCATAGCCGTCCACCATTAGGTAGTAATCATTTCCAACAATTAAATCATTTGCAGTAATTGTAAATCCTGTACTATTTTCTTCGAAATTGGAAACGGGAACAAAATTCGTACAATTATCCGCGTCAAAAATTTGCATTTGGATTCCTCCACTTGGATAATTCCCTACCCAGCAATCAATCACAGAGACATTAAGTACTGCAGTTACATCTGAAGCAGTAAATGAGATCCAAGAATTATTATCAATTCGCACATCGTAATTAGGAGCTCCATTTCCCCAAGGGCCACCTTGTCCAAAAACTCCACCTGTATTTGTCCCAGGTGTATATGTGTATGTCGGAGGGTCATTTTGTTCGGCATTCCCTCTCATATTACTTGGTCGTTTTGGAGTATATGCAGAACTAGTAGAACCACTGTATCCGTTTATATCACATATATATAATGCATCTACACAGTCATCATTTAATGCAGTATTCACACAGAACCCAAAATCACCTTGATTTGTACCAAACCCCCAGTATCTTAAGTATAAGGTGTCTCCAGGAGTTAATCCATTTTCAGTTATCATTGGGAGTAAATCATGAGCAGAACCTGGGTAATCTGAGTAATCATCAGCACATGCTATTTGAGACATATTGCTACAATCTCCAGAATAGAGTGCCATTACACCGTCTGTAATTGCACCACCCCCTAAATTTGGTTCAGCTGTAATATTGATATTCCCAGTGGAAGGCACTACAATTTGAAACCAAACATCAGCAGTACCCGAAGTAAACCCTCCTATTGCTGCTCCACTACCTCCGGCACAAGAGGAAGGTGTTGGAATACCTGCTCCGGTAGTAGTCGTTGCTCCAACATTGTTAAACGTGCCGTAATTACAAGCTGAAGTTACGGGTGGCATTAGAATAGCGTCACAAGGCTCATCATTCGTTGGAGCAGGTGTTGGTGATCCTACCACACAAACATTAAAATCTCCTGTGGTTCCAGAATAATAATCATACACACGGAAATAATAGGTCTCACCTGGTGTTAATCCTACGGCATTGATTTCTTCTTGATCACCGGTAAAGGTATTGTCCATGCAATTCAAAGAATTCAGTGAAGAACAATTTCCTTGGTATAATTCTACAACTAAATCCATGGTTGAAACTGGATCAACGATAATATCTTGTACAGAATTTGTTGCAACAAAACTAAACCAAACATCATCGTCAGCATTTCCCGAACAACCTGCAAGTGAATTTGTAGCGCCATCATTTGAAAATAATTGCGGACTACAACTTGTATTAACGTTTAGAGATATTGCTCCTCCACAAGCATCATTACTTGGTGGTGCAGGCGGTGTAGTTACACAAATAGTGAAGTCTCCTGTTCCAGATCCAGCGCCCCAGTGATAGACACGTATTTTATACACTTGACCTGGAGTAAAACTTGAATAATTAAAAGTTTCATCTACGCCAGTACCAAAGTTGTCTTGACATCCCAGCGAAACCAAACTACTACAAACATTTGAAAACACTTGAATTACAGGGTCATAACCACCACTTGCTCCCACCTGAATTTGGTGTGAAGTAGATGTAGCTGTAAATTCATACCAAACATCATCATCTGCGTTACCAGCACATCCAGTAATCGTTTGGGTTGCTCCAGTAGAAGTTCCAGCTGTCGGTGATGAACAGTTAGCAGTGACGCTTAGTACCGGAGAAAATGAACAACCATCTGATTGTCCAACCCCATGGAAACACAATAAAATAGCCCCTAAAAAAGGAAATGCTTTTTTTAATATTATCATAACTAATTTATTTAGTTGGAATCTCTTTAAACTTAAGTGGAGTAAGGTTATTTTCTATTAAAATAGCCTTGAACTTAGAAGGGTCAAATGGATACGGATTTGTCTTGTCCTTGAAATTGCTAGAATAAATTAAAAATTCACCTGCTTTCTTTTCAACCTTAAATCTTCCTTTAACGGTTTCTACACCTTCCAGTAGTGATAATTTTTCAGCGAGATCAACTACAGCAAGTGAATCAATATCTCCTTGAAAACTGTAACTATAGTTTTGAGCGCTTGAAAAAGTAGTGACACCTAAAAGTAAGGCGCTTAGTAATAATATCCTAAACATAGTTTCGCTTGATAGTGTTAAATAATAAACCAATTACCTACAAAATAAAGGAAAAAAAAGTGTTCTACATAATTAAATCAACAAAAACGTAGATTTTAATTATGGATTGGACATAAGTCACATTTTCAGTCAACAATGAGTTAATTGTTGTTATCTAAGATATAGGTTAATACTTTTTCCATGAGATGAATTCTATCCTTTCCTCGAACGTTGTGCTCGTGCATAGGATAAGGGAAAAAATCTACTTGTTTTCCAATAGAAACAAACTTCTGAACCAGTGCAAGATTGTGCTGCATTACTACTACGTTATCGGATGTTCCATGAATGAGTAATAATTTACCTTCAAGTTTATCAGCATTTTCTATCAAGCTCGCATTCTTGTATCCTTCCTCATTGTCCTGAGGTGCGTCCATGTAGCGTTCACCATACATGATTTCATAATATTTCCAGTCAGTAACTGGTCCTCCCGCCACACCTACTTTAAAGACATCAGCTGCTTTTGTCATCATAGTACCTGTCATGAATCCACCGAAGCTCCAGCCGTGCACAGCAAATCGATTTTGATCTACAAACTCAAGAGATTTTAGATACTCAACACCTGTTAATTGGTCTTCTAATTCAAGTGTACCCAACTGTCTGTGGATTCCATGTTCAAAATCTTTACCTCTATTTCCTGAACCTCGATTATCCAGCGTAAAAACCAGATACCCTTGATTTGCCATCCAATGCATCCATAAACTACCTCCATCAAGCCAGCTATTTGTAATCATTTGAGCATGTGGACCTCCGTAAACATAAATTAAAACAGGATATTTTTTCGTTGGATCAAAATTTTTCGGCTTGATTAATCGCGTATATAGTTCAGTACCGTCTTTCCCAGTAATTGTTTTAATCTCAGCCTCAGATAAATTATATTCTTCAAGCGGATTTTTTGCATCAATAAGTGTTCTTATCACCTTGCCGCTTGCATCTCTAATTACCGTTTTATTAGGAATACTATGCGAAGAATAACTGTCGAAGATATACTTCCCATTGCTACTTATTTGAACAGTATGTGTTCCAGACTCTTTGGTAAGGAGCGTTTGTATACCATCTTGATCGACTTTATATAACATTGTGTTTAATGGACTATCCCCAGTTGCTGTAAAGAAGACATCACCATTATCACTTGTTTGAAGAATATCCTTCAAAACGAAGTCATTCTCAGTAATAGCTTCAAAACTAATTGTGTTTCCCTCATAACTAATCTGATGAAGATTAGCAAAGCCATTCATTTCTGTAACCCAATACAATTTCGAAGGATCTTGGAAAGGAAATACAGCAGCGTGTTCTGGTTCAGTCCATGTATCACTTGTCTCTGCAAATAAAGTTTTCAAGAATTTCGCCTTGTTATCATATAAATCAACAACAGTGTTATTTTGATCTCTATTTACCTCTGCCAGTACAATCTGTTTACTATCTGGTGTCCAGCTTAAATTAGTCAGGTAGCTCTCTACTCCATTCCTTGGTTTGATATAATATGTTTTTCCACTTTGAATATTGTAAATACCGACTCGAGCACGTTCACTCTTTTGACCCGCCATTGGATACTTGATAGCGTTTAACTCACCAGGATACTCATTAATATCCAAAAGAGGGTAATCGTGCACATGCGTTTCATCTTTTTGATAAAAAGCTATTTGAGTTGCGTTTGGAGACCAAAACAAACCTCCAGTTATTCCGAACTCACTTCTTGCAATGGCCTGACCTGAAACAATATTCTTATCTTCAAAATCAGTGATTGCTTTAGACTCCCCATCCATTGTCATATAATGAACATTGTTCTCTATCGTGAATACAACTTGATCTGAACTGGCTGAAACAGTTATATTTTCTGCATTCTCCGGAAGTTCTATTTTCTTTCCTTCTTTTGACTTATAATCAAAAAACACAATAACATTCTTTCCCTTCAGATAAAAAGACGTTTTATTCTTCCATTCAAAACCAGAAAAATATCTGAACTCCGTCTCCATTTTTTCATTCACTTCTTGAATAGTCAGAATCTTTTTATCATTTCCATTTCTAGCATTGGCATACATCAAATTGGTGTATTTATCTAAATACGAATAATCATCTGTATTCGGCACCCAGCTAAATCCGAATATGTTCTCTGGATAAAACTGCTGGTATTGACCCATCACAGCTTCTTCTAGTGATAAATCTTTTTGGGCTATAGTACTAAAAAGTAGACTGGAAAAAAGTAAAGAAAGTATTAAACGCATTTGATCTTATTTAAAGGAGTTAAACCCAATTTCGTACCAAAAATAGTATAAATCTGTCAATTTTCTGGTTATGAACTGAAAAGCAATAATTCAAAAATAAAAAAGCGCTCCGTCAAAGAAGCGCTTTTACAATAGTCTTAAAAATATTATCCACCAAAATCATCAAATGAAACATTTTCTGGTGGTACACCCCATTCATCGCACATGTTTAAAACAGCTTGATTCATTAATGGAGGACCGCAGAAATAATATTCTATTTCCTCTGGTTCATCGTGTTTCTTCAAATATTGATCAATAACAGCCTGGTGAACAAATCCTAGGAATCCGTCACCTTCTTCATCATAAATATCTTTTTTCTCAACCCAGTTATCTTCAGGTAAAGGTTCTGATAATACCATGTAGAATTTAAAGTTTGGAAATTCTCTTTCTAACTCACGGAAATGCTCAATATAAAACAACTCAGCCTTCGAACGACCACCATACCAATAAGTCACTTTTCTATCCGTACGCATTGTTTTAAACAATTCATACAAGTGAGATCTCATAGGTGCCATTCCAGCACCACCTCCGATATAAAGCATTTCAGAATCACTTTCTTTATTGATAAAGAATTCTCCGTAAGGTCCTGATATTATCACTTTATCCCCTTTCTTCTGATTGAAGATAAAAGAAGAGGCAATCCCTGGATTCACTTTCATCCAATCACCCGCTTTACGATCAAAAGGAGGAGTTGCAATACGTACATTCAACATAATTCTTCTTCCCTCAGCTGGGTATGAAGCCATTGAGTATGCGCGAACTGTATCCTCTGTATTTGTCATTGTCAGTGGCCACAATTTAAATTTGTCCCACTCAGGTTTAAATTTATCTGGCTCACCTTTGTGATCTTCAGGGTGTGCTTCGATGTCAAAATCTTTAAAGTCCACAACACACGGAGGAACGCGTATCTGGATATATCCACCCGCTTTATAATCCATATCTTCTGGAATCTGTACAATGAATTCTTTAATGAAAGATGCTACGTTATAATTAGATACAACTTCCGCTTCCCACTCTTTGATTCCCATGATTTCTTCAGGGAGTTCAAGTTCCATATCTTCCTTCACTTTAACCTGACATCCTAGTCTAAAGTTCTCTTTGATTTCCTTTCTAGAAAAATGAGGTTCTTCTGTTGGAAGTATACTACCTCCACCACTATGAACCTGGCAAGTACACTGAATACATGTACCACCTCCACCACAAGCAGATGGAAGATAAATTCCATTATTACTCAAAGTAGTTAACAAAGTATCACCTCCATTGACTTCAAGTTCTTTCTCACCATTTATAGTAATTTTTAATTTACCAGCTGGAGATAGCTTTGCTTTTACGAACAGAAGCATACTCACCAAAATTAAAATTACGGCAAGAAAGAATATAACTGTAATTGCAATTGATAATCCCATTATTCCTGTATTTGATCATTAATAACTTGAGAAGTCTTAACCACCTCTGCTTTTTCCTTTTTGTCTCCTCCATATTTGATTCCCATGAAACTCATGAAGGCTATTCCCATCAAACCAGTGATGATGAAAGTAATACCTAATCCTCTCAATGCAGGTGGGACATTCGAATATCTAATTTTCTCTCGAATTGCAGCAATAGCAACAATCGCTAAGAACCAACCTATTCCTGAACCTATTCCAAAAGCTGTTGCATCCAGAATTGTTGAATATTGACGGTCCTGCATAAATAAAGCACCACCCAAAATGGAACAGTTTACAGCGATAAGTGGTAAGAAAATCCCTAGTGCTCCGTATAAAGCGGGAGCAAACTTCTCTACAAGCATCTCAACAAGTTGCACCATTGAGGCAATTACTGCGATGAACATGATAAAAGATAAGAAACTTAAATCGATCGTATTTTCACCGCCTTTACCATATGCTTCATTTAGCCATTCTAATGCACCTTCTTTAAGAACATAGTTCTCTAATAAATAATTTATCGGCACTGTGATTCCTAATACAAATATTACCGCAGCTCCTAAACCAACACCAGTTTTCACTGTTTTTGATACTGCTAAGTAAGAGCACATTCCCAAAAAATATGCGAAAATCATATTTTCAGAAAAAATAGCTTTAACAAATATGTCTAATGTACTTTCCATAATACTTTTCTAAATTATTCTATTAATGCTCTTCAACTAATTCTTTATTCTTAGATCTCTGAACCCAGATTATAATTCCAACAACGATTAAGGCCATTGGAGGTAAAATCATCATGTTGTTGTTCATATATCCCAATTCATATAAACCTGTCATCTGACCGGTTTCTTCATCTGGAATATTTGAACCAAAGATCTCAAATCCCCAAATCTTACCAGAGCCAAACACCTCACGAGCGAGGGCTACAACAATAAGTATCCAAGCATAACCAAGGGCGTTTCCAATTGCATCTAATATAGATGGAAATGGTTTATTACTCATTGCAAATGCTTCAAATCGACCCATGATAATACAGTTGGTAATAATCAAACCAACAAATACCGAGAGTTTTTCCGAAACATCGGGAACAAATGCCTGCAGTAACTCATTTACGATAATCACAAGAGAAGCCACAACTACAAGCTGTACGATTATACGTACCCTTGAAGGAATTAAGTTTCTTAAAAGTGAAATAATTAAGTTACCGAATATCATTACGAATATTACCGAAACAGACATCCAAAATGCTTGTTCTACTTGAACCGTAATTGCAAGTGCCGAACATATTCCAAGAACCTGAATCGTAATTGGGTTGTTATCACCCAACGGTTCAGTTATTAGCTTTTTATTCTTTTTAGAGAATAATGACTCCTTTGGAGCTTTTACATTTTCTGCGTTATCACTCATTGCTCTAAATTATTTTTTACTAAAATATTTTTGATAAACCTTCATAGTTCGGTTCACCATTTCTTCTACACCTTTTGAAGTAATCGTACCACCCGTGATACCATCTACTTTTTGATCTTCAGTACCAGTTCCGTTTTGAACCACTTGAATCTCTACAAATTCTCCACCTTTACTGATTTTTTCATTCTTAAACTGTTTTTCGAAAAAACTTTGTTTAATCTCAGCCCCAAGACCAGGAGTTTCTCCTTTATGGTCAAAAGATGCACCTACTATAGTCTGATAATCATCTGCTAAAGCAAGGTATCCCCAAATTGGTCCCCAAAGTCCTTTACCAACAACTGGCAAAACAAATACTTTGTTACCATCTAGTTCAGCTTCAAAAACTGGATATAATCGATCTTGCTTAGCTATTTTCTTATCTCTAAATTGATTTTGAATATCCAGTTTAATTGCTGTTTTTTCCTCCGGGAGGTTCTCAACAACTTCTCCTTCTGCAGAAATCACATAACTATCAGTTACATACTCAGCGTATAATTTCTCACCGTTCTTTCGGCTGGATTCAACTCCAATAGCAGCTAAGATATCCATCTTCTTTTTCACTGCTTCATTGGCCTTAATCCTTGGCTTTAATCCTATTGCAAGAGATGAAAGTACAACACCAACAACAATAACCAAAACTATAGAAAAGCCAAAGGTATAACCGTTACTATCTTTATTAATTGCCATAATTATGCAGTTTTAAATCTTTTTTGACGTCTTTTAATATTTGCCTGAACCACATAGTGGTCAATTAATGGTGCCATTACATTCATAAAGAGAATTGCAAGCATCACACCTTCTGGATATGCTGGGTTTAGTACACGTATTAGAACGGCTAAACCTCCTCCAAGAAATCCGTACCAGAGTTTACCATATTGGGTTTGGGAGGCAGTTACAGGATCAGTAGCCATAAAGACAGCTCCAAATGCAAAACCTCCAATAATCAAATGATAGAATGCTGGCATATCCATATAAGCATTTGCACTAATTCCATTCATCAATAATCCAAATACAAAACCACCTGCAAAGAATGAAAGTATAATTCTCCAAGATGCAACACCTGTAAATAGCAATATTCCAGCTCCAATTAATACTGCTAATGTAGAAGTTTCACCAACAGAACCAGGAATCATACCTATAAATGCGTGAATTGGATCATAAGCGGCTTGGAACTTATCTAGGAGCGCTCCGTTACTCGCAGAGGCGGACAAAGCCTCTCCAGCGACCGACGGCGAATCCCCGACGAATGTTGCCAAATCTCCTAAAGCGGTAGCTCCTGAAGAACCATCAGGCATTAAGCCTCCATTTTCAGCCATCACTTCTTTCGTACCTGATTTCCAAACCTTATCACCAGACATAGCTGTTGGATATGCAAAGAATAAGAATGCACGCGCCGTTAGAGCCACATTTAAAATATTCATACCAGTACCACCAAACACTTCTTTACCAATCACAACAGCAAAAACTGTAGCAACAGCAACCATCCAAAGTGGAACATCTGCAGGCATTGTTAACGGGATCAATAAACCAGAAACCAAAAATCCTTCATGAAGGCCATGTCCTCTGATAAACCCAAAAATAAATTCGGCTCCTAAACCTGCTGCATAGGAAACAATAACCAATGGTAACACTTGAATCAGACCATAAACTACTTTATCCCCAAATCCTGTAAGGTAATCCGAATAGCCTGCATATTGTTCAGGGTTCAAATAAGATTGAAGCTCATAATGCCAGTGACCTGTATTATAGATTCCGAATAACAAGCATGGAACCAAAGCGATGATCACCATAAACATGGTACGCTTCAAATCAACACCGTCTCGGATATGAGCACCTTTCTTAGTTACGTGTTTTGGAGTAAATAAGAATGTTGAAAGAGTTTCGTAAAGCGGATACATTTTCTCCCACTTTCCACCCTTTTCAAACTTCGGGTCAAGATTGTGAATTACTTTTTTTAATGCTTTCAATTTCTTTAACTTTTATATAATTAAACAATATTACATTACCTCTTCGTTCATCACATCTAACCCTTCACGAATTTTCTCCTGAATTTCAATTTTAGATGTACAAACATATTCACACAAGGCAAAATCCTCGGGAGCAATTTCGTAAATACCCAGTTGTTCCATTGCATCAATATCTTTTACCATAATGGCTTTAATCAGTTGCATTGGAAGAATATCAAAAGGAAGTACTTTTTCCATTTCACCAGTAACCACAAAACCACGTTCTTCACCGTTCATATTCGTATCTAAACGATATTTCTTATTCTTCATAATCCATGTAGGGAACAAGCGGTGACTTGAGTATTTATCGAAACCAGGTCCTAGCCAACCTTTTGTTAAAAAGAATTTGTACTCATCTCCTTCCGGAAGAACCGTAATGTGAGAATCGTAAAAACCTAAAAATCCGTCAGCATCTACTTTTGCTCCTGTGAGCGCATTTCCGCTAATTACACGAACATTATCCGACTCTAAGTTATCTTTAACAATATCCGTTAATTGAGTACCAATTATTGTTCGATAATACTTTCTGTTTTTTGCTTCAGAACCAGTCAAGGCAACAATTCTAGTAGGATCAAATTTTCCTTCAGCAAAGAATTTTCCTATTGTTACAACATCTTGTGGATTAATTGTAAAAACCATATCACCTTTCCCAATTGGATCAATGTGATGAATTTGTGTACCTACATTTCCAGCAGGGTGTTTACCACTAATTTTATTAATTTCTACATTCTTCGCATTTTGAAATGCTTTATCAGCAGGAACCTTTCCATTTAATGTTAAATGAACTTTTCCATCAGTAAGTTTCGAAATCGCATTTAATCCATGTTGAAAGTCTTGATCCTGACCATGTAAAATAAAGTCATAATCAGGAGCTAACGGCGCAGAATCAAATGCAGAAATAAAAATCGCTTTTGGCTTAACTGCAGGATTTGCTATTATATCTAAAGGACGTTGTTTTAAAAATGGCCAAAGACCATTATCTAACATCACCTTCTTTACCTCATCAGCTGAGAGACTACTTGGATCGATAGGATCTACCGAAACAACATCGTCAGAACCATCTGATTTTATACGTACTTCTAAAATCTTACGTTTAGCTCCACGTACAATTTCTTCGAATGTTCCACTGATTGGGGATACGAATTTGATATCCTGATTGTATTTATCATAAAATACAACTTCACCTCTTTTGACTTTATCGCCGGTTTTCAATACCACTTTCGGCACTAATCCGTGAAAGTCTGCAGGCTTGAGAGCGACCATTGCAGGCGGCTTAACATCTGCTTTTACTTTATCCGCTTCTCCGAGCAAGTTTATATCAAGCCCTTTTCTAAGTCTAACCGTCTTT
The DNA here is from genome assembly GCA_002734085.1 of Fluviicola sp. Classification (GTDB taxonomy): domain Bacteria; phylum Bacteroidota; class Bacteroidia; order Flavobacteriales_D; family Crocinitomicaceae; genus Brumimicrobium. The sequence continues at coordinate 4,057 of NVXV01000006.1, read as the reverse complement.
GACATGTTCTATAGACATTTATTTTGACTGACAAAAATATAAATTTGTAGGACTTTAAAATATCCTTTATTGTGTTTCAATGAAGGTTTTGTTAATTTAGAATCATTCTAAATAATTAAACTGTTTTTAATGAGACATATAAATAATATTTAGTGCCAAAAAAATGTAAAAAACAAACACCAATTTTTAATTAAGAAATTCTTTCCTATATTTACTGTAAATTCATTTGAATGGATACGGCAATAACAAAAGGAGTAAAAATTTCAGTTGAAACGATATTTAGACCAGATCTTTCTGATATTTCTAAGCGTATCCTCTTTTTTAATTATTCGATTGAAATTGAAAATCAAAACTCCTATCAAATCCAACTCATTTCGAGAAACTGGCACATTTTTGATTCACTTGATAAACTTAGAACGGTAAGTGGTACTGGCGTTATTGGAGAACAACCTATTCTTGAGCCTGGTGAAGTTTACATGTACAGTTCTGGTTGCGATCTGATCTCAGAAATGGGATACATGGAAGGACACTACGACTTTGCTCAAATTGATGCAGAAGGTTCACCCAACGCATTCTTCAAAGTGACTGTTCCTCGGTTTAGATTGGAATACCCTGCTAAATTGAATTAAAGTATAGCTTTTCAACTGCTAAAAGATAAACATTTTCTAGGCAAATTTTCGAACTTTAAACTTCTGACTTCTGCGGTTCCAATTATCGGTTCTCTCGGTACATTTTTGACTACACTTCGCTTCGTCCAAAAACACTTGATCACCTAACTTTGTAATTTCATTGGAGTGATAAATCAATTCATAAAAGTTAGGTGATTGAGTGTTTTGTTTAGAGTGTAACGGAAAACAAAATGTACCGAGAGAACTGGCATTGGTGCACAGTTAGTAATCTTACTCCTCCTTAAAATCCAATGCTGCTGAATTCATGCAGTATCTCAAACCTGTCGGTTCTGGTCCATCATCAAACACATGTCCCAAGTGTGCGTCGCATCTTGCACAAACAATTTCTGTTCTCGCCCACATGCCAGTTCCATCTACTTTTTCGAGGACATGATTTTCATTAATCGGTGCATAAAAGCTTGGCCAACCTGTTCCCGACTTGTATTTGGTCTTAGAACTGAATAACGGAAGATCACAGCAAACACATTTATATACCCCTTTTTTCTTGTTGTCCCAATATTTTCCAGTAAATGCCTGCTCTGTACCCGCTTCTCTAGTAACATGATACTGAATATCTGTAAGTTGTTTCTTCCATTCTGCGTCTGACTTAACTATTTTTTTAATCGTGTCTTCATTTTGAATAGTAGACTGTTCCTTTTCCTCATTATTAGACTCCATCTTCACATCGCTGGTATCAACACAAGCTAGAACTAAGAGCGCTATAAAAACTATTACAATTGTTCTCATAATTACTTTTTAATCTACTTACGTAACAAATCATCTCTTCGGATGTTCTCATTCAATATTAAAGCTAATTTTGTAAAATTCAAAAAAGGGAATGGGATACAGTAGAAATTTCTGGGCAATAAGTTTAGCGATGTTTTTATTTATGACGTCGTTCAATATAATTATTCCTGAATTAAATGATTTCATTACAAAGTTAGGCGGGGAAGATTACAAGGGTCTTATCATTGCTCTATTTACAATCACTGCAGCTATTTCAAGACCTTTTTCTGGAAAACTTGCTGACGTAGTTGGAAGAAAAATCACAATGTATATTGGTACTGTAGTTTGTGTTTTAATAACTTTTATGTATCCACTTAGTGGTACTGTTTTTTTCTTTCTATCATTACGCTTCTTTCATGGATTTTCTACGGGCTTCCTTCCAACTGGCGCTACAGCATTAGTCACAGACTTATTACCCGCTAAAAAAAGAGGTAAGGGAATGGGTGTTTTTGGCACTGCTATTTCTTTAGGTATAGGCGTAGGACAATTTTTGGGCACACCTGTTGCAAATTTGGTGACTATAACTGGACTTTTTTTTGTTTCCGGAGCATTGGCAATAGCATCCATGTTTATCATTTTTACTGTCAAAGAAACCTTAGAGAATCCACAACCCTTTAAATGGAGTTTTCTTAAGATAAAATCTGATGAAATTGTAGAAAAGGATGTGCTTCCTGTAGCCGTTGTCATGTTTCTCACTGCGGCCTGTACAGGTTTAATTTTCGTCCTTTCTCCAGACATGTCCGAATATTTAGACATAGAAAATAAAGGATGGTATTTCGTTTACTACGTAATCTCAACAATCATTGTAAGGTTGGTTGCTGGTTCTGTATCTGATATTATTGGAAGACGAGAAACACTGCTAATTGGCATCTCTCTACTTATTATTTCTATGATTATGACAGGTATGGCAGAAACCGTTTTTTGGTATACAATAGCATCATTTATATTTGGTATGGCTACTGGTGTATCAAGTCCTACACTCTTCGCCTGGATGGCAGATTTATCTCCAAAGCATCGTCGTGGGATTGGTTCAGGCACACTTTTTATCTCCTTGGAACTTGGAATTTTATTTGGCTCAGCAAGTACACTAGTCATTTACGACAGTACTCCTGACACTGTACTAGATGTATTTATTTATGGAGTTGTATTAGCTGTTTTAGCTCTAACTTACGTTATTCTACACTTGATCTTCAGTAAGACCAATCAAAAATATCGTGACGAAAGAGAGCAACGTAGACAGGAACGTTTAGGTGGCGGGTTTGATGCTTAGATAATCTTCTAAGGTGCAGCTATCTCCGAATTCACGTTCAGGTATTTCTTCAATCGCTTCGTTCCGATATAAAAAGGAATCGTATCGAGCAACGCGACAACTAACTTAAATAAATAAGCACTTATAATAAAAGAGAGTAACTGGGTGGATAATGTGGCGTTCTTATCTATCGGAAGACCATTTGCAAAATAGTGTGTTATTAAAATAACAGCAATTGAATCAACAAGTTGACTGACTAATGTCGAACCATTATTTCTTAACCACAATTTTTTACCATTCGTTTTTTTCTTCAAATAATGAAAAATATGTACATCGATAAATTGCGCAGTGATATAAGCGATCATAGAAGCGATCGTTGCTCCAAAAGCTAAGCTTCGGATACTGTAAAAAGCGTAACCATGAGGTTCTACGACACTTCCATCAAGAACTTCTAAAGGCAATGTTCCATCTGACTGCAAATTTTCAGGAGCGTCGAGCCAGCCACTAAACCAAAGTACAATTAGAATCCAAATGTTCAGAATTAATCCTACCCAAACCACTCGATTTGCTCTTTTTTTTCCGTAAATCTCTGATATAAAATCCGTACAAAGAAAGGTTATGGGGTATGGTAGGACTCCTATGGCAAGTGAAAAAGTTATCCTACTATCTTCAGGGATTCCAAACCAATCAGAAAGATCCACAAATCGACTTACGCCTAATATGTTTAACATAACAAGTGACCCGAGGAATATTCCTGAAAGGATCAAAAAGACCATTTCTCTTCTTCTTTGAATGTAAGCTGGTACTTCTTGATTTGCGTGTATCATACTGAATACAACAGTTAAAACAGATAAAAAGTTGCACTGAGAAACAACTAATCTTCGTCTAAATCCTCTTCATCTAGATTTTCTTCATATTCTTCACGCGCATCTTCGCGTAAGAATCCATCATCATCATAATCTTCATCATCTTCAATTATTTCTTGAGCCTCTAGAATTGTCATTCGAATTAAATAATACTTTTCTTCAGTTTCAAAAGGCAAAGCACTTACTGTATGACCTTCTTTATTTTGAAATTTTACCAAATTATCCTCAAAACCCTTAGGGTAGTGAAGCTTAATTTGCTGCTGAACTGACTCATCCAGCTTATCGTAATCTTTAACAACTCTCGGCTTATTCATATTGGCAATTATAATGATTAATTCGAGGTAAAAATATTAATTATCGAATACAATCTATAAATCATTTAAAAAAATTCTGATTCCCCCACAAAATACCAGCACGTAAATAGAATAAGTTCTGCCGGTCTAGTTTTGAAGAAAAAAGCAAGATGAATATACTAAAATTTATGGAAG
>NVXV01000020.1 GCA_002734085.1 Fluviicola sp. | reverse complement strand
ATTTGAACCTGTACTCCCAACATCAAAATTTCCTGTAAATGTGTTTTCTACAACTTCTCCGTCATCATATTTACGGTATTTTTTACACGAACTTATTCCAATAATAAATCCTACCGCTAATAAAACTGTTAAAACTGTTCTTGTCTTTTTCATAATGCAAAATTTTAAAAATTAATTATACTTTATTATAAGCCGAATATTAAATCACATAGGTTGGAAAAATTCTGAAAGAAATAAATAATTTTTTAGTTTGGAGGCAATGATATTCACACTAAAATCTGTAACCCAGTCTCATGAATAGTCCATAAGATAAGGTTCGCGCACTGTTCAATGTATTCAGTTTTTTATTACTTGACACGTTTATATTTTGAAGACCAAGTTCAACTTGAGCCCCATAGGAGAATGAGAATCGATTGTAGTCATGTTGAACTGCTATTTCTGATGCTATTCCAAAATTATTTGATTTATAGCTTTTTTGTTCACTTATTAATGTTTGATTACGATATTCTCGTTGTGATTTGAGATAATCCCAATATCCCCCCAGGGCAACATTTAATTTTAATTTTCCAGAAGTTTGAGAAAGGTTTAAACTTTTGCCAGCATTTAATTTAAGCTTAAAGTAGTCTAATTCAGTTGTTTTTGAAACGTATTTTAGCTGGTTATAAGTGTTAACAGATCGTTTAATTCTGTAGTTCCAATAAACATCTGATTGGAGGAAGAATCCATTACTTAGATTATACTGCGCGAATAGAGCAGGATTAACGGAAACAGTGAAGTTGTTAGAAACCAGTGAATTTTCTGAATTTGCCTCACTGGAAAGACCGTCGAGTATAGTACTATTTACTAACGAAGCTTTTATACCAACTATCCATTTTTTTGCATGCTCTTCTTTTGGCTGAATATTCGCTACTTCGCTTTGAACATTATTTGTATCTATAATGCTGGAAACTGCAACCAACTGAGTATCTAATAGAAGGACATTAAAATTTGGCAATAAAGGCTCTAACATAGATACTGGATACCTGAAATAATCGTCTTTTCTAGTGGTGGTCACTAACTGATCTAACGAATTAAGGTTTTCTTGAGTTTTAATTTCCTTCTTTTCCAATAAAGCGGAGTAATTGTCATTTGCAGGTGAAGAAGACGCAGACGCAGACCCAGATCCTTGAGTTAAGTCCTTATTGTCAAACTCCTTTGTTGTTGATTCTGAAAGAGTTTTGCTATTAATGTCGATTTGTCTCTCCCTATGATCAGAACTAGATATGGATTCCTTCCTGTATTTAGATACCATATTATTGGAATCTAGTTTTGTGAAAAAGTTACCTATTAAAATCAATAAAAAAGCAATGGAGGCAGCATTCCACCAAATGAAGGCTCGTCTTTTGCGTTTTGTTAATGCTTTATCAATTCTATTCCAGACAGTATTAACATCTAGGTCATCATTTATATTACTCCATATCGAAGAGGGAATCTCTTCTTCTGAACCACTAAAAGCTGCCGATATAGATTTGTCCAAATCTTTATTTTTATTCAAACGCTCAGCAAGATCATCCCAAGAATCTAGGTTGAAGTCATCATTCGCGTCATCAAAACCGCCTTTGATTATATCGTCAATATTTTTATTATTGTCGCTCATTTTCCTAGTGCCGTCTTAAGTAAAGTTCTTGCTCTGTTGAGTTGGGACTTTGAAGTTCCTTCTGAAATTTCAAGATGTTCTGCAATTTCTTTATGAGTTAAACCTTCAAGTACAAATAACTTGAGGATAAGTCCTGCTTTTCCAGGAAGTTCATCCACGAGTTCACGGATTTTATTTTTAGAATTGGAATTTGTTTCTTCTAATTCAAACTCTACAGGTAAGCTAACCCCTTTTTCATCAAATGCTTTTACAACCTCTTGATAACGTTTTTCTTTTCTTAGTTTGTCAATCGATTTGAATACTACAACCCTCCTAATCCATCCTTCAAGAGATCCTTCAAACCTGTAATTCTCTAACTTCTTAAAAACCTCGATGAATCCTTCCTGTAAAAAGTCCATTGCCTCATCTCGGTCTCTTGCGTATGATTTACATACTGAAAACATCTTTTTTGCATACTTTTTATAAAGTATTTCCTGATATTTTCGGTCATCATTAATACACCCTTCCACAAGAGTTGCATCCGTAATTTGGTCTTTATTTCCAATTGAACTACTCATAATTAATTACTAAAAACAGATGAGGTTTGCTCATCTAAACGATCGACAACTAAGTCGTAAATATCTTCATTTGTATTTTCATCTACAACAATGGTCATTGATCCATTTACTTCTATTAAACTAGCATTGTCAAAAAGGTTATAGCTAACAATATCAAACCAGTAAACAGGATCTAGTTTTATTAAAACAGAAGAACTTATGTTTTTATCCAGGATGATAATAGATCCTCCGTCATCTGCCTCACTATTAATACTGAAGGATTCACTCGAAGCAAATTCAAAAATAATGGGATACGTTTGATTAGATTGATTGGTATACAAGCCTTCTACGCGAATTGTAGTTTCATCATTGTCATCAAAAGTGTTAAAGGCAATATCTAAATCTGTATAATTTCCTTGAGGAATGTCAATATCTAAATTATTGATGGGAGAGCTTGAGCTAAAATAAGTAAGATTTCCTTGTTCAAACTCTTTACTTAATTCTACATCAGCTCCTTCTTGCCGAACGCCTTCCACGCTAAATGAAGCTAAACGAATATAACCATCATGAAAAGAGAGGTGGCCTTCAGAACTTGGATTCCGATTGATGTCAATACTTATAGCGACATCTGTTGGTTTTTTAAGTTCATTCTTTTTGCATGCTGTTAAAGCTAAAAGAACTATTACTAAGATTAAAACTAAGTGTTTCATATTATAAGGTATCTAATTTAAAGTCGAATTTGGAATCTAAAAGGTTGGAATTATCGAAAAATAATTTTCGACTTCTGATAGACCTATAAATACTAGCCGAAGAAACTCTTTAGTTTATCTAAAATGTATTTCGTAAATAGGCTTTACCTTTTTATATAGGAGAAATCATAATATGTGCTTTATGAGTCCCAGGATCCATAATCCATGGATGATTTGGAGCTATCGGAGACTCTGGCAACCCTGTAGATTCAGCTGTTGCAAAAGGCATGTAAACAACATAACGGTATTTTGCGTCAAGAACTACTCCTGTGATAGGATCATAAACAGCTTTTGGACCGTAATAAATATGTAACGTAGATCCTGCTTCACCCATTTCAAGTTTTCCAGACTTTATTTCCTCTTCGCGAATTTTAAATACTTCACGACCGTCCTTTCCTGCTGCCTTTAACTCTCTTCCTCGAGCCATGAATGGTTCTAAACTTTTGTGGTAGCAAGCAACACTAAAACCATCTTGATTAGGATTGTCGACCAGACAAATAAATTCATTGTTTCCTTCTTTTAAAGTTACGAATTCCCCTTCTTTATTGTATCCTTTTACGGTACTGTTTTCACGACTTGCTTCAGGCGCGGCTAGTAAAGCTGTAGCTATCTTTTCTTCTTTTGAGGAAATTGGTGTGTACTCAATATCTAAATCTGTGAGATTGTGAACTTCTTCGTTTTCGGTTTTGTCTTGAGGTGCTTTTGAAGTTGTTTTTTCTTCAGAGACTTCTGTGTTGCACGAAACGAATATAGCTCCTGTAAAAAGTATTAAAACTGTTTTTTTCATTCTCGACTGTTTTTGTGGTTCTAATGTACAAAAATATGTGGAGATAATGAATAGAAAAAGAGCTCGTTAGCCTCTACACCCTACAAAGGAATATTCCCATGTTTTTTAGGAGGCAATTCTTCACGTTTATTTTCCAACATTTTGAATGCAGCCACTACTTTGTTACGTGTTTCTGATGGTAAAATAACATCATCTATGATTCCTCTTTCTGCTGCGCGATATGGATTTGCAAATTTTTCTGCATACTCTGCTTCTTTTTCTTGAAGTTTTGCTTCTGAATCACTTGCATCAGCAATTTCTCGTTTGAAAATAATTTCAGCGGCTCCTTTTGCCCCCATAACGGCAATTTCCGCAGTTGGCCACGCAAAATTGAGATCTGCACCAATATTTTTAGAGTTCATTACATCAAATGCACCACCGTAAGCTTTACGAGTGATAATTGTAATTCTAGGAACTGTTGCCTCACTAAATGCGTACAACAATTTAGCTCCATGAGCGATAATTCCATTCCATTCTTGATCTGTCCCAGGTAGGAATCCAGGCACATCTTCGAATGTTAATAATGGAATATTGAATGCATCACAAAAACGAACAAAACGAGCTCCTTTTCTCGATGAATCAATATCTAAAACACCAGCCAGTGACATCGGTTGATTAGCAACCACACCAACAGTTCTACCTTCAACACGGGCAAAACCTACAACAATGTTTGTCGCAAAATCCTTATGCACTTCTCGGAAAGTTTCATCGTCAATTACGCAGTCAATTACCTCACGAATATCATAAGGCATGTTATTGTTTTCTGGGAGAATTGAGGAAATTGTATCTAATTTACTTTTGTTATAACTGAAATTAGAAGTATGTGGAGCTAATGAATTGTGGTTTTGAGGTAAATAAGACATTAAATCACGTACTTCTTTGAGCACTGTAACGTCATTCGGACTCGTGAAGTGATTCACACCCGATTTCTCAGCATGCGCCTTTGCTCCACCCAAGTCTTCTGAAGTTACTTCCTCGTGCGTAACTGTTTTTACAACATTTGGTCCAGTAACGAACATGTATGAAGTGTCTTCTACCATGAATACGAAGTCTGTTAGTGCAGGAGAATAAACCGCCCCACCAGCACAAGGTCCCATAATAACGCTCAACTGAGGAATCACACCTGAAGCTCGTGTATTTCTGTAAAAAATATCAGCATAACCAGCGAGAGAAACGACACCCTCTTGAATTCTAGCTCCACCAGAATCATTTAATCCAATCAACGGAGTTTGACTCGTTAAAGCAAGATCCATTATTTTACAGATTTTTTCAGCATGTGTCTCAGACAACGAGCCTCCTAAAACGGTAAAATCTTGAGAAAAAACATAAACGGCTCTCCCGTGAATTGTTCCGTACCCTGTTACAACACCATCCCCAGAAATTTTCTGTTTGTCTAGTCCAAAATCTATGGAACGATGCTCTACAAACATACCCAACTCTTGGAAAGAATCTTCATCAACGAGCAGTTCAATACGTTCGCGGGCTGTTAGTTTTCCTTTAGCGTGTTGGGCTTTAATTCGTTTTTCACCTCCTCCGAGTTGAGCTTCTTCTCTTTTACCTGTCAGTTTTTCGTTTAAATCCATCGTGCTTTTCGTTTTGGAGGGTTAAATATCGGAATTTTGTTTTAGTATTTTGGATTTTCTGTAAGAAAGAAATGTTTAGCACTAACAGAATACATTTTAGAGAATAAAAAAACCCCTCAGAATTTCTGAGAGGTTTACCACAAATAAATCGCTGAACTTTTCTTAATTACAGCTTTTGGAACTTCGTAGAATTTCCATTTATTATTATTGAATAAAAACCAGCAGGTAATGATGAAACATCAATCTGATTAGTACTAATTCTGTTTAGCTTATTTGATACGTCTTGACCAAAGCTATTCAATATAAGAACACTATCGTCATTAATTTTATTTGATGATTTAATATTTATGACATTCGTTGCAGGATTTGGATATAATTTAATTTCACTACCTTCTAGGATGAATGACTCTATACTTGAATAATCTGTTTGACCATCAAAGTCTGTTTGCTTGATTCGATAATAAGATGTACCTATTGAAGGATTATTATCTACCCAAGTATAGCTAGAAGTAGAATTAGTGTTTCCCGCTCCGTCAATTTTTGCTAAAGAAACCCATTGTTTACCATCAATTGATTTTTCTACCGTAAAATAATCATTGTTTTTTTCTGATGCTGTTGACCAATTGATTTTGGCAGTATTATTTTTATTTTTCACATCGAAAGACAACCATTCTACGGGTAAAATTGAATTAGGCTCTAGAGAAATAAATTGATTTGGAATGCCCGGACCCTGAACCTGAAAGATGATCGTATTGCACAGTAGTGATTCAACTGTTGATATAGCGCAATCTGAATTACTATTCCACGGATTTCCCTGAGTTATGCTACTTCCACTTCCACCGTTATTGGGTAAGTTAAAATAGATTCCTTGGTTTAATCCGCAAGTTAAATAACCTTGGAGGGTATTTAGATTTATGAAGTTGTTTCCATTTCCATTGTGCACAATTTGAATATCATAGTCATATGCAATATTATAATTATACCCCCAAGTACAATTGTTTTGTACTGGAATAATTTCTGTGAGTATAATGGTGATATTCACAGAATAATTTTGTCCAGGTGAAGAATTGACGGATGTTGTATACGTCAATGTTTGCCCTAAAACTGTTGAAGATAGAGCGAAAAGGGTAAAAATGTTAAGTAAAATTGTTTTCATAGCTTGTTTAATATTTAACTATTTATAATGCAAACATAAATCATATAACAATGCGCGCATAATATATTTATAACAAATACTGCTATTTTTCGACCATGTTTCATTTTTTGAAGATAAATTACTATTAAATGAATACGTATTATTGCGTAGTTTGCGAAAGGAAAATTAAAAATGCTTTCAAAACTGAATATTTTACACCATTTTATCCAATTAGTTTATATCAATCTGTAGACTGCACATTTTTCAATATTATTCCTATTATCTTTGCCACTTTAAAACCTTCGAAACAGGATAATTGGCAGCTCAAAAAGTAACACATAATCGACTTGTATTTATTGATATTGCGAGATCAATAGCAATACTAATGATGCTTGAGGGGCACTTTATAGTGATGGCTCTAAGTGAAAGTTATCGTGGAAATGAATATTTCCTCTACGATATATGGAGGTTTACCCGTGGACTTACAGCCCCACTTTTTTTTACTGTTTCTGGTTTAGTCTTTACTTATTTACTTGTTCGAAAGGAAGAACCTTTTTTTAAGAGCCTGCGCGTAAAAAAAGGAGTTTCTAGGACGGTGAAATTAATCTTATGGGGTTATGCTTTGCAATTAAATTTGCTTTATATCATCAAAGGTGAGTTCAGCGGGTATTTCTACATATTTCATGTTTTACAATGTATTGGGCTTAGTTTATTTGTCGTTATTTTGCTTTATGGAGTATATAAGCTTCTAAAAGTAGTTCCTTTTTTCTTGATCCTGGCTTTAGGTGGATTGCTTGGGTTTATTTTAAAACCAACCATTTATAGCATCGACTTTTCTGGTGTTCACCCAATGATTGAAAATATATTTGTTATTACTTCAGAAGACCGCAGCTTCAAATCAGTTTTTGCACTATTTCCTTGGGTTGGTTTTACTCTTCTTGGAGGAATGGTTGGCGCTTTTGTTAGTAAAAGACCACAACATGTTTATACAAATTGGTTTCCATTGGCGCTAACAACTATAGCCATACTTTTAAATACGATTCCAGATAAACTTCTCTCTTTAGTTCAACCCTTTTTCAGATTGTTTGAGATGGAACCGTTTGTTGGACTAGGGTATCTTTTAGCTCGATTTGGACAAGCACTTTTTGTATTTGCAATTATTATAATCGTTGGAAAGCATAAGCGTTACCTCAGACTTTTATATTATAGAAAACTATCATTTTTGAGAAGTTGGATGCTTCCTATTGGCAGTTTTATTATTGGAATCACATTATTAGCGTTTCATTTTTATCAGATAGGAGCGTCTGGTTCTGCTGAGAGAATTATGATTTTTTCAACGTTATCACTTAGTGCTCTAGGTCAGTTTTTCTTATTCTTGGGAGTTGTTTTAACAAGTGCGAAACTGATCAACTGGAACTACAATGTGTTTATTAAAATGGGTCAAAACACACTTTCAATATACATTATTCACGTGATGATTTTATATGCAGGACTGTTTGGCTTTGGTTTGAATAAAATTATTAGCCGCGCTCTTGATCCTTGGTACGCGATTGTTTGTGCAATTGCATTTATGTTGTTCTTTACTTATTTCGTCAAACACATAGATGATATAAAAGAGTTCTATAAAAGAGCTATCCCTCGACAATGGAGAAAGTGAAGAAGCTATTTCAAAGAACTAGTTAAACCAAAAGGTACTCCTATTTTTCAAAGCAAATTTCTTTATTTCTACTTTGGTCGTGGCTGAATGTGAACCGCAGAATGCTGAATATGAAACCGCAGATTTTAGAAATGGAGCGTTCAACCAACCTCGTCATAAGTATTCAACTGTTGAAAAATCAACTCAAGCCACCCCGAAAAGTCATTAAAAAAGGCTAATTTTGAAGATTCTGAAACTTTATGCGTTTTTTCAAAAAATTTGAATCACATATTAATGAAAGTAAAAGTTATAAATAGATCTAAGCATGACCTTCCTTCATATGAAACGGAAGCATCTGCGGGATTAGACTTGAGAGCAAATTTGGATGAGTCTTTCACACTTCAACCATTGGAAAGAACACTTGTTAAAACCGGACTTTTTTTAGAAATACCAAAAGGCTTTGAAGCTCAAGTACGACCAAGAAGTGGATTGGCTTTGAAAAAGGGAATCACTGTTTTGAATAGTCCTGGTACTATAGATGCGGATTATCGCGGTGAGGTTGGCGTGATTTTGGTTAACATTTCACAGAGCCCCTTCGTTATTGAAGATGGTGATCGTATAGCTCAATTAGTATTTGCTGAGGTTTCCCAAGCAGAATGGGTGGTGACAGAAGAATTAACACAGACTGAACGAGGAGAAGGTGGATTTGGAAGCACTGGGAAAAATTAATTGAAAGTGTTAAAAGAATCCTTGCATAAAAACTTAGTGAAACGATCTCATAGACTTTCCTATTTTACGGGAAGCACATTTGAAAAAAACAAGAGTGAATAAAATTTAAACGGATGAAAATAATCGTACCCATGGCGGGAAGAGGTTCTCGCCTAAGACCACATACTTTAACAGTACCTAAACCATTGGTTCCAGTAGGAGGTAAACCAATCGTACATCGCTTAGTAGAGGATATAGCTAAAGTTTGTAGTGAACCAATAGATGAAATTGCTTTTGTTATTGGTGATTTTGGAAATGAAGTAGAACAAGAGTTACTTGTTTTGGCTAAAAATTTAGGAGCAAAAGGTCATATTTATCATCAAACAGAACCATTGGGAACAGCACATGCCGTTTTGTGTGCGAAAGAACAATTAGAAGGACCTGTGGTAGTCGCTTTTGCAGACACTCTATTTAAAGCAGATTTTAAAATAGATCCTGACGATGATGGAATATTATGGGTGAAGCAAATTGATGATCCGAGTGCTTTTGGTGTTATCAAGATGAATGAAAAGGAAGAGATTATCGATTTTGTTGAGAAACCTCAAACATTTGTTTCTGATTTAGCCATGATTGGTATTTATTACTTTAAAGATGGAGCCGGTCTAAAAACGGAATTAAATTATTTGATTGACAACAACATTATAAAAGGAGGAGAATATCAATTACCCGATGCGCTTAGGCGACTTACTGAAAAAGGAAAGAAGTTTAAGCCTGGTAAAGTTCAAGAGTGGTTGGACTGTGGAAATAAAAAAGTAACTGTTCAGGCAAATCAACGTATTTTAGAATTTGACAGAGAAAAGCAAGTGCAACTTGTGAGTAATAGTGCTAAACTAAATAATGCAGTTATTATCCCACCTTGCTACATTGGTGATAATGTTGAAATTAATAATTCAGTGGTTGGGCCTCACGTATCCATAGGAAAAGGTTCTGTAGTTGAAAATAGTGTAATAGTAAACACGATAATTCAAACAGAAACGAAAATTTCAAATGCCAACTTGAAAAACAGTATGATTGGAAACAAAGTGAGTTTAAAACAAGAAGCTTCAGACTTGAGTTTGGGGGATTATTCTACCTTTGAAAAATAATGCAAAAGGCTTTTTACATATTGATTTTACTATCTGTTTCACTGTCTGGTTTTAGTCAGCGGAAGGATAAGAATATGGAAGAATCTTTGCAACAAGAAGGAATGGATGATATAGAGGCTTTATCGTCTAAAGACTTTCCTTACATCGAACGATTTCATCAGGCCGTGCGAGAGAAAATGGCTGGCAATTTGGAAGAGTCAAAAAAACTCTATAAAGTGTGTCTTGAAGAGAACCCAAATGATGACGCTGTTTATTTTGGACTTGGAGAAATTGCACGCGACCAGAAAATGAAAACTGAAGCACTCCAGTATTTTCAAAAAGCAGCTAAGATAGACCCAGGAAACATTTTTTATACTCAGGAGGTGGCCTATATTCAATATGAAAAAGCAGACTTTGAAGATGCTGTCCCAAACTTTAAAAAACTTACTGAGCACGAACCGAGAAATATTGATTGGCTCTATGGTTATGGACAGGTTTTGGTATATAGCAAGAATTATGAGGAAGCAATAGCAACCTTTAATAAGTTGCAAGATCAGGTAGGGATTATTCCTGAAATAATGATAATGAAAGCTGACTTATATCAAGAAATAAGTCAGGATGATAAGGCGGAAGAGACATTACTCCAACTCAAAAAAGAATTCCCTCAAAACATAGAAGTACTAAAAACAGTTATTGGTTTTTACGAAGAAAGAGGAAATCAAGAAAAAGCAATTCAATTGATAAAGGAGCTTGTTGAAAACGAGCCCGAAAATGGTGTCGCTCAATTTATATTGGCTCAGGAATATATTCGCAATGAGAATCGAGAAGGTTTTTTAAACGCCTTACCCTCAATAATTGCAAGTCCTGATATTCAAGTACCGGAGAAAATGCAGTTATTAAAACATATGTATTCACTTCCAAATATTGATCAATCATTTGTTATGGAACTGAGTAAATCTTTGGCTGAAACACATAAGAATAGTGCAGAATCACTTACCTTCAGAGCTGAAGTATTGAGTCAAACAGGTCAGACAAAAGAAGCACTTAGGTTTTATCGGGAAGCGATAAAAAACAATAGTTCAGAATTTAGGTTATGGACAAGCGTATTAGGATTTGAAAGTGCACATAAAGATTATCAAGCGCTTTATGAAGATGCACAAGATGCTATGAGTTATTTCCCAACATTACCATTCGTCTATTATGCCGCGGCTGAAGGAGCCTTGTTTATAGATAAGCCAGATGAAGCTCTCGAATTTTTAGCGGCAGGAGAACTATATATACTTGACGATGACACGCAAAAGGCAAGATTTGCAATGCGAAAAGGTCAAATCTATTTCTATCAAAATAAAATAAAAGAAGGAATGGAAAAATTCAATAAAGCCCTTGAAATTGAGCCTGATGCACACGTAATTAAGATCAATTATGCATTGTCTTTAACGAATGCAGGAAAGAATTTGGAAAAGGCGAAGACCTTGTTGTCTTCAGTTGAGTCGAAAGATCACGGGGCAAACTTTTATTACGCTCTTGGTTTGCTTCAATGGAAAATGGATGATTCTGAAAAGGCGATTTCTACTTTAGAAAATGGGATCTCTAGTTTAGATTATAAAGCAGAATTATATGATTTATTAGGAGACGTTTACATAAGTATTGAAAAACCAAACGAAGCTACAAAGGCTTGGGAAAAGGCATTGGAGCTTGAATCAAGGAATACTTTATTAAATAAAAAAATTAAAGAACAAACATTTTATGCACCGCAGTATTACTAATTACTTCTTTGTAACATCACTCATTTTTTTCCTTGTCTCTTGTGGTAATAGAAAACAAGAATTTGAGGAAAACACGGATAAGTTACCAAAAGTAAAAGAATCGTTGCTTATAAATCGATTGGATAGTCTTTCTAAGCAACGTCCTGAACATTTCTATACAAAACTGAGTTCAAAATATTCTGATAGTGAATACAATATTTCTTTTAAAACTTCAATCAGAATGCGAGCGGATAGTGCATTACATGCCTTGATTACCTATGCAAGAATTCCGATTTACAATTCTATGGTAACACCTGACACATTAACTATAGTTGATAAAAGAAACAATTGCTATATCAAAGAAGACATGATCTATTTAAAAAACACATTTGATGTTGACTTTCAACATTCTAACGTGGAGGAATTAATTCTTGGGATGCCGATTGGTTGGGATGCTGAAGAGGACTATTTCCAAATTAAGGATCCCTATAATTACATTGTCTCTTCACATAATAAGAGAAGTCTAAGAAGACAAAATAAGGATGATTCTGGAGAAGTTTATATTCGTTATTATCTATCAAATGACTCTAAAGATTTGGAACGTGTAGTTATTGATAGCCCCGCTGACACTACTACAATTGACGTTCGATACCTCAGTAGAGAAATGAACCAAGGTTTTAGTATCCCTACAGCTGGCAATATTAGAATTGAAACCCCAAGAGATACAATTAATATAGAAATTGAATATAATAAATCGAGTGTTAATGACCCGAGAGTATTATATTTAGCTATTCCTAATAGGTATGAAAAATGTGAGTAAACATATTTTTGTCCTTTTACTTTTGCTTTGTGTTCAGCTTACAAGTTGGTCTCAAACGGGTTCAGAACGTCTTAGAAAAGAGCAAAAAGCGCTTGAAAAGCAAATAGCCACTACTAAGTCTTTATTAGAAAAGTCTAAAAAAAATACGAATCTTTCTTTGGAAGAGGTGAATTTAATTGACCAACAAGTTAAGTACAGAGAAAAATTATTGAGAAATATTAATAATCAAATCCGATCCTCTGAACTTAAAATTGAACAAAAACAAGGCAGAATAGGTGAGCTTAAGGCAGAAATAGAAAAGCTTAAAAAGCAATATGCAGACCTGTTACTTTATGCTTATAAAAAACGAAATAAGTACGGTGATCTAATGTTTATTTTTAGCGCGCGTTCGGTAGAAGAAGCGCTAAAAAGAAAGTTGTATTTAGAGAAGTTGGCAGAAATCCAACAAAAACAACTGCGACTTATTAACCAAAATATGGATCTCCTTGCGGAAGAGATTGAACAACTGGATGCCGAGAAACAACAGCAATTGCTTTTAGCCGATAAGAAGAAAGAAGAACGAAAGGAAATTCTAGCTGCGAAAGTAGAAAAGGAAAAGATTTATAAAAGGTACAAAGAGAAAGAGGAAGAAATTCTAGCAGAATTAGAACAGCAAGAAGCATCTAAACGTAAATTGCAACAAGAAATTCAGGCTGCAATCCAAAGGGAAATAGCTGCCGAGCAAGCCAGAATTGAAAAGGCTAGAAAAGAGGCTGAAGCTAGAC
Source organism: Fluviicola sp. (assembly GCA_002734085.1). Lineage (GTDB taxonomy): Bacteria > Bacteroidota > Bacteroidia > Flavobacteriales_D > Crocinitomicaceae > Brumimicrobium. Next base: position 43,248 of record NVXV01000020.1, on the reverse strand, counting down.
GAAAAGAACTGGAGGCGAATAGGAAAGCAAATACTCCAACAGTTGAAAAACCTGACGATAAAGAGGATGCAGTTTCTTTTTTATCTACAAAAGACAATGAACTTATAGGGAAGGATTTTGCATCCAACAAAGGTAGGTTACCATGGCCAGTAGAAAAGGGTGCGGTCACTCAGAATTACGGTAAAAATGCGCATCCAACTTTGGAGGGTGTATTTACTCAAAACAATGGTGTAGATATCAGTACCGCAAAAAACGCCAACGTCAGAGCTATTTTTGAAGGAGAAGTAACAAGTGTAATTAATATTCCAGGCGCTGGAAAAGTGGTCATCATTAAACATGGGAACTATAGAACGGTATATTCCAACCTTCAAGATGTATATGTCACCAAAGGGTCACAAGTTTCTACAAAAACTAAAATTGGATCTTTATTACCAAATAAGTCAGGTAATGTTTCTGTTGCTCATTTTGAAATCCACGAAGTAAAAGGAAGTTCAGTTACTCAATTAAATCCAAATCTTTGGATTGCACAGTAGTCCTTAGTGACTAACGACATTCAGTCCCGATAGGGACGACATTTCTTTAGCCGTGGGTTTTAACCCATGGCTAAAGATGTTAGACATTCATCTTTTTGGCGGAATTTTTGTCCGATTCTTGAGCTTTTGAATTCGCGTGCTAAAAATATCGAAGGTCAAAAATTGTGACAAAAAGACTTTTGAAAAGCATTCTAATATATAGATAAACAAAAAAGGAGCACTTTCGCGCTCCTTCAATTATATCAACAGTAAATAAACTTACTGACTTTCTTCTTCGTCGAATACTCTTTTCGGGCGCAGTTGATCGATTGCCCCAAGTGTAATCCAGTATGGAACTGCAAAAGCAAGTAGGAAAACCAATAGCCAAAATGCCATTCCACCTAATAAAAGAAACAGAACTAAACCGAAAATACTCATGTTATATTATTTTTGTAAAACAATTATGCTGTAAAAATAGAAAATAATTCATAAACAATACATAAAAAATGGAATATAGAATTGAAAAAGACACGATGGGCGAAGTAAAGGTACCTGCCGACAAGTATTGGGGAGCTCAAACAGAGCGTTCTAGAAACAATTTTAAGATAGGACCAGCTGGTAGTATGCCGTTAGAAATAGTATACGGTTTTGCTTATTTGAAAAAAGCGGCAGCGCATACCAATTGCGAATTGGGTGTTTTAGCAGAAGAAAAGAGGGATTTAATTTCAAAAGTATGTGAAGAAATTCTTGAAGGAAAACACGACGATCAATTTCCTTTAGTGATTTGGCAAACAGGATCGGGAACGCAGTCAAACATGAATACAAACGAAGTGATTGCAAATCGTGCACATGTAATTGCGGGCAAGAAACTGGGCGAAGGTGAAAAAACGCTTCAACCAAATGACGATGTGAACAAATCACAGTCATCAAACGATACTTTTCCTACGGGTATGCACATTGCATCTTATAAAATGATTGTGGAAACAACGATTCCTGGTGTTGAGCAATTGAGGAACGTTTTAGACCAAAAAGCAAAAGAATTTAAAGATGTTGTGAAGATTGGTAGAACTCACTTAATGGATGCAACACCTTTAACTTTAGGACAAGAGTTTTCTGGTTATGTGAGTCAGTTAGATCATGGGTTAAAGGCTCTAAAGAATACTTTAGCACACCTTTCAGAATTGGCACTAGGTGGAACAGCCGTTGGAACGGGAATAAATACACCTAAAGGCTACTCTGTATTGGTAGCGAAAAAAATTGCTGAGTTTACAGGACTTCCATTTGTAACAGCAGAAAATAAATTTGAGGCACTTGCCGCACACGATGCAATTGTAGAAACACATGGTGCTTTAAAGCAAATTGCTGTTTCTTTAAACAAAATTGCGAATGACATCCGAATGATGGCATCTGGACCACGTTCTGGAATTGGTGAACTTATTATTCCTGCAAATGAGCCAGGATCTTCAATCATGCCAGGGAAAGTAAACCCAACACAGTGTGAAGCTTTAACAATGGTTTGTGCTCAAGTTATTGGTAATGATGTTGCTATTTCTGTAGGAGGCACGCAAGGTCACTACGAATTGAATGTTTTTAAACCCGTTATGGCTAAGAACCTATTAGAGTCAGCTCGTTTAATTGGAGATGGATGTGTTTCATTTGCAGAAAATTGTGCGGAGGGTATTGAAGCAAACCAATCCAAAATTGATGAATTATTGAATAACTCATTGATGTTGGTGACTGCGTTAAACACAAAAATAGGATACTATAAAGCTGCTGAAATTGCGGGGAACGCCCATGAAAAGGGTACAACTTTGAAAGAATCAGCACTTGAACTCGGATATCTTACTTCTGAGGAATACGATGAATGGGTTGATCCTGCTAAGATGGTGGGGGAGAAGTGACCCCCTTTTTAGTCCTCCCACAAATGTTTTCATAGATATTTTAGATTAAAATAAGGGTACCCAAAGACCCTTATAAAACAAATTTTAGTTTTACACGAAACGTGTTAATTATCGTAATGTATTCGTTAAATAATTAAAAAATCGTTACGTTAGTACTTTAATTCACTAAAAACTATATGCTTATGAAATCAAAATTTAGCTTAACCACCGTTTTGTTGTGTCTATTTGGTGCAACAACTTTTGGACAAACGACCTATTCAACTTCTATTAATGCTTCGGGTGGGCAAAGTTATACGGTAAACATTGAAATCGTACTTACAGATATTGTTCCAGCACAAAGTACCTGTCAATGGGGTTACAATTATGATGTTGCCTATGACTATGATATTGAAATTGTAGGGGGAAGCTCTAATTTGTATACACTTTCAGGATATTTGACTTGTGGATCAAATCAGGGAATCTATTTTGATCTGCCGAATAATGGAGGAAATGGAAGTGATGTCACACAGGGTAACCCTTGGAATAGCAACTCCGATTGTGCAACTGCAACGATTGAATCGTTAGATTGTAACTCTATTGATCTTGTAATTGAAGGAGCGGGGATTCCAAATCAAACCATAACCTTAGAGCCAACTGCGGGAGGGAATGGCGATGGTTCAGAATGGGATACCAATGGTAATAGTTGTGATACATCTGCTTTTATAGGTACAGTTAATCAATCTGATTTGAGGTTTCGTACTAACAACATAGAACGAATGCGTCTTACTGACGATGGAAAATTTGGAATAGGAGTAACAAATCCATTGGAAAACCTTGAATTACAAGGAAATTTTAAACTTTCAGGAGATGCAATTTTTTCTGATTATGCAGATGTGAATGATTCTACGGGCAAGCTTTTATTTGTTGATCAAAATGGACGGACTTTTCCTAAAACCTTAGATCAATTGAAGAACGATCTGTATGCAGCTCCCATTGGAGATTTACCTGCTTCTCTGTGTAAGATTCAAGGAGTTCAACAAAACCCTACATGGAGTAATGGACCCAATAAAATTTACAGTTTTTGTCCTGAGGTATTTGTGGGAATTGGAACCAATGACCCTCAGAAATTATTGGATGTAAGAGGTACAACTCAAACCAGAATACTTGAGGTAGGTAGAGAATATTCAGATTTTTCATTGATAAGTGGATATAGAGAGGGTGTAGCAAGCGCTTCATTATTATCATTAGGACAGTATAATCCGCAGACACAAACAGAACGTCTTGCATTGGGGCTTACTTCTTCTGGTGAGTTAAGTTTAAATTATAAAGAACTACAACAAGGTTCAACAGGTGAAATACTCTCTATCAATTCAGAAGGTGCTAATGTGTTGAAAGTAAATGATGAAGGAAACTTATACCTTAACTATTTAGGACAGGGGCAGGCTTTGACAATTAGGTCAGAGAGCGATAATAGAAAATTACTTGAACTAGAAAACAACGGTTTGTTGCGTTCAAGAAAAATAAGGATTGACTTAGAAAGTTGGTCTGATTTTGTTTTTGAAGAGGATTACCCACTGATGCCCTTAGCAGATTTAAAAACCTACATAGCTAAAAACAATCATCTTCCTGACATTCCAAGTGAAGATGAGTTAGTAGAAGAGGGACTAGATTTGGCTGAAATGAACAAGTTATTGATGCAAAAAGTGGAAGAATTGACACTTTATCTGCTAGATCAGAGTGATAAAACGGAGCAACTTCAGAAAGAAATAGAAGCCCTAAAGCTGAAGTTGTCACGTTTAGAATAATTTTCTAATCATCTTAATTATACTGCTGATATGTCGTTTAAAAAAATATGTATTATTATTTGCCTTTTAGCTTTTTATGTAACTAAAAGTCAAGCACAGATTAATGTTTTCGGGAATAGTAGTTGTGAATCATATTCACCTTATATATTTGATTTTATGCCTCCTATTTACGAAACGTACTGCTTTGAGTTGCCCGAGGCACAATCGTCATCTTTAAGTCAATACACCTTTGATTCAGAAAGAGAGATTAAAGCAGCTTCTTATTTTGAATTTTCAGATTCAATGACACTTACCCCAGAAACGGGAGGTTCTTTTTATGCGCATATTGAACCCCTTTCATTTGAAGTTGTGGCGTATGTTGCTGATTTAAATAGTGTTCCTAAACTTTCAAAGTTTGAATTGGGAATCAAACCACCAGATACTGTTTTAACAGCTATTCAAAATTTTCTAAATGAAACAGGTAGTCCAGCATTAAATCCATATATGTCAGATGAGATTCATATAGAAGCTGTATTCAAACATATCACTACAGATACTGTTACTTATTATGATCCTCCAAATCCTCCAGAGGAGGTTATATTTACTGATTCAATTATTAAAAGACGTGATGGGTTTTTTACTAAAGAAGTGGAAAGAGATATTAGTGGTTTCGATGACTTATACAATCATCCTTCGGCTAGTAATAACAATCACATTGTTGGTGAGGATTATAAAAATCTGGGCGGTGGCTGGACAGTATCAGACAGCGACTATCCATTCAGAGTGAGATTTGCGCCACCTCAAGTTGGTGAATGGACATGCCAAATAAAAATAAGCGTACAACAGGGGCAACAAGTTTATATCTCTCCGACTTTTACGTTTAATGTTATAAACTCAAATAAAAAAGGCTACCTTAAAGCAGACAATAACAATCGATTTTTAAAAAGAGAGGGTGAGTCATTTAGACCTATTGGTGTAAACTATCCTTGGCCCATTCGCAATGGATATCCACTCAGAGGACTTGAAAATGGAAATAAGCTAGTTAATGAACCTCAGTATTATAGTCAACTACCACCAATTGCTCATTATGAACAATATTTGAGAATGATGGATACCTTGGCTATGAATGGAGCAAATTATTTCAGACTAATCATGAATCCTTTCTCTTTAGATATTGAATATGAAAAATTGGGAGACTACACAGATAGAATGCATATTGCAAAAGAAATGGATTTGATATTAGAAAGGGCAGAACAAAATGATCTATTGATTCATTGGAACTTAATGTTGCATAATACATTGCAAACGAATGGTTTTTTTATAAATGATTGGGACTGGAGTACTGAGCCAAGTGATACTACTTCAAGTACACCCACACAAGGCTACTGTTATAACACTCAATTGAATGATGTTGAAACGCCTTTAGATTTTTTGACAAGCGAAAATGCCAAGAAATACTATAAAGAAAGACTCAGATATATTGTTGCAAGATGGGGGTATTCTCCTGATATAGCCATGTTTGAACATTTTTCAGAAATTAATCAAATCGGTAAAAAATACGACTACGTGGATGCCAGTGAAATTCAAGGAACGGGTCAATACGAAGGAAATGAAGAAGTCTTTTCTGACTGGCATGGTGAAATGAGTTGGTATTTAAAGGAAAAATTAGAGATCCCTCAGCTTTTAACGTTAAGTTACACTGATGAACTTAATTTGCAATCAGACCAGTCTTTCTTACATGGAAATATTGATGTTATTACAGTGAACCAATACAACTATTATATTTCTAATGTTCATGGTTTTCATAGAAATATAATTCCTTCAAGAATTGCAAACAGCGGAGGGAATAATGATTTTGATTCAGGAGAAATACTTTGGGGTAATTATAATAAACCACTATTCTTCAGTGAATCTGGTGCGCAACACCTCTGGAAATGCGATAACTTTATAGAAACCCGCAGAAACATCTGGCAGAACATGTTTTGGGGAGTCTCTGGAACTTTAGACTGGGAACATGAAATACTTCCTAAAGAATTTCGTAACTTGGATATCTATAAACGTGTGGATGAATTTACCCAAGGGGTAGATTTGGAAGGTGGTGACTGGCATTCTGGGATGGTGAAATTAGGTAACCAAGGAGATTGGGAGTATAAAAAGGGTTATCGGGATGATTGTATTAGTGAAAATGAACTGGTTGATGTTGTTTACTTGCGATCTGGAAACAAAGAAAAAGCATTTGGTGTGATTACGAATAGGAAAGCAAATTATTGGACGTTGGGGTATGGAGACTGTGTCGATGAAAGTAAAACAGCTCCACCAGTCCCTGAAGAATTAGAGACCTATGGCTCAGTCCCTAACACCCCTCTTTCAAGAGTCAGTATTCGTAATATGAAATCACTTAAAAATTATAAGATAAAATATTATAGCCCATATGATCAGATTAACCCAATCAAAGAGGAAACAATTCTAACAGAATTAATTTCCCCTAGGTTAGGATTGAATTTTACGGATTTTGACACTTTAGATATCGTTTTATTTGAAGCTTTTTTATTAGGTGGAAGTTTTAAAAATATGGAGACCGACACTGATGATACTAAATACTTAGTTGAAACACAGCAAAAACGAAATCAGAAAGAGAATGTGATTATTTATCCCAACCCTAATGACGGAGATTTCGTGATTATTATTAATAATTCGGAAAAGATTAAAGCGATACATATTTCTGATAATCTTGGAAAACGAGTCAACTCAAGGTATAATGTTCAAAATAAAAATTATTATAATCAATCAGAGTTTAAAGCTGGAATTTACTTTGTTGAAGTATTCTCTGAAAACAAGATAATAAGAAAAAAAATTGTACTAAACTAAGTATTCCATGAAACCAATTTTTGCATTGCTTTTAATCATCTTTATCTCTAATATTAGTTTTAGTCAGTGGAATATTCAAGCAGGCTATGATTTTGGGGTTTTTACAACTGATTACCACGAGAGTCATTTATTAAGTAAAAAAGAAGACTCTCATCATTTACATCGAATAAACGGCAGACTTGAATATCAGTTTAAAAATAATTTTTTGATTTCTTTAAATACAGGTGTTAATATACATGAAGTTCGTTCTGAGTTACAATCTTTAAAAAATACTAATTTTAGTGGTAATTCAGTAGTGCGAAATCGTACTTCCATCAACCATTCAATTTTACAAACCTATAGGGTAGGTCTTTCAATAGGATACAACTTTTCATTTAATGATATTTCTAGTATCTTCTTTACCTTAAATTATGATCATTTTTTCATTAATAAAATTACAAACAAGCAGAGCTCCTTTATTACCAATTACTATTCAACTTCAGATGTTGAAAACGACAACCCTTTGTATACTGTTAATGAGTATCGTGCGATGATTGATTTGGATGAAATTGGATATAGAAACAAGTTTAAAAAAGAAAATAGTCATATAATTTTTTCTTTAGGCTATCGACACCAAATTAGAAATTTTTTTATTAGCCCATCATTAGGCTGGTCACCTATAAATAATAGTTTTGTAGATCCAATCTTGGTTGTTCCACTACCACAAACAATGTTTTTGTTTAGCCTTAATCTTGGTTATACCTTCAACAAAAAAAACAACAAAAATGAAAAATAAACTCCTACTAACACTAATAGCTTTGTTTATTCTTACAGTATCAAGCTGCAAAAAAGATTTAACAGGAAATACCATTACCATTGAAGCCAACACCAATGATACAGTAACCAATTTTCGCATTTACAAAAGCTGCGAACCCGGTCCAAATTTTCTACCTCAGGGTTCTTTTAATAATTTGAATTATCTCGGAAATGGAAACTACAACTACGAAATCGAAAAGGGTTATGAAGAAACTTGTTTTACGATTACTGGTACAATTCCCGAAAACAATGATTCAACAGGTAAAACAACTGTAAATATTGATGTTTTTTATACGGAAGAGGGAAATGTTGTTGGTTTTCAAGATATAGAACTTAAACGTCCGCATGATGAACAGTATATTAGGTATGAATTTCGACCTGATACTTATATTGAGTGATGAACAGTAGTCTTCGCATCCGCAACATGGCTCTTAGTGTGTTAGGGATTCCTAAAGAATACAAAATAAAATACTATAGCCCTTACGACCAAGTAAACTCTATCAAAGAGGAAACAAGGTGGGCTCCACAACTCACTTTAGAGTTTCCTGAAATGGATACCTTAGAGATTATCTTATTTGAAGTGTTTCCAATGGGAGAAAATTTTAAAAGTGCAACGAATGACACCACTTCAAAAGATAAAGAAATAAAAAAACGATCGAACGATGAATTACAGAAACAAGAGGTACTAATTTATCCTAACCCGAACGATGGAAATTTCGTAGTATTGTTAGAAAACCCTGAGACTGTTAAAGGAATTTATATTTCAAATAATTTAGGTCAAGTTGTAGACTCCAGAAATGAGGTTTTTAAACAAAACAGTTATACATTAAATTATTTTAATTCAGGTGTTTATTCTGTAGAAGTTGTTTATTCTGATAAGACAATTAGAAAAAAGATAATTATCAACTAAAATATTAGACTATGAAGTTGCATAAAATAATTGTTGTTTTATTTATTCTAAATTCACAACTGATTTTTGGTCAGTGGAATATACAAACAGGTTATGATTTTGGATTGATAAAATTTCCTAAAGTAGAAAATTTAGATAGAAAAATAAATTTTAATACTCTACATCGCACCAATTTTGTTGTTGAGTCTATTTTAAATAATGGACTTCTTTTTTCCTTAAATATAGGATATGACCATTATAATTCAAAAGCGAATTTCTCGAGAACTACAGTATCAAACAATACGAGAGTTACTAATTTTTCATACGATACAAATGTAAAAAACCTACGATTAGAAATTGGAACTGGATACTCATGGAGTTTAGATCATAGATCCACGTTAGTAGTAAAAGTATATTCTGGTGTTTTTTTTATTTCTGATTACAAAATCAATGAATCACAAGTTACAAATGAAACATTCTCTGGTGATAATGTCTCGAATGAAAATCTTTTAGCTTATCAGTCTGATTTTGTAGATTTAGTTGATTTTAAGGAGCTTTATGGCTCAGATAGAATTGGCTTCCATCCTATTAGTTTTTCTGTTGAATATCGTTATGAAATTAACCAATATAGTCTGAATGGTTTTTTAGGGTACGCTCCTATGAGACGAGGATTTACAATTAATAATGGTCCAGAATCCAGTTTTAATCATATTTTTATGATTGGAGTTCGAATGGGCTATTTTTTAGAAAAAGATAAATGAATCTAAACCTAAAAATATTAATTCTTTTTATACTCAATTCATACTTGAATTTTGGTCAATTTAATATTCAATCAGGCTATGATTTAGGAGCAATGAAGTTCCAAGATAATAGTCCTAATATCAAGATGAATTCTAAATGGGATTTTGTTAATCGATGTAATTTAATTGGAGAATATACTTTAAAAAACAATTTCCTTTTTTCTATTAACACGGGTATAGATTTTCATAATATTCTACATGATCAAGAAAGAATTGTTAGTAATTCTATTGGCGGTACAGATGTTTATGGAGGAAGGTTTGAATCAAATATTCAAACTTTTAGACTTGGTTTTTCAATAGGGTATAAATGGCGTGTAAGGAAACTGTCAGCACTTGTCTTCAAGGTCAATTTTCATCAGTTTTTCATAAACCAGATAAAAATTTTACATATGGAATCAACTTTTGAGGAATATGATGTGCCAAAAGATGAAATTGATAACCACAGTCCGCTTTACTCAACTTCAGAATTAGATAATAGATTAGATTATAATAAAATTGGATATAGAAATAAGTGGGTAAAAGAAAATAGCAATATGAATATTTCAATTGAATATAGGTATACATTTAAGTCAAAGTATCAAATAATTATTTTTACAGGATACTCCCCTTTTGACCAACGTATTTATCCAACCACCTCTAAAAAACGGAATTTATTTATGTTTGGTCTCCGCCTAGGTTACACCCTCCCTCAAAAAAACAAAGAAAATGAAAAATAAACTCCTATTCATACCAATAATCTTAATGTTCCTTACAGCGACAAGCTGCCAAAAGGACTTAACTGGAAATGCCATTACCATTGAAGCCAACACCAATGATACAGTAACCTATTTCCGTATTTATAGGAGTTGCGAGCCAGGTTCAAATTTTCTACCTCAGGGTTCTTTTAACAATTTGAATTATCTTGGAAATGGAAACTACAACTACGAAATCGAAAAGGGTTATGAAGAAACTTGTTTTACTATAACTGGAACCATTCCCGAAAACAACGATTCAACAGGTAAAACAACTGTGAATATTGATATTTTTTATACAGAAGAGGGAAATGTTGTGGGTTTTCAAGATATAGAACTTAAACGACCACATGGTGAACAGTATATTAGATATGAGTTTCGACCTGATACTTATATTGAGTGATGAACAGTAGTCTTCGAATTCGTAATATGGCTCTCTGTTCTTTAGGACTACCTAACTCACAATACTATCATTTATATCATCCAAAATATTGATTACATATAAAAACTAACAAAAAACTCTAGTTCGTCTTTTCTTTCTTAAATTTGGGCAAACTTTTTCAGCATGCAGTTTGAGTTAACCAAGGAGTTTCTTGAGGAAATACGCGAGATGATAGAGCAGAATAACTCTGCCTACATTGACAAACGTATTATCCAACTTCATCCAGCTGATATTGCTGAAATTATTGATGAATTGGATGCGGATGAAGCAAAATTCATTTATCAACATTTAGATAATGATCGTCAGGGAGAAGTTCTGATGGAGCTTGAGGATGAGGTCCGACAACAGTTTGTTGAACTTCTGAACCCAAAGCAGCTTGCCAGACAATTAGAAAACCTCGACTCGGATGATGCGGTGGATGTCTTGGGTGAATTAGATGTCGACAGACAGCTTGAGGTTATTTCCGAAATGGATAATGAGGATGCTGCACAACTAGTAAAATTATTAAACTACGACGAGAGTTCTGCAGGTGGTTTGATGCAAACGGAGTTCATTAAAGCGAAATTAGATTGGCCAGTAAATCGTTGTGTGATTGAGCTTCGAAGACAAGCCGAAGATGTTGAAAAAGTATTCACAATATACGTAGTTGACAATCAAGATAAACTGGTTGGATTTTTATCATTAAAATCTTTACTATTTGCAGAAAAAAAGGCACTGGTTAAAGATATTTATCAGGATAAAAACATGGTTTATGTTACCACTAACGTTGAAGGCGAGGAGGTAGCAAGAATCATGGATAAATATGATTTAGTTTCTATTCCAGTACTCAATTTACAAAAGAAATTAGTAGGACGAATTACGATTGATGATATTGTAGATGTAATTCGTGAAGAGGCAGATAAAGATTTTCAAATGGCTTCTGGTATCTCTGAAAGTGTGGAGTCTACAGCGAGTATCTGGAGAATGTCACGTTCGAGAATGCCTTGGCTGTTAATCGGGATGTTAGGAGGAATTCTTGGAGCTCAGGTAATCGGAAATTTTGAAACGCAAATTGGGAAAATACCAGCTTTAGCATTTTTTATTCCGTTAGTAGCCGCGATGGGAGGTAATGTTGGCGTTCAGTCTAGCGCAATTGTTGTGCAGTCTATTGCTAATGGAACCAATCAATTTAGCAGTATTCTTTCAAAAGTAAAAAAAGAAGCGCTTTTAGGTATGTTAAATGGTCTTGTTTGTAGTATCATTATCTTTTTGATCACCTGGTTACTGCAAAATGTAATGTTAGGGTTATCCGTGAGTATTGCGTTGTTTATAGTTATCTTCTTTGCCGCTATTTTTGGTACGCTTATACCTTTGGTGCTGAACAAATATAATATTGATCCTGCCGTTGCGACAGGACCATTCATCACCACCTTGAATGACGTCGTAGGTCTATTTATTTACTTCATGGTGGGCATGGCAGTGTTTAGTTTATAGTTGTCTTGAATATAAAAAAGACTATTTTCGCGCCCTCATGGGGAGACTAACAAAATATTTAAAAAGCAACCGTTATCTTTTAGGATTTGGTTTTTTACTTGCATTTTTATCAAGCTTCGGGCAAACATTTTTAATCTCACTTTACCTTCCAGGAATTCAGGAGTCATTTGATTTATCAGATTCAGGGTTTAGTTCTATTTATGCTGGAGCGACATTAGCAAGTGCTTTTACAATTACTTGGCTCGGACGCTTTATCGATAAAATTCGCCTGACTAGATTTACTATTCTAATGATGATGGGGCTTGTCTTTTTCATGGGATTGCTTTCTATTTCTTATTACATACCATTGTTATTTCTTTCCATTTATGGATTGCGCTTATTTGGCCAAGGAATGATGTCTCATACTGCTATCACTAGTATGGCTCGTTTTTTTGATGATGGCAGAGGAAAAGCAATTAGCATTGCAAACTTAGGTCACCCACTAGGTGAAGCCATTTTACCAATTATAATTGTCTCGGTAATGTATTATGTGGGTTGGAGATATACTATCCTTAGTTCTGTCATTATCGTTGTTTTATCGATTCCTTATGCGATTTATCTCTTACGTAAGAATTCAAACTTTAAACAGTTAAGAAAGTATATTCCAGCACCTTTTTCTGCAGACGAGAAAAAACAATCTCGACCATTGGAGGTTATGAAAACAAATGCATTTTGGATATTAATGCCAGCTAGTTTGGCTTCTGCCAGTATCGGAACGGGTTTTCTACTATTCAAATTGAAACTTGGTCTTTCAAATGATTGGGCACCAACATTTATTGCAGCAGGGTTTACCGCCTATGCAGCAGGAAATGCGTTGAGTAATATTTTAGCAGGTTTTCTGTCGGATAAGTTTAGCGGAAGAGCTATATTTCCTATCTATCTTCTCCCGGCAAGTATTGGATTTGTCTGTTTGATGTTCTCAAATTCAGAATGGGCTTATATTGCACTTGTTGGTGGTATTGGGATTACCAATGGCTTTGGAGGAACAGCAAAAAATGTTGCTTTAGCAGAAGTATATGGCACAAGAATAATTGGATCGGTTAGAAGTTTATTTACAACGGTTATGGTATTCTCAACTGCACTGGGACCACTGGCATTTGGTTTATTGTTGGATGCGGGTTATGACTTCAGTGATATCGCATTTTTCGCACTGTTATTCTACTTGCTTTGCACCCTTAACTCATTGCGAATTCTTGGTAGAAGAGTTAAAGCTGCTGAATAAACTTATCTCCCTGGACTAAAACCAGTACCGGATTTTGTACCTTCTATAACACGAATACCGTTCTCATATTTTTCTTCTTTGGAAATATTTCCATCTCTATCATAAATGATAACCTTTCCATGTTGAAGTCCATCCTTATAATTGACTTCGGACACAATTTTATTTCCTTTGAACGTATATGTTTTCATTGTTCCATGCAACTTTCCATTTTTGTAGTTAGAAATTACCGCTGGATTTACACCTCCGGGATGATATGCTATCCATTCTCCGTGTTTTTCATCGTTTTTGTAAGTACCTTCGAGTGTTTTTTGAAAGTCTTTTGAAGAGTAAGAAACAAAATCACCATGTTTGACAGAACTTAATTTCACTCGGTCTTTCATTGGTCCGTATTTTATTTTTGATTTCTCCTCTACCACTTTGTATTCAGCGATATCTTTTAGTCTACCATTGTCAAAATACTCTTTCCACTCTCCTGTTTTTTGACCACTTTCGTATTGTCCTTCTTCTTTTAAAACACCAGTTGGGAAATAAGAAAACCACTTTCCTTGGAGTTCTCCGTCAACGAAAGTTGCTTCATTCTTGAGTTGACCATTGTCAAAATAATTTTTCCAAACACCTTGTTCTAAATCATCTTTATAATCTCCTTCCATCAAAAGTGTACCTGATTCATACCAAGTTTTCCAAGTACCATTCTTTTTGTCATTGGCAAAAGTTCCCTTTTTAAATTTTGATCCATCTTCATAGAAATAACTCCATTTTCCGTGGCGCTTGTCTTCTTTAAAAGTTGCTCTATAAGAAACATTTCCATTTGGAAAATAATAAACCCATTTCCCATGTTGTTTACCCTCTTTAAAATTGCCTTGCATGTCAAGACCACCACTATTTGTATACCAAGTCCATTCACCTGATTTTGCGCCTTCAGAAAATTGTCCTTCTACATTTACTTGTCCATTATCATAATAATAACGGTATTCTCCCTGTAATTGACCATCAACATAATTACTTACTTTTTCTAAATCGCCAGTATAGTAAAAGTACTCCCATTTCCCATGAGGCTTGTTTTCTTTGAAAGATCCTTTCAACAAATAATATCCATGTACGGAACCTTCTTCAAAATCTCCATGTCTTAGACCGTCCTTATAGTTGTACCACTCCTTAAGTTTACCATTCGTATAATAGGTCATCATCTCACCGTCTCCCTCTATTATCGTTTGGGTGTGAAGTGAATCGGGAAGATAAAATTCCCAAACAAATGAAGTACTATCAACGATTTCTTCTTTCATTTTTAATCGACCATCACGGTAGTAATACTCCCATTCACCGGTTGGCTGGTCTTCGTTGTAATATCCTTTCTCTTTTAAATCTCCGTCAACATAGAATTCTTTGTAAATACTATCCTGCTTTCCCGTTTCAAAGTATCCTTCTGATTCGATCTGGCCATTGGTGAAATAGCGAACAACTTTTCCGTGTAGGTCATTTTTATAATAATTGCGTTCCTCAACTAGCGTTCCTTCTGTATCGTAAAAACGCCAACGCCCATGTCTTAAAGTGGTTTCTCCGAGATCATCCACATAGTAATAGCCATCACTTTCGATGGTAGTTCTATTGATATCGTGATAAAAAATCTGACGTTTAGACAAATTCCTTTTCTTGACTTCCTGGTTGAAAGCAAATAGAGAAGAACTTAATAATAAAACCAACAAGAGTAAACGCATAATTTTTTTTCGATTTATAACAAGTATAATGAATATTGACAACAATAGTTACATTATCTAAACCACATCACGATACTATTAATTACTAAAAACAGGCCAAAACCCATTAATATAGATCCCGTTACATGATTTAAAGATTTTAAGAGCTTAACTGTGATGAAAGGACGAAGTTTTTTTGCCCCAAATATTTTAAGTACGTCTATGGAGAAAAAAGTAATCAATATTATAGCCAGGTAGAAAAACATATCCCATCCAGTGAATTGAGCTTCTTGCCCAGATTTTCCCAGTGCCATAACAGAGAACCAATAAAATATAACAAGTGGATTTGCAAGATTAAGCACTAATCCTTTTATGAAAAGTATCCAGAAATCACGTGAATTTTTTGACTTGCCTCTTGCAGGATCTATTTGGGTTGTACTTACTTTTTTAAAGAAAGTGATTAGGCCATAAACAATAAAGAGAGTTCCCCCGATAGCGCGAATGAGAGCATTATCACCACCAGTAGATAATTCCTCAACTTGTTGAATAAATACATAGGCAACAACAATGTAAACAATGTCACTGACCAGTACACCCGCATCAAAAGCTAAAGCAGATCGTATACCTTTTCGTATGCTTGTTTCTAGCAGCAAAAAGAAAGCTGGTCCTAGCATAACGCTAAGTATCAAACCTGTAACTACACCTTTAATTATTAATTCAAACACACTGTTAAATTAGTTTAACAAAAATAACATTTGAAAAACAATTAGTAGAATATATAATACTAACATTAGTCATATAAACTACTATGAGAAATCAGTTTGCTGAATAACAAATAAATAAGAGACCTCTTAGAACAAAAGAAATCTATTCATTCAGCTTTAAAACAGCTAAAAATGCTTCTTGTGGAACCTCAACTCTTCCTACCTGGCGCATTCTTTTCTTTCCTTGCTTCTGCTTCTCTAAGAGCTTTCTTTTACGTGAGATATCACCACCATAGCATTTTGCAGTAACATCTTTACGAAGTGCTTTTATTGTTTCCCTTGCAACCACCTTAGCTCCTATGGCGGCCTGAACGGGTATTTCAAATTGTTGTCTAGGGATAAGTTCTTTTAATTTAATACATATTTTCTTACCCAATTCGAATGCATTACTTCTGTGAACTAACGCTGAAAGTGCATCAACTTGCTCGTGATTTAAAAGTATATCTAGTTTGACCAAATCAGATCGATGATAACCAATCGGGAAATAATCAAATGATGCATATCCTCTCGAAACTGACTTTAATCGGTCATAGAAATCAAAAACAATTTCAGCCATTGGCATTTGGAAAGTAATTTCAACACGATCTTGAGTTAGGTACACTTGATTTTGAAGTTCTCCACGCTTTTCAATGCACAAGGTCATTATTTGTCCGACATATTCAGACTTCGTAATTACTTGTGCTTTGATGAATGGTTCTTCAATATATTCAATGGCTGCGGGATCTGGTAGTTCAGATGGGTTGTTAACGATGATTTGTTCTTCTGGTTTACTTCTCATATAACAGAAGTAAGATACGTTGGGAACCGTTGTAATCACAGTCATATCAAACTCGCGTTCTAAGCGTTCCTGAATGATTTCCATGTGCAACATACCCAGGAATCCACATCTAAATCCGAAACCTAAGGCAGCAGAAGACTCTGGTTCGTATACAAGAGAAGAGTCGTTCAATTGAAGTTTCTCCATTGAATATCGAAGTTCTTCAAAATCATCCGTATCGACAGGATATATTCCTGAGAACACCATTGGCTTAACATCTTCAAAACCTTTTACTGCTTCTTTACAAGGATTTTCAAAAGAAGTAATCGTTTCACCAACTTTAACTTCTTTAGCTTGCTTGATTCCTGAAATAATATAACCTACGTCTCCTGTTTTAACCTCTTTTCTTGGCTGTGGAGTCATTTTAAGGATGCCTACTTCGTCCGCGTCATAACTTTTTCCAGTATTTACGAACTTGATTTTCTCACCTTTTTTAAGACTTCCATTTAGTATTCTGTAATAAGCAATAATTCCTCTAAAAGGATTAAAAACGGAATCAAATATCATTGCTTGTAATGGTGCATCCGGATCCCCTTTTGGGCATGAAACACGATTGATAACAGCCTTTAGAATATCTTCTACTCCAAGTCCAGTTTTTCCAGAAGCTTGAATTACATCATTTGGATCACAACCGATAAGTTCCACAATTTGATCTGTTACTTCTTCGGGTTGCGCACTCGGCAAGTCCATTTTATTGAGTATCGGTATGATTTCTAAATCATGTTCTAGTGCCAAATATAAATTTGAAATCGTTTGTGCTTCGATTCCTTGTGATGCATCTACTATAAGTAAAGCCCCTTCACAAGCTGCAATGGAACGAGAGACTTCGTATGAAAAATCTACGTGACCTGGTGTGTCGATGAGGTTAAGTGTATAATCTATTCCCTCAAAATTGTAATCCATCTGGATAGCGTGACTTTTAATCGTGATTCCGCGCTCACGTTCTAAATCCATATCATCTAATGCCTGCTCCTGCATATCACGATCTGAAATTGTTCCAGTCGTTTGCAATAAACGGTCTGCAAGTGTACTTTTCCCGTGGTCAATGTGAGCAATAATGCAAAAATTACGAATGTTCTTCATGTATCTTTTTTCCTTTGATTTTTTTGAAGCCGTTTTGAGCGTTCAGAATCGGTGCGAATTTACGGGAAATTCGTCAGTTTTCAAGTGAAATAAAGAAGATTATTGAAGTCTACTTAAACGTGTTTAAGTTTATTCCTAATCCTGCAGAAACTCTGAGTTCATTCAAACTTATGGCTTCATTGTGCAAGTGCTGACCTAAAACGAGTCTGGATTGTACAAAAAAGTGAAAAAACCGATGCACAAAGAAATTGTATCCAACTACGGTCGAAAATAATGGACTAATTCCTAAATCTCCGCGCTCTTGACCACTTTGTGTTTTTATTCTCGCAAAAGAAACACCTGGTTGAAGTCCAATGTATAATGAACCGTTGTCCTGCGCTATGTGATAAGAGCCCCCGAAGAAAGTACTGTGATTGAAATCAAATACTGTTGATTCACCAGAAATATTGCCTAAATAGAAGTAACTTTCACCAACTAGGGATGTTTTTTTATTCAAGTAGCCCTCAAGTGATCCGTGGAAATAGAAAGGAGATTCCGAATAGTCTAGCATAGTCGCTGAACTTATCGTTAATTGAGCTCGAATTAAACCTTTTCGAACAATAGGCTTGTCTTGTGCCTGCGTTGTGTTTAGTAGGATAACACTTGCAAACAATATTGTGGTGATTATCTTTTCCATATCTTAAATATTTTATAGTTAATACTAACTGTAGTTAACAAGTGTCCTTCAAGTGCATTATGTGAATGCTCGTGAAATTCGTAATGTCCATCGTGATTATCTAACTCAATTGAAGGTGTCAAGTGAATCATATACTGTGAAGTCAATGAAATATCAAAACGCTCAGTAATGTTGAAATGAAATCCAAGCCCAGCTTGCACTGCTGAACCCCAACGATCTCTAGATATAGTAGGATTGTCCATTATTGTTTTGTTATTGTAATCAAAACAATGCCCAGCAACTATATAAGGTTGAAACCTTTTTGCTGCGAGGCCTTTTTGTTCAAAAGGATAAAACATAACTGACCAGCCGACATGAGCATATTCGCTTCGTACACCGTTACTTTGATTTATCGTAATATAATCGGCAAACCAATCCGTATTTACCTTGTTGGTTAATTGTACTCGAAAACTACCACCGGTTCCGATGCCAGCTCCATCGTGATCAAAAAGACTAATGGTGCTTCTTCCTCCAAGTGAGAACCAACCAGAGTTGTTTATGTTTGATTTTGCTTCCTGTCCAAATATAGGTTGTAGACAGATAATGCCAAATAGGCAGAATAAAAATGGGATTTTTTTTCTCATAGTTGCGGGTTTTAGTAAAAGGGGTTCAAATTAAGAACGTCGTAAAGATGACGATTATTGTTGAGTTGAGAAAATGTTTTAGTGAATTATGCGCTGTAGAAATGAAGAGCATAATCTTTTTTGAAAAATAATCTAACTTTTGTTTTTTTAATGAATCTTAGATATACCAAGACTATAAACGGTTTTAGTCGTTTACAAACGAAAGACATTCGACAACAATCGACAAATAACCGAATAAAGAAATGAAGTCGTCTCAACTTTGCAGTGTCGATTGCTGAAAGTCAGTAACAGACGTAATGTTCAAACTATTATTAATTAAAATTTACAGACATGAACACGTTAAGAAACACAGTTAGTTTAATTGGAAACCTTGGAGGTGATCCAGAATTTAAAACATTAGAAGGAGGAAACGCATTAGCACGTTTTAGAGTAGCGACAAACGAGTCTTACAAAGACAAAAAAGGCGAGTGGGTAACCACTACACAATGGCACAATGTTGTTGCGTGGGGTAAAACAGCCGAGTTGAGTAATAAGTTGCTTAAAAAAGGAGCTGAAGTTGTGCTTGAAGGTAAACTTCAGAATGATGAGTATACCACAAAAGAAGGAGAAAAACGCTATAAAACAGAAGTCAATCTTCGCGAATTTATGGTGTTGAATCGTGATAAAGACGAAAAATCAACCAAAGCCTAACTACAATTATGGGAGTACACAGAAATATAAAAGTGTGCTCCCCTTTTATTAATTTAAACTGAAATTACATGAATAACCAAGTACAATTAATCGGAAATATGGGGATTGACCCAGAAGTAACCAATTTTGAAAGTGGAGCAAAGAAAGTACGTTTTTCCTTGGCGACAAATGAAGTGTATACTACTAAAACTGGCGATAAAAAACAAAAAACGCAATGGCACAATGTATATGCTTGGGGACCGACAGCTAGCTACATAGCTAAATCTGGAAAAAAGGGTAGACAATTAGCGATTACAGGAAAGCTGAGAACGGAAAAGTACATTTCGAAAGAAGGAAAATCCAGGACTACCACCGGAATAGAAGTAAGTAGAGCAATAGCTTTATAATCCACCTAAATTTGACCTGACCAACCACCAATTTTTTTGATTTAGGTGTTTAATTAAGCCCATGACATATGTTGTGGGCTTAATTTTTAGGACATTATTTTTGCATAGACCTTTGTCCCAGGAAATTGCTCCATGATCTTTTTGACCAAAGCTGTGATTGGAATAGATAAAATCAACCCTGGAATTCCCCAAATGAACCCCCACAGAGCTAACATGAATAAAACGGTGACCGTATTAATAGAGAATGATTTCCCCATTAAAATTGGTTCGAGTATTCCACCGAAAAGGACTTGAACTCCAGTTATTACTAATATGAAGAATAGTAGAGTACCTGTTTGATCAAGTTCAACTAATGCAAAGGCTGTGAGAACAATGACTGAAATGACTGATCCAATCATTTGTATAAAGTTGATTAAGAATGCAAATAAACCCCAAAATATAGGGAAACTAACATCAAAGAAATAACATGCTAAGCTAAATCCAATCCCTGTAAATAAACTTAGGAAAAACTTTACAACAATAAACTTAAAAATGTCTTTTTCAATTTGCCTAAATGTTTTTACTGAGGCAAAGCGCTGTTTAAAAATCAGTAACTCCATGACTTTTTGAATATTCATGGAGCCTGCGAGTAGCAGTATCATAAAGAAAATGGTCATTAAAAGCATACTGACAAACTTTCGAGCGAAATTTAAACCGTTCCCGACATTCCCAAATAGGTTAGCACTTACGCTTTCATTATTCATAAACGCTTCAAGATCCGTTTCATCTTTAGCAGGTTCAATTCCCATAAACTCAACTACGGGAGAAACAATGTCGTTGAGCTTATTGTCAAATTTTTCATAAAAATCTTCATTAGCGTTGGCAATTTCTTTTCCAGAGATTTCAACGACTTCGTAAGCACCTTTTAAACCTCCAGCAATTATTATTACGACGGTAATAATACCCACGAAGTTTGGGATACCTTTTTTCGTGAACCAACGCATTAAGGGCATGAACAATAAGGCTCCAAATAGTGCAAAAACCAATGGAATAAAAATGATAGAAAGAAGATTTAATAAATACAATACGAATGGTACAATAAGTATTAATAACAGTTTTCTAATTGCTAAAAGTTCGTTTCTCATGATTCCGATTTGGAGTCACCAATATTAATAAATAATTACATTGTAGCTTTAATATTATCAATATAAAATGCCAATAATTCTTAATGAAAAGACTTCAAATAATCTAACCAAAAACCATTTTTAAATAATAAATACTGAAATAAACTTTGAATCAGAGCATTACACCTTGTGATCGAATGATTTAACGAGCTAAATTAATTCCTTAATGTTTCATTTCAGTCATTTGTATTAACTTGCAAAATCAAATCAGTAAGTTGGATATAAAAGCACTTTACATATCATACGACGGATTAACGGATCCTCTCGGTCAGTCACAAATACTCCCTTATTTAGAGGGCTTGTCTTCGAAAGGAATTCAGTTTCATATTATTAGTTTTGAGAAAAGTCAACGATTTGACCAACTAAAAGAAACGATTGAGGAAAGGTGTGAAAAAGCAAGAATAATATGGACACCATTAATGTATACAAAGAATCCTCCACTCATTTCTACAATTTTAGACTTGCGTAAAATGCATAAGTTGGCATTCAAACTGCATAAAGAAAATGATTTTGATATTGTTCATTGCAGAAGTGACTTACCTGCTTTAATTGGAACCAAATTACAAAAGAAAGGTGTAAAATTTATCTTTGATATGCGTGGTTTTTGGGCTGATGAGCGCGTTGAAGGTGGTATATGGAGTTTGAAAAATCCAGTTTTCAAAAAGGCTTACAATTATTTTAAAAAGAAAGAGCTATCATTTTTTAAAGAGGCCAATGCGGTAATTTCGTTAACGAGTAATGGTAAAAATGAAATTCTATCCTGGAAAGAGTTTAAAGCGAATCCTCCTTATATAGAAGTTATACCTTGCTGTGTTGATTTGGATAAGTTTGATCCTAAAAAAATAGAACAATCAGAAGTTGCGATAGCAAAAAAGGAACTAAACTTAGAGAATTCTGACTTCATTTTAGGCTATGTTGGTTCAATTGGAACGTGGTATATGTTAGATGAGATGCTTGATTTTTATAACTCAATTCGCCAGCGATACAGAACCCCCAAACTTCTATTTATTTCTGGAGAATCATCGTCTTTGATAAAAGCAAAAGCACTAGAAAAAGGAGTGCCTGAGGAGGAAATTGTAGTAAAAAGTGTTCCTCATAGTGCCGTTCCATTGCATTTGACTTTATTTGATTTTTCAATTTTCTTCATTCGTCCAACCTTCTCTAAGAAAGCATCATCACCCACAAAGCAAGGCGAACTAATGGCGTTAGGCATTCCAATTGTATGTAATTCAGGAGTTGGGGATACAGACGCGATTGTAGAAAATTACAATGCTGGAAAGATTATCTCAAATTTAAATGAGAAAAATTATTCAGATACGCCTTTAGAGCCAAATTCTTATGATATTTCTGCTATTCGAGAAGGAGCTAGAGAAGTTTATAGTTTGGAGAAAGGGGTAGAAAAATATTATAAAGTGTATGAATTTGTTATGTATAAGGATTGATCTAATTCACTATAAAGAACCTTCAGAATCCTTGGATTTCTCTATATAATTCTTATCTTCTTAGTAATTCAATAGAACGGCAAAAATTAATAGCCGATAAAAAACAAACAGAATATTATGAAGACTTTAAAATTTAAGAATGGAGATCAAATGCCTGCTTTAGGACTAGGAACATGGAAATCTGAACCTGGTGAGGTAAAAAAAGCAGTTTTAACCGCAATAAAAGAGGGTTACCGTCATATTGATTGTGCATCTATATATCAAAATGAAAAAGAGATTGGAGAGGCTTTAAATCAAGCTTTTAAAGAAGGGATGGTTAAAAGAGAAGACATGTGGATAACATCTAAATTATGGAATGATTCACACAAGAAAGAACAGGTGATTCCTGCGTTGGAAAAAACCTTGGAAGACCTTCAACTGGATTATCTTGATTTGTATCTCATACATTGGCCAGTAGCATTTAAACCAGATGTTTCATTTCCAGAAGATGCAGAAGGATTCCTTTCTTTGGAAGACGCACCTCTAACAGAAACATGGAAAGGAATGCAAAAAACAGTAGATAATAAATTGGCGCGACACATTGGTGTATCCAACTTCAAAAAAGAAAAGATACAACAGTTGATTGATAACTCTGATTTTGTTCCTGAAATGAATCAGGTCGAAATGCACCCTTTATTACCTCAGAAAGAATTGGTAGCATATTGTCATGATAGAGATATTCATCTTACCGCTTATTCACCCCTCGGTTCAGGCGATCGTTCTGAACAAATGAAGAAAGATAATGAACCAACTTTATTGGAAAATGAAGTGATTAATGATATCGCTGAAAAACACAATGTTTCACCAGCTCAACTATTAATAAGTTGGCAATTGCACAGAGGTGTAGTGGTTATTCCAAAATCAACCAATTCGAAAAGAATACAAGAAAATCTGAACGCAGCATCTATCAAACTAGATAATGATGATATGGAAAAAATAAACGGAATTGATTATAATTTCCGATTTATTGATGGTTCTTTCTGGGAAACGGGAGGAAAAGAGTATTCTCAAGAAGCACTTTGGGGATAGAACTAACTGACTTAGAATTAAAACACCCTTCATTTTTAGAAAATGAAGGGTGTTTAATGGAAAAAAACTTACTTATTTAAAACTCCAATCATAAGTCTCTATCTCTTGCACACATCTTGTTAGTAAATCAATACTCAATTGAATGTCATTTTTATGTGCCATTTCGATGACTTGATGTAAATGTCTTGTTGGGATAGAAACCGCTCCAGCAATTGACCCACCTTCAGTCATCCTTTGAATTCCAGCAGTGTCTGTTCCTCCAGCAGTGAGAATCTCAGGTTGCCATTTTATTTTGTGTTTGTCCGCGGTTTCCTTCATAAAGGCCACCATTCTGTAATCGCAAATTGTAGAAGCATCCATTACTTTAATTGCAGTTCCTTCTCCGAGGGAAGTGATTTTTTCATGTGGTGAAGCACCTGGCAAATCGTATGCAATTGTTGTGTCCAGTCCAAATCCAAAATCAGGATTTATTTTTAGAGCAGAAACATTTGCTCCTCGAATCCCCACTTCTTCTTGAACAGTAAATACACCATAAATATCATAAGGGACTTCTTTATCTTTTAGATTTCTTAAAGTTTCTATCAAAATAAATACAGCCAAACGATTGTCTAAAGATTTACTATTTACACATTCACCCATCTCAACAAAAGAGCGTTCGCGCGTTATTGGGTCTCCAACATTTATCAGTTTTTCAACCTCTTCTTTTGGGAGTCCTGTATCAATAAAGTAATCCGTTATTTTTGGGTTTTTGTTGCGTTCCTCTTGCGTCATAACGTGAATTGGCTTTGCTGCCATAACCCCCATAACATCTTCTTTTCCGTGAATTAAAACCCTTTGTGCGGTTAATGTTTTTGGATCGAAACCACCGAGTGTATGAAAACGAATAAACCCTTTTTCATCGATATGCGTCACAATGAAACCAATTTCATCCATGTGAGCACCGATCATTACTTTTTTATCGGCCTTGCCTCTTTTGATAGCGTAAATGTTGCCCATGTTGTCAACTTCTACTTCATCAACTAAGTCTTTTATTTCATTTAATATAAAAGCGCGAATCTTTTGTTCATACCCAGGAGCTCCTGGCATTTGACATACTTTTTCTAATAATTCGAGATCCAAAGCCATACGTTATCTTTTAAATTGTTTTCTATCTCCTTCTTTACTTACAGGAAGTGGGTCTTCATTCATTTCTTTTATAAAATTCCGGGTTCTATACACATCCATAGCCAAATAGATTGCACTGCGCATGGATTGTTCATCGGCAATTCCTTGCCCAGCAATATCGAATGCTGTTCCATGATCGGGAGAGGTGCGTACAATGGGTAAACCAGCAGTAAAATTAACTCCGTCGTCAAATGCTATAGATTTAAAACCAGTTAAACCTTGATCGTGATACATGGAAAGTACACCATCGAATTTTGTATATTGTCTACTTCCGAAAAATCCGTCTGCCGGATAAGGACCAAATGCTAGAATTCCTTCAGCTTTCATTGCTTGAATAGCTGGAGTAATCACTTCAGATTCTTCAGAACCCATTGCACCCTTTTCTCCAGCGTGTGGATTCAGACCTAGTACTGCAATCCTTGGGCGAACTATTCCAAAATCTTTTTTAAGACTCGACTCTAACTGGCGTAATTTATCTTCAATTTTCTCTTTGGTAACTGCAGCAATTACATCCTTTAGTGAAATATGAGAAGTAACCAAAGCCACTCTCAAATCTCCTGAAACCATCATCATTAAGGCTTCCTTCATTCCAGATAAGTCAGCTAAATACTCTGTATGTCCTGGGAATTCAAAACCCGCTTTTTGAATCGTTTCTTTTGAAATTGGAGCAGTTACTAATACGTCAATTTTACCTGAAGCAAGATCTTGAGTAGCTTGTTCCAAAGATTGAAATGCATATTTGCCACCAGTTTCGTTTGCTTCACCAAGATCCATTTCTACAATTTCTTTCCAGCAAGCAACAATATTAATTTTGCGATTTTTTGCTTCTGAAGCGTCTTCTACACGATGATAATTGAAAAATTCATCGTTAATTGCTTTTTTATGGTAGGACATTGTCTTTGTCGAGCCATAAATAACGGGAGTACATTCAGCCAACATTTGTGGGTCACGTAAAGCTTTTATTATTACCTCTGGACCAATACCATTAAGATCTCCTGTTGTGATACCTACTCTAATTGGTGGTCTACTTGATTTTAAAGTTTCTTTAATAATTTTCTTATCCATGGTATGTTGTCTTTTCTTAAGATAATTTTTTCAATCGCTTAGCTGTACAAAAATAACAATTGTTTACGGATAGAAATACGAATGGGAATGAATAAACTTAAGGTATAAAAAAAGACTCAATTTTATAATTGAGTCTCTAAATAATGCATTATCAACCAATCAACTTTGGACTTCGAGAAATTGATAACGCAATTGCGCTATTTAGTGTAGCAAAGGTACGTATTTCTTACTGTTTTAAAAAATTATTGACTTCAAATTTTGCCTTTTAAAATCCTCCAGGCACCACCATTATAGGCTTCAAATCCGCTTGATTTTAAAATACTTTTCGCTGACCCACTTCTAACTCCTGAAGCGCAGCAGGTTATGATTGTTTTACTCTTATCAAGCTTGTTTAATTTTTTATTTAATTCTGGTAAAGGAATGTTTAACGAGCCCTCAATATGACCACTTTTAAACTCCCCTTTTGTTCTCACATCAACTATAATCGCACCATTGTTAACTACTTCTTTGTAGTTAACTTTAGGTCCTAAACCAAATAAGCTTCTTATAAAACTCATAACTATACGTTTTGTAATTTAAAATTTAATTCCATCCATCCACCGCCATTTTCGCAGCTTATACCTTGAGCTTTTAAATAATTCACTGCTTGCCCACTTCTATTTCCTGAAGCACAGCATAGAATTGTTTCTCCCATGGCCTTAATTTCTTCAATGTGATCTGGAATTTCTTGAAGTGGAATATTAATACTTCCTTCAACATGTCCACCCATAAACTCCACTCTTGATCTTACATCAATTATTTTTCTATTTTCCATAACTTTAATTTTTATTCAAAGTTAAGGGAGTTTTAAAAGTTGTTCGGTAACAAATATAACATATAGTCTTAATCTTCTAAACTAAAAGAATTCAAAAGCTTAATCTGATTTCTATAAAGCAATAGTAATTCGTCGTTTTCTAACTTTTTTAAAAGTCTCGAAATTACCACTCTGGAGGTTGCTAAATCACGAGCAATTTCCTCATGGGATACATTCAATAATTTCGATCCGCTGTTAATAGATTTTTGTTGTAGATAATGCTTTAAACGCTCATCGAGTTTTTGAAAAGCAATTTGATCAATGGTATGGAGCATTTCGTTAAATCGATTGCGAATTGTGCCCATTACAAAACTTTTCCATGATGAGTATTTCATTAACCATTCGTCCATCACTGTAATGGGAACAGTTAACATCTCGACATCTTCCTCTGCTGTAGCTTTGATCTCACTCGGGAATTGTTCCATACAACAAGTGAAAGTCATAGCACAACTTTCCTGAGCATTGACATAATATAACAATAACTCTTTTCCATCTTCATCCATGCGTGATACCTTCACAACTCCTTTCGCTATGATTGGCATACTGCGAACAATTTGTCCATAATCCAATATTGTTTCACCCGCTTTTACCGAAACGTGTTTCGCTTTTTTTTCGAACTCTTCTAATAATTTAGGCTCAAAGATTTTTTTTAAATGCTCCAATATTTCCATGCTACTAAATTATTGAATTTTGTATAAAAAGGCGTTAAAACAAATACTAAACAAAGTATATTGAAACAACAACATGAGTCAAATCAGATTCTCTATTCTGATTGTGACACAACTCTTCACTGAATTTATGTTGAAAATCACCAACATTTCACGATATTTGCAAAAACGTATTTAGTTATGTCACAAATTATCACTCTTAGTGAGTTTATCATGCAACGTCAAAAGGATTTTCCTTATGCGACTGGAGAATTAACGAGTTTATTGAATGATATTTCAATTGCCTCTAAAATTGTGAATCGCGATGTAAATCGTGCTGGGTTGGTTGATATACTTGGTGCTAAAGGTGAGAAAAACATTCAGGGAGAAGATCAGCAAAAACTTGATGTCATTGCAGACGAAGCATTTATTAATGCTTTTTTGAGTGGGGGCGAAGTATGTGGGATTGCATCAGAAGAGAATGACGATTTTGTGGCTTTCGACAACGAGCAATCTAAAAATGGTAAATATGTTGTGTTATTTGACCCGTTAGATGGGTCTTCAAATATTGATGTAAACGTTTCAATTGGAACAATCTTCTCTATTTATAGAAGAAAATCTCCGGTTGGTGGCCTTGCAACAAAAGAAGATATGCTTCAAAAAGGAACTGAACAAGTTGCCGCAGGTTATGTGATTTTTGGGTCATCTACTATGTTAGTTTATTCTACAGGAAAGGGCGTTAACGGTTTTACTCTTGATCCTTCAATTGGTGAATTCTGTCTTTCTCATCCTAATATAAAAATGCCAGAGACTGGAAGAATGTATTCTATGAATGAAGGTAATCTAGACCGTTGTGATCCGGGCTTAAAAGATTACGTGCAATATTGTCGAGAAGACGACCCAGCTACGAAAAGACCGTATTCAGGGAGATATATTGGCTCATTGGTTGCAGATTTTCACAGAAACTTATTGAAGGGGGGAATTTATATTTATCCAACAACAGATAATTGGAAAGAAGGTCGTTTAAGATTACTCTATGAATGTAATCCTTTAGCATTTATTGCTGAACAAGCAGGAGGTCTGGCAACAGATGGGCATCAAAGAATTTTAGAAATTGAACCAAAAGAACTTCACCAAAGATGCGGATATTTTGTAGGCTCAAAACAAATGGTGGAAAAAGCAATGAGTTGCTTAAAAGATAAAGTGGAAGCTTAATTTTAAAATTTGGTTTCGTCTTAAAGTCTAAAAAATCAATTTTCATTATACCTTAATACCTCAGGGAGTACAATGTTTTCTGGATGTTCTTGTTTCTCTGCATCAAAATAATCGAGAATGGCTTCTTTCATTAAATGTTGTTGTTGGCGTTCATCAAGTGGTGGTAATTCTTTGATGAACTCAAAATGGGGCCAATTGTCTTTATCCCTGCCAACTGTTTTATAAAACCCATAAGGTTCCAGTAATGTGCAAACAGCCACATGCATTAATTCTGTTTTTTGGCGCTTTGAAAATGTTTGTCGGCCTTTCCCTAATTCTTGGACACCAATCAAAAACAAAATAGCCTGAACATCAAGCCCACCGCCAAATGTTTCTTCAAGTTCCGCAACTAATTTTTTAAATTTTATTTCTACTGCGTAATCCATATTGCAAAGGTATTAAATATTTATTCTAATCAACGAAAGTCATGAAAAGATAGAATTATTAATCGATGATTTGTATTACATTTGCTTTCATGACCAAAATTCTAGTCATACGGTTTAGTTCCATAGGGGATATTGTTTTAACAACACCAGTTATTCGATGCTTAAAATCTCAAATAGAAAATGTAGAATTACATATTCTAACTAAACAGCAGTATAGTTTACTTTTTGAATCTAATCCGAATGTTGACAAGATACATAAGTGGGGAAAGGAGAATAAGGAAGTTATTAAAGCATTAAAAACTGAGCGATTTGATTATATTATTGACTTGCATAATAACATTCGCACGAAAAAGATTAAATCTATATTAAAATCAAAGTCATATTCATTTCCAAAACTTAATGTACAAAAATGGTTGTATGTGAATTTTAAATGGAATAATATGCCAGATATTCATATTGTAGATCGCTATTTTGAAGCAGTAAAACCTTTAAGTATTGAAAATGACCAGCAAGGGCTGGATTTTTTTCTTCCAAAGAAAGATGAGGTTGATTTGTCAGGTCAGTTTGGCACTACAGACATAGTTTCGGTTGCAATAGGTGCGCAATTTGCAACTAAGAAGCTTCCTGTTTCGAAGATGGTTGAAGTTTTATCTACAATAGAAACGCAGGTTGTATTATTGGGAGGGAAGGAAGACCATGATGATGCCGAGGAAATTATAAAATCAAGTAACTCCAATATAATAAACGCCTGCGGAGCATTAAATTTGAACCAGTCAGCTTCAGTTGTAAAACAATCAAAAGTGTTATTAACACATGATACAGGTTTAATGCATATTGCAGCTGCATTTAAAACACCGATTGTAAGTGTCTGGGGAAATACTGTTCCAGAGTTTGGAATGTATCCCTACGTGCCTCAAAACGATGATTTATATTCAATTCATGAGGTAGAGGGTTTAGCTTGTAGGCCTTGCTCAAAAATTGGGTTTCAAAAATGTCCAAAGAAACATTTTAATTGTATGAATCAACAAAATGTAGAGGAAATCGTTAAATCAATTGAAAGTCATTTGTCTTAAAATAGTTAGAGGAGAAAACTGGCGTTCTCTCCTCTAACATAACACTACTACTTATGAAACCTAACACTTTAAATATAGCAATTCTTATACCAATTTCAAGAGGAATATTGACCTACACTCTTAAAAACTGTTAAACGGTTGAATGATAGGATAAACCACTTAAGCTGTATAAACTTCTTAAAAACAACAAAGGAGAAAACGGGCGCTTTCTCCTTTGTTAACACTACTACTTATGAAACCTAACTACTACTTGGTATAATAACTCAAGTTATTGCGATTTGTTACATTAGATCTGTCAAGAAATGTTAAAAATAATTTTAAGCGAAATAATAGAAAAAGAAAAGGAGAGAACGGGCGTCCTCTCCTTTTCAAACTAACACTACTACTTATGAAACCTAACAATGTATATAACTGTCAAATTTCAAAAATGTTTTATGATATTTCTAAATATATGTTAAAGTTCATGAATTACTTTTTGAAGTATAATAGTAATCATTTTTACTCATAACATTAGAAGCTCAATAAGCTGTTGACTTTCAATTATTAATCCAAGTGATATAATACTTTCGGACAACAAAAAAGGGAGTCTTTAAAGACTCCCTTAATATAGAAATTAAAATTATTTCTTATTTGTTCACAATCATTTTGTGAGTTGTTTGAGCACCTCCAGCAGTCATGTTGAAGTAATATACTCCATTTGCTAAAGAAGACCCATCGATAGTAATTGCATGCTTACCAGCCATTACATTACCTTCGTTCACTTCTAAGATTGTATTACCAGCTAAATCAACTAAAGTGTAAGATACTTCACTAGCATTCTCTAATGTATACTCAACAGTAGTCTCAGTTGAGAATGGGTTAGGGAAGTTTTGGCTTACGTTTAAGTTAGATACTTCGTTGTTTTCAACTGAAAGTTGTGGATCGAAGTTCATTCTAACCATAGGAGTTGAATTTGCAAAGTACCAAGCGATACCTCCTGAACCTAAATCTCCATAAAGGAAAGATGTTTGATCAGCAGACGTACCAGCAACAGATACAGCCATTCCTGTAGCGAATGAACCTACAGCAGCCAAATAAGTGTTTCCTGCAGCTAAAGAAACTGGGTTTTCAAATGTATATGTTACAATTGATCCAGCATCTCCAGTTTGAGTATTGTACAACGGAGTTTCTGCTAATAAAACAAAGTTTCCATCTGTATCAATTTCATACACTCTAGCAAATGTTTCAAGACCTGCTTCATCAAGACCTGCACCAAATCTAACATCAATTCCTGTTAGATCTTGATTTTGCCAGATGTCATATAAGTTACCTGCTTCAAAGTCCATGTCTGGAGCAAAAGATCCACCAGCCATTCCGTTGTCACGAGCGTAGATAAATTCACCAACTTCGAATGAATATCCTGCCATCATGTTGTTTGAAGGAATATCATCAACAGAATCATTTAAGATTGCAAATTCAACATCGTATGTACCTTGTCCACTTGGAGTAAATGCTGAATTCACTACTAATGAGTCCATATCTCCAGCTGCAATTACTGCTGGTGTTGAAGTACCTACATATCCTGAACCACCTGTTTCAGTTGCTTCTAAAGCAACACCTTCTTGATCATTTACACCTGCATTTCTAGCAATTACTGTAAAATCAATAGGTGCAATTTGAGTTTCTGGTATTTGGTAATAGTGGAGACCTTCAGTTCCAAAGTATAAGTTTGATGCGTCGATATCATTATCTGGTAGAGTTGCAATATTTACATCATCAACCATCCATGCGTATCCGCTACCAAACTGATCATCATCACTTGGGTTTTCCCAACGAAATCTAAATTTAACTTGGGTAGCTGCATTTACAACGAACTCTTGGAAAATTGTGTTTTGTACAGCTGGATCATTGTTCGTTGGAACATCTACGTTTACATCAACAGAACCAGTCCATGTAGCACCATTATCTAAACTAACTTCAACAATTGTATTGTCAGAGTTGAACGCCATGTATCTTTGCTCGAAAGAAAATATTACACGTTGGTAACCTGTCATGTCAATAGCATTTGCCATTTCAATCCAAGCGTTTTGAGGGTCAACTGCTGGTGGTGAAGAAACTAAAAATGGAACACCATCAAAGTATGCAAATCCATCTGCTGCAGTTGTAGATGCCATTGGACCATAAAATGTATAATCAGTTACAATTGCTGGATCAGCATTTGTACCAATCTCCCAAGCACCTTGCTGCCCGTCACCATCGATTACCCAGTTTGATGGATCATCAAAAGTATCACTCCATAATGTAACTCCTGGAGCTTTTTCTGTAATTGTAAGATTTTCTGCTTTAGCTTTCCCTGTAAAGTCTGCTTTTTGCAAAAGTCTTTGTGAAGACTGTGCGAAACTCATGGTTCCAACTGCTGTCATCACAGCTAGTAAATAAATTTTTTTCATAACTTTTTTAATTTTTGTGAAACAAATATAATAAAAGAAAAATAACATCACGTTAATAATCTAATATCACTTATATCTAATACGATAAATTTAACGGATTCGTTGGCGAAAAATAGATTTTTAATTTTTTTGCATCTTTACAGAATCATTTAATTATAACAACTATTATGAAACGATTGCTATTCGCTTTTTGCTTTTTAATTTTCAGTCAAACTTTAGTTGCTCAGAAAAATCGGTTGGATCATAACGCCTACGATGGCTGGAAATCCTTGAAAAATGAGCAGATTTCTGATTTTGGAAAGTATTCGGTGTATGAAATCACTCCACATAGAGGTGATGGCTTTTTGTATTTGTATAATAACTCAAGCAATATATTAGATTCTTTCCCTAGAGGAAAAAACGCGCTCATTAGTCATAATGAAGACGTTTTAACTTTTT
This sequence comes from Fluviicola sp., assembly GCA_002734085.1. GTDB lineage: Bacteria > Bacteroidota > Bacteroidia > Flavobacteriales_D > Crocinitomicaceae > Brumimicrobium. The sequence continues at coordinate 10,098 of NVXV01000020.1, read as the reverse complement.
TAATTGACCCCGGCTACGATACTATTAAGACTTTGAAGCTTGAAAAAGTGAAAAAGGATAAAATGGTAAAAGACTCTTTAGGTATTTTATTCTTAGAAAAGGATAGTCTTGTTAAAATTCCTAACGTGCTTTCTTTTAAAATTCCAGAGAATGAATCTGTAATTGCATATCAAGTTTTTTCAGATTCTATTATTGAAGAGAAGCCTAAGAGGAAATGTAAACTATTTAATAGAAAAAAGAAAGAAAAACAAATTGAGTCCAAAGGTAATCGATTAGTAATACTAGATCCGAATACGTTTTTGGAAACAGAAATAAAGTATGTAACTGATTATGGTTTTAATAAACCTGGTAGTTTACTGTACTATGTTGTTCAAAAAACGATAAATAAAAAAGACAGTTTTCAGTTGTTTGTTTTAGATCTCGAAAATAATAAAACACTGGAAGTACAAGGCAACTTTTCAAGTATCAAACAACTGAATTTTAGCAAAAAAGGGTCTCAATTTGCTTTTATGGCTTCCAATGATACTGTTAAAGAAAATAAATCTCACAGTTTATATTATTGGGATTTATCTAAATCGACTTCAAATATAATTGTAGATACAAATCGATCTGATATCACTTCTGGATTGCGACCAAGCATTCATCAAAAACCTTATTTTTCATTAGATGGGAAGAAACTTTATTTTGGTTTAGAGGAGACTCCTCCAGACTCTAAAGAAGATAGCTTGCTTGAAGATGAAAAAGCTAAACTTGATTTGTGGCACTATGAAGATCATCGACTTCAACCTCAACAATTAAAAGAATTAAAAAGCGATGAAAAAGAAAATTATTTAAGTGTCATTCACTTAAAAGAAAACGAGTTAGTCACTTTGGAAGATGATACTTTAAAAGTCAGGGTGTTAGATCAAGGTAATTCTGAAATTGCATTAGGTGTTTCCCGAGAACGTTATCAAGGAAGCTACAACTGGTCTTTTCCTTGGCCTAGTGATTATTATAAAGTGAATATTTCAACTGGTGAAGTAAACTTAATAAAGGAAGAAGTAGGGTATGCTTTTGGTCTATCTCCAAATGGAAGTCATTTTATTTATTTTGATCCAACGGAAATTCAGTATAAATTTATTAATACACAATCAGGCGTTTCGGGTTGTATAACATGTGATTTGGACAGCACCGCAAACCTTCAAAGGGATATCAATGGAATGCCTCATGAAGCAGGAACTTTCGGAATCGCTGGGTATACTAAGTCAAAAGGATCGTTATTGTTCCATTCTGAATTTGATGTTTGGGAATTTGATTTCGAAACACAGCGACTTTCATCGTTAACCAACCAAAAAGGGAAACAAATGAACACAGAACTTCGTTTAAGAAGATGGGATTATGATAGTACTTACATTGATTTAAAAAATGTGTATTTAATTGGATTCAACAAAGACAATAAAAATGAGAGTATTTATGGTTTTCAGCTTCATGGCAACCATTCTCACTTGGCAAAGCTCAATGAAACGCAACATAAAATAACTTCAGTTAAAAAAGCAAAAGAAAACACTGAGGTGATTTATAGAAAAATGAATGTTAAAGATTACCCTGACTTGTACCTTACAACTACTAGCTTTGAGGACGAACGGAAAATTTCTAATACGAATCCGCAGCAATCGGAATATATCTGGCCAACTGTAGAAAAAATAGAATGGACCTCTTATGATGGAAAAGAATTAGAAGGGCTTATTTATAAACCAGAAGATTTTGACTCTACTAAATCCTATCCAATGATGGTGTACTTCTATGAATTGTATAATGATAGATATAATTACCATTACATTCCAAAGCCTACAGCATCAATAATTTACCCGACCGAGTATACTTCCGCTGGTTATATAGTATTTATTCCAGATATTCGATATGATCCTGGTTACCCTGCTCGTGGAGCATATGATTGTATAATGAGTGGTACTGATGAAGTACTTAAAAAGTACCCAAACATAGATAGTACAAGAATGGGATTACAAGGTCAATCTTGGGGAGGATATCAAACTGCTCAACTCGTTACTATGACTGATCGATATAAAGCTGCGATGGCGGGTGCACCTGTGAGTAACATGTTTTCTGCCTATGGAGGAATAAGGTGGGGAAGTGGTTTAAACAGACAGTTTCAATACGAAAAAACACAAAGTCGTATAGGTAAAACAATTTGGGAGGCTCCAGAACTATACATCGAAAATTCACCTATATTCCATATTCCAGAGATTGAAACACCACTTCTTATTATGCATAATGATGGTGACGGGGCCGTTCCGTGGTATCAGGGAATTGAAATGTTCGTAGGTATGAAACGATTAGGAAAGCCTGTTTGGATGCTTAATTATAACGGAGACCAACACAACTTAATGCAAAATGCAAATAGAGTAGATCTAAGTATTCGTATGCGACAGTTTTTTGATTATTATCTATTAAACGAACCTGCACCGAAATGGTTGGTTGAAGGGATTCCAGCTATAGACAAAGGGGAAAATTATGGTTTGGAGGAGTATGAAGAAGATTGATAGCATCATTGCTTATCAATCATTCCTTTCCATTATCTTTGTGCTTTTGAAATCGTAGAGTAATGGAAAAACAAAAATATACAATAACAGCAGCGCTTCCTTATGCGAATGGCCCTCTTCATTTAGGACATGTTGCAGGAGTTTACCTTCCCGCAGATGTATTTGTGCGCTTTTTGCGTCACAAAGGTCACGATGTAGCCTTTATTAGTGGTAGCGACGAACACGGAGCAGCTATTACTTTACGAGCTAAAAAAGAAGCTATTACTCCGCAAGAGATTGTCGATAAATACCATTCTATCCTAGCGGATTCTTTTAAGAAATTTGATATTTCATTTGATATTTTTCACAGAACAACAACTGATATACATAAAGAAACAGCACAAGACTTTTTCAAAAAACTTAACGACAACGATAAATTTACGCAGCAAAGAAGTGAGCAATATTTTGATGAAGAATATCAGCAATTTCTGGCTGATCGATATATCACGGGAGAATGTCCAAAATGTGGTTATGCTGAAGCTTATGGGGATCAATGTGAAAAATGTGGATCGGCATTGAGTCCAAATGAACTGATTAACCCCGTTTCGAAATTAAGTGGTAAATCTCCAGTAATGAAAGAGACTTCACATTGGTTTTTACCTATGGAGCGTCATGAGCAATGGCTCAAAGAATGGATTCAAGAAGGAACCTTAGACGGCGTTCAGCAACATGATGCTTCACAATGGAGAAAACAAGTATTGGGTCAGTGTATGAGCTGGATTGATGGTGGATTGAAGCCCCGCGCAATGACACGTGATCTAGATTGGGGAATTCCTGTACCTGTCGAAGGAGCTGACGGAAAAGTATTATATGTTTGGCTAGACGCACCGATTGGTTATATCTCAGCAACTAAACAATGGGCACAGGACAACAATAAAAACTGGAAAGACTATTGGACGGGAGATAGAAAACTAGTTCACTTTATAGGGAAGGACAATATTGTATTTCATGCAATCATATTCCCAATTCTTTTAAAAGAACATGGTGAATTTATTCTACCCGATAACGTTCCTGCTTCAGAGTTTTTAAACTTAGAAGGAGATAAATTTTCAACTTCACGAAATTGGGCAGTTTGGCTCCACGAATATTTAGAGCGTTATCCCGACAAAGTGGACGAGTTGAAATATACGTTAACCGCAATCGCACCCGAAAGTAGAGATAGTGAGTTCACTTGGAATGAGTTTCAGTCACGAGTAAATAACGAATTAGCTGATGTACTTGGGAACTTCGTCAACCGAGCTTTGGTTTTGAATGATAAATATTATGATGGTGAAGTTCCTGCTAGACAGGAATTGACGGATCATGATCAAGAAATAATTAAGCAATTGGCAGAAACTCCACAGCTTGTTGAGGAATTACTTTACAAATACAAAATTCGAGAAGCTCAAGGAGTGGTAATGGGACTAGCTCGCTTAGGAAATAAATACCTGGCAGAAACAGAGCCCTGGAAGTTAGTCAAAACGGATCCAGAGCGTGTCAAAACCATCTTGAATATAGCGATTCAAATTACTGGAAGTTTATCTATTCTATTGGACCCATTTATTCCGGGAACGGCTAAAAAGTTACGTGACTTTTTAAATGTAGAAACTGTAGATTGGTCAAAAGCGGGTCATATAGATTTTATTCCTTCTGGAGTGAAAGCAAATAAACCGACGATACTTTTCCAAAAAATTGATGATGCTTTTGTTGAAAACGAACAAGCACTTTTACAAGCTACAAAAACAGAAGAAATGACTGCAGAACCAGAAAAAGAAGCCGTTCAATTTGAGGAGTTCATGAAAATGGATTTAAGAGTAGGTCAAATATTGGAAGCAAAAAAAGTAGAGAAGGCAGATAAACTTTTAGAATTAAAAATAGATACAGGTTTAGATCAAAGAACAATTGTATCTGGGATTGCTCAACATTACTCACCAGAAGATATCGTTGGAACAAAAGTTACTGTACTTATGAACCTACCTCCTCGAAAAATTAGAGGAGTTGTTTCTCAAGGAATGATTCTAATGGCAGAAGATCAAGAAGGTGTGCTTTCGTTTATGGTACCTGATAAAGATTTGCGGGCAGGGTCGGAGATACGTTAAGTTTTTAACCGCAGAATATCGAATATGGATTTAATAATTTCGAACTCGCCAATTCTAACTTCTGCTGTTCCATATTCTTCAATCTGCGGTTCTATTTAGTCCGATGTAAAGCAGTTGAATTCATTTTAACAAATTGGATCTACCATATTCTTGCAAACTCTAAGTCTCCTTCGCGATTACCCAACACCCTCTACAACGCGTGTCAATTCAATAAAGTCTTCAATACTCAATTTCTCAGGACGCTCAGATAAAAGAGGATGGTCTTCTAACTTTTTTACATCGACTATGCTTTTGAGTGTATTACGAATTGTCTTTCGTCTTTGACTGAAACAGGTCTTCACAATCTTTTCATGAAGCGTCTCATCGACAGGAAGTGTTTTGCGTTCGTTTCGTGTACAGCTAATCACTGCAGACTTCACTTTGGGTGGCGGATTGAAAACAGTTGGTTCTACAGTAAAACAATATTCAACATCGTAATAGGTCTGCAACAATACATTCAAAACACCATATTGCTTAGAACCTTCAGGAGCCATTATTCTATCTACTAATTCCTTTTGGAACATACCCATTATCTCGGGAATCTGATTTCTATTTTTAATACAAGTAGATAATATTTGTGAAGAAATGTTGTACGGAAAATTCCCCACCATGATAAAAGGGTTTTCACCAAAAATGGCACTAAAATCCGTTTTTAAAACGTTTTTTTGATGGATCTTGTCCTTTAATTTTGGATAATGCTCTTGTAGGTAAGCCACTGAATCCCTATCAACCTCCATCACATGTAATGAAGTGTCTGGTATTTCAAGTAAGTATTTAGTAATAGCTCCCATTCCCGGTCCAATTTCCAATATGTTGGAACAGTCTTCATGACCTTTTATTTGCGCAACAATTTTACGACTTACATTTTGGTCGACTAAAAAATGTTGACCAAGTCCTTTTTTGGGAGCTACTGTCATTATTTTTTGAATTCGTCAATCACCGAAAGCAAGGTTCTAAATGCTGCATATTTCCCTGCAAATTTTTCATTATGCTCAGCTTGTAATCGAGGAGCATGTTCGTCTTGGTATTGATTCAAAGCATCTTCCGAAAAAGCGACATAGGTAATAGCATAAGTCACACCACCTTCCTCTTCACCGTGAACGCGACAGAGTCTACTTTCTTTGAAATGACCTGTTTCCATTACGTCTGGAATATGTGTTTCACGCATCCATTGAAGCCATTCATCCCCGACATTTTCATCGATACTTACGGTAACATTATAGACTATCATACTCTCAAATTTTATTATAACGATTTCGTTCTTCCCCCATCTACTGGGACGTTGATTCCATTGATATAACTAGCGGCAGGACTCGCTAAAAATGCCACAGCGTTTGCAATCTCTTCTGGTTGAGCAATACGTTTCATTGGAGACTGAGCCGCCATATTTTTAAGAATCTCATCATAGTTTAACCCTGAAGATTGAGCCGCCTTGTTTTCAGCAATAGATTGTAACCTAACTGTGTTTGTTGCACCAGGAAGTACGTTGTTTACAGTAATATTAAATTGTCCAAGCTCATTTGCCATGGTTTTACTCCAATTCGCTACAGCTCCACGCACGGTATTTGAAACACCCAATCCGTCAAGTGGTTGCTTTACACTTGTTGAAATGATATTAACGATTCTTCCATAACCTACTTCTTTCATTCCAGGGTATAGCGTCTGAACCATTATATGATTACAGATTAAATGTTGTGTAAAAGCATTCTGAAACTCATCGACGTTCGCATCGCGAATTGGACCACCTTTTGGACCACCTGTATTATTCAATAATATGTGGGCCGTATTCTTACTTGCCCAACTTTTTATTTTCTGTTGAAGTTGAGTAGGCTTTGTAAAATCAGCAACTAAATAATCGTGTTTATCATTTGGCTTTAATTCTTTTAATGTGCTCTTAAGTTTATCTTCATTACGCGCAACCAAAGTCACAGATGCACCCAAATTCGCTAATTCAATAGCGACACACTTTCCAATACCTTGCGTACTTCCGCAAACTACGGCATGTTTCCCTGTTAAATCTATATTCATCTCCGTGTTTTTCCCCAAAGGTATTTATTTTGACTAATAGTTTAGCAAGTAGGATTTTAAATTTCTCAACTTCTTACTATTAATTCAAAATTCTTTTCAATTTAATTTTTGTTTTAAACAATAAAACTATATTTACCTAAAATCATTTTTTATGAGTGAGATATTGCAAACGAGTGGATTAAGGAAAGTATATAAGGATACCGTTGCATTAAACGACCTCAGTATTAGCGTTGAAAAAGGACAAATATTTGGACTTTTAGGTCCGAATGGAAGTGGGAAAACGACAACACTAGGCATATTATTGGGCGTTATAAAACCTAAAAAAGGTACATTTAGTTGGTTCGGGAACGGGCAGAAAGATGAAAACCGCAAAAACATCGGCGCACTTTTAGAAACACCGAACTTTTATCCATACTTGAACCCCGTAGATAATTTAAAAATTGTCGCAAATATCAAAGACGTTGAGAACGTTGACGAAGCAATAGAGCGTGTTCTCAAAAGAGTGAATTTATGGGAAAGAAAGAAGTCCAAGTTTAAGACTTTTTCATTGGGTATGAAACAACGATTGGCCCTGGCATCTTGTATGTTGGCGGATCCAGAAGTTTTAGTACTTGACGAACCTACAAACGGGTTAGATCCTCAGGGAATTGCTGAGATTAGGTCTTTGATTATGGATATTGCCAGAGAAGGAAAGACCATTATTATTGCTTCTCATCTACTTGACGAAATTGAAAAGATGTGTACGCATGTAGCCATTTTGAAGTATGGTGAATTACTTCAGGTTGGTACACTTGATGAGATAATGACGCAGGACAGAATGTTGATGATTAAAGCCGAGGATACTGAAAAAATAAAAGCAGTTATCGACTCAACTGATCATATTTCTATCATTGACGAAGTAGTGGATGAGATACTCATTGCAGTGGATGAAAAATATACAAATGCTCAAATCAATCAGACGTTTGCCGAAAAAGGTGTTTATCTATCTGGTTTACGAGACCATAAAAAGAACTTAGAATCAACATTCTTAGAAATTGTAAAATAATGAAAAAATTACTTGCTATAGAACTTGGTAAATTAAAGAAGTTAAATACACTTCGTGTTTTACTCTTGGTTTATTTTGCATTATCACCACTTGTGGCATATGCTTTCTATTATATATTGAATAAGTTTTTAGGCCCTCTTTTAGGCGCCGATTGGAACCCTTTTGCAGCACCAGATGTTTGGGCATTGGTAACGTATTCATCGAGCTGGTTCAATGTTTTAATGGGAGTAATAGTTGTAGTTGTGATGACGAATGAGTATTCGTACAAAACCTTAAAACAAAATGTGATTGATGGTATGTCGCTGAGTCAAGTAATTGGCGGTAAATTTATTATTGTATTCTTATTGTCGACAATTATTACCATATACACTTTTTTAATGGGGATGGTCTTCGGTGTAGTGAATACCGAAAACGCCGATATTTGGGACGGTTTTTCAAAAATACCAGTCTATTATCTGCAGACTTTATGTTATTTTAGCTTTGCATTCTTTTTTGCTACGCTTGTCAAGCGTTCGGCACTATCCATTATCTTTTTTATAGTATCATTTATTGTTGAGGCTATTATTGGAGGCGTTTTAACAGTAACAAAATTAGAGGTGATATATGCGTTTTTCCCGCTAAATGCATTTTCTCAACTTACCCCTTTTCCTGTACTGAGACAAACGATAGATGCAGCAAACGAAAGAACTGGAGAAATACCTTTTATGTTAGATAGTTGGATGAATATTTTAGTATGTATTACTTACATGATTTTGTTCTTCTTCATTTCATTTTGGGTAATAAAAAGAAGAGACTTGTAAAAATTCATTTATTCTAAAATCAAGCGTATCTATCGTCTTAAAGTATTAAAATCTAATTAGAGATCATCTCAAATAGTTCATCTAAGTTAGGAGCAATAATCACTTCAATCCTTCTGTTCTTGGCTTTATCAAATTCATCAACTGGATGATATTTAGAGCGACCAGAAGCAGAAAGAATTGCAGGGTTGATATCCGTATTTTCTGTCATGATTGAAACAACTGAAGTTGCTCTTAATACAGAAAGCTCCCAGTTGTCTTTAGGGTGAGTTCTGCTATTGAGTGCATCAGAATCCGTATGTCCTTCGACGATAATTTCTAAGTCATCATCTCCCTGAATGGCTTGCGCCAACTGAATGACAGCTTGTTTCCCTTCGGGTTCAACAGCTGTGCTCCCCGAAGCGAATAGTAATTTAGCTTCTAGGCTAACATATATTTTACCATCTCTTTCTTCAACGGTTAAGCCTTTGTCTTTAAATCCGCGTAAAGCTTGAGCGATTTTTTCTTCCAATTCTTTGACTGCCATATCTTTTCTCGCAATCATTTCTTCAAGTTCCTGAACGCGTTGTTCTCTTTCTATTAGCAGACGTTGTTTGTTTTTCAATTCTTTTTCTAAAGCAATCAAAGCATCTTCCTTTCGTTGTGTTTCAATGATTTTAGCTTCAAGGTCAGCACGCATTCTGGCAAGTTGTTTAGCATCTTCACTTTTAATTTGATCGAGTTGTTTCTCAACAGATGCACTTACGTCTAAGGCTTTTTTATACTGTGCTTGCAATGAACGGTAAGCTTGACCCATATCAGAAGTGTCTTTTCTTAAGGTCTTAACATCTTCACGTAAAATTTTAGCTTCAGCTTCTACCGTTTTTAGTTTAGCTTCATTGTCGAGGGAGGAAGTTTTGTACTTTTTTAGCTCTTCACTACACGCTTTTTCTTTTGAAAGCAAATCGTTATATTTTTTAGCAGGCACACAGGCGCTTAAAAGGATAATAGAAACCGATAGTCCAAGCAAAAACTTCATAATTCTTTTGTTTAAAAGATTCAACTGTAAAGGTCGCAATAGATTTCTCTCAGAAAGTAGTGTTGTCTTCTAAATTTTGAACAGTAGACTATTAATAAGCAGGTTTTAGGATTTTATGTTTTTTAGATGATAAGACTTAGTCAATGTATGTAGCTGTTTTTTCTGAAAAAACAGCTACTGTAATCTTTTAAGTTCATGATAAAGAACTTAAACTTTAACCTATCATCATGTGGGATTTTAATATTTTCTTCACTGATATCATTTAAAGTAAGATCAACAGAATATTTTTCATAACTGTAAATTTTAATGATTCAACCTATAGCAATTTGTCAAACTAAAAGCTTAGTGTGTTAGTTATAGTTGCGGTAGGCTATAATTTAGTTGTCGTTATTATTAACTAAATGACCCTTTAAATATTTGATTCCCCCAAATGTTACCAGTAGGATTTAGCAACGGCTAACGTTAATCTATCGAAAACCTTCTCACCAAAGTACCTGCGATTTAGTTTATAGCA
>NVXV01000005.1 GCA_002734085.1 Fluviicola sp. | reverse complement strand
AACAATAATTAATCTTTTATTTCGTAATTTGGTAATGTCTAAAATGGTAATTGAAATGGAATATCTTTCTATAGATGGTTTAATTGACCAAAACGCTGATTTGATTAGTGTACTTGGATGGAAAAAAAGTGATCTACAAATGTTCCATGAATGTAAGCTCCTTCTGGGCAAATATGAGCCTGAAAATTCTAAAATTATAGATGATCTAAAAATCAATGTAAAGAGCTTTGAAAGACTGGTTGAGTATCACAAGTCTTTAGATAATTGCAAAAAAGACTATAAAAATCTCATAGAATAAGTGAATCCTTCTTTTTAATTTCAATGAAAATTCCGTTTTGAATTTAGAGAAGATTTTTTCCTAAAAATCAACGATACTTCATCTAACTTCACCTAACTTCATAATGTGTCCACCTAACTTCATCAACACTCCATAACTTGTATAGTTATTTTAGGACGATACATTTTGCTTAGATTGATTAATTGAAAACAGTTTATTACTGAAAATTGGTGATTAATATAGACGGCTTCAGCTTTTTAATTTTTTTTAGTTCCAATAAAGATTGGTGTTTTCGACATGATATATCTGTTAGATTACTGAGAAACTGATCTATATATTAGATTTTATTTGAATAATTTTTTGGTAAGACGAAAAAAAAATATAATTTTAAGAATTATTAACTAAAAACTAACACATTATGAATTCCTTTCTTAAATTATTCTTAATCACTTTGTCTTTTTGTTTTTTCAGCTTAACTGTCAATGGACAGTCTAGCCAAACATACTTAACTGAATCTTGGGTTGGACAGGGTGGACTTCTTGCCACATTTTATCAAAATCATTCCGAAACAGATGTTTCTGGGAACGTATATGTTTCAGGATCTACTATTAATTCAAATAATAATCACGATTTATTATTACAAAAATTTGATAGTCGTGGTAATTTGCTTTGGGAAAATATAATTAATGGACAAGCAGACATGGATGATATGGCTGCAAAGTTTTATTTAGATGATCAAAACAATATTTATTTGACTGGTGCAATGACTAACACAGCAAATGATGATTTTGATTTGGTTGTATTAAAATATGACAGTGAGGGACAATTTCTATGGCAATGTACCTATGACAATCCTAACAATCAAGGAGCAAAGGATTTTGGAGTTGATATTACTGGAAATGACCAAGGAGTGATTGTAGTTACAGGAGCAAGTGAAGGTGAAACCTCATCATTTGACTACATTACGATTGCTATTAATGAGTCAAATGGAAATATGATATGGAGATCTTCATATGATTATTTGGAATTAGATGATGTAGCTAGTGTTATTAAAATTGGATCATCTAGTGTTTATGTCTCAGGAGGAAGTCAAAACAGTACTTCACCGATCAGATGGGAAGTAGCCACTGTTGAGTACTCCTTAAGCAACGGCAATCAATTAAATTTAAAAAGAAGTTCTGGAAGTTCAACAGCTGGCTTAAACGAAATAAACGACATTACGATTAACAATGATAATATTTTTCTGACTGGGCGAGTTCGAAATGATAGCACTGGATATGATATTGTGACCTATAAGCTAAATAATCAACTCTCATTAATATGGGAACAGCATTTTGACTTCAACAATTTGGATGATGCTGGAAATGGTATCAAAGTTGACAGTCAGGGAAATGTAATTGTAGCAGGTTACGTTGCTGACTCATTAGAATTTGAGAATTACTGTGTCTTAAAATATGATAATAATGGTTCACTCCTGTGGACTAAAACATATAATGGTCAATACAATGGTAATGATAGAGCTGTACAATTAGTTGTTGATAATCAAGATAACATTTTTGTAACGGGCTCATCAATGAATAATGCGAACCTCGACTATTTAACTATCGGATTAGACGCTACGGGTAGCTTAATTTGTGAAGCTATTTTTGATGGTGTAAGTGAGAATAACGATGTACCAAATACTATTACTATTGATAATAATGGTAATCTGATAGTCGTTGGGCAAAGTGAACATCAAAGCGGAGTTTATAAGAACACAACTGTAAAATACTCTCTTTTTTTACGTGAGAAGACTGTTGTTACTCCTTCAAATGGAGACGCTCCTTATTTAAATAATAATCTTATATTAAGATTTGACAAATCAAAATTAAATCTTTCGGCTATAGATAAAAAAGCTTTTGTTGCGGGTGATTTAAAATCATTTGTTGATTCTAGCTTTATTGTTGAAATGAATAATTTAACAAGCTTTGATTGGGAAAGAATTCCAACTTATAAAGTTCACAGGAGAGCTACAACCGCAGATTCACTATCTATTTCTAGGCAAGGAGATACCATTCGGTTACCTGATTTTTGGGCATCTTTAATTGTTGAAATACCTGATGCGTTTGATGAACAAACAATTGCTGATACACTTAAATCTATTTTTGGTATTCATCATTCACAATTAGAATTTATTTATCAAAATACAGACGTTCCGAACGATGCTTTTTATACTTTAGGTTATCAGCTAGGTCTTCATCCGAATATTTCTTATCCAGATGCGGATATTGATGTGGCAGGAGCATGGGATGTAATTGAAAATGCAGGCGGGCAAAAGGGTGATCATGATGTAAAAGTTGGTATATATGATCATCTTATTGATTACTCACATCCAGAATTTGGATACTCAGGACTTTTACAAAATTCAAAAATTATTGGAGGTCGAAATTACCTTACACCGACTAGTGATATTACTGATGGAAACTCAATATCTGCAACTCATGGAACTCAGTCTGCAGGTATAATTGGGGCATACAGAAATGATATGATAGGTATAGCTGGTATAGCTGGAGGGGATATTTCCCTTAATGAGTCAATGTTCACTAAAAGAGGGGTTGAGTTGTATTCTTTAGGTGTCTTTTACAATAGTTGGGCAACGACCTCAGGTACTATTGCTGAAGCTTTGATTGAGGGTTCATCTAACACAACTAGTAATTATGGATTTAGTTTAGATCTTGCAAACCATAGCTATTCAAGTGTGGGATATCCTGATGTGGAAGTAAGAGATGCGCTGAAGGTTAGTTGGCGGAATAACACTATCAACGTAGCAGCTAGAGGGAATTTTGGTCATGAAGGAAATCCTTTAGAGTATCCTGCTTGCTACATCGACGAAAAATGGATTATTAATGTTGTTGCAAGTGGTGACGATGGTAAAAGGAAAATTGATGGTATTGATTCCAATGGTCCTGATGATTCATGGGCATCTTCTTATGGAAAATCTGCAAATAATCCTTCACCAGCATGTTATGTTGATGTTATGGCGCCTGGCGTATTGAATTTAGTATCAACAACAATTAATCAAAACAATACCGATCCCCAAATGTCAGGATGTGACACACCCCTGACACAAAACCTTGGAAATTATTCTTGCTTCAATGGCACTTCCGCAGCTGCTCCGCATGTTACTGGTGTTGCTGCCTTAATGTATAGTTCTCATGACCCAGGTGATCATTGGGACTATAAAAACGTATTAAGTACCGAAGATGTTGAATATATTTTGGAAAAAACAACTTATAAGACCCCTAATCAATATGATCATGATGATGGTTATGGATTAGTAAATGCCAAAGAAGCGGTTAAACAAGTTACACGTCCCTATACAGTTAGACATAAGACTTTTCGTATTTGGGATGGAGATGTAACACATGTAGGTACTACAACTAATGCACCAAACGACCCAATAACTCTTTGGAATGCTGAAGATTTAGGAATTCCAGATTGGACTTACATGAGTTATGGGGATAAATACATCGTTGAATGGGATGTTAGCTACACCCCTTCTGGTAACAACGAAATCATTGATTGGTGGGAAGTTGAATCAAGACAATTTGGAGGTCAAGCATTTTCAAGTTTAAATAACATGCAATTTTTTTATAAAGACCCTCCCATTTTTGACGAGAATTTTACAGTTGATTTAAACAATAACTCTGTATCTGGAACAGTAAGAGCGTGTTACTGGAGGTTTACTAACTCAAGTACTCAAGAAGTATATTGGTTTCCAGAAGACCCTTATGATATACAATATACTTACGCCTTACATCTTTTTGATACTACTCCTAACGCAGATCTTGAAACAGAATCAAAAGATGATGATTTGATTGTATATCCTAACCCATCAAGCTCTGAGATAACGGTAAAAAACATTCCTTTAACAGCTAATGTTAAAGCGATAAATATATATGACCCTACAGGACGTATTGTTAAAACAGTAGATGTCAACAATAATTCAAAGAGTATTAATATCAGTGTAGAAGAATTAAGTAATGGTTTTTATTACCTACAATTATTAGGTGATGATTACAAAAGTTCTACAAAATTCTACAAAAATTAGAATATTGAAACACCTCATTATAATCATGTTATTCCCTTTTACTTTGCTTTCGCAGAGTCAAAACACTTTTAGAATCGAATTCAATACTGATTTTAGAGGGTTCGAGATGGGTGAGTTTAATGAACGAATCAATGATCCAGCTTTTATAGATACAAGTTTATACGATGAGCTTTTACGTATTTCTTTATCAGAAGGCTTTAATTTTGGAATGTCGATTTCTTGTCGACCATTTCAATTTATAAGTCTGGGGGTCTATGGTGGTTTTCAATTTGGTTCGGTAAAACGTGATTTAAGAATTGTTTTTTATCAAGGTAACAATGGAATACCAAACGATACAATATTTTTAGAACGCAATTATGAAGCTCAGTCTTTTAATGCTGGATTAAATGCGAAACTCTTATTTAATCAAATGAATTTTTGGGCTAAATATCCAATGCTGAGTAAAGTTGAAAGTGGTATAAATATACAAATTGGCTATGGTTGGGCGAGTCTACTGACACATGATTCATCTCAAGAGTTTGATACTGGACACATTAAAGGCTTTTCAAGCTCACAAGGAGTTCAACTCACATCAACATTTCAAATAGGGCGCATTATTAGTAACAATAAATACTTTTCAAGTATTGGCTTAAATTTGGGTTATCAATATTTTATAACTTCTGACTTGCAAGCGGAAGGCGGAATATATTATCCGAATAATGAAAGAACGAAGTTTGATTTTTCAGGTTTTAATATCGGATTATACTTAAGCATAGGAAGATGAAAAAATTAATTTTGTTCATATCTGTTTTTATGGTCTCTGTGGCAGCCTATACTCAGAAAAAGGGAGCTTTAGGAGTTGAATTTAGTGCAAGTCGCAATCAATATAGCCTAGATGAATTCAACGAAAGTGTAGATAATGCTCATTCCAATAGCTCTTTAATTTTAACTAGTAATGAGTATTCAGAAATTACGGATGGAATGGGATACGGACTTGCGATTAACCTGCAATTAAGTGAATGTTTCAGTTTAGGTGTATATAGCAATTATTTCTTTGGGAAGTCGCAAAATGAATTTATGTATATTAGTGGTGGAGAGTTCGGAACTCCTATTGATACATCTTATTGGGAACGACATCATGAAGTTAATAGCTTTGTTTTAGGATTAAAGTCAGGTTTTTTTTTAAGTAGAACCGCTTTTTGGAAAAAATATAATTGGCTATCAAAAGTAGAGTCAACAATTGATGTTGGTGTAGGGTATGGTTTTTCAAAATTTATATTTTACAATATAATTGTAGATAAATCATCAGGAACACATCGAGAGTTTAACAAAGTCTCGGGAGTTCAATTAAAAAGTCAATTTAAAATTGGTTATATTATTTCTAACAATACTCATTTTTCCAGTATAGGAATTAAAATTGGTTATCAATACCTACATACCTCGCGTTTAAAAGGTGCCGAATTTAATTATTATTTCAATGAAGAAAACGCACCTCGTCTAAACTTTTCTGGGATAACTGCGGGAATTTACTTAACTTTCGGTAAATGAAAAACTTTATAGTATATATAACTTTAATAGTAGGTACTTTATTATGCTCATGTAGAAAGGATAAAGTACCTTTTGTTGCACAAGAAAATGCATCAGACACTTGTGATTGTCAACCCATACCTACAATAGAAGGCTACAGCACTGGCTATAATCACATTCATGACTCTGTTTATTTATCATTTCCAAGGTTTAACCCTAATAATAATGACGAAATCATGTTTGCCGAATGGGGAGAAAATGGACAACGAATTCTTTATAAATACAACTTGATTACCAAGTCCAAATCAATAATATTTGAGGGAACTATTTTTGGTACTCCAGATTGGGGTAAGTCAGGGTGGATTATTTTTACTAGAGGATATGACGGATTATTTAGAGTACGTCCTGATGGTAGTGAGCTATCTCTTCTTGTTCCTGGCGGCACCCAATTTCACCCTAAATTTAATGAATCGGGTGATAAATTCATAACTTATCATGGTTTTACAGACGCTGGTTTTTACCCTGGTAAAATATGGGATATTGAAGGCGATTTATTAGATTCTATCAATATTGATTGGAGTGGTCTTTCAGTATGGCAAAAGCAAAATAATATTGCTTGTCGTGTTAACGAGACTTTTTTAATCGTTGATCCTATAAATAAAGAAACACTAAAGACACATGACCCATACTTTGGCACAAACACATTGGTTAGTAGTTTCGTTTGGCTTAATGAAAACGAAGCTTTAATAAGTTTAATAGACGGAGTTTATAAGTTACAAGTTTGGACAGGTCAACTTGAAAAGCTAGTTTGTGGTTGTTCCTCACAAAGGTATTATTGTGGAAATGTTAATTCAGATGGAACAAAAGTTATTTGCAATAAATTATCTTATAAGAAAATGGAAGGCTTAAATTTATTGGTAACCTCATCAATTGTTATATTCGATATTGATAATATGTCTTTCGAGGAGATTGAAATTGAATAATTCATTGAGCTACTTGGATATACTTTACAAAACACGAATTGATTGTTTACAGGGATCTCACATGTGTATATAAAAGAGAGATTTATGTTCTAGGGAATTAGTACTTAGATCTGGGCGCATTAATCTTCCAAATAGCGTAATAGGTAATGTTTAATTAGGTGTTATTACGTTGCAAGTTGTGATTAAATTGTATGTTTTATATTACAATTAATAACTCTTTCCTAAATTTTTAAGAACAAGAAATAAATGTAATATAAAATAAATCAAAACTAGCTAATTGCAAACGCTATGAAAATATTTTGTGACGAATCAGGGTTTACAGGAGATGATCTATTGCAAAGAGATCAGCCATATTTCACCTACTCAGCTGTTCAATTAGATGATGATGTGACTAATGAAATAATAGAATATATTCATTCTAATTACAATGTCCAGAATAAGAATGAAATAAAAGGAAAAAATCTAGTTCAAAATTCTAAGGGACAAAAGGTGATTAAATATCTTTTTGAAACTTATAAGGATAGGGTAAAACTTGTTTTTCATGATAAAAAATATGCACTTGCAGGTAAGATAGTAGAATATGGAGTGGAGCCATATTTAAGATCGAATTCAATGTTTTACAGATCTAAGCTGCATATTTATTTGACTTCTGGATTCTATTTAGATTTTATTATAAAAACCGAATCTGCTACTGAAATATTTCATGATTTTGTCTCATTAGCAAGAAGAAAAATAAGATTTGAGGAATCAATTTTTAACAGTGAAACAAGTATTAAAGGAAATCTCAAGTGGATGTTTGATTTAATTCAGCATAATCCAGATTTACTTTTGAATGAAATAAAATATCATGATAAATCTCTTCAATCTAATTGGCTATTAGACTTAACAACAACTTCACTTTTTGGATTATTAACTGATTGGTCGAAAAATGGAGAAGAACTTGAAGTGATATGTGATGATTCAAAGGTTTTTAATAATAGTGCTATCATTGAAGCATATAATAAAATG
This sequence comes from Fluviicola sp., assembly GCA_002734085.1. GTDB lineage: Bacteria > Bacteroidota > Bacteroidia > Flavobacteriales_D > Crocinitomicaceae > Brumimicrobium. Next base: position 208,790 of record NVXV01000005.1, on the reverse strand, counting down.
GGACTTAACAATTCAAAAGCTGAATTTCTAGGAACCATGATAGGGTTTAATTTAAAAGATGATATAATCAATAAAAATTCCAAGGATGAAAAAGGCTTACAAATAGCAGACGTTTTCTCTTCTGCTTTGAACTACTGTTTAAAGAATAAAGATACTGAGTTTGGAAAACAAATCATTCAAGTTGTTTTAAAAGATTGTTTATGTAAGCCAGAAAGTTTTTGTATTATGCCTGCCATCAAAGAGGAGATAAAAGAATATTCTGAAGACAAGTTAACCTTTTACCATAGATTTATGTATATGATCTATAATGATGTACTAAATTCATAGGTGTTTTTCTTCAAAGAATGTCTCATTCCCCTCTAGGGTTTTTATATCAACCATGGAAAAGTTCAGGTCTTAGCTACATAGAGTAATAAACTAATTAACAATATTATCATTAGCATCATCCAAAATATCATCATCAAATGAATCAAGGTAAATCTGAGTTGTTTTTAGGTCAGAATGACCTAAACCTTCCGCGATTACTGAAACAGGTATCATTTTTCGCTTGGCAATTGTTGCCCATGAATGACGTGCGTAATAAGATGTGATGTTCTCTTTGATACCAGCCATTTCTCCCATCTCTCTTATTCGTTTGTTGATACGTTGTCTTTTTTTCTTATATCTTTTAAATCCAGATGGAGAAACTTCGTATCCAATGGGGAAAACCAAGTCATTATTTTCTTTATTTAATATATCGTAGAAGTTTAAGATTGATAAAGATTCTTCTGTTAGCTTTATAGAATACTGGCGTCCGTTTTTACTTCTTGTATAAACCAATCGTCCAGAAATCAATTCGCCATTTTGGTATTTAGCTTCGAGAATTTGTTTCTTTTTTAGTTGTGAAATATCAATTAGATTGATCCCCATATTGTTGAACATAAACAAGAAATAATTTCTAGCATCATAATGTGCAGAACCTTCTTTTAAATCCAGTTTCCGTATTTCGTTAATGTCATCCATGCGTAAAGCTCTTTTCTTTGTGTTTTTTGCCTTTGGAATTTTAAATTTTGGAAATGGATTGAGTTCTGCTGGAATAACCCCTTCCTGTATTGCTTCACGAAATAAAGTCTTTATCGGCCTTAGGTATGCACTTATGGTATTGGCTTTGTTTCCTCGCCCCACACAATAAGCTGTAAAGTTTTTTAGGAATACCAGATCGATTTCTGCAAAGAGAATTTCATCGGTTCCAGTAAATCGTTTTAAAGTATTTAGACTTGTAGTTATTGCAAATGCGTAACCGTTTTTATTTGATTCTTTTAATCGTTGTAATTTTCCTTCTGAATAATCTATAATGGATGCTCTATTTACCTTTTTTGAAATAAATCGTTCTCTTAACCTCGGATTGGTTTTTTCGTTTGCGATAATTTCCGCTTCAATTCTTTGTTTCAATTCTTTAACATCCATAGAATCAATTTCAATTTTATTGTTGATAAGGAACATGTCTGCTTTTGAGAACTGAGAGCGAATTTTTGCAGTTATTCGTTTATGATTTGGAATTGACTTCACTTCCAATGCTGAATCATTCCAATCATTTTCATTGACTGAGTAGTTCAATGAAATAGTTCTGGTTTTAGATTTGTGATTTAAAACCAATACAATAGGAAAAGTACCATCTTTCTTTTGACTGGTTTTTCTTCTGTCTAATTTTAGCTTTACTTTTGCCATAATTCTGAAAATTTGCGTGCTTTTTTGCGTGCTTTTTGATCTAAAATAGGCTTAAAAAGTTTAATTTAGAAAATAAGTTATTCACAAATCCCTTTATATATAACGCTTTTAAATCTTTTTTGGTACAAATGAGTATTTAAAAATACTGCCTTACAAGCAGGGGGTCACTGGTTCGAATCCAGTAGGGCCCACGAAGGGTTAGCAGAAATGCTAACCCTTTTTGGTTTTAAAGACTTTTAATTAATCAGTGCTATGTACTACTACACCTACATTCTATACTCTCAAGAACTATCAAAATATTATGTTGGATATTCAGATAATGTTGAGAATCGATTCAAAAAACATTTAACAAACCATAAAGGTTTCACCGGAAAAGCCAAAGATTGGTTAATTGTATACACAGAGTCTTATAAGACAAAGGAGGAAGCTAGAAAAAGAGAGTTACAAATAAAAGGTTGGAAGAGTAAACGTATGATCGAAAAGTTAATCTCTCAATCTAATTGAAGCTCTTAGCTCAATTGGTTCAGAGCATCCCGACTTTACGTCGGGAGAGTCACTGGTTCGAATCCAGTAGAGCCCACAGTAATTACTCAGTAGCAACCTATGTTACTGGGTTTTTTAGTTTATAATTGGAGCATCCAAGATTGTTTAGTATCAAGACCAAAAGTTGGGGTCTACCCAAAAAGATTGCTATGACTTAAACCCATTTTTTTCCAGAAAAAATTTAGAAACACACCAAAATGATACATACGTAGAGTAGGTCCTTTACCCTCTTCTATTAAAGTTGATAAATTGTAAGATCCATAAATCGTTAACCATTTATAGGAAGCTCCTAACAATAATCCATATTGAAACCTATTGAAGTAATAATATTCTGGGTCGTCTTTGAATTTATATTTCGTTTTAATTTTATTTCCGTTTGATTTGAATTTGCGTAAAAACGAACCTCCAATAATATATTTTCCGTGAATTCCTGCCGACAGCTTAAAACTTTTGATCCTATAACTGTAAATAATACGGCCAGAAATTGAATAGATTTGAAAAGCGCTGGCAGAAGAAAATAAGTTGTTATTGTAGGTGTTGTTCGGGTTGTTATCTTGGCTAAAACTAAGCTCATTTCCATCACTTGATGGGATCAGTTTGTTTTTGAAATTAAAACGAGTAAAACTAAATCCAGGTTCAAAATGAATAATACTAGTATTAGACTTTGTACTGTCCTTATTTAATTCTATTTGAATGGGGATAAACGGTGCTATTCCATAACCAGATTTTACCTGCAAAGGATCCTCTAACTGATTTAAGCCTGTTGTTATTATACCTATTTGTGCGATTAGAATATGTGAACAAAAAATGAACGTAATTAAAGTAAAGACCTGTTTCATATCAAATTTATTATTACTTATCTTCCCAAACAAAAAAGAGACCACATTGCTGCAGTCTCTTTAAAAAAATAAATATTAAAATTCTTAGTTCGCAATAATCTCAAACTCTGTTCTTCTGTTTTCTTGTCGACCGTCTTTTGTCGAGTTACTTGCAACTGGTTGAGAAGAACCATATCCTTTTGCCGTTAATCGTGAAGCTTTGATTCCATTCGCTGTAAGATACTTTACAACGGCTTCAGCTCTGTCCTGAGATAACTTCTCATTGGTTGAAGCTGAACCGGTATTATCTGTGTGGCCAGAAATTTCAACCTTAAGACTAGGAACATCTTTGAGTAGTTTTACTAAACGATCTAACTCAGCATTGGACTCACTTCTCAGTGTAGCTTGCCCCACATCAAAGAAAATATTTCTTAACGCGATTTTACTACCAACAGCAATATTTTTCAACTCAATCGTTTTATTAATTAAGTTGTAGGCACTACCATCTGGTATATCAAAGTTTTCTGAATGGAACAAGTACCCATCAGCTTTCACTGCGATACCATAGTTTTTTCCCGCTTTAAGTGATAATAAGAATTTACCAGTGGCACTATTGGTTGTAAAACTCTCGATTATCTTTCCTGTGGAGTTATCAGTAATTTCTATTTCCGCTTCAACAGGTTTTCTTGAAATTGCATCAATCGTATTACCTTTAAATACAGTTAAAGACACTTTATTAACACTAACTGTCTCTTCAATTTGAGGATCTTTAATTGGCTTAGCAATAGATGCTAATAAATAATCTTCTAAATCAACAATTGGTTCTTTTGGAGGTCCCCAGAAAGTCACTTTGTATAAATCAAATCCTCCTGATCCTCCAGCGCGATTTGAAGAAATATAAGCATATTTTCCATTTGCTGTAGCAGCGAAAAAGAAATCATCATAAGGTGTATTTATAGGGTAACCTAAATTCACGGGTCTAGACCAAACACCTTGTTCCTTTTTAGAAACAAATATATCATATCCTCCAAGTGACTCATGTCCTTGAGAGGCCATGTACATTGTTTTACCATCAATATGTAAATAAACAGGACCGTCATTAAATTTGCTATTTACCTGACTTATCATTGTAGCGGCTCCGTAGTTTTTTTCCATTTTATTACGCATTCCCGAATAAACTATTTCAGTACCATTGCTACGGCTATCGTTGTCTCTCGAAAAGAAAATGTTGTAGCCATCGTGATTGTATGAAGCATACATGTCATTTGAACGTTCTGAACTAATCTGTCTCGGCATAATTTCAGGATAGCCCCAATTAGCGCCATCAAGCACTGACTCATAGATGTCAATTTGACCTTCATTTTCTTTGTGAAGAAGCAGGCGTGTTCCATCATAGTAAAGATTATTAGCCACATCATCTTGTGGTGAATTTACGCTGCCAGGTAACGATTTTACTTTTTGCCATTCCCCATCAATATAATAAGAAGTGTAAACGTCATAATCATATCCTCCAACTTCATTCGCTGAATTACTGTTTGGTCGATTAGAACTAAAAATAATATCGGCACCGTCAGTTGTTATTGAAGGACTGATTTCATCATATTGAGTGTTGAGATCTTTAAGGTTGTCTACCCAAACTCGTTCCGGATCTGATTTATATTTCTTAGCATTATCACATTCTCTTTTGCGCATAGAAACGAATTTGTTGAAATTGTCGGCTTTACGATAATTGTCTTCAAACTTTTTATACGATTCTAACGCCTGATCAAATTCACCTTTTAACTGCAGAGCATTCCCGTGGTAATAATAAAGGAACGGATCACATTCAGGATCTAGTTTGTAAGCTTTTTCTAAATAGGGGATAGCTTCATAAGGCGAGCTAGAATGAATATAACACACTCCTATTCTAAAATTATTTAATGCGTTATCTGGATTTAATTTCTGTGCTATTTCGAATTGCTCGAGTGCTTTCTTAAAATTAAGCCCTGGGTCTTGTACGTTGAAAATTGCTTCAGAACCAATTACAAAAAATTCTTCTCCTTTATCAATTGCGTCCGTAGCAGCTTTATATGCATCAACGTCATCTTTGAAATTCGAACGTTTAAATTCAACGTTTTGACTATAAGTTATTGTCGCCATTATAGTAAATAATGCAACAATGATTGTATTTTTAATATTCATAGTTAGTATGTTTTTAGAATCCACAGTTCTGTGAAAAATATTCTTTACCTTTTTCTGATCCAAGCTCTTTTGCTTTTTCAAAATCTTCGCAAGCTCCATTCATGTCTCTTAGCATTTCGCGAATCATTCCTCTATTAACATAAGCTGTTGTATACTCTGGATCGAGTTCTATTGCTTTGTTTGCATCTTTCACCGCTCCTTTATAATCTTCTTTTTTGAACTTTGCCGCAGCTAAATTGGCATACGCAGGAGAATAATCATCTTTCACTGAAATACATTTGTTAAAGTCTTTTATAGCTTCATCTAATCGGTCTTGCTCCATTTGAGTTGCTCCTCTGTTGTTATAAGCTAAATGAAAGTTTTTATCGATTGAAATCGCTCTATTGAAAGCAGCCATTGCTCCATCGTAATTTTTCATTTTAAGTTTAGTGGTACCGATATTATTTAAAACAAAAGCAAGTTCAGGATTTTTTCGTTGTGCCTCCTCGTAGTCTGCAATTGCTTTTTTATAGTCCCCTTTCATTCTGTGACAACTTCCTCTATCGTTATATGCATAAGCGAGGTTGCCTTTGAGCTCTATTGTCTTTGAAAAAGATTCAATAGCTCCATCATAATCTTGCTGTAAAAATTGGAGCGTTCCATAATTGTAATGTGCTTTTGGATTCTTTGGTTCTAAGCTAATAGATTTTTTGTAGTCCTTTTCAGCAGACAAATAATCTCCAGTTCCCTGATAAGCTCTTGCTCTTTGAAAATAAGCTTTAGAGTAGTCAGGATCTTTCTCAATTAATGAGGTCAATGTTTTAACCGCTGCCGCATAATAATTTGCTTCATTTTCTGCAACACCTTTGTTGTAGTAGGCAGCAGTAAAGTTTGGATCTGCTTCTATAGATACTTTGAATTGTTTTATCGCTGCTGAAAAATCTTTTGAGTTGAAGAGTTCAATTCCCTTATTATAGGCTTCTTGACTTTTAGCAATAGTTGCATTTTCTTCATTCAATGCTGCAATTGAATCTCGATAGGCTTGTTCTTCCGGTGTTAAGTCCTCCTCTTGAGAAAAACTAACGGTACCAATAAAACAAACGCTAAACGTTAGAAGTAATAGTTTGTGTTTCATTATTCTGTTTTTTGTTTAAGTCCCCTAAAAATATGCCAAATTATTGGATTTGGACTTTATAAGTTTTCAACAATCTGTGGAATTCTCGTTGATTCTTGTTAAAAAAGTACTTTTATTTTGGGACTTGAATCTGATCAAATCAATACTCAATCATTTCTAAATTGTTCTTATTTTAGCAATTCGAAAAACAGAATTATGAGTAAAGAAGTATATATAGTTGATGGTGTTAGAACACCGATTGGAAATTTTAGAGGAACATTATCTACAATTCGACCAGATGATATGGCGGCCCACGTTATGAAAACATTGGTAGAAAGGAATAGTACCTTAGATCCAAACGCGATTGAAGATGTGATTTTTGGTTGTGCGAATCAAGCTGGAGAAGATAATCGTAACGTTGCAAGAATGTCATTGTTATTGGCTGGACTTCCGCATACAATAGGTGGAGAAACAATTAATCGTTTGTGTTCTTCAGGTATGGCTTCAGCGGTGAATGCTTCACGTGCGATTAAAGATGGTGCTGGAGATATTTATATTGCAGGAGGTGTTGAAAACATGACACGTGGACCATTTGTAATGTCAAAAGTATCAAGTGCTTTTGGAAGTGATTCTCAAATGCACGATTCTTCATTTGGTTGGAGGTTTGTGAATCCAAAATTAGATCAAGTATATGGTACTGAGGGAATGGGACAAACTGCCGAAAACTTAGTGGAAATGTACAATATATCTCGAGAAGATCAGGATAAGTTCGCAGCGTGGTCACAGCAAAAAGCTACAGCGGCATGGGAAAATGGGCGTCTCGCTGAAGAAGTTGTAGCTGTAGAAATTCCACAAAGGAAAAAAGACCCCATAATTTTTAAAAAGGATGAATTTGTTAAACCAGGATCAACTGTAGAAATTTTAAGTAAACTTCGTCCGGCTTTCAAGCGTGAAGGAGGTTCTGTAACTGCAGGAAATGCCTCAGGTTTGAATGATGGAGCAGGAGCATTGCTTATTGCAAGTGAGCAAGGTATGAATGATCATCGGTTGAAACCATTAGCTCGAATAGTTGGAGCGTCGGTAGCTGGTGTGGAGCCAAGAATCATGGGAATTGGTCCTGTTTATGCATCAGAAAAAGCTTTAAAAAGAGCTGGTTTGACTTTAGATGATATGGATATAATCGAAATCAACGAAGCATTTTCCGCTCAGGCATTGGCTTGTACGCGTGAAATGGGGCTAGCTGATAATGATTCTCGAATTAATCCGAATGGTGGTGCTATTGCGCTAGGACATCCATTAGGGATGACTGGAGCGAGAATTCTTCAAACAGCAGCAATCGAATTGCAGAAAACAAATAAACGTTATGCACTTGTCACACTTTGTATAGGAGTAGGGCAGGGATATGCTACGATTATCGAGCGAGCTTAAAATGATAAATCAATTGACATAAAAAAACGCCCAATTTAAATTGGGCGTTTTTTGTTTTTATAATGCTAGAGATAATCTATTTATCAACTTCAACTTCTTTAAGTTCTTCCGCCTTATAATCTCCATTATCAAGTCGTTTCTTAACTTTTTTGAATGTTTCAATTGTATAGTTAACATCCTCTAAGGTATGTGCTGCCGTTGGAATCAAACGCAACATGATTGTTCCTTTTGGTACAACAGGGTAAATTACAATTGAGCAGAAAATGCTGTAGTTTTCACGTAAATCGAACGTTAGGTTTGTAGCCTCAGCTAAATTACCTTCAAGAAATACAGGAGTAACAGCTGAATTAGTTACACCAATGTTAAACCCTCCTTTCTTCAAACCATCTTGAAGCGCAGAAGCAATTTTCCAAAGGTTTTCTTTATGTTCTGGCTGTGTTCTTAAAAGTTCCAAACGTTTTCTGGCACCAACAACTAAAGGCATTGGTAAAGATTTAGCAAACATTTGAGAGCGCATGTTATAACGTAAATACTCAACGATGTGCTCTTTAGAACAAATAAATGCACCAATAGAAGCCATTGATTTTGCAAATGTTCCAAACAGTACGTCAATTTCATCATGAACACCTTGCTCTTCACCAGCCCCCATTCCTGTTTTACCAACAGTTCCGAATCCATGAGCATCATCTACAAAGATTCTAAAATCGTATTTTCCAGATTTTCTAAATTCAATAATATCTTTTAATCTTCCTTGGTCACCAGCCATACCGAAAACTCCTTCAGTAATAACTAAGACTCCTCCGTTATTTTGATCAGCAATTTTTGTTGCTCGTTCCATTTGTTTGTCAAAGCTTTCCATATCATTGTGTTGGAAAACAAATCTTTTACCTGCGTGTAAACGCATTCCGTCCAGAATACAAGCATGTGACTCACTATCATAAACGATAACGTCACTACGATCGACTAAACTGTCAATGGCAGAAACCATTCCTTGATAACCAAAGTTCAGTAGAATTGTATCTTCTTTTTGCATGAAATCCGACAGTTCATTTTCAAGCGCTTCGTGCTCGTTGGTATTACCTGTCATCATTCTAGATCCCATAGGATAAGCCAGACCCCATTTTTCAGAAGCATCAGCATCAGCTTTTCTAACCTCAGGTTGATTAGCTAATCCTAAATAATTATTTACAGACCAAACTAAAACTTCCTTTCCTCGGAAAGTCATTTTATTTCCAATCTCACCTTCCAATTTTGGAAATGTAAAGTATCCGTGTACTCCTTTTGCAAATTGTCCAATAGGACCACGGTTTAATTTTATTTTGTCAAATATGTCTTGAGCCATAAATGTTTTTTTACGAGTAACTTTTATTTTACTCTGAATTATTATACAAAGATAGCAAAAACTTATGATTGCCTAAATTTTCAATAGCGATTTATTGAACTGAATAATGTTTAAAAGTCTTGATTAAGTATATAAAGAACGACTTTATTCACTTGGATTAAATAAGAAATTAAACGATTCAAATAATATTCACCTCTCTTTCGAGCAATACACCAAACTTACCTTCAATATCGTCTAGTATTTTTTGAGACAGTGCATAAATTTCTTTCCCCGTAGCATCATCATAATTAACAAGAACCAAGGCTTGCTTAGAATGGACACCGTAGTTTGCTATACGTTTTCCTTTCCAGCCTGCTGTATCAATGAGCCATCCAGCAGGAAGCTTAACATGATTGTCGTCAATTGGGTAAAATGGGACTTCAGGATATTTTTCCTGAATTTTAGTCAATACAGCTTTTTCGACCACAGGGTTTTTAAAAAAACTACCAGCATTGCCAATTTGATTAGGGTCCGGTAGCTTCGACTGACGGATAGCAATTACTGCATCACTGATATCTTTGATTGATGGACTTTTTATTCCTTTAGCTTCTAATTCTGAATTAATCGCTCCATAAGATGTGTTAATCTCATGTTTAATATTCAAACGAAAAGTAACAGAAGTAATTACGTATATTCCCTTTAATGCTCTCTTAAAAACACTCTCTCGATAACCAAATTCACATTCAGAATGATTAAATGTTTCAAGTTTACCAGTTTCAATGTTGAACGCTTCTAATTCATGAAAAACATCTTTTATTTCAACACCATAAGCCCCGATATTTTGCATAGGACTTGCTCCAACACTACCTGGTATTAAAGAAAGGTTTTCTATTCCTCCCCAATCATTACTAATGGAGTAGAGAACAAATTCGTGCCAGTTTTCACCAGCACCTGCTTTTACAAAGACAAAATCATCATCTTCTTTTACTACCTCTTTACCTTTAATTTCGTTCCGCAATATTAGTCCTTCGTATTGTTGAGTGAATAATACATTGCTTCCTCCTCCAAGTATAGTTATATTCTTTTTCCAATTATCACGCAACAAACGGGCTAGTGAAGAAACATCTTGAAATGCAGCGAAATAATCTGCCTTGACACTAATGCCAAAAGTATTGTATGGTTTTAAATCGATGTTTTTATCCAACATGTGCGCAATTTTTAGCAAATTTATGCTTTATGATAACGCACAAATAATATTTTTGAATGTTTTATCCCTAAATGAGTTTTAATAACTTGTTGAATTAACTTTGCAGATATGATGAAAAAAGTAAGTTTAGAAGAAATAAATTTATACAACAAAAACACGCTTATGGGACACCTTGGTATAGAGTGTGTTGAAGTTGGCGAGGATTATGTTGTTGCCACTATGCCTGTAGATCATCGTACGCATCAACCTTTGGGATTGCTTCATGGAGGAGCGAGTGCAGCACTTATTGAAAGCATTGGCTCAATGGGCTCTACTTTAATCTTAGATGTTTCCAAGGAAGTTCCTGTTGGAATAGAGATTAATGCGAATCATCTGGGTGGGATGAAGTCAGGTACCGTTAGAGCTGTTGGTAAAATTGTACACGCAGGCGCAAGAACGCATGTTTGGCAAGTAGATTTAAAAGATGAATCAACTGGCCACTTAGTTTGTACAGGTCGTCTAACTGTGATGATAGTACCAAGGAAAAATTAAGTGTTGGAAGGATTTTTAGCATATCAAGAGCCTGGTGAAGAGTCTGGTTATTTTGTCGGGAATTGGCATTCAATAAATTTCAAGGAAATCCCTTCTAATTACTTTTTTCTGACGGATTTTGTAAAACAGAACTGTTTTTATTTTGAGAAGAGAAATTCTTTGAATAAGAATTTAGGATTTGATTTTACTTTTGACATAGAGAGCTCAATAACTTCTTTAGATAGAGAAGAGTATTTGACTAAACTTTCAGAGTTTCAGCGAGAGATGAGTTCACAAGGTATTGAAAAAGCCATTTTCTCAAGAATTGAATTGCATGAAAAATCTGAAACTATAGATTTGATTGAATTATTCAATAATTTTTGTCAACGCTATAAAGATGAAGCTTTTGTTTATTTGATTAGTGATCCTCAGTTTGGAACTTGGATAGGTGCTACTCCTGAGATTCTAGTAAAAGGTGATGCTACTAATCTAAACACAGTAGCTCTGGCAGGCACAAAGAATAAAGAATCAATCCAATGGACGGAAAAAGAGGTTAAAGAACAAGCCATTGTTTCTGATTACATCCGTGGAAAGTTAAAAAGTCTCGATCCAACAAATCTTCGAGAAAGTGATGTTAAAACTGTAAAAAATGGAGCCGTATTTCATTTAAGAAAGGATTTTGAATTTCAATTGTCAAGTTTGAAATGGAATGAGTTAGTTGACGAAATGCACCCTACTCCTGCGGTTTGTGGAAGGCCTATGAAGAAGGCTTATGATTTGATAATTGATAAAGAACCTCACCACCGACTTTTTTATACAGGACTAATCGGATATAAAAATGAGAATTCATTAGCTGTTTATGTAAATCTTCGTTGTATGCAGGTTTTAGAGGATCATTTCGCTCTTTATTTGGGTGGAGGAATCACGAGCGCTTCTAAACCTGAAGATGAATGGGAAGAAACAGTTAATAAAAGTAAAACACTCCTTTCTGTTCTTGAGGCATAGAGATTAAAAACTTTCTCTGTGTAACTCTGAGGTTCTCCGCGTAACTTTGTGCAATAATCTTTTGACTAACGTTTTCTTACAAGACCTATTTACACTCTTTTAACTTAATCCCTAAAATTTAATTTACTCACGTTTAAATCTACCAAAGTACGGTGATATGGTAATGTAGCACCTTCTGTAAATTGCCAGTGTAGAATTGCAGGGTCTCGTTCGATTCTCGGATTACGAGAATATGATGCAATCCAAAATTTGTGATTTGGGAAATGTCCTTTAAATTTTTTCTGATAAAAATGAAGTGAAGTGTAAATAATAGGACGCATTCCAGATTGTTTTTCAACTATTGTTATCCATCTTTTTACTTTATGACGTAAATCTTCATCATCAAACCCTTCGATTTCAACATCCAGAACAGGAGGTAATTCATTTTCAGAAGGTTTCCAGTGACTAAGAAAATGCTCAGCTTGTGGTACAGGAAGTTTTTTGCTTTGAAAGAAGTGGTAAGCACCATGATTTACGCCTAACTCAAGTAATGACTTTCTGTTATACTCCCATTGACTATCTAGGTGATCATTACCTTCTGTTACTTTTATATAAACAAAGTTGATTTTTGGTTTAACGATGGTGGAGTCTAATAATTTGTTCCAGTCAATTATCCCCTGATGATGAGAGACATCAATCCCAAGACTATTGTATCCTTCTGGAATTTTAGAATTAAAATCTACACTAATCTCATAGTTCGATTGCACCCAAAGTAAATAACTGAAGATCCCTAAAGCTAATAAGGAAAGTAAAAAATTGAATTTACTTTTTTTCATGGATTATTGGGTTTGAAGGTATAAAGTTAATCGTAAAAACAAAAAAAAGGACTAACCACGATGGAAAGTCCTTTAAACATAAGTTGTATAGTAAGAATTTAGAATCTTCTTTTCTCTTTAATACGAGCAGATTTACCAGTTCTTTCACGGAAGTAGAAGATACGAGCTCTACGCACAGCACCTTTCTTTAATACTTTAACCTCGTCGATAAACGGAGATTGAACTGGGAAGATACGCTCAACACCGATGTTTCCAGACATTTTACGAACCGTAAACGTTTCTGTAGCACCGTTACCTCTTCTTTGAAGAACTGTTCCAGTAAATTGCTGGATACGCTCTTTTTCTCCCTCTCTAATTTTATATGAAACAGCAACAGTATCACCAGCAGCAAATTCTGGGTGCTCTTGTGTTGTTGTAAATTCGTTTTGAACTTCTTTTATTAAATCCATGACTTCTACTTTTATCTTCTCCAAAATTGGGCTGCAATATTACATAAAAAAGATGAAATAAGAAACTACAATTTTGATTTTTTTTTGAAAAAAAGTTTTTTGTGACAAGTGACATTGATTTGAACACAAGTACCGATGAATTCGGTAAGCCAACCTTAGTGACTATTTGGAGGGGGTAAGTTGGAATTTGGGAAATTAAAATTTTCTTTATATTTATCTTGGTAGTACTAAGTTTTAAAAAAAACCTGAGAAACACCAACACGCCATACAATTAGTCACTAAACCTCGTCTTGACGAGGTGCTGTCACTCGTCACTGGTCATTCAAAAATCAACGTCTAATTTGAACTTTTGCTGCAATGTTTTAAGGTGAGGATTGCGTTCAATCATATCTTTAAATTTGTCCTGTCCAGAGTAAAGTTTTTTCTCACCATTTTCTTCAGATCCTTCTTCTACTTTTAGTTGGATAGACCAATTCTTAAGCTCTCTCCGTAGAAAACCGAGTAAATCTGTTTCGTGTGTTTGTAAAAATGTTTTTTGTACATCATTATCCACAAAATGACGTATTAGATTGTCCTCTTCTAAAACAGGATCCCTCATTGTTAAAGCAGTGAAAAGAGTATCTAATCCGTTTTCTTTTGCTTGAAAGGCATATTTCCGCCAATTCATTTTTAAATCATCCAAGGAGAATTTCTCCATAGGCTTATTAGTGTCTCTTGATTGTTCCTCTTTTTCACTTGTTTTATCGCCTTGAGACATTAAGTCTTTTATCGATAAATAACTAGAATCTAACTTACCAGTAGGATTAACAAGTTTACGCGCTTCCTTTTTATTTGAAATATTTGGTGGAGGAACGTTTTCAGTATTATTCTTCTTTTTAGGTGTTTTTTCTCGCTTTCCTTGACCAGGAAAAGGAATAATCTGAACAGGGTCAGTTAAGGCTTTTTTTTTTCGAACTCCTCTTTAATGGAGCACAGTTGCATAAGCGTTAATTCTACCAGTAATCGCTGGTTTTTCGCAGCTTTATAGTTTCCATCAGCCTGACTCAAGACTCCTAATGAACGCATTATATGTGGGGCATCAATCTTCGAGGATTGGTCTTTGTATCTTTGTTTGATTGAATCAGCAACTTCTAGTAATTCGACTGTTTTACCATCTTTACAAATCAAAAGATTACGATAATGTTCAGAAAGTCCGATGATAAATTGATGTCCGTCAAAGCCGTGATCTACAATTTCGTGGTAGAGTAATAAGCTAGAAGGAATGTCTTCATCCAAAGCATAATCAACTAAACGGAAATAGTAATCGTAATCGAGTACATTTAAGTTGTCAATAACTGCTTTGTAAGTTAGGGTTTTTCCCGCGAAACTTACAATCTGATCAAATATCGATAGCGCATCTCTCAACGCTCCATCTGCTTTTTGTGCTATTAAATGCAGTCCTTCACTTTCAGCATCAATACTTTCTTTTATCGCAATTTGACTTAAATGATCTGCGATGTCTGATACTTTAATTCGATTGAAATCAAAAATTTGACATCGCGATAATATCGTTGGAATTATTTTATGCTTTTCCGTTGTAGCTAAAATGAATATTGCATGCTTTGGCGGTTCCTCTAATGTTTTTAGAAAAGCATTAAAAGCTGCCGTCGATAACATGTGGACCTCGTCAATGATATAGACCTTATGGGATCCTAATTGAGGCGCAATTCGCACTTGATCAATTAGACTTCGTATGTCTTCAACACTATTGTTTGAAGCTGCATCTAACTCATATACGTTCAATGACTGTCCTTCATCAAAAGATTTACAAGACTCACATTCACCACAAGCTTCAATTGTGTCTGTTCGATTGGAACAGTTTATTGTTTTCGCTAGAATTCGAGCTGTAGAGGTTTTACCGACACCACGAGAACCACAAAACAGAAAAGCTTGCGCCAATTGGTCATTCTTAATTGCATTCTTTAAAGTCGTTGCAATTGATTTCTGTCCAACAAGCGTGTCAAAAGTCTGTGGTCTATATTTCCTCGCCGAAACGATGTAATCACTCATACATGCAAAAGTAATAGAATTATTGCTTTAATTTTGTTCTTAACAGATAAAGTTTTTAACAGAAAATGATTTTACGGAGCGAACCAAGTTAGAGGTTGATTGTTTGTTTTATAGCCTCAATTCCTTGCTTTAATTGTTCTATTTCAGCCTCTTCCATTTTGATATTTTGTATTGCTGAAATCGAAGAATTTCCAATTTGACAAGGCCAACTAAAAAATATATTATCTGAATTTATTAGATCAATTTTATCTGAAGGAAAGGAAACAATGTGTCTTGAATTGTTCTTTGAAATGTAACTACTTAAAATAGAAACAGCATAATGTGAAACTCCATATTTAGTAGCGACCTCTGTTTTTCGAATTTCAGTTGCGCAGTTTTTTAATTCTGTTGTAAAATCTTCAAGCTGTTTTTTACTTGCTAACTGATTAATTGAATTTCCTGAAATTGTTGTTTGACTCCAAATAGGTGTCATATTGCTACCATGTTCGCCTAAAACAATTGTATTTATCTCATGAACTGATTTCTTAAGACGTTTGGCAATAATACTCTTTAAACGTGAAGTATCTAAACCTGTACCAGTTGCCACTACAAGGTTTTTGCCTTTTAAATAATTATAAATCCAGTAAGACATCACTTCGGTTGGGTTTGATATAGTTATAATTAATGCATTTTCTTTCGGTTGAAACTGTGAGAAAATGGATGCAATTAGCTCTTTGTTCACTTTCGCCTTTTTTGATCTATCCTCTCCTTTTTCTCCTCGAGTTCCAGCCGTGAAAAATAGGAAATCAGAATCTGAAGCAGAATTAAAATCATTCCAGCGAATTTCTGAATCACAACAAGTAGAAGCATGCTCCAAATCGAGAATTCTTCCTGAAATTCCGTCGTCAGGATCTATTATATTTAATGTAATTTGACCGAATTTCGAAAGTAGTAAAGCCGAAATCGTAGCTCCTGTTTCACCGCACCCAATAACTGTAATATTCATTTTCCTTTTCCTTTAAGATTTGAATATAGTGGTATTGTTTTAATTTTTGTGGATTGTGAATAATGAATCTTTCAAAGCTTGATGAAAGTCATATTTTACTCCAGGCAACTTTCTTTTTGTTCTGCATAACTTTGTGATTCTCTGGGCCACTAAGTACCACAATCTCACCTATCTTTTTTAAAGAATGAACCAATTATAAATTGAAATGTACAACTCCCCAAATCAATACATTTTAATATGAAGACTATTTATTTAACTTTAATTACAGCGCTGACTTTAATTGTGTTTAGTAGCAGTATTTACGCCCAATCTCTCCGAGGAAATATGAAATCAGAAGCTTCTCGTTCTTTAGGATATGCAAACGTGGATGTATATAGAGGAGAAGAGAAAGTAGCTTCTGTTTTAACTGATGCAGAAGGAAATTATAATGTTAAGCTCGACACGGGACTTTACAGGGTTGAAATGCAATATTTTGGATATGATAAAGTAGTGAAGGAAATTCGTGTAACAAACGATGAGTTGGTTGACGCAAAATTGGAGAAAAATAAAGAAAGTGATGAATTTGATTTTGTAGAATCAGAACCTATGAAATCTATGTACGGAACAGATAGAAGTATCAAAGATGTAGTTGATGCTCCAATGGGTTACAGCAGAAGAGGTGATGGAGACTTAAGTTATGAGTCTGATATTCCTTTTGGTGCAATGAAAAAGTTAAAATACATTGAAGGAGCAGAAGGAAAAACGAGAGTTCTAACTGCAGGTGAAATAAATGACTTTAGCAAATGGGAAATGTGGCAAGATATCGTCGCTCAAGATCTGAATAAGTATAAAGCTTCATGGGAAATATCACCTCAAAATAGATTCACTGTTCAATTAACCAATGATAATGGATTTCCGGTAGTTGATGCACAGGTTGATTTAATCTCTGAATCAGGAGATGTTACTTTTGTGAGTAGAACGGACAACACTGGAAAAGCGGAACTTTGGGGTCGATTAAAGTTGGATGATTCTGATCAAAGTAATTACTCTGCTAAAATCTACTACGAAGATCAACAATACGATATTCGAAAAGTGATTCCTTTTCAACGTGGAGTAAATATGAAAACATTAAATGTTGATTGTACAAATAATAACATTGTTGATATTGCATTTGTTGTTGATGCAACAGGTTCAATGGGAGATGAGATCAATTTCTTGAAGAAAGAAATAAATGATGTGGTTTATGAAACGAAAAACATGAATCAAGCATTAACATTCAACTTCGCGAATGTATTTTATCGTGATCATGGAGAGGACTATGTAACAAGAAAGCAAGATTTTAGTGATGTACTTTCAAAGTCTGTTGCATTTGTTGAGCATCAAGGAGCTGCTGGAGGTGGTGATTATGAAGAAGCTGTTGAAATTGCTTTAGATACGGCAATAAACAATCTTAATTGGAGTGAAAAAGCGAGAACAAGACTGTTGTTTCTAGTTTTAGATGCGCCTCCACACAATAATCCAGAAATTAAAGAAAAACTAAATAATTTAATGAGACAAGCGGCAAGTAAAGGTATACGAGTTGTACCTTTGGTAGCCAGTGGAATAGATAAGAATGCCGAATATTTGATGCGAACAATAGCTCTCGCAACAAATGGAACGTATGCATTCTTAACAAATCATAGTGGTGTTGGTGGAGATCATGTTGAGCCAACAACAGATGAGTATGATGTCGAGTTGTTAAATGATTTAATGAAGAGGATCATAACTTCTTATACATTCGTACCAGAGTGTACTCGTGAAGAAGATGACCCAGAAATTTATGACTCTTTATTCGTTCAGGATGCTCAACATCAAGATGAAATTGAATGGTCATTTTGGCCTAATCCAACGCAAGGATTGATTCAAATCAAAGTTGACCGCGATATTGACGAAATGTTCTTGACTGATTTAACTGGAAAAATTTTAGAAAGATATACAAATCTTGAACGTGATCGTATTCTAAGACGCGATTTATCTCAGTATCCAAAAGGTATATACTTATTGACTTTTGCACTTGATGATAAAGTAGTGACTGGGAAGGTAGTTTTGCAGTGATGAACTAAGATAGGGTTGTAGCACCGAGTGACTCAGAGAATCACAAAGCTACACAGAGTTTATTTAATAATGGATTTGCAGCAGTTTTACTGCTGCGTTTTTTTTATGCAGTTTTGTAGTAGTTGCATTGCTGCGTGTTTCAACTAGCCCAACAACGGACTAATATGTCTCTCCTTCTTATCCTCATAAATATCTGCAATCTTCACCATGATAGCTGTCTCTTCAACTCCGCCAAACTCTGGGTTTACAGCAGTTCCGAAAGTGCGCATAGTGGGAGAGAGATGCATGTAGATATTTACTAATGGCGGAACGTTCTCTCCTCTGGTTCTAACAAATTGATTGAGCACTTTGAATCCATCTTTGAAATCTAGTCCGTCTAATAACCTATGGAATTCTTTTTCATTAAAATTTTGGTCTATAGGGAATTTTGGTATTGCCAATTGATCTGGATCTGGGAAAAAGTGTTTCATGAAATACAATAGGAAATCACGGCTCTCGGTATCGTAATCCGTATACATTGTTACTTTACCAAAGAAATACTCCAGATTAGGATAAACAACCGTTAAAACAGCTAATCCGTCCCAAATATTGTCGAGAGCGTATAATCCTTTTCTTGGATTTACAGAAGGCTGAAACATGGGTTGTACCCAACTTCTTCCTAATTCAATGGTTTTAGGTAAATAGTCTTTGATAAAAGTATGTGAAAAGTCAAAATAATGAGAAGTACTCATCGGAATATGGTCTTCATTTCCTTCTAGAATTTTAGCGCAGTCTATAAAACGGTATCCTCCTACAATTTCTTCATCTTCTGGACTCCAAACAATCAGTTGTTCATAGCAAAGTTCTGTCGTATCATATTTGTCGATGTCGATGGATTTTTTTGTTCCACCGCCAGCTGAGCGAAAAGACAGTTCCCTTAGTCTACCAATTTCTTGTAGTACATTGGGCGAGTTGTGGTAATTAACAATGTAAATTTCATTCTCTCCTTTACGTGTTGTACGAGCAAACCTTTCTGGTGTTAGCTCCTTTTTTATAAGTGCTCTATCTATTGGTGGTATAATTTCTTCAACTTTATTTGACATGTTTAATCTTTTAATTCGTACACTCTGGACTTTACGTGTTCAGCCCATTTTTCATCTGACTTTGAATTATCCATTTCTCCAGCATGAATAGGAGATCCAAACTTAATTTTTATATGTTTATCATTCTGTTTGTATAGCTCATTTACAAGGTATAGCATCTCGATATTTGCTTTAATCCCCATGAACTTACGTAACTTGTATAAGTTATAAAAAAAATTCGAAAGTTCCCCATCTATGTATACTGGGATAATCGTTTTATTATATTTTTTTGACCTTGTAATGAATGTTTTTCGCCATTTGAGGTCTCTTACTTGTTTTTTTTCTTTTCTGCTTACGAGTCCAGCAGGGAAAATACATAACAACTCATCGCCGGCAAATGTTTCATCTACTTTTCGCAAAGATTCAGCAGCATGTTTACCATGTTTGTTTACACCAACAAATATAGGATTCAGATTCTCAAGGTGTAATAAAACATCATTCACCACAAATTTAATATCCGGTCGCTTTTCATGAAGTACAGTTACCAATGCCATGGCATCCATTCCACCGAGTGGGTGATTTACAGCTAATACTGCACCACCATCACCTGGAACATTCTCTTCCCCAGAAACGGTTAATTTAATATTGAACTTCTTCATCACCGACAAACAAAACTCAATAGGAGAGTCTTGGCGATGATCATGAATAAATTGATTTACGTCCTTCTCGTGTAAAATACGTTGTAAGTATTTCACAACAAATCTAGGAAGACGCTTCAGTAACTTTGGATTTTTATCACTTATTACCTTCTTAACGTCAATCAATTTCTGTTGATTGCTCATAATTTAAATCGTCAACAATCTAATTATCATTATACTTGAAAATCCATGCACCTGAAGCATTTCCTCTTACTCTATCAAGATCAGCTTTAGCCTCTTTCAATGAGTTATAGGATTCAGCAGCAACAAAATGTAAACCTCCGAATTGTCCTAAGATACGTGCATTCATCCCTTTAGACTTCAATTCCTCTACGAGTCCTTCAGCATTGGACTTATCGCTAAAACTACCTGCTATTAAATGATGTGTTCCATTTGATGCTGTGGCTACTGGCTGAGGCTCTGGTTCAACTTCTGTCTTTTCCTCAGGAGTTTTTTCAACTTCACTTTTTGACTCTTCAATACTGTTTCCCTCTTCATCAAATTCTACATTTGAAGATTCCGTTGTATCCTGTACAGTATTTCCATTGGCATCAAATTCAATAGATTCTGGGTCTTCTTTATCTTCCTTAGTTTCTTCTTTTGTTTCATCAGGAGAAACCTTCTCTTCTTGCTCGAACTTATTCCAGCCCATATAGGTCTTGACTTTCTCATAATTTAAGCTAACATAAATTAATCCTGCAGAAACTAACGCTAATAAGACCATAGCGATCCAGAAAAAAGCACCAAAACGCTTTTTCTTACTTCCATCTTTAGGCTTTTTTTCTTTCTTTACCTTTTTAGCCTTAGGAGAAACAGGAGCTTTTTCTTTTTTGGGCTCCTTTTTTACATCAACTTTTTTGTCGTCCGATTCCACTTTTTTAGCTACATATTTATTTTCTTTTTCTGTAGACTTTTGTTCAGGTTTGGAGTCCTTTTTAACCTCTTTCTTTTCTTTCGAATCAGCTTTTTGTTCTTTCTTAGGCTCTTCCTTTTTTGGTTCTGGTTTAGTTTCCTTTTTAGTTTCTTTCGTTTTTACTTCTTCTTTCGGTTTATCTTCCTTCTTTTTCTCAGGTTTTGGTTCTGGCTCTTTTTCTTTCTTTTTATCAGCTGCAACTTTAGGAGTATCTTTCTTGCTCTGAGATTTCGGACCATTTTTTAAGTTTCCTTCAAACTCGATATCACCATCTTGATTTTTAAAAAACCTTCCTAGCTTAAAAATATCATAAGATTCACCTTTATCAATTTGAACTTGGATATCTCTAATGTATTTAGCAATCATATTCTGAGCTTCTTGGAGCTCCATGTTGGACTCACTAACAATGAGATCATCTAATTTTCCATCGTTATAACTTAGATATTCATTAAACATTAAGTTTCCGCTCTCTTCATTTTCAACCACAATAGCTCCAAATGAAGGAAGAATAACTTTTGCATATTTCTCTAGTAGTTGCTTTAAATATTTGTCCATAGTCCTAATTTGATTTACTAAATATAGAAAAAATACTTAGAATAGGTCTGTAAATTTAAAAGTGTCCTTTAGACGAACTCCTTTCTCTGTGTTCTGTAAAGTACAGCATTCATTAACATGATCATGTTCTAAAAATAATATATACTCCTCATCTGCTGCTCTCTTTAAGAACTTCTCTTTTTCAGAAAGTGTCTTCAAAGGTCGAGTATCATAACCCATTACATAAGGAAGTGGGATATGTCCAACCGATGGTAATAAATCAGCCATAAAAACAAGTGTTTTACCTTGATAATTGATATGTGGTATCATTTGACTTTCTGTATGACCATCAACAAACAGCATATCTATATTGTTAAACACATCCTTGGTGAAATCACCTTCTCTGGGAACATACTTGAGTTGACCTGATTCTTGAATGGGTAAAATGTTTTCTTTTAAAAAAGATGCTTTTTCTCTTTGGTTGGGCTCAGTTGCCCATTTCCAATGCTTTTCAGTACTCCAAAAATGAGCGTTTTTAAAAACAGGCTCGTATTTGTTCTCTCCGACTTGTTGAATGGCTCCACCGCAATGATCAAAGTGCAAATGCGTTAAGAATACATCAGTAATATCATCAGGTGTGAAACCGAGCTTTTTAATATTACCGATCAGCGAATCGTCGCCAAATAAATAATAGTATGAAAAGAATTTTTCACTTTGCTTGTCACCAATACCTGTATCTACCAGCATCAATCGATCTTCATCTTCTATAAGCATACAGCGCATTGACCAACTACACATATTGTTTTCGTCTGGTGGATTTGTTCTTGACCATAAAGATTTTGGGACAACGCCGAACATCGCACCACCATCTAATTTGAAGTTTCCTGTGTTTAATGGGTGAATTTTCATGACAATCGTATTTTTTGTGAAGTTATAATTTCTAATTAAACGAAGTAGGAATCAAACCCATGGATTTTTAAGTTTTTTTCAACAAAAATTATGATTCTAATTCTTAGGAATCTATACTTTATTACGAACTTTGTTAAAAAAAATATAAAGCTGTGAGGTCAATTTTTAAGTTTTTGATTTATATCCTGCTTTCGGGAGTAATAATATTTCTTTATAACACGAATTATGAAGTATCCAATATGATACGTGGACATCAGGTGTTGCATTCAATATCAGGATATGTTGTTTTTATTGCAATTGTGAGCATTCTTTCGATTGTCTTTAAATGGTACTATTCATGGAGGTATAAAATTTCAAGTGGAAAGAAAAACAATGTTCACTATGGAATCGAAAATATAGCTAACTTCCTTAAAGGTTTAGGTATTTTTATTACGATTCTTGGTTCTTTTGGAATTGCAATTCAAGATCTTGTGACGGCCGTAACCATTGTTGCAGCTGCCATAGCAATTATAACGAAAGAATACATAGTAGATTTTTTAAGTGGAATTCACCTGAGTTTTTCCAATGCATTTGTAATAGGTGATTACGTAAAACTTGGGGAACAGAGAGGTAGAGTTATAGGGATTAAGATGCTCAAAACAATCTTACTTAACGATGATGACGACGTAGTTGTAATCCCTAATACTCAAGTTCACTACAATGAAATCATTAACTATACGAAGCGAGACGTTCGGTTCATGAATGTAGATTTTCAAATCGCTCTAAAATTTATCAATAGCGTTGAAGAATTAGAAAATGACTTAATTAACGCGCTGAAGAGTTTTGAGGAGTATATTGAACCTAGTTCTTATAACTTAAAAGTGGTTGAAGTTAAAATGGATTACATTGACCTTAAGTTTCAATACACTTTGACAAATAACGATATGGAAATACAGCGTCAAATAAGACGTAAGACTATCAGAGAAGTATTTAATTTTGTGTCTAGTCGGGGAGGAGCAGAGTAGACTTGCTGAAACTAATTTATGAGCTCATAAGGAGTGAGGCCAACAAAAAAAAAGCGACTTATATAAGTCGCTTTCTAAATATAGTATAATTTGAAATTCTAATTATCTTTTATCTATAGAAACATAATCTCTTTCATTTGCTCCAGTATAAATCTGGCGTGGACGTCCAATTGGTTCTTTATTCTCAACCATTTCCTTCCACTGAGCAATCCAACCCGGAAGTCTACCTAATGCAAACATTACTGTAAACATTTCAGTTGGGATATTTAATGCTCTATATATAATTCCTGAATAGAAATCTACGTTTGGATAAAGTCCTCTTTTCACAAAGTATTCATCTTCTAATGCGACTTTTTCTAATTTCTTAGCAATATCTAAAGTAGGATCGTTAACACCTAATTTATTTAGTACGTCATCACACGCTTTTTTGATGATTTTTGCACGTGGATCAAAGTTTTTATATACTCTGTGCCCGAAGCCCATTAATCTAAATGGATCATCTTTGTCTTTTGCTTTAGCAATCCATTTGTCCAAATCACCTCCATCATTTTGAATTTTATCAAGCATTTCAATAACTGCTTGGTTAGCTCCACCATGAAGTGGTCCCCATAGAGCAGAAACTCCAGCTGAGATTGAAGCATATAAGTTCGCTTGAGATGAACCAACAATTCTTACTGTTGATGCTGAACAATTTTGCTCGTGGTCTGCGTGTAGAATTAATAAAGTATTCAATGCTTCAGAAACTACAGGGTCTGGAGTGTAATCTTCAGTTGGCATTGCGAACATCATGTTTAAAAAGTTCTCACAATACCCTAAATCATTTTTTGGATATACAAACGGATGTCGCATTGCATTTTTGTAAGACATTGCCGCTAATGTTGGCAACTTAGCAATTAATCTGTGCATCGTTAAGTCGATAGCAGCCTTTGGTCTATTAGGATCTTGAGACTCCGGATAGAACGTAGATAGGCTACAAATCATCGATGCAAGAACCCCCATTGGGTGTGCTTTCGCAGGATAGGCCTCGAAAAATTGCTTCATGTCTTCGTGAACCAAAGTGTGCTTGGTAATGCTTTCCTGGAAGCTATCTAATTCACTTTTATTTGGAAGTTCTCCGTAAATTAATAAATATGCAACTTCTAAAAATGAAGCTTTCTCTGCTAATTGTTCAATTGGGTAACCACGATATCTTAAAATACCTTTTTCACCATCCAAAAAAGTAATAGCACTTGTTGTACTACCTGTATTTTTAAAACCTGGATCTATAGTGATACAACCTGAAGTTGCTCTTAAGGTTTTTATATCAATAGCTTTTTCGTTTTCTGAACCTGTAATTACTGGAAATTCATAACTTTTTCCATCAATTTCAATTTTTGCAGTCTCGCTCATTTTCGTTATGTTTTTTTATATTAATTCTAAATCGGCTGCCCAAGATAGTAATTTGTTTCTTAAATCGACCAATTTTAAACGTCTATTTCGATGAATGAACAAAGATTGTATCTAAAAGTTCGCAAATGGTAGACTACAAATTTTCGAGAGTATAATCTAAAAGCATTTTAAATAAATGATTTCTAGTATTCCCACCGTAGATCCCGTGATCTTTATTCGGATATATGAATTGATCAAATTGTTTATCTGCTTTTACTAAAGCATTAATCATTTCCATTGTATTTTGTACATGTACATTATCATCTCCTGAACCATGAATAATAAAGTAATTACCTTTTAATTTATCTACATGATTTATTGGCGAGTTATCATCATATCCATCCGCATTCTCCTGTGGTGTTCTCATGAATCGCTCAGTGTAAATATTATCATAATACCTCCAATTGGTTACGGGAGCTACAGCGATTCCCATTTTGAAAACATCTGCACCTTTTGTCATTGCTAATGAGGCCATATATCCGCCGTAGCTCCAGCCCATAACCCCAATTCTTTCAGGATCTACAAAGGATAAACCTTGGACTTGTTTGGCTACTGTAATTAAATCTTCTGTTTCTAATTTACCAAGTTGTAAATAGGTTGATTTTTTGAATTCAGCGCCTCTATACATTGTTCCCCTTGTGTCAACAGAGATAACTATATAGCCTTTTTGAGCCAGAAGTTGGTGGTATGCAAAGTTTCCACTTCCATAAGAATCACTTACCATATTTGAACCAGGTCCACAATATACATTGAAGTACACAGGATATTGTTGGGTACTATCAAAATGAGGTGGCTTAATAATCCATCCATTTAGTTCTCCTTCAGCACCGTCAAAAGTCATGAATTCTTTTGGCTGGAAATTGTGTTCCTTCATTATTATTTGAAGGTATTCATTATCTTCTAAGACCTCTAGTAATGTGCCATCAGCTTTATGTAAAGAATAGGTTGTTGGAGTATTGGCATTGCTCCAACTATTAACAAAGTACTTCATTCCGTCAGAGAAACTTGCATCGTTTGTACCTTTGCTTGAACTAATTTTTTTCTTGTCAGAGCCGTCCAGTTTTATGGAGTAAAGCGCTTTGTATTGAGGACCTTCTTCTGCTGAGGTATAATAAATGATTTTTTGCTCTTCGTCTATACCTTTAAATTCGACCACATCCCACGTTCCATCCGTAATTTGCTCACTGCTGCCGTCAATGTTTATTTTGTAAATATGATTGTAACCATCTTTTTCACTGGTACGCATAAAATGCTTGCCATCTTTTAAGAAAAGTAAATTATCATCTATCTCAACGTAAGCGCGATCTTTTTCTTCATAAATCACACTTGAGGGCATGTTTTTGTCTGTAACGTCAATCCAATGGTATTTTAAATGGTTCTGGTGACGATTTAGTGTCAATGCCATAAGCTTATTTTCTGTATTTGAAAATTTGATTCTTGGTATATATTCGTATTCACCTAAATCAATTTCCTTCCCTTTTCCATTTTTGGCTTTTACAACATGTAGGCAAACTTTAGAGTTATCTTCTCCTGCTTTTGGATATTTAAAAGTGTATTGATCAGGATACAGTTCATAAAAGTAGGTCATTGTAAAATCCTTAACCTTATTTTCATTAAATTTCATATAAGCAATGTATTCACTATCAGGTGACCAGTCGTATGCTTTTGTATAAGCAAATTCTTCTTCGTATACCCAATCTGTTGTACCATTGATTATTTTATTTATTTCACCATCTGTAGTGATGGCTTTTACTTTTCCATTAGATAAGTCTTTAACATAGATATTGTTCTTATGAATATAAGCAACTTTTGAGCCATCAGGAGAATAAGAAGCTAAGGTCTGAGGAGAATGAACTTCATCTAATGGCTGAAGTTTTTCAGTTTTTAGGTCATATAAATAGTATTCGGCAAAAAAACTTCTTCTGTATCTCTTGATTCTATTTGTTGTAATTAAAAGCTTGTCTTCTGTCTCGTTAAACTCATATCCGTCAAACTTCAGGTTTTCACCTTCATAAGTAAGCTTTTTACCGTCTAGAATTAACTCTCCGTCAATATCTTCATTCTCAAAAGGATATTTCATTATTGACTTCTTCCCATCAATAAGTCTAATTTGAGTAAAGTGTTTTCCATCTTTCATTGAACGAAATCCATCTACTCCAGATCCATAAAAAAGATATTCTTTCCAAATTTTTTCAACAGTCAATTCTTTTTGAATGTTTTCTTCTTGAGAATTTACAAAAGAAATAATAAACGTGATAAATACTAATGATACAACAGTTTTCATTGATTTGATAAATTAATTTTGAACGAAGATAATAGAATTTTTTGTTATGGATTTGTCAGATATTTAACCTTTCCTCATCAATTGTTAATAATTCAATAATATACACTCGAATAAAATGCCTTAATTTTGCATAGTAAATCTTTTTGTGTTCTCCTTGAAGGAACATTTTGTTCACTGAAACCACAAAAAGATAAAAAAACAAAAAATATGAAAAGAAGATAAGTTGTTCCTAAGTAAGTTTTATAAAACTTCCAGCGTATCTCATTTTTTGTTAATTCAATTGTAAACAATCATAATACATAATAACATGAAACAATTTTTACTTTCAGTAAGTCTATTAATCGGTGTTGCAGTAAATGCACAAGATTGTAGCGACCTTTTTATCTCTGAATATGTAGAGGGATGGTCTAATAATAAAGCGTTAGAAATTTATAACCCAACTGATCAATCGATTGACTTAAGTGGTTATCTTGTACAACGTTATTCAAATGGTAGTACTTCTGCAGGCGCTCAGCAGTCTGTGCAATTGTCAGGTACGATTGAAGCGTACGGTACTTACGTAGCAGTGATTGATAAAAGAGATCCAAATGGAACAGGTCAAGAAGCTCCAGTTTGGGATTCATTGCAAGAAAAAGCAGATGGATTTTATTGTCCTGATTACAACGTTTCAAATGCAATGTATTTCAATGGAAACGATGCTGTAGTATTAGCAAAAGGGAGTGTTTCTGACCTTGGTAATGTAATAGCAGTTGATATTTTTGGGAAAATAGGTGAAGATCCGGATATGGGAAATGAATATGATGGTTGGACATCTGACTTTCCATTTGTGGGTGCTGGAGTTGTAGTAACTACAGATCACTCGATGATTAGAAAAAGTACTATTCTTAAAGGGGAAACAAACCCTCAAATTTCATTTTTTGACCCGCTAGACGAGTATGATTCAATTCCACCAGTGGTATTTGATCAAAGTTTGGGTTACGAAGTTGGTAACTGGGAGTCTTTAGGTACACATGAATGTGAGTGCGAAACTGCTTCTGTTACTTCTGAAGAACCTGTGAAGGTTTCTATTTATCCAAACCCTTCAGAAAACGGAGAGTTTATAATTCGAGTAAATAATGGAATTGAAAAACTTGAGGTAATTAATGCATTAGGGCAAAACGTATTGACAGAAAATAATTTGGATGCGGTTTCGAAAATTAATGTTAGTTCTAAAACGGGAGTTTATTTCGTAAAGATTCTTACAGTAGATGGTCGAGTTACGTCGCGTAGAGTTATCATTAAATAAATTTTTCAAAGGGAAGCTTCGGCTTCCCTTTCATTTTTTAACATTTTTGAGCTGTGATTAGAAAGTTTGTTTTGTTTTTTCTCCTTTTACCAATGATTAGTTTTGGACAAACAGGAACATTAAAGGGAGAAGTGATTGACTATACAACGGGGGAGCCAGTTATTGGTGCTTATGTTTATATTTCCAATGATTTTCGTTCAAAGGCAAATTTAGACGGTAGTTATGAGATTAAAAACCTTCCTTATGGGTCTTATAATGTTCAAGTATCAATGTTTTCCTATGACACATTATATTTTAAAATAAATATTGATAAACCTGAAGTGGTTGAAAATGTTAAAATGGGGAACACCCAAGAAATGGAGGAAGTTGAAGTTATTGGTCAATTAGCAGTAGATAGAAAAACTCCAGTTGCCGTAAGTCGAATTTCTCAAAAACAAATTAGTGAAGAGTTAGGTTCTCAGGAATTACCTATGTTATTGAATTCCACTCCTGGAGTTCACGCCACACAACAAGGTGGAGGAGATGGTGATGCACGTATTAGTATCAGAGGATTTAGTCAACGGAATGTTGGTGTTATGATTGACGGTGTACCTGTTAATGACATGGAGAATGGTTGGGTGTATTGGAGTAACTGGTTTGGTTTAGATCAAATTACCAATCAAATTCAAGTTCAGAGAGGTCTTGGTGCGACAAAATTAGCAATGCCTTCAGTTGGGGGAACAATGAATATTATAACACAGCCTACAGGAGGTAAACGCCAAATTAAAGTAAATCAAGAATACGGTTCAGGTAATTTTTTAAGAACTTCTCTATCCTACAAGTCTGGAAAATTGAAAAATGGATGGGGTGTTTTATTTTCAGGTTCTTACAAACAAGGTGACGGCTGGGTCGATGGACTCTACACCCGTGGTGCCTTTTATTATTTAAAAATTCAAAAGAAAACAGGAAGCCACTTAACTTCACTAAGTGCTTTTGGAGCACCACAAGAACATGCCCAAAGGTCTTTTAATCAACCGATTTATTATTGGGATGAACAATATGCTAGAGATTTAGGTGTTGAAATTCCAGATGGTGCGAGTGGATTTAATCTTGATAATGGGATTCGTCATAATCAACATTATGGCTACATTACTAAACCAAACGGAGATCGAGTTATTAAAGCTGAAAGAAGAAACTATTACCACAAACCTCAAATCACACTGAAAGATTTTTGGAAAGTAAATGAAAAGCTTTCTTGGTCAAACATGGCTTATATGTCAATTGGACGTGGTGGTGGAGAAAGACTGCGAAACTCAGGAGGTATTATTCGTGATGAAAACGGTCTTGTGGATTGGGATGAAATAATACGTAACAATCAAGTTAAAACTCTTTTTGGTCAAGAGTATCCTTCAACAGACCCAGCTTATCATCCTGATTTATTAAAATCATCACAGGTTTTAACCGCGTCGGTTAATAACCATATGTGGATTGGAGGTTTATCTCAATTTGATTTTAATCCAAATGAAAACTGGGAAATTTCTGGGGGATTAGATTATAGATATTATAAAGGTGAACACTATACGGAATTAAGAGACCTTCTGGGTGGTAATTACTGGGTAAATACGCAAGATCAAAATGCTATTTCGAATATGAAAACTGAAGGAGATAAAGTAGGGTGGCAACCTTATCATAATCATCGAGATGCTTTAGTACAATGGATGGGAGCTTTTGGTCAGGCTGAATATTCTAAAGGAAGATGGACGGCATTCGTTAACTTATCCACTGTTGTGAACAGCTATAAAGGAGTAGATTACTCTGAGAAAAGAGAAATTCATTTAGATGACACAACGTTATATATTGGAGGACAAGACGTTGTTGAGTATGAAGGGGAAGTTTACCATCCAAACCATCCTGATTTAAAGTATAATCAAACAGAAACTAAATGGATTCCTGGTTTTACAGCAAAGGCAGGAGCGAACTTTAACATCACAGAGAAGTCAAACATTTTTGTGAATGTTGGTTATTTATCAAGAACTCCACAGTATAGTAATGTCATAGATAATAATACCAATGAATTTTTTGCTGAAATTCTGAATGAAAATATTATGGCTGCAGAAGTTGGTTACGGTTTTAGATCGAAAAAATTAAGCTTTAATGTTAATGGATATTACACCTATTGGGAAAACAAACCATTTCCGTTCGGAGTTGCAGTACCTGATCCAAATGATCCAACACAATTTATTCGAGCGAATGTTAATGGAATGGATGCACTTCACATGGGAGTCGAATTTGATGGAGTTTATAAAATATTTAAAAACTTAGCAATAGAAGGAATGATATCTGTTGCTGATTGGACTTGGCAATCAAGCGAGGTAATTGATGTTGTAGGAACAACGTTTGAATTTGACGCGAAAGGCGTTCATGTGGGAGATGCCGCTCAAACAACTCTTTCGGGTAGTATTCGATATGAACCAATTAGAGGAGGTTATATTAGTGTAAGATATACTTACTTCGACAGATACTATAGTGATTTTGATCCATTTAGTCTAAATGTTGCTAGTGGAAATGGAGGTAGAGAATCTTGGGAGATTCCATCTTATGGATTAATGTCTGTACACTTAGGCTATAGAATGAAATTTGAAAAAACAAGCTTAATCTTTAGAGGTAATCTATTTAATGCATTGAATACAAAGTATATTTCCGACGCTAGAAATAATCAAAATGGAGGAGGCTTTGACGCTGGATCTGCTGGAGTTTTCTTTGGACAAGGACTTCGCTTTAACGTGTCACTAGGATTTGAATTTTAATAAATAGAAAATAAATATAAACTATATGAAAAAAGGATTAATAATATTAGGCATTTTATGTTCATTTTCATCTGTTTTTGGACAAACAGACATCAATGATGCACGTACAAATTTTTCTGTTGGTCAAACAGTAACAATAAGAGGTGTTGCTGCTGATGGAGGAGAGTTAGGACCCATAAGATATATTCAGGATGTTACAGGAGGAATTCCAGTTTACGGACCAAGTTCGGTTAGCGGAATAAGTCGTGGTGATTCTGTTGAAATAACAGGAGAACTTAAAGACTTTAGTGGTCTTTTGGAAATTGATCCAATTACAAACGTTAATAATTTTGGAGCAGGAACTGAAATCGCTCCTTGGGTTATTACAATTTCTAACTTAGGTGAAACTTTCGAAGGTCGTATTCTTCAGTTTGACGATATTACATTTCCAGATGCCGGTTCTACTTTTTCTGGAGGTACAAACTATGATTTTACAGATGGTACGAATACAGGTGAACTTAGAATTCAAAATGGTTCTGATTTAGTAGGTGTAACAATTCCATCTGGTCCGCAAACTTTAGTTGGTTTAGGTAGTGAGTACAATGGAACTTATCAGGTGTTACCAAGAGATAATAACGATATTTTTCCCTACGCTGCTCCAGATAAGAAAATCGTTGTTGAAGTTGATGGAACAAGTTTCTTGAATGGAAATACTGCATATATCGGAACAACAGTATCGACACCCATAACGATTAAAAACATTGGTGTAAATAACTTGACTATATCTGGTACTTCAATAACAGGACCTGAAGCAGGTGATTTTTCCACTGATATTGTTGCAGGAGCAATTGCAGGAGGAGGTGAAACCAATAACACACTTACTTTTACATCAGGTGGAAATGGTTCTCGTCAAGCAGTTTTAGAAATTAATTCTGATGATCCAGATGATCCGACATTTGTTGTTAATATTTATGCAATTGGAAATGACGATTTAGCTACTGAACCTACAGATGGAGCAACAGCGCTGACATTCTCAAATGTTAAGGCGTACACAATGAGTGCAAGTTACTCTCCTTCTACTGACGCGGAAAATTATATTGTTGTTTGGAAAAAAGGCAGCGCTCCAACAGGTGCTCCAGTGGATGGTGAGAACTATCTAAGAGGAGATGTGATTGGAGATGCACAAGTAGCCTATATTGGGTCAGGAACATCATTTACGCCGAGAGGAATAAGAGCAAATACAGATTATTATTTTGATGTGTACTCGTTTAATGGTTACGGTAATTTTACGAATTATAACCAAACGAACGTGTTGTCTGGTAATGAATCTTCAACAGGAGAACAAATTGGTAATTACTACAATGGGATTAGCAGTCTGTCTCCAACATTAATTGATGACCTTACAACATTGATTAACCCTCATAATTTTTCTTCTTACTTCTTGTATAAAACGATTATGATGGATCAGTTTGAAGTGAGGGATACTACAAATGGTGAGTCTTTTGTAGAATGCGCCTATTCTGGTGAGAGAAAAGTATTTAGTGGACCATTTGACTGGACGGCAACAGGATATTCAAGAGAGCACACTTACGCACACTCTTGGATGCCAACATTCCCAGCAGATAACCCAGAAGAAGCAGAATATGTTGATTATCATAACTTGTATCCGACGAACTTAGCTCAAGCTAACTCACCTAGAAGTAACCTGCCATTCGGTATAATCACAGGGCCTGTTGTTTTCAATTACTTAGAAGGTAGTGTTGGTGAAATAGCCGATGGAAGTTATGTATATGAACCTCGCGATGACCAAAAAGGAAACTTAGCGAGAGCGATATTTTATATGGCAACGTGTTATAATGGTCCTAACGGAACTGGCGATGATTGGAGTATTCCTTCAAACCAGGATCAAGACGTTCTTAAGAACTGGCATTTCGGTGACTTACCTGATAATTACGAAATAGCTAGACATGAGTTGATTTATGAAACGCAAAACAATCGAAACCCTTATATCGATAGTGTTGATTTTGCTTGTTTTGTTAACTTTTCAGATATGACGTATGATGAAGACTGTGCTTTATCATTAGACGAGAATATTGTTGAATCAAATTTGGTTGTTTTTCCAAATCCATCAAATGATATGGTTTATGTGCAAGTTAATGGTATCAACATTGAAAAACTTACAATTACAGATATGACAGGTAGAGTTGTTGGTGAATTCAACAGTGAAATGGCTGTTAAAATCAATGTTAAGGATTTCAATGCAGGTTCTTATATTCTAAATATTACTACAGATCAAGGAAGCGCACAGCGTAAATTAATCGTTCAGTAAGAATTTTTTATAATGAATCGTATACAAATAGTACTATTAACAATCATTGGAGCAGGTCTTTGGGCCTGCTCTTCTGTTTCACCTCTATATGTTCAGACAGATAAAATAGAGGTGAATACAAGTACTCAGAAAGATTCAGTTTTGGCATCTTTTATAGAACCTTATCGAGATTCTTTAGCTTTAGAGATGGAGCGTGTGATTGCCTATGCATCTGATGATTTCATTAATAAGCGTCCTGTTGGTGCTTTAGGTAACTTTGTTGTTGACCAAACAATGCAATATGTCGTTAATAAACAACTAGTTCAACGCGACGATTATATTTGTATAATGAATTTTGGTGGTTTAAGAGCACCAATTAATAAAGGTAATGTAAAAGTAGGTGATATTTATAAGCTGATGCCTTTTGACAACACTATTGTGCTACTAAAGCTTCCCGCGAAACGAATCAGTGATATTGAAAGTTATTTGAGGAATTCTGGTGGAGAACCTGTTGGAGGTTTTCAATTGACAAATGACTCCTTTGAATTGAATAGTAATAAAGAATTGAACGATACGCTTTTTGTGATTACTACGGATTATCTGGCAAACGGTGGAGATCGTATGAATTTTTTTAAGAATTCGTATGAAAAAATCAATACTGGAATATTTTTAAGAGATATTCTCTTAGAAATGGTGGAAAAAAAAGATACACTAGTTTCGTATGTGGATGAACGTATTAAACTGTAAAGATGGAAAGAAGGATATTTTTACAACATAGTATGGTTTTAGGGACAGGGTTAGTTTTGTCTCCAAGCTTGTTGGCCCATCCAAAACAGCTTGACGGACTTGAAAAACTCACGATTTTACACACAAACGATACGCATTCCAACATTGACACCTTTCCTAGTAACCATTCAAAATATCCCAATCAGGGTGGTGTAGCGCGTAGATTTTCATTAATTCAGGATATTAGATCATCGGAGTCAAATGTTCTTTTGTTGGATGCAGGAGATATTTTTCAGGGAACTCCTTATTTTAATAAATATGGAGGTGTTCTAGAAATGAAACTAATGACGAAATTGGGTTATGATTGCTGTACAATGGGAAATCATGATTTTGATGCTGGTATCAATGGCTTTAAGAAAGCACATGAATACGCAAATTTTCCATTTGTATGCTCCAATTACGATTTTGATAATACAGACCTGAAAAATGTGACTTTCCCATATAGGACTTTCCAAAAAGGTCCATTCAAAGTTGGTGTCTTTGGTCTAGGACCAGAACTAGAGGGATTAGTTGCAAAATCTAATTATCAAGATACGATTTATAATGACCCCATAAGTATTTCAAATAAATGGGCGAAATACTTGAGATATGAAGAGGAGTGTGATATTGTAATATGTCTCTCACACCTCGGATACAAACCCAAGCAAAATGATATGTGTGATATTCTGCTAGCAAAGGAAACAGAAGAAATAGACTTAATCATTGGAGGCCATACCCACACTTTTCTTGATAAACCAGAAATCCATCAAAATAAAAAAGGAGAAAAAGTGCTAATTAACCAAGTGGGTTGGGCAGGTTTAGCACTTGGTAGAATTGATTTTTACCTTG
The DNA here is from genome assembly GCA_002734085.1 of Fluviicola sp. Taxonomy (GTDB): domain Bacteria; phylum Bacteroidota; class Bacteroidia; order Flavobacteriales_D; family Crocinitomicaceae; genus Brumimicrobium. The sequence goes on along the minus strand of NVXV01000005.1, from coordinate 173,803 downwards.
GGGAGACAAAAAAACATAAAAGGCATGAGTTGATTATGGTATAAATTTACTATCCTGAAAAAAATCAAACAACATACTTTTCACCGTCTTTCGGAATAAATGTATTTTCAAAGATAGTCTGAGCCTCTGTTTGGTGATTTTTAGCAGATTTATACCTTGCTGAAAAATGGCCAAGTACGAGACGTTTTGCATTTGCTTTTAGGGCTATTGTTGCTGCTTGTTTAGCTGTAGAATGAAATGTAGTTGCGGCTCGGTCACTTTCGTGATCTAAAAATGTTGCCTCGTGATATAATAAGTCTACATTTTCAATAGACTCTAGAATTGGTAAATGAAATGCCGTATCAGAACAAAATGCATAGGATTTTGGAGGCTTTGGAGGAAGAGTAACTTCTTTATACTTTAATGACCTCCCTTCGTTATCAATAACGTCCTCACCACTTAATAGTTTATTTATATAAGCAACACTGATTCCTGTTCTGTCAAATTCATCTTTAAGTAATCTCCGTTTCCCTAGCTTCTCTTGAATTTTGTATCCCTGCGTTTGTATCCTGTGTTTTAATGGGAAAGTTGATATTTCAATACATTTATCTTCAAAAATGAGCGCGGTGGTATCTTCTTCTATTTCTTCGATCTCAATGGGGAATAGTTTTGATGTCCCCACTTCTTCAAATTGTACTTTTAATAGTCTTTTTATACCTGTTGGACCGATTATTTTCAGTTTGTGTTCCCTTCCAAGTAGCTGCATGGTACTTAATAATCCGGGAAGTCCAAAAATGTGGTCACCGTGTAAATGTGAAATTAATATAATATCGATTTGTTGAAACTTGATTTTAAACTTCCGCATTTGAAGTTGAGTTCCTTCACCACAATCAATAAGAATATGGCGTTGCTGACAATTGACGTAATGTGATGTAGTTCCTCTTTTAACTGTAGGAATTGCCGATCCAGTACCGAGAATGGTAACGTCGAAACTCATAATTAAAGATTATCAACGGCACTGTCTAAATCACTTTCTATATTCAGTACACGATTTAATTGAGATATTTCAATCATTTTTTGTACGTTGGGTTGAAGTCCACATAGTATAAATTGACCACCTGAATTTTTACATAATCTGTTTGCAGAGAGTATGGCGCTTAAGCCGGAAGAGTCACAATAAGAAGTATTTGAAAGGTCAATGATTATATTGTTAACACTATTTTTGTTCAGGTTAACTAAAACACCTTTTAGTTCTGGAGCGTTATTAGCATTAAGTCTATCTACATGTGCAGAAATAACGCTATATTTATTTTGGTCAACAACTTGAAAATTCATTCGGCTTTATCTTTGTTCAAAAATAAGAAAATTTTATTGACGATCGATTTTTGACGCTAATAAGTATATGATAGCCATTCTTATTGCTACGCCATTTTCAACCTGATTTAATATTATAGATTGTTTGCTATCAGCAACATCGCTTGTGATTTCAACACCTCTATTAATTGGGCCAGGATGCATTACAATTATTTCTTTACTCAAACTATCTAGTAATTTTTTATCCAACCCATAGAGCATTGAATATTCACGAAGTGAAGGAAAAAATTGAATGTCTTGTCGCTCGAGTTGTATCCTTAGCATGTTTGCAACATCACACCACTCTAACGCTTTACGGAGATTGTTTTCAACTCTAACACCAAGTTTATGAATGTACTTTGGAATCAGAGTTGTCGGTCCGCAAACCATCACTTCAGCACCTTGCTTCTGAAGAGCATAAATATTTGACAAAGCCACTCTTGAATGGATTATATCACCAACAATGACGACTTTTTTTCCTTCAACGGAGCCGAGTCTTTCACGGATCGAATATGTATCTAGTAAGGCTTGAGTTGGATGTTCATGCGTTCCATCTCCAGCATTTATTACTCTTGCATTTATTCTTTCTGAAAGAAATTTTGCTGCTCCAGGACTAGGATGACGCATTACGACCATATCGACTTTCATTGAAAGGATATTATTTACGGTGTCAATCAAAGATTCGCCTTTTGAGACAGAACTACTTGAGGCGCTAAAATTTACTACATCAGCACTTAGTCGCTTTTCTGCCAATTCAAATGATAACCGGGTACGGGTTGAATTTTCAAAAAATAAGTTAGCAATTGTTATATCTCGAAGTGAAGGAACTTTTTTAATTGGTCGGTTAATTACTTCTTTAAAACTATCTGCCGTTTTGAAAATAATTTCGATATCTCTTGGTGTGAGATGCTCGATTCCAATTAGATGTTCAACACTTAAATTATCCATTTTCATTGGGTGTATAAAGTAATACTTTGTCTTCTCCTTCAATTTCCTCCCATTCCACAGAAACGCGCTCTGAAATTAGTGTGTCTACAGCTTTTCCAATATAATCTGCCTGAATAGGTAAATGTCTTTTAAACCTTCTATCGATGAAGGTGAGTAATTCAACTTTTTCTGGTCTACCAAAAGCTAAAAGTGCATCTAAACCTGAACGTATCGTTCTACCAGTGTAGAGGACATCATCAATTAAAATTACTTTTTTATTTTCTATAGTGAAGTCGATGTTAGTTACACTTGGGATAGGAGGTGTTTCTCTTCTTCTAAAGTCATCTCTATAAAAGGTGATGTCCAACGTGCCGCACTGTACTTGTTTACCTAAAATGCTCTCTAACATTTCTTTTAAACGATCAACAACACGCACTCCTCTAGGTTGAAGACCTATTAAAACTGTATTCGAGAAATCATTGTGATTTTCAATTAATTGCCGACAGAGTCTCTGTAAGGTTAAATCAAAATGCCTTTTATTCAGAATGATTTGCGTTTCCATCGAGGTCAAAGATAAAATTTAAGTGTTATTTAAATTACTTTTTTGTTAGAAATATTTTTTTGAATTGACGTCGAAGTTGAAAATAGTTTTGTTTTGTGGAGATATACCATTTTTATCAGGTAATTATTAGTTAAAAATATAAACAATACAATCCTTTTCCCAAAAATCATTTTATAATCTCAATTTAGCTGTACCTTTGCATCATGAAGACGAAAACGTTAAAGAAAAACAAAGTTAATGTAGTAACATTAGGTTGTTCTAAAAACATCTTTGATTCAGAAGTGATGATGGCTCAACTGAAAGCAAATAAGTTCGATGTTGAGCACGAAGCGAAGCAAGATGATTCTGAAATTGTCATAATAAATACGTGTGGTTTTATTGACAATGCTAAACAAGAGTCAATTGATACTATTTTGCGTTATGCCGATGCAAAAAAAGAAGGTCAAGTAGATAAAGTATATGTTACAGGATGTTTGTCGGAACGGTATAAATCAGATTTGGAAACTGAAATTCCAGAAGTTGATGCTTATTTTGGTACAAGAGAATTGCCAAGACTTTTAAAAACATTAAAAGCTGATTATAAGCATGAGTTAGTTGGGGAGAGATTATTGACAACACCCGCTCATTTTGCATATTTCAAAATTGCAGAAGGTTGTGATCGACCTTGTTCTTTCTGTGCAATACCTTTAATGCGTGGAAAGCATGTTTCAACTCCAATTGAGGATCTTGTCCAACAAGCAAAAGGGTTGGCAGCAAAAGGAGTTAAAGAACTTATGTTGATCGCTCAGGATTTGACCTACTATGGGTTAGATATTTATAAGAAAAGATCACTAGCAGAACTGATTGATCGATTGGCAGATGTCGAAGGAATTGAATGGATTCGTTTACACTATGCGTTCCCAACAGGTTTCCCGATGGATGTGTTGGATGTAATGAAGGCGCGTGAAAATGTGTGTAATTACCTTGATATGCCTTTACAACATGGATCAACTCGTATGTTAAAAGCAATGCGTCGTGGAACAACTAGAGAAAAGACCGAAGCGTTGATTGACAATATTAGAAATATAGTTCCTGATATAGCAATTCGTACAACGTTGATTTCTGGTTATCCAGGAGAAACAGAGGCTGACTTTCAGGAAATGTATGATTGGGTAGAAAAATCAAAGTTTGAAAGACTCGGAATTTTCACTTATTCCCATGAAGAAAACACACATGCTTTTAACTTTAAGGATGATGTTCCAGAAAAATTAAAGCGCGAAAGAGCAGATGCAATTATGGAACTCCAGTCTGGGATTAGTTATAATCTAAACCAAAAACATATTGGTCAAACTCGAAAAGTTTTATTTGATAAAGTAGAGGGAGACTACTTTATTGGAAGAACTGAATTTGATTCACCAGAAGTTGATAATGAGGTGTTAGTAAAAAAAATGGACACTTATGTACGTATAGGCGATTTCTCGGATATACTTATTACATCGGCAGATCACTATGATTTGTATGGTGAAGTAAAGTAGTTTGTTTATAAAGGTCTCCAACCTTTCATGTAATTCCTACGTAACTTTATGGAGAAACCCTTATATTTGGGGAAATATTAATTAAAATTTAATTTATTATGAAAAAACTTTACTTTTTAGCAGTTTCTTTATTATTAGGAGCTGGAGCAATCGCTCAAACAACAGTAACAAGCCACTTTGAAGGTGCTTTAGCTGATCCTCAGAACCCACAAGTAGGTATTTATACTTGGGGACCTGGAAATGGTTATGTTAGCGGAACAAATACGTATGGTGATAAAGTAATTGTACAATTGTTTGATAGTAATTATGGTGTAAGTGGTGCAGGAACTGTTGACAACGTAAAACTTCATATCAATGCAATTGCTGATGCAGGAGATGGTACATTGGTTACTGTTGGTATTTGGGAAAATAATAGTGGAACTCCTGGTACTTTATTAGGGTCTGCTGATATTGAAATTGCATCAATTGATACATCTGCTGCAAATCTTCAAGTTATTACTGATGGTACAGCTGCTCAAGGAATCTATAACTTAAATGTTACTTTTGGTACACCAGTTGTAATTCCAGCGAATCAATCTTATTTCGCAGGTATTACTTTACCAACTGCTGCAGAAGCAGCTAATGGAGATACAGTGGTTGTAACAACTACAATACAAGAAGGTAGCTATCAGTTTGCCGACGCTTCTACACACGCTGGAGCTGTGGATGCAAGTGATGCATTTGCTTCTTATGGAGCAAGCTCTATAGCAATAGCGAACGCGATTTTCCCAACAATGACTTTTACTTCAGGTATTGCTGAGAACAATTTAGATATTACAGTATATCCAAACCCAGCTGAAAATGTATTGAACATTGATGCTGCTGAGTCTCTTTCTTCAATGAAAGTAATTGGAATGGATGGAAGAGTTGTTATTGATGCTGATGTTAATGGTAACACTACTTCTATAGATGTATCTGGTCTTGAAGCTGGATCTTATTATTATGAAGTTGTTTCTGTAAACGGTGACGTATCTAGAAGCTCTTTCGTTAAGAAGTAAGCTTATAATACGTTCTTAATAGAACTTATAAAAAAGTCGTTCAGTTCGCTGAGCGACTTTTTTTTGTTATTATTGATATGTTAAATAAACGACATTCAAATTTAAATTGGTAAAAATATTAATTGACTCATAAGCCGTTTTAAATCTTTACTTATATTTGACACATGAATTTGAACAATACACATCAACATCATGTTATTTCGCTGCAGGCGAGGTGATGTTGTATGTAAATAAAATACATAAATATGAACCCGCTTGTTTATTCGAGCGGGTTTTTTGTTTTCGTTCGTATTCAAGACTAATTAAAAAAAGATGGATAGATTAAAAATCGCAGTTCAGAAATCAGGGAGATTACTTGATGGATCTTTAGAAATATTGAAAGAATGTGGAATAAAAGTGCCAAAAGCCAGTGGACAGTTAAAAGCATCAGTAGATAACTTCCCTTTAGACCTGTTGTTCCTTAGAAATAGTGACATCCCACAATATGTCGAGGACGGTGTAGCTGATATTGCAATAATTGGAGAGAATATTCTGATAGAGCAAGAACGAAATGTGAAAACGATTATGAAACTTGGTTTTTCTAAATGTAAAGTTTCTCTCGCTGCACCAAAAAACTCAAGTATTCAAAGTGCCAAGGATTTTGAAGGGAAGAAAATTGCTACTTCATACCCGGTAACATTGCAGAAGTATTTAGAAAAAGTAGGAGTAAATGCAGAAATCCACACTATATCTGGTTCAGTTGAAATTGCACCAACCATAGGTCTAGCCGATGGAATTTGTGATATTGTGAGTACAGGAAATACCTTATTCATGAATGGCCTGAAAGAAGTGGAAGTAATGCTGAAATCTGAGGCTGTCATTGCAGCAAACTCCTCTTTGTCTAAAGAGAAGCAAGCGATTTTTGATAAATTAATATTTAGAATTGAAAGTGTTTTGTCTGCTAAAAACAGTAAGTATGTACTTCTCAATGCTCCTAAATATCAGCTTGAAGCAATTACGAACATTTTACCTGGAATAAAAAGTCCAACAGTTATTCCACTTGCCAAGGAAGGTTGGATCTCGATTCACTCTGTTATTAACGAGCAAAAGTTTTGGGACAACATTGATGCACTTAGAGAAGCAGGGGCGGAGGGAATCTTGATTGTTCCAATTGAAAAAATGGTGCGGTAATTTTATTGATCTATTAAGATAACGTGTAATGAAAAAAATAATTAACCCAGACGATAAGGAATTAAAGATAGTGCTGCAGCGACCGCAGTTGGAACAAAAGGATTTGTCATATACGGTTAGTACTATCTTTAACCGTATAGAAAAAGAAGGTGATAAGGCAGTTAAAGAATATGCTCTTAAATTTGATGGAGTTACATTGGATTCTTTATTGGTTACAACGAAGGAAGTTAATCAGGCTAAGGAACAGGTGAGTCACGAACTTAAAAGTGCAATTCTTCGTGCGGCAGAAAATATTACAGCTTTTCATGAAGCTCAAAAAGAACCTGTGAAGAAAGTAGAAACCTTTCCAGGTGTATTTTGCTGGAGAAAATCAGTGGGAATAGATAAGGTCGGTCTGTATATTCCTGGAGGTACAGCACCTCTTTTCTCTACTGTTTTGATGTTAGGAATACCTGCAAAAATCGCAAAATGTAAAGAGGTTGTATTGTGCACCCCGACAAACTCCAACGGCGAAGTAAATCCTGCGATTTTATATGCTGCAGATTTAGTTGGAATAACGAATATTTTCAAAATAGGTGGAATACAAGCCATTGCTGCTATGACTTTAGGTACAGAGTCTGTTCCAGCGGTTTATAAAATATTTGGTCCTGGAAATCAATACGTCACTGCTGCTAAACAGTATGCGCAACAATTGGGTAAAGCAATTGATATGCCTGCTGGTCCATCAGAAGTTATGGTTGTAGCAGATAATAGTGCAACCCCTAAATTTATTGCAGCCGATTTACTTTCTCAAGCAGAGCACGGTGTAGATAGTCAGGTTGTTTTTGTGACAAATGAAGAACAAATGCTTGATCAGGTTGCTTTTGAAGTTGAAAAACAGTTAAGCGTATTACCAAGAAAAGATTTAGCCGCCCAATCTCTGGAATATGCAAAGTTAATTTGTGTTGGGGAAAATAAAATTTTGGAACTAATAAATGAATATGCTCCTGAACATTTGATTTTGAATACTACTTTCAATGACATGTTATTAGAGGGAATAACAAATGCAGGCTCTGTTTTTATTGGAGAATATACACCAGAGAGTTTAGGAGACTATGCGAGTGGAACGAATCATACGTTGCCAACAAACGGTTTTGCAAAAATGTATAGTGGTGTTTCCCTAGATAGTTTTGTGAAGAAGATTACATATCAATCTGCGAGTGCTGAGGGTCTTCAGAAATTAGGACCTGTTGTTGAAGTTATGGCGAGAGCTGAGCAGTTAGACGCTCATAAAAATGCAGTAAGTATTAGATTAAATGCTCTGGGAAATGAGAAAAATTAATTTAGACCAACTAGTTCGCCCGAATCTAAAGGGCTTAACACCTTACTCTTCAGCTAGAGACGAATTCACGGGGGTGGAAGGTGTATTTTTAGATGCAAATGAGAATCCTTATGATAATGAGGTGAACCGTTATCCTGACCCACATCACCGTTCCCTGAAAAAGACTTTAGCACCAATGAAAGGAGTTAAAGAGGAACAAATAATCATTGGAAATGGCTCAGATGAGGTTTTGGATCTGCTTTTTCGAGCGTTTTGCGTTCCAGGAAAAGACAAGATTGTTACAATCAAGCCTTCATACGGGATGTATAGGGTATTAGCAAATACCAATGATGTGGGCATTGAAGAAGTTGCATTGACGAATACATTTGACATAGATTCAAAAGCTATTTTAAAAGCGGCTGAAGGTGCTAAAATGATCATCCTTTGCTCTCCCAATAATCCAACTGGGAATAACTTGAATAGGAATGAAATTAAGTTGATTTTAGAAGAGTTTGAGGGACTTGTTGTATTAGACGAAGCATATATTGATTTTAGTTCATCTCCATCTTTGATGAATTGGCTTACAGAATTTGAAAATCTTTTCATTTGCCAAACATTTTCAAAAGCATTTGGGTTGGCTGGTATTCGCGTTGGGATTGGACTGGGTTGTATACAAGTGATTGAACTATTGCATAAAATAAAACCTCCATATAATGTTAATAGCTTGTCTCAAGAAGTAGCTATTAAAAGGTTAGAAAATATCTGGCAAGTTGAGCAGGAACTGATTCAAATTAAAATGGAACGCTCACGACTAGTGGAGTATTTGAATCAAAATAAATTGGTTCAAATAGTTTATCCAACAGAGTCAAATTTCATTCTATTTAAAGTGGATAATGCAAATACGTTTTATACTTATTTTATAGAGCGGAATTTAATTGTAAGAAATAGAACGAACGTATTCGGTTGTCAAAATTGCTTGCGAGTTACTATTGGTACACAGGAAGAGAACAACAGGTTTATTGAGGTTTTTGAATCTCTAGTAAACGAACAAATAATTAAGTAAAGATGAAAAAAATACTTTTTATTGATAGAGATGGTGTTTTAATAGAAGAGCCACCAACAGATTTTCAGGTAGATTCTTTTGAGAAACTAAGGTTTTTTCCTGGAGTGTTTTCCGGTTTAGGGAAGATAGCTAAACAGCTTGATTTTGAACTAGTAATGGTTACTAATCAGGATGGTTTAGGTACAAAAAGCTATCCGACTGAGGATTTCCAAGGTCCACATGATATGTTAATCAAAACGTTAGAAGGTGAGGGAATTGTATTTGCAGAACAATGCATAGATAAAACATTTCCTGAAGATAATGCTTCTACAAGAAAGCCTCGAACAGGTCTTTTGTCAAAGTATCTAAATGGTGAATATGATTTGGTAAATTCTTTTGTTATTGGTGATCGACTAACTGATATGGAATTGGCTAAAAACCTAGGTGCTAAGGGTATTTATATGAAAAACCCGAATGATCCAGGAACGCAAGAAGTTTCTTCTGAGGTAGAGTCAATTTTGAATGAGGTAGTTCTTGAATCAAGAGATTGGGACAAAATCTATACATTTTTACGATTAGGTGAAAGGACCGCTTCTGTAAAACGAACTACAAAAGAAACGGATATTGATATTTCGCTAGATCTTGATGGTTCTGGAAAAGCAAAGATTGATACAGGTTTGAAGTTTTTTGATCACATGTTGGAGCAGATTGCACGACATGGAGCGTTGAATTTATCAATTCTAGTGAAAGGTGACCTTGAAGTTGACGAACATCACACGATTGAAGATACAGCAATTGCGTTAGGAGAATGTTTTAAACAAGCATTAGGAAATAAAATTGGTGTCGAACGATATGGTTTTTTCTTGCCTATGGATGATTGCAATGCTAAAGTAGGACTTGATTTCGGCGGTAGAAACTGGTTGGTTTGGAAAGCGAATTTTAAAAGGGAAAAGGTTGGAGATATGCCAACAGAAATGTTCGTGCACTTTTTTAAAAGTTTCTCTGATGCTTCTTTATGTAATCTTTACGTAAAAGCCAAAGGAGAAAATGAACATCACAAAATTGAAAGTATTTTTAAAGCTTTTGCAAAAAGCATAAAAATGGCTAAAAACAGAAATGCAAACGAAGCATTTTTACCAAGTACAAAAGGAATATTATAGATGAAAAACATTGTGATAATAGATTACGGAGCGGGGAATGTTAAATCTGTAAACTTTGCTTTTCAACGATTGGGGTTTGAACCAGTGTTGAGCCATGACCCAGTAGTCATTAAGAATGCGGACTATGTTGTTTTTCCTGGGGTTGGTCATGCAAAATCAGCAATGGAACAATTGAAGACTAAGAATCTAGTCAAGGTAATTCAGGAGTTAAGGCAACCTGTTCTCGGTGTATGTCTAGGTATGCAATTGATGTGTCGTTTTTCAGAAGAAGGAAATGTTGACGGGCTAGGAATATTTGACGTGGATGTTGTTCGTTTTGACGATCAATTAAAGGTTCCACATATGGGTTGGAACGATCTGCAAAATGGCGATAGCCTGATGAACGATATTTCTGACCAAGCTTATTTTGTTCATAGTTATTATGTTCCACTAACCAATGAAACAATGGCAACTTGTCACTATGGAATTTCTTTTTCTGCTGCATTAGCGAAAGACAATTTTTATGGTTGTCAGTTTCATCCTGAAAAGAGTGGAGAGATTGGGGAAAGAATATTAAAAAGATTCCTTGAATTGTAATTAAGAAAAAACTATGAGTAAAAAGATTAAAATAATTCCAGCAATTGATATTATTGAAGGTAAATGTGTTCGTTTGTCTCAGGGTGATTATACAAAGCAAAAAACATATAATGAAAACCCATTGGAGGTGGCAAAATCATTGCAAGACCATGGGATAGAACAACTGCATCTTGTAGATTTGGATGGTGCTAAATCGGCAAAGGTTGTGAATTGGAAAGTATTAGAATCCATAGCGAATAATACCAGCTTAAAAATTGATTTTGGTGGCGGTGTAAAGTCAGATGAGGACATTAAGAAAGTATTTGAATCTGGCGCAAATCAAGTTACAGCAGGTAGCATTGCAGTAAAGTCTCCAACTAAAGTTCATGAATGGATAACAGAATATGGAGCTGAAAGAATCATTCTTGGGGCAGACGTTCGAAACAATAAAATTGCTATCAACGGATGGAAAGAGGAAAGTGAAGTTGAATTATTCCCTTTTATAGAGCGTTTCACAAAGCAAGGTATTGAGCATGTGATATGCACTGATATTTCAAAAGATGGTATGATGGAAGGTTCTTCTGTTGCTCTATATCAAGAAATAATGAGTCGTTTTCCTAAACTGAAATTGATAGCTAGCGGTGGTGTTTCTTCGATGCATGAAATTCAAAAGTTACAAGAATTTAACTTACACGGAGCAATTATTGGAAAAGCTATTTATGAAGGACAAATAAGCTTAAATGAAATAGCAGATTTTTATAAGTAGAGACATATTATGCTGAGAAAACGAATTATACCTTGTTTGGATATTAAAGACGGTCGAACGGTTAAAGGAGTGAACTTTGTCGATCTAAAAGATGCCGGTGATCCCATCGAATTGGCAAAAAAATATTCTAGAATTGGAGCAGATGAATTGGTGTTTTTAGATATTACTGCGACGCATGAAAAGCGAAAAACCCTAGTTCCCTTAGTGGAAAAAATTGCAAGAGAAGTGAATATCCCTTTTACAGTCGGAGGAGGTGTGAGCTCTATTGAAGATGCAGGTGCACTATTGAATGCAGGTGCGGATAAAATAGCTGTGAATTCAGCAGCAGTAAAGCGACCAGAATTAATTCGAGAGCTTGCTGATAAATTTGGAAACCAATGTGTAGTGTTGGCCATCGATGCAAAACTCACAGAAAAGGGATGGAAAGTATTCTTAGTTGGTGGTCGAAAGCAAACGGAATTAGGTTTGTTTGAATGGGCAGAAGAAGCGCAGAAATTAGGAGCAGGGGAGATCCTCTTTACCTCCATGAATCACGACGGTACTAAAGCTGGATTTGCTATTGAAGCGCTCAAGACTTTAGATGAATCATTAACCATACCTGTTATTGCCTCTGGAGGAGCTGGAGAAGTTCAACACTTCGAAGATTTATTTTTACAAACCAAAGTCTCTGCAGCTTTAGCAGCAAGTGTTTTTCACTTTCAGACAATTGAAATTCCAGAATTAAAGTATAATTTAGCACAAAAGAATATTCCCGTAAGAACAATCGTATGAAAATAGATTTTGAGAAAGGAGATGGATTAGTACCTGTAATTATTCAGAATGTTGACACAATGGATGTGTTAATGTTGGGATATATGAATGAAGAAGCGTATGAAAAAACATTAGAAACGAAACGGGTTACTTTTTACTCACGCTCTAAGCAGAGACTTTGGACAAAAGGAGAGGAGAGTGGAAATACATTAACGCTAGAAAGTATAGAGGTAGACTGTGATAATGATACACTTTTAGTAAAAGCGACTCCACAAGGTCCAACTTGTCATACGGGAACAACAACTTGTTGGGGCGATACAGCTTCTAATCAATTTGGAGTGATTGAAGAATTAGAAAAAATCATTACGAATAGAAAAATAAATCCTGAAGATACCTCATATGTTTCTGATTTGTTTGAGAAAGGAATAAATAAAATAGCCCAAAAAGTAGGGGAGGAGGCTGTTGAAGTTGTCATTGAAGCGAAAGACGACAATGAAGAATTATTTCTAAATGAAAGTGCAGATCTATTATTTCATTATTTGATTTTACTTCAAGCTAAAGGATATTCAATAAATGATGTTCTCACTATTTTAAAATCGAGGAGAAAGTAAACCTAATGTATGAGTAGAACTTTTCGAGTAATACCTTCATTCGTTTGTAAGTAATAAATTCCTTGACTTACCCCAAGTGTTTCAACTTGTTGTGTAGATTCAAATCGTAATACAATAGCACCGTGACTATTGTAGAAAGCTCCAGTAATTTCTTTAGAGAAATATAAGATCCCCTTTTTATTAGGATTCGGGTAAACGACTAACTCTGTAGGAATAGTTTCAGATTCAATTATTTCATTAGGGGCGTTTGGCGTAGGAGTTTGAAAAGTAGTCCATTCCAGGTCTCCATCGCTTTTTCTTCCGTACGAATAATCTCTATAAATGGCCTCAAAACTTAAACTATCTACAAAGTCCTCACTTGAAGAAACTAAGCCAATAAAGTCTCCAAATTTATTTAAACCAAAGTTGGTGTGGTTTAAACCCTGCTCACTTTCATTATCGCACCAGATAATTAAATGTCCATTAGCAGGTATAATCAAGTCATTATTAATCGCATATTTTGTTGGCTTAGATGCCTCATCTGTCAAATAGTAACCATTGATGTTTACTGCTGTATCATTCGGGTTATATAATTCTACCCAATCATCAAATGCTAGATATTCATCTTGATAAGTATCGCCATTATTTGATTGAACCTCATTTATTACAATCGGAAGTAAAGGTTCATAGTCTGGATCAATTTCAAATCTCGCAGTAAACAAACTATCACTGTTTAAAGTAATAAAAATTGTTTGGTCAGTATTGCCTGTTTCGATCCATTCTACAAATCTATAACCTTCTTTGGGAATCGCTTTCAGCGGAATTTCCAAATCTGAAAAATATACCCCTGTCCAAGGATATGTATTGGAAGGAACGCCCTCTAAATTTTCATTAATGACGATAGTATTTACTTTAACGCTTCCCATGTTTTGGTCGTTTACATCAACTTCGAGTCGAATAGAATCTGAAAGACCCCATTCGTCAAACATATGTTTGCGAACATAATGTGGACGCCTTATTAAAAAAGTATCCATTTGAGCCGTTAAGTACTCCCATTGGTTTGTATTCGGTGTTTCGTTATATCTGTCAGCTAACGTGTTTGATGTAGAAGGATATCTCCACCTGTCAATGTGATTATTGATATCAAGGTCAATATTGTTTTTTACACTTTGTAGCTTAGGGCGAGTAACTGAAGCTTTAAAACTCGAATTAACTAAATCACATGTACGATTTATAAAATCAGTTTTATAATGATCATTATCGATTAAATTTCTGAATAAGGCAGTGTATTTTTCAAAGCTAGCGTCATCTCTTAACGCCCAGTTTAGTGTATTGAAAGTAACATAAACATCATTGCATGACCCACCAAAGCTTCCGTCTAAATCAAACAGTAACCATCTCCATTTCCCATCGTGACCAGCATTTACGTGAGGGGTTGATTGTGTTCTTTTGCGCCAAAACTTAATATTACTGTTTGGCCAGTCTGCATTACCCAGAAAAATTTCAGAAATAAAGTAATCTGTAAAATTATTAATATCTATTTGACTGGTTACAGTATCAAAGTTGGCTTGATTGTTCAAGTCATTAGCTTTAGCAAAATCAACCAAATTTTTGTAGTCAATAGAATCTTGAGGGGTTCCATCCAATAAATCTCCTTCATTTCCTAAAAAAGCAATACTGTCACGAGGTAAATTGTATTTTGCTTCTAAATAATGTCTATTTAACCTCTCCTTTACTGCATGAATTCCCCAGTACTCTCCATTGAGGTAGGTACTAGCATATCTGTACTTTGAATGACCGACAGCTAAGCTGCTCACTAATTCAGATGCAAATTCATCTTTTGGTAGGCAATCGGGGCGGTGACCTCCAGAGCGAAACGTTAGTCTTTTCCAGCGATTCAGTTCACTATCTTCAAATAAACTGTCTTCAGGAAATGAATCATCGTAAGTTCCTCTGAAGAATACATTGATATTTTTTTGAGTAGAGTGTCTTGAACCGCTACCGCCAATTCTGATTCCAGCTTTATGAGAAAAAATTAAATCTCCTTCTTCATTGAAAAAATCTATAGCACTTTTACGTTCGCTCTGAATTCCTCTTCGGTTGTAATTCCCTTCAGGATCATTTCCCCAAACATAAATACCTTCTTCATCAGAGAAGAAACCGAGACTATCAGTTTGTATAGATAAAACATCAAGGTCGTGATTTTCGTCAATCAAAAAGGTTCTCGAAACAACTTCACTTGCAATACAACCATTTTTAAAAGCCTGTATATTAATAACGTTTATAGTATTTAGAGTTGAATAGGGCGGTACCCAGCCCCTGTTGTTTGCTCGAGTTTCAGAGTAGGCTCCCATCGGATAGTTGAAAGCTGGATTTGTTGGAATTATACTATAGTTATTGACACTTGAAGTGTTTTGCAATAAGATACTGTTTTGAAGTATTGGATCAGAAAGTGTAGGGTTATTTCCACGTAGATTGTATCTTATTTCAACACCTGGATCTGCATGAGAAACGAATAAATCTACACTGCCAGAATAACTTCCAGAGTTTTTATCAACAGTTGGAATTTCTAACAAGCAAGTAAAGGAAGATGACGAACCATTTGTTGATCCAGGAGTGGAAACATCAAAATAACCCCAATCAGGAGCACCATCCGTGATTCTTCCGTAGCTTATATCGGTCTTTAATTTTGGAATTAAAATATGGTCAATCGGTAATCCATTTTGATTGGATAAAATTAAATGCTCACCTGTTGAAGATAATTTGAAATTTGTATGGTGTGAATCAAATTCACTTCCTTTCCCCGATGCGTAGAGAATAACAGAGCTATTAGCGGGTATATAGGTGTCAGGCAAACTCCATTTAATATAATTCGTCTCGTCGTCTGACAGGTAGAAATTTCCTAGATAGACGGAGTTGTTAGTTGTATTGTATAGTTCAATCCAATCACTATTATCTCCATACTGATCAAAATATGAATATAGGTTACTAGAAACTACTTCATTTATTAATATGTTTTGAGAGAAAGTAGCATTGTTTAAGCAAAATAAAATTGCGAAAACCTGAGTAATATGTTTGTTGATTCGATTCAATTTATAGTAGAAAGATACACAGTTTTTTTAAATTCCAATTTGTTTTGCTCTGATTGAAGTCTTTTCAGGATTCCATTCATCTTTATAACTTGATTTAAAGAATAGTTCTTTAATATATGCTACTGTTCGCACAATGCGTAAATAGTAACCGTGATATAGTACCATTAATGGAATGAAGGGGAAGTAAATATAGATTGGGCTGTTCTTTCTCTCACGAAAGAAATTAAATAAAAGTAATTTAAATGCATTAGAACAGGAGTATAGGAAAAAGTTCATTACTAGGATCATACCTAAAATTCCAGGGAAATTTATAACCACGTCAATAATGTAGATATACCATTTAATATTTAGAATTATAGTAAAGAATATATTCTCAAGAAATGATAAGAAATTTAAAATACTGAAGTTTTCATCTGGGATAAAAACATCTTTGTGTTTTCTCAATCTAAATCTTATAAGTGATTTATCCCAACGTAATCGTTGCTTAGTTAGATTCTTAAAAGAGCTTGGAACATTTGTTTGGCAAACCGCCCTATCTTCAAAAACTACTTTGTAGCCAACTTTACGCATTTTAACGGTTATGTCACCATCTAACCCTGGTCCAATATCCCACCCTTGAACTTGCTCTAAGGCATCTCTTCTGAAAGCGCCAAAAGCCCCAGATATTATTCTATAAACACCAAGATAACTTGCGACCATTCTACCTATACTTATCGCATCATTATATTCATATGACTGAAGTGTTGTAGCGAGTGTTTCTTTATAGTTCCTAACCATTACATTCCCTCCAACGGCTCCAACGTCTGGGTTTTCATAAAAAGGAGTAATAATTTGTTCAATAGCATCTCTATCAAGAGAGGAGTCTGCATCTAAGTGGATAACGAAATCTCCTTTAGCTACTCTTAATGCTGTATTGGCACCAGAAGCTTTTCCCCCGCGAACTTCATTTCTTATAAATACATCAATCAGGTTGTTTTTCTTTAAGCTTTTACAAATTTGTTCGGTGTCATCATCGGAGCCGTCATCAACAATAATCAATTCGTAGTTTTTATAGGTTTGCTCCTTTAAGGAGGAAACCAACTTAAAAATGTGTTTTCCTTCGTTTTTTCCAGGAACGATTATTGAAATCAGTGGGTTATATAAGAATAATTGTCTACGAGCTTCTTTTCTTTTCTTTTTAGTAAGTTTTCTTTTGATAAAAATAAAGATGAGTGCTAAGAAATCAATTACAAACAACCTTGAAAATTCGAAAATCACAAAGAACCAGAAAATTCGAACTAACTTACTAGTTCCAACTTCACTTATATAGTGAAAAAAATAATCTACTTCTTGAGCGATAAAGTCCATTTGGTCTAACTTTCCGTTTCAAATCGTTTTATTAGCTGCTGTAACTGTATTTCATGAGAAAATTCTATATTTAGTGGTGTTGCAAACGTTTCAATATGAATCTCAACATTTTTGAAATTCTTTTTAAGTAACATGGTTGTTATTTTCACAACATCGTTCAATATATTATTTGCGATTTTTGTAGGTATATCGTTTAACGATAGAATAAGTGTTGAAGCACTATAGAAAGCTATAAAGTCCGACGATCTCAAGTTTTTTCTTAAAATTCTAATCATTTCAGAGATTAAAATTTTCTGTCTTTCAATTCCAATTCTAGAGTACAGTTCTCCAGCATTTGAGATAGTTAAATACGCTATATTACTAGTTGCATCATTTTGTTTTAGACGTTCAATCTCATATTCTAACATTGTTTTAAACACGTCGAATCTTACTGTTCCCGGAATTTCATTGAAATCTTTTGAAGTGCTTATAAAGCCATGATAAGCAACGTTTCTTCCTTTCTTGGTGAGATAAAAATTCTTAATGGTTCTGGGCAATAAATTTTCTACATCATTGTCGTGGTGACAAGTGATACATTTTGCTTTTACGTGATAATCCTGATATTTATGACCACATTTATTGCATGTATGAAGTAACGAAGGTTTGTCGTAATCTACTCCAATGTGATTTAAGTATTTATTACATTTCGGACAGTTTAACTCATCGTCTATCGCATTTTTAAAGTCGGAAACTGGACCCACATAGGCACATGAAAAATGATGAACTAAATCTTCTGCTTTAGAATTTGCTGAATTACATTTTGGGCAAACCTCTCGGTAACTGAGTATTCCTGTTTCGCAATTCGTACACAAATAAATTCTATCATTGAAATCTGAAGTGAACAATCCTTCTTGCTCAGCAGTATCTAATATTGAAAGGAGATTGTGCTCATCTCTAGGTGAAAATTGAATGGAGGCTTCTGGATAAATATATCCCAATCCTGAATTCAAATATAAATAGGCGAAAAGTTCAGTCTTCTCTCTAGAAACCATTAAGTTAATTGTTCTCGAGATAATTTCTGCTTCAAGAGATATTGATTTTACGAATACAAAATCTTTAATCCTGAGTAATATTTGTTTGACGTAATCTGATATTAATTCTAACTGATCGATTGAAAATATAACACCATCGATTAAGTTATTAATTAATGGATCCTCAACTTTACTTGACTTTAATAAAAAAATTGGTTTTAAATACACATCAGTGTGGTTATGGGTGCGTATTGAGCGAACTAATTTCTCGACAAAATCTCTATTGTTGCTTTCAATAACCACTGAATCATAGGCCATGAATAGTTCAAGCGAATAATTTGAATAATCGTGAATTCTGATGTATTCAAAAGCACCGTGCCTCAATATGTCTGACTCAACTACATCACCCATGTTAATTCTATTTAATACTTACTAATTCTAACATTCACTTTCATTTTATAAAAAGCTTTCCATTTAATTTGATCCTCACGTTCAATAGGGAAAATATCTGCAGCTATAGCCCTAGTGGTAGATTCATATTTCTTTTGAAACTCTTCTGGTAGTCGATAAGAAGCGAAATAGAACCTTTTGATATGACCTATACTTTCTTCACCATCTGGAAAAATAACCCTAACCTGATCACCTTCATTCACATGATGAAAATCCTCTTGATCAAAAAATGCTTTGATATAAATGTCCTCGCGTTTGTGGATATTCAATATGTTTTCTGATTTTAGCGCAACTTCAAAGTTGTTCTTATATATTCTTGTAGCTGTTCCTTCGATGGGTGCGATGTAATATTTCTGAAGATAACTTAATCCACCAAATCCATTTTGAGACATATCAATGGAACTAGGATTTGTATTATTAGCTTGTTGCAACGTCGTGATTAAGTTTCGATAGGTTGCATTTGCAGCCTCAATGTTTTCAATCTCTAAAGTCAACTTTTCAATGTCCTTTTGATAATTCTCAAGTTTGTACTTAGGAGTAATACCTAAAACAACTTCATCTTCAATTTCTTTTATTCTTGCTTCGTTCCATTCAATTAATTGTTGCTTTTCAAAAACATCAATATTGTTTAGGCCAATATCTTTTTTCAATGAATAAATTTCTCGCTCCATCCATTGATTACCTTTATTGGCAATATCAGCATTTATACTAGACATTGCCATTAATTCGTCTTTTGTCGATATATAAGAAAAAAGCGTGTCTCCTTCGCAGATAAGTTCTCCTTCCTCTTTGTAAATATTGTGAATTGTTATGTCTTCAGGTACTCTTATAGATAGACTCTTAAATAAAACATGTCCTGGCGCATCTACATATACTAGACGAACAAAGAAAAAACTGAAAACGAAATATACAATCGTTAACAATACAGCGAAATAGATAATCTTATCCCAATTCGTGTTGCGCTTCTTTCGTGGCTTTTCATCCTTGTTTCTGAGGACCGATGTTTTTCTATTAAAGTATAAGTTCTTCAATCTATTGCTTTTCGAATTCTATGACTCTTCTTAAATCATGTATTATAAATTGACTCGGAGTATATTGTGTTTGTATATCAATAATTTTATTTTCTATCTCTAATAAGTTTTTAAAATCCTCAGTTCTCAATGCAATAGCTGTTTTAGAAGGGTCGTAATCTTTGACTTTTCTAACAATGTAATCTGTTTTGATATTTTCATAAGCCATAAAATAAACTAAGTTACACCTTTGATATATTTTCTCGATATACTCCTTTGGGAAATGCAAAGGTATTGAAACTGATAGGTTTATATTTTTATTTTCACAGAATATTAATGTGCTATCTAATAATTCCACATACTGATCTAAATACATTGATTTATTTTCGCTCCAATCGTCAAACGTATGAGGTTCAACATCTAAATGAAGAGCACTTATTTTATCGAAATCGATAGCTTGTGTGATTGAGTCATAATAAGGAATAGGATTCGATCCAAGTAAAGCGTTTTTACCAGTCATGATTTCTATTTTTACTCCTTTACTTGAAAGGGTATCAATAAAGTTGTTTTTAATTTTTGTATTATTCTGTTTGAGATTGTAACTTACAATAGCACCAACAAAGTCTTCCTTTTCCATATAGCTCAGTAAAAACGGAAGATCGTAATTATCAAATAGGTTATCCCAAATATAAATGGAGCGCTTTGATGAATAAACATTTTCAAATTCATCATCTAACGTATGGATGGAGTATAGCTCATTTATTTCGTTGTAAGGAATTTCAGTATGAATCGAAATTAGTTTTAAGTACATCTGTTGTTTTAAATCAAGCATTTCAATATCAATTTTCATGAGATCATCGAGAATGCGAAGCGATGAAACAGGGTTGAACGAGAGGTAGTCTATTGAATATCTGGCATTTTCTTTCCGAAGAAGCTCTTGATACAACAATCTTTTATAATGCATTGAAGTATATTGCTTTAATTTATATCGAAACTCATAATAGTTATTTAAAATTGACTTCTGAATTGTTATACGATCATTTTCAGGAATATATTCTACACTTTCCTTTTGCAGGTTTATCCATTCTGCCTTCGTCTTGCGATTGAAATTAATCGGAATTCCTAAAGATATGCCTAACGAGAAAAAATCTCTACTGGCTGGATTATCTGTGACAAGGTCATAGTAACTGTACCGCACTGATGTTCGAAGCGAAATATCCTTTATGAATTTATTTTTTAGATCGATATTCTCTTGCATCAAATAAGCTATACTATCTTGTTGTTGACCGTCTAATCGTTCTTTAATTTTATTATACTTAATATCAATTAAAGGAAGGTCAAGAGTGTCGTTAGCATTAAACTGATACTCTATTTTTAGCTGCTCATTAAATTCTTTATATATATTGAACATACTCCGGATCTCGGCAATACTCTCTAAGTGTTTTAATAATTCAGATTCGTCTACCTTGTTTAAAAAGTATAGTTTTTTAATGGCATCAATTTTATCTTGGGCTAATTTCATCCGATCATTAAGAACCTGAATTTTTTGAAGGTTAAATTGATATATTATATAATTCCATAAAATAGCAAAATTGGCATTTTTCTTTAACTCCTTATCTTCAATAGAAGCTATTCTACTTTCGTTTTCTGCAATTTGCGACTTTAGCCTATTATGAAGATAACCACTTCGTAAAATATCCCAACCAACATCCGTTATAAATCGACTTCTGTAAATAATGTTGTCAAAATCTTGCTCTCCACCAGTTGGGTTATTCAGAAACCCTGCATTGAATCCAAGCCCAATATTTCCTTTGTAATAATCAGACTCTAATTGCTTTAATTCAACTAAAAAGTTTTGAACCCTATTTGAGTCAGCAAATTGTTTGGAAAACAAAGAAGAAATGTCTTTTTGATTACCTCCACCATGTTCAAAATCATACTTATTATAAGTAGACTTCCAGTTTGAATATAGATTATTTATATATAGCTTGGTACTGTCCCCTTGAGCGAAATGGGAATTAGCTAAAAGCATTAAAGCTAAAAGTAGCGCGTATTTTAAAAAAGTATTCAAGTATATTGACTTCGTTTACAATTACTTTAAGAGGCGAATTTAGAAAGAAAATGTTGAGTAGACTAAGATTAAATGTCTTGAAGTTCAAAATATAGCTGTTTTAAGTTATTATATAATTAACTATGAACGAGAACCGTGTATTTCAATTATTATTGTGAAATAATAATTTAGGAAACGAAAATTTTAACAGATTGAAGTCTCATCAATAATCGTTTACAGTAAAATGATAATCTTGATTTGGGTGGTTTGAGCTTTTTCCATCTTAATTGTTTTATATTTATTGGAAACGTTTCCTTTTTGAAAGGTGATATAAATCAACTTCACATATTGAGATAATCTAAAAATCAAGTATATTGACATTTATCGATAAAAATAAAACACTATTTTTGAACAAAAATTAAATAAGGTTGTCCTGTAAGCAACTTATAAAATATAGTCTAAATGATTAGCAAGATTTTACCACTGTTTTTCCTATTATCGACTTCAATTTTCGCACAAGATTATACCATTAGTGGTACTGTCACTGATGCAACAAATGGGGAGGATTTGTTCGGAGCATCCGTAATTGTAAAAGAATTAAGTAATACGGGTGCTCAAACCAATGTCTACGGTTTTTATTCATTGACGCTTCCTAAGGGGGAGTATACTTTACTTTTTAGAAGCTCTGGATATGAGGATCTGACTAAAACAGTTGACTTAACTGATAATCTTACTTTAAATGTTGAGTTAGGTATTCCAGAAGAAGTTCAGGAAATTGAAGAAGTAACGATAACATCAAAGAAAGAAAATGACAATATTACTTCAGCTCAAATGGAAGTAACACGTTTAGATCCAAAGGATATAGAAACGATTCCAATTTTGTTTGGAGAGCAAGATATCATGAAAACTTTACAACTAACTCCTGGAGTCAAAGGTGCTGGAGAAGGTAACGCTGGATTTTTTGTTAGAGGTGGGGGAGCAGACCAAAATTTAATTTTGTTAGATGAATCGACAGTTTATAATGCCTCACACTTATTAGGTTTTTTCTCAGTATTTAATTCTGATGCAATTAAAGATGTTGCCTTATACAAATCTGGAATACCAGCTGAATATGGTGGTAGAGCCTCTTCAGTAATGGATGTTAAAATGAGAGATGGCAATAATAAACGTTTTGGAGCTTCAGGTGGAATTGGATTGATTTCGTCTAGACTTACCGTAGAAGGTCCAATAGTTAAAGACAAAGGATCTTTCATACTTTCTGGGCGAAGAAGTTATGCTGATATATTTCTAAAACTTGCTGATGATCCTAGTCTTCAGAATACAACACTCTACTTTTATGATCTAAACGCAAAAGCAAACTTTAAGTTTTCAGATAAAGATAGGGTGTTTGTTTCAGGATATTTTGGTCGCGATGACTTTTTGTTAGACGATCAATTTGGTTTCGACTGGGGTAATGCAACAGGAACAGTTAGGTGGAATCACGTGTTTTCTGATAAGCTTTTTTCTAATACATCCTTTATCTACAGTAAGTTTGATTACCAATTTACAATTGGTCAGGGGGAAGATGGTTTTGGAATTCGTTCGTCAATTAGAGACTTCAATGTAAAACAAGATTTTACCTATTATTTGAATAGGAACAATACCATAAAGTATGGTGTAAATGGTATCCATCACACTTTTGAACCAGGAGTACTTGAAAGTGGAGATAATGTTGGGTTTAATAACATTGAGTTAGACAAAAGAAGAGCTGTAGAATTTGGCGCTTATATCCAAAATGAACAAAAAATCGGTAACCGTTTTTCTCTTATGTATGGATTAAGATATTCTGGTTTTAATTACATGGGTGAAGGAACAGCATACGAATACGACGAAGCAGGAAATGTGATTGAAGAAAGGTCATATGATCCATGGGAGTCTATTAAGTTTTACCATGGAATTGAGCCTAGACTTTCTGCTAGTTTTATTATCAATGAGAAGAGCTCCATAAAAACAGGATACAATAGAATATTTCAATACATTCATCAGTTGTCGAATACTACAACAAGCAGCCCTACAGATGTTTGGGTGCCAACTTCTAATAACGTAGCCCCACAAATTGGAGATCAAATAGCGCTTGGTTATTATAGAAACTTTAAAAGTAATGAGTATCAAGTAT
The DNA here is from genome assembly GCA_002734085.1 of Fluviicola sp. Taxonomy (GTDB): domain Bacteria; phylum Bacteroidota; class Bacteroidia; order Flavobacteriales_D; family Crocinitomicaceae; genus Brumimicrobium. The sequence continues at coordinate 149,984 of NVXV01000005.1, read as the reverse complement.
CCGTAGAAACATATTATAAATGGCTTCAAAATCAAATTGACTACCGACCCAATGCGGATTTAATATTGAACGACAAAGTCGAAAGTGAATTAGTTTATGGAAGAGGACGCGCCTATGGTGTGGAGTTTCAGGTAAAAAAAACCAAAGGTAAATTGACGGGTTGGTTTAACTATACACTCTCAAGAGCATTGAGACAGTTTGACGATATAGATAATGGTCAGGAATTTTCTGCTCGTCAAGATAGAATCCATGATCTAAATCTAGTTTTAACTTATAAAATCAACGAGAAATTTGTTCTGAGCACGAGTTTTGTTTATTACACAGGAGACGCTGTAACATTCCCTTCAGCTCAATATACGTATGACAATATAACAGTACCATATGTTGGTAAGAGAAATGGAAATCGTTTACCTGATTATCATCGATTAGACTTAGGTTTCACTTGGTATTTAAAGGAAAGAAAACGTTTTGAACAAAGTTTAAATTTTTCAATATACAACGTATATGCTAGAGAAAACGCTTTTTCAGTGAGATTTACCGATTCTTTTGAAGGTAATTCAACTGGACAGACGCAAGCTGTTCAAACTGCATTATTTAAATTGATACCCTCAATTACCTACAATTTTAAAATTAAATAATATGAAATACTTAAACCTTTTATATTTTGCATTATTCACTTTGCTATTTTCATGTGAAAAAGTAATTGATTTAGATGTTAGTGAGATAGAGCAAAAACTAGTTATTGAAGCAGAATATATAGCTTCTGAAGATTTGGTGAAAGTTAAAATCTCAAAAACGAAAGATGTTTTTTCAGGAGAGGATTTTCCATTTGTTTCTGGTGCACAAGCTGAGATTATTGATGAAAATGGAGTGTCAACAGCCTTAACTGATATGGGGAATGGTACTTATGAACTTTCAGGATATGTACCGACTTATAATACTCAATATTTAATGAGAATAAATTATGAAGGAGAAACTTATGAATCTTTTGATTACCTGCCTACTCCTGTGGTTTTAGACTCCGTTACTTCAGATTTTCAAGAGGAGAGTCTTTTTGGTTCGGAAGGATATGTCGTGTATATGAATTTTACAGATCCAAGTGGACCTAATTACTACAGAGCAATGAGGTTCGTTAACGGAGAAGAGCTTACGGATAGGGGGGATCAGTTTCTTTTTGATGATAGTTTTTCAGAAGGAAACCAACAAACAGTGCCATTTTTCACTGCTCGTTATGAAGTAGGTGATTCAATCAACATAGAATTTAGGTCTTACAGTGAAAAAACATTTGATTTTATTTCTGAGCTACTTGATATAGCTGGTGATTCTGGACAAAGTGCTGCACCTGCAAACCCTAACTCAACTTGGACAAACGGAGCGATTGGTAATTTTGCTGCGTATGGTTATGATTCTAAGTCTATTGTAATTGAAGAATAAAATTCTTTGATAAATTGTTGAGAAATATTGAAAAGACTTAATGATTTATTAATCTTCTTCACCTGATATTACCTTACTTTTGTTGCAAATCTAAATAACAAAAAAAACATTATGAAAAAGGTTTATTTAGCAGTTCTGCTGCTTATTACAAATGCTGCTGTTAGTCAGGTGCTTTACGAAGAGAGTTTTGAGACAAATACTAACGGTACGAATTATAATACTTCAGTTGCAGAATTCTCCGATGGATCAGGAGATTTTTTCACAAGAACAGATGGTAGTAATATAACTACAGCGTACGAAGTGACAAATATCGATGGTTCATTTTTCTTTGCAGGGATGGATATAGATGGCGATGGAGCAGTACTTCCTGTTAATCTATCTACAACAAGCATAGGCGTAAGTGGATTGTCAAGTGTAGATTTTTCTATTTTACTTGCTGAAGATGATGATGCAGCAAATGAAGATTGGGATGATAATGATTACCTTCATATCACTTACTCAATTGATGGAGGAGCACAACAAAATCTATTGTGGGTAGAAAATGATGGCGCGCAATTTAACAGTGCTCCAATGATTGATACTGACTTTGATGGAACAGGAGATGGAACAGTCATTACCTCTGTGTTTACCCAGTTTACCGAAAATATTGCTCTTTCTGGTGCGACTAATATCCAGTTCTTTATAGAAACGAATGTAGACTCCGGAGATGAAGACATTGCTTTGGATAATATAGTGGTTTCAACAACTCCAACAGGTCCATTTATTAGTGCTAACCCTACAACATTGACAGGTTTTCAGCAGTTCGTAGGTAATCCATCTGCAGAACAATCGTTTGAGGTTTCGGGAACGAACTTGACAGCTGATATTAATATTAATGTAACGGCTGGTGATTATGAAATCTCTGAAACATCAGGAGCTGGTTTTGGAACTTCTATTACACTTACACAGACTGCAGGTGAAGTTACTGCAACAACTATATATGTTCGATTAAATGGAACTATAGCTGCATCTCCTTCAAATGGTACGGTTACATTGACTTCTACTAGTGCAACTGATGTAGAGGTACTTCTTGAAGGTGAGATTTTGAATCCTGTGCCAACAGTATTTGCTGATCCAAATGCTTTGAATGGTTTTTCACATTTTGTAGGCACACCATCTGCAGAACAATCTTTTGAAGTTTCAGGAGAATTTTTAACGGATGATATTGTTGTAACTGCACCAAGTGAGTATGAAGTTTCATTAACTTCAGGGGCTGGTTTTGGACCGTCTGTATCATTAACACCGACATCAGGTTCAGTTCCAGCAACAATGGTTTATGTACGTTTAAATGGTACGGTTGCTAATTACAGTCAAACAGGAGATATTGTTGTTTCTTCTACTAATGCAACCGATGAAACTGTCGCTTTAGAAGGAGAAACATTTGATTACACTTTATATCCGATTGGTTCGGTAACGACAAACGACGCGAATGGAGTCGCAGACTCAGTAGATGTTTATGTTGAAGTAAGAGGTATAGTTCACTGTATTGACTTCGATGGAAATGACGGTTATAGTTTTACAATAATTGATTCAGAAAATGATGGAGTTAATATTTTTAACTTTAATGATGTTGATGGTTATGTAGTAACTGAAGGAGATTCGATTGGTGTGAAAGGTCAAATAAGTCAATTTAATGGATTGACACAAGTGTTTGCTGAAGAAATTCAATTGTTTTCACAAGGTAATGCAACTATGACTCCAATGATTGTAACTGCTCTCGATGAGACAACTGAAAGTCAGTTTGTGACAATTGAGGGGTTATCTCTAGTAAATGGTGAGACAACCTGGCCGAACAATAATAATATTGAAGTAACTGACGGAACAAATAACTTTACAGTGCGCGTTCCAAGTGCTTCTCCTTTAGCGGGTACACCAACACCTTCAAATTCATTTGATATAACTGGTTTGGGTGGACAATACGATAGTAGTTCTCCGTATGATGAAGGATATCAATTGTTTCCGTGTTCCGTTACTGAATTATGTAATGTTGATGTTACCACTACATTAACCGACGAAACAATCACTGCAAATGCTGCTGGACTTGATTATGAATGGATAGATTGTGATGACAATAACGCTTTAATTGCTGGTGAAACAAGTCAATCATTTACAGCAACTGAAACAGGGAATTACGCTGTGATTGTTACAGATGGTACTTGTATTGACACTTCTGCTTGTGTAGAAGTTATAGTTCCTGAATGTAATGTAGATGTTTCAACTTCAGTTGATGAAATTACAATTACTGCTAATGCCACAGGAGTAGATTACCAATGGGTAGACTGTGATGATAACTACGCATTTATTTCAGGTGAGACAAATCAAGTTTTTGTTGCAAGTGAAAATGGAAACTATGCAGTTATTTTAACTGACGGTTCATGTGTAGACACTTCTGCTTGTGTTGAAATAACAACGGTTGGGTTACTAACAAATAATCTATCTGAAAGTGTTCGATTGTATCCAAATCCTGTTTCAAACGAGATGACGATTGATGTTTCAGATGCAGTTATTGTCTCAGTTGAGGTAATCAATGCAACTGGAAAAAGGGTATACTCTGAATCATTGAATGCATCAAAAACTAAAATTACAACAACAAGTTGGGATTCTGGTGTATACTTTGTAAATGTAACTACACTTGAAGGTAGTACCACTTTAAGGATTGTTAAATAAAGATATTAGTAAGTAAACTATTGGAAAGGCTCAGTTTGTACTGAGCCTTTTTCATTTCTGCTATTTTTTGCAAACAATAAAATAATTGTTTCTATTTTCGTGGTATGAAGCACGATTTAAAAGTGACTATGTTGGGTTCCGGTACATCACAGGGAGTTCCAGTTATTGGTTGCCAATGCTCTGTGTGTAAATCAAATGACGAGAGAGATAATCGATTGAGAAGCTCGATCATGTTTGAATGGAACAATGAGAATTTTGTTGTTGACACGGGTCCAGATTTTAGACAGCAAATGCTTAGAGAAAATGTGAGATCGTTAAGAGCAGTTCTTTTTACGCATGAGCACAAAGACCATATTGCTGGAATGGACGATGTGCGTTCTTTCAATTTTCTCGAAAAAAGAGATATGGAACTTTATTGCACGAAAGATGTTGAGAAAGCACTAAAAAGAGAATTTTTTTATGCTTTTGAAGATAATAAATATCCAGGCGTGCCAAATGTTAATATTAATAATATCTCTGATAAATCTTTTAGATTACCAGATGGACCACTAGTAACTCCAATACAAGTATATCATTATAAAATGCCAGTAAAAGGATTTCGTATTGGTAATTTCGCCTATTTAACTGATGTCAAATCCATCGAAATGGAGGAATTGAATAAGCTAAAGGGGGTGGAATATCTTATTTTAGACTGTCTTAGAGAGCGTGCTCATATATCACATCTAAATTTAGAAGAAGCAATCGAGTTGGTTGATGTTATTCAACCGAAACAAACATACCTTACGCATATCTCACATTTGTTTGATACGCATGAGAATATTAATAATAAATTACCCGAAAGCATTTCTCCAGGCTTCGATGGACTAATTTTTAATGCTGGAGAAGCTATTTAAAAAATTAATTATGAAAAGAAAAATATTTTTACTCACTTGTTTGGTTCTTGTTTTTACCAGTGCTTGTAATAAAAAGTTGAGCCCTGAAGAACAAATGGAGAAGGATCAAGAAATAATAACTAATTATATAGATGATAATAATTTGGATGCAGAGAAAACATCCTCTGGCTTACACTATGTGATAACAGATTTAGGAACGGGTAACTACCCTAATTCAAATAGTGATGTTACGGTCCGTTACAAAGGTTACTTTACAGATGGTTCTGTATTTGATGAAAGTGATAGTGAGGGAATTACCTTTAATTTACAGCAAGTCATTGAGGGTTGGACAGAAGGTATTCCAAAGTTAAAAGAAGGAGGGGAAGGAGTCTTACTAATCCCATCAGCTTTAGCTTACGGGCCAGACGGTAACTCTTCTATACCACCAAATTCTGTATTGATTTTTGATGTGGCCTTATTGGATATTCCTGGATAGTTTGGATTTTTGCTAGATTTTTGCTATTTTGAGGTGAACCAAACTTTTTTAAAGAATTATGAATTACGATAAAGATATGTACACTCAAAAATTGCGTGAATTTTTCGAAAGACACGATCCTATGAAAATCGAAATGGTCGATGAAATTGTAGATAGATTCCCAAATCAGCAAGAGACAGTTTTTAATCACCTGACAAAGCTTTATGCTAAGAAAGAAGGTGTTGACGATATTCAGATTTCAAGCGATTCTATAATGTCTATTCCACCAACACCACATCAAGGCGTTGGCTAGGATGAAAGAATTAGATTTATGATAATACAATTAATAGGGGAGACGTTTAGGTCTTCCCTATTTCTTTTTATAATAAAATCAAAAGGAAAAGCATAAAAAAATGGGAGTTCTATACAGAACTCCCATTGTATAAGATGTTAAATATAATGTTTACTGCATAGATAATTTTTTCTCTAAATCAGTAAGGTATGTTTTAAATTGTTTATCCGTTTCAGATAGATTGTTAACCGTTCTGCATGCATGTAGAACAGTTGCGTGATCTTTACCACCGCAATGAGCTCCAATATTCGCTAGAGATGATTTTGTCATTTTTTTAGAGAAATACATTGCAATTTGACGCGCTTGAACAACTTCACGTTTACGTGTTTTTGATTTTAGTATTTCAATTGCTAAATCAAAATAGTCACAAACAACTTTTTGAATATACTCAATGGATACCTCTCGTGCAGTATTTTTGACAAACTTGTCAATCATTTGTTTAGCAAGATCCAATGTGATTGCTTTCTTATTTAATGAAGCTTGAGCAAGGAGTGAGGTTAAAGCACCTTCCATCTCTCTTATATTTGTATTAATACTATAAGCTAGATACTCAACAACCTCATTTGGTAATTCGATTCCATTGCCATACATCTTCTTTTCAAGAATAGCAATTCTAGTTTCTAAATCTGGAGACTGAAGATCTGCAGATAATCCCCATTTGAATCTACTTAATAGACGCTGCTCCATACCCTGCATTTCAACTGGAGGCTTATCTGATGTTAGAATGATTTGCTTCCCGTTTTGATGCAAGTGATTAAATATATGGAAGAAAACATCTTGCGTCTTTTCTTTTCCAGAGAAAAACTGAACATCATCAATAATGAGTACATCCATCATTTGATAAAAATGAATAAAATCATTTGTCGTCCCGTTTTTTATTGAATCTATAAATTGATGTGCAAACTTTTCAGAGCCTACGTAAAGTACAGTTTTATTGGGGAATTGGTTTTTAATACCAATTCCAATTGAATGAGCTAAATGTGTTTTACCTAAACCAACTCCTCCATAAATTAATAAAGGATTGAAAGCAGTGCCACCTGGCTTGTTTGCTACAGCATAACCTGCCGATCTAGCTAATCTGTTACAATCGCCTTCAACAAAATTTTCAAAGGAATAAGATGGATTCAGATTTGAATCAACATTTACTTTCTTTAAGCCAGGAATTACAAATGGGTTACGAATTTGATTTTCATTTACGCTTAAAGGAACTGTAACGGGTGAATTTTTTAATGAACTTTTGCCTGAAGTTGGAAGTTTAACTGTGTATGGTGTGGAGTTAGTCGCATTTTTTTCCATAATAATGCTGTACTCTAATCGACCATTAGCACCTAGTTCTTTCTTAATTACTTTCTTAAGTAGACCTATATAGTGTTCCTCTAACCATTCGTAGAAAAAATGAGAGGGTACCTGAATTGTTAAAATTTCATCTTCCAATTTAACTGGAACAATCGGGCTGAACCAAGTTTTAAACGCTTGTAAAGGAATATTGTCTTTTATGACTTTAAGACAAGCTTCCCATTTTTGTTCATGTAATTTACTCATTTAGTTCGTTCTTAGCAATTTTATATATTGAATTGAACAGTCATTGTCCAATTTATTGTGTCTCTTTTCGGAAGAGCAAATATTTACATAAAAAAGTTTAAAAAAAAATCAAATTGCTATTGACTTTTTAATATTTTTTACTTGTCATAAAAAAAATAAAATATCTACATATTTCAGATGTTGGTCGGATTAAAATGTTATTTTCATCGACAATATATGTAAACATAGTAGTTTAAAATTTTTCATGCTTTTATGCTTCGAATATAAACATCCTTTTTTAATTATTAACTTTTTTTTGTTAAAAAGATGACTAAGATTTCAGATTTCCTATTTAAAGGCTCAACTCAACTAAGAGTTCGTTACGGAGAGACGGACCAAATGGGATATTGTTATTACGGTAATTATGCACAGTACTTTGAAGTAGGACGAGTTGAAGCACTTCGTTCTATTGGTGTTTCTTATAAAAACCTTGAGAGCCAAGGTGTAATGCTTCCTGTTAGTGAGTATTCTGTCAAATATTTTTTACCTGCTCTCTATGATGATGAATTAACAATTACAACTTATGTCACTAAGCTAGAAGGAGCAAGATTATATTTTGACTATGAAATTCATAACGAATCTGACAAATTATTGGCTAAAGCAAATACTACATTGGTTTTTGTGAAAAAGTCCAACATGCGCCCCACAAGTCCACCAGATTCTTTTAAAGAGCTTCTTTCTAAATTATAGTACGATATGAATAGTAAAACCAAGTTATTTCATTTTGTAAACTTCGGTACTGAAGATATAAATCACCGTTATAACAAGCGTGATGGAGAGAGAAAGTTAGGTGATTCTGTTGTGCCGATAGATAAAGCAAAATTTGTAATACTTGGTATCGAAGAATCGATAGGTCCAAAAGCGAATAAAGGAAGAGGAGGTGCGGAAAATGGATTTGAATCTTTTTTGAGTAAGTTTTTAAATATGCAATCCAATGAGTCACTTTTAGGTGATGATATTTGTATATTAGGTAAAATCTCTAGTAGTTTTGATGATGTGCCAGTTGAAAAACGGTGTGATGCTGTTGAGGAGCTGGATCAATTTGTTTTTGATTTGTTGTCTGATAAACTGAATAACACAAAAATCCCTATTATTATCGGTGGAGGACATAATAATGCGTATCCACTAATGAAATATGCTAACTCACAATTTGAGTCTAAAATAGATATTGTTAACCTTGATGCTCATGCGGATTATAGAGCTTTAGAAGGTAGGCATAGTGGAAACCCTTTCTCTTATGCCTTTAGCGATGGGTTTATTGATAAATACTTGGTTCTAGGGTTGCACCAACGATATAATAGTCAAAAAATAATTGACGATTTGAGAGGAGATGGTCACACATTTACTTTTTTTGAAGACTATATTGATGGACATCGAAACTTGAAGGCAGATATTGACATCTTCATTAAGGAGAGAAGAAAACAATACCTTGGTATTGAACTGGATTTAGATTGCATCGAAAACATGCCAAGTAGTGCTTTTTCACCGTCTGGTATCTCTATGGAAACTGCGAGATACTATATTAGAAAAATAGCACAAGACCAAAAAGTCGTTTACCTACATTTGCCTGAAGGAGCTCCATTAAATGAATCTGAAAAAGTCATAGTTGGAAAAACATTAGCCTATTTAGTGACAGATTTTATTTCGTCGCATGGTGTTTTGAAACTTTAGCGTTATTATTGTAACCTCAATTTATAGTAGATGATTAAACTGTTTGATTTCTTACGTGCAGTTAAAGGGTTTTTTCCTATTCATCTTCTATTTTCTCATCTGAAATCAAACCTGTTAGTGTTGTTTTATTGGGTGTTTTTATTCTCAATTATTAATAGCTCTCTTGGAATAGGGCTCGGGTTGCCCTATTTATTTATGTCGCCTGAGTATTTGGGAGAAACTAGCTATATGTCTTTTGTTCTACTGGGTTTTAGTATTGGTGGGTTTATAATGGCCTACCATACATACAGTTATATTCAGTTAGGACCAAGGTATCCATTTATTGCTACACTGTCTAGGCCATTCTTTAAATTTTGTGTTAATAACAGTCTGGTTCCATTGATTTTTATTATCAACTTAGTTATTAATATAGTTGAATTTCAAAGATCCCAAGAGTTAAATTCAAATTCAGAAATTTTCATTTTAGTATTAAGTTTTGTAGTTGGGATTTCTCTTTTTATTTCAATATCATTTCTTTATTTTTTTCCTACAAATAAAGATTTATTCAAAATAACGGGTAAAAAATCTGAAGATTTCAATGTGAAATCAAGCAATGTAAACGCATCACTACATAGAAAACAGTCTTGGTACAAATATTTTTTAAAGGTAAAATTAGATAGATACTACTACATAGGAAAAGGCTTTAAAATTAAACAGTCGAGAAGCAGTATGCACTACGATAAAGAGGTTTTAGACAAAGTGTTCTCTCAGAATCATATCAATGCTTCTTTTTTCGAAGTTGTTTTAATATTGTCTTTTTTCGCAATTGGTTTTTTTCGAGATAATGAGTTTTTTCAAGTACCTGCAAGTGTAAGTATCATGATGTTGTTTACAATAATAGTTATGTTGGTAAGCGCATTTTTCTCATGGTTTAGAGGATGGACTTACCCTCTTTTACTTGGTATCTTCTTACTGATAAATTTTCTAAGTAAAGAAACAGAAATGTTTCAGTTTAAAAGTTATGCTTTCGGTTTATCATACGAGAAGGAAGATTTAGTTGAATACTCTAAAGAGTCGATTATTGATTTTGATTTTAGTGACTCAATAATACAAAATGATTATCAAGAGTATGTTGAAACATTAAACAACTGGAAGAAGAATACAGGGCTGAAAAAGCCTAAGTTAGTAATATTAAATTCGAGCGGTGGAGGTTTGAGAAGTGCAATGTGGACGTTTTCCGTTTTACGTTTACTTGATAGCATAACGGATGGGCAGTTTATAAAACATGTTCAAATGGGAACCGGAGCTTCTGGGGGGATGATTGGGGCTTCATATTACAGAGACTTAATTCTTATGGAGCGGGATAGTTTAATAGCTTCTAGATCTAACATTAAGTTTCGTGAGAATATATCTAAAGACTTATTAAATAGATTGTCATTTTCTATATCGACCAGTGATATCTTTTTTAGGTTTCAAAAAGTCAAGATTAATGGGAATGACTACTCAAAAGATAGAGGTTATGCGTTCGAGCAAGAACTTATCTCAAACCTGGAAGGTGCTTTTGATCGGACTATTGGTAGTTATAAAGAGCCTGAAACAAAAGGGATAATACCGACATTTATTTTCACACCAACGATCATTAACGATGGAAGAAGATTACTTATTTCGAGTCAGCAAATGGGTTTTTTGCATTCAAATTTTCGATTGGATGAACGCGTAGGAATGAACCCACAAATTGAAAACATTGAGTATTTGAAATATTTTAAAAAGAACAATCCAGAGGACCTGGCTTTTACGACAGTCCTTCGAATGAGTGCAACCTTCCCATACATAATGCCTATGGTTACAATGCCGACTGATCCAGGAATGCAAATTATGGATGCTGGGATTAGAGATAACTATGGAACCAAAACTACGGCAAAGTATTTATTATCATTACGTAAATGGATTAAAGAAAATACTAGTGGCGTAATAATTTTAAAAATTAGAGATTCTAAAAAGACTTTAGTTGGTGAAAGTTACGAAGAAGTTGGAATGATTGAAAAACTTCTTTTACCATTTGGTAATATGTATGGTAACTTTCCTAGAGTCCAGGACTTTGATCAGGATGAGTTACTTTCTTCAACAATTAGAACTTTAGATTATCCAATCCAGGTATTCTCACTGAATCTAAGAGAAGAGTTTAAGGATAGAATTGCATTATCTTGGCATCTTACTACCCAAGAGAAAATCAAGATAGTTAATGCACTCAATTCAGAATCAAACAAAAAGGAAATTGAACGTTTGTTGCCATTAATAAATCAATAAAATGAATCCAGAAGATAAAGAAAAGGATAGTCATTCAAATGATGCTATTCAAGATGATCCAACAAAGGTTAAAATTAATCCAGATATTCGCGAAAATTTAAAAGGAGTTTGGACTTTTCTTAAAATTACACTTTCTTTTAAAGAAGGGGCTAATGTCGAAGGGACGATAAAAAACATTAAGGAAGGAATTGACTTTAAAGGACCAAATGTTTGGGTCCTTATCTGCTCGATTGTTGTAGCCTCAGTGGGACTAAACACGAATTCAACAGCAGTTATAATTGGAGCCATGTTGATTTCCCCTCTTATGGGACCAATAAGAGGTATTGGTCTTGGGGTAGGAACAAATGATATCAAGTTGATTTTTGACTCCTTAAGAAATTTTGGAGTTGCCGTGGGAATCTCTGTTCTGACCGCATGGATTTATTTTTTAGTTTCTCCAATCAGTGAATTCACCTCTGAAATCGAAGCTAGAACTAGTCCTAATTTAATGGATGTGTTTATTGCATTTTTTGGTGGATTAGCAGGAATTATTGCGGCAAGTAGAGGAGATAACAGCACCGTTATTCCTGGTGTTGCAATTGCCACGGCTCTAATGCCGCCTCTATGTACGGCAGGTTATGGTTTAGCGATAGGTGAATTAAGTCTATTTCTTGGAGCATCTTATCTATTTCTTTTGAATACTTTATTTATTTGCTTGTCTACAATTCTTGTTGTGCGGTATTTGAAGTTTCCGTTGCGTAAATTTATTGATAGAAAAGTACAGAAGAAAGTAACTTGGACAACCTATGTTATTCTATTTTTAGTTGTAGCACCGGCAATATTTCTATTCTATATTAAAGTTCAAGAAACAGTCTTTAGGGAAAATGCAAAAAAATATGCAAGACAAATAATTTTAGCTGACGATGAAATCCGTGCTGATTTTGCCTATAATTATGATGGTGATAGTAGCAATGTTGAAGTATTTCTACGTAATAAAGTAGTTTCTTCAGATGTTATTGATACTTGGAAACGTCAAATGATTAGTTATGGACTGTCTCCCCATTTTTTAAAAGTTATTCAAGGGGAGGATTTAGAGCAAAAAATCCGTTCACTAAAAGAGAATTTGTCAAATTCTAACAACAATGAAAGTATTTCGATTATAAGAGATAAACAAGAACACATTAATCGCTTAGAACAACAGTTGGCAATAAAAAATAAAGAATTAGAGTCAGTAAATAGTAATGAGATAGATATAGAAAGTATTCGTAAAAATATTGATTTACATTTTCCAGAAGTAGACACTTTTGAGGTTTATTCTGGCGTTATGGCTAATAAGAAAGAGCAAATTGATACTTTATTTGCAATTGCAGTGAAGTATTCAGGGAAACTTAAAGAAGTCGAAAAACAAAAGTTGAATGAAAAACTCAAAAAACAAGTTGAAATTCAGCTAGAGTCACAAAAAATCGAAAGCAACAAAACAATAAAAGTATATAATTACTAACTTTATTTAATTGATTAACAGATTGGTAAACATATTTATAACTTCTTTGATTGCAATATTTGTATCAAACAGTCCCTTTTCGCAGGATACGATACAATCAAAGAATTCAATTGTACTTTCAATGAATGCTGAAATGAGTAAATTGGACTTCTTTCACAATATTCAAGTAAATACAGAGCTATACAATTTGCTTTCATTAGAAGCATCGGTTGGTGTGAATGTCAATAAAACCTATTTTCAACGCTCTTTTGCTCCTCAGTTCTCAATAGGAATTGGTTATGATTTGTTGAAAAGCAAAAATAGATGGAAACTTATCCCGATGATAAAATCGAGAACAACGATGATTGATTTATCTGAAAGTAGTAGATTGAGATATTTGGAAGGATCTGTTGGCTATTCATTGGCTTATGGAGAGAAGTGGTATGTGACGCAAGGAGCATTCATTGGAAGAGGGAAGGAATGGTATAACACTATTGATTCACAAGTAAATTATTGGGCTTATTCTTTTTATTTTGGATTTGGGTATGAGTTTTAAAGCTTTTCAATATATCGTGTTCTTATTGATCTTCTTTTCTTGTAATGAGAAGGAGTCTTTCAAGGATGTGAGAATAATTTCACATGGAGTTTCTGGTTTGTACAATCCAAAATCCTTTCATATTGATAATACAAAAGAAGCAATGCACTATGTATTAAAATTTGAAGAGCTAGAAGGAATAGAAATAGATGTGCAACATAGTTTGGATGGGAGTCTTTGGATGTTCCACGATGAATTTTTAGATGATCGGACAAGTGAATTAGGGAGGGTTTGTGAAAAAACAGATGTTGCTTTATCTCAAGCAACGTACATGGATTTAAATTCTACGTCAATTTCTCGATTATCTTCAATAGATTGGTCATTGAATAATGGAGATAAAGATGTTTATTTAGATTTAAAGAATCTAAATGCTTGCATTAGTGAAGCATATACACCTGGTCAATTTATCTCTATTTTGGATGAAATCAATGGAAAAGAAGATGTAAATGTATTTCCAATCATAAATGATACAGCATTTGCACATACGATTCATAATGTAGGTTACAAAGTTTTTTCAGATGCACTTTCATACGGTGAAGCAAAAGAAAGACTATCTTTATTTTATCATGGAGTAGTTGTAAGAAATGGCATTTTGACAAGTTCTGAGGTCTCAAATTTGCAAATCAACAACAAAAAGGTTATACTTTTAGATATGTTTAGTATGAGTGGAGTTAGAGATGGTTTAAGAAAATATCCAAGTGCTGTGCTTGTTGAAGATTTTAAATCAGCTATTATTGAAAGAAATTAATAATGGGAAAGAAAAAGAAAAAAAGAGTAGACGTTGTTTATAGTACCAATCCTGACTTTGGGTACGATTATGATGATGAAGAAAGTGAAGAAGAAACACTGCCAAATAGTGAGCAGTTGTTGTATGTCTCTATTGATCGTAAAAAGCGCAAAGGAAAGGATGTGACTCTGATTGAAGGGTTTGTTGGTACTGAAGATGATTTTAAAGACTTGGCAAAAAAACTAAAATCTTCTTGTGGAGTAGGAGGTACGGCCAAAGATGGTGAAATATTGATTCAAGGAAACCACCGAGATAAAATCATGAAACTATTAGAAGGTGATGGTTACAAAACAAAACGAAAAGGTGGGTGGGTAAAAAAAGTGGGGTAAGCTACTTGCATCGCACCGCTACAACCTCTTACCCTTGCTACGTTCCCGTCCTGGGGGATTCAGAGGGAGCTGGTCGTACAAGACTTACCCCGCCGCAAAATTAGTAAATTCATTTACTAAAGCAAGTAATAATTTACGTTAAATTTTTTTAATTTTCTGTTTCTAAGGTTTTGAGAACCTCACTGATTTCCTTTGTATCTTTATAATAGCTTAACAACTTGTGAAGTACACTATCCACCATGGAATCAGGACATGATGCTCCTGAAGTAAGTATTATCTTAATAGGCGATTTTTCTGGGAGAAAGTTCAACTTTTCTTGAATTTCTTTTTTATGAATATCAAAAAACTGAATTAAATTTTTGTTTTTAATCTCGTCATCGTTCGCAATAAAGAAGGTAGGGAATTTTTGTTCGAGTAATTCTACTAAGTGTGTAGTGTTTGAACTATTATATCCTCCTACAACTATGGCTAAGTCAGCGTCTGTTTCCATCAGGCCGTAAGTCGCATTTTGATTGTCATTTGTAGCATAACAAAGTGTGTCACGCGTGTCGGCATAGTGGTCTTTTATGTTTGATTCTCCATATTTTTGAATCATAGTTTGTCTAATGAAATCAGCAATCTCTTGTGTTTCTGTCGCTAGCATTGTAGTTTGATTGACGACTCCAATCTTAGTTAAATGATTTTTAAACTCGAAATTTGGAGAAAATCGACCTTTAAAATAATCCTCAAACTCTTCTTTTGAGCGTTTACCTTGGATGAATTCACTTAGGATTTTTGTTTCCTCGAGGTTCTTTACAATAATTGAAGGAGCACTTTCAGAACTGTGAGAAAATGTTGCTCGCGTTTCTTCGTGATTGTGTTTACCATGAATTACAATAGTATGGTCACTTTCGCCTAATTTTTGAGAGCGATTCCAAACTTTTTCTACGAAAGGGCAGGTTGTATTGTAAGCTTTGATATCAACCCCAATTTGTTTCAGTTTATTCTCAATTTCTAAGGTTGTTCCAAATGCAGGGATGATCACTACATCTTCTGGTGTAAGCGTGTCCATTGAAATCAATTCATTTCCTTCCGTATCCTGCAAGAACTGTATGCCATGGGATGTTAAATTGTTGTTGACGTCAGGGTTGTGAATCATTTGACTCAGTAAAAAAATACGTTTGCCTTCATTTTCTTCGAGCGCCTTATATGAAATTTCAATAGCATTTTCCACACCGTAGCAAAATCCAAAGTGCCGCGCAATATAAAACTGTACGGGACCAAAATCGAGCAAAGTAGGAGTAAAATCTTTCTTTCGAGGATCATCTACTTTTCGTAATTTCTTAACTTTAGAAATTATTGGTGACTTATAAAATGTTGGAATATTGAATTGTTTCATAATTACTTCTTTCTACTCTACAAAAGTAACCGATTGAAGTGAAGAATGTTTGATCTCCTTGAGAAGATTTATTCAATTTCTTTTTTTGATTTTTGAAAAAGATCCTTTAAGGAGTCGTTTTTAGGGGCTTTTTGCATCCGTTCGAACGATTCAACAACTGACGGATGATTTTTGTATTTTATTGCTACCCATTTCTGTTGAGGTAGAAACACAAACAATCCACCCAGAAACACCCATGCAAACAATCGTGGGAATAATTTTCTCACATCTTCTGATTTCACTTCTTTTTTCTTGAATAGAAGAAATCCCAATGAAAGAATACAAGATGAGAATCCTGCAATAATCATCGCTTTATGTCCAGGCCAGAAGAGTTGATAAAACAATACGCCGATTGCAAATACAGCCATCGAATAGCCGCCAATTTTATAGATAAATTGGGTCATTTGGTTTTCAAAAGAGGCCTCTGCTTTGAGGTTGACTTGAAAGCCACTCATTCCTCCAAAGATGTATAGAATTCCTAATGTGGAAAGTGAAGTAACTAATACAGCTTCACTTCCTGGAACTAAATATAAATTACCAACTGAGGCTAAGACAGCCAAAATAGATGATATGATTTCTGCTTTTTTCATAGTGCCAAATTAACAATATTCTTAAGCATACTATATCTTTTAAGTATAGTTCACGATTTTTCAATTAACAATCCTTAAATTAGTCGTCTTTTAATTTAAATAAGATAAAGTGATTGATACAATAAAATTCGGAACTGATGGCTGGAGAGCAGTTATAGGTGATACATATACAGTAAGAAACGTTGCGAGAGTAGCTGAAGGCGTTGCAAATTGGCTAGACCAACAAAAAATTGAATCACCAACAATAATAATAGGACACGATTGTCGATTTAATGGAGCTATGTTCATGGATGTTGCTATTCAAACATTGTTGAAACGAGGAATAAAAGTATTGTATGCCGAAGGATTTGTTTCAACACCGATGGTCTCTTTAGGCGCCGCGAAATATAAAGCGGATTTAGGTATTGTTTTAACAGCTTCACATAATCCACCAGCTTACGGTGGTTTTAAATTAAAATCAAAAGAGGGAGGGCCTTTGTCACCAGAAAAAGTGCAAGAGGTACAAGATTTAATTCCAGATGAAACTTCGTTTAGCCCAGATATGGTTGATTTGAAGGGGGCAGCTGCATCGGGTCTTTTAATTAAGGTAGATTTAGAAGCGGAGTATATAGATCGAGTGAAAGAGAGTTTTGATTTGGAAGCGATTAAAAACTCAGGAATGAGACTAGCTTTTGATGCAATGTATGGTGCAGGACAGAATGTATTAAAGCCTTTGTTTCCAGAAATGACTTATTTACATTGTGATTATAATCCGTCTTTTAAAGGTCAGGCCCCAGAACCTATCGATAAGAACCTTCAGGAATTATCACAGTTAATTAAAAAGGAACAAAATATTGATTCGGCACTTGCTACGGATGGCGATGCAGATAGAATTGGATTGTATAATAGTAGTGGCGAATTTGTTGACTCTCATCACATTATTTTATTATTGATTCACTATTTAGTGAAGTACAAAGGGATGACTGGTAAAGTAGTAACTGCATTTAGTTGTACTCCTAAAATTGCCAAGATGTGTGAGCACTACGGATTAGAGCATCAAACCGTTAAAATCGGATTCAAATATGTAGCTGGAATTATGATTGAGGAGGACGTATTACTAGGGGGAGAAGAATCTGGAGGTATTGCAACAAAAGGTCATATTCCCGAGAGAGATGGTATTTGGATGGGGATGATAATTTGGGAATTCATGGCTAAGTCTGGTAAATCGTTAGAAGAATTGATCGCTGAGGTGTATGAGATTATTGGTGAATTCAAATTTGAACGAAGTGATTTGCATATCAACGAGAACTTAAAACAACAAATAATTAAAAACTGCGAAAGTGGAAAGTATACTGCTTTCGGTGATTATAAAGTAGAGCGAGTTGAAACTATTGATGGCTTTAAGTTTTTCTTACCAGATGATCGTTGGGTAATGATTCGTCCTTCTGGTACTGAACCTGTTCTTAGAGTTTATGCTGAAGCCTTAGATTTAACTGAGGTTAGAAGAATCTTGAAGGCAACTGAAAAAGAAATAATCAAGTAGTTTTTTATATTGAACTATATAACTTGTTGTTAATTAATTGTTGATAACCAATTTCAGCACTGTGTATAAACATGAAAATGATTACCTATCTTTATTTTAGGAACAATCGCTAGATTGTTTCTTGGTGGGAGTATTTCTTATTAGAAATATTTATTCACAGTTTAAATTCGTAAATTTGTACTATGTTTGAAGACGAAGAGGACGAATGGTTTGGAGCAGACTTTAATAAACAATTAGAGACCTTCAATCAGATGTATGAAAACCAAGATTATCAATACTTAGATGCAGATCAAGTGGAGATAATTTTAGATCATTTGTTGATAGCCAATCAATTTAAAAAGGCAAAATGGGCTGCCGATCAAGCATTAAAGCATTTCCCTTTTAATAATACACTTTTGTTACGTAAAGCTCAGGCTATGTCACTTGCGGGGGAATTACATGGTGCTATCCGAATTCTTTCCAAGTTGGAAAAAATGGACGCGCCAAATCTGGATTTGTTGCTAACAACAGCCGCATGTTATAGTCAGTTACGCGATTCAGATTCAGCAATTAAATATTTCCGAAAAGCAATTGATTTCTCAGAAGGCGACGAACGTACAGAAATATATCTCGATCTAGCGATGGAGTATGAAAACCAAAAGAAATTTAGAGATGCTATTGCAACGCTTGAACAAGCATTAAAAGACGATAAGAGAAACGAAGCAATTATCTACGAATTAGCCTACTGTTATGAACAGTTAGAAGATTATGAAAATGCTGTAAAAAGCTTTTTATTCTATATTGATGAAGATCCCTATTCTTATACTACATGGTATAATTTGGGGAACGCCTACACTAAAATGGGGGATGTAGAAAAAGCTTTATGGGCGTATGATTACTGTACTGTCATAAATGACGAATTTGCCCCTGCATACTTCAATATGGCAAATACTCACATGGATCAAGATGATTTTAGTAAGGCATTAACTTATTACAAACGCTGTTTAGAAATAGACGGTGATGACGGAATGGTTTACTGTTCTCTTGGAGAGTGTTACGAAGAAATGGGCGAATATGAAAAAGCTTATGAATCGTATACTAAAAGCGCAGATTTACTGCCTCACTTAGGTGATGCCTGGCTCGGTAAAGGAATCATAAGTGACCTAATGGGGAATTTTCAAACGGCAATTTCTGAATTAAATGTGGCTCTTGACCTTGAACCAGATAGTTATAATTACTTGAGAGCGCTGGCAAGTGCATATGAAAACGATGGTCAATTAGAAAAGGCCTTGGAAACTTACGGAAAAGCACATGAATCAAAAGAGTCTGATACTGATATTGCGCTAGAGTGGATGTCGTGCCTTTCTTTTGTTAGCTGTGATTTAGTTGCTGAAAAATTTGAGAGTACCGTTTCATTACAAAAAAATGATGGAGCTAAATTGGCAATGGTTTATGTTTCTTGGATGCTTGGAAATCAATCAGATGCTATTTTTTATTTCGAAGATGTTTCACAATCCGATGCTAGTCTTGCGAAAAGTTTATTTTTGCATTTTCCAGAATTAAAATCGAATGAATATTTTATCAATCGATTAGAAGAATTAGATGAAACAGACGAGAATGAAAAACTTTAGTTTACCATATATTCCAGACCGTACGAACAAACCAAGAAAGAATGGTCTTACCATGATGATGGATAAAGGTTTGAGTTTACGAGAAACTGAAAATTTTATTGAAGCAAATCACCACCTAACAGATATTGTCAAGTTCGGATTTGGTACTGCATTTGTCACGAATGATTTGGAGGAGAAAATTGCGTTATACAAAAAACACGATATACGTCCTTATTTTGGAGGAACACTTTTCGAAGCGTTTTATGCGAGAGGAATGTTTGAAGACTACTTAAGGCTTATAGATAAGTACAAATTAGATTTAGCTGAAATTTCAGACGGCTCTATAATTATTCCTCATGATGAAAAATGCAATCTAATCCATAGAATGGCAAAAGATAGAACTGTTCTATCGGAAGTTGGATCTAAAGATTCAGGAATACTCATATCTCCAAATAAATGGATTAAAATGATGAGTACCGAGCTGGAAGCAGGTTCTTGGAAAGTGATTGCTGAGGGAAGAGAAAGTGGTAACGTTGGTGTTTTTAGGCCAAATGGAACAGCGCATACATTCTTGATAAATAAAATTATTTCAAAAGTAAAACCTGAAGACATCCTTTGGGAGGCTCCTATAAAGAACCAACAAGTTTGGTTTATCAAATTGTTTGGTGCAAATGTAAATTTAGGAAACATAGCTCCTAATGCTGTTATTCCTTTAGAATGCCTCAGAATAGGTCTAAGAGGTGATACATTCTTTGAAAATTTACCAGCAGATTATGCAGAAAGGCTTAAGCAAGTCAATTCTGATGAGGATGATGATGAGGACGAATAAATGAAATTTTTATGCAGTTAGAGAAGTTGAAGTCGATTACTGGACACGCCGCAGCAATTTATGACGTCACTTCCAAAGATGAATTATTCGCTTATACTACAAGTGCAGATAAATATGTTGCCCGTTGGGATTTAAAAAGGGGCGTTCAAGATAATTTTGCTGTTAAACTGGAATTTTCTGGGTTCAGAATTGCACTTAATCATAATAATCAAACATTAGCGATAGGTAATTCAAAAGGAGGAATTCATTTTATTGATTTAGAAAAAAAGGTTGAAAAACGCCTACTCACTCAACATAAATCTGCAATATTTTCCCTAAATTATGATGAGATTAATAATGTCTTCTATTCTGGAGATGCAGAAGGATATTTTTGCGTCTGGAATGGCGATAGTTTTGACTTGCTCTTGACTCTACCGTTTAACTGTGGTAAAATAAGACAGATTTCTATCAATGAAAATGCATCTCATATAGCCATTTGTGGACAGGATGGGAATGTTAGGATTATTGAAACGCATTTTTACAATGAAATTGCCACATTAAAAGCACATCGGCTAGGAGCAAATTGTGCCGTTTTTGATCACGATAGGTTATACACTGGTGGGAAGGATGCTCATATTATTATGTGGGACTGGAAATCAAACAGTAAATTAAAATCAATTCCTGCACACAATTATGCCGTTTATGATTTAGCACTTTTTAATGGGGATGAAAATTTAGTTTCTGTAAGTTTTGACAAGTCAATAAAGCTTTGGAAAACAGATGGCTTGTCGATTGTTGAACGCGTTGAATTTAAAGATGGTGGACATCGACATGTAGTAAATAGAATATCGAAATTAGATGATAGATCATTTTTAACCGTTAGTGATGATAAACAAATTATCCAGTGGAAAATTATTGACTAAACATTTTAATTTTTAAGTCGTTATAATTTTGGGAGTAGTTCTTATGAAAGAAATTAAGAAATATAGGATAGATGCTATGAACTTATTATTCGTTGGGATAATAACGGTTGTACTGTGCTTTCCACTATTTTTACTACTCTATCGCTATATGCCTTCAATGATGCTACCTATTGGGCAGGATGGTTTTAGAATTGATCATATACTACTCTTCTTAGTATTGTTTTTTGTGCTATTCTTTATTATCAAGCGTTTTCAAGTAGTGTTCATTGGTATTTCAATTTTTGCAATTATTGCTGTTACAATATTGAATTTTTCTGGTATTTACACGTTAGAAGATCTGTATAGCGATTATAATAAAATTCTGTATAATCTAGGAGATGAAAGTCTAGAAAAACGATTTTTCATGAGGAATGAATCCTTCACCAAAGAGGAGGAGTTGCGTGCAGCAATTAACTACAATGACCCTATAGTGGTTCAGTTTGCTAGAAATATGGCAACATCTAATTTCGCAGAGTATAAAGGATTAATTAGAGACACTAGAGTTATTCAGTATTTCTCAATATTTAAAGAGATTAAATCAAGATGGGTTTATGTCTATGATCCGAGAGGTGAAGATTTCTATTCCCCAGCATCTGAAAATATTAATAGTTTAGCTCATAACAATCTCTTTAAAGGTGATTGCGATGATTATTCGATAATGATAGCAGCTTGCATCCGAGCAATCGGTGGAGAAGTGAGGTTAGTTCGTACTAGAGTTCCTCAACGCAATGGTACAAGTATTGGACATATGTATCCGGAAGTAAAAGTCGGAGATAAGAAAGAATTGGAGAATATAGCTCATGTCATTAAAACGGTACTTTTTCCCATTGAAGCGGGTAATAGCCCAATTCGTTATTTCCAGGATTCCAAAGGAGATGTTTGGTTGAATTTTGATTACAACGATGATTTTCCTGGAGGTAGATATCAGAGTGATGAAAGAATTAGTCAAATGGAAATATAATATGAAGTCTAATTCATCCTTTAAAATTAAAACAGAATTCAATTTTAAAATTCGTCATTCATTCATCAATTGGTTGAATAATATTGATATTGCTGGATTTAGAAAGTTAGCGCACTTCGCTCCAAAATGGTTAATTCTGGCTCCGACTAAAACGGGTGTAATTCAGCTTAAGGATGAGATTAAACTTTGGATAGATCCTGTAAATGACGATGGCGTTGAACGATCACTTTACTATACAGGATCCTACGAAACGGGCACATTAGCCTTTATTAAAAATAATTTAAAGAAAGGTGACTGTTTCGTAGATGTAGGAGCAAACATTGGTTTGATGAGCATCGTTGCATCAAAAGTGGTTGGTAGCCAAGGAAAGATATTTAGCTTCGAACCACACCCTAATACGGTTAAAATACTTCGCTTTAATGTTAATTTGAATTCGATTAATAATATTGAAGTTCTAGAGAAAGGTGTGAGTAGTAGGAGTGGAGAAGCTAAAATTTATGACCGATGGGATGTAAATAGAGGAGGGGCTAGTTTACTCTCTTCAAGTTCAAAACAAAAAAGTCATGATATTCAAATAGTATCACTTGATGAAGTATTCGAAAATATTGATGTAAATATGTTGAAAATTGACATTGAAGGATTTGAGTTGGAAGCATTAAAGGGAGCTGAAAATTTATTGAGTTCTCAGACTCCTCCAATTCTAATTGTCGAATGTACTGAAGAGACTGAGCACAAAAACTATTCTCGAGAAGCACTTTATTCGTATCTGAAAGAAACAAATAGAAAATATAGATTTTACAAGTTAAAAGGCTCGAAATCTCGCAAATCTAAGTTAGTTGAAGTGAATAGTATATCTGATTTACCTACGCACGATAACTTATTTTGTATATCAGAATAATTTTGTTTGATGTAAAATCAATTAAATATTTTTCCTATCTTAGAGTAAATCAATAACCTAAATAACTATGATTTATTCGACAAATCCCTTATCAATAAAGTCTTGGGCGGAAGATGATCGACCGAGAGAGAAAATGCAAATCAAAGGAAAATCAGCACTTTCAGATGCTGAACTTATTGCTATATTAATTGGCTCAGGAACAAAGAAGAAATCTGCGGTAGAGCTCGCACAAGAAATTTTAAATAGTGTAGATAACGATCTATATAAACTGGGAAGACTTTCTATAGCAGATCTGGAAAAATTCAATGGAATTGGAGCTGCCAAAGCAATCAGTTTGATTTCTGCATTAGAGTTGGGACGGAGACGGAAAAAAAGTGATAAGAAACCACTAAAAAAGATCAGTTCGAGTAATGAAGCCTATAGCTATTTGAAACCATATTTTGAGGATTTAGAACACGAAGAATTTCGAATTTTAGGTTTGTCTAGAAATAATAGTATCATTAAAACCGAGCTAATATCAAAAGGTGGACGATCTGGTACAATTGCAGACGGTAAGATCATTTTTAAATCGTTAATCGAAATGAAAGCCTCGGCATGTATTCTGAGTCATAATCACCCATCAGGGAACCTAAAACCAAGTCAGCAAGACATTGATTTAACAGAGCGTTTTTTAAGTTTCAGTGAACTAGTGGATCTGAGAATATTGGATCATTTGATAATTACAGACAATGGATACACGAGTTTAATGGATAGTGGGTATATCTAACTACCAGATAATAGGTTTTTTGCCATTATTAGAAAGGATTTGATTTGCCTTACTGAAATGTTTGTTTCCGAACCAAAACCCTCTATTAGCACTAAGTGGAGACGGGTGTCCGCTCGTTAATATATAATGTCTGGAAGAATCAATTAATTTTGTTTTGCTTTTAGCAAAGCCTCCCCAGAGCAAGAATATAACTCCTTCTTTCTCTTCAGATATTGTTTTGATCACAGCGTCTGTAAATTTCTCCCATCCTTTCTTTTGATGAGAGCCAGCACTGTGTGCCCTTACAGTAAGAGTAGCATTAAGTAGCAGTACACCTTGATCAGCCCATCTTTCTAAGTTACCGGAATTTGGAACAGGCTTTCCTATATCACTTTCAATTTCTTTAAAAATATTTATAAGTGAAGGTGGATGTGGAACTTCATTATTTACTGAAAAGCACAGTCCGTTTGCTTGACCAGGCCCATGATATGGATCTTGTCCGATAATTACAACTTTCAATTTACTGAGCGGACAATGATTAAATGCAGAAAAAATAAGCTTACCGGGAGGGAAACACTGATTTTCTTTATACTCAGTCCTGATAAATTTTGCTAAATTTTTGAAGTAAGCTTGCTCAAATTCTTCACTTAATTTTGACTTCCAACTTTCTTCAATATCAACTTTCATAGCTTTATTTTATTAAACCAAACTGCTTAAAATGATGTGTTAAGTGCTTGCTATTTAACTTTTTCCATTGATCGAAATTCAAATCACCATAAAAGGGGTGTAACTCACGTGTACCTTCATTTTCATAGTGTTCTTCAAATGCAATCCACTGCTCAACAAACTCATCAATGGCGTCAGAGATAGATTCATTTCTTAGTTCTCTTACTTTTGGGGCAAAAGGAACTTCTATGTTACGAACCATTTCCTTATCAGTCTCTAAGAATCTTTGCATCGACTCTAACTTTTCTTCAGGAATAACTAGCTTGTACCGGGTTTCACCACTTGCTATTTTAAGTGTATCTGTTAAATGTTCAACCATTCCTTGAGGAGTTAAGCTACCCCAGTTAGGTTTAGCTTGATCGTCTAACTTATTGATCAATGGTAAAATTTCTTCTAATGATGATTGTATAAACATTTTAATTATTTATTAGAACACTCAAGCTATTTGATTGGCAATTGAGTGCAAGTGAATTACTATTAAACGTAACTGGTTCACCATCAATATGTGCCTTAGTTTCTGGAGTCTCAATCGTTGCTTGGTGGACTTTAATCGAAGAAAAGTAGTTGGATTTATCGATTGTACCCAAGTATGATCGAATCAAAAGAAAAATAAATCCAAAAAAGCTTGGATTTTTAATACAAACAATTTCAAAAGAACCATCATTTATATCCGACTTAGGAGATATTATAAATCCATTTCCAAACTGAGACGCATTAGCAAAAGTACAAAACAGTAAGTTATCTAAATACTCTTCATTATTCACTCGAATTGAAATTCCTTTAAAGTTTCTAAACTCCCTTATCACAAGTTTCGCATAACTCAAAAAACCTCTTGTGTGATACTGATCGAATTTTGCTGCAACGAGTGCATCAAAACCAAACCCTGCCACTCCTATGAAATGCCTGTTGTCAATTTTCACTGTATCGATGGAACTCTTAGATGCTTTGTTTAAATTCTTGATGGCTTTTTTTAGCTTTAGGGATAAATTTAAATGTCTGGCTAATCCATTACCTGAACCAGTAGGTAATATAGCGAGTGAGGTATTTGTATTTATCAAAGCAATTCCAACTTCATTGACAGATCCATCCCCCCCAACTGCACAAACTATATCTATGCCTTCAGTGACTGCATTTTTAGCAAGCTCAGTTGCATGTCTTCTAAACTCAGTATAAACGATGTCGTATTCAAAAATAGTCTCATCTATATATCGCGAGATGAGGTTTGGAAGAATATTTTTTTTTCCAACACCAGAAATGGGATTAATTATGAATCTAATGCGCTGTTTCATTTTGCAATCATATCATTATGAATTAAATCATAATTGTAACGTTGAATAATACTTTTTAATCTTTTTTCCATTCTCAGAGCTTTGTCCTTATAAAACGACAGTGAATCGTAGTACATTAACCCATCTTCTTTATAATTGTATAAACCAACTGTCTCATCACCAACAAAGTTAATCATATAATCGTTCTCTAGAAAGTGGTAAGTGTTACTAATGTAATTTATAACAAAAGGTTTTCTAGTGTTAAAATATGAGTTTCCAAATGCATAATATCTGGATTCATAGCCAACATAATCAAGAATGGTTGGCATAATGTCTATTTGATTGAATAATTGATCACTTTTTTTAGCGACAATTTTTTTATCTGGACTAAAGAATAAGATAGGAACCTGATACATACCAATACGCTGCGTATATTTTAACTCTCTGCCTGCTGGAGTGTGATCAGCACAAATAACAAAAATCGTATTTTCATACCAAGGCTGTTTTTTCGCTTCCTCAAAGAATAACCGCAAACTCATATCCCCATAAGCGATAGATTGCCCCATTGGATGAGAACTTTTGGGTAAAACACCTCGATGTTCTTCGGGCACAAAATAGGGGTGATGCGAAGAAAGGGTAAATAAACTTGCTAAAAAAGGTTCTTTTAATTCTTTCGTGACGCTTTGAGCAGTCCAGGGCATGAAATGTTCATCTAAAACTCCCCAGGTATCATCTGTATGAGCTTCATTATTGTATTCATTTCTACCAAAATATTTATCAAATCCAGCATGAGAGGCAAACACATCGAACTTCATCGACCCATTTGTTGCACCATGGTAGAAAGCAGAACTATAGCCTTTTTCTTTTAATAGCTTCGGTAATGATTCGATTTGATTCATTCCGTAATGTGATGAAATGTATGGATTGTCGAGAAGACTAGGAATACTCCCAAAAATTGCTGGTACTGCCTCTATAGACTTCTTCCCATTAGCAAAGGCATTACTGAAGTATAGGGATTCATCTATAAGTGAGTCAAGAAATGGAGTGAAAGGATCACCTGTTTTCTTGCCGAGCCATTCATTACCAAAGCTTTCTAAAATAATCACCATTACATTTAAGTCTTCATTAAGCTTATGAATTTTTGTGCCTTTATGTATTGGATTATATAATTTACTATTGTCATCGTAATAGTCAACTTCTGTTAAAGATTTTTTACCAATAGTTTTTATAATAGATAAAGGCGTATTGAGAACCAATGCTGTTTTGCTCGGAGTTGTCAGTTGAGAGGCTGTAAGCATATCTGCTGGGCGAAAGCCAAATCCACCGCGTCCCATAATAAAAAGTAAAAAACAACCCACGAAGAAAACAATAGACTGATGCAAGTAGCTTTTTGATTCTTCGATTTTTTTGCACGTTTTATTATATAGATAATTACTCAACCAAATTAAAATCACCAAAGTGAGTAACAACCACCAAAAATCAATAAAAAAAGCACCTATAAGTTGAGATAAGTCTTCACCAGCGCTTACAAAAGTAAATAAGTCGGAAGTACTTCTTTTAGCCGTATATTTAAAGTATTCTACGTCAAGTAAATTAAACGCAATCATCAACGTATTGATTAGATGAAATAATCCTTTTAGAAAGAGTTGAAAGAAGCGAGTGGCTCGAAATGGTTGAGGAAGAAGTGAAAGCCCATAAAAAGGAATAAACCATATACCAATAGCAATACAATCCATCCATATTCCCGCGATAAAATCAAAAAACGAAACAGATTGGAAGTTTTGATGATTTGAAATATAGAAAATGATACGTGTTATGGTAAGCATTAACAGGGTGATCCCCATTCGTTTAATAAGACGTTTAAAATAATATGGAACGAATGAATTTAAACTCATAATGCAAAAATACATTTTTAAAGGCAAGCGAATAGCTCTATTTAGTAAAGAGTTTTTAACTATTTACTGTGATGTTTGAAAATCAGAATTAATATCTTAAATTGATATAAGAAAGAAATTGGAAATTAAGAGTTAGACTTAAAAAAAACAATTAAAAATGTGGTTTACAAAAATGAAGTGGTTGTAAGGTGTTAACTTCTAATTCTACTAATTAAATTCTCAATTCCTTCTATTAACTTCCTAAAGAAGTCAAAGTATAGAGTAATTACAAAGAGAATTGTCATAAACCACAACATTAAAATGTTCGCTACAAATGTTGAAACGTAAATGCCAAAAATGTTTTTACCTGGTGCGTAAAATTGGGCTTCAAAAAAAGATTTTCCACGTGGGATTTGATAAATAGGATCAGATTTCTGAATTAATTTTCCATTCATTTGAATGATTTTATCTAAGTCATTTCTATTGGTTACAAAATCAGATAACGACTCATTGTAGTAATCAGCCTTTAAGGATTGATACTTTTCTACTCCAATTTTATTTAGAATTTTAGATTTCTTGTCAAGAGCTTCGTTTACTTCTGCGTTATAAATTTTCTTAAGAATTTTTAGATAATTAGTCAAATTAGCGTTAACTTCATTGTCCCATTGATTGTTGCTTAAGGCATTGACACATCCTTCACATACAAAGTTGTCACTAGGATCATATAGTCGCTCTTCCTTCTGAATTTCATTGATAAGAACTGTTTTTGCCTGATTAACCTCTTCTTTTTTATCCTCATCATCAGCATATTTGTATACCAGGCTTTGAAGGTTTCTCATTTCGGGTAACCAATAATCTCTTTTCCAAGCAGCTTCACTTTCCATTTGTTTCACACTATAAAAAGGTGCTTCAAAGTTATTGCGTTTGTATTGTGTTACTGCCAATGCCTCATACGCCCATCTGGAAGCCATTACATTTCCTATCCAGGGAACACTGTCTTCCTGCGAAAATACAGGGTGTAATTTATCAAACTTCACAATAACTCCACTAAAAAGAAGTTGAGGAATAATCATTATAGGTATTAATATGTATATCACCTTTGCGGAGTTAAAGGTTGAAGAAATATTTAGACCTAACAAATTGGCGAAACAGGAGGTGGAGAATAGTATTAACCAGTATTCCAGCCACATTCCTTTAATTTCTAGAATAAAATTCCCTATAAGTACAAATAAGAATGTTTGAACAGCAGATATGATAAACATTATTGAAATCTTGGAAAACAAATAACTGCCTTTGGATAAGTTCAAGAACGATTCTCTTTTTAAAATCTTTTGATCTTTTATTATCTCTTCAGCAGCTACAGTTAAGCCCAGAAACAAAGCCACAACAACAGCAATAAATAGAAATTGAGGAATGTTCTCACTATTTTCAAAGGTATATTTCATACCGTCTTTAGTCGTACCGAAATACTTCACAAAGAAACCAAGTATTAAAGCGAGAATAGGTGCTTCAATTGTATTGATTAAAATATATTGCTTATTTGTTAGTTTCGATAAGATATCCCTGATGAAATATACTTTAAATTGCTTCCACTTATTTGGAATCTGGTGAATAACGTGAGGTCTTTCATTCGTGTCATCAACAGTTGTATCGGAATGATTTTTCCTATAATACTTATTCCATTCCTTGGGAGATGTTTTTCTTTTAGCAGTTTGATTTCCAAATTCATCAACAACCTTAGCTTCAATGATATTGAAAATTTGTTCAGGATTTACATTACCGCAAACTGGGCATTCACGTTCCTCGCAATTCGCGTGATTGATTTGAGTTTTAAAATGAACGACACTATCAATAGGGTTACCATAAAAAATAGGATAACCTCCTTGATCCAGCAACATTAGTCGATCAAACATTTTAAAAATGTCAGATGAGGGCTGGTGAATAACTACAAAAACTAACTTGCCTTTTAATGCAAGTTCTTTTAGTAAATCCATTATGTTTTCAGAGTCTCTTGAACTTAATCCAGAGGTTGGTTCATCCACAAAGAGTACACTTGGTTCACGAATTAACTCTAACGCTATATTCAACCTTTTACGCTGACCACCAGATATTGTTTTCTCTAAAGGATTACCAACTTTAAGGTCTTTACTTTCGTATAATCCAATTGCTTTTAGAATTTTGATTACACGTCTCGCGATTTGTTTTTCCGATAACTCCTTAAAGCAAAGTTTTGCATTAAAAAATAAATTTTGGAATACGGTAAGTTCCTCAATTAGTAAATCGTCCTGTGAAATAAATCCTATAACACCTTCAATTTCATTTTTATCGTGGTGTATATCTATACCGTTAATAGTAACTTTTCCTGAGAAAGGAGTGTAATTCCCATTTAAGACATTAAGTAAAGTTGATTTACCTGCGCCAGAACCACCCATAATACCAATTAAGCCACCACTACTTTCGGCAAAATTTATATTATGTAATCCTATTTCATTATTGGGAAATCTGTATTCTACACTTTCGCATTTAAAAACAATATTCTCTGTAGAATCATCGCTCATAAAGCGAGAAATAA
The DNA here is from genome assembly GCA_002734085.1 of Fluviicola sp. GTDB lineage: Bacteria > Bacteroidota > Bacteroidia > Flavobacteriales_D > Crocinitomicaceae > Brumimicrobium. Next base: position 119,505 of record NVXV01000005.1, on the reverse strand, counting down.
TATCAGAGTAATATATTGGATTTATTTTAGGAGTTCTAATTGTGGAGCCAGGGGTGAAAATATGCTGTCGATCGTTTGGTACAATTTGACCATTTAAAGTAACCTGGTCATCTCCTAAGTATCTAAAAAAGAAAAGATTTATACTTTCTACACGGAGGACGCCAATTTTCCCATCGAGTCCATCAACAACCATTTGTTTCGCCTCTTTCCAGCGATCGGAAACTTTAGAGCTAATATACATAACGTTGGGAACGTCAAGTAACTTAACTGTATCAGCCTCAACAAAGTTGTAAATCGTATTATATTCTTCTTGATTGACGTTGAAAGCGTCGCCCACCGTATTTACAAACTCTAATTCTTGTTCAGAAACATTTTCGTTAGCTTGAATGAATTCTATGATTCTTATGAGAACAATGAATTTTTGCCGCTGGGTGAGTTCCTTATTAATCTCTGAACAAATACGAAGAATCTTAACGGAATTAACAGAAGTACGCTTCTTTTTTCCATCTTTCTTCTTTTTAATGCCATGATGCGTATTTAGGTACTCATCAAAAACTTTAAGATACTGTTCAACAAGTTCGTTGTTGAGTTCTTGGCTCAGGAATAACTCTACTACTTTTCGACCTCTTGAACTAGTTATTTTATCATAGTCGATATCATCATCTGAAACCTCATCAACTCTCGCAATAATAGCGAAAAGTTGCATCAAGGCTCGTAGAATTCTATCGCTCATAATTCAAAAGTTCTACTTTAAGAATCCAATCATCATGACAACACAACCTGTGATTTTCTTGTCTGTATCTAATTCTGTCTGCACTAATACTGGAACTGTTGATTCAATTTTGAAATCCCAATATGGACTGTTTAATTGATCACGGTTAGTAAACAAAATGTTATCGTCCATATCGCGAATTGTAAATATGGCGTAATCATCTCTAGTTCCTGCAGATGCTGCGATTCTATATACAGATCCTCCGTACAATGTAGTCTTAAACTCTGCTTTTTCATTATCTAGAAAAGCAGTATAAACTTGTCCGTCTGAAACAAAAACTCTTCCTTCATCATTTTCTACTAAGTATTGTTCAACAACTCTATAGATTGAATCACAGTCCTGAGCTTGAACGTTAAAAGAAGTTACAAGTGTTAAAATAAATCCTATAAATAATATCTTTTTCATGGTCTTAATTCTTTTTCTTAAATAAATAATTATCCTTCTTGTGATGAAATTACTTTTTCTCTAATCGATGAAACTTTTTCAATTATTTCTTTTGTTAACTCATCACCTAAATCTATAACCATTTTATTCTTAATCGTAGTTATTTTGTTGTCAACGTCAGTTACAGGCTCAACATATTTGTAAGAGACATTGATCTTTTGAAATGATTCATTGAGAGCTTTGAAATCGGCAATAATATTATCACTTTCTCCGTCTTCGTTGTATTTTTCTAAAAGCTCTATAATTGTTTCTAAGGATTGTTTCTGCTCACCGATACGCATCAAGATTTTATTTTCTTTACTTTCTTGGTAAAGCTTTGTTGCGAAATGCATAGATTCTAACCAACCTCCCGTTAAAATAAGTGCAGAAGTATTTTTGCGTTCATTTTCTTTAAGGAAACTATCTCCTTTTCTAAACGCATCAGTTAGAATAACTAACATGCTATCTTCATTGTCGCTATTTGCTTCAAATCGCTCTAAAAAAGATTTGTCAAAGGCACCAGAGATACCTAAATCTTTAGCTAATGATTCAACAGTACTTAAATAAGAAATTGCTTTTGCATTTTGATCGTATAATGTAACATAACCTAAGTCCGCACCATAAATACCTAGATTTAAAGCCTTAGAGTTCATTTTAGAATAGTTACTAATATTTTCATTCGGGTTCAATAAGGATTCATTAAACGGAATTTTCAACTCTTTAATTAGTAACGCTGTTTGAACAGGAGAAGGAACTGAAAACAGTTTTCCATCGAATGTTGTATTGAACGATCGATCCGGGTCTAGTAAATCTTTATTTACTTTCTTTTTACCTTCATCCTCAACCGTGTCAGTTGGGTTGTCTTCGCAAGAAGCAAACATGAAACAAGATGCTGCTCCTAAGAGTAATAATTTTTTATGTAAATTCATTGTGCTTAAATTGTTTAAATCGTATGCTAAAATAATAAAAATTAATACCTAAGAGTGAAAATCATAAGTTTTTCCTAAAAAAAATATTTTTTTCCTAATCAAGATAGTTTTCTTTCTAATTTAGTAGAATCATTTAAACTTCTTACAAATATGTATACAAGACCTAGGAGAAATAGAAAATCATCGGCAATTCGCAATATGATTGAAGAATCACATTTATCGGTGAACCACCTGATTTATCCACTTTTTGTTACAGATGAGGAAAACAAGAAGACGGAGATTTCATCAATGCCTAATATTTTTAGATGGAGTAAAGACTTAATTATCAAAGAGGTGGAGGAGTGTGTTAAACTAGGTGTCCAAAATTTCGTATTATTTCCAGTAGTTCAAGAAGTTAAAAAAGATAAAGTAGCCACTTATAGTTATGCCGATGATAACTTTTATTTAGAAGTAATAAAAAATCTAAAAAGGGAGTTTCCTAGTATTACTTTAATGAGTGATGTGGCACTAGACCCATATAGTACAGATGGACATGATGGATTGGTTGAGAATGGAGAAATTTTAAATGATGAGACACTTCCGATTTTAGCTAAAATGAGTGTTGCTCAAGCACAAGCTGGTATTGATATAATCGGCCCCTCAGATATGATGGATGGACGAATTGGTTTTATTCGTGAGATGTTGGATGAGAGTGGATATTCGAATACTAGTATAATGTCTTATACAGCGAAGTATGCGAGTGCATTTTATGGTCCTTTTAGGGATGCTTTAGATTCTGCTCCAAAGGCAGGTGATAAAAAAACATATCAAATGAATCCGGCAAATAAAAAGGAAGCAATTCTTGAAGCTATGTTGGATGTTGAAGAGGGTGCTGACTTTCTTATGGTGAAACCTGCACTGGCTTATCTTGATATAATTCATATACTCAATGAGAATTTTACTTTACCCGTTACTGCGTATAATGTTTCTGGTGAATATGCAATGTTGTGTGCTGCAGCTCAAAAAGGCTGGTTGAATTATGAATCATCTGTTCAAGAAACCTTACTAAGTATGAGAAGAGCAGGGGCAAGTTCTATTTTGACCTATTTTGCAAAGGATTTTGCGAAAATGACCAAATAATTTATTCCGTCTATTCCTCTAATATTCTAGTGATTCACTGAAGTGTTTTGACTAAATTTGCGTAAAATTCTATTAGAATGAAATTCAAAGATTATCCCATTTCAAAAGTCATTAAATCTCAGATCAAAACCTTAGGGTGGGTGAGGCCAACTGATATTCAATTTAAGGCAATTAAGCCAATATTAGAAGGAGAAGATGTGTTAGCAATTGCACAAACGGGGACTGGAAAAACGGCGAGTTTTGTAATTCCAACATTGAATGCTATACATAATGAACTTGAAAAAAACGAATTTCATTTTGTACGATGCCTGGTGATGGTACCTACACGTGAGTTGGCTGTTCAGATTCAGGAAGTTTTTGAAGAGGTAGGAAAAGAAACAAAAGTGAGGTCGCGGGCTCTATTAGGTGGAGTTGAACAAGAGGATCAAATTGAAGATTTGAAAAATGGAGTAGATGTAGTGATTTCAACTCCGGGAAGATTGTTTGACTTATGTTCTCAAGGTTTTTTACAATTAGACAAACTGCAAACGTTAGTGTTAGATGAGGCTGATCATATGCTTGATTTAGGTTTTGTTAAAGACATTAGAGACTTAATGAGACATATCCCACAAAAACGTCAAACTCTATTCTTTTCGGCTACCATTAATAAAGAAATTAAAAAAATTGCATATGACTTAGTAAGAAATGCAATTCGAATTCAAATTTCTCCTAAAAATCCTGTTGCTAAAAATATCGATCATGCTGTAGCTCATGTTGAAATGGACGATAAGCGTTTCTTTCTTGAAAACATCATAAAAGAGAATGCTGAGAAGAAAATTTTAGTTTTTGTAAGAACGAAAGTACGTGCAGAGCGAGTTGTAAAAGCTATGGAACGCGTGGCAATAACTTCAAAGACAATTCATGGTGACGTTGATCAAAAAGCTCGCTTTGAAATTTTAAATGAGTTTAAAAAAGACGATTTAAAAATTTTGATAACGACTGATGTTGCTGCCAGAGGTATAGATATAAAAGGAGTACATGCAGTAATAAATTACGATTTGCCAGAACAACCTGACAATTATGTGCACCGCGTTGGTAGAACGGGAAGAGGAAAAGACAAAGGGTTTGCTATTTCATTTTGTAGTGAGGATGAATTACCATTGCTGGTTGAAATTGAGGAATATTTGGGACATGAGATTGAAGTTTACGACTTGTCTAAGACAGACTATAAGACAATTATTCAAGATTCTGATGATGGAAGTAATGATTGGAAAAAACTAATCGAAGAAGAGAATGAAAGATTAGGGAACAAATGGGACTAATCACATTTGTCGTGTTTCCATCTTTTGTGTGACCACAACCAATATTCAGGGTGTTCTTTAATTACCATCTCAAGGTATTCAGCGTGTTTGTCCAGAACATAACCTTCTTTTTCCTTACTAACGTCATCTGAGATAGGGTAGAAAGTAACTTCGTAAAAACCACGTTTCTTTTTTCGAATACAACCAAATAAAACAACTTGATCATACCTAATTGCTAACTTTTCAGCACCTTTCATCCAACCTGTATCTTGATTTAAAAACGTATTCCAGTAGGCTGTTTTTGGATTTCCAGGTGACTGATCGTTCATCATGATACTCAACGTGGGTTCCTTTCCAATATTAGACCTGAAAAAACGAGGTACTTCCCTCATGCTGAGCATGTTCATCCCAAATCTTTGTCTTGACTTTAAGATGACTTTATCGAAAAATTTATTTTTTAATGGGCGATAGGCAGCTATAGTTTTGTGTTTCATTTGTTGAGCAATTCCTACAGCATAGTATTCCCAATTATTATAATGTCCACACAATACGATAACGTTTTTACCTTGTTCGTGATATTTATAGAGTATTTCAGGGTTGATCAGTGCACATCTTTCTTTAATGTCTTTGTCAGAGATAGTTAGTGATTTTGTACTCTCAACCAGAAAATCCGCAAAATGTTTGTAAAACTTCTTTTCTATTCGCTTTAGTTCATTCTCAGTTAAATGTGGAAATGAGTTTTTAAGATTTTCTTTAACCACTTTTTTTCGGTAACCTACTATATAGTAAAGTATTAAGTAAACGATATTCGAAACAAAATAAAGCACGCGGAATGGCAAGTGAGAGATTGGAATCACTAGCACATAATAAATGAATGGGCTTAATATTTTGGACATTATTTAAAAATTCCCAAAAATAGTTTTTAAAAATTAACTGAGGCCTTTTAGCTTCATAAGTTTTTCATTAACGACGCAAAAGTATATATATTTTATTAGTAGAAGTATATTTTTCCTTTTCATATCATGAGTTTGTTTGTTACGAAAAAAAGTATCTCTGAAAGTTAAAGTAGTATCAATTTGATTAATTTCGTGGAAAATTGAGAAATCTACAGAAATGGCAAACGATAGACCTTTAATTTTAGTAACTAATGACGACGGAATTCAAGCAAAAGGATTGAGAAGTCTAATTGAAGCTGTTGAGACTTTCGGTGATGTCGTAATTGTTGCTCCAGACAAACCTCAGTCTGGTATGGGGCATGCGATTACAGTAAATAATATTCTTCGATTAAATAAATCTACGCTATATCCTAATTATGATGCTTTTACTTGTACGGGAACTCCGGTAGATTGTGTTAAGTTAGCGATTTCACAAGTGTTACATAGAAAACCAGACGTATTAGTATCAGGAATAAATCACGGAGAGAATAGTGCTTCGAATGTACTTTATTCTGGAACTATGTCTGCAGCCGTTGAAGGAGCTATGGAAGATATACCTTCAATAGGATTTTCACTTTTAGATTTTGACGCTGATGCTGATTTTAGTGGTTCTCAATGGGCTGTTCGAAAAGTAATGGATAAAGTATTGAAAAATCAATTTCCAAAAGGAATGTGTTTAAATGTGAATATCCCTCAATTACCAGAGGGAGAGATTCAGGGAATTAAAATTTGTCGACAAGCAAAAGCATATTGGGAAGATAGTTTCGACAAACGACAAGATCAATTTGGAAAACCTTATTATTGGTTGAAAGGAGAGTTTAACAGATCGGATCGAAGTGAGGATACTGATATTTGGGCATTAGATCACGGATATGTGAGTATTGTCCCTACTCAATTTGATATGACGGCTTACCATGCGGTGAGTGAAATTAACCAATGGGACATTTAATTAAAGGAATATGAGTTTTTCAGATAAATTTGGAAAAAAGCTGGATAAGACAAAGATTGGAGTATTATTAGGTGCAATTTTGCCTATTATAGCATTCTTTTTGTTTTGGCAAATAAAGTATGGAAACAAAAGTTTCGAACAACTATACTACTACATGGCTTATCATAGTGGAAATAGAAACGATCTGTTGATTTTTCCATTGATCCCAAACTTAGTGTTGTTCTATTTTACAAATTTTCAATGGAGATGGGATAAAATGACATTTGGTTTGGTAGCCGCTACATTAACTTTAGCTGTTCCCATTGTAATTTCATTAATTTGGTGAAAAAGTATTACGTCATAGCAGGAGAAGCATCAGGAGATTTGCACGCAGCAAATATGATGAAAGCCTTAAAACAAAAATCAAAGGACATCGAATTCCGATTTTGGGGAGGTGATCATATGGCTTCAGTTGCTGGTAAACCAGTTAAACATATTCAAGATCTCGCGTTTATGGGGTTCATTGAAGTTGTTGCGAACCTACGTACTATCCTTGGTAATATTCGATTTTGCAAAAACGATATTTCAGACTATAAACCTGATGCAATAATATTGGTTGATTACCCTGGATTTAATTTAAGAATTGCTAGCTGGGCTAAGGAAAATGGTATTAAGGTGATTTATTATATATCACCTCAAGTTTGGGCCTGGAAACAAAAAAGAGTGTACAAAATCAAAAAGGTAGTTGACAAAATGTTTGTTATCCTACCATTTGAAAAATCGTTTTATGCTCAATTTGATGTCGAGGTAGATTATGTCGGTCATCCACTTTTAGATGCAATTGATCAATATCAAGAGAAAATAGAAGAACTTGATTTACGCGAAAAACATAATTTGGACGAGCGACCAATTATAGCACTATTACCCGGTAGTCGTAAGCAAGAAGTAAATACGAAACTCCCAATTATGCTGAATAGTCTCAAGTCTTTTGAGGATTATCAATTTATCGTTGCAGGTGCTCCAGCATTAGATCCTGATTTTTATAAACCGTATATGAAGCTATATGATAATATTAAAGTTATTCATGGAGCAACATACGATATTCTAACTTTATCAACAGCAGCATTGGTAACCTCTGGCACTGCAACTTTAGAAACAGCTTTGTTCAGAGTTCCTCAAGTTGTTTGCTACAAAGGATCACCTATTTCCTATCAAATTGCTAAACGATTGGTGAAAATTGACTATATCAGTCTTGTTAATCTTATTTTGAATAGAGAAGCTGTTAAAGAGCTAATTCAATCGGAGTGTAACTCTAAGAACATTAAGAGTGAATTATTAAAGGTATTACCAAAAGGAGAAAAATTTAAACAATTGAATGCTGACTACGACGATTTGATACAAATTCTAGGGAAGGGAGGAGCTAGTGATAAGGTAGCAGAGAGCATTTTGAACTTTATGAAGTAACCATAAAAAAGTGTCAATCAATTGGTTTTTTGTTATTATTTAATTTTAACTCCCATTAAGCAGACATCGTCCACTTGTTCATGGTGACTTTTCCAATTTTGAAATTCTTTCGAGATTAATTCTTCTTGTTTTTCAGTTGATACATCTCTAATTTTTATTAAAAACTTTTTAAGAGTTCCAGACTTATACTTTTTACCTTTTTCACCCCCAAATTGATCAGCAAATCCATCTGTGAATAAATAGAGTTCGTCTTCAGGGTATAGTTGAATTAGATTGTTTCTAAATGGTTTACCATATTCAAAATTGCCTACTGGTTGCTTGTCCGCTTTATACTCTAATAAGGTACAATCATTAAAGTCTTCAATTTTTATGCTATTTATAGATTCAGAATCAATATTGTTTTTTTGACGAATAACCCATAATGGATTGTGTGCACCTGCCCATTCTAATTGATTAGTCTCTGTGTCTAGTCTACAAAGAGAAATATCCATTCCATCATTTACTTTTTCACCGCTTTTTTTAAATTGATCTATGATAATTTCTTTAGCTCTGTCCAGAATAATGGAAGGGGTATATTCTTTTTCTTCGAGCACTACTTTTGTTAAAGCATTGGAGCAAACAACACTTACTATCGCTCCAGGCACACCATGCCCTGTACAGTCAGCAACAGCAAAGAAAGTGTGATTTTTCACTTTTTCAAACCAATAAAAATCACCTGCCACAATATCTTTGGGATTGAAATAGATGAAGTGATGCTTAAGCGACTTCTTTATTTCGGTACGTGATGGAAGAATTGCATCTTGTAATCGTTTAGCATACCTAATTGAATCCATTATTTCATCATTCTTTTGTTGGATAAGGTGCCGCTGATTTTCAACTTGTTTTTTCGCTCTTCTTACTTTTCTGAGGATAAAAATAATAGCGATTAAACCAACTGAAATTAGTACTAAAAAAATCAAAACGTAATTGAAATTGCTTTGAATTAATTTATTTTCAGCTGAAATAATTGCAAGTTGCTGTTCTTTTTTTTCAGTTTCAAATTTTGTGGTTAAAGACTTAATGATTTCAGAATTATTTTTGTCAAATTCAGCCTCTAAGATTTCAACATAATCTTCGTGTGTATCTAGTGCGTTCGAATGATCTCCTTTTTTCTTATATAGCTTGTAAAGCCCAAGGAGAGTTTCTTTTTTATCGAAATAATTATTTGTTGAGTCTGAAAAAGCCAGTGAACTTTTAAAGGCTTCAATTCCTTTATTGAATTCATTAGTTTTAGTATAGAGGCTGCCTAAATTTGACAAGTTAAATGCGGCAGACTCATAATTGTTAGATGCACTATCTAATTTTAGTGACTCGAGAATGTACTTTTTAGCTTCCTCAAATCGATTGATGTCTTTATAGTATAATCCAATGTTTGACATCGTCGAAGAAGCGCCATGAATATCACCTAGTCTTAGTTTTAACTCTAAGGATTTTTTCCAGTATTCAAGCCCTTCATCATACTCGCTTTTCATCATATGGATAATGCCAATTCCATTATAGGTCCAAGCGATCTCCAAGCTGTCATTAGCATGTTTGGAACTGACTAGTATCTTTTTGTAAACATCCATCGCTTTATCTAGTTCTTTTTGAGACCTATAGAGTAAAGCTAGAAGACGATTGGACTGCGTTATGTTATGGTGATCGCCACTTTTTTTTGCAGCAACCTGAGCCTCCATGGTGTATTCAGCAAATTTAACCGGATCAATATACCTGTAAGTCCTTCCCAACTGAATCGTGGAAGCAGCGAAATAGATAGAGTCATTAATTTCTTTACTTAATTTTTGCGCTTTTTTATAATAGTAAACAGCAGAATCGTTGTTACTGAGGTAATGAAATTCCCCTAACTCGAAGAGTATCTTTGTTCTCTTCTCCAAAGAATTAGTTCTTTTCAATAAGTTGATCAAACTATCCTTTCCATTGTCCTGAGCACTTGCCGTAAAAACGACAACTAAGCAACTAAAGGTGAAAATTAAATATATTCCTATTTGTTTCAAGATGTTGGAATTCAATCAGTATAGCAATGATACAATTTTTTTTTAAGACATGATATTCTATGCTATTGAAAGGTCTTTATCACATAAAATAAAAAACACCCTAAACTCAAAAGAGTATAGGGTGCAAATAAAGTTTATAAGAATTTAATTAAACTTCTAAAGAAGAAGCCTCTTCATCTTCAGAAATTGGCTTTCTAAATACTACTTTTCCATCAAAGAAATCTACTATTACATTTTGAGAAGTATCAATTTTTTGGGCTAGTAAATCTTTTGATAACTCATTAAGTATACTCTTTTGAATTACACGTTTTACTGGTCTTGCACCAAAATGTGGGTCGTGACCAGCTTCTGCTATCCATTCGATCACATCGTCTTTAACAATTAAGTTTATATGACTTTTCTTAAGTTGTTCCTTAAGATTTCTCAACTGTATTTCTACAATTTGCTTTGTATCATCTTTTGTTAATGGAGTAAACAGGATCTGCTCGTCAATTCTATTCAAAAACTCCGGACGTATTTCTTGTTTTAGAAACTCAAGCAACTCCATTTGAGTTTTTTCTTTAATTCTTGGTAATTCAGCACCTTTTGCACCATCGAAATTCTCCTGTATGATACTAGCCCCCATATTGGTAGTCATGATGATGATTGTATTTTTAAAGTTGACTAAACGACCTTTATTGTCGGTTAACCTTCCATCATCCAATACTTGCAATAGTATATTGAACACATCTGGATGTGCTTTTTCGATCTCATCAAGTAGAATGATAGAGTAGGGACGACGTCTTACAGCTTCGGTCAATTGACCGCCCTCATCATATCCCACGTATCCTGGAGGTGCTCCAACTAGTCTACTCACGCTGTGTTTTTCTTGATATTCACTCATGTCGATTCGAGTCATTGCGTTTTCATCGTTGAATAAATATTCAGCCAATGTTTTTGCAAGTTCTGTCTTACCAACACCTGTTGTACCCATGAAAAGGAATGAACCGATTGGTCGATTTGGGTTTTGAAGTCCTGCACGATTTCTCCTTACTGCATCGGAAACAGCTTCAATTGCTTCCTCTTGCCCAACAACTCGTTTTCTTAATTCGTCTTCAAGTCTCAGTAGTTTAGCTCGATCGCTTTCCAGCATTTTTGAAACAGGAATACCAGTCCATTTAGAAACTACATAAGCAATTTCTTCAGCATCCACTTCTTCCTTAATCATCTTAGCATTAGACTGAAGCTTTATAAGTTCTTGTTTTCCTTCTTCAACGGCTGCTTCAAGTTCTTTAAGTTTGCCATATCTCAACTCAGCGACTTTACCATAATCACCAGCTCTTTCCGCTTGGTCTGCTTCAAGTTTAACTTGTTCAGTTTCCTCTTTCGAATTTTGAACCTTATCAATGAGGTCTTTTTCAGCCTTCCACTTTCCTAAGAATTCGTCACGCTGCTCACTTAAGTTGGCTAGATCTGCTTTTAAGTCAGCAAGTTTTTTATTGTCGCCTTCACGTTTTATAGCCTCGCGTTCGATTTCAATTTGCATAATACGACGTTCCAACTCGTCCAATTCCTCTGGTTTGGAATTGATTTCCATACGTAACTTTGAAGCTGCCTCATCAATCAAGTCAATGGCCTTATCGGGTAGTTGACGATCAGTAATATAACGCTGAGATAACTCGACGGCAGAAATTATTGCATCATCTTTGATTAATACTTTATGGTGGTTTTCATACTTTTCTTTAATACCTCGGAGTATTGAAATTGCATCCTCTGTGGTTGGCTCATCAATTAATACAGTTTGAAATCTACGCACAAGGGCTTTGTCTTTTTCGAAGTATTTTTGGTACTCATCCAAAGTCGTTGCACCCACAGCGCGAAGTTCACCTCGAGCCAAAGCAGGTTTAAGAATATTTGCGGCATCCATAGCACCCTCGCCACCGCCGCCAGCACCAACCAGCGTGTGAATCTCATCAATAAATAAGATAATTTCACCATCTGATTTGATTACTTCGTTAACTACTGCTTTCAAGCGCTCTTCAAATTCACCTTTGTATTTTGCACCTGCAACAAGGGCTCCCATATCTAGGGCGTAAACGACTTTTGATTTTAAATTCTCAGGAACATCCTCAGAAACAATTCGTTGTGCTATTCCTTCAGCAATTGCTGTTTTACCAACGCCCGCTTCACCGATCATTATCGGGTTGTTTTTAGTACGTCGCGTTAAAATTTGTAGTACACGACGAATTTCTTCATCACGACCAATGATTGGGTCTAGCTTCCCATTTTTGGCCATTTCGTTTAAATTGTTGGCAAATTTGTCCAACGATTTATATGTTCCGTCTTTTCCTTGAGAATCGACAGACTCACCATCTCTTAATTTCATAATTGCATTTTTGAGGTTAGATTTATTAAAGTTATTATCCTTCATCAGTCGCGCAACTTGGTCGTTGGCGTCTAGAAGGGAGTAAAGTAAAATCTCCAGTGATAAAAATTCATCCTTGAAATTTTTCATTTCATTCATCCCATAATTAAATACGCGTTGAAGCGTATTGCTTAGATAAGGTTGACTTCCGCCTTCAACTTTTGGATATGATTTTATTATACTATCCAAAGCTTGACTAAAAGTCTCTAAGCTACTATTTAGCTCTTTAAAGATAAATGGAATGACACTATCGTCTACTTGGATCATCCCCCTAAAGATGTGACCTGTTTCAATCGCTTGCTGACCGTTTTCGAGCGCCAATTTCTGACCTTCGTTTACCGCCATCTGCGTTTTAGTTGTCCATTTATTTATATCCATTTTCAGTTTATTTTTTGATTTAGCTTAGTCAAAAAGTGCTCCAATTGTAATTAGGTGCTATGCTAGTGACAATATGGCGTTTCGAGCTTATTTGGCCAGTCAAATTGACACGAAATAATGTTTAATTGAATTCAACTAATTTTGTAACATGAAATTTTCAGGGGGTATTAATCAGGTTTTGCTTTCAATCGGTTTTACGTTAATTGTAATTCTTGGCTTTTATCTGTTTAAATACGTTTATTTTATTCCGAAATACAGTACGCAAGGATCGTTTTGGTTCAGTATAGCTCTGTCTTATTTTGTCAGTAGTTTCATTTATTTACTAGTCGCACTTTTGGTTAACACATTTTTTGTGATTGTTTTTAGAAAATTGAAATTTGAATTGATATCTTTAAGTTTTGCTTCTTCTTATTTACTGATTGTTCTAAGTTCAGTTGTAATTGGATTTATAGAATATTACAATTTTCCATTTTTACTTTTATCCATAATAGCTAAGTGATATCTATTAATCTCACCTCTGAAGTAAATTTAGAATGATTTTTGAACTATATCTAGAACTACTGAAATAGACTTAAATGTGTTTTGACGAATCATGTTCCATTCCTCTTTCTTTAGCCAAATTAGCTCAGATATTCCTTCTTCAAATTGTGGAGTTAGATGTTTTATATCACTGCTTTCCATTGAATACCAAAAGGTTCTTTTTAGATGATGTTTACCATGGGCAAAATAAGTGTGGTAGGTTTCAGTAATTAAATCTTTTAACAGAATTTCGTTGAAACCACACTCTTCTCGCACTTCTCGAATAGCGGCATGTTCTTTTTCTTCCCCTTTCTCTATTTTACCTTTAGGGATATCCCAAAAACCATTTCTCTTAATGAATAAGTATTTGTTCTCAAGTGGATTATAAACTAAACCACCTGAAGCTTCTAAGTATTTAAAGTCGCTAAAAAATCTCTTAAGCGTAGAATAAGGTTTTGATGACTGAACGATTATTTTGTTGTTTTTATCTAAAGAATTTATATGTTTAACGAGATTGTTGTATTTTTCGGGAGCTAAAACAGGAAAATATTTATTTGGTAGATTTGAGTGAAAATTCATTTCTTTTTCGAAGTAAATCGGAATATTATCTACAAAAACTTTATACATTTGCCGCTATGATTACAGATATTGATAATGCTACAAAGATAGCAGAATATTTACTTCAAATTAAAGCAATCAAGCTTCAACCAAATGATCCATTTACTTGGTCTTCAGGTTGGAAGTCTCCTATTTACTGCGATAATCGCAAAACTTTGTCTTATCCTAACGTTAGGACTTTTATTCGTCAGAGTTTTACCCAGCAAATCTTAGAGGAATATGGCAAACCAGATTTGATTGCGGGTGTTGCCACAGGAGGTATTGCACATGGTGTTCTGGTAGCCCAAGAGTTAGGAGTACCATTTATTTATGTGAGATCTTCACCGAAAGGTCACGGGTTAGAAAATATGATCGAAGGCGATTATACTGAAGATCATAATGTTGTAGTGGTTGAAGATTTGATTTCTACCGGAGGGAGTAGCTTAAAAGCCGTTGAAGCTTTGAGAGAAGCTAAATTGAAAGTAAAAGGAGTTGTAGCTATTTTTAGTTATGGTTTTAATAAAGCAAAAGAGTCCTTCAAAGATGCTAATTGCTCGTTAAAGGTACTTTCTAATTACGAAGTGTTGATAGAGAAAGCTTTAGAGCAAGGAGCAATCTCTAAAAGTGATATAGATTCATTAAGAGAGTGGAGACTATCACCTGACAACTGGGGATAAAAAAATAGAACGAATGATAATTGAAAGCGAAAAAACAGTTGTAAAAGCAACACAGAAGGAAGTGTATACATTTCTATCGAATGCTGAAAACATTGAGTCTCTTTTACCTAAAGAGGAAATTAAGGAATTTAAAGGGACTTCAACTGAGTGTTCATTTAAAGTTCAAGGCGGTATTACTATTTCTTTGATTCAGGAGGAGTTAATTCCAAACGAAAAAATCATTATGAAGTCTGGAGAGAAATCTCCTTTTCCCTTTAAATTGAATGTTTTTATGGATGAAGTAGATGGTGGAACAAAAGGGTATATAGTGTTTGATGGCGAAGTAAATGCTTTTTTAAAAATGATGGTTAAAAAACCGCTGACCAATTTGTTTAATCATATGACCAATGCTCTGGGAAAGCAATTTTCGTAATATTAACTAGAGCTATTTCGACTTAATGTCATAACTTAATCTTTAGTTTTAACGTATATTTGTCGTATATGAAAACTAGTTTTTATCTGAATGAATAGTAATAGACAAGTTAAACATTCTTTTATAAATCTGCCAGTCACGAGTACACCTCGGTGGATAATTATTGTCTTAGATTTACTAGTTTCTCTTGCCGCATTGTTACTGGCTTATTCTGTCCGGTTTGATGTATACGCAAATGTAGAGGTGTTGTTAAAAGAATGGGAAATTCTTAAAGTTTCTTTGCCTTTTATTTTTGCAATTAAGTTAGTAACCTTTT
Source organism: Fluviicola sp. (assembly GCA_002734085.1). Classification (GTDB taxonomy): domain Bacteria; phylum Bacteroidota; class Bacteroidia; order Flavobacteriales_D; family Crocinitomicaceae; genus Brumimicrobium. The sequence continues at coordinate 104,319 of NVXV01000005.1, read as the reverse complement.
ATCTATATAAGATTCATAAAGGATTAATTAGGCACACTTCTTTTGAAGATGTAAAAAGAATATTTTTAGCTGTTTTAACCAGCTCAATCCTACTTTTAATTGGTGGATTTATTAGAGCAAAATTTTATGATGGTAGGTACTTGATACCTACCTCAGTTCTTTTAGTTGAGTTTTTGACTTCTTTACTTTTATTAATTGGTTTCAGGTTTACCATCAAAGTATATTATTATGAATTGAACAAACCATCATTAAAGTCAACAAAAAACATTCTGATTTACGGAGCAGGTGTTTCAGGATTAATAACGAAAAGGACGATTGAAAAAGATCAACTTATTGGAGCTAAAGTTGTTGGATTTATTGATGACAATACGAAGTTGGATGGAAATAGACTGGAAGGGGTTAAAATTTATCATACCGCTCATATCAAAAAATTAATCACAAAATATGATGTGGATGAACTCATAATAGCCATTCAAAATCCAAATAAGAGAAACACCTCTCGTATTGTAGATATATGTCTACATTACGAAGTTGAGGTGCAGAGTGTACCAAACTTTAAAAACTGGATTAACGGCGAGTTTAGCTTTAAGCAAATAAGAAAAGTTAATATTGATGATTTACTCGGGCGAGAGCCTATAATTCTAGATGTTGGTAAAATTAAAAGCCAGATTAAAGATAAGGTTGTTCTGGTTACTGGAGCAGCGGGATCAATTGGTAGCGGGATTGTCCGCCAAGTTGTAGGATATAGTCCAAAGAAGATAATATTACTTGATCAGGCAGAGTCATCGTTGTATGATTTTCAAAACGAATTGATCTCTGTAAATCAGGATGAAGCAATTGAAGTTGTTGTTGGCGATGTTCGAAACGAGCATAGAATGAAGAAACTTTTTGAACATTTTAAACCTTCAATTATTTTTCATGCAGCAGCCTATAAACATGTTCCTTTGATGGAGGATAACCCAAGTGAAGCGGTTCAAACGAACGTACTCGGAACAAAAATTTTAGTTGATTTAGCAGATCAATTTAATACAGAAAAGTTTGTAATGATTTCTACTGATAAAGCTGTCAACCCAACAAATGTTATGGGGGCTTCTAAACGAATCGCTGAAATCTATGCTCAATTGAAGAATAACTCATCTTCAACTAAGTACATTACTACGCGTTTTGGAAATGTGCTAGGGTCGAATGGCTCTGTTATTCCATTGTTTAAAAAGCAAATCGAAAAAGGAGGGCCAATAACAGTGACCGATGAAAATGTTACTCGTTATTTTATGACTATTCCTGAAGCTTGTCAACTTGTTCTTGAAGCTGGATCTATGGGGGATGGTGGTGAAATATTTGTTTTTGATATGGGGGAGTCGGTTAAAATAATTGACCTCGCTAAAAAAATGATTCAACTTTCAGGTTTGGAACTGAATAAAGATATTGAAATTAAAATTACTGGTTTAAGGCCTGGAGAGAAACTTTATGAGGAACTTTTAGCAGATAATGAAAATACAATGCAGACACATCACCCACAAATTATGAAAGCGAAAACACGTGATGAGGATATTCATAAAGTAAAAGAAATAGAAGAGTTGCTTACTATGTTTGATGAACAGGATAATTCCCAGATTGTTAAACATATGAAATCAATAGTGCCCGAGTTTTTAAGTAATAACTCGGTTTATCAAAAATTAGATATTAATAATGATTAAACCAGCAAAAATTCAAGTTAGATTTAGAGATTGTGATATGATGGGGCATGTAAATAATGCCGTTTATTTGTCTTATTTTGAACAAGCCAGAATGCATTACTTTGAAGAATTAATTGGTGCAGATTGGGATTATAAGAAAGATGGAATCTTATTGGTGAAAAATGAGGTTGAGTATTTAAAACCTATCCTTTTACATGATCTTCCAGAGATTATTGTATATTTAGTTGAAATCGGAGAAAAGAGTTTTACACTAGGTTATGATGTTCAAGTTAATGATGAAATTCGAAGTAAAGGTGTTTCTAAGTTAGTTTGTTTTGATTTTAAAAGTCAAAAGTCTGTAGAAGTTTACCCAAGGATGAAAACTGCTTTTCAAAAAATAAAAAAATAATTTATTATGATTCGCATTTTGTTTTCAATCATTTTTTTATTCCCTGTTCTAAGCTTTAGTCAATCAGGTAGTGACTTAAATAGTGGTCGTAACAGGCTCTGTTTTCAAGAGTCAATAGATAGGTATGGCAAGCGATATGTTGATTGGCAATGTGGTCAAAATGATGCAATAGTAGATTGTAATGAAAAGTTGGAAAGCGACCCAGGGTCAAATCTAGTACTCACTAGAAGCTCGGGTGCTCCTTATTCTGGAGATTGTGAAACGTGTCATGACAATGGAATTCGTCAGCGTTTAGTTCATTTTAATGGTGGTTTAGTTGACGGTATTGATACTACATATTACTCATCAGGATGTCCTCAGGTTGTAAGAAACCACATTGATGGAGCGGAGAATGGCATGTGGACATACTACAACGATACTAGTGGCTTAGAAGCATGGCAAATCAATTATTTTAATGGAGAAAAACATGGGCAATCTATTTACTGGAGTCATTATAGAGTTGGTACCGATCAAACAAATGTTAAAATAGGTAATTCAACAAGAACCCTTGAATATGGGTTATATGAAAGAGATACAATAAAAATTGAAAATTATGCGAATGGATTACTTCATGGACTGAAACAAGAATTTTATCCCGGATCAAAAATTAAAAAAGAAGTCTATTACGAAAATGGAGTATTCCATGGACCGTTTTTGGTTTATGATGAGGAAGGTAACCTTTTACAAGAATTGAATTATAGTGAAGGTGAAAAAGATGGTGAGTTTAAGTATTACTATGATGACGGAAGCTTGTTAAGAACTGAAAATTGGGATAAAGGTGTGAAAGAAGGTACATTTAAAACCTTCTACATTCAAGGTTTTCCTCAAAAAATAGAGAATTACAAGAAAGGAATGAAACATGGTTACTTTGAAGAACGTTTTAATGATGATAAGATAAAACGAGAGGCATATTATAAAAAAGACGAACTAGTTGAAGAACATGTTTACGATAAATATGGTAATGAGATTCGTACTGTGGATGAAGATGGTCCTGTAGAAAAAACAGAAGACGACGAAATACCTGAAACAAAGAAGAAAAAGTGGTGGCAATTTTGGAAAAAGAAATAATCCAATAGTTCTCGTTTCCATATAATTAGATTAATTCACCTACTATTAAAATTATCATTAGATTTGAGAATCGCTTCTTTTAATATTGATAACTTTGAAAGGATGCATCAATAGTTGGATTAATTATCAACGAATAATAAAATATAAAAATAAGAATGAAAGAAGATTTAAATTTAGCTGTCTTAATAGATGGTGACAATATACCAAGTAAATATATAAAAGAAATGATGGAGGAGATAGCCAAGTATGGCGTTCCTGCAATTAAGCGGATTTACGGTGACTGGACAAAACCGCATTTGTCTAAATGGAAAAATATATTACTGGAAAACGCAATTCAACCCATACAACAGTATGGTTATACTCAAGGAAAGAATGCAACAGATTCTGCAATGATAATCGATGCAATGGATATCTTGTATGGAGGAAAAACAGATGGATTCTGTCTGGTCTCGTCTGACTCTGATTTTACTCGTTTAGCCACCAGGTTAAGGGAGTCTAGTCAGAAGGTGATTGGTATTGGAGAGCAAAAAACACCAGAGCCCTTTATTGTAGCTTGTGATAAATTTATTTACCTAGAAATCTTGCATGAGGATGAAGACTCTGCTAAGAAAACGAAAAACACCAAACAACAAAAAGGAGCTGTTCAGAAAGTAACGCCACAAACAATCAAATTGATTCGTTCAAGTATTTATGATTGTGCAGATGATGATGGTTGGGCGTTTTTAGGAGATGTAGGCTCACTCATCAATAAGAAACAACCAAATTTCGACCCTCGTAATTTCGGATTTTACAAGTTGACACCTTTAATAGATTCTATTGGAGATTTTGAAGTTGAGCAACGACAAGCTCCAAATAGTCGCTCTAAGCATATTTTTGTTAAGAATAAGTCTAAATCAGATAAGTAGCGATTTATAGGTCAAAAAGTTAAGTGAGTATGAGGTGATAATTTCATGCCATTCTGCTTTTATTTGCCCTTAAAATTCACTATATTCGCACACACGATTTTTATAATTAAAAGAAACAAATTTAATATGGCGTTTGATATTGATATGATTAAAGCCGTTTACGATCAATACCCAGATCGTATTGCTGCGGCTAGAAAAGCAGTGGGGAAACCATTGACGCTTTCAGAAAAAATACTTTATACACATTTATGGGACGGTGCTGCAACAGAAGCATTTGAAAGAGGTAAGTCTTATGTAGATTTTGCCCCTGACCGTGTTGCTATGCAAGATGCTACAGCACAGATGGCATTGTTGCAATTTATGCAAGCTGGGAAAAAGAAAGTAGCAGTACCATCAACAGCTCACGCCGATCACTTGATTCAAGCAAAACTTGGAGCAGACAGAGATTTACAAGAAAGTTTAAACAAGAATAACGAAGTATTCAACTTTTTAAGTTCTGTTTGTAATAAATATGGAATTGGATTTTGGAAGCCAGGAGCTGGAATTATTCATCAAGTAGTGCTTGAAAACTATGCATTTCCAGGAGGTTTGATGATTGGTACTGATTCGCATACGGTAAATGCAGGAGGACTTGGAATGGTCGCTGTAGGTGTTGGTGGAGCAGATGCAGTTGACGTTATGGCCGGAATGCCTTGGGAGTTGAAATTTCCAAAGCTTATTGGTGTTAAGTTAACTGGTAAATTAAACGGTTGGACAGCATCAAAAGATATTATTTTAAAAGTAGCAGGTATTTTAACTGTAAAAGGAGGTACAGGTGCTATCGTTGAGTACTTTGGTGAAGGTGCTAAATCTTTATCAGGTACTGGTAAAGGTACCATATGTAACATGGGTGCTGAGATTGGTGCGACAACTTCAACTTTCGGTTACGATGAGTCAATGCGTCGTTACTTGAAAGCTACTGGTAGAGCAGATGTTGTTGAATTGGCTGATGGTGTAGCTGAACATTTAACAGGTGACCCTGAAGTGTATGCTGAGCCAGAAAAATATTTTGACCAAGTAATTGAAATTAATTTAGATGAATTACAACCACACATAAACGGACCTTTTACACCAGATTTAGCTACTCCGATTGGAGATATGAAAGAGGCTGCTAAAAAAGGAGATTGGCCAACTAAAATTGAGTGGGGACTCATTGGTTCTTGTACGAACTCTTCGTATGAAGATTTAACAAGAGCCGCTTCTATTGCAAAACAAGCAGTAGATAAGAATCTGAAAACAAAATCTGAATTTGGAATCAATCCCGGTTCTGAGCAAGTTAGGTTTACCGCAGAAAGAGACGGTTTATTAAAAGTTTTTGAAGACTTAGATGCAACAATCTTTACAAATGCTTGTGGACCATGTATTGGACAGTGGGATAGAGCAGGAGCAGATAAAGAAGAAAAAAATACAATTATTCACTCATTCAACAGAAACTTCTCTAAACGTGCCGATGGAAATCCTAATACACATGCCTTTGTAACGTCACCAGAAATGGTTGCAGCAATGGCAATTGCGGGAACACTTGATTTTAATCCATTAACAGATACACTTAAGAATGAAAATGGTGAAGAAGTTAAGTTAGATCCACCAACAGGTTTAGAGCTTCCACCACAAGGATTTGATGTTGAAGATAATGGTTACCAAGAGCCAGCTAAAGATGGAAGCGGAATTGAGATTGTTGTGAAGCCAGACTCAGATCGTTTACAACTATTAACTCCTTTCGAAGGATGGAATGGTAAGAACATTACGGGTGCTAAATTACTTATAAAAGCACATGGTAAATGTACAACAGATCATATCTCAATGGCTGGACCATGGTTGCGTTATAGAGGTCATTTAGATAATATCTCTAATAACATGCTGATAGGTGCAGTAAATGCATTTAATAAAGCAACAAACGAAGTAAAAAATCAATTGACAGGAGAAACTGGAGAAGTTCCTGCAACTGCTCGAGCTTATAAAGCGGCTGGTATTCCAACCGTTGTTGTTGGTGACCATAACTACGGTGAAGGTTCATCTAGAGAGCATGCTGCAATGGAACCGCGTCATTTGGGTGTGATTGCAGTTGTTGTTAAGTCTTTTGCACGTATCCACGAAACCAATCTTAAAAAACAAGGAATGTTAGGTTTAACATTTGATAAGGAAAGTGATTATGACTTAGTAAAAGAAGATGATACATTCAACTTTATTGATTTAGATCAGTTTGCACCAGACAAGCAGTTAACGCTTGAGATAGAGCATGCAGATGGTTCAAAAGATACTGTTAAATTGAACCATACATACAATGCGCAACAAATCAAATGGTTTGAAGCAGGTAGTGCGTTGAATTTAATTCGTAAGAAAGCAAACGCTTAATACGTTAAGTGATAAAAAAGATAGAAAGCTGTCCCGAAATATTTCGGGACAGCTTTTTTATTTGTCACGTTTTTTATTTACCCACTTTTTGATATTGAGATAATCAATAAAGTAAACGATTCGAATAGAGATGCTATTCAACTGGTCCGTTCTCAGTGTTTGCTGCAAGTTTTGTAGGTAGGCAATGTTCGTTTCAGAGTCTTCTGTGAAAATGTTGTTTTTCCATACAATGTTTATTTCACTAGCTGGGGAAAAAATCCAACGATAAACCATATCGATACTAAAGGCATTAAAACTAGTGTTGTATTTGTGAATACCATTTTCCATTGTTGGTATATCAATTGGTTCGAGCTCTCCGTTCAAATTAAGCTCGAAAAAATCTTGATATTTCACACGCGACCAATAGTGTCTTAATCGGAAAGTAATTCCAGATTTGTTATTAATCGTATAGTTTAAATCGATAGTGTTTGTTGTAGTCCTAACATCACGCTTACCGAAGATTGGGTTTTCATTGGCTGGCTGTTGTCCAACAAAAGGGATGGCATAACCTTCTTGTTTCAAGTTAAGTGATTGCTCGAATCTGTAAACTAAAAAAACTTTATTTCCGAGTCTAAACCTTGGTGAAATACGATATCCAAAATCCATCCACTCAATGCCTACATAATCGTATATGTTCAACCCCGCATCGAGAGCAAAAGGCTTTTGATAATTAGATGAAATCGATGCTCCACCACCAATATACCTAGGGATTTTAAAGTAATAACCAGGAGTTCTTGGTTCAAAGAAATCATTAATCTCAGTATAGCTACCATCTATATTAAAGCTAAAAGAATGAAATTTTCTATTTGTTATCCATGTTGAAAAATTATACGTAGTATTTACATATTCATTCGGATTATAAAGTCTGCTGTATGTGTTCGTAAAGGTAGCTGAGAGGCTATTCAGTTTCCAGAAAGGTTTGAAAATATTATAGCGTAAGGATGCAGAAATATTTCTTTTATTGTTATTGAATAAAAAGCCCATATCGTTCGGGTCATAGGTGTCACTTTGTTCTAAATAATCAACATTATATCGAAAATTCCCAGTCTGTTTACCTATTCCAACTCCTAACGTATGCCCAAATTTTTGACTTGTAGAATAGTACTGTTGCGAAAGAGCAGTATTCGCAGAAATGTAATATGTATTGTCGAATGAGTTTAATTTGGTCTGAAGAGCAGATACGTTTGCATCATAAGTTTCACCAGAACGCCAAACATTGGTGTTTGTAAAAGTTATAGAGCTATTGTTCTTTAAATTTTGGTCGAGCACGATGAGGTTGTAATTTGAAAGGGGTGCTGTTTCAACTTCTCTTTTTTCTCTTGAAATGGTATCTTCTAAAGTAGCAAATTGCTGACCACTTAAACCATTAAAGACGCCAATGCCAAGACCCTTTTTATTCCGTCCAGATACTTTTGTCGCATTGTATAGCGGTGTTTTATTTGGGTTTGAAATGATGACTTCATTTTCTTTTAAACTACTAACTGCTTTATAACTATTTATAGGTCTTCCACCAACACGTCTTGAATAGAAATGTCCAGTTTTTTCGAAAAGTTCAGTTCCTTCGTTGAAGAAGGGTCTATTTTCATCAAAAAACACTTCGAATGGGCTTAAGTTTAAAACGACATTGTCGGTTACAACCTGTCCAAAGTCTGGAATGAGAACCATGTCTAGTGTAAACGCTTCATTGATTCCATATTTTAAGTCCATTCCACCATTAAAATCGAAACCTATGTCACTGTCATCGTCACCTTGGTTTGGAAAGTGTTCCACATAGGCTGATAGATAAGGAGAGAAAAATAATCGTGGAGGAGGGGTAATGTTCTCAATCCCTCTTAGTGTTCCCGCTTGTGTCACAACATTGTCGAGGTCAGGTCGTACAACGTTCCAAGTTGATTCTTCACGCGTGAGACTGATATACCTCGTAAAGTTAATTCCCCACGATTGGATGTCTTTTTTTGCAAACCGTATAGCAGAATATGGAATTTTCATTTCGACTGTATAGCTACTGTCAGAGTGCGTTACTTCCGAATACCAGATCATATTCAATTTTGAGTTGTAGTCGGAGGCATATATTTTAGCATCATATTGAACTCCTTCAGTAGAAACTGAAAAAACAAAACCATTGAGTTCGTCCTGATAAGTGTCAAGTAATACAGAGAAATAATCCGTATTTGAATTGTATTGATCCCGTTGTGATAAAACTCTTGAAACATTTCCAGGTTTACTGTAGCAGACAGCTCCAATATAAATTGCTTCATCATCATAAATTACCCTAACCTCCGTTTTTTCTGTTGACGCTGCGCCTGCATCAGGAGTAATTTGAGTAAATGCAGATTTTGTTCTAGACACTTTCCAAGAATCTTCATTCAACAAACCATCTACTTTTATATCATTGGCACTGCGCGTGGCATCAATGATTTTTTTAGCTTCATTCTTTTTCTGATTGAAAGAAACGAAGTGAAATAAAAGTAATATGACGAGCAAATAATTCTTCACGACGACAAATATAATGGACTCCTTTCATTAAATGATAAAATGTTGAACCACGTTCTATATATTTTAGACGAAACTGTCCATATCGAGACTAGAATAGCCAGGATTAATTCGCTTAATTAAAACGAAATAAGACCCGCCTAAAACTGATTTTTTTCAACTTTCATGAGAAAATCTATTTATTCAATGAAAATTGTTAATAACAACGTGGAAAACCCCCTCTAAATTGGACGATTTATAGCTTGCGATTCGTTATATTTGTGTTTGCTTGCTAACGGCGAGTAATTTAATTTTTTACTTAATAATGTAAATTCAAATCATGAGTGAAGCTGAAAAGAACAGAGGTGATTATTCTGCGGATAATATTCAAATATTAGAAGGGTTAGAAGCAGTAAGAAAACGTCCTGCCATGTATATTGGTGATGTTGGAGTTAAAGGATTACACCATTTGGTTTATGAGGTGATTGACAACTCCATTGATGAGGCGATGGGAGGTTACTGTGACACTATACGCGTAGTAATCAATGAAGGCAACTCCATAACTGTTGAGGATAATGGTCGAGGTATACCCACATCACTGCATAAAAAAGAGAATAAATCAGCACTAGAAGTTGTAATGACGGTATTACATGCTGGTGGTAAGTTTGATAAAGATACATATAAGGTTTCTGGTGGTTTACATGGTGTAGGTGTTTCGTGTGTGAACGCACTATCATGTGACTTATCAGCAATTGTGCATAGAGAAGGTAAGGTTTTTCAACAAGAATATAAAATTGGTGTACCACAATACGATGTCAAAGAAATTGGTACATCTGATAAAAATGGTACGATTATCACTTTTACACCGGATAACACCATTTTCGAGTCAATAGAATATAATTATGAAACGCTTAAGAATAGAATGCGTGAATTGGCCTTTTTGAACAAGGGAATCACGATCACTATTTCTGACGAGCGTGAAGAATCCAAGGATGAAGAGGGTAACTTCCCAAAAGAAGTGTTTCATTCAGAAGGTGGGTTAAGAGAATTTGCAAAATATTTAGACAAAAGCCGCGAGCCTTTAATTGAAGAGGTGATTTATATGGATGGCGAAAAAGACGGTATTCCTGTTGAAGTTGCAATGGTCTATAACACTTCTTATACTGAAAATATTCAGGCTTACGTTAACAATATTAATACACATGAAGGTGGTACTCACCTAACTGGTTTTAGACGTGGGTTAACGCATACTTTAAAGAAATATGCCGAAGATTCAGGTCTGTTGGCAAAAGAGAAAATAGAAATTACAGGAGATGACTTTCGAGAAGGTCTAACCGCAGTAGTTTCTGTTAAAGTTGCTGAACCTCAATTTGAGGGACAAACGAAAACTAAGCTGGGTAACAGAGAAGTTCAAGCTCCAGTTTCTCAGGCGGTTTCTGAGATGCTGAACATTTACCTTGAGGAACACCCGAATGATGCTAAGAAAATAGTTGAAAAGATTATTATTGCAGCAAGAGCTAGAAATGCAGCACGCAAAGCACGAGAAATGGTGCAGCGTAAAAATGTGATGTCTGGTAGTGGTCTCCCTGGAAAACTTGCCGATTGTTCGGAAAAAGATCCCGAGTTATGCGAGGTTTTCCTTGTTGAGGGTGATTCAGCAGGCGGGACAGCAAAACAAGGACGTGACAGAAATTTCCAAGCGATAATGCCTCTTCGTGGTAAGATTTTGAATGTTGAAAAAGCTATGCAACATAAAATATTCGAAAATGAGGAAATTAAAAATATTTATACCGCACTAGGAGTAAGAGTAGGAACCGAAGAAGACGCAAAAGCGTTGAACACTGAGAAACTTAGGTATCATAAAATAGTTATCATGTGTGATGCCGATGTCGATGGTTCTCACATTGAAACGTTGATTCTTACTTTCTTCTTCCGTTACATGAAGGAATTAATAGAGCAAGGTTACATCTATATAGCAACTCCACCGTTGTACTTACTTAAAAAAGGTGCAAAATCTGAGTATGCATGGGACAATGAACAACGTGATCGTTACGTTGAACGAATGAGAGGAAATTCTCCAGTTAGTTCTGTAGGTATTCAGCGTTACAAAGGTCTTGGTGAGATGAATGCTGAGCAACTCTGGGATACAACAATGAATCCAGAAAACAGAACGCTTCGTCAAGTGACGATTGAAAATGCTGCGGAATGTGATCAAATTTTCTCAATGCTAATGGGAGATGATGTTCCACCACGTAGAGAATTTATAGAAAAACACGCAAAATACGCTAATATAGATGCGTAGAATTAAGTTGTGAGTTCAGAATTTGGAATTCATTCTAAATTCTGAACTCTAAATTCTAAACTAAAGATATATGAGTACACCAAAAGGAATTCCATCGGTAGATTTATCTGAGTTTTTATCAGGTGATTCAGCAAAAAGAGAAAAATTCGTTAAAGAATTGGGATCAGCATATGAAGGAATAGGTTTCGTTGCCGTTAAGAATCATGGTATTTCAAAAGAGTTGATTGATCGATTGTACGATAGGATTCAACAATTTTTTGCTTTGCCTGAGGATACGAAGAAAAAGTACGATATTGAAGGCATAGGAGGGCAAAGGGGGTATACTCCTTTTGGAAAAGAACATGCGAAAGGAAAATCGGCTGGTGATTTAAAGGAATTTTGGCATTTCGGACAATTTGTTGAAGACAATGATCCAATTAAAAAGGAATATCCTGACAATGTAAATGTCGATGAGGTACCTGACTTCTTGTCTACTGGAAAAGAAGCGTATAAAACCTTTGAAGACACAGGAAGACATCTTTTGAGAGCAATTGCTATTCATTTGAATTTGGAGGAAGACTATTTTAACCCACATATCCATAACGGAAATAGCATTTTGCGACCAATTCATTACCCGCCAATAACTGGTGAAATTGAAGAAGGTGCAGTGCGAGCAGGTGAACATGAAGATATTAATCTAATAACGCTTCTTGTCGGTGCTTCTGCAGACGGACTTCAAGTATTAAATAAGAATAATGATTGGATTTCAGTTACAGAAATTCAAGACCATATTGTTGTAAATGTTGGCGATATGCTTCAGCGTTTAACAAATAACAAATTAAAATCAACTACTCACCGTGTGATTAATCCTCCCAAGGAGTTACTAGGGACAAGTAGGTATTCTGTACCATTTTTCTTGCACCCACGTTCTGATATGCGCTTGGACTGTCTGGAGTCATGTATAGATGACAAGCACCCGAAAGCGTATGAGGATATAACTGCTGGAGAGTATCTCATGCAGCGTTTAAGAGAAATTGGTTTGATTAAAGACGAAGAGTAGATTTTTATTCACTCAAGACTTATAAAGCATAAGATAGGCGAGGGCAAGGGCTTTTCGCCTATTTTCTATAAAACAATAGGGGGCAAGAGTAAAGCTCTAGTCTTTGAGTTTTAAATCAAAAACTAAATCATCCCATTTATAGCATTTCTGGTCACAATTCATGAAGTAATCCGCTTCAAGACGATCGCCATCAACAGCAATCGTCGTAATATCTGCGTATTGATAAACTGCCTCAGCGGAATATTTTTGATTCACAGGCATTAAGAAGTATTCAGTTGTATTATTTGTTTCAAAAGAGTAGTAAAGTTCACCATCATCGCTATTACCTATATAGAAATTGACTTGAACGGGCTCGTCACTGGGAGAATTGGATAATTGTAATTCAATATAAAGTGAGTCTGGTTTAGCCGTATAACACACTTTATCTTCGTCACACGAACTTGAGGTTTTATCGCAAGATATGAGTAATCCGGAAAACACAATAAATAGGACAATTGCATACTTCATATTAGTCATCGTTTTTATTAAAGAATAGATTAAGTTTAAACTGGATCATGTGAGGAGTTAACTCTTCTGAACCATTGAGCAACAAATAGCCAAGATTCATTCTTGCATTTTTAAATTCCCAAGATAATCCAGCTCCAGGAGCAATTAAAAACTTCTTAGTGAAGTTCTCAGACACTCCTCTGTAATTGCCAAAGAAATATCCAAACTTACCTCCTGTATAAATTCCAATTCTATTTTGCCCATTATATTCTAAAAAATAGAATCTTTTTTCTAAGTCTATTGATATAAGAAACGTTTTTTCATGATATTGGTAAAACAAGTTTTCTCCTTTTTCGATTAATACCTTTTTGAAATAAGGTCTAAAACCGACGTTAAAGGAAGCTGTGTAGTCAAAACCAGTATCTTCCAGACCAATTCCAAAACCAACATAAAAGTCGTTTAAATTAAAATAACTTTCCGCTTGTATTCCAAAATGAGGATCGAAATAGTTGGAAGCAAAAGGGCTGATAGTATAAACGCCTTGAGCATTCGAAAGTTTACTAAAAGACAAACAAATTATAAGTACAATTATAAATTTAGACCTAATTTGAAATAAGTATTCTTGCATCTCTAATTACTTTGATTACAAAATTAGCATATAATTGCTAAGTATCAATGAAATGTTACTCTTTCGCTTCTTTGTCATCGTTATTTTGTTTTTTCATTTCCTCCCCAATTTGATTGGATGCAGAAAAAGAGGCTATCATATTGTTAAGCATATCGCTTCCTGCTTGAGGCGCATTTGGAAGTAATATTAGATTTGATTTAGACTCCTCACCAATCGATTGAAGTGTGTCGTAATGTTGAGTAACAACAATTAAAGCAGAAGCTTCCTGCGAATTAATACCAACTCGGTTTAGAACATCTACACTTTCCTCTAATCCTCTAGCAATTTCTCTTCTTTGATCAGCAATTCCTTGTCCCTGTAATCTTTTACTTTCTGCTTCTGCAGATGCTTTTGCGACAATTTTAATTCGTTCTGCTTCCGCTTCAAATTCAGCGGCCACTTTTTCTCTTTCAGAGGCATTAATTCTATTCATAGCGTCCTTCACTTGTTCATCAGGGTCTATGTCCGTAACAAGTGTTTTTATCATGTCGTAACCATAATCAGCCATAGCCTCATTTAACTCCAGTTTTACGGCATTAGCAATATCGTCTTTTCGTTCAAAAACATCGTCTAATTTCATTTTTGGAACCTCAGCTCTCACGACATCAAAAACATAAGAAGTAATTTGGGCAGCTGGATTTTCTAATTTGTAGAAGGCATCATAGACCTTGTCCTTAACAACTTCAAATTGAACAGAAATTTTTAAGCGAACAAATACGTCATCTTTCGTCTTTGTTTCAACGATTACATCAAGCTGTTGTATTTTTAAATTAATACGACCAGCAATTCTATCAATTAATGGGATTTTCAGCTGTAATCCTGAATTTCGAACAGACTGAAAACGTCCAAATCTTTCTATAACTGCTGAGGTTTGTTGTTTTACCATGAAAAATATTCCAGCGATTAGTAGTAGAGCAACTACGGTTATGATTATTGGTGTTAAAATACCTGAAGACATACTATTTTTTATTTAAAATTAATGAAAAAAAATAAGATTTCAGAGAGTGGGAAAGAAAAAAGCTGTCCCGAATACTTCGAGACAGCTTTAGTTCATTAACCTGTAGAAGTTAATAATTGATCCGTTGCTTTTATAAACGGTGAAAAATATAAAAGGTTACATTTTTTGTTTTTTAAAATTAGTTTTGTCTAATCTTTCTAGATAATAACATGCCTAAAAAAGCAAATGCCGTGAAAGAGAAAAATCCAAGTTGAAGGCTTGAGTTGTTTGTTGATAGAATTTCAGTGTTCTTACTAATTTGATCAATTTGTTTTAATTGTTCTGAAATAATACCTGAAAAACCGATGTAAGCCATAAATATTGCCACAACCATAACATCTGCCATTGACCATTTTCCTGTTTTGAATACAAGAAATTTCACTACTTTATTGGACTGTTTTTTTGGGTAGAATGATGCAAATATAGACGCAATTAGTTTAGAAACTGGAAACAAAACACTGAACGTCAATATAAGCGCACCTACTAATAAAAGGTCTATTCCATTTTGTTGGAACATCAAATAAATCATTTCTAAGATGCTTTTGCTTTTATAAAACAGTACCTGATCAGTGAATGTTACAGGTTCACCAATAATAGATATATTTATTTCAACGATACGCGCATCGATTTCTATCATAGGTACTATTAATCCAAGTAGTAAGAAAATCAAACAGATACAACTTAAAAGTAAAACTTGTAAAGCAGTAAACTTAACTTTAGAAAGTAACAATGCGCCAATCGTTAAAAAAAAGAAAAGAAGTATGAGTTTATATATAGAAGTTTGATTTCTGAGTTTTTCTTTTTCACTATAAAGTCCAGAAATAGCCTCTTCTCTGTTAGTATACCCATTTCGTTCAATTATTTTATCATGTTTTGAATAATTCATTTTGGTAAATGTCTTATCCGCATAACTATGAACTTTTTCAATGAGGTACTCCTTAATCGCTCCTTTGTTTTTTGGGTCATCGAGAAACTTTATAATATCTTCAGTTATTTTAGGAACATTCTTTTTTATTTCACCAAAAATATTTGTGATTGAAGCAACTCCATTCCTCACAATTCCCATAAAATCTCTACTATTCTCTTCATAATAGATTTTTTCCATTTTCGTGAGTTCCGTATTCAAAAATCCTGAAATTGACTTTCGTAAGTCATCCTTGTTTTGATTAGTGACTTGAAATTCGTTTACTTGTTTCTCAATGACCTTTTCTATTATTTTTTTCCATTCGTCCACATTGAATAGTCCATACTGAATGTTCGAGAGTTCGACAAGATCTTCTTTTACTGTGCGTCGCTTAGATTCTGTTATACCTATAAAAACCGCAGTTAAAAGTAACGCAGATAATACCAGCACATTTATTGGAGTGATGAGTTTAGTCATTTGTATTTGAGTAATTGATTACAAAGAAAAGGAAATAAATGAAATATTTTTCTTGAATTATTCGGAGAATAGTTTAGAGATAGTAGTGTGTAATTAATAGATTCTCAGAAATATATTGTTGATTTTACTATATTTATAGTGAAGTATCAATTAAATTACTAATCCTATGAAGTTTTTTCTCTCTCTAATTCTTGTTGTTATTTTGTTTTCTAGTTGTCAGGATAGTTCCGGAGAACGTTCAATGACATCTGACTCACTCGATAGTCCAGCTAAAGCATTTGGTGATGAAGTAGAAGCTGATACAAAAAAATCTAAAGTTGAAGATGAGAAAGAAAGTAATTCGGTTGCTGAACGAAAATTGATTAAGAAAGGGAGTATAGCTTTTGAATCAAGTGATGTAAATGAAACAAAACGTGAAATTAATAAGCTAGTTTCAAAGTATAGAGGTTATATCGGTAATGAACATATAAACAAAGAATACGACAGGATTTCTCATAGTTTAACCGTTCGTATCCCTTCAGAATATTTTGACGCTTTTTTAGAAGGAATTTCTTCTGTGACCAAAGAGTTAGAAGATAAAAGTATTCATGTTGAAGATGTAACTGAAGAGTTTATCGATATTCAAGCGCGAATTAAGACGAAAAAAGCGGTTGAAGCTAGGTATGAAGAGCTTTTAAGTCGTGCGAATACAATTGAAGAAATATTAAAAGTAGAAAATCAAATAGGAAGCTTAAGAGCTGAAATTGAATCAATGGAAGGTCGTTTGAGGTATCTTAAGAATAGAGTAGGTCTAAGTACTCTCAATATCGATTACTATCAGAAGATTGAAGGAAGTGTTGATTCTCCAGACTCATTTGGCTCTAAATTCAAAGATGCTCTCTATAAAGGATGGCAAGGGTTTGAGTTACTAGTTATTGGAATAGCTCATTTATGGATAATTATTGTGTTGGTTTTTATCGGTTACTTTATTTATAAGTTACGAAAGAAGAGGAGGAAAAATAAAGAATTATGAGAAAATGGTTGTATTCGTTCTTCTATTTGACATTGTGTTCAAGTTTGTTTTGTAGTTGTCAGCAGGACGCACAGCTCACAACAAAAATGGATGTTACAAGTCAAAAAGATTCAGTTTCATTCGAGGCTGAAAAGCCAGTGAAAAATTATGTTCCAATTCAGTCGAGAGACACAATTCTAAAACAGTTAGAGATCAAAAAATCCAATCGTGAACCACTTGTGGTCCATGTTTATATTCCACTATGTGATAATGAAAATCAGGGAATTGTTCCGACTTCAGCTTCTTTAGGAGATGGATTTAGTCTAAGAACTAATCTCTATTGGGCTACAAGGACAGGCACTAAACGATTTTTTAAAAATCATCCAAAATGGAAAATGATTTATGATAGAAAGGATATTGATACAAATGTATTAGAAAGAGTCGTTTTTGAAAGGACTTATTCTGATACTAAAGTATATTTAGTTGCCGACGCTTATCGTGGAGATCGAATGGAGGAAACAGTTAATAATTTCCTTGCAGCACTTTCCAATAACCGAAAAGACTCTATTCAGATGGATAGTTCAGTCGTTGTTTACGCTGCAGGAGATGCAGATTTAATTATGTTTAATGGTCATAACGGAATGATGGATAATATCCATGTAAAAGAGTGGAAGAATAAAACAAACAAGCAAACAGATGCTGTTGTTAACGCTTGTGTTTCGGCAGATTATTTCACTGAAGAGTTTATTAATGCGAAAGCTTTTCCTTTGGTTAGAACGCAGACATTGCTCCATCCAGGCGCTTATGTTTTAACGCAAATTATTGATGATTGGATAGCTGGTGTTGAGGAGAGGCAACTTTGTTTAAATGCAGGTAGAGCTTATTGTGTAAAACACGATTGTGGTGCAGGAACTAAAGTATTTAAAACTGGATGGTAGATCTGTCTACTTCTAGTTTAGATCAATCCTTATTAAATTTTAATCTCTTCAACGTTTCAAGCATTCGACTACTCAAGTTTAAACCAGAACCAACAACCAGTATTCCCTTTACTCCAGATTTTGATTCGATTCCATAAACTGAAGCTTCATCAGAAGGATCTGAATCACCTTCGTAGTGATAGACATCTACAATTTCTAGTTCATCAATTTTGAATTTATCATCTCCACAAATGAGACAATTTTCATCAAGGTTGAAGTCTGTTGTAAATCCTTGTTCTCTCAAAGCTGCGATAGCTTCCGAAACTGTTGAGTAATGTGACTTGTGATGCATAGTGCTCTCAATTTAAAGTTATTACTAAGGTAATAATAAAAGTATTAGATTCAACATTAAAATAATTGAGATGTTGTTTTTATATTCAGTAAATTAGAGCAATTCAAAAATTAATTGATGAATATTTTGGCAATATCTGGCTCTGCTAGTGAGAAAAGTTCAAACACGGCAATGTTATTGGCTATCAAAAGTCAATTTTCTGATACTTATGAGATCGAAGTTTTTGATTCTTTAAGAGAGTTTCCCATGTTTAGACCAGAAGACTTGAAAAAATCAATTCCAAAATTAGTTCGTGAATTCAAGCAAAAAATTGTTGAAGCAGATGCGATTGTCATTTGTACACCAGAATATACTCACAATATTCCTGCAGTTTTGAAAAACGCAATTGAATGGATTACAGCTTCTGGAGAATTAGCAGGTAAAAAAATACTCCCAATCACCTTCACACCCAAAGAACCACGAGGTGAATATGCAATGCAGTCACTGTTACATTCATTAAAAACAATGAATGTAACTATTGTCACACAAATGTCTTTATATAAAACCGAAGTTGAATTTGATGGGTTTAAGGTCAAATTAAACGACGAATACATCTTTATGATAGGAGAGGGGTTGGGGTTGTTGTAGGGATGGTAACAATCTGATATATAGATTTTTATTTTTGAATAACTTGTAAATTATAGTGTGCATGATATATGCTACTGATTTCACTGAGTTGATATTAGAATGTGTACAGTTTTACAAAAATAATTCGTATATTTATATTATCGAATAGTCATATTTTATGTGGGAGTTTAAGAAAAATAAAGAAAGAATTGTTATCTCCATGGAAGAGGAGGTTGTTTACTCTCGACTTCAAGTAAATGTGCAAGAGGAGAAGGAGGAGCAGTTGTTTAGTATAGGAACGTTAAAAATATTTTTCCATACTAAAAACACCTCGTCTGATGAAATTGGTAAATTGACTAAAAAATCAGTTGAATCTTTTTTTAATTATTGGATTAAAAAGAAGGGTTGGAAGGAGTTCACTTCTCACATGTTAGACTTAGGGTTTTCTCTAAGAAAAATAAATAAGTTAAATCAACATAAGATAAAAACTTATACATCTGACGCTACGACTGGGACATCAATTTTTTCGGAACCTCTAACTTTAAAATATTTAAATGCATGAAAATTTATCAGCAATGTATCATTGATTTAATTGCTGAAAATGGATATGAACATGACTATCTTGATTCGTTTTCTGAAGGAGTTTGTGTATATCACTTTAGCAACAAAATTTCATTGACTTTTGAATCTAGTTGTGTATCAATTGTGGTTGCTGATTTTTTTTTGCAACAATTTCAATTAGATAACAAACTAAAGCATCTTAAATCAAATGGAGAATGTCATTGTGACTGGTAAGCCATTTGTTATCAGAATTAACTCAACCTAACAACCAAATCATCGGCAAAAACCATACTTCCAGCCTTGAGAGCTATCTCTTTTACTTTTCCTGCTTCATTAGCTGTAACAGTTGTTTCCATTTTCATGGCTTCTATAATAAATAAGGGCTGGTTTTTCTCGACTTTCTCTCCTTTTTTCACGAGAACTTCACTTAAAGAACCTTGTAATGGAGCGCCAATTTGTTTATTATCTTCTTTGTCCACTTTTACACGGATGACTTTATCCACAGCAACACTTTTATCTCTAACTTCTATGTTTCTGGTTTGTCCGTTCACTTTAAAGAAAATAGTAACCATACCGTCTTCATCAGTTTCGCCGATAGAGATGAGCGTAATCAATAACGTTTTTCCATGCTCTAGTTCAACAACGATTTCTTCTCCTGGCTTCATTCCGTAGAAGAAGTTTTTAGTTGGTAAGTTGAAAACGTTACTGTATAAGTTGTGATGTTCAAAAGCTTCATTGAATACTTTTGGATATAGTTTGTAAGATAAAAAGTCAGTTATATCTAATTTCCTATCCATTTTAGATCCAAATTCTTTTTCAAAATCTTTGAATTCTTTATCAAAATCAACAGGGTCTAAATGAGCATTTGGTCTGTTTGTATAAGGTTTTTCGCCTTTCAGTATAATCTTTTGAATTTTTTTAGGGAATCCGCCAACAGGTTGACCTAAATCTCCTTTAAAGAAACTCACTACAGATTGCGGGAAAGATAGGTTTTCACCATTTTCTAGAACGTCAGTAATTGTAAGATTGTTACTCACTAAATATTGCGCCATGTCACCCACAACTTTTGAGCTTGGAGTTACTTTAATGATATCACCAAATAGTTGATTCACTTGCGCATACATATCCGTGATTTCGTGAAAGCGATCTGCCAAACCTAGAGATTCTGCTTGTGGTTTTAAGTTTGAATATTGTCCACCTGGGATTTCGTGCTTGTAAACCTCACCAGAACCTGATTTTAAACCTGATTCAAAAGGGTAGTAGTATGTTCTCACTTGCTCCCAATATATGGAGTGTTTTGAAAGACTTTCTAGGTCTAATTTATTTTCTCGAGGATGATATTTTAAAACTTCAGCCATCGCATTAAAGTTGGGTTGTGAAGTAAGTCCTGATAACCCTCCCAAAGCAACATCCACGACATCCACTCCTGCGTCTATAGCACTCATATAGGTCGAACTTTGCATTGATGAGGTATCATGTGTATGCAAATGTATAGGTATGGAAACCTCGGATTTTAATGCTCCTATTAATTCAGAAGCAGCTTTTGGTTTAAGCAAGCCAGCCATGTCTTTTATCGCTAAAATATGTGCTCCAGCATTTTCAATTTCCTTCGCTAATTTTAAATAATAATCTAACGTATACTTTGTTCTATTTGGATCTAAAATATCTCCAGAATAGCACATTGAAGCCTCTGCTAATCCCTCAGTCTTGTTTCTAACATGTTCGATACAGGGAGCGATCGATTTCATCCAGTTTTGAGAGTCAAAAATCCTAAAAATATCTATACCATTTTCCCAAGACTCCTGAACGAATCTCTCAATTAAATTGTCTGGATATGCTGTATAACCTACACCATTTGATCCTCTCAGTAACATTTGGAGCAAAACATTTGGCATCTCTTTTCGAAACATTCTCAAACGTTCCCAAGGATTTTCTTTTAAAAATCGCATACAAACATCAAAGGTAGCGCCTCCCCAGACTTCCATACTAAAAATCTCAGGATGACTTTTGGCATAATGAGCAGCTACTTTTTGCATATCGTAGGTACGCATCCTAGTTGCTAGCAGACTTTGGTGTGCATCACGCATTGTCGTATCGGTGAAATGAATTTTTTTCTCTTTCGTTAACCACTCAGCAAATTTTTCTGGACCTAATTCAGCGAGTAGGTCTTTTGTTCCTTTCTTGTATTCGTCTGTATTTGATTTAGGAACTTCAGGAACTAAGAAATTAGGGTTCTTAACTGTATTCTTCACATCAGGATTACCGTTAACAGTAATATCTCCCAAGAAGTGAACTAGCTTTGTTGCCCGATTTCGAGGTTCTTTAATTTTGAATAGAGCAGGTGTGTTTTTAATATAATTTACAGTTACAAGCCCATTTCTAAAAGTTTCGTCTTTTAGAATGTTGTCAAGAAATGCCATGTTGGTTTTAACGCCACGCACACGGAACTCAGCCAGAGCACGGCGCATCTTTTTACAAGCATCGTCTAATGTTCTGCTACTTGCAGAAACTTTCACTAACATGGAGTCAAAAAACGGTGAAATCTTTACGCCTTGATAAATACTACCTGCATCTAAGCGAATTCCAAACCCAGAAGCGCTACGATAGGTTGTAATAACCCCGTAATCTGGTTTGAAGTCGTTTTGTGGGTCTTCTGTGGTTATTCTGCATTGTACAGCATAACCATGTGTTTTAACGGCTTCTTGATTGGGCAATTGAATTTCTTCATCTCCCAATTTGTATCCATCCGCAATATAAAGTTGTGTTTTGATTAAATCTACACCTGTTACAACTTCCGTAACAGTATGTTCAACTTGGACGCGAGGGTTGACTTCAATGAAGTAAATACTCCCATCATCATCAACTAAAAATTCTACTGTCCCAATGTTGTTGTAATTCACAGATTTACATATATTTACAGCGTATTCATAAAGTTTTTCTTTAATATTTAAACTTAAGTCTTTAGAAGGTGCAAATTCAATCACTTTTTGATATCTTCTTTGTACCGAGCAATCTCTCTCAAACAAGTGTAAAACACTTCCGTGATTATCCGCAACGATTTGAATCTCTATATGCTTAGGGTTTTCAACAAATTTCTCAAGAAAAACAGTTTCATCGCCAAAAGCATTTTTTGCTTCACGTCTCGATTCATTGTAAGCACTTTTCAGTTCATCCATGTTTCGCAAAACTCTCATTCCACGACCACCGCCTCCAGAGGCTGCTTTTAGCATCAAAGGAAATCCAATACGTTTAGCTTCATCAATGGCGATATTGACATTCGTTAAAGCTTTTTTGTTGCTTTCTATTACAGGAACATCACTTTTTATAGCGACCTTCTTTGCAGTAACTTTATCACCTAAAGATTTTAATACTTCTACTTCTGGACCAACAAAAACGATATCATTTTCTTTACAAGCTTGTGCAAATTTTGCATTCTCTGATAGAAACCCATAACCAGGATGAATTGCATCGATATTATTTGCTTTTGCCACTTTAATTATTTCATCTATGTCTAAATAAGGTTTTAATGGTTCGTTATCTTCACCCACTTGATAAGATTCATCAGCTTTATATCGGTGTAATGAGTAACGATCTTCATAAGTGTAAATACCTACTGTTCTGATCCCCATTTCAGTACATGCCCTAAAAATACGAATAGCAATTTCTCCTCGATTCGCTACTAAAACCTTCTTGATTTTCATGAAATAAAATATGTTTAATAATGATTGGCTTTTAAAATAATCAAATTGTTGGTTTCTAAAAGAATAGTTTTGTTAAAAATTAATTGTAATCAACAGAATTAAAAACCACACTTCGTTAAAAAAATTTTAAATTTGCTCTTTTATAAATTCAATCGCAGAATGATACAAT
The DNA here is from genome assembly GCA_002734085.1 of Fluviicola sp. Classification (GTDB taxonomy): domain Bacteria; phylum Bacteroidota; class Bacteroidia; order Flavobacteriales_D; family Crocinitomicaceae; genus Brumimicrobium. Next base: position 81,148 of record NVXV01000005.1, on the reverse strand, counting down.
TATCAGATCGTTTGTTGGCCATGGAAGAGTCGGCAACTATAGCAATGTCCCGTAAAAGCCGTGAATTAAAGGATGAAGGAAAGGACGTAATTTCTTTGAGTTTGGGGGAACCAGATTTTCACACTCCTGACTTTGTTAAAAATGCAGCTGTCGAAGCGATGGAACAAAACTATACAACATATACTCCCGTTCCTGGTTATGACGATTTGCGTGAAGCAATTTCAAAAAAGTTTCTGCGTGACAATGGATTGAAATACGATAAAACACAAATAGTTGTTTCTACAGGTGCTAAACAGTCGATTGCGAATGTGGTAATGAGTTTGGTCAATCCAGGAGATGAAGTGATTATTCCTGCACCTTATTGGGTCTCCTACATTGAAATCGTAAAAGTTGCCGGAGGTATTCCCGTAATTGTAAACGCAGACATTACTGCTGATTTTAAGGTTAGTGGAAAAGAGTTGGAACCGCATATTTCAGATAAAACTAAGCTGATTATGTTTTCAACACCATGTAACCCTACTGGTTCGGTTTATTCGAAAGACGAGTTAAAAGATTTAGCAACAACCATATCAAAGTATAAACACGTGACTGTTATGTGTGACGAGATTTACGAACACATTAATTTTGTAGGGAAGCATGAGAGTTTAGCACAGTTTGATGAGGTATATGATCAGGTGGTTACTGTAAATGGAGTCTCAAAAGCTTGGGCAATGACAGGCTGGAGATTGGGTTACATTGGCGCACCTAAGAAAATTGCTGCTGCTTGCTCTAAAGTTCAAGGCCAATTTACCAGTGGAGCAAGTTCAATCACACAAAAAGCCTCAATTGCTGCTATGGAAAAAGATCCTTCATTTTTGAAAGATATGTTGGACGCCTTTAAAAATCGAAGAAAACTTGTTTTGGACGCTTTGCAAAAGATGGAAGGCGTAAAAGTCAACGAACCGGAAGGAGCATTTTATTTTTTTCCTGATATTTCAAGCTTCTTTGGTAAATCTGACGGAAGTCATAAGATAAACAACGCTAATGATTTATCTTTATATTTGTTAGAAGAGGCTTTGGTTGCTTTGGTTACTGGAGATGCATTTGGTGATCCAAACTGTATTCGAATTTCCTACGCAACAGATGAGGCTACTTTAACAAAAGCGATGAATAGAATTGCCGAAGCGCTTCAAAAACTGAGTTAAATGACACCAAAGGAACTATTTCAAGATTTTAAAAAACGAAAAGTATTAGTACTTGGCGATGTAATGGTTGATGCATATCTGGAAGGAAATGTCAATCGCGTAAGTCCTGAAGCTCCGGTTCCAATTGTTAGCTTTTCAGCGAGAGAGGAGCGATTAGGAGGTGCTGCAAACGTAGCCTTAAACTTATTAAGTCTTGGAGCAGAGGTTTCCATGTGTTCTGTTATCGGCGATGATGAAAATGCCAAAACAATGTTGCGATTGATGAATATTAAAAACATCGCTTCAAATGGTATTGTTAAATCAAAAACTAGAATGACAACTGTTAAGACGAGAGTCATAGGTAACCAGCAGCAATTACTAAGAGTAGATGAGGAGCAAACGAATGATATATCTTCAAAAGAAGAGGATTTGTTGATCGAAAGTGTTGAAGATGTGCTGAAAGAAGGGTGTGATGCAATAATATTTGAAGACTACAATAAGGGAGTTCTTACTGAAAAAGTGATTACCGAAGTGATTGCGTTATCGAAAGAGTACAACGTACCAACAACAGTTGATCCTAAGTTGAAAAACTTTTTGGCGTACAAAGGAGTTACTTTATTTAAGCCGAATTTAAAAGAACTTAAAGAGGGTCTAAATCGTGCTTTCGATGTCGAAGATAAGAATATGTTTGAGGGTGCTGTAGATGAATTATCGAGTTTAATTCATGCAGAAATGCTGTTTGTTACAATGAGTGAACACGGAGTTTTTATGCAGACGAAATCGTCTAAAGATTATATCCCTGCTCATGTGAGAAATATCGCTGATGTTTCAGGAGCTGGAGATACAGTTATCAGTGTAGCTAGTTTATGTTTAGCAGCAGAGATACCTCCAAAGAGTATAGCAGAAATTGCTAATTTGGCGGGTGGTATTGTATGTGAAAAGCGTGGTGTTGTAGCTATAGATTCAATTCAACTATTGGATGAAGTAGAAAAACATAACATTCAATGTTAAAGCATTTTAGGGAGCAAGCAAACCTAAAGCTGTACGATTCGAAATCTACAGTTCTTTCGCTATTTCGATTAGCGCATATTATTGTTGCTCTATCTATGATAGGTGTGTTAGTTTACTATTATGGATTTCCTCAAACTGCTGCATCAAAGGAATCGTTATTACGAGTTATTGAGTACAGTTTTATCTTTTATATTTTACGATTTTTCGTCAAATTTATTTATGATTTTAATCCGCGTAAATATCTGCGAGATAATTGGTTTGAAGCAATTGTCATATTTTTCCTTTTGGCAGAGGGAATTGCCTTTAATTTTTTTGACACTTTACTGATTTCAAACTTTTTCATTTGGCTTGGATTTAAGGGGTTTGCAGATATATCTAACATTCTTATACAGCTCTTTTTTATTGTTTATATCATCACTGAAGTATTTAAGAAAAGGAATTTTAGGCAATGGTTCAAAGTACATCCAGGGTTGTTATTTACACTTTCAATTTTGACCATAATTCTTATGGGATCAGGATTATTGATGCTTCCCGAAATGACCGTTTCTCAGGGCGGTATATCTTTTACAGATGCTATTTTTATGTCTACCTCATCAACTAGTGTTACTGGACTTGCAACGATTGATATAAGTACAGCTCTTACTTTTAAAGGACAGATGGTTGTACTTTTGCTAATACAAATTGGAGGGTTGAATACCATTGCATTTGGTGCACTTTATTTGTTGATAGCAAAATTCGGTATTGGTTTAAAACAACATGATGTTATTGAAGACTTTGTGAATAAAGATTCTTTTTTAGATACTGAATCTATGTTTGCTAGAATTGTAAAGTGGACTATAGCTATTGAAATAGTTGGATTTCTCTGCATTTTTGCACTTTTAGAACCTGTGGGTATTTTTGAAAACACGGGCGATCGATTTTTTCATGCTGTTTTCCACGCTGTTTCTGGCTTTAATAATGCGGGACTATCAATTATTCCTGATGGTATGATGAATCCGTTGATTGTTGATAATTACTTGTTCCACATTGTTATTTTGGGACTTTTCTTCCTTGGTGGTTTTGGAATGATTTATCTCTTTGATTTATTTCAAATAAAGAATCTAAGGGAAAGAATGCGCTATCCTTGGAAGAGTATTCAATTTGGAACAAAAATCTCATTGTATTTTACAATAGGTTTATTGATCGCAGGAGCCGCAATATTTTTCATTTTTGAGCATGATAAGTCGATATCTGAACAATCTACTTTTGGGCAAATTGTAACTTCATTTTTTGAATCAATGACTACTAGAAATGCAGGGTTTAATACCGTTGAAACTTCAAGTTTAAGTCTTCCAGTCTTAGTATTCTTTCTGTTTTTAATGTTTGTAGGTGCTGGATCTGGTTCATCCGGTGGAGGTATTCGTGTTTCTACTTTTGCCGTAATGGTGGCTTCTGTTCTTTCTACAATAAGAGGTAAAGCGCATATTGAAATGTTTAAACGGACAATATCAAATGAATTAGTACTTAAAGCATATTCTATTTTTGTGTTCTTTATTGTAGGAAATTTGGTTGGAATATTTGCACTTGTGATACTGGAATATCAAGCGATTGAATCGGGGAAATTTACATTAATTGATATTATTTTTGAACATGTATCTGCTGCAAGTACAGTTGGGTTGTCAACAGGAATCACTACGGAGATGACAACCGGCGGAAAATACGTTCTTATTGTGGCCATGTTTATTGGTCGTGTCGGAACATTAACGCTAGCTTACTTGTTTGGAAAGCAAGTATTGAGTAGAAATTATAAATACCCTTCGGGACATACAATGATTGGATAGAATGAGTGTAGAGGAAAAAAAGGTCGTAAAACCTTACAATAAATCTGATAAATCAAAGAAAGAGGAAGTAGCAGAGATGTTTGATAATATTTCTGGACGTTATGACTTCCTGAATCACTTTTTATCTCTGGGTATTGATAAACTTTGGAGAAAGCGAGCAATCAAAATGCTTAAACCACTTCAGCCGAAAAAGATTATTGATTTGGCAACTGGGACTGGAGATTTCGCAATTGCAGCGTTAAAATTAAACCCAACAGAAGTTGTGGGTGTAGATATTTCAAATGGAATGCTTGAAAAAGGCCGTGAAAAAATGAAGAAGCGGAACGTAGAGCATATCATCTCTATGAAGAATGGAGACTCTGAAGATCTTCCATTTGAAGATAATTACTTCGATGGGCTTACAGTTGGTTTTGGTGTGAGGAATTATGAAAACCTGGAAAAAGGTCTAGCCGAAATGCTTCGAGTGATAAACAAAGGTGGAATGGCTGTAATTCTTGAGTTTTCTAAGCCTAAAAAATTCCCTGTTAAACAATCGTTTCAATTTTACTCAAAATATATTATTCCACTCCTAGGAAAATCAATTTCAAAAGATAAATCAGCGTACGCATATTTGCCCGAGTCGGTAGCAGCATTTCCTGAAGGCCAAGACTTCCTGGATATTCTGAAAAAGGTGGGTTATAGAGATGTTAAGGCAAAACCAGTATCGGGAGGGATTGCAACCATCTATACAGGTGTGAAATAATTTTAGTTAATTTGCGTTTTAGAAAAGCATGAAAAACAAAGTTTTCATTAGTATATTATTTGTTTTGGTGTTATCAATTGGATATTCACAACGTAACCCTGTAACTCAGAATTATCGAAAATTTGATAAGAAACTGATTCATTTTGGCTTTATGCTAGGGGTGAATACGGCAGACTTTTCAACGCGATACAAGCCCAATATACTGACTGATTACAATACATATTCCATAGAAAATAAAAGTCAACCAGGGTTTCAGTTGGGGATTATCAGTTCGCTTAAAATTGGAACTCCATTGATTCGTTTGCGCTTTATTCCTTCGTTGTCTTTTCAAGAGCGCGTATTGAATTATTCTTATTTTGAAGAAAATGATGATGGTGAAATTGAATTAGTTGAAGAGGAACAGCGTGTTGGGTCGACAAATTTAGATTTTCCATTGATGTTTAAGTTCAGAACGAAACGTTATAACAATTTTGCTGCGTACGCGATTTTAGGAGCGCAATATACTTTGGATTTGCAGTCAAAAGAAAATACTGCGCAAAAGTTTGCAGATCCATTTATTAAAATCAAGCGTGACGATATCCAAGGTCAGGTAGGTGCTGGATTTGACTTCTTTCTTCCATTTTTTAAATTTGGTATAGAGTTAAAATTGTCTCATGGTTTGATAAATGGTTTAATTCAAGATGGAACACGTTTGTCAAAACCAATTGATGCACTCTACAATCGTGTTTGGTGGTTTTCTCTTACTTTTGAGGGATAATGGAAAACACGGTTCAAATTCAAATTTTACCTGAACAGATCGAGGACCTCGATTTCATTCTATTTCAAGCGAATCAAAAAAATGGTACTTCAGAGAAAGACTTTCCATACAGCTATATACGCAAACGTTCAATCGATGCGCGAAAGAAGCCTGTAAAATATAACTTGCAAGTTGTATTGTCCAAGGAGCCAATTAAACCTGAAATAGAGAGAATTCAATATTCTTCGGTAGAAGGAAAACCTGTTATTCATATTATTGGAGCAGGACCGGCAGGATTATACGCAGCACTCGAAGCGATAGAATTAGGTTTTAAACCAATATTGTTTGAACGTGGTAAAGATGTTCGAGAACGTAGAAGGGATTTAGCCAAATTAAATAAAGAACACATCGTTAACCCAGAATCAAACTATTGTTATGGTGAAGGTGGTGCTGGAACGTATTCAGATGGAAAACTCTATACACGTTCAAAGAAACGTGGAAACGTGCTCAAAGTATTAGAACGTTTCGTGCAATTTGGTGCACCTTATGATATTTTGGTGGATGCTCATCCGCATATTGGAACGAACAAGCTTCCCAAGATTATCACCTCTATGCGTGAAGCAATTATAGAAGCAGGAGGCGAAGTATATTTCAATTCAAAACTGACAGATCTAAAAATTCAAAATCAGCAAATTAAAGATATTGAGATTAATGGGAAAGATAGAATCGAAGTAGATCACCTGATTTTAGCGACTGGGCATTCTGCAAGAGATATTTTCTATTTACTACACGATAAAAAAGTAAAAATAGAAGCGAAAGGTTTTGCTTTGGGTGTACGCGTCGAGCATAGTCAGGAGATTATTGATAAAATCCAATACCACGGGCGACAAAACGATGAGTTTCTACCTCCAGCATCTTACAGTCTTGTGGAACAAGTGGATGGAGAGGGAGTATACTCTTTTTGTATGTGTCCTGGTGGGATTGTTGCTCCATGTGCCACGGAACCTGGAGAAGTAGTGACCAATGGATGGTCACCTTCCAAACGTAACAATCCTTATTCAAACTCGGGTATTGTAGTAAGTATAGAACCTGAAAAACTACCCAATTACGATCCTGAGAACCCTTTTATTTGTTTGGAGCTTCAAGCTGCCGTAGAGCAAAAGTGCTGGGAAGTAGCAGGTAAAACACAAAATGTTCCGGCCCAGCGAATGATAGACTTCACTGAAGGACGTGTTTCAAAAGATCTACCACAGACAAGCTATCAACCCGGTTTGACAAGTGTTGATTTGAACAGAGTACTGCCAGATTTCGTCGTAAAACGTTTACGTAAAGCTTTTGTCGCATTTGACAAGAAAATGTGCGGATACTACACCAATGACGCTGTATTGCACGCACCTGAATCAAGAACTTCTTCACCCATCTCCATTCCTCGTGATAGAGAAACCTTTGAACATGTTGAAATCAAAGGGTTATACCCATGCGGAGAAGGAGCTGGCTATGCTGGTGGTATTGCTTCGGCTGCAGTAGATGGTGTGAATTGTGTTCAGGCGATTGCAAAGAAAGTGAGCGGGTAGCCCACTTTTGTTTTTTCTTGGTTTATTTTTGATTAGTGTCAAAATTTGGCCTCATTTTTTTACAAGTGTATACTATTGATTATAATTGTTTTTGGATTTTGAAAACCTCCTCTTTTGACTCGTGACTAGGTGTATGGTTGAGTTTGGTTTGGATTTTTTTGCTAAATTTATAGTGAATATAAATGCAGTAATAGTCGGTTAAAGATATGTTGAGTGTAACTTAAATAAAAGTAATATGGCAGAAACAAAAACGAAAGAAACAGATGCAAATGTTAATGAGTTTATAAACTCATTTGCTAACTCCGAACAAAAGAAAAAAGACAGCTTTGAATTAATAAAAATATTACAAGACATTACGGGAGAAGAACCTAAAATGTGGGGGCCATCAATTATAGGCTTCGGTAGCTACCATTACAAATACAAAAGTGGACATGAAGGCGATGCCCCAATTCTTGCATTCTCTCCGAGAAAAAGTGCTATTTCGCTCTATATCTATTCTGACACGGAAAAAAGTAATTCAATTTTGTCCGATCTGGGGAAATACAAAATGGGAAAAGCCTGTATTTATGTTAACAAACTTGAAAATATTAATATTCCCGTTCTCAAAGAACTTTGTATAGAGTCTATAAAATACATTAACGAACATAACGAATGCGCTTGTAGGAAGAAATATGACAAGTAAAAAAGTAAAATCAATTTCAATTCCAGTTTGGATATACTTTGCTTATTTAGACTCTGAAAAATCTAAAGGAACATTCGGCAAGAGAACTTTTAAATTATAGGTAAAAAAAACATTGATAATGCTGGTATTGAATTTGAAATACTGAATGATTCCAACTTTATATATACTTTTGAAGACAAGGAATCTGGCCATAAATCAGAAACTAAATATTGTATGTACATTGTAAAAAAGAAATAAAATGATACAGAAAATTTTAACGACAGTTCTATTTTTAACACTAGCCCAAATCGGTTTAACTCAATCGAGTTTTGATACCGAAAAACTAGACAAATACTTCAATGCGCTAGAAGAGAATGATAAGTTTATGGGAAGTGTAGCTGTTTCAAAAAATGGAGAAATCATTTATGCAAAATCCGTGGGTTACGCTGATCTTGAAAATAAAGTTGAAGCAAACAAAAATTTTAAATACAGAATCGGTTCAATTACAAAAACGTTCACGACGGTACTGATTTTAAAAGCAGTGGAACAGAATAAACTCAAGCTGGATCAAACCATTAAGAAGTATTTTCCAACCATTAAAAATGCCAAGAAAATAACGATAAAACAGTTGTTGAGTCACCGAAGCGGAATACATAGCTTCACAGACGATGAGGATTATTTGTCGTGGTGTACTGAACCTAAAACAGAAGTCGAGATGATAGAAATTATTTCACAAGGTGAAAGTGAGTTTAAGCCGGGGAGTACAGCAAAGTATAGCAATTCAAACTTTATTTTATTGACCTACATTCTTGAAAAGACCTATGATAAATCGTATGCCGAATTGCTACAGGAATTCATTCTTGAACCTATAGGTTTAACAAGTACCTATGTTTTTGGAGATATCGATCCAGAAAAAAAAGAATGTAAATCATATAACTATACGAGTTCTTGGGAGGTTGAACCCGAAACGCACTATACAGTTCCGTTGGGAGCAGGAGCAATTACTTCTACACCCAGTGAGTTGACAACGTTTGCAGACGCTCTTTTTGGAGGACAGCTACTCAAACCTGAAAGCCTTGAAATTATGAAAACGATACAAGAAGGATATGGTATAGGGTTGTTTCAAATTCCTTTTTACACGAGTATGGGATATGGTCACACTGGAGGAATTGACGGATTTAGCTCTGTGTTTTCTCATTTCCCAAAAGACACCATTTCGTATGCGTTGACTTCGAACGGCTCAAATTATAATAACAACAATATCTCTTTGGCCGTTTTAAGTGCAGTATATGGAAAGTCTTACGAAATCCCTGATTTCACAACTTATGACGTGACTTCGGAAGCGTTAGATCAATACGTAGGCGTTTATACTTCCAAGGAAATTAATTTTACAATTACCATCAGAAAAGATGGAAATACTTTAATTGCGCAAGGAACAGGTCAACCCGCATTTTCACTCGAAGCAACCGCAAAGGACAAATTTAAGTTCGACAAAGCGGCAGCAAAGTTTGAATTTAAACCGAAGGAAAATACAATGTATTTAATACAAGGAGGCGCTCGAAATAAATTTGTAAAAGAGGAGGAGTAGCCTTGATTGTTTTTTGATTTGTTGACAATAATTTATAAATGATGAAACTACTATCCATATTTATTGTTGGAATCCTTTTGATAGTTGGAAACCCGATTAGCGAATTAAAAGTTAACCTTCCCCCAACTGAAGAAGAAGCTCGTAAGCTAAATCATTCCAACGAAGAGTATGAAGTGTTCTTAAACTCTAAAGGTAATGTCGAATATCGAGAATATGAATACGGCAGAATAAAAGGAACAGAACTACCTTTCAAAATAACTCCGAAAAAGGAAGATGCATATGACTTTGTCGGTAGACAAGTAAACCTCAAAATTGAAAATGGATGGCTCGTAGGATTTGATAAAGGTGAATGGGGGGGTAGTTTATTTTGGTTTAATGAAAAAGGAACTCAATATGAAAAGATAACTAGTGGTAATATTAAGAACTTATTTAAAATCAATGGAGAAATTTATGTTACAGAAGGTCTAGCTCATTTATCTTTATCTAGTGGTCAAATATTTACTGTTAAGTCATTGGATGGTAAATGGTCTGTTGATAAAAAGGTGGATTTGCCAAATGCACCTTATGCCACGACCTTGACTGCAGCAAGTGAATTTCTAATAGTAACTTCAAAAGGACTTCTTAAAGTTGATAAGAATTTCAACACAGAAACATTAATAGATGAAGGCTTGTGGTGGGGGCTTCTTTATCCAAACTCAATATTAATTGAAGGTCAAACTATTTACATCGGAATGCGTGCAGGCATTTTAAAAACCCAAATTAACGATATTCATAAACAAGAGTGGCTAACGAAAAAATAACTATTATCAACAATATTTATACGTAATCCTTTCCGAGATATTTGCGTAACCAAACCGTAGTGAGCTGAGCAAATAGTATCCAACAGTAAAGACTAACAAAAATTGAAAATGAAAACAATCGAAATTCCAGAAATAAAAACTGACAGATTTTCTCTCAGAAAGATTGTTGCCAGTGATATTGAAAATATTTATAAGGGACTTTCTGACCCCAGAATAATAAAATACTATGGTGTAAACTTTCAATCCCTTGCGGCAACAAAAGAACAAATGGCTTTTTATGCGGACATGGAGAAAAATGGAACTGGTATGTGGTTTGCGATTTGTTCTTTAGACAATACAGTTTTTTACGGAGCTGGTGGTCTTAACGATCTTAATAGAGAACATAAAAAAGCTGAAATTGGATTTTGGCTCTTAACAGACTTTTGGGGGCAAGGAATTATGTCCGAAATAATGCCACTAATTTGTGATTATGGTTTTTCTAAACTTGGACTACATAGAATTGAAGGATTTGTAGAGACTGACAATATGAATTGTAAACAAGCAATGTTAAAGCTTGACTTTCGACATGAAGGAACTATGGTGGACTGTGAAATCAAAAACGGGAAATACATCAGTTTGGACATTTATGCTAAAATAAAAACAGCGTAAAAATGAATGTATTATTAATTTTTATAGAAGCTTAAGGATGTCTGAATTTTGGGAATTAGCATTTAGAAATAATGATAAAATGTGGGGAGAAAACCCGACAGACAACGCAAAAAATGTGCTTGAGTTGCTACAGAAGAATAAGGTTGAGAGTGTCTTAATTCCGGGCTTCGGATATGGTAGAAATGCAAAAGTATTTCTAGAGGGTGGAATACATGTTTCAGGCATTGAAATTTCCAAAACTGCGATTGAAAGAGCTAGAAAGTATTTTAAAAGTAATATTACAATACACCATGGTTCCGTTACTGAAATGCCATTTGATAATGATGAATTTGAATCAATCTATTGTTACTCACTTGTACACCTCTTGGGGGAGGTAGAAAGAAGTAAACTGATTAGAGACTGTTATTCCCAACTAGCTACTAATGGTATTATGATTTTTGTTGCATTATCATCGAACGATAAACGTTTTGGAGTGGGACAAAAAGTAAGTAAAAACACTTTTAAGTCTCCAAATGGTTTAAACCTTTATTTTTATGAAAAACTAGATATAGAGAGAGAATTTAAAGAGTTCAACATAATCGAAATAATCGAAATTGATGAGCCTGAGGAAAGCCCAACAGAAAGACATTGGATGGTAATTTGTAAAAAAAACACCTAAACAGAATAATAATCATAAATAATTTGGACAGTAAAGAGTCTTGAAAAACAAAATTATGCCTAGCCACGGATCGTCATAACTGGTAGGCGAACTATTTTTGAATTGAGGTCGCTAAAAAAATATATAATAGACAATACAATGGAACCTAAAATAGAAAACTTAAACCAAAAGAAATTAGTTGGACTCAACATGAAACTGAGTCTTGCCAATTATAATATTGTAGACTTATGGAAACGTTTTGGACCAAGGCGAAAAGAAATAACGAATAACCTGACAAGTGATTTGATTTCAATAGCCGTATATGCGCCCAATCATTTTAAAGACTTTAAACCTTCCAATGAATTTGAACGATGGGCAACCATTGAAGTTTCAGATTTTAGCGAAGTACCACCAGGAATGGATACTTTCGAGTTACAAGGAGGATTGTATGCCGTCTTTGATTACAAAGGTTTAAACACAGATAATGCTATATATCGCTATATTTTTGAAGATTGGCTCCCCGACTCAATATATAAATTAGATCATCGCCCACATTTTGAAGTGCTAGGAGCAAAGTACAAGAATAATGATCCCGATTCTGAAGAAGAAATTTGGATACCTATTAAGAAAAGTTAGGGCGCTGTTTATCAAAGTATTTAGATAAAAAAGAATAGTGTTCTTTTTATAAATTTTATTAAATTTAGTGTGTTATTGATAATTAAATCAAAGTAAAAATGAAGAATATTTTAATCTATATTATCGTATTATTTGCGCTTATAATTGTAGGGTGTAGTGGTTCAGACACGTACCGTGGAAACTGGAAAGCAACGAGCGAAGATGGAACTCAATCTGATCTGGTTTTTGGTGAGAATGATCTCTCTGTAACAGTAAATGGTGAAACAAAACATTTTGAGTACACCCAAAATTCTGTAAATATTAAAAATTCTGTGGAAACCTATGGAGTGAAGTTAGGTGATGGGAGAGTAATTCAGATTCACTTTCCAATCGCAAACGATGAATCGAAAGGCGCAATTTTAGATGCGAATGGAAGACCAATTTACATTATTAGTCGAGATGCATACCTGGGATATGAAGATGTTTACGGCATGTAGCTATGACTTGAATCGACCAAAAGGAAATTGTTTCTTGACTAAAGCTTAAAATTAAAGCGCCTGTTTCAAGGTTCTAATAGTTTGTCTTCATTAATCAATCCATGTGAATTTATCCGCTATTTGCGAATTTCACAAATCATTCTTGAGCAGTTGTTAAATTCAATTGTCTAATACTGTATGTAGTGTATACATTTGAATTGTTAAACAACAAAAACAACGCTTATGAATCACTGCAGAACAAAGACATTCGAAGTATTGCAAGCAAAACAAAGTCAAATTGAGACTAAATTGATTCGTATTTTCTCGAAACTAAATAAGCTAGTTTTAGTTTTATTGTTATTCGTAGTATCAGAAAGGGGAATTGCTCAGGAATACATTGACATTTTCAAGTCAGACTATACTATTTCTCTATCTAATTCATTCGATAGTTCTGCTACGGAGACTCATTTACAGGAAATGAATGGGGATTTGACGTTACCAATTAAAGTGAGTGACCGTTTTGCTTTTTTAACAGGAATTACCTACGAAAATATCTCAGCTTCTTTTGATCCAAATAGAAGAAGGGAATCTGTAACTGGATTGACTTTAAAGCTGGGGGCGAACGTAAAGCACAATTCAAAATGGAGTGGGACATACATGCTTCTGCCTAAAATCTCTTCCGATTTGAGAAAAATTTCTAATAATGATTTTCAATTTGGTGGAGCTGTGTTGATGAAATATTCAAAATTAGAAAATTTCAACTACAAGTTTGGTGTGTATGCTAATAAAGAGCTATTCGGCACATTCATCGTTCCTATTCTCGGATTCTATTACCTTGACTCTTCAGAGAAATTTGAAGCAAAAGTGTTGTTGCCACTCTCCGTAGATCTCAATTATTCAATGACTAATAGTTTTCAGGTGGGATTGAACTTTAAAGGTCAGGTAAGGAGCTATAACCTAAATAGTGCTTTGGGAAATGAGGCCGATCGTTATTTAGCAAAATCCACCAACGATGTATATGTATATTTCCAGTATGGAACACAAAAGGGAATCAATTTTCAGCTTGGTTTTGGTCGTTCAGTAGGGCGATCTTATCGAGTATATGACGAAAAGGTTTCATTGGGTGTTCCGTTGGCTTATTTTGGTGATAATCGCGAGCAACTCAATGCTGAATTCTCTGATGGTTGGTTGGTAAAGGCGTCTGTTTTTTATCGATTGCAATTGGAGGAGAAGAAAGGTGATAAATTGTAGAATAGAGTGAGATGCTTTCAATTGTATAAAGGTGATTATTGTTGAAATCACTATATTTAGACAAAACCAATTAAATGTCAATAACCTCAAACGCAGTAACTAGTGAAAAAGGTTCTCCTTATTACAAGAAAAACAAAGCACTGTGTGAAAAATGGGAACAATATATTGTATCCAAAGGGGGAAAGTTGAAAGGGTATTACAATTCATGGTCGATAGCAATTATTTCAAAGTTAACGGTAAAGAAAACCTGGTTGATTGATATAAAGAAATCTTCATTTTCCAATGGCTATATATGGTTTTCACCTAAATATCAGAATCTACAAGAGACTTTAACCTTCAAATCCTTATTTAAAAATACGGGTTGTGGTAATTTTTGTATAAGTAGATCGATTTTTAGCAGAAGAAGGCAAACACATCCATTTTATTTGGAAGTCAGAGAGTTATTAAAGCATGAAATTGACGATAAAAGTCTGTATAAAGTCAAATTCAAAAAATCAGAATTAACCATTGTTATTCACAGCAGAAATGATCGATTTGATCTTGTGGATCGTATTTTAGGGTTTGATTATAAGTGAAAATGGAAAAATGTGAAAAGGAGTAAGTACTTGATACTTGACTTGACGATATTAATCTTTCCTCACTAATTTTAATTTCCTCCATTAGTTCAATTTTGTTCATACTACAAAAAAAATAGTGAGTCAACAGACAAACTGATCGACTCACTAAAATAATTCCCTTTACTGCGACCTCTGCGCCTCCTTAGCGACCATTGTGGTTAAAACCTAACTCCGCTCCACAAGAGTACCATCGCTAAACTTAGCGAAACGCCCTCTTTCACGGTCGTGTACCTGTTCATATTTCGGCCAAGGCCAACCGCCAAATTGTGTACGTTGATAATCTGCAAAAGCTTCTTGTATCTCTTGGCGTGAATTCATTACAAAAGGTCCGTGTTGCACCACAGGTTCGTTGATGGGTTGTCCTTGCAGTACTAAAAACTTGATTTTATTATTTCCCGTTTCAAATTTTAATTCTGATGTTGGTTCAACATCCACTGCGTGATATTCTGGAATCGTTTCTCCGTTAATCTTCAGTTCAGCACCTTCGTAGAAAAAGATCGTGCGATTCACACCTTCTGCTGTTGCTGGAAGATTAAACAAAGTATTCTCATCTACCTGAATGTTATAAACACCTACGTGATTAGTTGGATCATTCGCCCATGAAGGATTTGGAGGAGTAGGGGACTTCTTATCAAATAACTCTCCCGCTAATACTTCAATATAAGCGTTTTCTTGCTTAAAATTTGGAATGTCCTCACTCCAGAACATTTTGTAATCAGGCGTTTCCATTTTACTTTTCTTTGGTAAGTTCAACCAGATTTGAAATAGTTCTAATGGATTTTCTTCGTCTTTCTTAATGAGTGGGAACATTTCTGAATGCATCAATCCTGAGCCTGCAGTCATCCATTGTAAATCTCCATCACCATATCTGCCAGCACCACCAGCAGAGTCTGAGTGATCTACCATTCCTTTTCGAACGACAGTTAATGTTTCAAATCCTCGGTG
Organism: Fluviicola sp.; assembly: GCA_002734085.1. GTDB lineage: Bacteria > Bacteroidota > Bacteroidia > Flavobacteriales_D > Crocinitomicaceae > Brumimicrobium. The sequence goes on along the minus strand of NVXV01000005.1, from coordinate 65,864 downwards.
TGGGTGTCCTGGAAAACCAGGTACCTCTTTTCCATGATACATACGCCACCCATCTTTCAAATTGAAGTCCGATCCAAGTTGGCGACCTTCAAGTGCTGACGCATCAGGTCCAAAATTATCGTTTCCTTTTGGGTATTTATCTTCGTGATGAACACAGAACAAAAAGGGATCTAATGTTTCCCATTGAAACCCTAATGCTCTTACTTTTTTTATTGCTTTCATTTCTTCTTTTTTATTTTCTAAATGTTGACTGACTCCTCCTAAAACTGGTGCAGATGCAAAAGCTGTTGCACCTAAAGCTAACTTGCCTAAAAAATCTCGTCTATCATTATTTGTCTTTTTCATAATACAAAAGTATTTACCATGGTAAATATATCTAAATTATTTAGAATAGACAAGTGAAAAGTGAAAATGTTTTTTGATCGGTAATTAGTTTAGAATAGACTCTCAATAACTAACCTCTGTAAAATTCGGAAAGCAATATTCCAGTAGCCATAGCAACATTGAGGGATTCTCCTGTTCCAAACTTTGGAATTGTGATGGGGTGAGATATTAGAGACATTAATTCATCAGAAATACCATTACCTTCATTTCCCATGAGTAAAATAGCCTCGCTTTTTAATTGTGAATCATATAAGCTCTCTCCTTGAAGAAGTGCTCCATAGATTGGTAAAGAGGATTTTTCAAGATAAGGTTTTAAATCTTGATAAGTGATTCTTACATTGAAAATAGCGCCCATGGTTGCTTGAATAACTTTAGGGTTGTAACAATCTACAGTGTCGGGCGATGCAATTATTTCTTCCACTCCATACCAAGCAGCCAAACGAATAATTGTCCCCAGATTTCCCGGGTCTTGAATTTGATCTAAAGCAATTTTTAGTTTTGATTGACCAGTTGTTTGACTCTCTAAATAACGACAAATAGCTAAGTCTCCTTGTGGATGCTTTAAGGTGGATATTTTATTGAGGTCTTTGGACGCGATTTGGAAAACATTAAAATTCGATTGAGAAAGTGATTCTGGAGATGTTGAGTAAATACTTTGAATACAATCCGGTTGGTATTGAATGGCTTCTTCAATGATTTTCCTTCCTTCGATAATAAAAAGTTTATTATCATCTCTATGCTTCTTTTTGTGAAGTGCAAGAATTCGCTTTACTTGTTCTTTAGAAATATCCATATTGGTGGTAAATATATTAAATGTTTACAGAAGAAAGTTGAATGATCAAACTTGAAAAAGATCTTAAATATTAGCAATCTAAATGTCTAAACATTGAATTATTGTTTTATACTGATGTAATATTTACACTTTCTATTCTTTTAACTTCTAAAAACACTATAAATTAGAACAACCTTTGTATTTTTGTTTTTGATGACTCTTCGAACGACTCTTACAAGTATGTTAATTATGCTAATCCTGGTTAGCATAGCCTCATGTAATATAACAAGAAATGTTCCTGAGGGAAAATACTTATTAAAGTCTAATAAATTAGATCTTCCAAAGAAAACAAAAGTTGATGAAGACGAATTGCGAAATGTAATTCGTCAACGCCCAAATCACCGTGCTTTAGAGTTTCGGGTGAAAGGAAAAGTATTCGGTATAAGAACTAAGTTGAGGGTTTATAATTCTATCGATTCAACTAAAGCTGCAGAAGATAGGAAAAGAAGATTCAAAAGATATCGTAAAGTTAATAGGAGGAGGCTAGATAGACAAAAAAGGATAAATGATCGTAGAATCGAAAGAGCATTAGATAAGGGGAAAACAACCTATAAGCCTAAAGATATCCAACTAAAAGACACGGTTAATCCAAAATCTACTTTACGCAATAAAATTAAATATGAATTTGGTGAACCACCAAAGATATTGGATACAACAACAGTGAAAGTGTCTAGGGAACAACTGGAGTTGTTTCTTGAGAAGAAGGGATATTTCAATGCTAAGGTAAGGTCTGAGATTAATGATTCTATTAAGAAGAAGACTGCCGTAGTTACGTACATAATTGAACCAAATGAACTTTATTATGTGGACTCGATGTATCTTGTGACATCTAATAGTGTAGTGGAAGCAGCGTATGAAAAATATTTAAAGGAAGGTAACAATGTACTAGAAACTCCTTTTAGGTATGATACAGAAAAACTGGGTGATATGCGTAAATCATTGTCCAGCTTCATGAGAAATAAATCCCTATATGGCTTTAGAGAGTCATATGTGAATTACGAAGTTGACACTATTGGTAAAGGAACTCAGATTCACGTAGCCTTAAAAATTTCTGAACGTAAAGTTGATGATAAAGATGGTTTAGATTCTAAACCTTTTGATTACACCAAAGTAAACAAAGTTTACTTTCATTTAAAAGACACCTTCCAATACGATGGTAATTTTTACAAAGAGCAAATACTTGAAAGAGGTGCTTCTTTGAGTGCATTTGATGATATTCCAACATTTGACACGATGCGTTACGACTCTTACGACGGGAATAATGCACAGTTTCGAACAGCCACTTTTCTTTATAATGAAAAGTTAACTGTAAGTGCCGAATTATTGGAGTTTCAGAATTATTTAGAAGAAAACAACTACTATAAAGGGGAGTATGTTTCTCAATCTTATAGTAGATTATTGCAGACTGGCCTTTTTCAGTCTGTGCAATATGAAATAATAGAAAATGAGGATTACTCCATTGATGTTCATTATTACTTAGTTCCTCAAAAAAAGCAACGTTTTTCATTTGAACCAAAAGGAACGCATTCAAACAGCTTTCTTGGTGTAGCAGCTTCTGTAAATTACATCAATAAAAACCTTTTTCATGGAGGAGAACGATTAAAGGTAAGTTTTAGCGGTGGCTTTGAATCACAACCACCTGTATTTGATGATAATCAAGAGGAAACGGCGCTAAATGAAGAAGCCAGAAGTTTTAATACTATTGAATTTGGGCCTTCAGTTATGTTGGATGTTCCTGGACTTTTCCCTGTCAAATTATCAAAGCTTTCTAAAAGACAAAATCCACATACAACTTATTCAATAGCATATAACTTTCAGATGCGACCTGAGTTTGACCGACAAGTATTGCAATTAAACTATTTATGGAAATTTTACGATGTTTTTAGAACCCAGGTTTTTACGGTTAGCATACCATTTATTGGTGGTGTACAGTTTGTTTCAATCAGAAATATGACGGATGATTTTATTAATAGACTAGAGGAACAAAATGATTTATTTCTTGAAAATGCATATAGTAACCAGTCGATATGGAAAGACTTAAAAGTATCTTATCAATGGACAAATCAAGAGATAAGAGAAAGTGATTTTTTGTTCTCTTATAGGGCAGATTTTGATATGGCAGGGATGTTAGTTAGTCTGTTAACTCAAAATCAACCTGAAAATGAAGAGGGGTATAAAGAGTTTGTTGGATTACGTTATTCACAATTTATTCGTCTGGATAATGAATTTCGTTTACATCATTTCTTGGAAAATGAAAACTCCATGAATTATAGGTTGCAGATTGGAGGTGGGCTTCCCATAGGTAATAATGGGCCAAATTTACCATTTGATTATAGCTTCTCTGCAGGAGGGTCTAATGATAACAGAGGTTTTAGAGCCAGATCGCTTGGTCCGGGAACGTATAAGTATTATTTAGACACAAATAGAACGGTAACAGAGATTGCCGATATTCGACTTGGAGGATCTGTAGAGTATAGGTTTCGGATTACAGACTTGATAAAAGGTGCCGTTTTTTCAGATTTCGGAAATATATGGACCGTTAATGAGGATGAAAATCGCGTGGGAGGACAAATATCAAAAGATTTTTATAAAGAGTTAAGTTTATCTGGAGGATTAGGTTTACGTTTTGACTTGTCCTTTCTAATTTTAAGATTTGATTTTGGTATTCCATTAAGAAATCCGGCACTTCCTAAAGGTGCGCAATGGATTTTTCAGGATTCAGATCCGTATATTCAGGAAGGAAAAGATATTTGGGGAAAGGGAAGTGATGGTGAATATCTTTATAAAGACTTAATGCCGAATCCTTTTCAGCCTCAATTCCATATTGGTATAGGATATCCTTTCTAAATTATTAAAAAATTAGTCTTAGCTTAATTGTGGTTCTTTAGGAGTCGAGAAATAGAATGTTGTTCCATTTAATTTGTCTGATTTCAACCAAATTTCACCTCCCATCTGCTCGACTACTTTTTTGACAATAGCCAGTCCAACGCCTGTTCCAGAGTATTTATCTTTATTATGTAGACGTTGGAAAATAATAAATATTTTATCGTAGAACTTAGGGTCAACTCCAATTCCATTATCACTTACACTATAAATATAATGGGTTTGATTTTCTTCAAATCCTATATCAATTACAGGGGGAGTGTTATCTCTTCGATATTTAATAGCATTGCTGATTAGATTCTGAAATATTTGAGTATAGGAAAGTTTGAAGCCCTTTACTTTCGGTAGAGTGGTAATGTTAATAGTTGCTCCAGAATCTTTTATCGCACGGTCAAGTATGCTAATTACTTCATTTATAATCAAATTTAAATTCAATTCGAGAGCTTCTGCATCATCTAACTTACCAATTCTAGAGTATTGTAATAAATCTAAAATGATCTTTCTCATTCTTTTCGCGCCATCGACAGCGTAGAAAATATACTGTTGTGCTTTATCATCGAGTTGATCAGAATATTTCTTTTCAAGTTGAGATAAAAATCCGGTTATCATTCGAAGGGGCTCTTGTAAATCGTGAGAAGCGATATAAGCAAATCGTTCTAGCTCCAAGTTCATCTCGGTTAATTCATCAGCACGATTTTTTAAGATAGTATTCAGATATTCCAATGACTCTTCATATTCTTTACGATGAGAGATATCCGTCATAGCTCCAATCATTCGAATCGCTTTATCATTATCATCTCGAATAATATAGCCCCTATCCATTACATAGGAATAGGTGCCATCAAAGTTTTTATATCGATATTCTTCTGTCCAACTTGTTTTTTTACTTTCCTTAATAACATTGTGTAAACTTTTCGAAATCTTGGCACTATCATCAGGATGGATTAATTTTTCCCAAGTCTCAAGATTTTGCTTTTCATTTGTTACTCTATGACCGAATTGTTTTTCATAACCAACTCCCCAATAAAGAGTGTTCTGTTCAATATCCCATTCCCATACAGCATCGTTTGTTGCCTCAGTAACTTTTTCGAAGCGTTGATTTGATAAAACCAGCTCTTCCTCCTTACTTTTTCTATCCGTTATATCTTTAAAATAAATAGATGCTCCATCTTCAATCGGGTAAATATTAAGCTCAAACCATTTGTTCAATTTAGGGAAGTGAGACTCTAAAATAGTTGTTTTCTTTTCAGCAATGGCACTATCAAACTCTTCTTTTATTGGAGGGATACTTATTTCTGGAAAAACTTCCCATAGAACTTCATTAATGGCTTTAGATTTATCGATACCAGTTAATCTTTCAGCTTCTTCGTTCCAGTAATTAATGGTCCAGCTTTTATTTATGGAGAAAAAACCATCCTTGATACTTTCTAAGATAGCTTTTCTAGCTTTTATTTCCTTAATTAGTTTAAGTCCAGCGACATGACTTTCGTAGGCAATGGAGATATTTTGAGCTATAGTGGCTAAAAACGAAATTTCTTGATCACTCCATTCTCTTTCCTTAGTGCAGTCATCAAATCCGAGTAGACCAAAAAGTTTTTGCCTTACTTTAACAGGTATATTATAAATTGATTTTATACCACTTTCTTTGAAAAGTATTTTCTCATTGCTTTCAGGCATATCGTTTATTTTAGCGTGATATGCCTTGTTTTTGTGCATAGACTCTGTAATTGAAGGTATGCGTGAACTAGGTAGGTTTTGGAGTTGAGGGTCATCAATTTGAGGAAATGTTTTAGTACTGCACCATTCAAAAATATGTTTCATTTTTTCAATACCATCTTCAAAAAAGTATTTAAAAAAATATACCCGATCAATGTTCATAGATTTACCAATTAATCTGAAAATCTTATTTATTGATAAATCCCAGTCTTTGTAGTTGATTAACTCTTGATTTACTTTTGATAGAATAGTTAAATATTTGGTTTTTTCTTTTAAGTTAAGTTCGGTTTTCTTTTCTTCAGTAATGTCAACAATAATTGAATCCCAAGCTGTGCTACCATCAATAAGTTTTGAAGGTTTTCCAATACCCCTTAGCCAACGTAAACCTTTTTCAGGATGTATATACCTCCACTCATGAAACCATTCTGACATTTTCTCTTTAGAAACTTGTATGGATGCTTTATGTTTTTGAAGTTCACCAGGGGGATATTGATCCCAAATTACCTGGTTGTTCTTCATCAATTGATCTTTATCGAACCCCCATAATTCTTTTGCACCTCCGCTTACATAGAGCAATTCATCAGTGCCATCTTCTTTTAAATGATATCGGAACACAGCCCCAGGAATATTATTCGTAATATTCTTAAGTCGTTCTTTAATTAATATTTCATTAGAAATATCGCGTATTATCAATACGAGTAATCTATTATCAGAATTATTTTGCAACAGTTCAGTTCTAAAACTAAATGTTTTACTCGTTAAGTTTTGCTCGTTTTTCCAGTTAATAATAACTTCATTTTTATCAACTTTGAAAAAAGGAAATTTATCATAGACCAATGCATCCTTAAAAACATTCTGAATATTTAAATCTTTTAATTTAAGAATAGGAATTCCCAGATCCATTGCAGCGCCTTTATTAATATCAACGATATCACCATTATTATTAATGATAATAATTCCCATTTTCGTGGAATTGAAAACAGAAGAGATTAAATTTTGAGAGGTTTCCAGTTCTTTTTTTGTATCAACTAAGTCAGTAATGTCTAGAAAACCAATTGATATGGATCTTAGATCGTGCTCCTTGTCTAGTACTGCAGTGTAATTAACTCTAAAAGTTCTATTCTTTTGAAAAGTTTTGTCAAAATAGCTTCTATTAACCGTAAATTGATGATTGTTTTGATTGTTGATTAACTTAAAGTCATTTTTTACTGAGGAAAGGTTTTCATCTGCAAAAAACTCGAAGAAAAAAGCGTTTTTTTCAATTTTCTTTTTGCTTATTGTAAGGAATAGATCTTTTGCTTTGTTGTTAAAAGCTTGTATCGAGTAAAAGGTATCTACCAAAACAAAAGCTTGAAGATTGTTATTCAATAAGGCTTCAACATTGTTCTTATTTCTTTCGAGTAGCTGATCTTTAAGTAATAGTTGTTTGTTTAGAGAAATTAATTCGGCATTAATTTTATTTCTTCTTTCAAGCTCCGTGTTTACTTGCTCAATACGATTAAAAAAACGTTCAAACTGTATATTAGAAGAGAGTAAAGGTTTTATTCTACTTATCTCTTCTTTAGGTTGGTATTTTTTATAATTAGCATTGTCTTCAGTACTTTTTTTTGAAAAAATAACTACATATTCTTTTTTATGTGATTTAGTTCTTATGCCTATTTTAATTTTTTCAAATTCATGGAGACCTTGATATTTTAAAATATCTTCATTTAATGTTAAACCAGTACTTTTTGATAGTTCAAGTTGAGAAATATTATGAATTAAAAGAAACTTAATCTTATCATTTAAAAGGTGAATGGAAAAAGGAATTTTTGGAACTGTACTACCTTCTTTTAAAAGAGGTGAACTATTGTAGCACTCTATTATTTGAAATTGATCATTTAAATGAAGATGCATACTATTCCTGCTATTTTTTTAAAACAAAAGAGTACTTGTGTTTATTCTTCCACAATATAACTCTTTTGTCCAAAATCAATAAAAGATATTAAAAGATTTTTGTAATGTAAGTATAGAGAATAAGATACTATTGTTTAGTTTCGACTATATGTCAAGGTGTTTTTTGATGTTAATATTATCGGCATAGCCATTTATTATAGTTTTGTTATCTTGTATTTCAATCCATTGAATATGGTTGAATGATAATAATATCCAGACTTCAACATAGAAATTATAGATTGAAAACAGATGAATCAAATGAACTGATTTCTGGCGAACCGCTATGTGCTCACCATGCTTTTTTAATAATTGAAATCGTTTGTTTAAACTCAGTGATTGAAATTCTTTTTTAGTAAGTTTATCCATTCATTTTGACAAATAAGTGAACCAATGTATATTTAGAATGTACCAGCACTTAAAATTAACAATAATGAGAGAATATTTGTTTATTATCGTTCTACTAATTAGCGCCAATGTAATTGCGCAACAAACAAATACCGTTGAGGAACCTAAGAATAAAAGTGAGGAGCGTAAAAAAATAAATGTTGCTCCTGCCTATAGCAACGAAGTTGAATCCGAAATAGATGAATCCCCTTCTGGACGGCTAGTTGATCAGGCACAATCTTCCGTTTTAGTAACTGCTAGTCAAAATTTACAACAAACTTTAGCTGAGATTAAGCAAATGTCGAATCAAAAGACTCCGACACCTAAGCAATTGCAAAAATTGAATTACGAATTGATTAAAATCAAAAATGTTAATGAAAATGCATTTGAATACCACTTGTACAACTATAAAGTAGGGAATTATGACTTTGAACGGATTGATGATTTGAAAACAGCTGCCAGGTTACAGCCCAACCATCCAGAGGTACTGAAATCGCTTAGTGCATATCATTATATATTAAATGATGAATCGTCTTTGAAACAGCATCTGAGTAAAATGAAGGCTGCCAAACATTTTTCCTCCGAGTTAACTGACTTTGCTAATGATGTACTTAATTCATTACCAAAAAATTCAATTCTTCTTACGCATGGAGATGATGATACCTATCCCTTGCTTATAGAGCAATATGTCAATTCAACAAGAAAAGACATTCAAATCATTAGTCTCGACCATTTGCAAAGTGAAGTCTATCGTGAAAAATTAAAAAAGAAAGGATTTAAATTGCCAAAAAGCAATATTATTAATACGGCATATTTCAAGGAGTTTGTTTCGCTCAATCAGCATGACTTAGTTATAGCCACATCTTTACCGAAGAGTTATTTACAGAAGGTTCAAAATCAAATTCAAGTTGAGGGGCTAGGTTTTAGAGTTGAAAAGCTTGATAAGATAGAAGCTAATAATCGACTAGTGAATTTATATGAAAGTACAATTAAACCTTCATTACAAAGTAAGAATGGAACAAGACATCGAAAGATACTTTCAAATTACTTACCTCTTTTATTCGAAGTAAGAAACTATTGGATTGAATTAGGAGATATTGAAAAAGTGAAAGGGGTCGAAAGTGAAATTATAGACATTGCTCGACGAACGAATAAGTTGGAACAAATATCGAAAATGCTGAAATAGAATGCGGCTATTTAAAGTAAATTATCAAAAAGAATCTGATGAGCAGCTAATGAAATTGGTTGGCAAAGGAGATCAAATGGCTTTTGATGAAATTTACAGTCGCTATGCGGCAAAATTAGCATACTTTTTTGCGCGTAAATTAAAGCATGATAAAGAGAAAGGAGAAGATTTTATTCACGACCTATTTGCCAAGTTGATTGATCGTCCAGAGCTATTTGATACAAGCCGAACATTTAAAACTTGGATTTATTCAGTGGCCAACAATATGTGTATCAACGAGTATAAAAAAATGGCTGTCCGATCAAATACGTCTAACGGATTATCTTCTGATATTCCAGTCGCTTCAAGAGAACAATCGATAGTTGACACTGTAGCAGATAAAGATTTCTCAAGCGCTTTAGAGGAACAATTGTCTGTATTAGAAGAAAAACACAGTGCAGTGTTTTGTATGCGTCACATTGATGGCTTATCTGTGAAAGAGGTGGCAGAAATTTTAGAAATCAACGAAGGTACTGTGAAGTCTAGATTGTTTTATGCGACCAAGAAAATTGCAGGTGCTTTGCAAGAGTTTAACCCAAAATTAACTGATTAAAAATGGAAAATAATATAAAAAATATCATAGAGAACTATCAATACTTTGAGTTGAACGAAGCTCAAAAAGATTTGATTTCGGATTGGGCATCAAGTAGCGATGAATTTGATGCTTTAAAACGTACTTTTATTGCAACGGATGCAATTGGTGAAAGAGAAATAAACCCTACGATCAAACAACGATTGGATGTTCGATTTGCTGAAAAATATAATAACAACAGATTAGTTTGGTATAATAAACTCTGGGTTTTTCTATGGCCAAATGAAGTGCCTTTTTACAAACGTCCGCTGGTTCAATTTACTGCAGTTTGTCTAATTACGATGTTTACCATTCCATTTTTTCCAAATCTGAAAAAGGAGCAACTGGCAATGAATGAAACGGAGCAAAAGGATGATGTTGAGGAAAATAAAACAGAAGGAAAACGCACAGCTGATAAGAGTGAATCTGAAATTGTTGAAGTGAAAGAAAAAGAAGAAATAGAAGCTCAAGATGCTCTCACTAAGTCTTTAGATGAAGACGCAAATCAAATGTCTGAAAAATTAGCTCAAGAACAAACTGGATGGAGTTTAAGTGAAAATGAAGAGGCTGAAAAATTTGCAGAAAGTGAAGTGTTTTCAGGAAGCATTGCTGATCAAAAAGGTCAAACAACTGAAAGGTTAGATGATTCTGAGCCCAGTAAACCAGTAGTTGCTGAGGAGAATCTTTCAAATGACTATTACGCGACTGATTTTGACGCTACTATTGAAGAGTCTATTAGTTCCAATAGAAAATCTAAAGACATCATTGAGGTAAGAAAGAAAGTTGAAGTAGAGGAGACGATTGATTTACTAACGGCACTTTATTAATAAGGATACAAACGTTGTTTTAAGACTACAAAAATCATAAATTTCAGCCGTTGGTAATTTCGAGTATAAAAAATAAACCAGGACTTAATTAAAACTAGGGTTAGGATCAATTCGCATTAAAATCTATGGGAGACCTTGACAATATATCATATTTTTTTCCTTGTCTACGCATGTAATTCGACCAAATATCTATTACCGTATCGTCCATAATTTCAAGCGGATTCAAAACGGGAGCTACAATCCAGGAGTGATTATCTATTTCTTCTTGTAATTGACCAGCGCTCCAACCAGAATAACCTAGAAAAAAACGAACTTCTTTAGGGTTAATCTCTCCATCATCAAGCTTTTGTTTTAATTGGTCGTAATTGCCGCCAATATAAATTCCATCGTCTACTTCCATACTTCCTTCAATAGACATACCAATCGTATGTAAAAAGAAAATGTGTTCAGTTTGTACAGGTCCTCCAATACTAATATTTGATTTTATATCTGGAAAGTTTTTAGCAACTTCATTTAAATCAATGTCTATAAAGTTATTGAGTACGAAACCAAAAGTACCTTCACTATTATGATCACAGATATAAACGACAGCGCGACCAAAATAATCGTCGTCTGTAAAAGGGTCGGCAATTAAAACACGACCTTTTCTTGCTTTTCGTCTATTACTAAATGATAAATCCATAACGTTGCTGAAAAGTACAATTTTTATTTATTGAACGAAGAGAAAACGCTAAAAAAGTTATTAGGGTTGGGGGAGAAGTTTGTACTTATAAAAACTCGGGTGGTTTTCGCAGCTCTAACTTAGCGCTTTGGAAAAGGGCGGAGGTAGCATTAAATCGTACAAGAAAACTTTGTTGACCTCCGATGGGCGTCCAGTAAAATGCCAATTGCCAACAATGCATATCTCTATTCAGAGAGAGTCTTGTCTGCGTGAGTTTAGCTTCATTTATATCATAACTAGAATTAACGGTAACTTTCCAGCGCTCAGTGATACTCAAGTCACCAGAAACCACAATGTTTTGATTTTGAGTAAACCTTTCTTCTTTAAAGGTACTCACATTTGTATTTCGATTCAAAAACCAAGTATGTGTAATGTTCACTTTCCAGGGAATTTCAAAATCAATAATTTCATGTGGATTCATAGCATAATACTGATAGTCTCCTCCCCATTGTTCTGAAATTTCTTGTTGATTCTTCTTGATCTTTTCCTTTGATTTTTTTGAAGCTAAGGTAAACGTCGTTGAGAAGTTTACTTGAGTGATTCGACCAATACCCTGATCATTGGCAAGGGCATATTCATCAAATGAGAGGCCGTTATTAGGGTTCCACGCGTATGGTGAAAGCGTTCCTCTCGATACAAAACTCAATGAAGGAAGAGGTGAAACCCTCATCTGCAAACTAATGTCTGAAAGCTTCATGGAGTCCTTGAATACATCATAGTTTCCCGAAAGACTCAAGGCATCGATAATTCTAGTCTTCTTAAATTCTTCCAGTGAGTCTTTCCTGTTAGGTGTTTTTAATTCAAATGTGTTATTTAAAGAGAAATTTATCTGGCCAACCTCTCTGTTGACACCTTCACGATACAAACTCCTCTCGTATGGAGAATAGGTAATTTCTTCACCGTCTGGACCTGCATTTTCAGTTACGTAGGAACTCAAATTTGGTTGGTATCTGAAAGAAACACGAGGGGTCATCACGTGTCTCATTTTCATGTCTGGACTTCCGATAAAACTATAGTAAGCATAAAGGTTGGTAGAGAATTCTACATTCCCAGAAAAGTCTTGTGAAATTCCCGCATTTCTCAAGGTATCAACAATTTGTTCATCTTGAATAGGATCATAAGAGCGTTCTATAGACTGGAAATTCAGTCTCATGCGATAATTAGCTGAAGTATTCATAGTTAGTGTTTGATTAAACAGTTGAATAGGGTAATTGACTCCAATTTCTTGATTAATGCCATTTTGAAATTGGTTTTGGATTAAATCAAACCTGCGTTGTTGAATGAGTGTATCTCCGATCACTCCGCTATTTTTAGCTTCTAGTGAATAACGAACCCCAAGTTTTTCAACCGCATCCTGGAATTTTCTTGAACCAATATTATTGTTTCTAAACACCTTAAATGGGAAGAATCGATTCACATTCACGTTAAAAACGGGGAGATCAAGGTCCATATTTCCAGAAACACTATTTTGTTGAAGTCCTGCTTTTAAACCCATAGTAACTGGTTTTCCAGGAAAAGTACGAACCAGGTTAATGTCTGAATTAAAGTTGTTTTGAAAATATTGATTACTCAATGGGTCAAGATTTGTTTTACCATTATTATCGGAAAGGAAGTTTACACGTGAATTGAAATTCCAATAGGGATTTGCGTTTGCCTCTTGTCTGTGGTTCCATTGTACGGTTATTTTTTGTGCTCTTACAGTATCTGCAGGGAAAGGTTGTCTGAAAGAACTATAGCCCAAATTTAGCGTCCCTATATATTTATATCTTTTTTTATAATCTGTCTGATTTTTTATTTCAAAAGTCCCTTTCGAATATAAACTCGCATAAAACGTGGTTTGAACATTATCAGACTTCTTTAACGGAAAATAGTATCCTAAATCTTGAAATCCAAATCCAAATTGTGATACTGGAGCAACCATGGGAAATATAAGCCCGGCAGTTTCTCGATCTTTCGTTGGAATGACACTAAAGGGTAGGCCCAGTGGAGTAGGTATTCCTTTGACCCATAAATTCATAGGACCTGTTGCAATTCTTTCATCAGGAACCATAACCGCTTTGGACAATTGGAAGTGAAAATGTGGTTCGTCTAGTTCGCAAGTTGTAAACTTCCCTTGCGTAAAGTGTATTTGTTCATTCGTGTGTCTTTTAGCAACCCCCATATGCAAATACATTTCATCTTGCTGTGTTTTAAGTTCTTCAATGTACCCTTTCTCTGTATCAAAATTATAGCGAATACTTGCAGCTGTGAAGGATTCTGTTCCATCTTCAAACTTAGGTATACCAACACGATCACCATTTTCATTCAAAGTATAGATGGCATATACTTCTTTCTTTTCTGTATCCATTTCGATGAGGTCCGCAGTAAGTATAATTCCATCATACTTCACTTCAGCTTCACCATACATAGTTATTTTGTCGGTTTTAAAATCAGAAGTTATGGAGTCAGTACATGAATAATAGACGATACTTTCCATGCTCTCATCCTGACGATAAATGCGCTGTTTTTCAATGGTGTCAGTACTTTCCTGACTAAAGGCCGTTGGAGTTAATAGAATTATTAACAATAGACCGACGATAAAATGCGTTATGGAATATTTTTTGCTCAAGATGAACTAGTAAATTTGTATAACGTGTACAAAACGGATGCAAAACTAAAAAATTACATTATTGTGTGGTCATTTAAATTAAAAACAGTGTTATTTATTTTCCTGCTGTTGACTGTTAATAACTTAAACAGTCAGGAGGGGTTGGATGATGCGCTGTCTGACGGGATAAAAACTGTAGTTATAGATCCCGGTCACGGAGGGAAGGATCCTGGTTGTCATGGCGCAATAACCAATGAAAAAAAGGTTGTTTTAGAGATTGGTTTGAAACTAGGTGAATATATTAAAGAAAAATACCCTGAAATAGAAGTGATATACACTCGAGATACAGATGTATTTGTTGAATTAGATGAACGTGCAAAGATTGCGAATGAAAATAAAGCTGATTTGTTTATTTGTATTCATGCAAATGCAGCGGGAGCCTCAGCACATGGTGCAGAAACTTATGTCTTAGGTCTTCACCGAACAGAAAGTCAACAAAAAGTTGCAGAAAGAGAGAATGATATCATCCATTTTGAGGAGAATAGCGAAGAGAAATATAAAGATTTCGATCTTTCTCCAGATGCTATTATTGCGAAACAACTTCAGTTAAGTGTGTTCTTGGATCAGAGTATAAATTTTGCATCTAAAGTCCAATCTCAGTTTAAGTCTATTGGCAGGTATGATAGAGGTGTAAAACAAGCGGGGTTTCTTGTGCTATATAAAACAACAATGCCTAGTGTATTGATAGAAACGGGTTTTTTAACGAATAAAAAAGAAGAGAACTTCTTAGACGATCCAGTGAATCAAATCAAAATGGCAAATTCAATTTTCAAAGCCTTTCAAGAATACAAGAGCGAGATTGAAGGTGTTAATATGATGGTTGTTGATGGAAAGGGTTTTTCGGAGGAGATTAAAGAAGTAGAGCAGAAGCTAGATTCGAATACTGTTGAAGAGAAGAAAGACCAAATATATTTTAAAGTTCAGATTGAGACCTCAAAAACAAAAATGAAGTTAACAGACACTCGCTTTAAAGGTGTATACGTTACCGAATATCAGCAGGATGGATTGTTTAAATATACTTCAGGGATATTTGAGAGCGATTTAAAATCTGCTAATAAGTATAAGAATGTGATGAGGGATAAAGGGTTTGAACACGCATTTGTTGTTGCCTTTAAAAATGGAAAGCGAATACCAATGTCGGAAGCGTTAAAATTGGTGGAGAAGTAGAATTTTACTCGGAAAACTTAATGTATTTCAGAATATTCCTATTATTTTAGCACAAAAATCAGAGCATTGAAAGTTTCTAAAGAATTTAAAACAGGTTTGGTTGTCATTTTAGCTACAGCACTATTAATTTTTGGTGTGAACTATTTAAAGGGCAACAGTTTTTTTGGGGGAGATGATGTTTATTACGCGTATTTTCCTACATCAGGTACTTTAGCACCTTCATCACCTGTAACTTTAAATGGAGTTGAAATAGGTAAGGTTTTATCTGTGCAATTAGTAGACCCTAATCGCTATGTTGATCCGAATAAACGTGTATTGGTTAGTTTTAATGTTCAAAATGAAAATCTGCGAATCGCAATGGATTCAGGGATTGAAATTGTACCTGGATTCTTGTCAACGGGAGTTGAGTTAAAACAAAACTTTTTTGGAGATAAAGGATTTCATGATGTAGGTGATACAATTCAAGGTTCGGTTAGTCAGGAAATAGCTGATCAAATTTCTGATGAATTGCTTCCTGTGAAACGTAAAATGGAAGATTTAATGAGCTCAGTGGAGGGAATTGTAAACTCGATTACAGTTTTTTGGGATACATCTGCAGCACATACGTTAGATCAAGGTTTAAATGAGGTGAAAATTGCTATCTCAAGATTTGGCAAAGTAGCTTATAACGTTGATAATTTAATTGATGAGCAAAAGGCGAAGTTGGGTAGAATTTTTGACAATGTTGAGAATATCACCTATAACTTCAAAAAGACAAACGATGAAATACAAAAAGCAGTAGGGAATGTTAAAAACCTTACGGATACTTTGTTAACAGTTGATTTCAAGTTAGCAATTGACGAGGCAACAACAACTTTGCAGTCGATTAATGGACTGTTAGAAGAAGCCGCCAATGGAGAAGGAACTTTAGGTAAGTTATTAGAAGATGATCAATTATATGATGAATTGAATAAAACCAATGAAAGTTTGCAAAACCTCGTAGACGATATACAGGTTCATCCTGAAAGATATATCCACTTCTCCGTATTTGGCTCAAAGTCTAAAGGCGTTCCCCTAACCAAGGATGAAGAACGGAAACTCAAGAATGTTTTAGATACAATACCTTAAATATTAAATTGATGATTTCAATAATTATTTTTGCAATTTTACTGTTAGTTGGTTTTGGTGTATTTGCTTTGAATGCAGGCAAAATCAGAAGCAATATTTTAATGGGAAGAGACGTCAATCGTTCAGATCGAAAATCTGAACGATTGAAAGTTATGACGCTCGTGGCATTCGGCCAGAAAAAAATGTTTAAGCGTCCAATTCCAGCGATATTGCACTTCTTTCTTTATGCTGCATTTGTAATTACTCAAATCGAGTTGATTGAAATTATTGTAGATGGAATTACTGGAGATCATAGGGTTTTTAGAGCTTCTCTTGGTGGCTTCTATACGTTTATGATTTCATTTATAGAAATATTGTCTGTTTTAGCATTTATTGGAACAGCTATATTTTTAATTAGAAGAAATTTGCTTCATATTCCTCGATTTAGAATGAGCGAAATGAAAGGTTGGCCAAAACTTGATGGAAACTTAATTCTAATTCTTGAAATCATATTGTTGATTTGTATTTTTACAATGAACGGTTCTGATGAAGTGCTTTATAACAGAGGCGCGAGTCATGCTGAAACACTTGGTGATGAATCATTTGGATTTGCAATCTCGCAATTCGTTGGACCAGCATTATTTAGCGGATTAAGTGATAGCGCATTGATTACACTTGAAAGAATTGGATGGTGGGGACATATTGTTATGGTATTTATATTCCTTAATTATTTGCCGTTCTCTAAGCACATTCACATTATCCTTGCTTTTCCGAATACGTTTTACTCAAAACTTACAAAGAAAGGACAGTTTACCAATATGGAGTCGGTTACAAATGAGGTGAAGTTAATGATGGATCCAGAAGCTGATCCTTATGCTGCACCTCCTTCAGATGAGGCACCACCAGAGCGTTTTGGAGCTAAAGATGTTCAGGATTTATCTTGGAAGAATTTATTGGACGCTTATACATGTACTGAATGTGGTCGTTGCACTGCTGCTTGTCCTGCAAATCAAACAGGGAAGCTGCTTTCACCACGAAAAATCATGATGGATACACGCGATCGTTTGGTAGAGAAAGGTAAAGGGATTCGTAAGAACGGTAAAGACTATGATGATGGTAAGTCATTGTTGAATGATTATATCACAGAAGAAGAGTTATGGGCATGTACTAGTTGTATGGCTTGTGTTGAAGAATGTCCAGTAAATATTGATCCATTAAATATCATTATGGATATGAGAAGATATTTAGTGATGGAAGAGTCAAAAGTACCTACTGAACTTGCTGGAATGCTTTCCAATGTTGAAAATAATGGTGCTCCTTGGCAATTTAGTCAAGATGATCGCTTGAATTGGAAAGACGAAAATTAAAATAAGTTGTTCAAACGTAGCTGACAAATTTGATATGGAATTAAAGGAAACTTTTGAGAATGGAAAGAAGATTAGTCCAGTATTACCAGAAGAGGTTAAGAACTATTTAATTGATATAGACGGTACAATCTGTGATGATATCCCAAATGAAGAACCAGAACGAATGGAGACAGCTAATGTTTATCCTGATGCGCTACAAATATTAAATAAATGGTATCAAGAAGGTCATTACATTACATTCTTTACTTCTCGAATTGAGGATCACAGGGATGTTACTATTAATTGGTTAGATAAGCATGGATTTAAATACCATGGTTTATTAATGAACAAACCAAGAGGAGGGAATTATCATTGGATTGATAATCACATCGTACGTGCCACTCGTTTTAATGGAAAGTTTACAGAATTAACGGATAAAAACACCAATATACAGGTGTTCGAAAAATAGAAGACTATGAGTGAATTGATGAAGGTTCCAACAATGGCAGAGATGACGGCTAACGGAGAAGTGCCTGAAATCCTTTTTTGGGTGGGGTGTTCTGGTAGTTTTGACGATAGGGCTAAGAAAATCACAAAAGCAATTGTCAAAATACTTAACAAGTGTAATGTGAAGTTTGCAGTTTTAGGAACTGAAGAGTCTTGTACGGGTGATCCTGCAAAACGATCTGGAAATGAGTTTTTATTCCAGATGCAGGCAATGATGAATATTCAAGTACTTAACGGATACGAAGTGAAGAAAATTGTCACTGGTTGTCCGCACTGCTTTAATACACTAAAAAACGAGTATTCCGAATTAGGCGGAAACTATGAAGTTGTTCATCACACTCAATTGATTCAATCTTTAATTGAAGATGGAAAACTAACAGTTGCTGGAGGTGATACTTTTAAAGGTAAAAAGATTACATTCCACGATCCTTGTTATTTAGGAAGAGGAAATGATGTTTACGAGGCGCCTCGTCAAATGCTTCAAAGCTTGGATGCCGAGTTAGCCGAAATGAAGCGTTGTCGAACAAAAGGACTTTGTTGTGGTGCAGGAGGCGCTCAAATGTTTAAAGAAGCTGAAAAGGGTAACAAAGAAGTCAACGTAGAGCGTACAGAGGAAGCATTAGGGTTGAAACCAGACGTTATCGCAACGGGCTGTCCATTTTGTAATACAATGATGACAGACGGCGTTAAGAATAAAGATAAGGAAAACGAAACTCAAGTGATGGACGTAGCTGAGTTGATAGCGACTGCTGCCGATTTATAAATTTTCATTTCTATGAAGAACAATGTTTTTACAGACTTTCCAGATGATTCGCGTGTTTGGTTATATCAAACAAACAGACCATTAGTTGATGAGGAAGTTAAGTTGATAAACAATAAATTGTCTTCATTTATAAAAGAATGGGCTGCTCATGGGAATCAACTATGGGGAAATGCTTTGGTACTAAATCCTTACTTTGTAGTTGTTATCGTAAATGATAAGCTAACTCCGCCATCAGGATGCTCTATTGATGCTTCAGTTCATAAATTAAAGGAAATTGGACAGCTTTTAGATGTCGATTTCTTCACTCGTATGAAAGTCACTATTAAAAAAGAAGGTGCTGTAGAGCAAATAGACTTCAATGACTTTAAATCGATTACCGCAGATGGTAATATTCTTGTATATGATCCCCTCATCGGAAATTTAGGAGATTTACGTAACGAATGGCCAATGAAAATAGAAAATAGTTCGTTTTCGGTCCTTGTTTAATTTCTGATCTTTTACCTTGAATTTGATTTTTTTTGTCGAAAAATGTTGACGAATTCAAATTTTCACTATTTTTGTTTAGATTAAATCTAAATAGTATGGATCAATCAAGAAAAATTGATTTAGAGATGTTTTCTTTTTGTGCTTGTCAGGCTGGTGAAAATGCTTTAGATAAGAAAAAAAAGTGCTGCAAAAAATACAAGAAGAAAGGGAAGTTTTGTGGTTCTTGCCCAAGTAAGTAATTCTTACGATATCTGTACTTAAACAATCTTTATTCAAAAATTATTAAGAATAAAAAAGCCTACTTCGAATAAACGAAGCAGGCCAATAATATAATTTCAATCTAAGGTTAACCTATAACCTCATCAGATGAAAAATGAAAATCACCTTCGATTTTTGCATTTTCATCAGAATCAGAACCATGAACAGCATTCTTAGCTTTAGATTCAGCATATTTCTTACGAATTGTACCTTCTTCAGCCTCAGTTGGATCTGTAGCACCAATTAATGATCTGAAATCTGCTACTGCATTATCTTTTTCTAAAATAGCAGCTACAATAGGGCCTGAAATCATATAGTCTACAAGTTCCTGATAGAAAGGACGCTCTTTGTGTACTTCGTAGAATTTCTTTGCTTGCTCCTCTGTTAACTGAGTGAATTTCATTGCTTTGATATCAAATCCAGCATCTGTTATCATTTGAAGAATGTTCCCGATATTTCCGCTTTCTACAGCATCAGGCTTAATCATTGTAAATGTTCTATTTGTTGCCATTTTTATTTTATTTAGCTTATTTCTGCCGCAAAAGTAATGAATCGCTTGTGAAAAAGAAGCTTTGAACGAAGTGTTTTTAAAAATATTATTCCATAAATTCTAATCTCTGCCTAACACATGATGAAAAATTCAAATTGTTATAGGCAATATTGATTTATTTTTGATGGTAATCCTTCTAATTTCTTGTATCTTTGTAAGCCCAATTTTCTTAGGAATTTGAATGGAATATGTTCTTTAACAACCCATTGTTCCAATAAATTTATATAGAATTGGTCACTTTTGAATATAAATTAGAAAAATTAGAAGTATGAATAGTTGGTTTACAATCAAAGTAAAATATACAAAGCAATTAGAAGATGGTCGTTTAAAACGAGTAACTGAGCCTTATTTAGTTGATGCAATTTCTTTTACAGATGCTGAGGCTAGAATTTATGAAGAAGTTGGTACTCACGTGAAAGGAGAGTTTTTAATTACTGGTATTTCTAAAACAGACTATGCTGATGTATTTTACTATGAAGATGCAGAAGACTGGTATAAGTGTAAATTAACATATGTAAGTGTTGACGCAGATTCTGGGAAAGAAAAGAAAATTTCAAATAACTTTTTGGTAACTGCGCACAACGTTAAGCAAGCTTACGAAAGAATTAAGGAAAGTCTAGCTGATATGACTGTTACATTTGAAGTTCCTTCTATTATGTTATCTCCAATAGTAGAGGTAATGCCATATAATCCCGATTTAGATGTAGAGGTGGGTCGTCGTGAAATGACTTCTGAAGAACGTGAAGAGCATGCAGAGAAGTTTACGGAAGTAAATGAACCAGTTGTTGTCGACACCGATGAACAAGAAGAAGAGGAAGTTGTTCATGTAGATGAATCAGAAGCTGAAAATGATGAGGATTCTTCGACTTTTGAAGATGACACTGAAAAGTAAATGAATGGAAGAGTTTATAGCAAAATTGCGGGATGATCATTCCGACTTTAACAAAGGAAGCTTGGACGATAGAATAAAGGCTACAGACCCAATGTTATTGTTTCAAAAGTGGTATAAAGAAGCTTTTGAACGCAATTGTGCTGAACCTCACGCAATGGTTATTAGTACAGTCAATTCTGAGATGCAACCTTCTTCTAGAACGGTTTATATGAAAGAGTTACTGGAAGAAGGAATTGTTTTTTATACGAATTACGAAAGTCAAAAAGGGCAAGAAATCCTTTCTAACCCGAAAGTTTCTGTCTTGTTTTACTGGGATTGTCTTGAACGTCAAATACGAATAAATGGCATTGCCGAAAAAGCTCCTGATGAATTAGCTGATGATTATTTTGCTAGCCGTCCACGTGAAAGTCAGCTCGGAGCATGGGCTTCTGCACAGAGTCAAGCCATTAAAGATAGAGATGCTTTAGATAAAGCTTTTCAAGAAGCAGAAGTTAGATTTGAAGGTAAAAGTGTTCCAAGACCACCGTTTTGGGGTGGGTTTTTAATTCGACCTTCTTACTTCGAGTTTTGGCAAGGTCGTCCTAACCGCCTGCACGATAGAATTTGTTTTCACCGGGTAAACGAAGACGAGTGGGATGTACATAGAAAAAACCCTTAAATGATTAATGTTGAACCAACTATTTATAGGTTGAATAATGGAATGCGGGTGAGTTACCTTCATGATCCATCTATTGTAGCACATTTGGGTGTAACAGTTTTAGCAGGTTCTCGATTTGAAAATGAAAATGAAGAAGGTTTAGCCCATTTTCTCGAACACTGTATTTTTAAGGGGACAAAAAAAAGAAGAGCTTTTCACATTCTTTCCAGACTTGACTCGGTAGGAGGTGAGTTGAATGCATATACTACAAAGGAAGAAATTTGTATTTACGGTTCATTTTCCAAAGAACATTTTGTGCGCACATCTGAATTATTGGCAGATATAACTTTCAACTCGATCTTTCCTGAAAAAGAAATCGAAAAGGAAAAAGAAGTTATAATTGATGAAATCAATGCCTACTTAGATAGTCCTGGAGATAAGATCTTTGATGATTTTGAAGCGCATTTATACAAAGGAAATCCATTGGGAAATAATATTCTTGGAACGGCTAATTCTGTTCGTTCTTTCACACGAGAGGATTTATTGAATTATGTTGAACGTTTCTTCTATCCTGAGAATATGGTGATTTCATTTGTTGGAGATTTATCAGCAAATAAAGTTATTAGCCGATTAAACAAAGATTTTGGATTCATTGCCGCAAATGGTGTTAAACAACATCCTATAACATCAAAGGGGATTACACCGTTTACGATAGAGACTAAAGAGGCAAATTATCAGACCCACATTATGATTGGAGGTAAAGCACCTGGTTATAACGATGACAATAGAAGGGTGATGACATTGCTCGTGAATATTCTGGGCGGTCCAGCGCTAAACTCTAGATTGGTCTTATCTATTCGAGAGAAATATGGTTATTCTTATAATATTGAAGCTAATTACACCACATATCAGGAGACTGGTTATTGGTTTGTCTATGCTGGGACGGATCCTAAATACAAAAAGAAGATTGTTCAATTAATAAAGAAAGAAATTAAAAAATTCATCAATCAACCACTCACGGACAACCAACTTCAAAAAGCGAAAATGCAATTGAAAGGACACATGGCATTGAGTATGGATTCTAACGCTGGGCTTATGCTAAATTTTGGAAAGAGTCTACTTGTTTTTGATCAAATAGATACACTTCAAGAAATTTATGATCAAATCGATCAGATTGCTGCAAAGGATATTCAAGAACTTGCGAAGATTTATTTTCATCCGGAAGAACTTTCTACATTGGTATTTAATGTGAAAGACTAATATTAGTCGCAAAGACCCTTAGTTTTCTGTGAAAAAATGAACTTAGACGATCTAACCTAAATCCATCTATTAGAGGTTATCAACAATTCTATTTAAAGTTATCAACAAAAGGTGTAACTATTGTTAACAACTTGCGTAATGTATGCAAAAGCAATTAACAAATGAATAAATTTTTTGGAATAGCATTTTTAACCTTAATGAGTTTATCTAGTACATTAAGCGCACAACAAACGACCGTTGAAGAATATATCAAAAAATGGGAAAACGTTGCTGTACAACAAATGATTGATCACGGAATTCCTGCAAGTATAACTATGTCGCAAGGAATTCTAGAAAGTGGTTATGGTAACTCTATGTTAGCTGTAAAAGCGAATAATCACTTTGGTATTAAATGTCATGACTGGGAGGGAGAAAGTGTTTTCAAAGATGACGACAAGAAAAATGAGTGTTTTAGAAAGTATGAAAATGCAAGTGCTTCTTTTGAAGATCACAGTGCTTTTCTAACAGGTAGATCTAGATATGCTTTTCTTTTTGAGCTTGATAAATCAGACTATAAGGCTTGGGCGAGAGGACTAAAAGAAGCTGGCTATGCTACGAATCCAAAGTACCCAAAACTGTTGATTGAATTAATCGAGAAGCATGAACTTTACAAATTAGATGAGCAAATCGATTTTGAAGAGTTTGAACCTGAAAAAGAGAATATTAAAAAAGAAGAACCAGTAATCGCGGATTCTAAAACGAATAAACATAAGGTGTACATTAATGCAAATCGTACAAAATATGTTATCGCTCAGTCGGGTGATACATTTTATCAAATATCAAAAGAGTTTGGCTTTCATTTGAGGCAGATGGATAAATGGAATGATTTCCCAGATACAAAAGATGTATTAGTTGAAGGAGACATTGTATACATTATGCCTAAAAAAAATAAAGTAAAGAATGGAACTACACGAGTTGAGATAGAATCTGATCAAGAATTATGGGAGATATCTCAAGTTTACGGAATTAAATTAAAGTCATTGATGCAATTAAATAAAATTAATACCCCGAATATTGAGATGAGCAAGGGGGATATCGTTTTCCTCAAATAAAAGCATCTGCTTTTGAGGTTTTTAGTTTGTTGTTGTTTGTAAGGGTTGTCTTTAAGGCAACCCTTTTTTTGTGTAAAAATTAATATATTTGTTTCGTGTGTAAAACTATTTAACAAATCATTGTTTCATGAAACCCAGTAATGAACTATTTGTACTCATTAGATCGCTAACAAAATCAGAGAAAAGATTTTTTAAGTTGAGTTCTGCCATACAAACTGGTGAGAAGAACTACCTTAAGATTTTTGACTTTATCGATGGGCTAGAGGAGTACGATGAGGAGGCGCTTAAGGAAGAATTTAAACGTGAAACCTTTGTTAAACATTTACCTTCTGAGAAAAATCACTTATATAAGTTAATACTCAAAAGTTTAAGATCATTCTATAGTGAACAGTCTTCAGCAAGCATTTTAAAGGAGGAGCTAAAGAATGTTGAAATTCTCTATAATAAAGCGTTATATAAAGAGTGTAGGAAATTTTTAAAGCGTGCGAAGAAGATAGCTACTGATCATGAAAAGTTCTACTATCTGATAGAGTTGATTTCATGGGAAAAACGTCTAATTGAAGAATCTTATGAATCTGGTGACTTTGACGTTGATTTAAATCAAATTATCGAAGAAGAATCGGAAATTGTAGCCAAGCTTAGGAATCTCGCAGAATATCACATATTGTACTCTAGGATTAACGCGATTTTTAGAAGTGGTGGATTTACAAGAACTGAGCAAGAACAAGATACTGTAAGAGAGATTTCTGACAATTATTTAATAAAAGGTAAAAACACTGCGATTTCTACTCGAGCAGCTTCAATTTGCTATTACATAAAAGGGCTGTGTGCATGGACGAATCGTGAATTTAATGATAGTTATACGTTTTTTAACCGTACAAAAGAAATTTTAGATAATAACCCAAAATTAAAACAAGATTTAGGTAAACGTTACACACTCACTCTCTTTCATCTCATGAGGAGTTATATGGATGATGCGAATTATGATATGGCGCAGGAGATGATTGAAAATATTCGATCATTGAAGGATAAAAAAGGGTTTAAGTCCACAGATTTATCTTTGAAAATCACGAGTATATCAATTATTGACCAAATGAACCTGTATAACTTGCGGGGAAATTTTGAGGCAGCTTATGATTTTTATGAATCCAATAAAAAAGAAGTTGATATCATTTTGCATAAAGCGAGTAAGGAGCAGAAAATAAAACTTCAATATACTAATGCATATACGCTCTTTGGTATACAAAACTATAAAGGAGCTTTAAGTGTGTTGAATGACATTCTTAATGATAATGAACAGAAGCTAAGACAGGACATATACAGTTTTGCAAGAATTCTAAATCTGATGGTTCATTATGAGCTAGAAAACTATCAGTTGATAGAGTATAGTGCGAATTCAACTTTAAGGTATTTGAAAAAAATTGATCGAAACTACAATATCGAGTCCTACTTTGTTAAGCAACTAAAGAAGGTTTCTAAAATAGTTTATGACAAAGGAGATGCTAATTTTAAGGAGCTCAAAGAAGGACTGAAAGACTATTTAAAGGATAATAAAGAAAGAGTTATCCTAGATTATATTGATGTAGTATCATGGACTAAATCAAAGGTGGAAGGTACTTCTTTTGAAGATGTAGTCAGAGGAGATTAATTTCGTTTAAAAAGTGAGGTTAAAAGTAAATACGATATTATGTAAAACAGATGTGAATTCAGTACGGTTTTCGCTTTTTGATGGATCAAATGCGTAGTACTCACTATTCAATCGTAGTTGTCTATAGCTCAAATCTAAATTGATATTGTTTATTTTCCAGCCTAATCCTCCAGCAAATGTTTGGTTGGGCATATTTAAATTCCCAACTTGTTTTTTATATGGCTGAGGAAGTAAAGCATATCCGGCACGAACAAAAACGTCCTTTAAAATCATATATTCGAACCCTATTCTGGTATTTAATACAGTTCTAAATTGATTTTGTACCTCTTCGTTTTCAGCTGCGAAATTATAACCTTGTGTATTAAAAGCACCGCCTTCAGGCCTTAGTTCTCCAGCATTAAATCTAGCCATTTCTAAGTCTACATTTACTGCACCTCGATAGTTCAATACATAAGCAAATGACCCGCGGATTTTCATAGGTGTTTTTAGTTGATACTCAAAACGACCTTCTGGAACATATTTTTCTTGAATTGACTCTGTACCATAATCATGAGTTGCTGTCATATTAGCTCGCCAATTATCCTCAAGAGTTGCAATTGTAGGTGATTCGAAAGCGAAACCAATTCTGAAAAAATCAGAGGGCAAGTATAAAAATCCAAGTTTGAGGTTGTATCCAGTTCCTGATGTAGCGAGGTTATAAATGTAGTCGAAAGACCTTAAAGATACTCCAGATGTGTCTAAAAGTGTTTCATTATGAACGTAGTCTTGCTCATAATTAAAACGGCGAATTCCAAGACTAACTCCATAATATAATTTATTCATATAGTTTTCTGAATAGCCAATATGAAATTCACCAATACCCCCAGAAGTGTTGATTTCTCTGTTGTGATACATATCTCCAGGAGTTAACCTCGAAATATATTCGCCAGTGGAAGGATCATAATCAACAGCGTAAGTGTCATAGGCTAAACCTGTTGTGAAAGGTCTTTCTGTATATATAAATTCGGGGTCGATACCGTAGCCCATGTTTGCAAACACATCAAGCAAAGAGTAAAAGTTTTGACCTTCATATCTTCTGTTGTAATCAAAGTTCTTAAGTCTTGTGTAACCAACGGTAATCTGATTATATAATCGACCATCGTTTTTTACACTTATATCGTTTGTTATGACAGCTCCAGCATTACTGATTTTAAAACTGTTATTATTTGTTTTTGTTCGAACATCATTGTAAAGCCCTGTAGTTTGGACGATTGTATTATTAAAACTGAAAGAAGCCTGACTAGAAGAAAACCGACCCATCGATGCTGGATTAATTTGAATTGCACTAAAGTCTGCACCAAGAGCACCAAATGAACCTGCCATGGCCTCAAACCTTGCTGAACCGTATACATCAGTAGTACTATACCTTAGTACATCATTTTCATTTTGCGCATAAGAAATGCCTCCCAACAGAAGGGATATTGTTATTACAATCGATCTAATCATTGTTTATTTTAGATTTTTTTATCTTCGACCTGAACTTGATGATCCACCTCTACTTGAACTAGACCCTGAGCTTCTGCTCGATGAAGAACCGCTAGATCTATTAACACTACTACCAGAACTTCTCTGTGGTGAGGAGTAAGAACCTCGACTCCCACTGTTTCCAGAGCTGTAAGAACCTCTTCTTGAATTGTTGGACGAACTGTAAGAGCCAGATGATCTTTGACTAGATGATCTATTCACAGTACCTGTTCTTCGTGCAGTATTACTTGGTGTATAGTCTCTATCCCTGTAACTATTTGTTGTATATCCTGAACGTCTTTGATCTGTTGTCGAAGCAGTTGTATTTCTATTAGAACCATTGTTTATAGTTGTTCTGGATGCATTAGGTCTAACATATTCACGTTGGTCATTACTTACTTCTCGTCTGTTTTGAACATTGGATGAAGATATGTTCTTAGTGTTCACATTTGAATTAGACGGTGTGACATTGCTGCTCATCTTGTTTTTTAGAGTTTGAGGAAACGAACTAGACCTTCTTGAATTTCCAGATAAACTATTTCTTGGACCATAAAATTGATTGGAAGATCCAGAACCAAAATAACTTCCACTTCCAGAGTTACTATAAAAACCATTGTAGTTTGAATTTGGACCAATGTAGTTTACTCCATAATGATTGTGAGCGTAGTATGGAGACATAAAAGTACCATAATAGTAATTGTTGTAAAAGAATCCGTTGTTCCCATACATATTATTGAGCCCATAACCGTATCCATATCCCCAACCCGGACCATAAGGGATGTACATACCAAAAGGACGATTCCAACCAAATGGATCGTTATATCCGTAATATGGACTGAACAATGAATTGTTAAATGCGAAAGGACTGGTGGAGAAGAAGAATATATTGACATTACTATTATTCAACCGCTGATCACCATTTTTAAAGGCACCTTGTCTTCCTGCTTTATATGCATTAAAAGAAGTGATATCTTGTTCGTCATCTGTTAAATCAATAGCAGCTGGTTTTTGCAAGTATACATCGTTATCGGATATAACTCCATAATTTGAACAAGACGCTAATAACAGTCCTATTGTCGAAATGTAAAAAATATGTTTCAGGTAAGTCATAATTAACTGTTTTTTTAAAGTTACAACATTAATGAAGTTTTTCCAAATTGTGTTGTTACTTTTGTATTTATATTTTTCATTGTGTAAAATGAATTACTTAATGAATCTTTACAAATAATTAACAAATACTATACCAAGATGGGTGGGAAATACATAAAAAGGTCTGAAGATTATTCGAAATGGTACAACGAATTGATTGAACGCGCTGATTTAGCGGAACATTCAGAGGTTCGTGGTTGTATGGTGATCAAACCTTATGGATATGCAATTTGGGAGAAAATGAAAGAAGTTTTAGACCAAAAATTTAAAGATACTGGTCACTCAAACGCTTATTTTCCATTATTTATACCTAAGTCTTATTTAAATAAAGAGGCAAAACACGTTGAAGGTTTTGCTAAGGAATGTGCTGTAGTTACACATCACAGATTAAAGAATGATGAAGACGGAAATATTATAGTTGACCCTGAAGCAAAGTTAGAGGAAGAGTTGATTGTTCGCCCAACTTCAGAAACGATAATCTGGAATTCTTTTAAAGGTTGGGTTCAGTCTTATCGTGACTTACCACTAAAGATTAACCAGTGGGCCAATGTTGTTCGCTGGGAGATGCGTACACGTATGTTTTTAAGGACTTCTGAGTTTTTATGGCAAGAAGGACATACAGCTCATAAAGATAGACCAGAGGCTATCGAGGAGGCAGAATTAATGCTGAAAGTCTATGCTGATTTTGCACAAAACTATATGGCTATGCCCGTTGTACAAGGATTGAAGACAGAATCGGAACGTTTTGCAGGAGCGGATGAAACCTATTGTATTGAAGCAATGATGCAAGACGGTAAAGCACTGCAAGCTGGTACTTCACATTTCTTAGGTCAAAATTTTGCTAAGGCATTCGATGTGAAATTTGCAGATAAGRWSGGMAASTNNGAACNAYGTTTGGGCAACTTCGTGGGGAGTTTCTACAAGATTGATAGGAGGACTGATTATGACTCATTCAGATGATGAAGGATTGGTTTTACCACCGAAATTAGCTCCAATTCAAGTTGCAATTGTACCTATATACAAGAGTGAAGAGCAATTAGAGGCTATTACTGAAAAAGTGAATGCACTAGTATCTGCTTTAAAATCGAAAGGAATATCTGTTAAGTATGACGATGACGATAACCGTCGTCCAGGATGGAAGTTTGCTGAGTATGAAGCGAAAGGTGTTCCAGTTCGCGTGGCGGTTGGACCTCGCGACCTTGAAAACAATAAAGCTGAGGTTGCAAGAAGAGATACACGTGAGAAAAATAGTATCGATTGGGAAGGATTAGAGGATTATATTGAGAAACTATTGGAAGAAATTCAAGATAGTTTGTTTAATATAGCCCTTAATCGTCAGAAGGAAAGTACAACATCTGTAGATTCATATGAAGAGTTTAAATCTGTAATAAAAGAAAAAGGTGGTTTTGTTTCAGCACATTGGGACGGAACAGCGGAAACTGAAAACAAGATTAAGGAAGAAACAAAAGCAACCATTCGTTGTATTCCATTGGATGTGAAAGAAGAGGCTGGGAAATGTATTTATTCTGGAAACCCTTCGAAACACCGCGTTTTATTTGCTAAAGCATATTAATATCATGAAGAAATCATTAGAAAAAGAGTCGTTGGTTAATTTATTGAGAGATCGCTCACTTCTTAAGCAAGATGTTTATGATCAGACTTTAAAGACATTTTCAATGTTTCAAGATATTATCGAAGAAAAACTAGAGAATCTAAGAAAAGAAATTCCAAATGAACGCGTGCGGTTACGTTATGATGAAAATGGAGATTTTGAATCCCATGCTTACGTGGGCAGTGACGTCTTGGTTTTTAATATGCACTCGAATGTATTTAGCTTTCCTAAGGAGAATGCTGTTTGGAAAACTTCATACATCGAAAAAGATAAGAGTAGAGCATATTGTGGAGTAATAAATATCTACAATTTTTTAGCTGATTCCTTCTTACAAAATAGGTTTAATGATGCTGGATATCTAATAGGTCGGATATTCATTAATAAAGAAAATCATTTTATGGTAGAGGGGAAAGGTCAGCTAGGTTTCCTTTTTCGTGATTTTATGCATGGCGAGTTAAATAAAACTGAAATGAATAAAATATTGGAATGTGCGATACAACATGCAGTAGAATTTGATTTGTTATCTCCTCCCTACGAGAAGGTAAATGTAGTAGATGTAATGCACATTAAAGCGCAAAGTACAGCCCAACAACTTAAAACAGGTAAGCGCTTGGGTTTCAGGTTTGAATCAGATGAATAAAAAAATAATTCAAAATTATATTTATATTTTTTTGAATTAACTGAAATTGAATGTATATTTGCACTCCGATTTTTGAAATAATAAAAACAAGGCCCATTCGTCTAGTGGTTAGGACATCAGGTTTTCATCCTGGAAACAGGAGTTCGATTCTCCTATGGGCTACTAAGTTTAAGAACGTAAGTTCATTGTTTTTTAATGGCCCATTCGTCTAGTGGTTAGGACATCAGGTTTTCATCCTGGAAACAGGAGTTCGATTCTCCTATGGGCTACTGAATAAATATTAATAAAAGAGAGAAATGGCGAATCATAAGTCAGCATTAAAGAGAGTAAGATCAGACGAAGCAAAAGCGCTTCGTAACAAGTATCAGCACAAAACAACACGTAATGCAATACGTGATTTACGTGCGATGACGGACAAGAAAAAAGCGGAAAAAGAGCTTCCAAGAGTTTCTTCTATGCTTGATAAATTAGCTAAGCGTAACATTATTCACGCAAAAAAAGCTGCTAATTTAAAGTCTGGGTTAGCGTTGCATATCGCTAGTTTGTAGTTTACTTCTGTTTCAAAAGTATTCGGGGATCCATAATATGGTTCCCCTTTTTTTGCTATATCGACTTTATTTTAAAAATCGATTAAAATTCCAACCTTTGAATTGACTTAAATACTTGATGAATCCGTATCTTTGCGCTATGAATTTTAAGAACGACTTACTTTTAAGGGCTGCTAAAGGAGAGGATATCGAAAGATACCCCGTTTGGTTAATGCGTCAAGCCGGTAGAATTTTACCTGAATACCGTGAAATTAGAAACTCGCTTAGTGGATTTAAAGAGTTAGTAGAAACCCCAGAACTCGCAGCTGAAGTAACAATTCAACCTGTCGATTTATTAGATGTCGATGCAGCAATCATTTTTTCAGACATTCTTGTGATTCCCGAAGCGATGGGATTAGAATATCAAATGATTGAAAAGAAAGGTCCTCACTTTGAAAAAACAATAAAAGGAGAAAGTGATTTAGAAAAGTATGCACAAACAGACTTTGATGTTGAAGATCGACTGGGTTATGTAACAGAGGCGATTAAAATTACAACCAAAGAGTTGGATGGACGAGTTCCTTTAATTGGTTTTGCTGGCGCTCCATGGACAATCTTCTGCTATATGGTAGAGGGAAGTGGATCAAAAACTTTTTCGAAATCGCGTAAATTATTATATACAAATCCTACTTTGGCACACGAGTTGCTTAATCGTATAACAGATGTCACAATTCGTTATTTGAAAGCACAAATTAAAGCAGGTGCAAATCTAGTTCAGGTTTTTGATTCATGGGCAGGTATCCTAGGAACAGAACAGTATCAGGAGTTTGGACTTAAATACATCAATAAAATTGTTAAATCAATTGATAGTGTACCTGTCACAGTGTTTTCAAAAGGAGCGTATGGATCGCTACCATCAATTGCTTCGTTGAATTGTAATACGATTGGACTTGATTGGAACATGAATATTAATCATGTTCGAGATATAGTTGGTGAAAACAAGACTTTACAGGGGAATTTAGACCCTTGTGCATTGTACGCCAGCCATGAAGAAATCGAGAAAATGACAAAAAATATGTTGAATAGCTTCAAAAGTAAAAGACATATTGTAAATTTGGGTCATGGTGTTTACCCGGATATTGATCCAGAAAGAGTAAAAACCTTTATTAAAACTGTAAAGAATTATGAAATTTAGAAATATGAACAAGAAACATTTATTGCTAACATTGCCGATTTGGATGTTGACATTTTCTGTTTTCGCTCAAGAAGGTGAAAACATGGTGGATAATGGAAGTTTTGAAGAAGCGAAGAATAAAAAACTTCGTAGAACCGGAGATGTAGATCGTGCTGAAGGTTGGGTTTCTCCAACTGGAAATACTGCTGATTTATTTTCGGCTGATGCAAGTATGCCAGACGTAATGACTCCCGAAAATGTTTACGGTAAAGAAGATCCGAAAGATGGAATAAACTACGCTGGGATTATAACTTTTTCCTACAGAGAAAAAGAAGATCGTACATATTTGACTGCAAAATTGAATACTCCAATGAAAAAAGGAATGCGTTATAAAGTGCAGTTCTTTGCTTCATTGGCTGAACTTTCTAAGTATTCTGCTAATAAATTAGGAGCACATTTTTCAAAAAGAGCTCCAGGTACTGATGATAAAGTTCCTGCTTTAATCATGGAGACGCATGTTATGCATCCCAAGGAAGAAATGTTCGACGGAATGTACGGATGGGACTTAATTTGTGGAGAGTACAAAGCTGAAGGCGGTGAAAAATA
Organism: Fluviicola sp.; assembly: GCA_002734085.1. Lineage (GTDB taxonomy): Bacteria > Bacteroidota > Bacteroidia > Flavobacteriales_D > Crocinitomicaceae > Brumimicrobium. The sequence continues at coordinate 32,837 of NVXV01000005.1, read as the reverse complement.
TATCACTATTGGAAATTTCACGTCTGACAATGATGTGAAAAACGATCGTAATAGAAAACCGCGTGAGGTGAAAGGTAAACAGATTATTGCAGCCTATTATTATATTGATGATATCTCTGTTCAATTACTTGGACCGAACGAACAGTGTCAGTGTAATTATGCAGATGAGGCTCAAATAGAAGTTTCTACCGTTTATCAACGTTCTCCTGAAATTAATGAAGACATGACGATTGATGAGAAGGTAGACGAGTTTGGCGTTTACTATGCCTTAGGCCGTTATGATATAAAAGTTGCTGGCGATAAAACGTTAGATAAATTAGCTAAAATCCTTACTGAGAATCCTTCAATCAAAATTCAATTGTCTGGGCATATGGATGATGAGGAAGCTGAATCAACTGAAGATAGTGATATTTCTCTAAAAAGAGCAGAGTATGTTCGCTCTATGCTTGTAAACAAAGGTGTAGATGCAAGTCGATTTGTAATTGAAGATGCAAAAAACAATCGTCCATCCGAACATATTGAAGAGGATGATGATGAAAAGTTGAAAGCTGCAAAGAACAGAAGAGTAACTTTTAGGGTTATATAAATTCAAGAAACTTATATAGAAATGCACTGCAATTTTGTAGTGCATTTTTTATTTAATTATTTCTGTTACTTTTCAGAACTGATGCATTATAGTTTAAAAGAAGGTTAAAACTGTGTTCAGAAGAAAGCAATTAAAAAATCTTAGTGAATCAGAGCTAATTAAATTGGCAAAAAAAGACACGCGTTATTTTGAAGGACTCTACGAACGCAATTTTGAGTTTGTTTTTCGTTTTTTGTACAAAAGGTTGAGCGGTAATGAAGACCTATCAAATGAATTAACTCAGAAAACTTTCATCAAGGCGATGGGTGCAATCAAACGGTATGAAGATAGGGGGTATGCATTTTCGACCTGGTTAATAAGAATCGCTCAAAATGAGGCGAATATGCTCTTTCGGTCCTCAAAGAAAACAGTTGTCATTGAATTTTCAAGTAGCGATGTAAAACCCCTTTTAAGTGAAGTTTATGAGTCATCTGAATTTAAAGATGAGCATTATGAATTACTTATTCAACTTCTCAATGAATTACCAGATGATCAAAGTGATTTAGTAGAGTTGAGATTTCTTCACGAAATGTCTTTCAAAAAAATTGCTGATATTTACAATATTACAGAGGCTAACGCCAAAATGCGAGTGTATAGAATAATAGAAAAACTTAGAAAGATTGGAGCATCATCATGAAGAAGTACAAATTAAATAACGACAAAAAGAAAGAGCCAACTCCAGCTCAAATTAAAAAGTATAAGGACTTCTCAACGGTTGCTCATAATTATCAGCGTCTCACCAAAAGACCTAAAAAACCTTTATACAGAGATCCTAAATTTTTTATTCTAATAATTCTTTTAGGGTTGATATTTCTACTCGTATTTATGGAGACGGAGAAAGAGGAGGCTGAAGTTAACAATGACAAGACTGAACAAAGGGATTAGTCAATACCCTCTGACCAATCGAAGGCAAACGTTGGCTCTCCGTCTGGCATTCTAACTGTATATTCCATATTATCTTTTTCTAAGGCTAAATGACTATCGTCCCAAGTGAGCTTTAAGTGTTCGTCTTTCGAGTTAAATTCCATTTCTTTAAACCCGTAAAACATAAATTGTTCGTCTCCAACGGCAATTGTATTTAATCCTTTAACCTTAATCTTAATCCCTTTAGTGAATGTTATTTCAACTTCATCTATTAATTTGTTATAAGTAGCTTTTGTCACTTTAACGTCACGTATAATTTCATCAATCCCAACGATATTTATCGAACCAGTATTGTATTCTATTTTATTGCAAAAATCATCTGGAACAGCATATATCAAAGCCATTTCAGGCTCGGGGAATTTACTGCCTAAGTATTCATAATAATTAGTAATACTGTCAATATAAACCTTGTTGTAAACAGTGTATCCTAGCAAAACTCCAGTCATTATAAGTACTAAATTGATAATCAAAACGGGTGTAGTAGGGTAGTTCATGTAAAGGAACCATCCTGTTAGTGCAAATAGGAAAACGACCATTAAGGCCAAGAAAATTGCTGTGATTTTTTTCATATTGTAAAATTACATAAATTTTTCATCCTAATATGATTAAGCAATTATATCAAGAGCTGTATAAATAACGACCAGTAAATCTCTAGAAATATTTTTTATAAAAGAAATACAATGATTTCGTAGCTTTGTGCCCGCAATTTTGAACTGTGATAAACAAACATACAAGGATTTAGAATTTGATGTTATCATCAAATGGATGGAGGAGTACTGTGTTGGATCAACAGCCTTAAACATTGTTAAAAATCTAAAACCAATTGATAGTCGAGAAAGATTGATCAAGTACCTAGAGCAAACAAACGAATTATTAAGTATACGGACCGAAGGTGAAACATTTCCGAGAATCGAGTTTGAAGAGTTGTCAAATGAAATTCGCATGTTACCTGTGAAGAATGCAAGTTTACCTTTGGAAAGCTTTCAGCACATTAAAAGTGCATCAATACTAGTAAATAGTTTAATATACTTTTTCAATAAGCGTGAAGAGGAATATCCTCAACTATATAGTTTATTAGAGAACTTGCCTTTTACGAAAGAGATAATCAATGCGATTGATGAAGTTCTGGACAAAAAGGGAGGAATAAAAGATGACGCCTCTCCAAAATTATTTGAGATCCGTCAGAGGATATTATCTGCACGCCGACAATCTAATAATAACTTTGATCGAGAACTTAGAAAATGGCTTAAGAAAGGATATTTAAGTGATACTAAAGAGGCTTTCTTTGATAACAAAAGACAATTAGCTGTAATATCTTCTTATAAAAGAATGATTCCTGGCCATGTAACTGGTTCGTCTAAATCTGGAGGAGTTACCTACGTTGAGCCAGAATCTACGTTTCATTTGAACAATGAAATAGAACAACTTCAAGACGATGAGAGGTCTGAAATATTTCTAATCTTAAAGGAGCTTACTTCAAAAATGGTTGTCCACCTTCCATTGATTAAAGATTATCAGAATGTACTCACGAAATTTGATTTTATTAACGTTAAATGTCGTTTAGCGCTAAGTACATCAGGTGTTTTACCAGCAATTTTAGATAATAAAAAACTTGATTTAATTGATGCTTTCCATCCAGTGTTGAAAAAGAGTAATGATGACTTAGGAAAAGAAACAGTGCCGCAGCATATTACTATGGATGAATCAAAGCGAATGCTTGTTATATCCGGGCCAAATGCAGGTGGTAAGAGTATAACTCTGAAAACGGTAGGACTTTTACAATTAATGCTACAATGTGGGTTATTAGTTCCTGTTCACCCCAATAGTAAAATGTGTACGTTTAATTCACTCCTGACGGACATAGGGGATAATCAATCGATCGTTAATGAATTGAGTACCTATTCGTATCGTTTGAAACGGATGCGGTATTTTTTGAGCGTTGCTGACGAAAATTCAATGTTGTTATTAGATGAGTTTGGAACAGGTTCAGATCCTGACTTAGGAGGCGCGTTGGCTGAAGTGTTCTTTGAAACACTCTACGCAAAGAAATGTTTTGGTGTGATAACCACTCACTATGGCAATATTAAATTGAAAGCAGATGAATTAGAACAAGCTGTTAATGGATGTATGCTATTTGATACGAATACGTTACAACCACTATTTAAATTTTCTATTGGTCAACCAGGGAGTTCATTTACGTTTGAGGTTGCTCAGATTAATGGAATCCCCAAAGAGTTAATAACAAGAGCAAAGACTAAGTTGGATCATAAAAAAGTGAAGATGGATCGTCTTCTAAATGAATTACAAAAGGAGAAGACGTATCTCTCAAAACTGAATAAAGATCACATTGAAGCTCAGGAAATCGCTGAAGAATCAAGGTTAAACTATGAAGAATCAAAGTTGAAATTAGATGATAAACTCAACCAACTTAAAAATAGAGCGGAAGAGACGAATAAATTAATTAGTTTAGGTGAAAAGCTAAAGTCCTTTGTTAAACGATATAAAACAAAAGGGAAAGGAAAGAATGTCAATGCTGAATTAATGGCTGAAATCAAGAAGTATATTGCCATTGAGAAATCGAAAATTGAAGAAGTAAAAAAAGAGGTTAGACTAAAAACTCAATCAAAAAAGAAAAAGGATCAGCCGAAAAAACAAAGAGATCAATTTCATCAAACTAAAATTAAGATTGGTAGTACGGTGAAGTTAATTGCAACAAAACAAAAAGGTGTAGTTGAGGAAATAGAGAATGATGATGTAACAGTGACTTTTGGGTTTATGCGTATGAAAGTAAAGCTAAATAACCTGATGTGGGTCAAAGATTAATCATTACTTTTTATTGGTTTGAGAATAACCAGTACTATGATTAATAGTATAAAAAGACCTATAACAATTATTAAATCTCTATCCAACCAAGGCAAATAATCTTTCTTAACTTCTTTTTTTGGTGGTTCAATGGATTTACCTATCTCAATGCGTATAGAATCGTTAGAAATTTCTTCAGCTGTTTCTATTTCATCAAAATGATATCTGTTAGATATGATTTTCCCAAATTTGTTTCTAAAGCTTGGCAGGAGATAGTTGCGTTTTGTTATTTCATTCTCCAACCGATTTGAAACTTCAACTGCTCTTTTATTATTTTTGTTATAGTACAAGGCAATTGAATTATATAAATACGCATTTGAAACATAAAAGTGTTCATTTTGAAAGTCTGACAATTCTTGATAAGCTTGGGAGATAACAACATCTTTATTACTGTTTAACATTACGAATAAACGTAACACTTCATCAATGTTTTTAATGAATGGAACCAGAATGTGCTTTGTATCTGTCCGCGATTTTCTCAGAGCTAATATTGTTACGTCCTTTAATTGAGGGAGTACTGTACTGTCTTCAATACTCCATTTACCTTGATTAGCCAAAACCTTTACATCCAAAATACGTTGACGAATCTCTTCTCTCGTTTGAATAGAAGATTCTGATTTAATTGAATCAAATATCTTTAAATTTTTTAATTCTTCATACCTTTCATTCATATAAAGTGTGGTATGATATAATCTTAGTGCATGATACTCTTGAATGGTATCTGTGTTCACTTTCGTGAAAATGCTCATAGCCAATCCAAAATCTTCTGAATGAACTTTCTTATAGGCAAAAAATAAACTATCCTTTTGGTTCCACGTAGATCTTGGTTTAGAAGTCTCCAATTCTATTTGTTCCAGAATGTACTTTGGTGGCTTTGGCTGACGATTAAATTTTTCTATCGTGAAATAGTAAGTGTTTTGTTTGGATGGTGGCTCCAAAGATTCATCTGATTGTCCAAAACAACTCAGTGAAAGAGTAAAACAAATTAAAAGTTTGAAGTTTAAAAATTTCATTCCAATCCTCCATTTAAAAATACATATTCAAGTATATTTTGCCCCATTTTAAGCGCAGCCTCCCTTTTTGCTGGTGGATCGTTGTGTACTGATTCATCTTCCCATCCATTCCCTAAATCTGTTTCATAAGTGTACAACAAAACTAATCTACCTTCTATCATGATACCAAAGGCTTGAGGACGTTTATCATCGTGTTCGTGAATTTTAGGTAAACCATTATTAAAGTCATAAGACTGATGAAATATGGGGTGATCGAATGGAAGCTCTACAAGTTCAGAGTTGGGAAATAGTTTTTTGATTTCTGGTCGAATGAACTCATCCATTCCGTAGTTGTCATCTATATGTAAAAAGCCTCCCGCAAGAAGATAGTTTCTTAAGTTTTCGCGTTCTGAATTTGTAAAAACCACATTTCCATGTCCTGTCATGTGAACAAAAGGGTATGTAAAAATAAGTGGACTTCCCACCTCAACGTAAGGAACCTCCTCATCAATAGAAGCATTCACTTTGTCATTGACAAACTTGATTAGATTTGGAACAGAAGTAGGGTTTGCATAGTAGTCACCACCTCCGTTGTATTTTAATACAGCTAACTGATAGTCTTCTTGACTATAAACTATCAAGTTAAAGAAAGTGGCAACTATAAATAAATAACTCTTTTTCATTCAAATAGAAATTTAGAGATTGCACAAGCATAAATGCCGGCTGTCTCTGTTCTTAAACGTGTCTCACCCAAAGTTATTGGTTGATAACCCGACTGTATTAATTTCTCCACTTCTAAATTAGTAAAATCTCCTTCAGGTCCGATTAAAATAGGACAATTTTTCTTTTTCAGAGAATCACTTAACACGTTTTTCTCTCCTTCGTAGCAGTGGGCTAAAACTCCAATTGGGTTCGACTTAATAAAATTATCCAAAGAGGTTAAATTATCTAAATGAGGCAGATACAAGCGTTTAGATTGCTTCATAGCAGATACAATGACCTTTTGGTAACGTTCTAGCTTAACCTTCTTACGTTCAGAGTTGGAACAGAGTAAAGGTGTGATTCTATGAATCCCTAGTTCAGTTGCTTTTTCTAAAAACCATTCAAAACGATCATTCATTTTAGTGGGTGCAATTGCAATATGGATTTGAAAATTATCAGGCGGAGTATGTTTAAAACTCACTTTTTTAACTTCGCAAGCTTTGTTGTTTGCATCAATTATTTCCGCGATTAATTCGTCGCCTTTACCATTTACAATAGATAATTGGTGACCTTCTTGCATTCTTAAAACTTTGCAAGCGTGCTTAGATTCTTCTTCGGGTAGTTTAAGTGTCTCCAAATCTAAAGTAGCATCTTGAATAAAAAAGCTTCTCATATTAATGCATTAATTGATAAATGAGTTCGCGCATTAGATCAGCATCAGAACCCGCACCACGGTTGACACCCTTACTTTTCAAATCATACTCTTGTAGTAGAGCAATGTTCTTTGCTATTTTCTTAGGCTTGTATATTGTTTTAGCTTTTATTACTTCTTGTGCTGCATAGTAATTCATTCCGAGCTTCATTTGCAATTGTTTTGGGTCATTTGTTCCCGCAAAATGTGCTTTCATTAATCTTTCGAAAAATGAAAATATGGTAGGAATCAATACCGTAATATGCGTTGCTTTTGGATTTTGATCAAAATAATTAATGATTTTATGCGATTTAAGAATGTCTCTATGCGCAATAGCAGAAGACAATTCAAAAGGGTTGTAATCTTTTGAAATACCAATGTTCTCTTCTATATGAACCTCGCTAATCTCTGTTCCTTTTTCTAATATTATAGAAAGCTTGTCCAATTCTTTGGCAATCTTACCTAAACTACTTCCGAGAAAATCGATGAGAAGAATGGATGCTTTTGGAGTAATAGTAAATCCTTTTGACTTTAAATATGTTTTAATCCAACCATCAACTTGATTCTCGTAGACCTTTTTACTTTCAAAAACAACGCCATTTTTTTGTATTAATTTGAAGTATTTCTTTCGAGCGTCAGCTTTTTTATATTTATGACAAATTACAAACACTGTTGTAGGTACGGGTGATTCAAAATAGGACTCAAGAGCAGACCAGTCGCGGACATCTTGTGCTTCTTTAAGTATCACTAGTTGTTTTTCTGCCATCATTGGAAATTGTTTAACCTGCTCTTGTAAAGCGTTTAGATCAACATCTTTTCCATAAACGATTGTTTGATTAAAATCCTTTTCGTGATCTTCTAAGATATGCTCAATAGCAGCATCAGAAATTTGATCAATATAATACGGTTCTTCCCCATGAAGAAAATAAACAGGCTTTGTTTCTTTCGACTTAAAATGTGATATGATTTCTTTTGCTTCCATATAGGTTAGTTCTTAAATTGAACTATTTGATATATCTGAAGTCATGTTTGTTTTTCAACGCTTTTACAGATTCAAAAATTAATTTGATTGTGTTTTCAACATCCTTTTCATCACACATTTCTACTGTAGTGTGCATATAGCGAATTGGAAGAGAAATAAGTGCAGAAGGAACACCTTCATTACTATACGCGAAAGCATCTGTATCAGTACCTGTAGCACGAGAAGCTGCAAGTCGTTGGAAAGGAATTTTACTTTTCTCGGCAGTTGAAATAATATGTTTCAAAAGATTGTTCTGTACAGCAGGACCATAAGTTAATACCGGACCTTCGCCGCCTTTTAAATCTCCCTGTACTTTTTTATCAATCATTGGTGTACCAGTATCGTGACAAACATCTGTAACAATGGCTACATCTGGTTTAATACGCTGAGCAATCATTTGAGCTCCTCGTAAACCAATTTCTTCTTGAACAGCATTAACAACATATAGTCCGAATGGTAACTTAGTTTTACTTTCTTTAAGCATTCTCGCTACTTGAGCAATCATAAAGCCTCCGATTCTGTTGTCTAATGCACGACCAACGTATTTGTTTTTGTTGAGGATCATAAAATCATCGTCAAAAGTAACAACACAACCTACGTGAACACCTAACTTCTCAACTTCTTTCTTGTTTTTGCAGCCGCAGTCTAAGGTTATGTTTTTTAAACTAGGTGTTTCGTCCTTGTCTTGGCGTGTATGTATTGCTGGCCATCCAAAAACGGCTTTAACAATTCCTTTGTCCGTATGAATGTTCACTTTTTTAGAAGGAGCTATCATGTGGTCTGAACCTCCATTTCGACGAACATAAATAAAACCATCATCTGTTATGTAATGCACAAACCAAGAAATTTCGTCAGCATGTGCTTCTATTACTACTTTGTATTCTGCTTTTGGATTGATCACTCCTACGACGCTTCCGTAACTGTCTGTGAAGTATTCATCAATGTAAGGTTTGATATGTTCCAACCATAATTTTTGACCAGATACCTCAAAACCAGTTGGAGCGGCATTATTTAAGTATTCTTCAAGAAATTTTTTACTGTCTTTTGTTATTGCTTTCTGCATTGTGTTTGATTTTTTTAGAATTCCTAAAGATAAGAATACTATCTAAATCTACAACACAATTTAAGAGAACGGAGAATGGAGTTTTGATTATAAGTTGTTGACTAAATACTTCGTAAAAGGTTTAGTAAAATCATTATCGTTCCAGTACCTTACATGTGAACCAACATACAGACCAGTATTTATTTGAAAATCTTCAACAACTTTACTGTACTCCGAACTTAGTTGTTTTAAAGGCCATCCTAACACATCGTCTTTGTCGTAGAAATTATGCCATTTGAAGTTGTTTTTTCGTTTTTCTACATTGATTGGTTTGATTTCCTCTTCTTTATACCCAGAAATAAACAAAGGAATATTAGCACCTATTGTTGCCAAATACGAAAGGTTCGAAAGGTCGTTTTCCTTGTTGGCTTTTTCATTTTGAAAGATGCCAATATCGTTATCAGCATCCCATACATAAGTTGAGAGAATATGGGCACCTAATGAACTGGCAACAATTACCAATTTTGAATTGGAATCCATTTCTTTGTAAATGTTTTCGAAAAAAGATTTTAGATATTTGTGAATTTTACGGTAAGGGCTGTTTTCTTTAAATGCACCTCTCTCAAAAGTAACCCCATCTCCAAAAGCTTCAAGAACAAACTTCCTTAAGCTCAACATACCACCCAGTTTATTTTCTTTGTTTAATCGCTCGAATAGTAGACGCTGCCTATCATCTATATTCGTTACATTGAAAGGCAATGCTTCATGGATTTTAATCTTTCCATCTAGAGCGGTTCTTTTGGAAAATTTTAAAATGTCTTCCTTAAACTTTTCGGAATACCCTTTCTTTTTAGATCCAATTCCTGGAATCGTTACAATATGAACTAAACTCATTTTTTTAAGTAAATATAAATTAATCCTTGCTAATCAGCAATATAGATTAACTTATTTTACTTTGTAACACCCATGTTCGTGAATTTATCAATTCTTTTGTTGCAACGTTCTTGAGCTTCCATTTTGGAGAGTAAAGTAATGTTACGTTTGATTTCTCTCTTTACAATTGAGAACATTTCTTCAGGATTACGATGAGCTCCAGCTTTTGGTTCTTTAATAATTCCATCCACAAGTTTTAGCTTTTTCATGTCCTCAGAAGTTAGTTTAAGTGCTTCAGCTGCGACTTCTTTGTAGTCCCATGATCTCCATAGAATAGAAGAACATGATTCTGGAGAGATTACAGAGTACCATGTATTTTCAAGCATTAAGACTTTATCTCCAACACCAATTCCAAGAGCTCCACCAGAAGCTCCTTCACCGATAATTATACAAATAACAGGAACTTTAAGGCTCATCATTTCGTAAATGTTCCGTGCGATAGCCTCACCTTGACCTCTTTCTTCTGCTTCTAATCCTGGAAAAGCACCTGGTGTATCGATAAAAGTTACAATAGGCTTATCAAACTTTTCAGCCAGACGCATTAAACGTAATGCCTTACGATATCCTTCAGGGTTTGCCATTCCAAAATTACGATATTGACGCATTTTTGTGTTCATACCTTTCTGCTGGCCAATAAACATTACTGTTTTACCGTCAATGGATCCAAATCCACCAACCATGGCTTTATCGTCTTTTACATTTCGATCACCATGATACTCTTGGAAATCACCTCCTGTAATAGCATTGATGTATGCTAATGTATACGGTCTTTCTGGATGTCTTGACAATTGAACTCTTTGCCATGGAGTTAAATTGGAAAAAATATCTGTTGTTTTCTCCTCTAATTTTGACTCTAACGCGTTTATTTTGTCGGTCATATCCAACTCTGCGTCTGTCCCAATCTCCTTTGCTTTAGCGATTTGATCTTCTAAAGCTTTTAACGGTTCCTCAAAATCTAAGTATGTTGACATAATCTATTCTATATTTGAGGGGCGAAAGTTACAAAAAAATGTTAGCTATTTCTAAATTTGTAAATATGATATCTTTTCCAAATTGTAAAATTAATTTAGGTTTAAACATAATCTCAAGACGAGAAGATGGTTACCATGAAATTTCTTCGGTTATGTATCCAATAGAGATACAAGATATATTAGAAGTAATTCAATCAGAAAAGCTGAAATTCACAAGTTCTGGACTTGATATCCCTGGAGGTTTAGAGACTAATTTATGCGTCAAAGCATATCGTATTCTTGCCAGAGAATTTAATATCAGCCCAGTCCATATTCATTTATATAAAAATATTCCAATGGGAGCAGGGCTAGGTGGCGGTTCTGCTGATGGGGCATTTGCTTTAAAGTTAATCAATGATCTGTATGACTTAAATATTTCTAATGATCAATTAAAAAAGTATGCTTCTGAATTAGGTTCAGATTGTGCTTTTTTCATTGATAATATTCCGCAGCATGCTTCTGGTAGAGGAGAAGTACTAGCACCATATAATGTGGCACTCAATGGGAAAACAATTGTTTTGATCAATGATGGAACGCATATTAGTACACAAGAAGCGTATAGTAATGTGACGCCTCAATCGCCTGATAATGATTTACAAGAAATTTTGAAAAAACCCATAAATGAATGGAGAGGTTTACTTGTTAATGATTTCGAAAAGGGGATTTTTAAGAATCAACCTCAGCTAGCAGAATACATCGACAAGTTGTATGAATCTGGAGCAATTTATGCTGCTATGACAGGCTCTGGGTCAACAGTGTTTGGAATTTTTAACGATAGTCCTGAATTACACCCTAATTTGCAAAATCTTCCAGGATTTGTAAAGAAATTAAAGTTGAAATGAGTACTACTTACTAATAACTATCTTTTTACTCTGTATTCTTGTACCTCCTTGTTTTATTTGAACAATGTAAACACCCTGACTTTTATGACTTAAGTCTAAATTCATTGAACCCCACAATAATTGATTACTAATAACCTCGTTTCCTAATAAGTCTATTACAGAAACCTCCATTTTAGTTTGTTGATTTTTGGCGTTTATAGTGAACAAACCTGTATTGCTTGGATTTGGATAAACAACGATTTCAGTATTTATATCTAAAGGATCATTGGTGCTTACAATAGGGTCACTAAATGGCTCTGCTGTATAAGCGTAAATACCACCAAGATCAGTTCCAACAAACAGATCAAATCTATTGTCGTTTCGTATGGTGTCGATAAACGGAGCAGAAAACGCTTGTGTAGTGATGTTCGCGTATGTATCAGATACTAAATTAAACGTATCGCCATCTGCAATATTATCGTCTATTTCATTGTAATAAAAAATTGTTCCCCCTCGATTTCCTGCAAAGAGATGGGTAGTGTCATTATGCCTAACAAAATGAGGTACTGCATAATTTTCTGGATAAGAAAGGTTACCCATGTCAACGTCACCTAAAGACTGAGTTACTAATTCAAAAGACGGAGAGCTAACCGTTCCAATGTTCTTGTAGTAAGATATGCCAATACCTCGTTTACCAATAATTAAATCCAATAAGCCATCGTTGTCCAAATCAAACAATTGTGGAGAAGCATAACTTTGAACATTAATCTCTGTTCCCGTGTTGTCCTGAATATTTAATTGAGTCAATGTGTAATCATTCGCACCGTTTCCAGTTTTTTCAAAATAGTGTAAAGTACCTAGTTCCGTTCCGAGAATCATATCCATATCATCGTCGTTATCAAGATCTCCAAATGTAGGATGCATTCTTAATCCAAAGCCTTCAGACTCGAGAGATAACCAGTCATCGCTGACGAAAGTAAACTCTGGTTCCTCAATCGTACCTGTATTCTGGTAGAATTGAATCTTTGAAGTTTTTAAAAGTGGATCAGCATAACGATAATTCGAAGCGATGAGTAGGTCTTTCAATCCATCGTTATTTAAATCAACTAGAACCGGGATTGAGCCTTTTCCATTCTCAATCATATCACCTTGAAGAAAATCATTCTGAACGAATGAAAAGTTCGGAGCCTGATTCGTACCAATATTTTTGTAAAACCATATTCCTTCTCTGTTTTCAGAACCACCATTTGCATTTGTACCAACAATCATATCCTTGACATCATCGTGGTCTACATCTTCATAATAAGCAGCTGGAAATATAGGTAAATCAACAGGAGTACTGCTACTTGGATAATTAGCGTCGAGAGATGTCATTGGGGAGTCTTGGTTTGGAGCAGTTCCACTGTTGAACAACGCAGTTAAATTGTTATAGGCAACATCTCCTAGTACTAAGTCCATTACTTGGTCATCATTGAGATCTATCCCTAATAGAGATGAACCTGAATGACGCAGATACTTTTGTGGGTCACTAATATTTGGATTACCACAAGGACCACCTGTATGATTTAGAGTAACACTATTATTTGCATCACTTTCAATAAATTTACCCCAACATTCATTCTTTAGTTCAAAAATCAAAGAATCTGGAATTCCATAGGTCTCCATGGATAAATTTTTATGATACTCAACACGTTCACCACCAATGTGAAATGTTAGAATGTCAATATCACCATCATAGTCAACGTCAACATATGCCGGAATATCAATTGAACTTACATAAAGATTTGAAAAAGAACTTACGTATTGTGATTCGAGACGATCTTTTGCCAATTCCCATTGTAAACCGTCGGTAGCATTTCCAATATTTTTAAATACCTTAACTCCTCCAATACCATAAGTGAATAAATCTTTTTTGCCGTCATTGTTATAATCTACCATTTTGGCTCTATAACGAACATCTTCTGGAAATAGTGATCTACTATCATATAGAAACTCATAATGGAATTCGCCATTTACTTCTTTCTTCAAAAAAACACGTAATTGATTCGTACTTCGATCAAAAACAAATAAATCTTCATACCCATCAAAGTCCACATCAATTGTAGAGAATTGAGCATGATTTAATCCACCAGCCCAAGGAAAACCTATAGTATCCCCTCCTTTTTTTACAATAATTGAATCGTTGTATATAAACCCAAATTGAGCCATAATAGATTGACTACAAAAAATAAATGATGCTAAAATTGTTATTATGGAGTAATAGTTTTTCATTATGTATATGTGTTTAATTATTCTAATCTATAAATTTAACGAATTATTCTGGTCAAAGGTTGATTAATACTTTACAAATTGATAAATAAAAATATATTTTGACATTTATTATCGAATAATTTTATATAACTTAGGAAGAAACTTAAAATAATTATTGTATGATTCAAACAGCCCAAAATCACCTTAAATCAGTATTTGGCTATGATGAGTTTCGCCCTCAACAAGAGGAGATAGTAGAGAATGTATTATCTAAAAAAGACTCAATTGTATTAATGCCTACAGGTGGAGGAAAGTCTATCTGTTTTCAAATTCCAGCGCTTTGTTTCGAAGGAACAGCACTGGTGATTTCACCATTGATTTCTTTAATGAAGGATCAAGTTGAAGCACTTAAAAGTAACGGTGTTTCTGCAGCGTTTTTTAATAGTTCTCAGTCTGATTTCGAAAAACAACAAATTATCAATCAGGCCCAAGAAGGAACGTTAAAGCTCTTGTATATGGCGCCTGAAACACTTTTAAATGTCCTCAACACTTGGTTGACAAGGGTAGAGGTTTCAATGGTGGCGATAGATGAAGCGCATTGTGTTTCCATGTGGGGACATGATTTTCGCCCAGAATACACCCAACTTTCTCAGTTGAGAGATTATTGGTCAGAGGTTCCATATATCGCTTTAACCGCAACAGCGGACAAAGCAACTAGAAAAGAAATAAAAAGCAAACTAGGTCTAGTTGATCCAAATGTCTTCCTTACCAGTTTTGATAGACCTAACATCTCGCTTGAAGTCAGAGGTAACCTTCCAAAAAAGGATAAAAGAAAAGACGTGCTGGACTTTATTCAATCAAGACAAGGTGAATCAGGTATTATCTACTGCCTTTCAAGAAGAGAAACAGAAGAATGGAGTGAGTTTTTGCTTGAGAATGGGATTCCTGCAAGTCATTATCATGCTGGTTTAACATCGGAAGAAAGAGCGGAAGTACAGGAGGATTTTATTAATGATAGAGTACCTATTGTGACAGCTACAATAGCATTTGGAATGGGAATCGATAAATCTAATGTACGATGGATTATTCATAACAATTTACCTAAAAATATCGAAGGATACTATCAGGAAATTGGTAGAGCAGGAAGAGATGGACTTCCTTCACAGGCGCTATTATATTACAATATGCGAGATGTGAAATTATTAGCTGATTTTGCACAAGACTCGCCTCATAAAGACGTTTTGGTTGAAAAACTTAATCGTATGCTTCAGTTTGCTGAATCGCCCACTTGCCGAAGAAAGACCTTGCTTAGTTATTTCGGAGAAACGTTAATTAAAGATTGTGGTAACTGTGATGTTTGCGAAAATCCACCTGCTTTTATTAGTGGAAGTCTAATTGCTCAAAAAGCTTTGTCTGGTATCATGCGTACCAACGAAAAAATCGGAATGAATTTATTGATTCAAGTGTTGAGAGGTTCTAAGTCGTTTGAAGTATATGACAAAGGATTTAATAAACTTAAAACGTACGGAGTAGGAGCCGACCTTAGTGCTAAAGAATGGCAACATTACTTAACGCAATTGTTAAATCAAGGAGTGGTTGAAATTGCTTACGATGAAAATTTTAATCTGAAAGTCACTTCTTTTGGTAAGCGCATTTTATTTGATGGACAAAAATTGATGTTATCAAGTTATGTGGAACAAAGTAATAAGAAAGATGTAAGTAAATCCAAAAGAAAAAGCAAGAGAGGTACTTCTGATGAACAGTTGTTTGAACGTTTGAGGAATTTACGCTTGCAAATGGCAAAAAAAGAAAAAGTTCCTGCTTATATAGTATTTAGTGATGCTACGTTAAAAGATATGGTGGAAAAAAAGCCAATTCTATCCACTGAGTTAACTTCTGTTTCTGGGGTTGGACATCAAAAAATGATCAAATACGGAGAGGAGTTTGCAAAATGCATCAAAGATTTCCTGGATCAAAACCCGAAGAAGAAAAGTACGTTTGATGTTACGCTCGATTATTTAAATGAGGGCTTCAGTGTGTCTGAAACAGCATTGGCAAGAGACATTCAGGAAACAACAATATTCTCTCATATTGCAAAGTTGTATACAGATAATAAGCTGAATGATATTAATAAGTATTTTTCAAGTGAAGAATTGTCTAGCGTAGAAAAAGCCATTCAAAAACTAGGGGAGACGGAAGGGTTAAAACCAATATTTGAAGAACTAAACGGAGAGGTCCCTTACGGTGTAATTCGATTGTGCATTTCTTATTTCTCGAAGAATGAATTAGCCGTTTAATTAAAATTTTGATGTGACTCTCTATTTCAATTCTCGTTGAAAAAATAGTATATTTGTCGCATCATTTCGGGATGTAGCTTAGTCCGGTTAAAGTGCTCGTCTGGGGGGCGAGAGATCGGAGGTTCGAATCCTCTCATCCCGACAAGAAATAGTTGGCATTTGCTTTTTTTTCACCCTTACTCTGAATTGAAAAATAAGAGAGGATGAGAACCTGTTCGACCCGAGCGAGGAACGAGCGAGAGCACCGACCGTAGTGGAGGTAATCCTCTCATCCCGACAAGAAATAGTTGGCATTTGCTTTTTTTCGCCCTTACTCTGAATTGAAAAATAAGAGAGGATGAGAACCTGTTCGACCCGAGCGAGGAACGAGCGAAAACACCAGACTTAATGATTCTACTGAAATTGAATTGACATACTCTTTACATAAATAGTGCATTATATTTTAAATGCTTCGACCGTAATCTATTATAAACCAATAAAATCAGCCCTTTAACATGAATCTGTTTGCAACTTTTAACACAATTTAAATTCAAAAATGGCTTTTAAGCCTAACTTTGTTGCTTTCTTTTTAAAATTTTAAGAGAAAATTAAGTTGATTTGAATTATGTTAAAATTTATAATTGCTTGTAGTACTGCAATGCTCTCTTGTTTTTCAATTTCCCAAGAAGTAGTTGATACATTAGAAACAGAAAAGGGTACAATGCTCATATATGCCAATCGTACATGGGAATATTTGGAGGATAAAGAGTTTGATGGATTATTAAATCCTGAACTTCATGAGTTTATAATGCGAGACTCATCCTTGAATTACGTTTGTCCATGGGATACAGACCAATGTTATTCTTCGAATAAAACAAATGACCTCACAAAATTAAAGGATACACTTTGGTTGTGTGTAGTAGACACCTCTCATAATGAATTTGTTATGCCTTTTGACGGTAAAATCACTTCGCGTTATGGTTATCGTAGAGGGAGGTATCACAATGGGATTGATATTGATTTAAAAACTGGAGACACTGTTGTTTCTGCTTTTAATGGTAAAGTGCGTTATGCAAAATATAATGATGCTGGTTTTGGAAATCTTGTTGTTATCAGGCACTACAATGGGCTGGAGACATTTTATGCTCATTTGAGTGATATAAATGTAGTTCCAAATCAAGAAGTGAAAGCGGGAGACTTTATTGGGTTAGGTGGTAATACTGGACATTCGCGTGGATCTCATTTACATTTTGAAACTCGTTTTTATGATGCCCCTATGAACCCAGAAGAGATTATTGATTTTAAAGAAAAAATCATTCGTAATGAAAATTTATTTGTTCACAAAGGATTATTTAGACCTGGCGCCATGCCAAGCCACGTGGCATCTCCAACAGCAGATGGTAGCGCTGCTTATTATAGAATAAGAGGTGGTGATACGTTAAGTCAAATCGCTAGAAAACACAGGACATCAGTAAGTAGGTTGTGCCAACTCAATAATATTCGTCCTACAACAACACTACATATAGGAAGATCTTTAAGAGTCCGATAGCACAAAACGTGTATCTGTTTAAAATTTCATTTCTTTAATCGAATTTATATTATTGAAATCAATTTTTTTTCGTATATTAAACCATGCGAAGATTAAGAATAATTATTTCAATTGATGGTGGAGGAATACGTGGGATTTTACCATTGATGGTTTTGAGTGAAATCAATCAATTGGTTGTTCGCAATAGATTGTGCAGGAATATCAATGAGTGTATAGGTCTCTCAGCTGGAACTTCAACAGGAGCAATAATTTCTGCGGCATTGATGCTTAAGAATGAAAATAAATATCAATTTCTCCCTGAAAATATTTTAAATCTCTACATCGCAAGAGGGCCACAAATCTTTACACCTGCGACAGAAAATAATAAAAGAGATTTCGCATTCAAAATAATACTTGAGAATACATTTGGACACTTAAAATTAAAAGATTTAGCAACTAGGTTTGCTTTTGTAAGTTTTGATGAAAATAAGAATGAACCATTTGTCTTTAGTAGCCTAAAAGAAAACTTACGAGAGGTTTCTGTAGCTAAAGCTTTGTTAGCATGTAGCTCTATTCCTGAATACTTCCCGCCTGTTCAGCTTGGAAGCTTTTTATTATCGGATGGTATTAAAACAGCTAAAAATCCAGCAAAAATAGCACTTGATCACGCTCGAGCATTTTATCCAGAAGATGCATTTTTACTAATTAGCTTGGGTACAGGAAATTTGAGAGAATCGCTTCAAGATGAGGTCGAAGAAGAAACGCTTAATGTACACAATTTACTTCTAGAAGAAACTAAAACAGCGAAAGACTTAATTTATTATAGATTTCAACCTGATATGCTAAAAGCAAACCATGATATGGACGATGCTTCTCCAGAAAATATTGAGAAATTGATACAAGATGGTGAGCGTTTTATTAATTCAAACACCACTAAATTCAAGCAATTGATTAAACAATGGGAGGATTATAATCAATAAATTGTTCACATGTATTTCACTTAACTTTCAAAGCCTTTATATTTTAAATTAAATTTGATTCTAAGAATTTAAAGTATGGAGTTTAAAGCATTTTTTTTTAAGTTAAATGAGGATTTTTCGCCAGAATACGCAGAAGCTAATAACGATGGAAAGCCTTCTGAGAATAATCGACTGTATGAATGGGAAGATGAACTCATTTTAAAGAATGATATAAAAAGCGTTGAGGTTCTGGAGGGAGAAACTTACATCCTCAAAGGGGAAATTAATGGAGAGAGCTTTGAAGAAGAAGTAAAAGATATGTTGCTTTTTAATATTCTGGGAGAGGATAATTCCACTACTCAAATGGCTTGCTCTAATGTCTTAATAGATAAGTATGAACTGATCGAAGACAATCAAATAGAACTGCGTGTATTTTTTAAAGGTGATGAGCCTTTATCGAACCCTGTTCCTGGTGTTTATATAGCATTGCAGGACTTTCCAAAAAGACTTATTGATTAATGTTTAAGGCAGAAAACATATCATTTCAATTTCCAAAAGGGAAAGAAGTTTTCAGTGGACTTAATTTCAAACTGAAGGAAGGTGAGATATTGAGCATTGTTGGTCCAAGTGGCGCTGGAAAATCAACTTTACTGAATTGTATTGCCACGAAACTACAATTGAAAACAGGAACAATTAGTATTAATGATCAGCGTATTAAAGGTCCAGAGGAGAAGTTATTGAAAGGAGATAGTGAAGTCGCTATAATTGATCAATCTTTTGACTACGATGTGTTTTTCACGGTGGAAGAAAACGTCTCAGGTCAACTACATCACCTTAGAAATGAGGAAAGGATAAAGTTTGTGGAAGAACTCTTGGAGGTATTTCATTTAGTAGAAATTAGAAATCAAAAATCGGGCAAGTTATCAGGAGGGGAACAGCAGCGGCTGAGCATGGCTTGTGCTTTAGCGAAAGAGCCAAAGCTATTGTTGTTGGATGAACCTTTTGTGCACATGGATGTCCACTTGTTAAGGAGTATTGGGAAATATATTAGAAAGTTAGCAAAGCTTAGATCCATGATGGTAATTCTAGTAACACATCAAGGCGAAGATGCATTATCATGGTCGGATAAAATATTCTTTTTTAAATCAGGAAAAATAAAGTCAAAATATACTCCAGAAAAAGCATACTATAAACCAAAAACCCTTTACGAAGGCTTGTTTTTTGGTGAATTAAATAGTGTCTACTTTGATGATAAGCAATACCTTTTTAGACCAAACAATTATCAGTTGAAATCGAAAAGTGGTTCGGAATCTATTGATATCAATTTTGAGTATTCAGAGTTCAGAGGGCATTATTTGGCGAATTATTTTAAGATGAACAACAATAAATCACTAGTATTGTACGCGAAACGTGAGTTAAGTGCTCAAAAAGTAGTTTATGTCTCAAAAAATTAGAAAATTATCTTGGTTAGAGATTTGGCAGCTCACAAAAACGAGTTTTGTTGAATTTTTTAAAGGTGATAGCTTTACACATGGTGCTGCCTTGGCATATTATGCAATTTTTGCACTTATTCCAATTTTGTATCTTACAATCACTAGTATAGGTGCTTTTTTAGGGCAAGACCGAGTGGTTGAAGTAGTAAGTTTTTTCATGGAATCAAAAATGGGGGTAGGCGATGTATCAGTCTTTACCGATTTAATGTATGAGTGGGGAGTAGGTGCAAGTGGGACAGTTCTATTAAAAGTCATTGGTATTGTTGTGTTAATCTTTACTTCAACTGCAATGTTTAATTCACTAAGGAATAGTCTGAATTCCTTTTTTGGTATTAAACCTATTCGTCATTACAATGTTGTGCTAGACTCTCTTTTGTCCCGTCTTGTATCATTTGCTTTACTGGCCTTATTTGCTGTCATAATTATTGTTATTTATTTTGCACAGTCTGTGCTTTTGTCTTTAACAAGTGATTGGTTGGCGACAGGAAGCTTTGGTGAGAAAACATTTTTACTTGTTTTCGAACATTTTACTATGGTATTAGTAAACTTTATTTTGTTTGCATTTATATTTAAATACCTCCACGACGGAAAGATTAAATGGAAGCTTGCTCTAGGTGGTAGTTTATTCACTTCAATTCTTTTATATATTGGACAGTTGTTGGTCAACTATTATTTATCGAACTTCTTTTTCGCTGCAAATAGCGGGATAGCTGGTACTTTGCTCGCAATTCTCACTTGGATATTCTATACTTCTCAGATTATTTTTCTCGGTGCAAAATTTACAGCCGTCTATGCGCGAAAAGTAGGAAAGCCAATTATTCCGAAATAAATTGCAAAAAACTGATTAAAAGATTGTCGATTCTGTTTATTATCATTATTTTTGATTAAAATAGTTACAAAAAATTGATAATAAAATGAGCATCTTTCTTTCTTCAAATCTAAAATTACTCCGTAAAAATCGTAAAATGTCTCAAGAGGATGTTGCGCAAAAGCTCGAATTTACTCGTTCATCTTATAGTGGTTACGAAAATGGTGTTGCTGAACCTAGTATTGAGAACTTGGTGAAGTTGAGTAATTATTTCAAAATTCCTTTGGATGATATGATTAAAAAGGATTTATCGATTTTATCTGAAACAGAGTGGGAAGCAATTAATAAAGGTGTTTATGTAGATGTTAAGGGCCAAAAATTGAGGATTTTAACAGCTTCAATTTCAGAACAGAATGAAGAAGTGATCGAAATGATCTCAGAGAAGGCGAGAGCTGGTTATACGCTTGGATATGCAGACCCAGATTATATTAAAGTGTTGCCAACATTCCAGTTACCATTTTTGAAAAAAGACAAAAAATATCGATCATTCCCGATTTCGGGTGATAGTATGCCACCAGTTTCTTCTGGCTCTCACGTGATTGGGGAATATTTACAAAACTGGGAATCTATTAAAAATGGTAAACCGTATATTGTAATTACCAAGGAAGATGGGATAGTTTTTAAAATTATAAACCATGTGAGTGGTAGAGCTGACGTGTACCAATTATCGTCGACCAACCCAATGTACAAGCCTTATTTTGTGAATGTGAATGATATCATTGAGATCTGGAAATTTGTAAATTATATTTCAGATGATTTACCAGAGGTTACCATTCCAGAAAATGATTTAGTAAAATCTGTACGCGGAATTCAAAACCAAGTAAATGAATTGCGAAATTTCATTCAAAAAGATGCGTAGATTAAACTGATCGAATCTACTATTACCTCAAGTCTACATGACAAAACCATCTTTTGCTTATTCCAAATAAGACATATTTTCCGAACTTAAGGAATGGCACGGCTATTGAAACATTTGTGCTGTGTATTATTTGCCGTTGTTTATTAAATGATTGACAAATAATCTAATTTATTAACTGACAGATTGACGCTCAAAAGCGATATAGATATGAACGATATTTTTGACGATAATTTATTTGATTTAAACGGAGGTTCTATGGATGCAGATTCTGAATTCATTCCTTTGATTACACAGGAAGAAGAAGATGACATGCATAACGCTGAATATCCAACTGACATTCCAATATTGGCGCTAAGAAATAATGTACTTTTCCCTGGTGTAGTTATTCCAATAACAGTGGGAAGAGATAAATCAATTAAATTAGTTCAACATGCAAATGAAAATGATAAGATTGTAGGTGTTGTTTCACAAAAGAATCAGGAAATAGAAGAGCCTGAATTTAAAGACTTACACAAAGTTGGAACAGTAGCTCAAATAGTTCGAATGTTAAAAATGCCCGATGGCAGTACTACAGTAATCATTCAAGGGAAAAGAAGATTTCAATTGCAAGACCTTGTTCAGGAAGAACCTTTTTTAAGAGCAAATGTCAAGTTTTTTAAAGAAGAAAAAGCACCTAAAAGAAGTAAAGAATTTACTGCTATCATTCAGTCCATGAAGGAGTTGGCACTTAAAATAATCAAAGATTCGCCAAATATTCCTTCAGAAGCTCAGTTTGCAATTAAAAATATTGAAAGCCCATCCTTTTTAATCAACTTTATTTCTTCCAATATGAACGCAGATGTTGCTAAAAAGCAATCGATGCTGGAAGAAACGGATTTGAAGAAACGTGCAATGGCTGTTCTTGAACATTTAACGCTCGAGGCACAGCAATTGGAAATGCGTAATGAAATTCAAACTAGAGTAAAAACGGATATTGATAAACAACAACGCGAGTATTTTTTACATCAACAAATGAAGACCATTCAAGAAGAACTGGGTGGTGGACCACAAGACCAGGATGTATCTGACATGCGTTTGAGAGCGAAAAAGAAAAAATGGAATAAAGAGGTAAATAAAATTTTCGACAAAGAGTTAAATCGTCTTCAGCGAATGAATCCGCAAGGTGCTGAGTACACTGTCCAACTCAACTATTTGGATTTATTACTCGATTTACCTTGGAGTGAATTCACCAAAGATAATTTGGATCTTGCCAGAGCAGAGAAGGTACTGGAGCGAGATCACTATGGTTTGGAAGATGTAAAGAAACGTATCTTAGAATACCTTGCAGTTTTAAAGTTGAAAAAGGACATGAAATCTCCTATTTTATGTTTTTATGGACCTCCAGGTGTGGGTAAAACTTCACTCGGTAAGTCTATTGCAGAAGCACTCGGTAGAAAATATGTGCGCATGTCCTTAGGGGGATTGCACGATGAAAGTGAAATTAGAGGACATAGAAAAACGTACATAGGTGCAATGCCCGGACGTATTATGCAAAACTTAA
Organism: Fluviicola sp.; assembly: GCA_002734085.1. Lineage (GTDB taxonomy): Bacteria > Bacteroidota > Bacteroidia > Flavobacteriales_D > Crocinitomicaceae > Brumimicrobium. The sequence goes on along the minus strand of NVXV01000005.1, from coordinate 9,441 downwards.
AGAAAGCGGGTTCTTCGAATCCAGTTTTTGTTTTGGATGAGATAGATAAAATTAGTCGTTCCAATCACGGAGATCCATCGAGTGCTTTATTAGAAGTACTTGATCCAGCGCAAAACAATGAGTTTTATGACAATTATATTGAAACAGAATATGATTTATCAAACGTTTTGTTTATCGCGACAGCTAACGACTTATCCAGTGTTCAGGGACCGTTGCGCGATAGAATGGAAATTATTGAAGTAAATGGTTATACAGTCGAAGAGAAAATAGAGATTGCAAAACGTCACCTTATTCCCGATCAAATAAATAATCATGGAATTAAGAAAAAGGATTTTTCCATTAACAAAAAGACACTTGAAAAACTTGTAGAAGAGTATACACATGAGTCAGGTGTTCGTGGTCTCAATAAAATGGTTGCTAAATTGGTAAGAAACAGAGCGCGTCAAATTGCGATGGAACAGGAATTTGAAACACGTGTTAAGAGTGAAGACTTAAAAGAAATTTTGGGACCAGGAAGATCTAAAACGAAGTATTCTAATAATGAAGTAGCTGGTTTAGTTACTGGTTTGGCCTGGACTTCTAGAGGAGGGGATATTCTATTCATAGAATCTTCTTTATCCAAAGGTAAGGGAAAGTTAACCTTAACTGGAAATCTGGGTGATGTTATGAAAGAGTCAGCTACGATCGCACTTCAGTTTTTAAAATCTCACGCTCATTGGTTGGATTTAGATCAGTTGGTATTTGAAAAATATGATACGCATATTCACGTTCCCGAAGGGGCAACACCAAAGGATGGACCTTCAGCTGGTATCACGATGCTCGTTTCATTGGCGTCATTGTTTACACAGCGTCGAGTGAAGAAGTACCTTGCTATGACGGGTGAAATTACGTTGAGAGGTGAAGTTCTTCCCGTTGGTGGAATCAAAGAGAAAATTTTAGCTGCTAAACGCGCAGAGGTAAAAGAGATTATCCTCTGTGAAAAGAATAAGCAAGATGTAGATGAAATCAAACAAGAGTATCTAAAAGGACTCAAGTTTCACTATGTGAAGGATATGAAAGAAGTACTGGAAATAGCTTTAATAAAAGAAAAGGTAAAAGAAGCAATTGTTGTAGATTGATCTTAATGGAGATGTTTTAAAATCGTTTTAGAGCATCCCCATCAAAAACCCACTCAGGCGTCTTTAAAGTATTTCGAATCTCGGTAGAGTACCAAGGACTAGTCTCCTCATTATTTGGATTTATTAAAACCTGTATCTCTTGAGCAGGCATGTAGCTTTGCGCAAGCATAAAATATCTCTGCCCCGTTGTTTTATCTTCAATCATGTCAACAACAATCACTGCATGACCAGGAGACCCACCATATATGAAAATATCTCCAATTTTCATGTTTTCTGCAGTTACAGCGTTTAGTTCTTTTTCTAATGACCAGGTACCCGCAAAGGAAAAGACATATTCAAGGTACTTCCAATAGGATTCATCACTGTCTGAAGGAGAAGCTTTCTTTTTCCAGAAAAATGAATCACCATTGTAACTGATGCGATAACCTTCTTTCCATTTGCTGTAATCGGCTACGAAACCATTATTGAAGCTAAATTTGATTTCATCGTAGCGTTTTTGAACTCTTAAATAATCGGCTCTCAACCTCATAATAGCATCAGCACATTGGTGTAAATCTCTATCACCAATTGGCAAATCCACAACCCCGACATATACTTGATTATTTTTTTTAACGTCGCCATCGAAATACTTTACACTACTACCATGAGACTTCAATGGTAAATCTCTTAAATATGCTCCAAATGAATTGGAATTTGCCGAAACACGCTCGCAATTAGTCAATGGATTGAAACGAGATTCAATGGTATTACCATTTGTATTGATTAAAGGCGGATCAGTATCCATTACTTGGGTTTCATGACCACTAGTCAAATCATTTTCGCCTTCTTGAGTTTGCGTACAAAAAGTAAGAGATAAAGCCAATGGTAAGAAAATATTTAATAGAAATGGATGTTGCATATTTTATGAATTAAAATCTCCCTGCTCCCTGACGAATTAATTCTGGCGCATCACCTGTGCAGTCGATAATTGTAGAGGCTTCTAATTTACCTGGCCCTCCGTCAATGATTGTGCTAACCCTGTCATCAAATCGCTCATAGATTTCATAAGGATTGGTAAAATAATCCAATAGTTCATCCTCATTATCGTGTAATGAAGTCGTGACAAGTGGATTCCCTAGTTTTTCTACAATCGCCAAGACGATATCATTATTTGGTATTTTAATTCCGATTTCCTTTCTTTTAGCATCGAAGAGCTTCGTTACCTCGTTGGTTGCATTCAAAATGAAAGTATATGGCCCTGGAAGCGACTGCTTCATGAGTTTAAATGTCGGACGATTCGTTTGCTTGACATAATCAGAAATATCACTGAGGTCTTTACAAATGATAGAAAACTTTGCTTTATTCAACTTGACCCCTTTCAGTTTAGCTAAATTGGCTAACGCCTTTTTATTATTCAAGTCACACCCCATGGCGTAAACCGTATCTGTAGGATAAATAATAATATTTCCCGCTTTAAGCTCTTGAACGATGTCGTCAATTAAACGTTGATCAATGTTGGAGTTATTAATTTCTATAAGCATATTATATATTTTAGAGTCAAGGTACGAAAAAACCGCTCTCAATTTTCAAAATGTATCGTTAAATATTTTAAAAATTGTTTTAGCGCATTTGTGCATAGCGGAGTACAACAATTTGCAAACGACTATTGTTGAATGCTTAACTATGCTTGTAGTATGTAATAGTCATGAATTTTAGTCTATTATAATTAAATTAGATAATATAAACGCTTAATTGTAAATTTGGACTATTTAGGTGTTTAAGGAAGTGAGTCAAGTAAAACCGGCTCGATTGTCAGTCCTGAGAAAGTTGTAGGTAATTAATGATGATAAAAATGAACGTGTATAAACTCGCTATTCTCACCCTTCTTTGTAACTTTTTTTATGGTTGTTGGAATGATTCAAATCGAATGACTGATGAAATTTCGGAAGACATAGTTGAATTGGGGGAATACATTGATCTTGAGACATACAAGCCATTAAAAGTGAAATGGACGTATGATAAAATGGGAGGTCAAACTGAATCCAGAACTCTAGGACCAAATGATTATGTATTAAAGGCACTACTTTATTTTGATAAAGAAATCATCATAAAGTTAAAAAATGACTATAACCTCCTTTCTGTTTCAATTAATGGATTAAAAAAAGATCAATTAAGTTTTGAATGGCTTAATACAGTAAACCGGAAGAAGCTTGAAAGTAGCAAGGACTTGATTTATTACCACCCCGAATTCTTTAAGAAGGGATCTCTAATACACGGTGGTTACACAATAATAGATGAGAACACAGTTCTACTTACACTACATACAATGTAATATGATACCTATACAACAAATAAGCAAATATGGCGCCGATAGTACTCGAGGTTTGCGCCACATCACCTACTGTGAAACCCATAGAAACAATTGAAGATCATTCAAGACTATATCAAAGAAATAGGAATTGTTATTTCGTACATTTCAATGCTTGTTGCTTGCTATATTTTTGATTGGAAACCTTTTGGAATTTTTATTTCTTACTTGATCGAAATTGTCGTTCTTCTTTTTGTTTATGTAATGCTTAGAGTAAAAGATGAAAAAAGAAATCCACGGAAATATCGTTATCGTAAGGTTCAACCAATTTCTAATTTATTCATTGGACTTGTACCTTTAGTATTATTTCAATACTTCATGATTGGTTGGATGTCTGAGTTCATCGATCCCGATCAGAACTTTACTAAGCAAAATTTACTGCTGACAAAGGAAGTTTTATATGCGGTAGTATCCATGATTGTTTTGTATTCCATAAAAGCTGCTCAAATTACTACTCACAAAGAAAGACTCATTGTTTTTCAGGATAATTTTATAATTAAAGTACTTGCATTGACAGGTACTAATATTTTAGGGTTCACTCTTGTTATAAGTCTAGAGATCAAATCTCTACTGTTAGTTTTGACTATTATGGTGATTATTCGAATTATCATAGAAATATATTTTGGACGTAAAATGAAATTTATCTAGTTACTACACCACCTAAAAAAACACTGCAACGATTGCACTTCGAATGATAAATCATCTTCAGCTCAATCAATACCTTTCAAATTATTGCTTAACTTTATGGATGCAGCAATTTTTTAGCTGTGAACCGTTATGCTAAATTATGAAGGACTCTAAAAGGTATGGATGTTGGTTAATTGATAACATCAAATTTTCAGGTGTAAATTTCTCGAAAACAGTTGACTTCGATGGAAATAAGATTAAACTATTGATAACTAACTATGAAAACTCCAAATGCTTAGAAGAGCCATTTCAAGATTGGATTCATAAAAAAATCGTTAATGATGGGATGATGAATTCTAGAAATAATCCTCTACCGATTAAATCAATATTTGTAATAACCACTAGCGGTTATGAAAACAATAGTTCTTCAGATTTTACTTTGCTATTTAATCTTTGTCTCAAACTTGTTTATTACCAACCAACTTTGATTTCATATACTTCAGAACTAATTCCAAATGCTGCAATTACTATGCCCACATGGGAGGGATTTAAAAATATCAGTACTGTATCCGAAAAAGAAATAAATCCAGATACCTTCGAAAAAGTTTTACTCTATTTCAACATTTTAAATAGTTTAAACGTCAAGCATCATAATGTCCTTCAAGAGATTTACAAAATTTCAGGGATCAATGATGTTTTAATAGAACTACTGAGCCTTTACTCATTTATTGAAGGTTTCTGGTGGAACGGAAAAGGGAAATCAAATATAACAGATAGTTTTATAGCCATGTTAAAGCATGATTATGCACCAGGTAAAGAAAACAAGGCTAAAAGAGAGTTAATTAAGCAAAAAATCGAAACTCAAAATGGACTCTTAAGAAATCAAAAATTAGACGACATGCGCCATATTCTAGCACATGGGATGTATAAACAGGAGGAACATTTATGGGACAAGGAACAATGGGAAGCAATTTATAATCAACGTAATTTATTGATAGAGGTGGTAATAGAGTCTTTGATGAAAAAAATAAAAAACGTAGCATAACACCACCTGAAAAACACTGTAACGATTGCACTTCGAATGATAAATCATCTTCAGCTCAATCAATATCTTTTCAAATTATTACTTAACTTTATGGATAGCAGCAATTTTTTAGATGTAAAACCGTTGTAGCCAATTTGAAAAAAAATGAATCAAAAAGATAGTTAACTGAGTGAAATTAAAAAGACAGTAATTGTATTTGGAAGTTTGAGCGTAGTAGTCCTTCTGTTATTTCAGTTGGAATAAGTAAATGCGCACCAACTATTAGCCGCTAATTGATTAATTATAGTTATATTAGACACACTTATTGATTAAACGAATTATATACTTATGAAACAAATTATATTTTTACTTTCTTCTGTATTATTCACTGCTGGAGCCAATGCTCAGTTGTTTACAGATGATTTCGAAAGTTACGCTAATGGTCAATATATTGGACCAGCATCTCCCGACTGGACTACTTGGAGTGGTACAGAAGGTGGTGCAGAAGATGTTCAGGCAACAAATGCGCAAGCGAGTAGTGGATCAAACTCAATATATTTATCTTCCTCAGCACAGGCCGGTGGACCACAAGATATTGTTTTAGAGTTTGGTCAGCAGTATACGGATGGGATTTTTACCTATGAATCAGACTTTTATATAAACCCTAATAAGAACGCTTATTTTAACTTCCAGGCAACGCAGACTGTTGGTACAACATGGGCAATGAATTGCAACATGGACAATGGAATTATAACAATTGACGACGGTGTTACTACCAACTTGGCGAGCGGCACTTATACAGACGCTACCTGGTTTACTTTAAAAATTGTTGCAAATCTAACGACAGGAAGATGGCAAGCTTTCGTAAATGGAGATTGTATTGGTGTTTGGGCCAATTCCGTAAATGAAGTGGCGTCATTGAACTTATATCCAATCTTAAACAGTGGTTATTATGTGGATGACGTAATGTTTGATCATGATACCTATGCTGCATCTACACTTAATGCATCAGTTACTTCTTTTAATATAGGAGGAAATATTGCAGGATTGAATGTTACACCGACAGCGACAGTTGTTAATGCAGGTACAACTGCTATTACTTCTTTTGACCTTACTTTGAATTATAACGGGAGTCAATATGTAGAAAACATTACGGGACAAAACTTAACAGCTGGTCAATCTTACGAAGCTTCATTTGCGTCTCAAGTTACTTTAGTAGGTGGAGCAAATCCAGCAACTGTAACTTTGAGCAACGTAAATGGTGGCGCAGATGACGATGTAAGTGACGATGAAGGTTGTACTTTGGTTAACCCGATTGTTCCCGCACCTGGAAAAGTGGTTGTAGGAGAAGAAGGAACAGGAACCTGGTGTCAATGGTGTCCAAGAGGAGCAGTATTTATGGATCAATATGAAGAGGATTATGGTAAGTACTGGGCGGGAATAGCCGTTCATAATAATGATCCAATGGCAAATAGTGTTTACGATTCAGGGATTGCTTCTTACTTTGGTGGTTACCCAAGTGCGATTGTAGATAGAGGATCGGAAGTTGACCCTTCTGCAATGAGCGCTGATTTCATCACGCGCATTCAAACTGCACCGACAGCAATTATAACAAATACACCAAATTGGAATGCAGGAACAAGAGAATTAGAAGTTACAGTAACTGCAGACTTTCAAGCCTCGGCTAACAGTAATTACAAGTTAGCATGTGTTCTTACCGAAGATGGTGTCACTGGAACATCAGGTGGTTATGCTCAGTCAAATGCCTACGCAGGAGGAGGAGAAGGTGTTATGGGGGGATATGAAGTACTTCCCAACCCAGTGCCAGCTTCTCAAATGGTTTATGACCACGTAGCGAGAGAAATTCTTCCTTCATTTGGAGGAGATCCTGCGAGTTTCCCGGCCACTGTAAATGCAGGAGATCAGTATTCAAGAACGTATACATTTACTTTACCTGCAAGTTGGAATGAGAACAATATCCACGTTATTGGTTTATTGATAGATCCATCGGGAAGAATTGATAATGCAGGAAAATCATCAGTATTTAGTGGGACAGGCCTTGATGAAATGAGCTCAAACCCTACTCAAACTTTCAATATGTATCCAAACCCAGCAACTTCATCAACAACTGTTGAAGTGGTTATTGATAAGGTGTCAGAAGTAAAATTGAGTGTCGTTGATATGTCAGGAAAAGAAATTGAATCCAGAGATTACGGATCAATGACAACGACGTCAAACATTCAGTTGAATACTTCTAAATTAGATACCGGTGTTTACTTCGTTCATCTAACAATCGACAACGTACAAATGACAAAACGATTGATCGTTCAATAATATATTAATCAAATTCTTAAAAGCGATGTCCGTTGAATTGGATGTCGCTTTTTTGTTTTCAGAAGGTTAGTGGTAAGTTAAAAGCGTGAATCTTTGATGTAGATTGACTAAAACTTCCAACAGCAAAACCTTATTAATACAACAATTAATTTAAGTGTTCGTTATATTATTTTTTAATCGAAAGCTTAACTAAAATAACAATGAAGAGCTTAATCACAATTTCAATATTACTATTATCCTTATCTGTTCTCGGACAACAGCAATACATTGGTTTAAAAGGAGGTAGAGGTTGGACAAATTACTATGCTGATGGCGCAGCAGGAAAATATGATTATCGTACTGGACTTAATATGGGGTTGACCTATGAATATGAACTTAAAAATAATTTTCATTTAGAGGTAGATTTACTATATGCTCAAAAAAGTTTTATAATTGATGGTTATACTATAATTGATGGAACAATTGAAAATACGGTTACAAATTTTGATCATTATTTTGAATCAGAGTATATATCAATTCCTATTAAAGTGGGATATTCAGTTGGTAACAAACTTCAGAGCTTTTTTAATGTAGGTGTAGTTCCATCTGTATTGGTCAGAGCAAGGGAAACGACTATCAAATCGGGTGAGTACGGTAGTCCAAGTAATCGTACAGACCAAACAAATAGGATTGACTTTGGAGGTATAACGGAAATTGGAGTGAGTTACACTATAAAGGAAGAGTTTAAATTATTTACATCTTTTAATTATCAACAAAGTTTTAATCCTATAACTGATGTTTACTTCGAGAATCCGAACGCCAAACATTATGGAATGATACTTTCGATAGGGGTTAAGTATAGGATTGGTGAATGAACTAAACATTAATGGGAAATAGATGATGCAACAGAAAATTCGAACTAAAACATACATATAGATTAGTACTCATGGAGGATGATTTTACAATAGATGATTATAAAGAAATGTATCAAGATATGAAAGATACAGCTGAATACTTCATAGTGGAAGGTAAAAAGTTCAATCATTCTGGGTTAATTTCTGCTGCAAACAGAGCTTTAACTATATACGAAAAAGCAATATTCGTTACGGATCTTTTGGATGCGGAGGCTCATTATAATGATATTGCAGCTGAACTATATGAATGCAATGAATTTTATGGTAATACTACTGGTTATAAATGCTTTACAGTCTTTCATTGTAAAAAGAAATATCCGACTTAAACGAATGATGTATTCATCTATCCAATTTCTATTTGAGTTTATAGCAACCTATTTAATTATATTGTCTATTTTTCGAGTTAAATCTTTTATATTAATAGACTATAAGTCGATATTTAAGAAAAATTAGATCTAAACGAAAAATGACTGATTCTTTAAATATAAATATCCTAGCTAAAACTTTTGATGACTTACCTATAGGTGTAGGTATTTTTCAAGTTCAAGATTTAAATGACTTAAAAAGTATCCGTTATGTATTTATGAATAAGGTTCTTCTTTATGAAATGAGAAAAGAGCGTGATGAGGTTTTCGGAAAAAAGATTATAGAAGTAGCACCAGAAGCATATGAGCATGAGGGTGGACTGAAAGTTATTGAGACCTATAGGAATGTAGCTGCAGATGGGGGAAGTGTCAATTTAGGTTTGGTTGAATATTCTAACCATATGGTAGCAGGGACATATGAATGTACTATTCATCATATTGAGAGCAATTATGTGTATGTAATGCTTAGAAACGTAACAGAATTAGAACAGACAAAGAACGACTTAGAAGAAAAAAATTCGGAGTTAAGACAATTTGCTTATGTAGCATCCCATGATTTAAAAGAACCCCTCCGTACAGTCTCTAGTTTCATACAGTTACTTGAAAAAAAATATCAGGGTAAACTAGATGAGAATGTAAGCTCCCCCTTTTTAGGACAGTGCTAAATTAAAGAAATCTCATTACTTACTTTCTTTTTCTTTCTGGGGATACCCCCAGAAAGAAATTTTTCGGC
>NVXV01000027.1 GCA_002734085.1 Fluviicola sp. | reverse complement strand
CAAATGTAGGTGCGCACGGCCGTGCGCACCTACATTTGGTGACGTGATGTTAATCCCTAAGCACTTCCCCCCTCTTCATTACCACAGAAGCACCCCTCCAAAACCAAAATCAACCCATCCCAACGCTCCCCAACATCACTCCAACGCTTCCTTCATCCTTTCAGATGCACTTGGAAAACGTTCAGATGGACACCGACAGTGGTTCAAATCAACTTGCAACTTTCTCAGATGCACATCACCCCTCTTTCAGATGCACTCGAAACTTGTTCAGATGTATTTGAGAGTCGTTCCGATGCACTCGCAAGTTCTTCAGACGCACTTGAGCGTGGTTCATATGCACTTGGAAGCTCTTCATATCCACTTGAGAGTTGTTCAGATGCACTTGAGAGGTGTGTTAGTCGATTGCTATTTCCTACCATTCAATAAGTCAATGATACATTTCACGTTCATAACGACCTGTTTTAACGTCTGTTAACTTTTTCTGGCACAACTTTGGAATGTCTATAACCCAGTAGTAATCCGTTTGACAGCGGGTGTTGTTGAAGTTACAGAGTGTAGTGAATCGGTATCCTAAATCAAACATACCGAATGTGTTTTTTCAAGTCTCCCGTATGACGGGATCGGAAAAAATTACATCGATATTATAGAGTTGAAAAACGAAAATAACTATAAGAGTTTTATTAATGTTTAACCAGTATCGTGGAAGGTACAAAAGCCGTCTCAAAGTGGGATAGGCATTGACTGGAAGCCATACACAAAATTTTTCAATCATGAGAAATTATGTAAAAAACAAATTGCAGATGTATCAAGCTGTACGAAGAGTGATACAGAGCAATAATGCAAGTTGGAACGGGCTTGCGGCATTTGAAAATGCAGTTACACGTTTCAGTCAGAAGGTCACTGAGCTAGAAAACTTGGCCTACCAGAAGTCGAAAGCCTTGTTGGGTATGAAGTCTACGCGTGATCAAAAGCGTGAAGCGATCGCTGAACAGGCGCTTTATGTGTCGAACGCATTGTATGCTTATGCGTCAACGATTAAAGACGAAAAGCTCAAGGCAGAAGTACATTATTCGCCATCGGAATTAAGCTATTCACCGCTCTCGGTTTTTATGAGACTCGTGAATGGATTGATCAACACGGCGAACGACAACGTTAACGAGCTCGCAGATTATGGCGTAGATCAAAGTAGAATCGACGACCTTACGCTGGCGCACATGGAATTCATTGAAATTTCAAACTTGCCCAGACAAGCCATCGTGTCTCGTAAAGTGATCACACAGCAGATTACAAAAGCTGTACACGAAATCGACGACGTTTTGAAAAGTCAGTTGGATAAGTTAATCGTGTTGTTAACCAACGAAGACCCGACGTTCGTGATGACCTACGAAGGCGCACGAACCATCATCGACAGACCCGCAACGCGAAGAGCAAAAGACGACGACGTCGAAGATGAATCTGACGATTCGATCTTTCCTGATGGACAGGGGAATAATAGTCCTTAGTAGGGGAGATTTTAGATGTTAGATGTTAGACATTAGACGCTTGGCGGCGTTGGGTGGATTTGACTTCTAAACTTAAAAAGCGGTTCCGGATAATTCGGGATCGCTTTTTTATTGAGGGGCGGGTGTGGAAACCGGTGGTCTCGCGAAAATCAAATCTGTATCCCTAAACCAATAGTAAACTCCCATGCACCGGGAAGGTAGCCTATAGTTCCAAAAGAAGCTTCACTGTCGGGACCAGGTGTTCTTAGGAGAGTGAAGTTAATAAAGTAGTCTCCTCCTAACTTAATATAAGATTGAAATCCATAATTAAAGCTAGCTACTAGGCGCTCTTCATTTGAATTTTCACTAAATCGTTTTAGTCGTCCTCCGAGAGTGGCTCCCAGTGTACCATAGATTCCGAAGTAATTCGTGCCAATTCCAAGTCCCACTAATGGACGAATGATAGCATCAATGTTTCTAGCAGGGTGTCCCGTGAGTCCCGCGTTGAACGTATATGATAAAACTCTATTATAACCGCCACCCTGAAAAAAGAGTGACAACGACCGTTCTGTTGGAATTTCTTGGGCTTTATAGATTCCTATTCCACCACCAAGAAAATCGCCCATACCCTCTACCTCTATTTCACTCAAAAAGCTTGCTGTTTGGACTAACGCTGATGCACCTTGCAGTTCTCTTAAATCCTGAAGTTTATTTGCCAATTGCTGAGAAGGCACCAGGTTATATGCCGATTGATAATAGTTGATGGCAGAAGTATAGTCTCCTTGTGCTTCTGCAGCTCTCCCTTTCTCCATATAATCATAATAAAGCTTGGTTTCATAAGAGATCTTCTCCTCTTCTTCAGAATCCTCCTCCTTTTCTTCCTCTTTTTCTTTTTCCTTAACATCTTTCTCCTCTTGGACTTCTTTCTCCTTTCCAGACTGGCCGTTTTCTTTATTCTCATCAGACTCAGAACTTCCCGATTCGTCATTTACCTCACTTTCTTTTTTTAATCGTTCTTTTCTGTCTTTCGCTAAAGTAACTGCTTCTTCAGCTCTCTCGTTATCAATATTCAATGTGCGTGCTTCAGAGTAAAATGCAATTGCGTCATCATAATTCTCGTTTACTTCGGCTCTTCTACCTTGTTCCATCAAATCGTAGAATTGCTTCTCTTTCTGCTCGGCCATCTTTTCCTTTTCTTTTTCTTTGTCAAGTTCTTTTTGATGCTGCTTCGCTTTATAGATGATTGATTCTATAATACTTCCACTTATGGAGTTTAAATTAACATCTGAAATAAAAGGTCCCTTTTCCCAGTCAGAGCGAAACTTTGCTCTTTCCTCCATTGAAAAACCATCCCACGTACTTTTGTCCATTTGAAAAAGAAAATTCTGAGTTGACCCAGCATAAACATCCTTTGGAACAGATTGTAAAGGTACTTTCGTTGGGATATACGTTTTAATCTCTATGTTACCGACAAAGCCACTTTTGAGCATTCCGAAATCGGCGTTCATGGGATTGTTCAATTGATCATATTGAACGTCTTCCATGACGATGTAATTGACCTTTAACCAGTTCCAACTCACCTGAATTTCAGCTTGATTATTACGCATCACATAGCGACTAAATTCAATATCACCAGATATATTAAAATAGATGTTATCAAATGTCCCTGTATACGTAACTGCACCTTTTCTCATACTCTGTGCCTTTAAATTCGAAAAAGAAGGCAATAGTAAAAAAATCAAGAAAAGGAAAACGATGGTTCTTTTCGTACCTTTCAAAGGATACGACATAGTAAAGTTAAGCGATAAATCTTTCATAAGTAATGCACCTCTCACTGGATTGACTTAAATGTTTAATACACAAAATTTTGGGAATAAATATAGAAATAATTGCTTGAATCAGTGATTTTTATTGTTTTGTTCTGCAATAGACAAACTTCAACCAGCGTCATTTCGAAGGGTGAAAGTGAGGATAAATCGCTGTGGTTCAAACGTAACGCTCAACAAAAACATCACCCCAAGGACTGGCGGATCTCTCAGAGCTATCGTTCTTCGAGATCACGCCAGTCACAGATGGAGGTGGTCGTTCCAGCTAGGCTGGAACGTAATAAAATAAAACCAGCGTCATTTCAATGTGTCAAGCACAGAGAATACACACTGGTTTCTTTGTGGTGCTATACAAAAGCAAAACCACTACACTATTACTTTCTAACTACTTTTCTATTCAAGACTTCACCATTTTCAAACAATACTTGTACAGCATAAACGCCCTCTGATAGATTGCTCATATCAATAGCATACTGAGTCTTTCCTAATTGCTGCAGTTTTGGGCTGTGGGCTCTTCCGTCCATACTGCAAAGCTTCACTTCACTGATTCTTTCATTTGACCTTAAGTAAAGGCTACCATTTGTAGGGTTTGGGAACAAATTCAATTCCGTCACTTCATGATCTTCTACTGAAGCAATATCAGAGGACACAACCATACTGCAATCATAGCTAATTGAATCATCGTAATACGCTTGTGCCGCGTCGGCTACTTCAAACAACTTTGTAACACTTTTTAGATGACTTGTATCACTATCGGCAAATACAATCGCAAAATGATAACACTTCGTTTCTCCTGGTTCTAAGTCGGTAGGTCTTACACTCATGGTTCCTTTTTGATCCGTACCTAATTCGCCCAATTGATATTGAGATTCTGATCCCGTTACGTTTGGATCACCTGAATACAAGAAGAACGTTGGGTTTCCTTGACTGTCCAAATTCATTTGACTATTGCTTTGTCTTCCGATCATATTGAGTCTTAGGGCTGACAAAAAGCTTACATCATGAGAACCGCCGTAAGTAATTCTATTAGTGGCATATAATCCTTCATTTAGAGATACAATTCCAACTGCAGGAGGGTTATTTCCATATCCTCCACTCGTTTCGTCGTTGTCATCACTGTTATAGGCGTAATAAAGATTTTTACTTACGTTTGTTCCAATAAAATCATCTGAAGGATTTCCCAAGTCAAAATCAGCAAATAAACCCCATTGGAAATCAATCAATGTTTCATCCGATTTATTTGTAACTCGATGCATTATGAAAGTAACATCTTTGAGTCCGGCACTATTCACTTGATAAGCGGAGTAATTTACTTCAATTGCTCGCGTTTCGGGATTCATCATATTTGGATTGACAATACTATCGTAATTGTAAACACTAGAAAAACTTTCTTCCCCCAAATGCAGTGGATAATCTCCGTCTTCAGGTGTATACACGTTATCGTTATTTACATCGTAGAAAGGAACCATATAGGGAGAAGAGTTCAGCGCGCTATTTCCATAAGCGGGCCAATTCGCCATTTTTTGAGTAGGAACATAACCACTATTCATCCAATTGTTGAGATGGTTATCAATCACACTATCGTGCATATGAAAAAAGAAGCTATGTTGCGCATGCCATGAATCATCGTAATCATTTACAATGGGTCCCAAATATCCTCCTGAATTGGGAGAGTACTCCGAATAATTACCAATGAGATAACCTGTATCTACTTCAGCAGTATAAATTGGACTTACTAAATAAAGGGCATGCCGTCCTGACCCTTTTGGTACTTCATAAGCCGGTTGACTCCCAAGAGGATTATAACCTAAGGCTCCATTTGACATCAACATTGTTCGAACATTATTATGCTCCAGGTAAGTTGTAGTTACCTGACTTGTTCCAAAAAATGTAGCGCATAAAAATAGAAATGTAAAAGTTCTTTTCATAGTATTTTGTTTTTCGATTCATTTCAAATCTAACTATGTGTCAACTTACTACAAACAGTAAATTCATCAATGATTTCAATTATTTTTCATGTCCAGTGCTTATTGCTATTCTTTATTTTTGGATAAAGTGTAATATAAAAGACACGAAAGGTAAAAGAGGTTGAGTGAAGTGTATTTGGAAGTATACGGGTCTATGGAGTTATTTAAAAGGCGTTTTTCCTGCGATTGGCTGCTTTCTCATCTCGGCTGGCTCGATGCAGTGCAGAGCTAACGTTCTTCGTGATGACGGTGAGGGATGTGAGCCTCTGTTTCAGTTAAAATAAACACAAAGGTTCTCTTAGACTAAAAAAGAACGTTTCGTATAAAAGTTGACTTAATTTGGTTTTGCTTGATTTATACATAGTTGTTTTAGTTGGTGAAGGTTTGCAGTCAATTTCATAATATTTGGCTATTTTCATTGCTCTCCTCATGTGTAAGGGGTCAGAAACTAATAAGGCATTAGTGAATCCGAGAGAATCCATAATTTGTTCTGCCTGTTCTAAATTTTCGGTGGTATAATTTGACTTTTCCTCTATGAAAATATCACTTTCAGGAACTCCATTTCTCAATGCGTAATTTTTAGCGGCTTTACTTTCCGATTCTTTTTGACCTTTTCCAATGCCTCCGGTAAAAATGATTTTATTAACTATCCCTTTCTCGTAAAGTAAAACGCCATGATTGATTCTTTCTTTAAAAACAGGAGATAATATTCCGTCCTTCGACGCTGCTCCAAGAACTATAGCCACATCAGATTTATCCTCACTGTATTCAAATGAATACTGATAAATTCTAATTGAATTGAGTACAAAATAACCTATAAGTACTCCAAGTAGAGTGATGTATATTTTCTTTTTTAATTTCATTTCTCGTTTATGGAATAAAACGAAGCTTATCGATGTATACCCCTTTAAGTTAATCATTCAAAAATAAGGAAATTGCTTAATTTAATACTAAAGTAATTCCCTATAAAAGAGGGGATAATAGGCTTAGGTGATTCATATAAAAAGCAAAAACCCTGAGAAATTTGATACTTCTCAGGGTTTTCTAGGTCTACAGCCATATAGACTTATCTTTTCTCTTGCGAGATGGCGGTCTGGACGGGACTAACCGTCGCGTGTCATAATATTGATAATCAAACTCTTGAAACGTAATTCAAAAATAAGGTAACCGAATGGGTAACCTATTACGTTGGTTTGTTTTGTTTACTTTTAAAGAACTGGTACAAATATACGGATTGTTTTCGGGTAAATAGCAAAGTGATACAAAATAAATCAAAATGAATGTTTCAAGGGTTAAGTGGGTTTGAGCACCTAATTTTAATCTTTTAGATACTCTTGAACATCCACTATATCGATTCCAGTGAAATCACAGAATTCGCTTATGGTTACGAATTGATGTTGCTCCTTATTTAGGTGTTCTCTTATCCGTTCTAGTAGCTTTCTGCCGTATCTTTCACTTCTTCCGGTGATTCGCTGGATATCCTTTGGATATATGCAAATTCGGGTTGTTTTCATGTCAAATACCGTTGTTCAAAGATACAGATTTTGTACTTATCAGCAGACTGTAAAAAGGTATTGATCCGTTTTATATCATTTTGTATTCACTCATGCTTTATCTATACACTTACCTTACATCTTCCCTACTTTTTCGGCAGTTTATCCCCTACTCGGCATCAACGGAATGAGATATTTGTATGTCATTTTGTTAGCCTTTAGTTTTGATTTGAATTCAATTTCATGTCGCGACGAAATTGTGAAGGCTGAGAAAGTCTCAGCTGGATATTATGAATTAAAACTTATGCAAAATGGCAAGACAAAGAGGAATAATTAAGCTTACCGGGAAGATCGGTGATCTTTCGTTCTATAAGTCTCAAGATGGCTATTTGGCACGTGAGAAAGGTGGCGTTGAAGCTGACCGAATTAAGAATGATCCTGCTTTTGCGAGAACTCGTGAGAATGGTCAAGAGTTCGGGATGGCTGCGAAGTCTGGAAAATTGATGAGGGATGCAGTGCGTCCTTTGATGATGAAGGCTTCGGATGGTCGTGTGGCTTCTCGAATGACCAAAATCATGTCGGATATCCGTAAGTTGGATACCAACAGTGCCAGAGGTCAACGAACGGTGGCCAATGCGATTGCTAACCAGCAAGCCAAAGACAGGTTGAAAGACTTTAACTTCAATAAGCGTTCTATCTTGAAGGCGGTGCTTTACCGTCCTTTTACGGTAGATACTGCTACTGGAGTGATCACGATACCTGATTTGGTGCCGGTCAATCATTTGGCTGCGCCAGTTGGATCTACTCATGTTGCTTTAACGGGAGCATGGGGGAAAATAGATTTCTCCGGAGAGGCTTTTGAGTTGGAATTGTCGAACACTGAAAATTTGGTGATTGATAATGCTAACACATCTGTGACTTTGACTCCTGCGAACCAACCGCAAGGAAACGGCATTGACGTTTTCATGTTAATGGTTGAGTTCTTCCAAGAGGTGAATGGTAATCAGTATAGTTTGAACGATGGACAATTCAATGCGTTGAGCATTGTAGATGTTCAATAATTACTTTGAGTTATGAACAAAAAGAAATTACAAGACAAGCTGAAAGCCATCGGTAAAAGATGTCAGGCAGAAACGCCGCCCTTCTTTAAGAAGTTACGCACGGTCGGCTTGGTGATTGCTGCAGTCGGAACGACGGTTGTGGCTTCACCGCTTGCGCTACCTGCAGCGGTAATTACTGCCGGAGGTTATCTGATCCTTGGAGGATCCATCATGACCGCGGTGAGTCAGGCAGCTGTCTCGGAACAGGATTGCGAGATAGAGGACTAAGATTGGTCCAGGAAAGAAAATGAATGTAAAATCCGTCCACTGGTTGAGCTTTGCGAAATCAGTGGACACAATTCCAATAAAAAATATGGAAGATGCAGTAAAAAATGATTGCGCACAAAGCGACTTAATCTTAAACGTGAGCAAAAGAGCTCCACGCTTTAAAGCTGGAGCTGAACTTTCTAAATCTGTCAATTTGGTAGATGTGGAATGGAATGAAGAACAAACCGATACGCACGAAGTGCTTGAGGTGAAGCTTCATTTGCGTTCAGAGGGTTGCATTGCAAAAGCAAGCGACTGTGAAGAAGAACTGTGAAGAAGAATAGAATGTTGAATCATGAACAACGCAGGAATTTTTCTGCGTTGTTCTTAATCTTTTTTTGAATATGGAAAATGCTGTTAAAAACGATTGTTATCAAAGTGATTTGATCATCAATCTAAAAACAAGAAACAAGGTAAAGTTTAAAGCTGGAGCAGAGCTCTCTGGCCAAGTGAACATCGTGAACGTTGACTTCAATGAAGAAGTGAATGACAAAGAACAGATCTTGGACTTAAAACTACACCTGAAAAGAAAAGAATGCGAACGTAGTGAGCATACTGATCTGTAACCTCATCAAAACAAACTATGGAACACACAGGAGAACATACAACGATTATAGGAACTATATCAGGAACGCTGTTAAGCGTTGCTGCAACAATAGACTTGCAAGACATTACAAAAACGATAGTTTTGGCCGCTGTGGGGGCTTCTGTGAGTTTCTTGGTTACTTTGTTTTTGAAATGGGTTTGGAGGAGGTTTTTCTAAACCTACCTTAATCTTTCAGGATATACTGTCCAATCATTATATTCTTTTATCCAGTCAAAATTTCTTGAAAGTAGATTTATGGCAAGTGAAATAGAACCATATTTCAAATTAAAAATAAGTGTACTATTATTTCTTTCTTTTACTTTCAGTTTGCACTTTATTTTAGTCAGATTATACTTATCTGTATATCTCGGGATATCAATACTCTCAGAAACTTGAATAGTATTAGTAATAAATGGCCAGTCCTTATTAGATTCATTTCTCAAATATTCTTTTAACTCCTTAAAATTGTATAGATTATATAGTTTCCTCCTTGACTTATATATAGATTCTATACCAATTTTCAATAAAAGTTTAGAAGTTGGAACAGGTGATTTATCAAATGATGGCACTTCAAGTTCAAAAAGATTGTTTCCTTTATCACTTGGTCTTAGTAGACTCCTTTCGTGTTGAAATAATGTTATTTTATTTTTCGTATAATTCTTATCACCTTCAAATTTTAGACTCTGAATTTCACCCTTTACATTTTTTTTCTTTTTAGTCTGAACTCCAAGTTTAGCTCTTTCAAAAGCTAAAATAGTGTTTGACAATGCTTTTTGTTCAAATTTTGCAAATCGGTTATTACAGGAGTCACAAATATCACCGACTTCAAGAATATAACTTTGATTCCCCATACTCTCAGGTACTATTGTAAGCTCCCCCTTTTTAGGACAGTGCTAAATTAAAGAAATCTCATTACTTACTTTCTTTTTCTTTCTGGGGATACCCCCAGAAAGAAATTTTTCGGC
>NVXV01000019.1 GCA_002734085.1 Fluviicola sp. | reverse complement strand
TCCATAAATTTTAGTATATTCATCTTGCTTTTTTCTTCAAAACTAGACCGGCAGAACTTATTCTATTTACGTGCTGGTATTTTGTGGGGGAATCAGATTTATTTTTAGCAATTTCGGTATCAACAACAGGCGTATTTAGTCAAAATATCTGTCTTGGTGATGATGCAACAATTTGTGCAGGCGATCAAATAACACTCGAAGTATGTGGTGGTTCAGGTTCAACTGCACCAAACAATATTGGAACTGTTACACCAATAAATCTAAATACGGATGATGGCTTTTCAGGTGTTATTCCAATAGGTTTTGATTTCGATTTTTATGGTAACACCTATAATCAAGTGGTGTTGTCTTCGAATATGTATCTATCATTTGATATAGGACAAGCAAATGGTTACTCACCGTGGGCAATCAACAACGCAATCCCAAACCCGGCGAATCCATTAAATGCGATTATGTTTCCCTGGCAAGATATTAACCCTGCAGCAAGTGCCAATGACTTTATTGGATATAAAACAGTAGGTACTGCTCCAAACAGAAAGTTTTATGTTGTTTATAAGAACATCGAAATGTTTAGTGATCCAACTGAAGCGTGTTCTGGAATTATATTATATGAAGGATCTAATAAAATAGAAACTATTTTGGATGAAAAGCCATTGAATGCTGGATGGAATGGTGGTGCGGCAATACATGGTGTCCACAATGCTAATGGTACCTTGGCAGATGTTGTTCCGGGAAGAAATTACCCAACTCAATGGACCGCAAATCTTGATTCTTGGGAATTTATTCCTAACGGTGTGAATGCTTATACAGTCAATCAAATTCCGTATAATGCGATTGTGATTGATAATGTAGATTTTACTTGGGGCGATACAGAAGGTAACTCTTACCCAGGAGCAGGTACAACTTTAACTGTTACGCCAAATCCAACGCCACCTTCTGATTCTATTGGTTATTTTGTCAACTACTCATCTTGTGCTGTTTCTGGACTTCAAACCTCTGATACATCATGGATAACTGTAAATATAGTCGATGTAGCAATTAATAGTACGGATGATTTTTGTTCTCAAGGAATAGGTGAAGCAACTGCTTTAGCGAGTGGTGGTTCTGCTCCTTATACATACAGTTGGAACGATCCAGCAAATCAGAATGGTCAAACAGCTACTAATTTAACACAAGGAAACTATACTGTGACTGTGACAGACGCAATTGGCTGTCAGGAAACAGCAAATGTAAATATTGGTGACTCACCGATTGCATTGAATACGACATATACACAAGTATCATGTCCTGGAGGTAGTGATGGAACGGCAACAGTTGAAATTGTTCCTGCTCCTGGTAGTGCAACTTATGATTGGTATGATGCGGGAAATCAAAATACGGCAACTGCAACTGGTTTATCTGCTGGCACGTACAATGTCGCTGTAGAAACTGACTTAGGCTGTCAAGATACTGCTACGGTTGTTGTAGACGAAATTCCAGGTATGATTGTGAACTTGGTAAGTTCTGAAGATGTAACATGTAATAGTGGAAATGATGGACAAGCAGTTATTGAAGTTACGCAAGGTACTCCCGGATATTCTTATATATGGAATACTTCTGGTGAAACAACTGCTACTCCTACAAGTTTAGTTGCTGGAATTAATACGGTAACAGTAACTGACGCTAATGGTTGTACTGTTGATTTTGATGTTGATTTGAACGAACCTAACGCATTACAAATTGTTTCTATCTCTGCAGATACAATTGCTTGTGTGGATGATTCAGTAAAAATATATGCTACTGGTAGTGGAGGAAGCTCTCCTTATACATACACATGGAAAAATAATGGGAATGTTGTTGGTACAGGAGATACTATTTACGTAACTCCAACAACAGACAATTCACAGTATTGTGTGACGCTAACAGAACAGTGTGGTTCACCTGAAGCACAAGATTGTATGACTATTTCATATCCTGAAGAAATCATTCCTTTGATTTCACCAGATAATACGGGTGCTTGTTTCCCTGTTGAAGTAAACTTTGATAATGTAACAAACACTAACGAAACTGTTGATTACACAGTTTGGAGCTATGGTGATGGTACATCGGATACAATTCAAGGATTAAATACAGCGAGCCATAACTTTGGTGTTGGATTGTTTGATGTCACGGTAGAAGTAGTTTCCGATAGAGGATGTAGCTATACAAGAACTTTCAATAGTTTGATTGAAGGGTATGATTATCCAAACGCTTCATTTTATGTTAATCCAAACCCAGCTTCTGTTTTTGAACCTGAGGTTGATATCTTTAGTCAGTCAAGTGGTGATGTGATTTCACACCAATGGTTTGCAGAGGGTGCAGAGCCAAACTTTAGTACACTAGAAAACCCAACATTCCAATATCCAAACGAAGTTGAAAACTATCCAGTGATTCTTGTCGTTGAAAATGGTAATGGATGTCGCGATACGGTTGAACGTCTAGTAAGAATACAAAATGAAGTATTGATTTTTGCTCCAAACACATTTACTCCAGATACTGATGGGTTTAATGACAAATGGAGAGTATACATTCAAGGAATTGATGTTAGTAGTTTTCATTTAGAAGTCTTTAACCGATGGGGAGAATTGATTTTCGAATCGTTTGATCCAGATGGAGCTTGGGATGGAACTTACAGCGGTATGGGACTAGTGAAAGATGGTACATACGTCTGGAAAATTAGTGCAAGAGATGCTGAAAATGATAATAAATACGAATTTAAAGGGTTTGTGAATGTTCTAAAATAAAGATTAAACTACTTATTGAACATGCAAGAAAGACATCTAGATTATCTAGGTGTCTTTTTCTTTTTATGAAAGTATTGAAGTTTTAATATCAATATCATTCCCACATTTAAAGTGTCCTTTTGGACAGGAATGATAACCATGTAAACCACAGGGACGACAATCGAGGTCATAATTGATCTCAACTACTTTACTGTTTTCTGCCAGAGGTCCAAATCCAAAGTCTTTTATTGTTGAACAGAAAAACGCTCTTGTCGGCGCATTCATAGCAGAAGCTAAGTGTAAGGGACCTGAATCATTTACGAAATTCATTTCTGCATCTTTCATCAACGCAGCACTTTGAAGTAAGGTTAACTGACCGGCAAGAATAGTTATATTTCCAGTAAAGCGTTTCTTGATCTTGGTACATAAGTCTAAATCATCTGGTCCACCGAGCAAATAGATATTTCCTTTGCTCTTTAATAATTCAATTAGTTCAATCCATTTTTTGAAGGGTAATTTTTTGGTTTCCCAAACAGATGCTGGTGCTAAACAGAAGTAGTTTGATTCTTTCCAGCGTTCAACAGATGAGTAATCTTCTTTAGAAGGAAACAGCTCGGGCCTGATTAATTTACGTGCTCCGTGATGAGCAATTGTCGAAAGGTTTCTTTCCACTTCATGTCTTCCATCGCCTATGTTGTGCTGAAGTTTTTTGCTGTATATAAAACCAAAAGCATTCTTATTAAAACCAATTTTTGAGTCTGCTTTTGCGCGAAGACACATTAAACCTGCAGATGTAAAACGTTGAAGGTTGATCACTTCGTCATATTTTTTTTTTCTTATCTGCCTGATGATTGAAACAAGTGATTTGTATTTTCCTTGTTTTTTATTCCAGATAAAGACTTCGTTCAGCTTTGGATTGTTTTGAAGCAGAGACTCATTTCCTTTTCTTACCACTATATCTATTAAAGCATCGGGATAAATGCGTTTTAACTCCGATACAACAGGTGTACACAAGATAACATCACCCAGAAAAGCAGTTTGTATGATTAAGAATTGCTTCATTCAGCAAATATAAGAATCAATTGAGATAGATTTAATTTAAATCATATCCAATCAAATTTACTAATACAATAAAAAGTAAAATCCTTCAAAAATAGAATCAATATTCATCTTAAATCCTACCACGTCCAACTTTCAAAGTCTATAATCTAAAGTCTAATGTCTAACACAATATCAAAACAATATATTTGGAACATTTTTTGGTTTTATACGAATAAGTAATAAGCATGAAGTATTTAGTATTTTTTATTTTATTGAGTTGTACATTTTTCTCATTTTCTCAAATTGATTTCAAAGGAGAATGGAAAGGGATATTAAAGTTCTCTTATCAAAGTTTAGGGGAGGCTGACGTTGTTTTCTTTACGCTTTCTGGTAGTGCAGATAAAGTCGAAGGAAAATCTAGAATTGAAATATTAAATACAGAAGATTTTGCCGTAAAAACGGTAGAAGGAAAACTTAAAAACAACCATATAACTCTTTCTGAGGAATATCTTAAATCATCCACTCACTCTCGTGTTGCCCCTAAGTGTAAATTAGTTTATGAGATGGTTTACGATGACTCGACTGGATACTTCAAGGGAAACTTCAGGAGTACTGATTGTCGTAACAAAATAGGGGAGATCATTCTTTTTAGAGTGGACGAGGAGTTTAACGATGAAGAGAAATTCACTGCTACTCATTACTGGAAACAGCGATTCATAAGAGATTACAATAAAGGATATCCAGCACCTGAAATCAGAGAAAAGGAGCGAGAAAATTTTGAATTTGAGCCCATATATTTTGATCACGATAAATCTGAGATACGCCCGGAACATTACGACTATTTAAATAGAATGGCCCGAATACTCGATGGAATTTACGATTTGCGTGTAGAGGTTATCGGTCATACAGATGCTGTTGGTACAGACGAATACAACGTAGGTCTATCAAAACGACGCGCAAAGGCAATCAAAGATTACTTTAAATCTCAGGGAATTGAACCAGACAAGTTAGAGATTGATTTTAAAGGAGAACGAGAACCCGTAGATTCAAATAATACACCTGATGGAAAACAACGTAATCGTAGGGTAGATTTTAAGTTTATATAACCATATATATCAAACTTGTTTAATATTTCGTTTTAGAATTCTGAGTTGCTTTAATTTATTATATTTAGAACAACTGAATAACTTATTATACTATGTCCGAAACGAAAGCTAAGGAGGCAATAAAAAACCAAGTATTGTCTGAAAACCAATCCAAAAGTCACAACTTCTTCGAGAGCGATCTTGTTCTCAAAGAATATCTGGAGAGGAAGCTTAGTACAGCTGCTAAAGACTATATGTCAGACAAGTGGGAAGAGGTTGGTTCAGCTGCCGCTTTGGTGATGGATGAATTATCATTAGATGCTGACCAAAATGGTCCGACTTTAATCAAACGTAATAACCTGGGAGAAACCATTGATGAGATAAAGTTCCATCCTGCTTACGATAGTTTACTGCAGATTGCCATCGATTCTGAAATGTTTACGGTGAAATGGGATCCAGAGTTGAAGAATAAGTTTCAAAAGGACTTACACAAATTAGGCTTTTCTAGCGGGTACATTTACGCAATGGGTGAACTGGGGCAGTATTGTCCACTTTGCATGACAGACGGTGTAGCCCGTTTAATTGACATCTATTGTACGGAGGAAGATAAACAACGATTAATTCCTAAAATCGCAACCAAGCAAATTGAAGAACTATCCACAGGTGCAATGTTTCTAACAGAAAAATCAGGTGGTTCTGACGTAGGTCGAAATATTGTAAAAGCTGAAAAGTTAGAGGGTACGGATGACTTATATTCATTGAGTGGTGAAAAATGGTTTTGTAGTAACGTAAATGCAGATATAATCTTTGCATTGGCGAGAACCAATAAAGAAGTTCAAGGAACACGTGGACTGTCTATTTTTTTAATTGAAAAACACCTTCCAAATGGAGAGAAAAACCCATTACCAATCATTCGGTTAAAAGAAAAACTCGGAGTACGCTCTATGGCAAGTGCTGAGTGTTTGCTCGATGGAACAATTGGAAGGCGGATAGGAGAGGAGTTTAAAGGCTTTAAGATCATGACCGATATGATTAACCTATCCCGACTTTATAACTCAGTAGCGGCGTTGTCTGGAGCTCGTAGAGCATTGATTGAAGTGTATACATTCAATGTTCATCGCACAAGTTTTGGTAAACAAGCCATCAATCACGCATTAATTCGAGATAAATTTTTTGAACTAGGTAGTTTAAATGTGGCTAATTTCTATTTGACATGGAAAGCGATTGAGTGCTTAGATGAAGCAGACAACGGCGACGAACACGCAACGAACCTTTCGAGAATCCTAACACCCATGGTTAAAAAATGGTCGGCTGAAAAATCAGTTTATATTGTTCGAGAAAGCATGGAGCTGATGGGTGGTATGGGATACATTGAAGATGGTGTACTGCCTAAAATCATGCGCGATGTGATGGTTTTACCAATTTGGGAAGGTGCTGGAAACATAATGACCCTAGATATGCTAAGAGCTTCGTTCAAATCAGAAGGACTCAAAGCAATGTTCTCGGAGATTCAGAAAACGGCTTCATCTAATAGTGAATACAGCAACCTTATAAAATCTAAGCACAATAAAATTTCATCTTCAGCCGAAGAAATTGCAAACTTAGAGCGCGATGAAATGGAATTAACAGCTAAACATATATTCAATGAACTGACAACGTTGTATCAGTTGGTAATCTGTATCAACGAAACGAGTACAAACAACGAAAGCTGGATGAATCCAACTAAAAGATATCTATCTATGCAATTAGAAGGAAAGAAGACAGACTTCTTGCTTTCAAAGGAGGAAGTGGATGGTTTGATCGGATGGAAAATTTAGAGAAACATTTCAATTTCAGTTAAACATGATTAAAAACCAGATAACACAATTAATTGAAGCCGAAAAGAAAGCTGCACACCTTTTCCAAATGATAGAATCACGCGGGTTAATTAAATCTGGAATCACTGAAAAGGAATTAAATAAATCGGTCTATGCTTTAGCTGAAGAACTTTATGGTATTCGCAAGTACTGGCATAAAAGAATTGTTCGTGCTGGCAAAAATACTTTGTTGCCTTACCGTGAAAATCCGCCTGATTTAATTTTACAAGAGGATGATATTTTATTTCTGGATTTCGGTCCCGTTTTTGAAGAATGGGAAGCTGATTTTGGTCGGACTTATGTAATAGGTGATAATCCTAAAAAGAAACAATTGGTATGCGATATCGCTGAAGCCTGGAAGAAAGGGAAGGAATTCTTTTTAACACATCAAGAGACAATTACTGGAGCTCAGTTTTACGATTATACTTCAAAGCTGGCAAAATCATATAACTGGTCTTATGGCAACGAACACTGTGGTCATCTCATAGGTAATTTCCCACATGAAAAGATTCAGGGAGAAGAAGTAACAAATTATATTCATCCTGACAATCATACCCCTATGTCTGCAAAAGATCGGCATGGAAACCCACGTCACTGGATTTATGAAATTCATTTTATAGATGAAGAAGAGGAGACAGGTGGGTTCTATGAACAACTGATGGTTT
Organism: Fluviicola sp.; assembly: GCA_002734085.1. Classification (GTDB taxonomy): domain Bacteria; phylum Bacteroidota; class Bacteroidia; order Flavobacteriales_D; family Crocinitomicaceae; genus Brumimicrobium. Next base: position 59,068 of record NVXV01000019.1, on the reverse strand, counting down.
GAAAATACTAATAGAGATAAGTAGCTAACCTTGAATTGTAATTTAAAAAGACTATTTCTGATTGAATAATGATCCAAAAAGCTCTTATGTCTACATACAGATTGTTGGGTATACACAGTTTTATGACAGATATAAACAATAATGGTTAGAGTGCTAACTCGAACTATTTTTCATTAAATTAAAGTATATTGTAAACTGAAAAGGAGTCACTTAAAACCCGTTATTGCTCATCTAGAACGTTAACATACATTTGAAGTGTAACAAAAAGACAAGTTAATCGTCATAAATGAGAACTTACATAAATAATACAAAATGACAGAAACAAATCGAAGAACAGTTAGTAAAACAAAGACAATTCTTGTTTTTATTTTTACTATTATAATTGGTTATACGCTTTTTATTATTCCAGATATTTTCTTTGGAGTTACAAAAATCAATGGAGGAAAGATTGGTGTTAATTTATTCTTCATTGCTATATTTCAATTTTTATCTATCATAGCTTTACTTTATGCTTCACTTAAAATATTAAAAAAAGACTTTAGTTATATCGGTCTTAAGTTTGAGAACTTAAAAAAAGACATCGCGCTAGGTTTTGTTTTTGGAGCTTTATGGACTATTCTTCAGTTTTTACTCATAATACCAAATACAGGTGGAGTAAATCGTCCAGACATTAATGGGATGTTGGGAATGTATGATGGAAGTTTAATTGGAACAATTTCATTTATTACATTGGGAGTAATAGGAGGTGGAATTACTGAGGAACTCTTTAACAGAGGATATTTCATTAATGTGCTTAAAGATGTCTTTAAAAACTCAAAAATAGGATTATGGTTTTCTGCAATTTCATCTATTGTAATATTTTCATTCGGTCATATGCCAGTTTCTGCATTAGATTGGTTTGATATTCTTATTCCGACTATTATGTATACTTTATTATTCATAACTACCAAACGATTAACAGCTTCAATAGTGGCTCACGGAATTTACAATATGACTGCAATTATTTTAACTTATTATATTTACTATAATTAATAAAAACGTGTGGTAAAAATGTATACAAAAAATAAGCGAATTAGTAATATGATTAAGGCTTTAGGCTCGTGTCAAAGCTTGTTCTTAATCGAAAATTTTGTGATTAGAAATCATTTTATTTATATCATTATACTTATGATAGCGCTATTCCAAACAGGCTGTTCAGAAGACGTGTCACTCACATTAAAAATTCCTAAAGAAGGATTTGAGGTAGTCCAAAATATTCCCATGGACGCTGTAGGAAGAGACCAAAATGCACTATACTTAGATCCAAGAAGAATCAAACAAGAAGAGTTCAATTCTTCTGAGCTTAACACTTTTATAGATAGTATGTACACAATTATGCTGCGAAAGGAGGGAGTAGGGATTGCGGCCAATCAACTAGGGAAGAGATTGCAAATATTTATTATAGAAGCTAAGGTTGGTAATCCAAGATATAAAGTTTTAGGGCCCGTTGAAAAACAGGTTTTTATTAATCCAAAAATCACCAATGTTTCTAAGGAACGTAAGAACTTCTGGCATGGATGCTTAAGTGCCCAGGGAGAAAAAAGAGGGAATGTAGCAACATTTAAATGGATTGAATATGAGTGTCAAAATAAAAAAGGTGAGATTCAACGTGGGAGATTAGATGGATTCGCCGCGGTAATATTCCAACATGAATTCAGACACTTGATGAAAGGAACTTATTTAGACCACGCCAATCATTTTCTACCCAAGGATGAACTGAACCACAAGATTGAAACTGGAGAATTATCGTTTTTTGAATTAGCAAGTGATACCTTACCTTTACTTATTGATGGCTACTTATTGGGTGAAAATCTTGAAAATTATTGAAATGATAAAAAAGATATTTCAGTATAATGGTTGAAAATTTAAAAAGCCACAAAGTCACAGCATTTAGGTAATACTACTGATGATTTATGGATTTTAGAATGTAGGTGTAGAATTTCATTATGGAGTAGAGAAGGAGGGGTGAGGATGAAGTAAAAAGAGAATGAGAGTCATCGCTCTCACTCTGTCTCTCACTCTCTTTTTAGTGGCGTGAGGGAGATTTGAATGCTGATGCTCCGATCAGCATCTTGACAAAAGAATTTCTCAAAAATTCATTTCGTCAAGTCTCCCGACCTCGGCTATACTTTTCAATAAATTGTTTAAGTCTTTTACCCCCTAAGTTCTTTAGCTTTCTTTCAAGTATAATAGCTTCAGAGCGACTGTTTTTTTCGATTTTCAAAGCTATTTCCCAAGGTTTATATTTGCTAGTATATTTTTCGTAGCCTTTATTATGTCTTTCGAGACGATTAACTATATTGTTGGTTTGACCAATATAATACTCATCATGATTAATAGATTTAAAAATGTAAGTGTAGTATTTCATTATAGGTTAGATAGGGAAGGAGAGGTGAGAATTAAGTAAAAAGAGAATGAGAGTCATCGCTCTCACTCTGTCTCTCATTCTCTTTTCTTTCTAGTGGCGTGAGGGAGATTTGAACTCCCGACCTCAGGGTTATGAATCCTGCGCTCTAACCAACTGAGCTACCACGCCAATTAAAACAAACTACTTGTTGGTTTTGAGGGTGCAAATATAGAAGTTTTTTTTAATTCTGTACTTATGAATGATCATCTTCGCATAAAATTTTGAAACGAAACTTCAAAGCACTTATAAACAATGAAATAATAACTTGAAAAGGATTGAATTATTTAGAGGTAAGACTGTATGGCGCGAGGGAGATTTGAATGCTGATGCTCTGATCAGTATCTTGACAAAAGAATTTTGAAAAATTCATTTCGTCAAGGCTCCCGACCTCAGGGTTATGAATCCTGCGCTCTAATACTGACGATTTTGTTAGTATCCTGAGCCAACACACAATTAAAACAAACGATTTGTTGGTTTTGAAGGTGCAGATTTAGAAGTTTTTTTAAATTCTAGACCTAAGAACGATCCTCTTCGAATAAAATTTTTGTGTGATGCTTTAATGTTCTTAAAAACAATGAAATAAACAAGGCCACTGCCAGTATTACAATGTAATGAATTTTAAATTCAAAGGTTCCAGTCGTAAAAACATCTCTTAACACCTCCACAAATAGAAACCCTATTATTGTTGCTGTTACTCCAGAGTATTCTCTTCTTAAGATCGTTTTCATTGAAAAAGAAATCGGTGAAGGGATATAATTCTTGAACGAAGGCCAAAAAGCAGGTACTTTTAAAGACCAATCAAGATAGTCTTGTCCAAATTTTCTCTCAAGAAATCTTTCCTCAGCAAACATAATACGCTCATAGTATAACCAGAACGCTAAACTTACTGCTAAAACAAACCAAATATTCGCTGTAAAGACAACAATACCTATCCACATGAAATAATTACCTACATAAAGAGGGTGGCGCATAGTGGAGTAGATGCCTTTTGTGTTCAACGCTTCTGCAACTTGTTCTTTGGTGTTTCTTCCTGAAGTATTCTTGTTGGCTGTTCCAATTGCAATGGCGCGTATTACCTGCCCTAATAGAGACAGGAGTACTGCTACCCCCATTAAGATCCAGTAGGTGATATCTTCGCTGAAAATAAAACTGTAATCAGTAAAGTAAATAACAGGGACAGCAAGAATAAATAAAATCACTGGTATCTGTCCTCGGTACTTAAATAAGGTATTTCCAGATTTTTCAAGGGAATGTATTAGAGCCATTTAAAAGTTTTTGTATATTGCAGTTTATAATTCTTCCTTGGCGAAGATAGAAATAATTAATATATTCGAACATGTCAGAAAAAATTAAGTTTGAGCAAGAGTACCTTTTGAAAACTTCTCCAAAAGTACTTAACTCGATGTTGATGTCGCCGAGTGGGTTGAGTGAGTGGTTTTCAGATGATGTGAATATAAAAGATGATGTCTATACTTTTTACTGGAATGGAAGTGAAGAGCAAGCACGTTTACTTGGAAAAAAAGCGAATGAATATATTAAGTTTCAATGGTTGGAAGACGAAGAGGAGGACTTAGATACTTATGTTGAAATCAGGTTTAAAGTCGATCCTATGACCAAAGCTGTTGTACTCAACCTAACTAGTTTCGCTGATGAAGATGAGCTTGAAGAAGTTCAACTCTATTGGGAAAACACCATCAACGATCTTAAAAGAGTGATTGGGGCGTAGTCTTTTCAACAAGTCAGGTTTTATTACTTCTCTATTTTAAACTTATAGCTACCACTTAAAATTCTATTTTTATCCTAAATTAATCAGAGGGAATGAGTGGATTGTTTATTTTATCTGTTATTGTAGGGTATTTTGCTATTTTGTTGACGATATCGTACTTGACCTCCAGAGGCGCTAAAAATGATACTTTTTTTACAGGAAATCGTTCGTCAAAATGGTATTTGGTTAGTTTCGGAATGATTGGCGCATCACTTTCAGGTGTTACTTTTATTTCATTACCTGGATTAGTAGGGAAATCAGGGTTCACTTACATGCAAATTGTAATCGGATATATGATCGGTTATGCAATTATCTCTTTTGTGCTTATTCCGCTGTATTATAAACTTAACCTTACATCAATTTATTCCTACTTGGGGAGAAGGTATGGCGAAACAACCCATAAGATCGGTGCCTCATTTTTTATTCTTTCAAGGGTTTTAGGAGCTTCAGTACGGCTCTTTTTAGTCGCAGACATTCTGGACTTCTTTGTGCTTAGACAATACGGTGTTTCGTTTGAATTCTCTGTTTTACTTACGTTGATTCTTATATATATATATACCTATAGAGGTGGAATAAAAACAATTGTTTGGACAGATACTCTCCAGACTTTGTTTATGCTTGTTGCGCTTGTAGTTAGTGTCATTCTTATTAGTAATGCCATTGGTACAGAAACTTCTACCGAAGGTCTAAAATCACTTGGAATGACCGATTGGTTCTTTACTTCAGACCCAAAAGCAAATAATTACTGGTTAAAAGGAATTTTAGGTGGTTTGTTTATTACACTGGGTATGACTGGTCTTGACCAGGATATGATGCAGAAAAACCTGAGTTGTAAAAATGAGAAGGAATCGCGTAAAAATATGATTTGGTTTTCTGTGGTATTGTTCGTTGTAAACTTTGTGTTTTTAATTCTAGGTGGACTTTTATTTTTATACGCTCAGGAGCATACGGAAATACTTTCAGCACTTGAAAAAATGCCTGTTAATAAACAATCAGATAGGTTGTTTCCATTGATAGCACTAAACGGAGGATTAGGTGTGTTTGTTGGAATTACTTTTTTACTGGGATTAGTGGCAGCAGCTTATTCTTCTGCAGATTCGGCATTAACATCATTGACAACCTCTACAAGTGTCGATCTTTTTAAATTAGATAAATGGAAAGACACGCAAAAAGCGGAAAAGGTTAGAAAATGGATTCACGTAGGAATGACTGCTGTTTTGTTTATTGTTATATTATTAGCTAATGAATTCAAAGAGAAGGACGTAATAAATACACTGTTCACACTCGCAGGATATACCTATGGCCCATTACTTGGGCTGTTTTTCTTTGGAATTTTATCAAAACGAAAAGTGGCAGATCATTTAACTTGGGTTGTATGTTTGGTGGTGCCCGTCTTAATCTATATTTTTAAAACCTATGAATCCTACTGGTTTGATGGTTATCAGTCGGGACACGAAATCCTTGGTGTGAATGGGGTGCTTTGTTTTATAGGGTTACTAGTACTTTCAAAAAGTAGTAAAAAGGATAATATTCAAGGTTTGTCAGGAAATAAACTACAGAATTAATCTCGTGTTCTTGCAGTTAAAGACTGAAAATGTGTATTTATGTCATTAGTAAACAGTTGTTTATGTCTTTTTGACAGTTTTTTATTTTTAAATTTTTGAAATCTCTTTCATTTTGACAGTTATTTCCATTGGTATTTAGTTTGATGATTAATTATCAAAACTTAAAAAACAAAATGCTATGGATATCATAAGAAAAAATAACGGTTTATTACCCTCTTTTTTCGGGAACTTCGAGAGTGATTTGTTCAACGACGAACGTCTGGATCGCTTTACTAATGTGGCGGTTAATATAAAAGAATGCGACGACGATTTTGTAATCGAAATGGCAATTCCTGGAGTAAAGAAGGAAAACATTAACATTGAAATTGATGGAAACAAATTAATTGTAAGTGCTGAAACTTCTTACGAAACTGATGAAACAAAAGATCGTTATACTAGAAGAGAGTTCTCTTATGGGTCGTTTACGCGTTCTTTTACTTTGCCTAGAGAAGTAGATGTAGATAAAATCAATGCCTCGAGCAATGATGGTGTGCTGAATATCTCAATACCAAAACCAGATTCCAAAAAGAAAAAGGTAAAGAAGATTACCTTGAAATAAGCTGAAACATAAAACAACAAAGCAGGTGCGATTTAGTACCTGCTTTGTTTATTCTGTTATTAATTTGAGTGTGTAGTCTTTAAAAATGTTGTTCAAAATCTTCGTTCTCTTCAATTTCTTTGTCATCCCACCTTTCAACGCGCTTAACGCCTTCCAAAATTTCAAACTTTTCAATCAATTCTTCCAAATGGTATCGGTCCATGACATAAACTTCTATGCGTCCTTCAAATAAACCATCTAACGATTCGAAACTAATCGATTTCATGTTCACGTTGTGCTGAAATGAAATGATTTCAGTGATTTTATTTACTATTCCGATATCATCAATCCCAATGATTCTCAATTTGGCAATGTGTTCCTTAACTTCTTTTGCCTTCCAGCGAGCACTGATACAGCGATAAGCCATTTTTGACATCATATTCTCCGCATTCGGACAATCCGTTCTGTGAATCTTGATTCCGTCATTAATGGTGATAAAACCAAAAACTGAATCACCAGGAAGTGGATTACAACATTTGGCAAATTGGTAGTCGATATTATTAAAATCGTCACCAATAATAAGGGTGTCTTTTTTCTTATCTATTCGCTTATTGACATCCTTATGATTTCTAAGCTTCTTCGGTTTTTTCTTTTCCTCTTCTAACTTTAGAACCCCTCCAACATTTTTTATTTGTCTCAGTTTGGCTAAGTCTACTTTTCCTTTTGCTATCCTGATGTATAAGTCAGTCGCTGTAGAAACATTGTAATATTTCTCCAACAGGGAGATATTCTCACTAATGAAACGAATATTGTGTTGCTTGAATTTTCGATCTAAGATCTCTTTTCCGTCGTCTGCAATTTTGTTGCGCTCTTCATTTAAAGCGCCTTTAATTTTTTGCTTAGCACGAGCCGTGATGGCAAACTTCAACCATTCTTCATTTGGCTTTTGCTTGCTAGAAGTGATTATTTCAACCTGATGGCCATTCTTTAACTCATGACTTAATGGGACGAGTTTGTTATTCACTTTTGCACCAATACATTGCAGACCAATATCGGTGTGTATATCAAAAGCAAAATCTAGGGTTGTTGCACCTGTTGGAAGGACACGTAATTCGCCCTTTGGAGTAAATACATAAATCTCTTCGTTGAATAGGTTGAGTTTGAATTCATTTACAAAATCCATAGCATCCTGAGATGGATTCTCTAGCAAGTCACGGATTTCGCCAATCCAACGGTCGAATTTATTTTCTCCATTTTTGGATTCTTTGTAATTGTAATGAGCAGCTAGTCCTTTTTCAGCGATTTGATCCATGCGTAATGATCGAATCTGTACTTCTACCCATTTGCCATTCGGACTCATAACGGTTGTGTGCAACGATTCATAACCATTTGCTCGTGGAGTAGAAATCCAGTCACGTAGTCTATTCGGGTTGGGTTGATAAAAGTCTGTAACAATGCTATATACCCGCCAACAGTCAGGTTTTTCCAACTCTTCGGGTGTGTCAAGTATAATTCGAATCGCAAAAAGGTCAAAGACTTCCTCAAAAGGAATCTTTTTTGAATTCATCTTACGCCAAATAGAAGATACAGATTTTGTCCTCGCTTTAATGTCAAAAACATATCCTTCATTATTCAATGCATCTTTTATTGGATTCATGAAACGACGGATAAAACGTTGTCTGACTGCTTTCGTGGACTTCAGTTTTGATTCAACCTCTTCATAAGCTGTCGGATTCATGTATTTCAAGCATAAGTCTTCTAACTCACTTTTAATTGTATAGAGTCCTAAACGATGGGCGAGCGGGGCATAAAGAAAATTAGTTTCGGAAGCAATTTTCAACTGCTTATCAGAGCGCATACTGCTCAGTGTTCGCATGTTGTGCAAGCGATCCGCTAATTTTATTAACACAACACGAAGGTCATCCGAAATGGTTAAGATCATTTTACGGAAGTTCTCTGCTTGTATCGAGATGTTTTCGTCAAATACCTCAGGAATTTTGGTTAGACCGTCAATTATTTGACAGGCTGAGTCACCAAACAATTCTTCAATATCTTCTAAAGTGATGTATGTGTCTTCAACGGTGTCATGAAGTAGAGCACAAATAACAGCTGTTGGACCTAAACCCATTTCTTCAGCGCATATTTTAGCAACCGCTATTGGATGATAAATGTAAGGTTCCCCTGATTTTCGACGCATATCTTTATGCGCTTCAACTGCAACATCAAATGCCTTACGGATCATTTTTGTATCCTTGGCCGATCGAATGTCTTTAGTTACACGCAATAATCCCTTGAAAGCGTTGAGAATTTCTTTACGCTCTTGCTCTAAATCGATTTCCTGATGTCCTTCGTTCTCCACTTATTATTCTACTTAATTTGCTGGTAACACTTTTGTAGAAACTTCTCCAAAACCTATGCGAACACCATCTTTTTTACAATGACCGCGCATAACTACTGTATCAGTATCTTGTATAAATTTGCGTTCCGAACCATCTTTTAGTTTAACAGGTTTTGTTCCCTTCCAAGAGATTTCCAACATCGAACCAAATGATTCTGGTGAAGGTCCTGAAATTGTACCGGAAGCCATCATGTCACCACATCGGATATTACACCCATTCACTGAATGATGTGCTAGCTGTTGAGCCATATTCCAGTACATGTGCTTATAGTTGGACTTACAAACTACTGTTTCTTCGCTTTTCTCTGGAATAATTCCTACCTCCAGGTTAATATCGTAATGATGATTGCCTTCATATTTTAAATAAGGAAGCACTTCAGGCTCTTGTTTTGGCCCTTCAATACTAAAAGGCTCAAGTGCGTCCATTGTAACGATCCAAGGTGAAACGGAAGAAGCAAAACTTTTTGCTAAGAATGGTCCTAAGGGTACATATTCCCACTTTTGAATGTCTCTTGCCGACCAGTCATTCATGATGCACATTCCAAAAATGTAATCTTTTGCCTCCTTCGTTGAAATTGAATCGCCTAATGGTTTGCCATCAAAAGTGACAAACGCCATTTCCAACTCAAAGTCTAACAGTTTACAAGGACCAAATACTGGGGCTTCATTTTCAGAAGGTTTTTGTTGTCCTTTCGGTCTTCTAATGGCCGTTCCTGAAGGAATTATTGAACTTGCGCGACCATGATATCCAACTGGTATCCATAACCAGTTAGGAAGTAATGCATTGTCTGGGTCACGAAACATTGTTCCAACATTTGTGGCATGATCTCTAGACGAATAAAAATCTGTATAATCTCCAACCTGAACAGGCATACACATTTCAATTCGCTCAACAGGAAATATTACTTGTTGAACATGGTGAGCGTTACTACTAAGGTCGTTATTCTCTTTATTGAATAGTTTAGAAATTCTATTTCTTAAGTCCGTTGTGGCTTTCTTTCCTTTCTTCATTATTTTATTCAAAGAGTCTGTATTGAAGTCTGTATTTGCGAATGGCAAATTGTCAAGGTAACCCAAAATGAATAACGCATTTAGATCAATCACATGATCTCCAATACGTGTTCCAACTCTCGCTGATACATTTTCTGATTTAAAAACCCCGAATGGAATGTTTTGAATTGGAAAGTCTGAATTTTCTGGTACATCTAACCAAGATTGTATAGATGGATCATTTGCTTTTATCATCGTTAAATATGTTTTTTTTTATGTCTAACAAAAATAAGAAAGTCTTTTGATTTAGGGTTGGTATTTGGCGTTCAATCCCTCAAAATTTTAAAAGTATTTTTTACTAAAATTAATGTAACGAGTTACGAGTGGTGTCGATTGGACGAGCTATTCGTAAATAAATCTCACGTAGTAAGATGATGTCACTCACCAGATGTCACTTGCTTAAAGTACTCTCATATTCATTTAACATTCGTTTGGTGATTAAAAAACAGTTCTACTGATCATAGTTCAAAGAGATAAACTTAAATTTGTGACGATGGAAGATAGCTACAGACATAAAGGAATGCGCCGAAAACTTATAGAGGAGTTGGGTAGTAGAGGAATTAGCGACAAAAATGTTTTGGATGCATTTGATAAGGTTCCACGCCACTTTTTTCTCGACTTAGCTTTTACGAACCAAGCGTATTCAAACGTGGCTTTTCAAATAGGAGCAGGACAAACGATTTCACACCCTTATACAGTAGCCTTTCAGTCTGAATTACTCAATGTCTCTAAAGGGAATAAAGTATTGGAAATTGGAACGGGTAGTGGTTTTCAAACCTCTATTCTCGCTGCTATGGGAGCGAAAGTATATTCGATTGAAAGACAGAAAGAACTCTATTTAAAAGCAAAAAGAATTATTTATGGTCTGGGCTATAATCCAAAATTGTTTTATGGAGATGGTTATAAAGGTCAGCCTTCTTATGCTCCTTATGATAGAATTCTCGTTACTTGTGGAGCTCCATTTCTTCCTGAAGAATTAATGAGTCAATTAAAAGTAGGTGGGATCTTGGTGATTCCAATAGGAGAAGGTGATTCTCAAATTATGACACGATACATAAAAGTTTCAAATGATGAAATCACCAAAGATACTTATGGTGACTTCAGTTTTGTTCCCATGTTAGAGAAAACAGTAAAGTAATGGAAGAGTTGAGTCCTTTGACAATTTCTAATAGTGTTTTAGGTGACCCAACCGTACTATTAACCAAAGATTTAGAAACCTATACTTTATATCGACCAGTAGATAATAATATTAGAACTTCTAATGAGATTCTAGATTTTTTGTCTAAGCATTTTAAAATTGATCGATTAAAAGTTGGTGTTTTTAATTTGAAAGGTAAAAAGTACTATTGTTACCAGGAAATAGACGGAGCAGCAGAATTTGATTCGTGGAATGTATTTCTCTGGGATTCAAAAAGAAAGTTCAATCAGTTTTTGTCTCCTAAGACTTTATTCTCTAGTTTTCTCGTTGATTTGTACTTTCCTTTGTTTAATGGAAGTAAAAGATATATCCTAGCAGGAAAAAAGAATCAATTTGCTATTCACCCAGTTCCTGAAAACGAATTCACCTTATTATCGTTTGAACCAACCACCCCAGCTCAACTGGGAATGACTTTAGCAGGAATTAGTTCGTTTTTTAAGCACATGAAAAATGATTTACTGGTTTATTTGGAAGATTTTGAAGCGTTAAATCACAATAAATTAAAAGCAGATTTAAAGTACCGCGTGAGTCTGTATCCTGAAGTTAGAAATATCTACTGGAATGAAATGCAGAAATGTTTTGATCCCGAATTCATGAATTATACAAACGCAGAACTTAAAAACTATATATTGAAATTGTAAATGGAAACTTTTTATTCAATTATTTATGTTAAAACAAATTCAATAACAGACGAGCACCTTGCAGTTGGATTGTTCCTTGGTGGAGGAGAGGGACCATTCTTTTATCTTTCTGATCAGCGTTTGAAATTACTGAAGCACAGTGTTCATAAAAATACGTTTTTAGCGCTCCAAAGACATTTGAAATCATTAAAGCAAAAAATTGAGAATTATAGAAAGAGCAATAATGAATTAATGCTTTTTAACCCGCATTACTCGCAAGAGGAGTTTGCTAGACTGAGTAAACTCACAAAGGGAGCGATTAAATATTCAGATCCTGTATCCGTAAACGAATGGTTGAATGAAGCTTTTTACGAACAACTTGTACAAAAAATATTGGGCGAGAAAATTGCTAAATCAAGTCGAAATCGACCTGTATTTCACTTAAAATGGAAAGCACTTTACCAGTCAAACAGATTTCTGGATTGGGACAGAGATCTTCCAATCAACCAGTTGAGCGAAAAGATCAAGTTAAGTTTTAAAGTGGATTTGGTTAATCATTCAAAGAAAACTGCAGTTAAAACAATTGATTTTAATTTATCTGATGCAAATATTTCAAAGAAAAAGTATGAATTAGAAACGATTGCTGAAGTACTAAACGATTATAAATTGATTTGTGTGTATCCAACTCCTACAAAGAAATCAGCAAAATCAGTTTTTAACTCAACCAAAGCTACACTTAAACATATTAACTTCCAGAATTTCTCAGAATTCAAACGAAATCACTAAATTGCACGTAATGGTTAAGAAGTTGTTTAAGAAATATCATCCTTACTTTGTTGATATTTGGCAATACTTAGTAATAATATTAATTTTTATAATAGCTGCAATTTTCTTTTTATAATTACTGCAGTAATCACAAAGAAACTATGAAGAATACTTTAATTTTTATACTGATTTTATTTACATCTTATAATGTAAACAGCCAAGGCGTGAATATAGACTTATTAAGTCATGTTAATTATCAATCTCTCCACAATACAGCATTGAATGACGTTTGGGGATATGTAGATGAAGATGGAAATGAATATGCTTTAGTCGGTGCTGAAAAAGGTGTTTCAGTACTTGATGTTACGGACCCAACAAATCCAACTGAAATTTTTTGGCTGTCGGGTTCAAATAGTACTTGGAGAGACTTAAAAGTGAATGGAGATTACGCATATATAACAACGGAAGGAAATGATGGTTTGCAAATTATCGATTTGTCTCCACTGCCTGGAGGAACTATTACAAATACTACAAACTACTATGGACCGTCTGGAGGTATGTGGACTTCAGCACATAATTTATATATAGACGAGAATGGTTACGGATATATTTTTGGTTCAAGTAGAGACGAAGGAGGTGTAATTATCTTGGATTTATTCACTGATCCTATGAACCCAATCGAAGTAGGCTCTTTTGAGGACTGGTATGTACATGATGGTTTTGTTGAAAATGATATTATGTATTTAGCACACGTATATGACGGGTTTATCTCAATGGTTGATGTTACCGACAAGTCGAATCCTGTCCTTTTGGGTACAAAAGAGACCCCATCTAGTTTCGCTCATAATATTTGGTTAAGCGAAGATGGTGATTATGTTTTTACTACAGATGAAGTTTCTGATGCGTACATCACGGCGTACAATGTGACTGATCCAAATAATATTTTTGAAGTTGACCGTATTCAATCGAGTCCAGGGGATGCAGTTGTTCCTCATAACGCACATGTTCTAGGTGATTTTCTAGTGACTTCTTATTATGCAGATGGTGTAGTGATTCACGACGTTTCAGACCCGTCTAATATGGTTGAAATCGGAAGGTATGATACTTATCCAGGGACCTCTACTTCAACTACTGGTAATTGGGGAGCATATCCATTTTTTCCTTCAGGCACTTTGTTAGCCACTGATATCGATAACGGACTTTTTGTTTTAGGTCCGAACTATACGTATGGTGCGAAACTTGAAGGCAATGTAACAAATTCAAGTACAAGTAATCCTATACAAGGTGTTGATGTTACAGTCGTTGGAAGTCCTCAGGTTGAAGTAACAAGTTTGGGAGGTGACTATAAAACTGGAGTAGGTGCATCTGGTACTTACGATGTTTTGTATGAGAAATATGGGTACGAAGCTCAAACTATTTCAACTACACTTACTGCGGGAGATACAGTGATTCAAGATGTTCAATTGACTCCAATTCCAGATTTTGATTTTACAGTAAATGTGGAAGATGAAAACGGTAATCCGATTTTAGATGCTGATGTTAGACTCGATCACGGTATCAATGAATTTAATCAAACAACAGATGGCTTAGGTGTTGCCGATTTTTCATTGGTATTTGACGACAACTATAATGTGGTCGTTGGAAAGTGGGGCTATGTTACGAGTTGTCAAGATATTTTTATTGATGAAAACAATGTATCTATAACAGTCGTGCTGCCAGATGGTTATTATGATGACTTTTCTTTTGACTTTGGTTGGTCCACAACTTCTGACGCTTCCTCTGGTCAATGGGAAAGAGGTGTTCCCCAAGGAGAGCAAGTTGGAGATTATTATGCCAACCCAAATGTTGATTCTCCTCTAGATTGTGGTGAATACGCTTTTGTGACAGATAATCAACCCGGAATTAGTGGTAATGTTTCTGATGGAACGGTAACACTTATTTCTCCCATATTTGATATGACTGGAATGAGTGATCCGCACGTTTATTATGAGCGTTGGTTCTATTGTTATTATGGGCAAACTCCGTTTAACGATACGTTAAAAGTTATTCTGTCAAATGGTTCAGATTTTGTAGAGATTGACGCCCAAGGTAGTGATGAATCTCTATTTGAACAGTGGGTGCCTGTATCTGTAAAAGTGAATGATTTTATAACTCCAACTTCAACGATGCAATTGTTTATTAGTACTTCAGATTTCTTCTCTTATTCAAATATTACGGAGGCTGGATTTGATAACTTCAGAGTTTCAGAAGGGGATATTTTAAGTATTGATGAGCAAAAGGATGAGTTGATAAGCCACACAGTATATCCAAATCCATTTAACGATAAACTGACTATTGAAGGTGAATATGAAGGAGATATTTTCCTCTTTGATCTCAATGGAAAAATTATGAAAGTCGAGACATCTACTTCTGGCAATTTAACAATTATAAATACGGATAGACTGACTAACGGTATATATGTACTGCAGATTGGGACTGAAAAGCATAAAGTTATAAAACAGTAGTGAGCTGATTGGAATAACTCCTCTCAGTTTGTTTTGAAACTGCTTTAAATTGAATATGCTATAAAGCTTAAAGAAATTCAATTGAAGTTACTTTATACTATTTGAGAATGACCTTGACAGGTTGTGTAGTTTGGTCGTTATGTACTTATTTTGATTATTTATTACTAAGAAAAAATTTCCACTCTAAAAATGCCCAAATCAAGATAAATACGAGTTGAATGGTAGACGCTTCAATGCCCAAACCATAGATGAAAACAAAATACATGATTAGAAACAATACAATAGGGTAGACTAAACGAACAAAGAATTTAGTTGGTCCCTGTAGGCTTCTTAAATATAGTTTTAGCTTATCGAAGTTCAATAGAACGAAATTAATGGGATAAAAAAAACACCGTTCATTAATTCAGAACGATGTTAATTCAATTCGGTATTAATTATTTTATTCAGGTTTAACAATGTATTTGTTAATCTGTTCTTTATCAGTAGATTTTAAAATTAGTTCTGAATCTTCTAATTTTTCAACGATGTGTTCTTCAATAATAACAGTATCTGGAAGTGTATAACGTAAAATTAATTTGTCGTTTGTAATTTCCCACTGTCCTGACTGACGTTGTTCGATTTTCTTAACTCCGTGCGATTTGTCGTGATCAGTTAAAGAGTCATACACTCTGAAATAACCATTGTCTTCAAAAAAAGTAATGATTGAAGAGTTATTCTCATCAAATTCAATAACTTTTTCTCCGTCGATGCTTGTTCTTTTTACAAGAACCCATCTTTTTGATAACTTTTCTGCTGGAGTTTGTTCCTCATCATTACTAATGACTTTTTCACTAGTTTTTTTATCTGAATCAACTTGCTCCTTCTCAGTATTGTCACATGAGGCAGTCAATAATAATGCGAAAATAAAGATATACTGTAATTTCATTTGATTGAATTTCAATTCTTAAGTAAGATTAAAGCAAATATATAAAACTTTATTACCTGAATTAAGTTTTTTTTAATAAAAATAAGTTTTAATCCGTTTTTTGTTAAATATGTCGTTAGTCTATGATCATTAATTTTCTATTGACCGTTTCTTTATTCAATAAATATACTTTAACTTGATAGACTCCTTTGTTAAATTCACTGATTGATAAAGAGTTACTACTGTGTTTAGACAAAAGAAGTTTTCCTTTCAAATCATACATCTCAATTTTCACTATATCTTGATTACTATTGATAGAAAATTTATCTGTCGCAGGGTTGGGGTAGAGCACGGTAGTTGTATTATCAATGTTGACCTCACCAACATTTGAAATACATCCAGAATGCTGGATTTGCTCAGTAATTAATTGACCTTGATCTACAGACCAGCCTTCCCAGCTACCACCATTTATGTCTAACCATGTATTTAAGTTAAATTGATTTAGACCATTCGCCGCCCCTTTTATGTTACAGGCTAAAATAGCTGGATCGTTTCCATTCCAAGATAAAGGTGTGTTACTCTGGAGGACTGAAGGTTGAGTTCTTTCGCAATTTGTTCTGATAAAGTACGCATTATCTTCATAGTCTGGGTATTCGCCATAAACGGTAGCAATTCCATTGCCATCAATACATATGGCTACAAATTCATCCGAAGCTATTCCGAAGTAATCTGCATTGACATCACCTTCTTGCATGCGTGATAAGAATGTAATATGTCTTCCTTTTCTATCAGGATTGTCATAATGTGTGTCAGTAATTGTGTTCGCTAGAATAGGAATATTTATGAAATCTGATTCCACTGTTAAATTTGTGTGGTAGGGGTTGTTTAATGCATCACTAGATGTTATGGTTCCGTTTTCTGCGTTAAAATAGAATTCTCCCAAAACAGCCATTCCAGCACTTGTACCTCCAATTGGTGCGCCTTTAGTGTTGATATGTGCGTTGAGAAGAGTTTTAATCATAGTTGTTTTAAAATACAATTCGTATAAATATTGATCTCCGCCTGCTAACCATATAGCCTCTGCATTTTCTATTCTGCTCAATACGAAAGGGTCACTTGCTGCTGAAGCGTTATTTAAGACAATCGTTTCAACAGACTGTACTGTAACACCTAAATCATTATAAAAATAGTTTTGATAACCATCAGAGCCACTTGCTCTAAGTACTAAAATGTTGCCGCCATCAGCGCGATTTAAAAACCATTCCGCCCCAAGGTCGTTTTCCGATGCACCGCCCATAAGACAAATGCCGTAAGAAGGTGAAGTGGTTACATCTGAAGTGTCACCATTATAATAGTAGTCGTAGGATTGCGATATACAATATGGACTTACCAAAAGTAATGCAAGCAGAAATTTCAAACTCATTTTATTCAATAATTAAAAGTTTATAAAAAACGAAAGAGGGATGTGGACGAGCGTCCTTTATCCCTCTTTCTAATCAACCTAACCTAACCACCTAAATCAGGGCTAAGTTATTAAAATATTTTAAATAATCAAAAGAATAAATCATAATTGTCTTGAAAACACAAATAGATATCAAGTATTTGATAATGAGAGTAGTATTAGGTAGCGTAAAAAACGAAAGAGGGACGTGGACGAGCGTCCTTTATCCCTCTTTCTAATCAACCTAACCTAACCACCTAAATCAGGGCTAAATTATTAAAATATTTTGAAGTAACAAATTGAAAAACGTTAATAATTAGTTAATTGACTTTTTTGTTTTATGGGATATGTGTTATTTATGGCTGGTTAAAGTGATTTTTGAATTAAAATTAAATTTTAAAGAATTAAACATTAATTGTGGTTGGTGAATTCGATTTTTAATAGTTTCTGGTTATAACTCCATGTTGAAACATGAAAAAAATATGTAGTTTTGTTGTAGCATGAATAAAAATATAGAGATATCAATAGTGATTCCTTTGTTTAATGAGGATGAATCGTTGCCAGAGCTTCATGATTGGATTGTTCGAGTGATGAAAGAAAACAACTTTACATACGAAGTTATTTTTATTGATGATGGATCTAAAGATAAGTCTTGGGCGGTTATTGAGGAATTGAGAGGACGTAATGAAAATGTGAAAGGCATTAAGTTTCAAAGGAATTATGGTAAATCAGCTGCACTACAGAAAGGGTTTGAAATGGCTATTGGTGATTATGTCGTCACAATGGATGCTGATCTACAAGATTCTCCAGAGGAAGTTCCTCCTATGATTGAAATGATGAAAGACCAAGACCTTGATTTAGTCTCTGGATGGAAAAAAAAGAGATATGATCCTCTATCTAAAACAATTCCAACAAAATTATATAATTGGACAGCAAGAAGATTGACAGGGATTCATTTGCATGACTTTAATTGCGGTCTAAAAGTGTATAAATCTGCAGTTGTCAAAAGTATAGAGGTGTATGGTGATATGCATAGATATATTCCACCCTTGGCAAAGTACGCTGGATTTTCTAGCATTGGAGAAAGAGTAGTTCAACATCAAGCTCGTAAATACGGTACTACAAAATTTGGATTAAATCGTTTTTTGAATGGACCTCTAGATTTACTCTCTGTTGTTTTTATGGGGAAATTTGGAAAAAAACCGATGCATTTTTTCGGAGCAATTGGAACTCTATTGTTTATTATAGGATTTGGTTTTGCTATTTATTTAGGTGTTGATAAAACTGTTAGCTTATTTTCTGGAAATCCAGCTCCTTTATTGGCACAGCGAACAGAATTTTTTGTTGCGCTAACGGCTATGATTATTGGAGCCCAATTTTTCTTGGCAGGTTTTGTTGCCGAAATGATAGGTCGTAACTCTTCTTCGAGAAATGTGTATCTTATTGAAAAAACCCTTGAATGACATTGATCGTTAAAGAATGGCGTATTGATAAATCATGGACACTGTTTCTAGATCGTGACGGTGTAATTAACGAAAGAAACTTTGAAGGATACATAACCTCACCAAATCAATTTAAGTTCAAAGCAGGCGTTTTTGATGCTTTAAAAATATTTAATGGTTTATTTGATAAGAAAATTCTAGTTACGAACCAACAAGGTGTAGCAAAAAAAATCATGTCTAAGCGTAACCTAGATGAAGTTCATCGTTATATGTCCCAAGAACTAAAATCAAATATAAATTTTGAATTTGATGCAATATTTACAGCAATAAATAGGCGAGGTGCAGAGAACGATAGAAGGAAGCCAAATAAATCCATGGCTTTAGAAGCAAAAGAAATAGATCCAGATATAGACTTTGAAAAATCCATTATGATTGGAGATACCGATAGTGATATTAAATTTGGAACAAATCTTGGAATGAAGACAGTATTGATAAACTCTGAAGAGGTTGTTACTGAAAAACCTGATCTAACTGTAGAAAGCTTAAAGGAATTCGCTTTAATTTTGAATGAAATAAAATGATGAAAATTTTAAACATATTAGTGATAGTAGTATTTCCACTAACTTTTTTCGCACAAGTAAATCAAGTGGATAAACAAGGGAGAAAACAAGGAGAATGGATAAAGTATTATGAAAGTTCTAATGTTCCTCAATACAAAGGTCAATTTGAGAATGATAAGCCTGTTGGTAAATTTGTGTATTATTATCCTTCAAACAAAATAAAAAGTATCATAATTCATGAGGAGGATAGTCCCAGAAGTGAAGCCTACTTTTATCACGAGAATAAAAACTTACTGGCATTCGGAATATATAAGAACTTTAAAAAAGACAGTGTTTGGACACACTACGGTCCTTCTGGTAGAATTAGCTTCAAAGAAACCTACAAAGAAGATGTCTTGCATGGTAAGAGAATAACTTACTATGTTCCTGAGTTATTGGAAGACACAAGAGTTGAAGTGATGCGCGAGGCAATTTATGTGAATGGTAGACTAAATGGTCCTGTAAAAGAATATTTCCCAGGCGGCGGAACTAAACTTGAAGGCAATTATAAAGATGGTCGATTTGATGGAACCGCTAAAAGATATCACCCTAATGGGCGTTTGATGATTTTAGAAAGGTGGAAAAATCGCCGTAAGCATGGTTGGTGGATTTCTTACGATGCATCAGGAAAAGAGACAGGAAGAACGTATTACTACAAAGGTGAAAAAATAGAGGGAAAAGAACTTGAGAATATGATGGAGAAATTCAAAGAAGAAGGAATTAATCCTAATAATTAAGTTGGCACAACTATTTAGTGTGAACTCACGTTATGTTTATATGAAACAGGTATTAATTATTGTTTTCGCTATCCTATTGTTGGGTGCTTGTAAAAAGAGTGACGAATCAGTCGATTTTGGATATGAATATTTTGGTTTGACTGAAGGTCGTTTTGTATCTTATGATGTGATGGAGATTTCTCATGATGGTAATTCAGATACAGTTAAATATATTCTAAAAACAGTTGTCGGGGAAAACATAATAGATAATGAAGGTCGAACAGCTAAGAAATTATACCGTTACGCCTATGATTCACAAACTGAAGAGCTCATAGATGAGCGTGTGTGGACATCAATCATTGATCAAGGTAGAGGAGAGGTTGTAGAGGAGAATCAGCGAAAAATCAGAATGGTATTTGCCGTAACAATTGATAAAATATGGGATGTAAATGCTTTTAACCCAGAAGAAGAACAAGAGGTTTACTATGAATCCATTGATGAACCCTATTCGATTAATGGGTTTTCGTTGGAATCAACTGCCAGGGTGGAGTATGAAGACTATGTTACTTTGATAGACTACGATCGAAAGTACGAAGTTTACGCGAAAAATATAGGTTTAGTACACCGTTCATTTAAAAATTTAGAAATATCAAACTTTGATACCACTGATATTCAAAATGGATGGGAGACGCATTACACTCTTCGAGACTATGGTGTAGAATAAGTTTACGTCTCGATTATCAATATTTCATTAAATGTTTGATTATTAAAGGGTTTTACATAGATTTGTATTTGTATAGTTCTTAGTTTGACTTTGGAGAAAAAAAATAATTAAAAAAACCTTTGAAACCTTTGTATATTTAGAAATAATACGTTTCTTTGCACCCGCTTTTGTAATTAGCAAAAACTATTTAATTATGTCACGAGTTTGTCAGTTAACAGGAAAAAAGGTAATGGTTGGGAATCATGTTTCTCACTCAAACGCTAAAACTAAGAGAAAGTTTTACCCTAATTTAGTAACAAAGAAATTTTATCTTCCAGAAGAAGATAAGTTTTTAACGCTTCGTGTTTCAACATCTGCATTGCGTACTATCAATAAAAATGGTATTACAGCATGCGTGAAAGAAGCTAGAGCAAAAGGATTTTTAAAGTAGAATACCACGTGCATTCGCACTAGGAAATTAATAAAAAAATGGCTAAGAAAGGAAATAGAGTTCAAGTTATTTTAGAGTGTACTGAGCACAAAGATTCAGGTATGCCTGGAACTTCTCGTTATATCAGTACTAAGAATAGAAAAAATACTCCAGATCGTTTAGAGATCAAAAAGTACAACCCTATTCTTAAGAAATATACAATTCACAAAGAAATTAAATAGTTAAGTTATGGCTAAGAAGACAGTAGCAACATTACAAACAGGAGGTGGTAAAATCCACACGAAAGTAGTAAAGATGGTCAAGAACGAAAAAGGTTCTTACTCTTTTCGTGAAGAAATTGTTCACAACGATAAAGTAAAAGAGTGGTTCGCAAATAAATAATGTTTGCAACCTTTAATTATATTTTTGAGCTTCTTACCATCGGTAGGAAGCTCTTTGTAGTTTAATATATGGCACTATTTGGATTATTTAATAAGGATAAAAAGAAAGACCTGGATAAAGGTCTGGAAAAGACGAAGGAGTCTTTTTTATCAAAATTAACGCGTACAGTTGTTGGTAAATCTAAAGTGGATGCCGAAGTTCTTGACGAATTGGAAGAAGTGCTTCTAACTTCAGATGTAGGGGTGCAAACAACGCTTAAAATAATTGATAGAATTGAAGAGCGTGTTTCGAAAGATAAATACGTTAATGCTTCGGAATTACAAGAAGTCCTTAGAAGCGAGATTGCAGCGTTATTGGAAGAAAATAATACGAGCGATATTGATTACGATATTCCTACACATCCAGATGGAAATCCTCACGTGATTATGGTTGTTGGAGTGAATGGTGTGGGTAAAACAACAACCATCGGAAAACTTGCGCATCAATTTAAGTCAATGAATAAAAAGGTAATTCTTGGTGCTGCAGATACTTTTAGAGCTGCTGCCGTAGATCAACTTATTATTTGGTCCGAAAGAGTAGGCGTACCAATTGTTGAACAAGGAATGCAAGCCGATCCCGCTTCTGTAGCTTTTGAGACGCTTGAAGCAGCAAAGGCGCAAGGTGCAGATGTGGCAATTATTGATACTGCTGGTCGACTCCACAATAAAGTGAATTTGATGAATGAGTTGAGTAAAATCAAACGAGTGATGAATAAAGTAGTACCTGACGCACCACATGAGATTTTATTGGTGCTTGATGGTTCAACTGGACAAAATGCATTTGAACAAGCCAAGCAATTTGCATTAGCTACAGAGATTAATGCCCTAGCAATTACGAAGTTAGATGGAACAGCTAAGGGGGGAGTAGTGATTGGTATTTCTGATCAAATGAAAATTCCAGTAAAATATATTGGTGTGGGTGAAAAAATGACTGATTTACAAGCGTTCAATAAAAGAGCCTTTGTAGATTCACTCTTCGGAGAATAGTATTTTCTCATTTTCAAACTTATAAATCCAATACTATTTATTAAGTTCGTAAAAATTAAAAAATTTAAGCAAAATTAATTTATGAAAAAGTTATTTATTATACCACTTTCAGCTCTGCTTTTCGCTTGTGGAGGAGATCCAAAAGATGCTTCTGAAATTGATTTAGAAAACTTCGAAGAAAGAATCTCCTACGCTTTAGGTGCTGATATGGGGGCAAATTTCGCAAATATTCCTGAAGACATATACAGTGTATTGGATAAACAAGCACTTGAAGATGGATTTTATGAGTTTTTGACTTCTGAAGATAAAAAATCAGAAGACTGTCAGGACATTTTAAGAACAGCATTCGCTTCAAGACAAGGTATAGACACGACTGATCACAGTATGAAAGAAATTTCACATTGCTATGGATCTATTTTTGGAGAAATGATGAGAAAATCATTGACTTCTAAAAAAGCGCTAGATCAAGTTAACGCTGATATAGCAAAGATTGGTTTTAAAGATGCATTGATTAAAGCAGATACGCTTATTCCAAAAGAAGAACGTAAACAAATGATTGTTGACTTTAATAATGATTTGAATAAGCTTGTAGGTGAAGAGTTTATTTCTGACGCAGCAAATGAAAACACTGAAGGATTTGATGATTCAGGCTATATTCTAGTAGAAACAGAAGGTTCAGATGGAGCGCCAATTGATTTAAATAAGGAATATGAGATCGTTTATACCATGACAAATGTGGTAGGTGATACAATTATTTCTACTACAATTGATCCTAGTCTTTCAGACTTAGAAAATTCACAGGTTATTAATGCAACAGACATAGTTCTTCCAGAAGGATGGAAAATGGCGGCAAAAGATATGAAAGTTGGTGCAGAGTATACTCTCTACATTCCTTATGAACTCGGTTTTGGCGAGAAAGGTTTGATGAATCAACAGTCTTCTAGCTATGTGATACCTCCATTTTCTGCATTGAAAGTATATTCAAAAGTATTGGGTCAATATGAGTTAAACACTGTAGCTAAGGAGCGCGGTAAAAAAGTATTGGAAGAGGCGAAAAATACACCGGGGGCTTATGTAGATGAGTCTGGATTTGTATTAATAACTTTAGAAAAAGGAGAAGGTGCTAAAGTGCCTGAAGGTAGTGATGTACAAGCACATTACATTCTTTCAAATTCTAAAGGAGAAATGGTTGAGAATAGTTACATGATGTCTATGGAACAAGGTCAACAGCCTCCTAAGTTCTCTTTGAATGGAGTTGTGGATGGATGGCAAAAAGCTGTTCCAATGATGAAGAAAGGTGGTCGTTATAAATTAGTGCTACCTTATCAATTAGCGTATGGCGAACAAGGAAATGGAAGTATTCCACCGTTTGAAACACTATCTTTCGAGATGGAAATATTGGATTTTGGTGAGCCTGGAACATTAGTTCAGCCAAGGCAACAACAGCAACCTCAGATCACTGAAGAGCAAATGAAGCAAATTCAACAACAAATGCAGCAACAACAGCAGCAACAAGGGAATTAGATTGTAGTATCTATGGATACAAGTCGATCAATACTTCAAAAGGTTCGCTTTTCTCTCGAGAATTGCGAACCTTTTACTTTTTGGATAAAACGTGATGACCTAATTGACCCAGTTGTATCGGGTAATAAATGGCGTAAACTAAAATACAACGTCGAAAAGGCAAAGCACCAAAAATCAAAAGGTATTTTAACTTTTGGTGGTGCTTTTTCAAATCATTTAATTGCAACAGCTAAAGTTTGTAAATTAAATGGTCTAAATTCAATTGGTGTAGTTCGTGGTGATGAATTGACAAATGAAAGTAATGCTACTTTAAAGAAGTGTACTGAGTTTGGAATGGAATTACAGTTTGTCTCGCGTTCAGATTACAAAAAAAGATATGAATATGATTACCTGTATCAGCTGAGGGACCAGTTCTCGCAATTTTTTATTGTGCCAGAAGGAGGAGCAAATTTCTATGGTGCGATTGGTTGTCAAGAGATCCTGCAAGAAACCCCTAATGATTTTAAACATGTTTATCTAGCGGGAGGAACAGGAACTACTGCAGTTGGAGTAATTAGTAGTGCCCCATCTGTAACTAAAATTCACTTGGTTTCTGCATTAAAAGGAGATTTTTTAGGAGATGAAGTACTAAAAGGACTTCAGAATCTTTCCTATAATGAAGCTGAGTCCCATTCAAGTTACAAACAATTGATTCTTAATACAAACCACCATTTTGGAGGTTATGGCAAAGTAAATCAGGAGCTTATCAATTTTATTAATACGTTTTATCAACAAACTGATATTCCGCTAGACCCTGTTTATACTGGAAAAGCAATGTATGCTATGCTTCAGGATTATAGGGAGGGACTTATCTCAAAAGATGATAAATGCTTATTTATACATACTGGCGGAATTCAAGGAGCAAAAAAATGGAGCGATCAACTTTTGTTTGTGACTTCTTGAAATTGTGTATCTTTGCAGTGCTAATAATGAGATATTTGTAATATGATAACATTAGTAAAGAAATCTATTTTATTCATTGGAATATCATTTCTACTTGCTTCACCTAAAGCATTTAGTCAGATGAATACGGCTAGTAGTAGTTTCTTTTCTTCTCATATTACTCCGGATTTTATCGATTCTGTTATTTATGAAGTGATCGATTACGGTAAAAACTTTCTGGGGAAGCCATACAGATATCGCCCACAGTCAGGTGTCATGTTTGACTGTAGTGGCTTCTTACAGCATATTTTTAATAGTCATTCTATAGAAATCCCAAGAACATCTCGCTCCATAGGGCAGTTTGTAAATAAAGTCGATATTGATGAAGTTCAAGAAGGAGATTTTTTGTTTTTCCAAGGTCGTAATACTTCTGTCAATACTGTAGGTCATATTGCAGTTGTTATTGGTTGTGACTCCATTGGATTAAAAATGATGCACAGCTGCCGAAGAGGTATTGTAATTGATGAGTTTCCGAGATCTTACTATGAACAACGTTTTTTATTTGCGGGAAGATTACCGATAAAAAATGAAGTTTCTTTTCAAGCACCTCCTGATACAACGCTGTCAAGAGCTCAGATAAGAGAGTTAATAGTGGAAGACGATACAGTTACTCCAGTAAAACGATCTGTCAATATTATTGGTGTAGGAGACATCATGTTAGGGACTAACTTTCCTTCCGATAGCTATTTACCACCAAATGATGGGAAAGATCTTCTAAAGCCCGTTGATTCTATTTTAAATGATGCGGATATAACTTTCGGAAACCTCGAAGGTGTAATTTTAACTGGAGATGGGAATGTTAAAAAATGTGGCGACCCCAAAAATTGCTACGCTTTTAAAAGTCCTGACCACTATTTGAGTTACCTAAAATCTGCTGGTTTTGATGTTTTGAGTGTTGCCAATAACCATGTTGGTGATTTTGGTGATACGGGACGTAAAAATACTGTGAAGCGCCTAGAGGAAGAAGAGATTGCTTTTGCAGGACTATTAGATTATCCATACACGACTTTTGAAAAAGGAGGATTGACCTATGGTTTTGTCGCATTTTCTCCTAACACAGGTACAGTAAGAATCAATGAATATGACCGCGCAAAAGAAATTGTATCGCATTTGGATACCATTGTTGATATTGTTATTGTATCGTTTCACGGAGGTGCGGAAGGGTCGAGTCATAGTCACATCAACAAGAAGAGAGAAATATTCCTTGGTGAAAATAGAGGAAACCCACATGAATTTGCAAGATTAGTTATTGACGCTGGAGCGGATATCGTTTTTGGGCATGGACCGCATGTTACCAGAGCAATTGATTTGTACAAAGATCGATTCATTTCATATAGTCTTGGGAATTTTGCCACCTATGGTCGTTTTAATCTTAGAGGAATAAATGGAATAGCGCCAATCATTAAAGTAACCACTGATGATAAAGGTGTTTTCGAGAAAGCTCAGATTATTTCTGTTAAACAAGTAGGAGAGGGCGGACCACAAATTGACGAATCAAACGAAGTTATAAAAGAAATTATAAAACTAACGACAACAGATTTACCAGAGTGTGAACTTTTAATATCAGAAGACGGAACTGTGGTTAAGAAAAAGGAAGTGACGAGTGACGAGTGACGAGTGACGAGTGACATCTACTTGGTAAGCCAAGTTTTAGTGACTAATTAGTTAGACATTATATTTTCTAATTTTTATTAATCAAGTATACACGACGAGTTAGTGGTTATTTAACTCATACGGGACATAGGAAAATTCTTATTAATTATTTTTGTCTCCATAATTCACACTCATCAAAAAATGAAATAGCCAGTGACGTAAAACCAAGTACTAAAAATTCGTCACTAAACCTTGCAACGCGAGGTGATGTCACTGGTCACTATTGTCACTTATCCACCTTAATGGAGTGCCCCATCTTATCTCTCTTCGTTTCAAGATAAAACTCGTTATGCTTATTACTTTTGATTTCTAATGCAACGTTTTCTATAACTTCAAGACCGTACCCAACTAATCCTGTACGTTTTGTTGGGTTATTAGACATTAACCTCATTTTTCGAATGCCGATATCTCTTAAGATTTGTGCTCCGATTCCGTAATCACGATGATCACCTTTAAAACCAAGTTTTTCGTTCGCTTGAATAGTATCGTATCCTTCCTCTTGAAGTTTGTAGGCTTTCAATTTATTCATCATTCCAATTCCACGACCTTCCTGATTCATATAAACGATAGCACCTTTACCTTCTTTTTCAATCATTCGCATCGCTTCGTGTAATTGAGGACCGCAATCACAGCGACAAGAACCAAAAATATCACCTGTCATACATGAGCTATGTACACGCGTTAAAACAGGTTCATCTTCCTTCCATTCGCCTTTTATAATAGCTAAATGTTCTTCACCGCTATTTTTATCGGTATACGCAATCATATCAAAATCACCAAATTCGGTAGGTAACTTAATTTTCACTTCTCTTTCAACTAATGTTTCTTTTGAAAGACGGTATTTAATTAAGTCTTCAATGGTTACAATTTTAAGATCGAATCTTTCTGCAATCTTCATTAACTCTGGAAGTCTAGCCATTGTCCCATCTTCATTCAAGATTTCAACAATAACACCTGCTGGCTCAAACCCCGCAAGTCTAGCTAAGTCAATGGAAGCCTCTGTGTGACCAGCTCGTCTTAAAACACCCCCTTTTTTTGCACGTAAAGGAAATATGTGACCAGGCTTCCCTAATTCTTCAGGCTTTGTTTCAGGATCGATTAATGCTTTAACCGTTTTATAACGGTCGCTAGCAGAAATACCCGTAGTACAGCCATGTCCGATCAAGTCCACAGAAACAGTAAAAGGAGTTTCATACGCTGCTGAATTAGACTGAACCATTAAACCTAGGCCTAAGTCATCACATCTATCTTCAACTAATGGCGCGCAAATTAATCCACGTCCATGCGTAGCCATAAAGTTTATAATTTCTGGAGTAACATTCCTCGCTGCTGTAACGAAATCCCCCTCATTCTCACGGTCTTCATCATCCACAACAATAACAACTTTACCTGCTTTGATGTCTTCCAGTGCTTCCTCTATCGTGTTTAACTTATCTGACATAACTATAAATTCTTGTGCAAAGATACGATATTAAATGTGTTTCATAAAGTTAACCCGACTATTTCATAATGACAGTAATGAAAATATCATTTGATCTTGTGTGGTGCTGTGTTTTGAGACAATAAACGGGTTAATCTCGAACATTTAAAAATTTTCAAGAATAATATTTTATTTCGAGCAGGTTAAAAATCAATCAACTCAATAAGTTTTCTCGTTACAGGTTTCCAATCATAATTGTCCTGTACAAATCGTTTTGCATTTTTAGAAATATATTGACTTTTAGTTTCATTGTTGAGAAGTTCCATTATTTTATCCCGAAAACTTTCCGCATCATTCGCAAGTAAAACTTCTTCGTTTACTTCGGCACCCAAAGCATTGTTTGCTAATGTTGTAGTCACACAAGGCACACCGATAGCCATAGCTTCCAATAGTTTGTTTTGTAATCCTGTTCCAATAAACATAGGGGCAACAAAAACTTTTGCTGCGGTATAACAAGTTCGAATATCATCAACCCAACCTGTTACTTCAACTTGATCTGATTGTAATGCAAGTACTTCCTTTGACGGGTTTGCTCCAGCCAAAATAATTTTTATATTCTTATTTAATAAAGGTAATACTTCTTGAACTATATATTTTGACGCAGTAATATTAGGTGGATAACTCATGTTTCCAGTAAATACTAAATCTGCTCGTTTTTCTTTCGTAGATATCTTAAAGTAATCTGTATTAACACCATTCGGAACAATTTCAATTTGATCCCTATGTTTATGAAAAATGTATTTTCTATCTTGCTCTGAAATAATAGTATGATTTTCAAAATATTCAAAAATTGAATTCTCATAGTCCATTAATCGCTTAAATTCCATCTGAAAGATCCATTTTTTAAGCCCTGTAGCAGTTTCAGATCTTCTTTCTAATCCTTTGGATAAAGCATCCATATAGTCTATCGTTTTTGGACAATCATGATAGTGCTTAACATATTCACTAGAACGTATGAGTTGTGCATAGATGTGATCTGGCTTTATTTTTTCAATCAACCTCTTCACTTTTTTATGAATCGACCAGTTGTAGAAGTAACCTACTTGAATAGGCTTTTTTCCAAATACATTGAAAAATGCTCCAGACCATTTTTTAATCGGTGAAAGATAGAATGTATGTACTTCGGAACAATACTTTTTTAATTCATCTAAATGAGCTCGTTGAACTTTCTGTTCGGAAATTGAGAATAAGTGAATTTCAAAATAAGAAGAAAGTTCTTTGATTTGATGATATGCACGAAGTTTATCGCCCTTTTCCAAAGGGTAGGGGAATCGCGAAGTAAAGACGACGAGTTTTTTATATTTCTTCGATGAATGCAATGAGTCTTCTAGTTATTTTTTCTTCTCCAAAATTATTTATTACAAACTTCTTCCCAGCTTGACCCAGGACTTTTCTTTTACTACTTTCCATGTGCATTGTATACATAGCTTCTCTAAATGATTCAGGGTCATCTGCTATCATTACTTCTTTGTTGTGTTCTACATCCACACCTCGAACACCTTCAGATGTTGTGATTATCGGTTTGCCCATCGCCAGATTTTCCAAAAGTTTAATTTTTATTCCACTTCCAGAATGCATGGGGATGAGACATATTCCATGAGACTGTATGAAATTTAATGCGTTTTGTACTTCTCCTTCACAAATCACAGAGGGGTGATCAATTTCATTTTTTGCTAAGGATTTGCCAGCGATAGAAAGTGTAGAACCTTTTATTCCTTCTGGTAAGACTTCTTTTAACAACCAATCTACTCCTTCCTGATTCGGTTTCCAATCCATTGCCCCTAAAAAGTAAAAGTCATTTAATTTGTAATCGGGTTCAGAAAAATTGGTTTTAACCGCTGTTGGAATTGCCGTCACACGAACATTTGGCTCAAACTGTTGAAAAAACAAAGCGTCCTCTTCAGATATAGCAATAATTCCATCAACTCTTTTGAGTTGTTTCAGTTCGTAACGTTTTAACTGATTTGATAATTTGTTATAATACCATTTCTTTAGTAGGAAGCCGGGTTGTTCACCTAACTGCTTCCAAATTTCATGCTCCACATTATGGGCACGTAAAATAATTTTAAGCTTATACTTTTTGAATAAATCTATGTAAGGGAGGGTATAAATACTCTCACAAAAAACGACTTCAATATTTTGCTCTTTAATGATCTCTTCAATTCTAGCAGAAACCTTTTTATCGTAAAACCTTGAAATGTTGTACGATTTATTTTTAAATAAGTGGAAAACAGCTCCGAAGAGGTCTGTTTTAGTGTTAATGAATTGAGCATCCATTTTCATTCGAGAACACCATGTTTCAGGATAGTTAGATGCATCGAATGGATGTTTGTGTGTAGACAAGGCAAAATGAAAAACGTCTATATTTTTACTGGAAAGTAATGACTTTAGAACACTCGATATAGCTACACATCCGCCATCTACCATTGGAAATGCTGGTTTATTCGAAAAATGTAAAACTTTAATCATTCTTTTTCTTTTTAAACCTACTTATAAACTTATTTAAGTCGACGACACTTTTGTCATTTGCAGCGCTAACCATCAGAAATATGGCAAAAGGAGTGAGGACAAAATTGGGTCCCCACATACCAAAGAACGGTGAAATAACTTCTTTTTGAGCCATGCCATCGCCAAGAGAGATCAGAACGAAATAAATCATAAACAATAATGCAGCAATGACTACAGGAGCACCAAAACCACCTTTTTTTACAATAGCTCCGAGTGGTGCGCCAATAAAGAAAAGTATAATGATAGAAAAGGACAAAGAAAATTTTCTGTGGAACTCAATCTCAAATTTTCTTAAGGCTTTATAACGAGACTCTTTAATTTCAATTTGTCGTTCGGTTGAGTTAATCTTGGTTCGAAGTGTAGTTTTTAAATGTACATAAGCTTTTTTCTCCTCATTAGAAGTCATATCGTTTATGTCAAAGATCTGAACTGAATCTTCTCTTATCTTTACCTTACCTTCTGAAGACAGAGAATCTCGAGGCTTTAAGGAATCTTTTTCGGATTTCTTTATATTTATTTGACGTTGTATAGAGTCATTTTTAAGTTGATTAGCATAATGTAGCGATTCAAAGTATTGATGTTTTGACTTCGTATTGAAAGACAAGCTTCGCGAAACTTCCTTATAGTTTTTTTGCAAAGAATCAACGGTTTCTTCAATCTGAAATACATTAAGCATTTCATAATTGTTTTTAAATAGATCGTCTTCAGATCTTTGAATTTTGAAACCAGTTAAGTTCATTTTGTAAGTAGCAGTCCCAAATGTGGATTTTCTTCCGGGATGAGTACTTTTTTGTCTTTTTTCGTCATTAAAATTAGGTCCTTCAGCCAGTTCTTCGATAACATTACCATTGTACAACTTAAAGTAAAGGTAATCACCATTATTTGATCTGTAAAACTCTCCAGAATCAGCTACAATGGTTTTTAATACTTTTGGATCTCTTCTGTCGTGAATAATAATACCATTGAATGAGTTCCCGTTCCCTTCATTTATTTTAATACTGAATCCATCAATCTCCTGTGTATAGGAGCCAGGATTTAAAAAGGAGGTGAGTTTAGTTTCCTGAATATCCCAGATAATTGAATGCCACTTGTAATTTGCGATTGGGATCACGTAGTTTGAGAAATAAAATGTGCTAATTGATATAATAACGATAATTACAGAGAGAGGTCTTAAGATTCGATAAATCGATAAACCACTAGATTTAAGTGCTGTGAGTTCGTTGTATTCCCCAAGATTCCCCATAACGATAAGTGAAGAAAGTAAGATGGCCAATGGTAGAGCTAATGGAAGTAAACTAGCGGATACATAAAAAAGCAATTCTATAATTATATTTAGCTCTAATCCTTTTCCCATTAAATCATCTATATATTTCCATAAAAACTGCATTACAAGCATGAACATGGAAATAAAGAAGGTCGCTAAAAACGGCCCAATAAATGATTTTATATAGAAAATGCTCAGTTTTTTCACGAAACGATTTTTCAGTTGCGAATGTACTATTTTATTTCTTAAAACGGTTGTAGATTGGGATTATTGGTTAGATGGAAAATTAACTTTAAGCTATCAAAATTAAACTTGACCTTATAATTATTGATTTGTTAACTTAGGCTAGCAAATCAAACCAAAATGTTTGAATAAATTTGTATTAATGTCGAGTAAAAAAGTATTCTTTTTAATTCTTATTTTCTTTTTTCAATTTTCCTCTTTTGCGCAGAAAATTGAAGAAGAGTCTCGTGTATCGGAAGACGTGGTTCCTGAAAAAGCACTAACATTTGTGAGTGAACTAGGGTTGAAGAATAAAACGAAGTGGTATAAAGAAAGAACTTCAGGTAGAGATAGTTATGAATGCAAATTTAAAGCGAATAGTAAGTTTTATAGTGTAGAGTTTGATACACTTGGAGTCATTGAGGATATAGAGGTGTTGGTAAAAAAACGAAAGCTAACTCAAGAAGAATTAAGAAGTCTCGAAAGTGGAATTTTAAAGGAATTCGAAAAATTCAAATGGGTAAAAATTCAGAGGCAATTCAAAGGAACTAATAGTGAACTCAATAAATTGATTACTGATACCAATGAAACTATTCCACATAATTTTGAGGTTGAATTAGAGGGGAAGTCGAGCGAGGATGGATGGAAAATGTATGAGTTACTTTTGAGCCCAAACGGAGAGATTTTGATGAAACGAGAAATTCAATTGCGTCCAACTGATAACTTAAATTATTAATGAGACTCCTACTGATATCGGGCTTTCTTTTAATATCGTGTACTTTTGTTAGTGCTCAGAATGATAGACTGTATGCAGGAATTTTCCCCGAGTTAGGGGTTAATGTGCCTTTGAGTAGTAAATTGAAGTTTACAGCTAAAATCGAATCTCAAAACGGATTATTCAGAAACGATGCCACACATAATAAAGATTGGAGTTATTACCACAACCAAACGGATTTACAGTCTTTTCTAGAGTTTAAACTTACTACACGAATTAAAACAGCAATTGGTTATCAGTATAGAATTGAAGACGGTGATAACAGCCATCGAAGTATCCAGCAACTCACTTGGTTGAATCAATTCAGGATTTTTCGTCTCGGAAGCAGGCTTCGCGCAGATCAAAAGTTTTCACCGAGTATTAGTCCAGAGTATCGTTTAAGGTATAGAGCTTCAACAGATATTCCTTTACAAGGTGATAAGCTTGATGATGGTGAGAAATACTTTTTATTATCGAACGAAGTGATATATGCACTCCAAGAAGGTGAGTCTTCAATAGAGAATAGAGTGGTGGTCGGTATGGGTCATTTCTTTAACAGAACTAAGAAATTAGAATTAAGCTTTGATTATAGAACAGATCCGTACTTTCCCGATATTGATAGACATAGACTATGGTGTAAAATTAGTTTCTACTGGAACTTGAAAGGTTTTACAAAGTGATGTTTGCTGTATTCAAGAATAATCTTAGGTTCCATCCATTTTTTGTTTAAATTCTGTTAATATATTCCATTCATCGAAAAACATGTCGTATCTTTGCAACACATTAAACATTTGGGGCTGACTTGGATTTGACAGCAATTGCGGATGGTTAGTGTAAGCATGTCGAGCCATGTGGTGAGTCTCGTAAATCTCTGGTCACAAACGATAATTGACAACACGTCATATAACCTCGCAGCGTAGTCAGTCAAACTGACTGTGCTTAATCCAATCTGAAGAACAGTAAGATGGACGAGTTTCCCACCAGATCTCCCGCCTCATGAGAACTGGACTCTGGGAAATCAACAAAATGAGGATAGCTTGTAAACGGCTTCTGTTTGCAAGTGAAACTTAACGAAGATAAGTTACGGTAAGGGTGTTTGTGTCCGTTCCGTAATCGAAAACCCAATCACAAACTAAACATGTAGAAAGCTAACAATTTCATTGTTTGGACGAGGGTTCGAACCCCTCCAGCTCCACAAATGAAGAGTGAAATGAGACTCTCCGACCACACGGAGAGTTTTTTTATTTAAAAAAAAATGAACTGCAGAATATCGAATATGGAACCGCAGATTTAAGAAGTCGCACATTCAAAGTTCTCTTTCCTCTGTAAGCCGTCAGGCAGGCTTGTTGAATATCCTAACATTCGTTTAGAAACTGTGAGAATGTCACGACTTTTATCAAACATGTTGATCAATCAAAATACTATTGCCATCTGGATCAGTCAACACTATACTACCAGGTCCAGTTTTATTTGAATCAGTTTCGTTTTCTAATTTGATGTCGTTCGCTTTTAAATGTTCTTGAATTTTTCTGACATCATCAAACTGTTCAAGGTTGTTTGCATTTGAATCCCAGCCAGGATTAAAAGTTAAAATGTTGCCTTCAAACATTCCTTGAAACAACCCAATTAAAGTGCTTTCATTTTTCATGATGAGATAATTTTTATCTATATCGCCACCAAATGTTTCAAACCCTAGTTTCTCATAAAACGCTTTTGACTTATTTATGTCTTTTACACTTAAACTCACCGAAAATGCTCCTAATTTCATATCTTATTTTTTTATAATTTACTTTGTAGTTTCACCGCCCATCTCAGTAAAAACGCTATCAACGGGTTCCCAAAGTTCAATTTTATTCCCTTCAGCATCCATGATGTGAACAAATTTACCGTATTCATAGGATTCAATACTATCCAAAATAGTTACATCATTTTTCTTCAGCTTCTCAACTAATCCCTCGATGTTTTGAACACGGTAGTTGATCATGAACTCTTTTTTCGATGGGTCAAAATATTCAGAACCTGTTTTAAAAGGACTCCATTGGGTGTAGTTAATCTCGTTAGGACGATTGGCATTGCGCGTTTCAAAACTTGAGCCCCATTCATTCACAGCTAATCCTAAATTCTCGGCGTACCAATTTTTCGTTTTTTCTGGGTTGTCTGAAAAGAAGAATATTCCCCCTATACCTGTTACTTTAGGTTCTAGATTTGAAGACTTTGTTGGTTCTTGTTTTTTATTGATTTCTTTTGACATAGTAATGTTTTTATTTTGAGCCACTTCATAACTTTTGTAGGCTTTTAAGGATAGAAATATAGTAATTTTTAATTATAATTAACTTTCTAATTCATCAATAATATCTTCATCAACCTCTTCTTTCTTCTTTATAAAGACCTTAGAAATGGTGTCTTTATACATCATGAGTAAAGAACCTATTACTATGTTTGTTGCACAAACTGCCCAACTGTAACTTTTGGGTTGTAGAAACCCGTCTCCCAATTCTTTATCACTAAACGCAACGAGAGCATTGTTTATAAATGAAGGTGTGTTTTCTATAACTAATAAACCTCCAATAATGAATACAGCTACTCTCACAATGTCAAAAGCGTTTATATTTCCAAATTCAATTTTCTTTTCTTCAGATCCTTTATCAAGTTTTAGGAGTCTTATTATATTGTCTACATTGGAATATAAAGCAATAAATAGAATGGTAGGTAAAACTGTTTTTACAATTAAAGAAATGATGCTATAAGTCGAGATGCTAAAAATTAAATACCAGATATCATCAATAAACTGAAAGAATATTAAGTTTATTAATGCATAAAGTCCTAAAGCTTTGATTAGAATGGTCCAAAATTCTCTTTTTGTCATATTTTGTTACTTATAAATGATAGTTAAACCGTTAAACTACGAAAAAAAGCGCTACTTTATTTTTGATTTTAAATTTATAGAAACTGTTATGTGGGGGTGTTTGTTTTAAATTATTCAAATATTTTTAGACTACCCCTGAAATAAATAGGGTGTTGTTAATAAAATGTATAAAATTATTAATAATACCCCTTAAAAATTCTCTACATTTGCCTAAAATATAAAATTTTAGTCATGTCAACAGTCCGTAAGCAAGCGTATCAAGATGTTTTGCACCGAGTTCCAAAACAAATTGAACAATCAGGTAAAATTTCTAAAGTATTTGGTGAAAATGTATTTCATCTTGAAGTAATGCGTGAGTATTTGCCAGATGAAGCATATAAATCTATCAAGGAAGCTAGTTCTAAAGGTACACGTATCGAAAGAAGAGTAGCTGATCAAGTTGCTTCGGCAATGAAAGAGTGGGCGTTGGATAAAGGAGCAACGCATTATACACACTGGTTTCAACCATTGACAGGGGCAACCGCTGAAAAGCATGATGCATTTTTTAAACCAGTTTCTCCGGGGCATGCGATAGAACAATTTAGTGGTGAATTATTAGTGCAACAAGAGCCTGATGCTTCTTCATTTCCTAATGGTGGAATAAGAAATACATTCGAAGCACGTGGTTATACAGCTTGGGATCCTTCTTCGCCAGCATTTGTTATTGCAAATACACTTTGTATTCCTACAATATTTATCGCGTATACAGGTGAGGCACTCGATTATAAAATGCCTTTATTGAAAGCTTTGAATGCTGTTGAAAACGCTTCTATAGCGGTTTGTAAATATTTTGATAAGAATGTTACTAGTGTTAGCGCTACATTAGGTTGGGAGCAAGAGTACTTCTTAGTAGATAAAGCATTCTACAATGCACGACCTGATTTAATGATGACGGGAAGAGTTCTTTTTGGACATGCACCAGCTAAAGGACAACAGTTAGATGATCACTATTTTGGGTCTATACCTGAAAGAGCAACTGCTTTTATGCGTGATTTTGAACGCGAAGCAATTCGTTTGGGAATTCCTGTTACAACCAGACACAACGAAGTAGCACCAAATCAGTTTGAATGTGCACCTATCTTTGAAGAATGTAACCTTGCAAATGATCACAACCTTCTTTTGATGGATTTGCTGGAAAAAGTAGCTCGTAAACATGACTACAGAATAGTTCTTCACGAAAAACCTTTCCCTGGATTAAACGGTTCTGGAAAACATAATAACTGGTCGTTAGCTACGGATACTGGGGTGAACTTATTAGCGCCGGGTAAAAATCCAAAAAGCAATCTTCAGTTCTTGACATTTTTCGTGAACACGATTAAAGCCATTCACGATAACGCAGACTTATTGAGAGCTTCAATTGCAAGTGCAACGAATGACTACAGATTAGGCGGACATGAAGCACCTCCGGCAATCATTTCAGCATTTATCGGTTCTCAGTTGACAAAAGTGTTAGATGATCTTGAGGAGAACATCAAGGCTGGAAAAATGACACCTAAGGATAAAACAGAATTGAAATTAAACATCGGTAAAATTCCTCAAATCCTTTTGGATAATACTGATCGTAATAGAACTTCACCTTTTGCATTTACAGGAAATAAATTTGAGTTCCGAGCAGTAGGTTCACTTGCAAACTGTGCACAATCTATGATCGTGTTGAATACAATCATGGCGAATCAGCTAGAGATTTTTAAAAAGGATGTTGATACGCGCATAAAGAAAGGAGACGGTAAAGACGAAGCAATCCTTAAAGAACTTCAAAAACTCATTAAAGAATCTAAAAATATTCGATTTGAAGGAAATGGTTATAGTGAGGAATGGGTGAAAGAAGCTAAGAAAAGAGGCCTGAAAAACTTAAAAGATACGCCAAGTGCACTTAAAGTTTGGGAAGAAAAAAGATCAATTGATCTTTTCGAAAAGATGAATGTTTTTACAAAAAGAGAGTTGTTGGCAAGGCAAGAGATTGAATACGAAAAGTATATCATGCGTGTACAAATTGAATCTCGTTTGATTGGAGATTTGACACAAAACCACGTTATTCCTGCTGTAGTTAACTATCAAAACAAACTGATAAAGAATATCGAAGGACTGAATAACTTACTTGGTAAGAATGCTGAGGCAGGAACAAAAGAGCAACGTTACATTTTACAAAAACTTTCTTCTCACATGAATGATATGCAAGCACATGCTATTGAAATGTTAGAATGCAGAAAGAAAGCAAATGCAATAGAAGACATAGCAAAGAAATCGGTAGCTTATCGCGACACTGTTAAAGTTCACTTTGACAAAATAGCTTACCACTGTGATAAACTCGAGGTATTTGTAGATGATGAACTTTGGCCTTTCCCAAAATTAAGAGAAATGTTGTTTACAAGCTAATAAATGAGTTCAATCATTATAATGAAGAGGCTGTATCACTTGGTACAGCCTTTTTCTTTTTTAAAGCAGATGAATTAAACTTTTGATAAATTCATTTGAGTTGCTATGTAATAAATCCCGTAGGGATTACATAATATCTATAACCACGGGTTTCAACCCGTAGTTGTAGAAAACACATCATCACCTTTATGGCGCGTATTTTTGTTTCAAAAATCGTGACAGAAAGCATCTTTGCCAATCGTCTTCAGTATTAATACACATTGGAGTTGAAAACAAGATTAAAATATTAATTTTGTTTTCAAACAAATAAGCATCATGCATTACCAATTCAGCGTAAAATCTCCTCAACAACAATTCATTCACTTAAAAGTAACATTCAAAGCAACTGAAGACGTTACAGTTTTAGAGTTTCCAACTTGGCGTCCAGGTCGATATCAAACGGCTGATTTTGCTAAAAAAATAAAGCATTTTCAAGTGTTTGAAAAGGGAGGAAGTCGCTTAAACTTTAATAAGATTGGTAAAAGCACTTGGGAAGTGGAAACAAAAGGAGTGGATAGCCTTGTTGTCGATTATCATTTTTATGCAAACGAATTGAATGCTGGTTCGACCTTCCTCGATGCATCACAATTATATGTCAACCCCGTGAACTGTTGTATTTTTAATCCGGATCAAATAGAGGAGGAGATTACGGTTGAATTGGATATTCCAGAGGACTGGGATGTGGCAAATTCTCTAGAAACAAAGAAGAATAAGTTCAAAGCGCAGAACTTTGATGAATTAGTAGACAGCCCTTTTATTTGTTCCAATCAGCTTCAACATGCTTTTTACGAAGTGAAAGGAACAAAATTCAACCTTTGGTTTAATGGAACAGTAAAACCGGACTGGGATATGCTCATCAGCGATTTTGTAAAGTTCACTGACAAACAAATTGAAAAATTCCTTGAGTTTCCAACTAAAGAGTATCATTTCTTCTTTCAAATCCTACCGTATAAAGCTTATCATGGTGTAGAACATAAAAACTGTACGGTCATTACACTTGGACCAAGCTACGCTGTGTTTGAAGAGTTGTATAAAGAGTTGCTGGGGGTGAGTTCACATGAACTGTATCACACTTGGAATGTAAAATCGATACGTCCAATCGAGATGATGCCTTATGATTTCACACAAGAGAATTTTAGTCAACTCGGTTATATTGCTGAGGGGATTACTACTTACATGGGAGACTTGATGCTCTATAAAAGTGGGGTATTTAATCTCGATCAATACTTAAATGAGATGAATTCTCAACTGCAAAGACACTTTGACAATTTTGGACGATTTAATTATTCTGTAGCTGAGTCCTCTTGGGATACTTGGCTTGATGGGTATGAGTTAGGTGCTCCGGGTAGAAAAGTATCAATCTATACAGAAGGCTGTTTGATTGCTTTTATTACAGATATTCTCATTTTGAAAGCAACTAAAAACAAGAAAGGGTTAGACGATGTTATGCGCAGCCTTTATTTTAACTTCGGTAAAAGAGGTGTTGGAGTTTCAGAATCTGATTATAAGGATGCTATTAAAAATGTGGCTGGGGATTCTTTTGATTGGTTTTTCGAAGAATATGTGCATGGTACCAAAGCATACGCTTCTCTTTTATTAGATTGTTTCGAAACAATCGGACTAGAAATGAATCACGAACCCGTTAAGGATCCTATAGCAGCATGGCTTGGAGCAAAAGTTATCCAAGATGGTAAAACTAAAGTTGTTGCTATCTACCCAGGAAGTGCTTATGACTTAGCAGGAGGAATGTTAGGAGATGAGGTACTGGCTATAAATGGTGTAAAAGTGAATTCAGACCTACATCGATGGGTAGGTTATTTTTTAGAAGACATTAAGGAATTTATAGTAGAGAGAAATGGGGAGGTGGTTACATTTACGATTCCCGTTACGAATAGACCTTTTTATCAACGTTATTGGCTCTCTACTGTTGAGAAAGCGGACAAAAATCAAGTCAACGCATTTGACGGTTGGAGAAATACTGAATTAGGGGGTAGAGGGACGAAGGAATTGCGTGTATAAAGATATGCTTGGCTCCTTGGTTTGCGACATGCGATTTCTCATTTTACTCGAATTACTAATAAACTAATGCGTCATTTCGAGCTTTTAGGCGGGAAATCGCATTGTCGCAAACAAATCAATTCTAATACTTAATAATTTCCCCGTTAACGGTCTCCTCGTCAATAGTCACCTTAAACAAATTATCATATTCAAGGTACCCTAATTTTTCTTTCCCAACATCTGCGCCGAGGTATTCTATCATTGGAAGTAAATTATCACTGTGTCCGCAAATGAGGTGATTTTCTGGAATGGTTTTTACTGAATCCAGCATAGTTTGCCATTTATGGTATTCGTAAATATGAATCTTCTTGCTTATGTGGTTAGCTAAAGGACCGACAGTGTTTTTGTTTCGTTGGAATTTAGTCGAAAAAATATATTTGATTTCTTTATCAGTTAATTCATCCCTTAACTTATCAGCTCTTTCATATCCTTCCTTAATTAATGGAGGATCATATTGATCTACTGTCGTATCTTTTTCAGCGTGTCGCACAAGGAATATAGTGGTTTTATCCTTGTCATTTTTACAGCTAAATAGGGCAGAAACGAAGAGTATAATAAGTCGATATTGAATTAATCGCATGGAAAATAAATTTGTTTCTTTAAAAATAGTATTTTCGTTCAAAACAGATTACTTATGAAACAAATTTTAATATTTGGAGGAGCTCTGACGCTGCTTTTAAGTTGTAATGAAAATATGAAGGAAGATAATCCAGTACAAAATAAATTAACTGAACCTAGAGCTGAGAAGGTAGATCATGAAATTACTACGCATGGTGATACTCGAGTTGACCCTTATTTTTGGATGAGACTGTCTGATGAACAAAAGGAAGCTGTTCAGCCTGATAAACAAACACAGAAAGTAGTAGATTACCTCAATGCC
Organism: Fluviicola sp.; assembly: GCA_002734085.1. Lineage (GTDB taxonomy): Bacteria > Bacteroidota > Bacteroidia > Flavobacteriales_D > Crocinitomicaceae > Brumimicrobium. Next base: position 17,874 of record NVXV01000019.1, on the reverse strand, counting down.
GAAAATGAATTCTTAAAAGAATCAATGAAGCATACGGATGAATTGCAAAATAAGCTTTACGAAGAAATTGTCGGTCGAATAGAACAGAAAGATGAGTCCGTGCCTGTCGAGAAAAATGGCTACGTGTACTATCAAAAGTTTGATGAAGGCGATGATTACCCCAAATATTTGAGAAAAAAGGCAGATGAAGGTCCACAAAAAGAAGAAGTCATGCTAGATGGTCCTAAAATGGCAAAAGGTCATGCCTATTTCAATATTGCTGGACGTTCAGTGAGTCCAGATAATAATTTCTTAGTGTACGGAATAGATACTGTGTCTAGACGACAATATACGTTGTCTATAAAGAACTTAGAAACAGGTGAAGTTTTAGACGATGTTATAGGAAACACAACAGGTGGTGCTGTTTGGGCGAACGATAATAAAACGTTGTTCTATACCCGTAAAGATCCTGTTACGTTGCGTTCATACCGTGTGTATAAACATGTTTTGGGAACAAATCCAGAAGATGATGAACTCGTTTTTGAAGAGACAGAGGAGACTTTTAACTGTGGAGTAAAAAAATCAAAATCCAATGACTATATTATGATAGGGAGTTACCAGACACTTTCCTCAGAGTTGAGAGTTCTGGATGCAAATACTCCAGATGGAGAGTGGAAAGTAATTCAACCGAGAGAGCGGAATTTAGAGTATGACGTGGAGCATTTCGGCGATCACTTTTACATTGTAACAAATTTAGACGCGAAAAACTTTCGTTTAATGAAAACACCAGTTAATCAAACAGAAAAATCAAATTGGAAAGAAGTTATCGCGCATAGAGACAATGTTTTACTCGAAGATATTGAAATTTTCAAGAACTTCTTAGTGGTGGAAGAACGCAATAACGGTCTAACCCAAATTAGAGTGATGTCTTGGGATAACTCTGAAGAGCATTACATTTCATTTAATGATCCTACATATACGACGAATGTTGGTCAAAACCCAGAGTTTAATACAGATGTTCTGAGATTTGGGTATACTTCTTTAACCACTCCTTCCAGTGTCTATGATTACGATATGAAATCAAAGGACCGTACATTGATGAAGCAACAAAAAGTACTTGACGACGATTTTTCTCCTGAGAATTATCGATCTGAAAGACTTTTTGCGACGGCTTCCGATGGGGTACAAGTACCAATTTCAATTGTTTATAAGAAAGGAATAGAAAAGAATGGTCAGCAGCCACTTTTGCTGTATGGCTATGGTTCTTATGGTGCCTCTATGGATCCTTATTTTAGTTCTGTTCGTCTCAGTTTACTCGACCGAGGATTTATCTTTGCAATTGCTCATATCCGTGGAGGACAAGAAATGGGACGTCAATGGTATGAAGATGGTAAACTATTGAAGAAGAAAAATACTTTCACTGACTTTATAGCTTGTGGAGAATATTTAATTGAAGAAAACTACACTAATAAATCTCACCTGTATGCGCAAGGGGGTAGTGCAGGAGGACTATTAATGGGGGCTGTAATCAATATGAGATCGGAGCTTTGGAATGGTGTTATAGCAGCTGTACCTTTTGTAGATGTTGTTTCTACAATGCTTGATGAAAGTATTCCGCTAACAACTGGTGAGTTTGATGAATGGGGGAACCCAAAAGATGAGACCTATTATCATTATATCAAGTCTTATTCACCATACGATAATATTGAAGAAAAAGATTACCCGAACTTGCTGATTACAACCGGGTATTGGGATAGTCAAGTGCAATATTGGGAGCCAGCAAAATGGATAGCGAAACTGCGAGACTTGAGAACAAACGACAATCAACTTTACATGTATTGTAATATGGATGTCGGTCATGGTGGAGCTTCGGGTCGTTTTGAGCGCTACAAAGAAGTTGCTTTAGAATATGCATTTTTATTAGATCTTGAAGGAATAAAGAATTAGTATGAGAAAGTTACTTTTAACAATTTGTATTTTCTTAGTAATGCTTTTGAGCTGTAATCAAACTCCTGGAGAGCCCAAGGGTAAAGTAGGTGATGGAATGGAATATTACTTTCCAATTGATGATTTAAAACAACCCAAGGTTTATCATTATAAGCCTGCAGACTCAAATGAACCGGACATGTATTGGTTGTTATATGCTGAAAGCTCACAAGGTGAGGAGTTTTTGATTACAGATTCTTATTCTTTAGATTCTAAAGGTAAGGTCTCGCATATTGAATGGTTAAAGGAAAGGGTCACACGCCAATCAGCTTATGTTGAAAATTATACAATGATTTATCATGGCTATCAAGGCTCTGAAGTTCCAATGCGTTCTCATATAAAATCGGATGTTGTATTTGAAGGGCAACTAGAAAAGGATGATAGCTTTATTTGGAGCTATACGATGACTGTTGCAAATACGGAAGGGGTAAAAGAACAAATGCAACGAACAAGAACTTATACTGGAAATGCTGTTGAGATAGATTTTGAAAATAAAAAAGTTGAAGCATTAGTCTTCAGAGATAAATATTTGATTACTAGAACAAAATTTGAAAATATAATAGAAACGACTGTTTATGATCAGTACTCTTATTATGCTAAAGGGATCGGGATGATTTACTATAAAAGAACGATTGGAGAGAATACTTATGAATATAAATTAAATCATATTTATAAAATAGATGATCCTAGTATTCCTGAGACTGTCAGAAAAGCATATAACTAGTTATTCTTAGTTTTTTATTACATTTGGATAGAAATGAGAATGGTTTTCTTAAATAACCAAAACAACATGAAAAAAGCATTTGCAATTCTTTCAATTTTATTTATAATAGGTAGTTTCAAAGCCCAAGAGGTTTATGCCGTAGACTCTGACTATAAAGCGGATGTTAAAGTCTTTGTTGTGGACTCGGATTATAAAGCTGATCTATTGGTTTACAAAGTTGATTCTGACTACAAAGCCGATGGAAATGATGGTAAATGGTACTTTACGGATTCAGATTACAAGGCAGATAAAAAAATATATTTTGTTGATTCCGATTATAAAGCAGGTTGGAAAGATAAATCAAAACAGCATTTAATGTACTGAGCTTCTAGTTGCGAGAAACTCGTCTGTATATTAAAAAAATCTATTTAATAGATAACGAGAAATGGATAAGACAGTTCAATTTTACAACGATGTCGTTCAATATTTGAAAATAAACTATATCAATCTTGGATTAACCATTCTGTTTATTGTTTTAGGGTTTATTATTGCCAATTTCATAAAACGTAGAGTTAGGAAGCACTTAGCTAATAAGTCACCGAACTATATTACATCTACTTTCATATCTCAAATTGTCAGTTTTGTTATAAAAACAATTGTGATTTTAATAAGTCTGTACTTGATTGGTCTCGACTCTTTCACAAACAAAATATTAGCTGGAGCAGGACTTTTAACTTTTGTTATAGGATTCGCACTTAAAGATATTGGAGAGAATTTTTTAGCCGGGATAATTCTCGCATTTAAAAGCCCTTTTAAATTAGATGATTTGATTGAAGTCAATGATATCATCGGATTTGTAAAGGACATAAGCATACGAGAAACACTTATTAAAACGCGGGATGGAAAGGATGTTTTTTTGCCAAATGCAATTATCCTCAAAAATCCTTTACAAAATTATACGATAGATGGTTTTTTAAGGTATGAATTTGTGGTGGGAATTGCGTATGAAAATGATGCAACAAAGGCCGTTCATCTTATTTCTGAAGAGCTCATTAAGATCGAAGGTGTGCTTCAAGGGGATAAAAAGCCTTCTGTTACGATTGATGAATTGTCCACAAATACCATTAATATTAAAGTGCAGTTCTGGGTAGATACTTTTAAAACCACCAGAAGTTCAGAGCATAGAACAATTAGATCGCAAGTTATGAATGATGTAATAGCTAGGTTAGTAGCTAATGACTACAGTATGCCTGCGACTATAATCGAGGTAAAAAATTATGAGTCTAATGCTCCTTTAAAAGTTGATGTTAATAAGGAGTAAAAACATTAAAGTTGATCTTTTTAAAAATAAAAGAGTTGGATTATTTGTAATAATATTAATATCTATATTTACTAATTGTTAATCAAATACATAATTATTATTCAGACTGATGTATATAAAAAAGAACTATAGCTTTTGGATGACCTTTAATTGGTCAAAATGGCCTTTTTTATTAGGAATTCTTTATGCAGGAGCTATATGTTTCGCTGCATACTATTTTGAATTTCATTTTTCTTTGCCCTGGCAACCTATTGGTGTGATCGGTATTGCTGTTGCTTTTTACCTTGGTTTTAAAAACAATAGTTCTTACGACAGAACCTGGGAAGCGCGTAAAATTTATGGGGGTATTGTGAATGATAGCAGATCAATGGGGGTTGCCACTGTTGCTTTTATAAAAGGGGATCATTCAGATGACATTAAAAAAGAAATTCTTTATAGACATATTGCCTGGCTTACTTGTCTTCGATATCAATTAAGGTTAAGTAAACCCTGGGAACATAAGGAGGAAAGGTTGAAAGGAGTTTTTGCACCGACTGTTTGCGAAGAGTATGAAAATCAACTCATTAACGACCTTAAGAAATACCTCACAGCTGAAGAGATTGAACAGATAAAAAGCAAGTCGAATCCTGCTACACAACTATTAAAGAATCAATCAGTAAGACTTCAAGAATTAAATTACAAAGACTACTTTGATGACTTTAGACACATGGAGTTTCATCACCATATCAATAATTTATACGCTGGGCAAGGTAAGGCAGAGCGTATAAAAAACTTTCCTTTTCCTCGACAATACGCGTCAACAGCGGTTTGGTTGACATTTGTTTTTTGTGCTATAGTTCCTTTTGGTTTGATTGATATCTTCAAAGGCGATATTTTATCACAAGTGCTATGTCCAATTGTGTCGGGCATGATTATTTGGGTATTCTTTTTAATGGAGAAAATTGGTGATTATTCGGAAAACCCTTTTGAAGGAACGTATAATGATGTTCCTATAACATCTATTTCTACTGGAATTGAGATTGACCTGAGAGAAATGATTAATGATACCGATATTCCTGCTCCTGTTGAAGATAAAATGGGCTTTTTGTTGTAAAAATTTCCGATTCGATTAATATTTATTTTTGTAGAAAAGATTTGAATGAGACAACTTGTATTCATCATAGTACTGTTTTTTACTTGCCCTTTTTTGATCAATGGGCAGACCGTCATTTTTAAAGACACGATTTTTAAAAAAGGGGACAAGCTTTCTGCGCATCCAATTAGGTTTTCTTTAGCTGATGCAATTATTCAACAGGAATCTTATACTTACCTCGACAGTCTTGCTAGTTTTTTGTTAAGAAACAAATCACTGGTAATTGAAGTAGGGGTACACACTGATACAAGGTGGTCAGATAAATATTCAATGTGTTTGACTTGCAAACGTGCAAGGGCTGTTAGGACTTATTTAATCTACAAAGAAGTAGCCCCCGATCGAATTATTTCCAAAGGTTATAACGATTCAGAACCACTTATACCTGAAGAAAAAATTAATAAATTAAAATCGTTGGAAGAAGTGGAAAAAGCTCATCAAACGAATCGACGAACTGAATTTAAAATATTAAGCACCGATTATGAGTCAGATACTATCGATTTATCAAATCTTTCTGATGTCAAAAACTCAATGAAAGGGCAGTGGTTTAGGTATTGGGAGAACGACACTATAGTTGAAAATTTTAGATTCATTGAGGACACCTTTCAAGGAGAGTGTAAATCTGAAGAGTATATTTCAACAGCGCCAGTGTTTAAGCTAATGAGACAAGATGAGGTAACAATAATACGTTGGCTAGATCTAACGGGTGGAGAATTTGATTTTATAATTCTTGGGTTGACATCCAGTAGTATGATTGTTCAGCATGAAGGAGCAAAGATTCAATATTTAAAAAAAGATTAAACTATGAAGTAATTATTTCTGGTCGCTACACTTCTCGTTATTTTAGCATGCGATAAATTTGAATGTGCTAAACCAACAAGTTCATAACATTCCATCATTTTAAACCACTCCAATACAAATTTCATTATTTTTACGAAAACGTTAGCTTTGTGGTATGGCAGGTAATTCAATTGGTCAAATTTTTCGATTAACTTCTTTTGGTGAGTCTCATGGAGTCGCTATTGGGGGAGTGATTGATGGAGTACCTGCGAATTTCGAGATTGATGAAGCTGAAATCCAGAAGGAATTAGACCGAAGAAAGCCGGGTCAGTCAGAGATTGTGACACAGCGCAAGGAATCGGATACAGTTCAGATCTTATCGGGAATTTTTCAAGGAAAAACGACAGGAGCTCCCATCGGATTTGTCATTCACAACGAAAATCAGAAATCGAAAGACTATTCGCATATAAAAGATAAGTACCGTCCTTCTCATGCTGATCTCACTTATGATAAAAAGTATGGTCACCGTGATTATAGAGGAGGAGGGCGTTCAAGTGCTCGTGAAACAGCTTCTAGAGTTGTAGCGGGTGCAATTGCCAAACAATTTTTAAAAGCACAAGGAATCGAAATCCATGCGTTTGTTGAACAGGTGGGGAAAATAAAAATGCTTTCAGTTGAAGACATAGATTACTCAGTTGCGGAACAGAACATTGTTCGTTGCCCAAATCCGAAAGTGGCGGAGGAGATGATAACTTTTCTGAAAGAGGTTAGAAAACAAGGCGATACCGTTGGAGGCGTGATTCAATGTCAAGTAATGGGAACACCTATTGGACTCGGAGAACCTGTATTTGATAAATTACACGCTGATCTCGGAAAAGCAATGCTTTCGATCAATGCTGTTAAAGGATTTGAATTTGGCTCTGGATTCGCTGGCTCTGAAATGTTTGGTAGCGAACACAACGATTTAATTAAGGCTAATAATAGAACTACTTCAAATAATAGTGGAGGTGTACAAGGTGGAATATCTAACGGTGAACAGATTAATATGCGTATAGCATTTAAACCTGTGGCCACGCTTATGCGCGATCAAAAAAGCATCAATAATAAAGGTGAAGAAGTTACGGTCGAAGGAAAAGGGAGACATGATCCCTGTGTAGTTCCAAGAGCTGTAGTAATTGTTGAGGCTATGGCTGCTATGACGCTGTTAGACCATTTATTACGAAGTAAAACAACGCAACTATAATTTTATGTCAAAAAAGAAAAAGGGGGTAGCATTACATTGGAAGATACTGATTGGAATGGCTGTCGGTGTGATTTTTAGTTTGGTGCTTTTAAGTACTTCTTGGGGGGCAAGTATGACCTCAATAACCGTTGATGGAAAAGAAGTCGATATAACACGTGCTGGATTATTCGTACGTAACTGGATTAAGCCTTTTGGAAACATGTTTATCAATGCGTTAAAGTTGATAGCAGTCCCTTTGATTCTTGCTTCCTTAATCAAAGGTGTTTCTGATTTAAAAGACATTTCAAAGCTCTCTAAAATGGGACTTAGAACAATCTTAACTTATCTGGGAACGACTGTAATAGCTGTTTGTATTGGTTTAACTATTGTAAACATTATCCAACCTGGGAAATCAATTGATGAAGAAACTAGAACAAACCTTGTAGAAAGTAGTATGGGCGACGCCCAAAAAAATATTGACAATGCGGCGAAACAAAAGGAGAACGGCCCATTACAAGCGTTGGAAGATTTAATTCCAGACAACATATTCTTCGCTGCGTCGGATAATGGAAACATGTTGCAGGTAATCGTTTTTGCCATTTTCTTTGGTATCGGTTTAATTCTGATTCCCGAATCCAGCTCCAAACCTGTCAAAGCCTTTTTTGATGGATTTAATGAAGTCATCTTGAAATTGATCGATTTAATCATGTTAGCGGCTCCTTACGGTGTTTTCGCACTGCTAGCCTCCCTGGTGGTCGAATCACCCAGTAAAGACCTATTTGTGGCGCTTTTATGGTATGCTGTGAGTGTTGTCCTGGGTTTACTAATCATGATTATCTTCTACGTTACTTTAGTAAGCCTGATCACAAAGAAATCTCCAAGGTTCTTTTTGAATGGTATTTCTCCAGCACAGCTTTTAGCGTTTAGTACAAGTTCATCAGCAGCAACGCTTCCTGTAACAATGGAAAGGGTAGAGGAACACCTGGGAGTCAGTAAAGAGGTAACGAGCTTTGTACTGCCTATTGGTGCAACCATCAATATGGATGGAACAAGTTTGTATCAAGCCGTAGCAGCTATATTTATTGCTCAAGCTTTCGGAATGGATCTCGATTTTGGTACCCAATTGGGAATAATTGCGACTGCTACACTCGCAAGTATTGGTTCGGCAGCTGTTCCTGGAGCTGGAATGGTAATGTTAGTGATCGTCCTCGCACAAGCGGGAATCCCAGAAGCTGGTTTGGCTTTGATTTTTGCCATTGATCGACCGCTCGACATGCTACGAACAACTGTAAACGTTACAGGAGACGCTGCAGTTTCTATGATTGTGGGAAAATCCGTTGGAAAAGTAGGCGAACCAAACGTTCTGGATTGGGACGATGAATATCCTAAACGAAAACTATAAAATATGTACCCAATTAAACTCTTAGATACGATTTTACAAGCCGTTGCCTTTATGACTGGCATCATTCTGTTATTGTTTTTCGGAACGACAGGTTATCTTTATTGGATACTTCTTGGCTTAACAGGTTGGATTATTGTGAGCTCCTTACTTCACTTGATTTCGAAACAAAAAATAGGAGCTTATCGAATTGTAGTTTGGAGCATTTATGCGTTACTAGCTTTGGTCGCAGGACTGTTTATTGTCTCTGGCGGTAAAGTAGCTAAAGTAAACTTCTTCTTTTGGCCTTTCTCGATTATTATCCTAATCATGTACTTTATCCTGTCAATTATGGAGCTGCAGACGATTCAGACCAAGGGGAAGGAGGATTTGGATTTTTAGTGACAGATTTAGTCTATAGTTAGATTGTATTCGTTAAGAATTTTCTTTGTCTTCTTCAATCCCCAACCGTCTATTTTCTTATTGTTTTTATTTGTCTGGATTATTTAATACCTCTAACTTGGGAAGAACAATTCTTATTTCTCTTATAAATGACTTTTAGGTTATCTTCGTTTTCAACAATTAACTTATTCTTATTAATTGAGATTACTTTTTGAAAAGACCCTCCTCCTGTGAGTTCAATCCATTCGAGGAAAACCTCACCATCTTTAATGATTAATTTAAATATAGGAGCGGATGAATGAACACGACTTTTATATTCACCACCAAGATTATTTTGATATTTAAATTGATAGTACTTGGTTTTCCAACACCCATTTAATTGCTCTTTTATTTTTTTAAAACTTGTACTATCTAGTTCGATATTAGAAGTATTTAGCTTTTCTTGACAAGTACAATTGAAATATAATACAACAAGAAGTAACATTAAAAACCATTTCATCATATTAGTTAAACAGTTTACTAGATAGGAATGTTACATTTATTCCCCTATTAAAGTTACCAAATAATGATTATAAAGAATCAGATAGTTTAACTCCTCTTCGGACAAATAATCTCTGTCCATTAAAGGCTTTAGTAATGAAGTAAAGTACATATATGATGTTTGCTCCTCCATTGGATTTCGTTCCTGTAAAATTCTTTTCAGTTCAAGTTTATAAATGCAAAGTGAGTCTGTAGATTTTCTGCTACAATTATCATCTTTGAGATTATCAGCCAAACTCAACATCATAATTTTAGCTAAAGAATCTGAGTCCTTAGTTTCGCTTAAATTCAACCCATTAGAGTTAACTAGATCAAACGGAATGTTTGCCAATTCAAAATAGTCAGTAGAAAAACTTTCATACGGTGCTTTTAGAAAGTCGTCATAAAAGTTTTTGTAAACTTCGTGTACTGAGTCTGTATTTTTCTTGATTTCAAGCAAGTCTATATCAAGCTTTCTCTTCAGGTCTGAATTAAGCCCCTTAATATCATAAAAGTCATTAGATTCCTCAGTTTCGTATGAAACCCAAATAAAAACTAAGCTGATTAAAATCCATATGATTAAGAATACTCGCATTAACTGAAACGGTTTGCAAATAGGCGGTCGCGTTAGTGCCGCTTATTTGCTGTTATGTTTATTTTTCCGATTAAGTACTTATTAGTTGGTTTGAACATACTACCACTGAGGTACAAAACTATGTTTATTGTGGAGTTATCTATTTGATCAAAACTTATGTAATTATCATTTATTGAACTATCAATCTCGGAATAGTCAAATCCAATCTCATATAGAATTGTTTTATTCTTCGAAAATTGAATAATCCATAATTTAAAAGAACTATCCTTACCGAGGATTATTTTGTCATCATAACTTATTTCTTCAGGAAATTCATCATATATGAAATAAAAATCTTCATTTAATCTAGACGTTTTTAATAAATGATAATTTTTACGGACATTTTTAAATCCTTTTGCTTCACTGTATTCTTTATCTTTCAATCTGACATATAATACATCTTCTCCAGAATCAGCATCAAATCCTGTATTGGATTTGTTGCCTTTAGACATTTTTGTTCGAGACAGATTAATAAAGTAATCCAAAAACTCTCCGCTTGACTTTATTTTGGCTTGTGCTTCGTTGAAGTCTGGTATGAGGTTAATTTCTTTATTATCAAATTGTTTTGAATTAATATTAATCTCATTTTTCTCAAGGTCAAATAGGACAGTACTAAGACCTAATGAAGAAGAATTGTTCAAGTTAAACCTGAATAATAAACCAGGAGTGTCTTTGAACAAAAATTCGTAGTCGCCATAATTTGTTATAGGCGTAATTTCGTTGGCGTTAAAACCAAAATCGCTATATAATATGTTCTTTTTTATAATTTCAAAATCCTTCAATTCGGAAGAAAAATGAATAAAAAAAACATTAGCAAATGTATCTCCAATATTTACAGGGCAAAGATAGATCGCATCTAACCCCTTTTCATTAGAAATAATTGATGATGTGATTAAATTCCATTCAAATGGCTTTTTCGTATATGATACCTGCGTCTTATAGTTGTTTCCTTTGTAACTACATATGATTTCACGAGTGAAAGAAAGAGTACCGTCTGAATTTTTAATTCGATCATAATTTCCCTCGAAAATTTTCGTACTCCATTCTGTGCGGTAATCTGTTTTAAAAAAAAGTTCTTTCGTAAGTTCGGGATTTGTCACAGGAACTAAAGACAAGTTCTTATCTATTTTAAGAAAACTAGCATGCTTTAATCCATCATCAATGTTCATATAAAAAGTTGATGAAACACTATCATTTTCTCGAATTTCAAACTCCGCATAATGCTCACCATCAACTTTAGTAAAATACAGCGCACTGCTCATAATCTGAAACGGTAATTCTTTAGGGTTACTCCAATTTTGCTCAACGGACAATTCATCCTGAGCATTTAAATTAAATGATACGAGTAATAAAATTATTGTAGTAATTCTCATCTCATGATATATTAAACATAACTTGCTTATAACAACACCTTTTTGATCATTATCCAACACCCGTTGTCATGCTAATGATACTTTTTAGTGATGTATATCCACTCAAAGTTACTGTTTTTTTATGATTCGTCATAGCGATTCATTATGCTTCTAAGGTTATCTATAATAATGTTCCTCAGTTACATGCTCTTAGTTATCAAAAACGATGAAACATTTGATAATGGATGTTTTTCATCTTTGAATTGATTCTTTGCGTTTGTAATTCAAAGCTCGTTGTAAGCAACTTAACACCTTCACTCACACGATTCACAGTAAAGCCTTTTAATTTTGTGATTTCTCTTTACTTGAAAGTCAATATTGATCCATCTACACCATCTTTTCTGGTTGACTTCAAGTGCTTTTTGATGGATTTCAATATACTCACCGGTTTCGTCGCCATAATTCGTAAAATTCATTGTTTTTGCAAGTACAAATACACCGTCTTCATTTAATTTATTCTCTTCAAATCTTGGAAGTAGGTGTTTTATAGCCATTGTGTACATGCTCCACTTATTGAAAAAGAGTGCGAGATCTACATCGTCTTCTGGTTCTAAAGAGCGTGTTTTAAAGTAGTCGGCAATGAAATAAAAGGACTTGGAGATATTTGGTCCATCATTTACCTGCCCGAAATAATCGATGAATGTTAAGTGCAGATTCAAAATAAGTTCATTCTTGATTTCAGTTGAACTAAATTTTTTAATTTTTAATGGATGAATGACATTTGAAAGTCTTTCAGAAGGTACGTCCCAGTTATCCAAAAGATATTTTCCAACGAGCGTGTAGAGGTGAAGTAAGTTTGTACGAGTGTCTAAATCAAGTTTCTTTACGCTGACTAAACAATTGTGAATAAAGCTAGAAACGGCATAGGGATCTATTGAGTAGTTGGATGACAACAGCGCTGAATAATTACAAATTGTCTTTGGGTTGGACTCGATGAATTCTCGAATTTGTGGTTCGAATAATATGTATGGATTGTAGTTTTTTGAATTGTACATATTATAAAGTGCTTTGTTGGCAAGGTCAGGATCGTTGTATGCAACAGCTGTTCTTAGATTAAATGCACCCAATGATTCTAAAGAAAGACTATCGTTAAATTGTCCTTCATAATTAATTATTGCTGTTGCTCTTCGCTGACTAAAGAGTAAAGAGTCCCACGGAAGAGATTTATCATCGGTTGCAAGAATTGATTTAAGCGAATCATGGGGAATAGAGGTGAGTTCCTCTCGTTCGAAGTAATTCAGCTGAAAATCCATCATACTCCAGTTTTCTCGAGCATCAATTTCAATTTTCTCATTAGGAACACTTAGTTTACGCGTTAGCTGATTTTGAATATAATCCGCCCTTGCTTTGTGAAGTCTATCATTATTAATCGAATCACCTTCAACTGAACTATAGGAGAGGATTCGAATAGAATGAATAGGTTCAGAATAATTATAGATAGTTGGATTTGTAACCGCTCTGGTAACGTTCGTTTTAAAATCGTAATTCACAATTTGTGACTGTACAATACCTTCTCTGAGTAGTTCAACCGAGAGTTCGTCTTTGGTTATAGGCTCAATGGGCCTCAAATCATACGCTTTACTGAGGGTTTGGGAAGGGTAGAGGTACTTGCAAGCCTTTCCATTTTTTATAAGAACAATGGATGGAGTATAGTCTTTATCTAGATATTCAGCCGGAATTTCGCCCACTTTTGTAATTACGCGGTAATCACTTTTAGCTGTATTGTTTGCGAGCATTTCTTGTGAGTAAATGGGTTTTAATAAAATACCATCATAGACAGGACTAACATCTAGTTCATTTGGTTTACCACACGCCATTTGATTTTTTGAAATCAAGTCTATCGCAACTCCATCGGTAGGGTTTGAAAACATTTTTTTGAAATAGTCGATATTATGATAATACAAGATTACTTCATTTCCTTTAATTTCTAGATTATTCCCCATACTCATGATAAGGTTAGAGAAAGTACTGTATTCTTTTTCACAATCTTTTGGAGCCTGAACCAATCCATAAGCATTGTCTGAAATTTGATTTTCAAATACATGTCCTTTTCTTCCAAAAACCTGAGTAGCATAGACGATATCTTTCTTTATTTCTGTCTTAAAACCTAAGTCAGCAAATACGTATTCTGGGTCGATCATGTTGGCATAATGAGGTGGTGAATTTTTCCAACTCGTAAACATTTCATTAGCCAGAGCAACGAGTTCTTTCTTTTTTAGCGGGAAAGATTGTGGAGTAGAGTAGAGAATGTTTTCGCCCACAATATCAAAAATATCACCTTCAAATTCGCTTACACGTTTCTTAGGTGTTCTATACTTTGACCTTGTTTCATCATGACTAAGTACATCATATTTCGCCATGTACTCGCTATGAAATGCTGCCGCTTTTTGAAGCGTGTCGTTCAATTTCAGTGGTTTTACGCCTAAACTAACTCGAAGACCATTAATTTTTTCAGATAGTTCCTGACGAATAAATTCTTTATCCTTCTCCGAAAGTTGAGATAAGCCAATTACTGGTAGGAAAAGCAGTAGAAAGAATACATTTTTATTCGCCATGTTAATGATTTTAACGTGTTGGTTTTGAATCGCATATGTGATGAGTTACTTCTTTTTGGCTCTTATAGCTTTGCATGTTGCATGTAATTCATCTATTTCAAACGAATATACTGGATCAACTTTGTATAATACAATTTCTTTAATGTCTTGTATACTGAATACAAGACTTCCTTCTAAGTCTTCATCCTCGTAGACTTCTAATAAATCATTATCATTCCAATATCTAATATTAGACAACGTAAATAAACCCGTTAATCCAGCATTAGAATCAATATCTCGAATTAAAGATTTCTTTACCTGTCCATAATAGTAATAGTTTGTTGTGTCAGATGTTGTTACGGTGGTTAACTCTATATAAACCCATTGTTTACCCTTTGCCTTCGAAGATCTTTGTGTATTAAATCCACAAGAGGATAAGAGGATAGTAAGTGTGATAATAGAGATTAGAATAATGAAATAATTTTGCTTTATAGAATTCATTTCTTTTAATTGTTCTTCTAATTACTTGCTTTTATTTCGTAAATATACTTATTATGAACTCCAATTATGGAAATGTATTTTTTATCTGGCGAAACAACTACAGCGTATAATTCTTCACCATTTTGACAGGTGTACCTCTTTTTACTTGAACCCCTTTTCTTTCCAACATTTATAACCATTAGTGATTTGTCTGGTTTATTTGAATAGCCTTTAACAAAAACTTCGCTTTCACTAATCATAATTGAATCAGAAAATACGATTGAATCTATAGCTACAAAATCTTGAACATCTTTATCAAATTTGAATTCCGTTATTTTTTCGTAGCTAAAAATCATTGTTGGTATGGGACTTTCTTTTTGCCCGAGTCCTGTAAACGATGCAATCGTAAGCATTAGGGGTATAACTATCAAATACTTCATGAATCTTTAATCTTTTTTAGGTCAATCTATAGTAGTAGATACTTATTGTCGGCAAAAGTAAATAATATTTTGAAATAGAGGTGTTTAGATTTTAAATCTTTCTTCGATAAGCTATAACTCTCTTCTTTTTTATTTTACCCCAAGCAATGACTTTTACCCCTTTTGAATAATGTGCTTTATTCGGTTTGTTTTTAATTAACTTACTAAACCTTGGATAATTGACTGTTAAGTCTTCTATTTGGATCTCATTGATATTCCATTCTAAATGATGCACTTCAAATTCGTTGATGCTGTTGGGGGTGTCTTGAAAAAGCGCGTATCTCTCCGTGAGCCATTTATCCAATTCGTCTTTATTGTTATTTGGTTTTCCAAGCTGATACTGAATTTTTAGTTGATCTCTAAATTCGACGTTTGAACTTTCAAATGCTTTTTTTGATCGTTTAATAGAGGAAAAGCGGTATGGAAGTTCAGAAATTCCCTTGGCTACCTTGCAAGATAATCGTTTACCTCCTTCAATACTAAGAAAATAAACCCCAGACTTTTCCCCTGATTTTATATATGTACGAATATTAACTTCATCAAAATTTGAAATTGGCGAAAAGGAAGGTAGATTTTTTGGTCTAATTTTCTCCACAGTAAAAGCAACTAATGACACCCATGGCTTGCCTTCAAACAAATCTATTTCTAATTCTTCCGGAACAAACTTTTTTAATGTAGGTAAATCTACTTGCCAATGCAAAAATATAGCGTTATTCCATTCTTGATAAAACTTACCACTTCCACTTGGTATTTTCCAGGGGCGGTGTTCAGTCTTTTTTAATATTTCTCCGAATTTCATCTTTATATATGTATAGTTAGGAATAGAAGTACGAGATAGTTTTGTGTCATAGTTTATAGCTGATATTTATTATTATCAAATATAATCAAACTATAACAAAGAATTATTTATTCATCTTAACTGGAAAAAGTCTGCTATTTTGGGCAGTTGTAAAATTCATCAGAAATAAAACAAACACTTTAAATTATTAGTTGAAAGTGCAATTTTATATCGTTTAGCATTAAAAAACAAGTTATGCCCGCAAGATTACCCTCAGTAAGTAAATAGATATTATTATCTCTTTCTTACGGACAATAACAGCTATTGTACACTAAATTTCATCTTATCCTTTCAGCCCGTATGTTTTTTTAGCCTTTGTTGGGCGAATACGCTTTATATTCGTTTTAAAATATTCTTTTTTCCAAATGCTCTATCTTTTCTTTTAAGTCTGTCGGAAACTGAATTTTATTGTTTTGATTAAAGTCGTACATAACCATAATATCTTGCGCTTCTGCAGCAATTTCTTTTTTGTCATTTAATAGCCTATGAAAAATACTAAAGCTAGTATTCTTAATAAATTCTACACGAGCAAGTATTTTTACCTGCCCAGGGTAGAACAATGGCTTTTTGAAATCGCACTTTGAAGATACTAGCATTGGTCCAATATTCGTTTCTCTGTGAGATTTTGTCAGGCCAATATGATCCCAATAATTAACTCTAGAAGCTTGTACATATTTAAAGAATGAAACATTGTTTACATGTCCGAAGTAATCTAATTCACTCCAGTCTATTCTCAATGGCAACGTTACGGGAAATTCAGTTTCTGTCATAATTTATTCTTTCAATTATTTCCAATAACTACTGTCCAAGGGCGAACATACCATTCAGTAATTAGTCCGTTTTTTACGTAAGGGTCATTTTTTGCAAAATCTTTTGCTATTTCAATGCTATCTCCTTTGAAAACGAGAACTGCTCCGTCTGGTGGTTCTGCGAGTGCTCCCGCCATAATTAAAGTTCCTTTTTCTTCCGCCATTTTCGCATGTTTCAAATGTTCGCCACGATAAGGAACTCGTTTTTCAATATAATTGTCAATCGTTTTGTAAAAAAGAATATAGTACATGTCTGCCATTTTTATATTTCGTTTAACGGTTTTGTATACATTGTTGTGTAACGTTTTTTTTCGCTCTCACTTACTATACTTATCGTTCAAGCCAATTCCGTTGAGGATTTTATCTGTACACTTTTCAATTCTCGACTCCCGAGTTTTGGATTGTTTTGCTTGTGAAAAATGCAGAAGATAACCTCTTTGTCGTCCAGGTGTTAAAGCATAAAATGCAGATTTTAAATCGGAATTATTTTCCAATGCGTTTTTAAATTCATCAGGCATTTTAAATTCGGAAGTCTTCTTCATTTTTACTTCTAACCCTGCCTTTTCTACCTCAATAGCCTCAAAAATATAGGTTTTTATAATTTGTTCTAAATCAATTATTTCTTGAAAATTTATGAATCGAATTTGACGAGCAGATTGAACATTTTCGGTTTGTTGAATTAAAATATTATTGGTGTCTTTAAGCAATACACCTTTGTGAAATAGAAGTGCACAATATCCTTTAAATCCGTGGATTAAAACAATATTATTTTTCTGAAATGTATAACAAGGAACTCCCCATTTTAATTCTTCGATAAGTCCACAACTTAAAACGATTGCTCGAAGTTTTCTATATTCCTTCTGCCAATTACTGTCTTTGTCGAAGAACCAATCTACTTTCTGATTCATTGCGTCTTTTTGTATTATTAATTTCTACTCTTTAAACTTAAATAATATTCTCTCGTTTCCTTGTCAAATTTCTCAATTGCATAGCGAAGTGTAATCCTTGGCATTTCAGTTGCATATTTATTAAGAAATTTCTTTAATTTTTCTTCGCTCCGTTTTCCAGCTTCTCTAATCCAACTTCCAACTGCTTTTTGTACGTATTCGTCTTTGTCGTTTACGAGTATTTCTGCAATTTTGAATGTATCTTCTATTTCATTTTTTCTAATAAAATAAACTGATTCCCCCACAAAATACCAGCACGTAAATAGAATAAGTTCTGCCGGTCTAGTTTTGAAGAAAAAAGCAAGATGAATATACTAAAATT